>NZ_LFCT01000038.1 GCF_008692605.1 Sphingobium estronivorans
CGACAATCTGACACGCGGCCTCCTGTCCAAATAGCAGCCGGCAAACACGCCGCTCAATCGAACCTGTAGGGATCGAAACAGATCGCATCCGGGTCCGGCGCATCGAATAGCGCGCCTTCGAGCAACTCGGCGGCCAGCGCCGCAAAAGCGATGCCGTTGCCGCCATAGCCTGCCGCCAGCCAGACATGAGGCATGAGCGAGGAACGCCCGATAGCGGGCAATCCATCGGGGGACACACCGAAGGTCGCGGCCCATTTGCGATCGATGGAGAGGGGGCCAGCGCCCAGCATCGCTTCGAGCTTGGCGGCGATCGTGCCCGCCTTGGCTGCGATCATCGCGTCACGGGCGTCTTCACGGACCTCCGCGACATCCTCTCCGCCCGCGATGATCCTGCCCTCGCCATTGGTCCTTACATAGAGATAGGGATCGGACGCTTCCCAGATCATCGCATTCTCCTTCCAGATCGGCGCCGTGCCGGGGGGCGTCGCCATGGCGAAGGTCGACATCAGGCTGAACGCTGGCGGGAGAAACAGAAGCGGGCGCTCATAACCCGTAGCCAGGATCACTTCGCGCGCGACCAGGGTTTGTCCGTCTTGCGCCTCCAGCCTGACTCCGTCCTCGTCCGGATGGAGCGCCACGATATCGACCGGAAAGCTGATGGTTGCGCCCCGGCTCGCAGCGCGATCGAGCAGTGCGTGCGAGAGATGAACCGGATCGACCTCGAACCCGCGGTCCGAAACAAGGGCGGCGCGACCTCTGATCCCGAAACGCGCCGAAACATCGGCAGCATTGAAAAAGCGGGACGGCAGCCCATGGCGGCGATGCATGTCGGCCTCCTCCGCCAGGCCGCGCTCATCGAGCACATTGCCTGCCAGATAGAGGGTGGGCCGTTCCACCTTGCCGCCATCGATGCCGAGGGCGTCGATATGATCGGCCAAGGCGCACACGGCGTGGAAGACGCGCCGCCAGCGGCGCGCTGCCTCCGCTTCTCCCAACCGCCGTGCCAGATGGAGCATGGGCACGTCCATCGCCCACATGATTTCCGCGGTGGACGCGGCCGTGCTGCCGCATCCGGGCGGACGACGGTCGAACATGGCGATGTTGCCCGTCCGCGCGCTCAGCCGCTCGGCAATGATGCTGCCCATGATCCCGCAGCCCAATATGGCGATATCGACCGAACGCCGGGGAAATGGATCGGCGATCCGGGCAGACCGGTCGGTTTCATCCCACGGCACGCTGCCGGTCCGCAGGTTTCGCCCTTCGCTAAGGCCCTGGAGCGACGCGTTCATCCTTTATTGCCGCGATGCTTCATGGAGAAGCGCAGGAATAAGCGGCAGCAATTCCCGCGCAAGAAAGCCGACCGGGCCGACTTGCTTTGCAAGCCGCTGGCCAGCCTGACCATGTATCCAGATGGCCCAGGCAGCCGCTTCGATCGGTTCTGCCCCGCGCGCGCTGAGACCGCCGACCAGACCTGCCAGGACATCGCCCGATCCGCCGGTCGCAAGCCCGACGCAATCCACTTCATGACTCAGCAACATCCCGTCCGGTCCGGCAATGAAGCTGCGTTTGCCCTTCAGCAGCACGACCGCGCCAAAATGCCGCGCCATGTCTGCGGCCGCCGCTTGTGGGTCAGCCGCGACGGCCTGCTCGCTCCGCCCCGAGAGGATCGCCATCTCGCCATGATGGGGCGTCAGGATCATATCCCGTTCATGCGCGCGCACCAGCGGGGCCAAATCCCGAACGGAGGTGAGCGCCGCCGCATCCAGGATGATGGCCGAAGGCGGGTCGGCGGCCGAGAGAAGACCCGCGACCAGTTCGTCCGTTTCCTTGCTGACGCTCATCCCCGGCCCAACGATCAACGCGTCGCAGGCCGATATGCGTGGGGCAAGAATCTGCGCGGCCTCCGCCGCGATCTCGCCATCTTCCTGCGCAGGGAGCGCGATCATTGCCGCTTCGGGGACCAGCACGCCCAGGGACATCGCAGCCGAACGCACCGTTGCCATTTGCAATTTGCCAGCCCCGGCGCGCAGCGCGGCCTCGCCGGTCAGCCGGAGAGCGCCCGGCACGAACTCGGCGCCGCCCGCAACCAACACACGGCCGCGCGCATTTTTGTCCGCGCCGCTTTGGACCGCCGGCAGCGGATGCGCGCGCAACCAGTCCGCGTCGATTCTTTCGCACCTCATCCGCGCGCCCCTGCGATGGCATCGGGCTCCTTGGTGACGGGCTTGTCCTCCCGTTCCAGCGGCGCGGTGACATTATAGCGTTGGAGGACCAGGCCCCCGTCATGGCCCTTGCCTGGATCGAGGCGATAGTCGGTGATGGCGCAATTCGCGACGTCTCCGGCGCGATCTATCGCCAGGATTTCGGCCTCGTTCAGCCCCTCGATGATATAGCGCAGGCACAGCACGACCACCTGATGGGTGAAAATGATGACGCGCCGCTCGGCATAATGCAGCGAGATGGTGTCCATCACCGATCGGAGGCGCAGGATAACATCGCACCAACTCTCGCCACCCGGTGGCCGGTGATAGAATTTGCCCAGCAATCGGCGGAATTCGGCCTGTTGCGGCTCCAGATTATGGATACCGCTGACGGTCAGGCCGTCGAGTATGCCGAATTCCTTTTCCCTCAACCGCTCGTCGAAGCAGATTTTCTCATCGGCCTCGCAGCCGCCGGCGTCCCGGAAGATCTGCGCGGATTGGCAGGCCCGTCGATAGGGGGATGAAAGCAAAATTTCAGGGCGCTGATCCGGCTGCTCTCTGGCAAACCAGTGTCCCAGCGCCCTTGCCTGCTCGCGCCCCAGATGGCTGAGCGGCACATCCGCGTCCCGTTCGGTCAGGGCGATGCGATCCGCCAGTGCCTCGTCGGCGGCGTCCCGCGCGACATTGCCGGCACTTTGCCCATGCCGGACGATGATCAATTGACGGGGCCAGCGGGCGGATCGCAAGACGCTCTCCTTTGACTTTTCAACCGACGCGACGACTTTCCGAGGGGCGCGCGCGCGTGCTCAGGACTTGAGGCTTTCCGCCATGTTGAGATGTCCGACAACGATCGGAACGAGCTTGGTGGCGAAGTCCTTGAGCGTAGGAACGTCGCCGGTCGCTGAATAGGCCTTGAGCTTTTCGAGAGTCTCGCGATGCCCCTTGATCTGCGCCTGAACATAAGCGGCATCGAAGTCGGCGCCCTTCTTGCCTTTCAGCATATCGAGCGTTTGCCGCTGTTCGGTCGTCAACATAGGCTGGGGAACGATCGGGGAGGCTGCGCTGCTTGCCGCCTGGGTCAGCTTGGCCGTCGAGTCCGTATGGGCCTTGATCATCGTTTCGGCGAACCGCTTCACCGAAACCGACTGGCTGTTGATAACGGCAAGTTTCGAGCTTTCGACCTCGAACGTGTCGCTCGCCGCTGCCGCATTGGCGAACGACTGACCCGGACTTTCCGCGACGGATGCAGGATCGAGGGTGTTCACGCTGTTGACCGGACCGACGGCGACATCGTTGGCCGGCGTCTCGCTTTTCTTGTTGCAGCCGCCGAGTACCAGACCCGTCAATGCCAGTGCCAATATGCTGCTTTTCACTTTCATGGATCCTCTCCCGGTCGCAAAGGCGATCGTCCTTCAACCCCCAGCATGGTCGCTCGTTCCCCCGGAGCTTTTTTGCTCATGCCTCGTTTGGATCAGGAACGAAACGTGGAGGAGCCGGACTCATGGGCATTTTTGGAAAGATCATGGACAAGGTTTTCCACAGAGGCGGCGGCGTCGAAAGCCAGGCCAGTGGAACATCCCCGACCGCCACGCCCGTTGCCCCTCCCGCCTCCGCACCTGCTCCGACGGCCTCGCCCGCACCCGCGCCCACCGCTGCGCAACCGCAAATCGATGTAGGAGCGGTACTTTCCGCCATGGCCGATGCCAAAGACGGCGGCGGCAATTATCAAACCTCCATCGTGGATTTGCTGAAGCTTCTCGATCTGGATTCCAGCCTCGCCGCCCGCAAGGAATTGGCCGACGAACTGGGTGTGCATGCAGGCGCGGACGGCAGCGCCGAACAGAATATAGCCCTTCACAAGGCGGTAATGGCGAAGCTCGCTGAAAATGGCGGAATCGTACCCGATAGCCTGCGAAATTGATTGGCGGCGCTCGAACATCATCTTCGCAGCCACGGTCCGCGCGGTGACAGGGGCAGCCATGCATGAACCAGAATGGGAAGCCCGTCAGGCTGGCATGGGCCTGGGTCGATCGATTGATGCAATTCGCACGTTGCCCGCCGAAATTTATGGCCGCATAAGGGCCTATGACAATTCCATTACAAAATGTGACCTCCCTCTCCCGCATCCAGGAAAATTGGCTTGCCGCGAAAGAGCGGAGATTGCTGAACTGGCTCTGCGCTCGCATGCCCGCGTGGGTCACGCCTGATCGTTTGACTGCTCTGGGTATGATCGGCGCGTTCATGATCTTCCTGGGCTATGTGGGAAGCAATCTGAGCTCATCCTGGCTGTTGCTCGCCATCGCCGGTTATGTCGTTCAGTGGTTTGGGGATTCGATGGATGGTAGCATTGCGCGATTCCGCCGGATCGAACGCCCTTCCTATGGCTATTTCATCGACCATAGCTGCGATGGCCTTGCAACGCTGCTGATCCTTGCCGGCATCGGTCTTAGCCCCTTTGTCACCATGGACGTCGCGATGGCAGCGCTGGCTGGCTATCTGTTGTTGTCGATCCACGCCTATCTGTCCGCTCGCGTGTTGGGAGAGTTCAAGCTGTCCTATCTCGCGGCCGGCCCCACCGAATTGCGGCTGATGCTGATCGGGCTGACGCTGATGATGATGGCCCTCGGGTCCGGTCCAGGATATTTTGGCCTCCTGTCAGGCTTCGATCTGTTCGTGGGGACAGTCGCCTTCATCCTGATCCTGCTGTTCGTCATTCAGACGCTGGTCACCGGACGGCGGCTGGCCCGATCCGAACGGGGGGAATGAATGGGATGCGATGCCGCCCGGATATTGCCCTATGATTCAAATCATGGTGGATGCGGACGCATGTCCGGTAAAGGAAGAAGCCTATAAGGTCGCCTTTCGCCATGACGTGCCAGTCGTGGTCGTCACCAACAGCCGCCTGCGCGTCCCCGACCATCCTCGGATTACCCGCATTGTCGTTGGCGACGGGTTCGACGCTGCGGATGACTGGATTGCCGAGCGGGTCACGGCCACGACCATCGTGATAACGGCCGATATTCTTCTGGCGGACCGTTGCCTCAAGATGGGCGGCTTCGTGCTCGCCCCAACCGGCAAGCCGTTCACCAGCGCATCGATCGGCAACGCCGTCGCGATCCGGGCCATCATGGCCGATCTGCGGGCCGGTGGCGAAAATGTCGGCGGCCCCGCCCCTTTCAGCAAGGCGGATAGATCCAGATTCCTGTCCGCCCTGGACGAGATGCTGGTTCGCATGGCGCGCATGGCCCGAACATCGGCGCATTGATCGCCAGCGGCCGAGCCGTCGCTGGCATGGACGTGGGCGGGCTGCGGATGGCGCGATATGGGCTTTAGAAAGCCTCCTGTCGCTCTTCCGCTACAATTGCGCCCTTGCCCATGCGACTATGGCCTGTTGCGGCATTGCGCCCGATTGCCGGGCGACTGCGCGCCCGTTCGAGAACAGGATCATGGTGGGGATCGAGCGTATGCCGTAGCGCCCGGCAATGCCCTGCTCCGCTTCCGTATCGAGCTTGCCCAAGCGCATGAAGGGTTCAAGCTCGTGCGCCGCCCCCGCAAAAGCAGGTGCCATCTGGCGGCACGGTCCACACCAGGATGCCCAAAAATCCACAAGTAACGGCACATCGCTGCGACTGGCATGCGCATCGAAATTGGCGGCGTTCAGCGACACCGGTTCGCCTGCGAAGAGTGGCTGCTTGCACCGCCCGCATGTGCCGCCTGCCCGCAACTTATCCGGTGGGACGCGATTGGCGGCATCGCAATGTGGGCAGACAATGATCAAAGCCTTATCCTGGGTCATGAAACCGCCTCATTTCCTCGCGCTCGCGGAAGCGACAGCCATAAACCCTCCGGTCGCGGACAAGGTCCTCCCCATGTCCATCGAATAACGGCGCTGTCCGCATCCGCGGAGTGTATATGCGCCGGCTACCGCCTGCAAAGGCCTCAGTTCAAGGAGTCTTGCGCGGCAAGATCGGCCTGGAGCGTGCGCGCGGCGCGCTGGAGATGAAACGCGCTCCACGCAAGCACGATGGCGATCGCGAGAATGCCGTACCGCAGTGACGCCGTGCCCAAAGGGCTCAACGCGTCGCTCAGCATGCCCACGGCCAGCGGCCCAAGGCCGAAACCGATCGCGCCGCTCAGAAGATAGGTCATGGAGTTGGCGGTCGCCCGCATGCTGGGCGCGACGACGGTCTGGATAAGGCTGTAGCTGGGACCCATATAGATGGCGACAAGCAGGCCATAGACCACATTGAAACTCATGGCGCCAAGCAGGCTGGGGGCGAGCAGGAATCCGGTCAGCGGGATCATGGCGAGGAGGACGGCGGTCGCGGGTATCCAGCACAGCCAGCGTTTGTCGCTGGCCGCGAGACGATCGGTCAGCTGTCCGCCCAGAAAGGCGCCCAGCATTCCGGCGACGGAGGTGGCCGCCAGCAGCGGTCCGATGGTGCCCAGATTGATGTGATGCGATCGAAGTAGAAAGGATGGACCCCAGGTCGATACCCCCGCGACGACGAAATTCAGCAGCCCGATGCCGATCATCGTGTGGGCCACGGATCGCCGCTGCCACACAATCGTCACCGCTTCGCGAAACGGCATCGGCTTGTCGGGCTTCGCGCCCGCCGATCCACGCTGGGGATCCGCCATCGTCAGCCAGAGCAGTGGCGCGAGGAACAGGCCCGGCACGCCAGCCGCGAACATCGCCATGCGCCAGCTATAATGCTCCGCAAGCCAGCCGCCCATGGAATAGGCGATCAGCACGCCGAGCGGGGAGGAGACGAAAAAGATCGAAATGGCCCGGGCGCGGCGTTGAGGAGGGAAATTGTCGGCGATGATCGAAATGCCGATCGGGCCGCTGCCAGCCTCCCCCACGCCCACGCCGATGCGGATCAGCAGAAGTTGCATGAAGCTGTGCGCCTGACTGCCCAGCGCCGTCATGCCGCTCCACAAGGCCAGGCAGATGGCGATCAGCTTGCGGCGACTGAATCGATCCGCCAGCATCCCGATCGGCAGAAGCGCAACGGCGTTGAATATGGCGAAGGCGAGGCCCGAGACGATGCCCATCTGAGTGTCGGTGAGGTGCAGGTCCAGCTTGATCGGCTCGATCAGCACCGACATGATCATGCGATCGCCCGCACAGAGCAGATTTGCCGCCGCCAACAGGAACAGCGCATAATAGGCCGATGCGGACGCTGCCGGCGTGCCGGGGCTTTCGGCCGCCTCCATTGAGCCGACCTGATTGGAACTGAACATCAAATCCCCTCCGACTGCCTGGCGCCAGTGGCTCCGTGCGCTTTTACCTTACGGCAGATACGATACAATATCGTTGCCGAATGGAAGCCGAAAGTCCACATGAAAAATCGGCTGAATTCGCGAATATCGCTTTCTCCTTTGCCTTGCCTAGATCGAAACAATACGGTATCGTTTCCTCATTCAAGGAGAGGATAAATCTATGGCAACGAGCGCGAAAACCGAACCGCAGGGACGGCCGGATGATTTGGACATACGACCGATCGGCGGCCAGACAGGCGCCCTGATCTCCGGCGTGACGCTGTCCGGCGATCTGCCGGCCGAGACGATTGCGACGATCCGCGCGGCGCTCGTCCAATATAAGGTTGTGTTCTTTCGGGGACAGAATCAAATGGCCGACGTGCCCCTGCACCAGGCATTCACCCAGCGTTTCGGGGCGCTTCAGGATCACCCCTTCGCCAAGACAAGCCCTGTTGGCTATGCGATCAAAATGGATTCCAAGAGCGGGTCGCGCGCCAACACCTGGCACACGGACATGACCTATCTGGACGCCTATCCGGCAGCTTCCGTGCTGTACGGCGAACTGATTCCGCCGGCCGGGGGCGACACCATGTGGGCGAACATGGCCGCGGCCTATGCCAGCCTGCCCGAACAGTTGCAGCGGTTCGCCGAAGGCCTTCGGGTGGTTCACACCAATTCATACAGTTATGCATCGGAACGCCGGGACATCGCTTCGCAGCAGATCATCGATTCGGTGCCGCCCAGCGGCGTGCTGGAGGCGGAGCACCCCCTTGTGCGCGTGCATCCCGAATCGGGTGAACGATCGCTGGTGCTGGGCACCTTCTTTTCGCACTTCGTCGACTTCGAAGCGCCGGACTCGCAAATGCTCTACAATCTGTTCATGCGGCATGCGACCCGCCCCGAAAATACCATCCGCTGGAACTGGAGCGTGGGGGATGTTGCCATGTGGGACAATCGCGCGACGATGCATTATGGCGTGAACGATTATGGCCAGCAGCAGCGCATCGTTCGGCGGATGACGATCGCGGGGGACGCGCCGGTCAGCGTGGACGGTCGGTCGAGCGTCCTGAGAATTCCGGGCATGAAGGACTGACGCCCCCGAATTGCCCGTTCATTGGCCAAACTGCTCAGGCTGTACGGATGGGACGGTGCGACATTCGCCGTCAAACCGGACCGATAGGCTGAAGGCGACACGTTTTTGGCCGCGCATCGCCTTCCCCTGCCGATTCTTGTTCGCCGACCCCCACTATCCCTGTTGTTCTCCGGGCGATATTGTGATACCTATATTACCCTTATAATAAAAAATTGAAAACGACAGATTGGGGAGAGGTATGGCATCTTCATTTACCTGCACCGCCTGACGACATGGGCCAATCTGCTTGGCCGATGATGTCGTCTCGTATCCCGGAACCCTCTCGGTCACGCACTTTGCCCTCGCCGGGCCTGCCGTGACTGAGCTTGACGGGGGCCGCGAGCAGGAAAAGATGTCGGAAATATATTCTTCCAAAAAGCCATTGATGTAGCGCCTTGTTCCGCACGGACAGGGCATTCCGCAATCATTTCATCGGCCGGTCGCGAACCGGCCGGCAAAAGGCGCATAAATTTTGGCAGGCAGACGGACATCCATGCAAGGCCGGAACACATTGGGGACGGGTGCGGCATTGGGGCTCGCGCTGGCGTCACCCATGCTCCGCTTCACGCGCCTGCCGAATGGATCGCCAAATTCCGCGGCAAGTTCGACAAGCGCTGGGACATCGTGGAGGCCGAGACCTTTGCACGCCAGCGCCAGCGCGGAATTATCCCGGCGAGACCCCGGGCTGCTGCGCGCATAGGCGGCTGGCATCTTGGTGAAGTCACGATCAGTATAAATAAAATAGTGGAAGAGTAATCCTAAGACCAAGAGCGGTTATGAAGGGGAGTGCAATGAAATGATGATTCGGAATTTCTGCGTAACATTGTTGGCGTCGTCCTTTTTTGTATCGCCGGCTTTCGCTCAGGCGCAGCCGACGCAGGATGATGCGTCGGCGCCCGCTTCCGCCCAGGGCTTGGCGGATATCATCGTGACGGCCCAGAAGAGGGCGGAATCCCTTCAGAAGACGCCGATTTCCATCGCGGCCTTCGACAGCGAAGCACTGGCCGCGAAACGCATTGCCTCGATCGTCGACCTCACCACGCAGGTGCCCAACTTCACCACGACGCCCAGCCCGAATTCGGCGCTGTCGCAGAGCATCTTCATTCGTGGCGTGGGCCTTTACGGGAATACGCAGACGCGCGACAGCGCGGTCGCCGTCTATGTGGACGGTGTCTATGTGGCGCGCGCGCAGGGCATCTCCAACGAACTCGCCGACATCGAACGTATCGAGGTTCTGCGCGGTCCGCAGGGCACCTTGTACGGGCGCAATGCCACGGGCGGCGCGGTCAGCTTCATCACCAAGTCGCCGGAACTGGGCGCCTGGCACGGCGAGCAGAGCTTCACCTTCGGCAATCGCAATGAGTTCATGACGCGCACCCGGCTGAATGTGCCGCTGGGCGACACGGTGGCCGCAGAGTTCACCTTCCTGCACACCACCAAGGACGGCTTCGTCAAAAATCTCGGCGCGGGACGCGACTATGGCGAGCGCAACCGCAACGGCGTGCGCGGCGCCCTGCTGTGGCAGCCAAGCAGCGCGTTCAGCGCGCGCTATACTTATGATTCGTCGTGGATCAGGGATACCGGTCCCTATCTGGGCGTGGTGCCGGCTTACCCGGCAAAAATCTCCACGCCGCGGACGGGCAGCACCGGCAATGTTCCGCTGCGTCCCGGCGACAGCCGCGTGAGCGGTCACAATCTGACCTTGAGCTACGATGTGGCGGATAATCTCACGATCAAGTCGATCACCGGCTACCGGCGGCTGAAGGACGACACCAACCAAGTCTATAATCCGGGCATTGTTGCGCCGGGCCTGCCGTTCAACAACCGCAATATCACCCATCAACATCAGTTCAGCGAAGAAGTCCAACTGATCGGCGATCTGTTCGACAAGCGCCTGAAATATGTCGGCGGCGCCTTCTATTTTACCGAATCCGGCGATGCGCTGGATCTGAACAATACGGCCGCCGGTCTCACGGCCCGCGCCTCGGACTGGCGCAACAAGGCCTATGCCGTTTACGGCCAGGCCACGTGGACGCCGGATATTATCGGTGATCGCCTCCACCTCACCGTGGGCGCGCGCTATTCGCATGACGACCGTCGCGCCTCGGTGGCCGCCAACCGCCGACCGCCGGTTGGTCCGGTCGTGCCGCTCACCACCGGCAGCGGGCAGCGCAGCTTCCACGACTTCAGCCCGATGGGCACGGTGCAGTTCGACGTCACGGACAACGCTAACGTCTATGCCACCGTCTCGCGGGGCTATCGCACCGGCGGGTTCAATCCGACGGCCAGCTCCTCGGCGAACTTCGCCGCCGGTTTTGCGCCGGAGACGCTCATCAACTATGAAGCCGGCTTCAAATCCGAATTCTTCGATCGCCGCATTCGCGTGAACGCCGACATATTCGAGGAGAAATACAAGGACATCCAGACCAACGTCTTCAGTCCGTTTAACCCGATCATCATCGATGTTGTGAACGCCGCCAAGGCGTCGATCAAGGGTGTCGAGGCGGAAGTGACTGTCCTCGTCGCCAAGGGCCTGACCGTCAATGGCTCCTACGGCTATATCAAGCCGAAATATGACTTTGTGAAAAGCCTGACCGGAACCGATGTCACGTCCCTGTATCGTTTCCCCAATGCGCCCAAACAGAGCTATGCAGTCAGCGCGAGCTACAAGTCGGAGCCGACCGTGGTCGGCACTTTCCAGGCAGATGTGAATTATTCCTGGAGAGCGCGTTATTTCGGCCTCGCGTCCAATCCCAACGTCATCGGTCAATCCTATGGGTTGCTTGGCGGCCGTATCGGCCTCAGGGACGTGGGAGGGCTGACAGGCCTCAGCGCCATGGTCTGGGGACGTAATCTCACCAACAAGGCCTATGAGCCGAACATCTTTGCGATCGGGAATGTGCAGCTCGCCAGCTTCGGCGAACCGAGAAGCTATGGCGTCGACCTGAGCTATCGTTTCTAAACGACGCGGCGGCAACGGCGGGCATGAACAAGCCCGCCGTTCACCCGTTCCGCCATTTCAAGCTGAGCTGGCCCAGGTGATTTTCGATGCCGTAGAGCATCGTGCGAAAAAGTGGGTGAGCCGGAGGCCCAGGACTCCGAGCACGGGTTTTTCGTAAAAAACGATGCGACAACAAAGGAGGTGAGCCAGCGGCCCGCGTCTGATTGAGCGCAGCTTGCTCTAGAACCAGAAGCGCACGCCCATGACGAAGCTCGTGGCCGACGCAGCTTCGCCCTTCGCGCGGGCAAAGCGGGCCGTATCGCCCAGCTTGCGTTCCCAATTCACGCCGACATAGGGCGCAAATTCGCGAACCAGTTCATAACGCAGCCGCAGACCCAGTTCGACATCCGACAAGCCCGACCCACTTCCTATTTCGGGCACGTCCTGCGCAGCGATATTCACCTCCGCCGCCGGTTGAAGGATCAGGCGCTGGGTGATGCGCTGGTCATAGCTGCCCTCCAGCCGCAGATGCGCATCGCCCTTGCTGGACAGAAACGCCTGCGCGCCGACCTCGAACCAATAGGGCGCCAACCCCTCGATCCCCACCACCGCATAAGTCCGCTGCGGATCGGGGCGGATGTCGTGGCGCACGCCGGCTTCCAGATTGAACCAGGGGTCGATGGCGCGACTGTAGAGGGCCTGCACTTCGGCACGTGCGAGCGGACCGCCGATTTCGCCCTCGCCCTCGGTCTTGAAGGCGAAGCGATTGATATCGCCGCCGATCCAGCCTTCCCATTCCCAATGATAGCCGTCCGCGCCCTTGCCCATCCGATATTCCAGCCGGTCGAGCATGAGTTGCGAGAAGGTCATGCCGCCATTCTCCTCGACCATGGCAGCGCGGGCGCGGGCCATTACGGCGGGGTCGTAAAAGGCTTCGGCGGCATGGTCGGTCGGCGCCGGGGGCGCGATGCCCCTGGGGATGCCGTCATCGGCGGCGGGCTGGCCATGACCGGCATGGGGATTTTCAGCGGGGGGATTGTCGACGCTCTCCTCGGCAGGCGGCTGATGGGCGGAGTGATCCATGCCCTTCATGGCACCATGGTCCATCTGGCCATGACCCATCTGGCTGTGGTCCATCTGGCTGTGATCCATTTCCTGGGCCCGGGCAGGAAGCGCAGCAGAGGCCAGCACCAGCGCGGCGGCGGAAGCGATCATCTTCACGCCGGCTCCCCTTCATGCCGCGCCGTCACGACACGCATCATACCCGCATGCATGTGCATCAGCATGTGACAATGAAAGGCCCAGTCGCCCGGCGCATCGGCGGTCAGATCGAAACTGACCTTTCCGCCCGGCAACACATTCACCGTATGTTTGCGCGGATTATGCGCGCCCGCGCCTGTCACCAGTTCGAAGAAATGACCGTGCAGGTGAATGGGATGGGGCATCATCGTGTCGTTGATGAGGTTCATCCGCACCCGTTCCATATGGCGGAAGGGGATTGGCTCGGCGCCATCGGACAGCTTCACCCCATCGAAGGACCACATATAGCGCTCCATGTTCGCGGTCAGATGAATGTCCAGCGTGCGCGTGGGCGCGCGGGTATCGCCATTGGGCTCCAGCGACCTGAGATCGGCATAGGTCAACACCCTGTGATCGACGGTCTCCAGCCCCGTCGGCCGGTCGGCGGTACGATCCACCGGCATGGGCGAAAGGGTCGCCACGCCCGGTCCCATCCTCACCTGCGGCGCGACCGAAGGATCGCGCATCTTCATCGAATGCCCCGCCATGCTCCCATGGGCGGGCGGGCTGGGGTCAGTGATGCCACCCTGCCCCATGTCCATTCCGGACATGTCCATGCCCATGTCCTTCATGCCCAGCAAGGGCCGCTCCCGCAGCGCCGGCACCTGCGCCACCATGCCCATGCGCGGCGCCAACGTCGCGCGGACAAGGCCGGAGCGATCGATCGCTTCGGCGATCAGCCCGTAGGGCCTGGCCTCAGTCGGCTGGACCACGATGTCGTAGGTTTCCGCGATGCCGATCTGGAACTCGTCCGTTTCCACCGGCTGCACATGCTGACCATCGCATTGCACCACCGTCATGGGCAGGCCCGGCAGGCGCACATTGAAATTGGTCATGGCCGACGCGTTGACGATGCGCAGCCGCACCCGCTCGCCGGGCGTGAACAGGCCCGTCCAGTTTTCCGCCGTGCCATGACCGTTGGCAAGGAAGCTGTAAGTTGCCCCCGTGACATCCGAAATATCGGTCGGATCCATCCGCATCGCGCCCCATTTCAGGCGCTCTTTCCCACTCTGGTCCTTGCCCGCCAACTGTCCGGCCAGCGTCTGTTGCTGCATGTTGAAATAGCCGCCCATCTGCTTCAGGCGCTTGAGCAGCAGATGCGGATGGATCGGACTCCAATCCGACAGCACGACCACATGCTCTCGTTCGCTTCGCACCGGATCGGCGCCCGCGGGGTCGATGACGATGGGCCCGTAATGACCGACAGCCTCCTGCATACCCGAATGGCTGTGATACCAATAGGTCCCCGACTGGCGGATCGGAAATTCATAGGTGAAGGTTTCTCCCGGCCGGATGCCGGGGAAGCTGATCCCCGGCACGCCGTCCATCTGGAAGGGGACGATCAGCCCGTGCCAGTGGATGGAGGTATCTTCCCGGAGCCGGTTGGTGACGGACAGCCGCACATGCTGCCCCTCCTTCAACCGGATGAGCGGCGCGGGCAAAGTGCCGTTGACCGTCACCGCATGGGCGGACCGCCCGCCGGTCGCAAAATGGCTCTCCCCCACCGTGAGCGCGATATGCTCGCCGCTCAGCACGGGGGAGAGGCCCGCCGTGCCGCTCTGCGCCCATGTCGGAAAGGCGCGACCGAAAGCAAGCGCGCCGCCAAGGCCGCTCAGCCCCCGGATCAGGCCGCGGCGATCAACTTCGGGAAGGGGGAAAATCATGAGGATACACGTCTTTGCTGGAAGGGCAGTTCCCTTCTATACGCGGCCCGATCCGTCATCCCTCAACTGTTCAGCCAATTTATTGCGGGCACGATAAAGGCGGGTTTCGACCGCCTTTTCGCTGATGCCCAATATCTGCGCGGCTTCAACCTGACTCGCCCCTTCGATCGCGCGCAGCACCAGCACATCCTTCAGATTGCCGGGCAAGGCCACGATGGCGGCATGGATCCGCTGGAGTTCCGCCCGGGACTGGGCCGCCTCCTCCGGCGTCGGCGCAAAGTCGGCTACGGACCCCGCTGCTTCCATCGGCCGCGCAAAGGTGAAGAAGCGCCGCACCGCGCGCCGCCGCGCCCAGTCATGACATTTGTTGATCGCGATCCGGGAAATCCACAGCCGGAATGGCCGCGCCCCGTCATAACGGGCCAGCGCCGAAAAGGCGGCGACGAACGTCTCCTGCGTGATGTCCAGCGCCTCGGTCGCGTCGCCCGCATGGCTGCGCGCCAGCCGAAACACCGCGTCGCGATGCCGCCGCATCAGTTCGCCATAGGCACCCTGCTGGCCGGCGAGCGCCAGCGCGGCCAGTTCGGAATCGCTCCGCTCGGTGAGCGCGGGACTCACGAGGCGGGCTGTGTCAGAACCTTGACCACGACGACGTCGAACTGCGCCGCCTGATCGGGCCGCAGCACGGCGCGCATCGCGAAAATATGTTTCAGCGTCTCCTTCTGCAGCATCCCCATGACAGAGTGGGAACGATCGACTGCCTCCCCGACCTTGGGACCATAGCCATGTTCGGCGGCAATGGCCTGCGCCAGGCGAGCATTGTCTGCGCGCATTTCCGCTTCCAGCGCGGCACGGCGCCGGGCGAAATCCGCCTCCAGCACACGAATGGCCTGCTCCTGCGCGGCATCCAGCTTCAGCCTCTTGTGGATCAGGGAATGGACTTCGCTTTCGACCCGCGGCTCGGGCGCGATCCATGTCCGCGCCACCAGCACCGCCGCCAGCGCCGCCGCAAAGGCGACCAGCGCAACCAGTCCATAACGGCCTCTGCCTTTCATGGCTTACTGCTCCAGCAGGCGCGAGGGCGCATAGTCGGACATGCCGATCACCGCAGGCCGCGACACCGCCTGCACCGGACGGCTGCCCGGCCCTATGCCGCCGATCCAGCCCGTGCCGATCGCCACAATCCCCGCCAGCGCCAGGCTGCGCCAGGCGACGGCGCGTTCCCCGCGCTTCGCGACACCCGCCATCACCGCCGCTTCCATGTCCATCAGGCGCGGATCGGTCGGCAGGCCGCGCAGCTGGTCCAGCAGTCGATCGAGGTCGCTCATCGCACAAACTCCACTTCGTCACTCGGGAATACGCGCCTGTACGTCACATCCCTCATGCACTCGCTCCCTCATGCAAAACTTTATGAGGTCTGGTCGAGGGGTTGGGAGAAAAGGTTGCATCATGTCCCTCCACGCAACCCGACTGGGAGATGAGTCCATGGATCGCATCCTGCCTCCCGCCGCCCTGCCCTCCATGGTTTACGCAATCGTCGATCGGACAGGTGCCAGTTTTCTCATTGTTCGATATCTTCATCCATGGAATCGAGGCGGTGGCCTCGATCGGCGGGCTTGCGATCGCAGGAGAGCGAATGAACGAGGTGATGCGTATCCGTAAAATGTCGTTGCTGCTTACGGCCGGCGCGTTGCTCCTTCTGGGCTTGTGGCTCAGCGCCAGCGTGCTGCCGGCGCTCATCTGGGCCGGCGTCGTCGCGATCGCTGTTCTGCCGCTCTATGAGCGCTTCGAAAAACGGTCGGAGGAAAACCAGGCTCGGATTGTTTTGCCGCTGCTGTTCACGGCGGGCGTCGCGCTCATCATTCTGGTGCCGCTCTCGCTGGTTGTCGCGGAAGCTGCCAATGAGGCGCGCGACGTTGCGCAATGGTTCGGCGCTGCCCAGCGGACGGGCGTCGCAGCGCCTTCCTGGGTGTTGCATTTGCCGGTCGGCAGAGAGTTCGTATCGGATTGGTGGCGGACGCATCTTGCGACGCCGGAACTGGCCCAGCAGGAATTTCGGCGGCTCGACGCGGCGACAGTGATCGCCCATTCGAAAATGCTGGGTGCGAGCATCATGCATCGGACCGTGATCTTTGCCTTTACGATGATCGCCCTGTTCTTCCTGTTACGCGAGCATCGCTCCGTCGCGGGTCAGATCGGGACAGCAATCGACCGCAGCCTGGGCCCCCGTGGGGAACGATTGGCCGAGCAGATCGTGCGCTCTGTCCGGGGGACGATTGACGGTCTGGTTCTCGTGGGCCTGGGCGAAGGTGCGGTCATGGCGGTCGCATATGCGATCGCTGGGGTGCCACACGCCGTGCTGCTGGGCGTTCTTACCGCCATCGCGGCAATGATCCCTTTCGGAGCGATCATCGCCATTGGCATCGCGGCCCTTTTGCTGGTGGCCAACGGAGCCTTGCTCGCGGCGGCCGTGATTGTCGCCACCGGCCTGCTCGTCATCGCCATTGCGGATCACTTCGTCCGGCCCGCGTTGATCGGCGGCGCCACCAAGGTTCCGTTTCTCTGGGTTCTCATTGGCATATTGGGCGGTGTTGAACGTTTTGGCTTGTTGGGACTTTTCATTGGTCCAGCTACGATGGCGGCGCTCATCTTGCTCTGGCGCGAGTTCACAAGCGCTGATGCAACCGGCGCCTAGCGGCGCCCTTGCTAGAGCATGGTGCAGAAAAGTGGGGGAGCCGGAGGCGCATGACTCCGAACTCGGGTTTTCCGCTTAAAACGACGCGGCAACAAACACTGAGAGCGCGCAACCGCCGCCCGATTCAACCTGGCGCGCGCCAGATCACATCGCTCAAGAGGATGCTTTCGACCTTATCTTCACGCCATCCATGCTCCAGGCGCCCGGGCCGGCGAACACCAGATAGAGAAAGACGAAACAATAGAGAATCGCCGCGTCACCGCCGTTATTGACAGGAAAGAAGTTCTGCGGCGCATGCACGAGCCAGTAGGCGACAGCCATGACGCCGGACGCGACGAACGCAGCGGGCCGGGTGAACAGGCCAAGGGCGATGAGCAAACCGGCAACAAGCTCGAAAATCCCGGCGAAGGCGACTGGATCATGGAGCGCCAGTCCCGACCATGCTCTTTCACCGCTCGGGAAGCCGAGGAATTTCTGGGTTCCATGTTCGACAAATATCAAGCCGGAGACAATGCGCAGCAAGGCCAGCGCATAGGGCGCTCTACGGACAAGCCCCACCTGGTCAAACATCTCAATCTCCCTTGGCGCCAACGGGCGGTTCGGTGCAGCTGTCGATGATGATGTAGAATCCAGTCCTATCGGACCGCCCTGAATCCGTCAAGAATCATCAAGATAGCATGTCTGTGCAAGGGTCGGTCAAACGTCCGGCTTTGATCGGCTGAGGACGCTTTTACCCGTTAACGACCGTTCCTCCATTAGGATGCAGCACCTGTCCCGACATGTAGCTTGCATCGTCACAGGCAAGGAAAAGGAACGAAGGGGCGACTTCGTTCGGCTGGCCAGGGCGTCCCATGGGCGTGTTCTCCCCGAAATCTTCCAGCTTTTCGGGGCTGGCGCCGCCGCATGGGTCGAGCGGCGTCCAGATCGGCCCAGGTGCAACGGCGTTTACGCGAATGCCCTCCCCCACCAGATTTTCCGATAGCGACCTGGTGAACGCCGTGATCGCGCCCTTGGTGGCGCTATAGTCCAGCAATTCCGCGCTGCCCTGATACATGGTCACGCTGGTGCAGTTGACGATGGCTGCGCCGGCCTGGAGGTGAGGACGCGCGGCTTGCACCAGGAAGAACATGCCGAAGATATTGGTCTGGAACGTCCGGCGCAGCTGGTCCTCGCTAATATCGACGATATCCTTGTCAGGATGCTGCTCGCCCGCATTATTGACGATTATGTCGATCTTGCCGAACGCCTTGAGCGTCTGCGCGACGACCTCATCTGCGAAGGCGCGCTCGCCCACGTCGCCGCGGATGGCGATGGCCTTGCGGCCTTCCGCCTCGACGATCCGCTTGGTCTCGGCCGCATCGTCATCCTCCAGCAGATAGACGATCGCGACATCGGCGCCCTCGCGGGCATAGAGCGCCGCGACCGCGCGCCCGATGCCGCTGTCGGCGCCCGTGATGATGGCGACCTTCCCCGCGAGCCGATCCGCTCCCTTGTAGCGCGGCTGCCATTCCGGCTTGGGGCTCAGCCTGCTCTCATGGCCGGGCAGCGCGTCCTCATGGATCATCTTGACGGTCTTGGTCATCGCACAATCTCCTTCATCCCCAAGAACCCATTGGGCGGCGAAGAGTTCTCCCTGGATCAAATGAGTGAACCCATTCCCGCGTTCGCCGAAATGCCGAAGGAGATGATCGATGCCCCTCAAAGCCCTGGCCCTCAACTGCACCCTCAAGGTCGATGCCAGCGAGGAGAGTTCGACCGATGCGATGATCGCCGTTCTTGAAAAGGCCTTTGACGAGAAGCAGGTGACGCTGAGCGAAACCGTTCGCGTCGCGGCGCTCGACATCAAGCTTGGCGTCACATCCGACGAGGGCGAGGGCGACGAGTGGCCCGCGCTGCGCGAGAAAATCCTCGCCCACGACATATTGATCTTCGGAGGTCCCATCTGGATGGGACAGATTGGCAGCGTGGCGAAGCGCCTGTTGGAAAGGATGGATGCCTTCCTTTCGGAAACGGACGATCAGGGCCGGATGCCGAGCTATGGCAAGGTTGCGGTCGCCGCGATCGTCGGCAATGAGGATGGGGCGCACTTTTCCTCGGCCCAGCTGTTTCAGGCCCTGAACGATGTCGGCTGGACAATCCCGGCTGTCGCGGCCTGCTATTGGGTAGGCGAGGCCATGGGATCAACGGATTTCAAGGATCTGGACGAAACGCCCGAGATGGTGACGAAGACCGCCCGGATGGTCGCGGGCAACGCCGCCCATCTTGCCGGCTTGCTCCAATCCAATCCCTATCCGGGATGAAATCGCCCTTCTGACGATAGGCATCTTCCACAGTGCACCTTGTCGCAGTGCCGCTATGCCAGAACAGGCGCGATCACTAGGCCTTCAAGGATTTCAGCGACGACCGGCAAGGGCGTTTCCGGCTCTTCCAGCAGCCACCATTCGCACAGTTCCACCATCGCGGCGATGGCAACGCGCAAGGCGAGGCGCTGGGGGAGCCAGTCGGGAGACAGGCGTGGCAGCGTGGCGAGCCGTCCCGCAATTTCACGCGCCAATTCCACGCGCATCGCCTCTCCTGCGCCTGACAGAAGCGCGGCAATTTCGCTTCGGCGCCGGTCGATCTCCTCGATCAGCGTGAGAGCGGCGGAGCGCCGATCGCCGTGAAGCAGTGCGGGCAGCATCGCCTGCGCCAGCTTCTCGGCAAGTCCGCCCACGGCATCCACAAGCAGCGCTCGCACGTCGGCATAGTGGCGGAAAAAAGTGGAGTAGCCCACGCCTGCCGCCTCGCTCACCATCGCGCCGGTAATCCCTGCGAGCGGGGCTTCGGCCAGCAGTGCCAGCAGAGCCTGTTGCATCGCCGCGCGCGATCGCATGACGCGGGCATCCTCTCGCTTGGGGCGGGTTGCAACCTGCATATATTGTCCTATTTATGACCAGTCACTTGTCATATCTGGAGGTGAACGATGCCAGCAGTTTCCTGTCCGGTCCATGATAATCTGCAGGCAGATGCCGATCGCCGCCGCTCGGTCGCCGGGGCGGGCGCGCTGCCCATATCGCCCGAAGGTCGCGTCACCGGCTTCGCCGCAGTGCGCGAAGTCCTGCGCGTGCCGGGGATGCGGCAAGCGGGATTCAAAGCCGAACTGGTCCAGCGCTCGGGCGGCCTTACGCGTCCGCCGATATTGTTTCTCTCGGGCGAGGCACATCGCCGCCAACGGGCCGCGACCGCACGTTTCTTCGCGCCGCGCGTGGTGGAGGAAAAGCATCGCCCGCTGATCGAGGAGCATGCCAACCGGCTGATCGAGCGTCTGCAGCGGGATGGGCAAGCAAAGCTCGATACCATGGCGCTCGATCTTGCGGTTGCCGTCGCGGGCGAGATCGTGGGGCTGACGCAAAGCGACCGCGGCGCGATGGCGCGGCGGCTCGACGCGTTCTTCTCGGTCGGCACGACCACGCGTGAAGGGCGATTCGCCCCGATGTCCGCCTTCCTGAAGGGGCAGTGGCGCATGCTGCACTTCCACTTCGCCGACGTGCGCCCGGCCATCGCGGCGCGGCGCAAGGCCCCGCGCGAGGACGTGATTTCACACCTCATCGCCGAGGGCTATACCCCGCGCGACATCCTCGTCGAATGCTTCACTTACGGCGCGGCGGGCATGGTCACGACGCGCGAGTTCATCACCATGGCCGCGTGGCACCTGCTGGACGATGCCGAACTGCGCGCCCGCTTCCTGGCCGCCGACCGGACAGGACGCATCGCAGTGCTGGAGGAGATACTGCGCCTGGAGCCGGTGGTCGGCTATCTCTACCGCTGCCCTGCCGATGGCGGCCCACCGGTGGAACTGGACATCCGCTCCGCCAATGCCGACGTGGCGGCCGTGGGCGCCTGCCCGTTCAAGCTCGATCCCGACCGCCAACGCGCCGAGCGCGTGGGCGGCGCGGGAATGGCGTTTGGCGACGGCGAACATCGCTGTCCGGGCGCGGGCGTTGCCCTGGCGGAGGCGGAAATCTTCCTCAATAGGCTGCTGCGCGTGCCGGGTCTCCGTCTGGAGCAGGCGCCGAGGCTTGGCTGGAACCCGCTCGTTACCGGCTACGAGCTGCGCGACTGCCGCGTCGCCGTCGGCAGGGTGGCCGCGGGCGGAGAGGCAGCGTGATGATGTCCGGCATTCGGACGCCTATTATGCCCCCTCTCCTGCATGATTGTTCCAGCCCCCTGATGTTACGCATTCCATAAAAATTATTTCGACTGCGCCGTGTAAATATCCGTTAAAATGGTCAATAACATACGCAAATAAGGAGATGGCCATGGCAGATGCAAAGGAAGTGCGGCTTTCCGCGACTTGGCGGGATTTCTGCGAAAGGCTGGCGCAGGCGGGCGAGATTCTCGACCGGCCCGATGCGCCCGGCACAGCCATCGACCAGGCCGAAGGGCTGCGTTACCTTTCGCGCCTGACGCGCACGGCGCTCAACATGCTGGTCGATTCCAGCGATCCGGATTTTCCGCGCATCTTCCTGCTGTCCGACGACGCCATCAAGATCGGCGCCGACAATCCCGACAATCTCTACCAGCAGATCGTGGTGCGCGGCGATCGCGACTATCGCATCACCGGCACGCGCAACAGCGTCCCCTATTTCTCGATCGGGTCGAAGGCGAACCGCTACGCGATCGACGGCACCATGGCCTCGACCGGCGAGATCGAGCTGGCCGATATGGAGATCGGCCCCGACGGCCGTTTCGAGATCATCGTCAGCAAGACGGAAAAGCCGGGCAACTGGCTGCCCATGGCGGACGACACCACGCTGCTCATCATCCGCCAGACCTTTAACGACAAGCGGACGGAAGTGGCCGCCGACGTGATGATCGAACGGATCAGCCAGGGACCGGCGGTGCCGGCCATCCTGACCCCCGAAACCATCGATGCGCAGCTCAACGGCGCGGCGGCATGGGTACGCGGCACGGCCAACACCTTCGCCGACTGGAGCCAGTGGTTCATGGAAGAACCCAACCGCATCTATGCGGGGAAGGAACAGTCCTTCTATCAACGCGCGGGCGGCGATCCGAAGATCTGGTACGGTCATATCTATTATGACCTCGCGCCCGACGAAGCGCTGGTCATCACCGCAAAGCCGCCCGAATGCCGTTTCTGGAATTTCCAGATCGACAATTGGTGGATGGAATCGATGGACCATGTGAACCGCAAGGTCTGGGTCAACGGCGCGCAGGCCAGATATGAGGAGGACGGCAGCGTCGTGGTCGTCTGCGCAGACCGCGATCCGGGCTATGGCAACTGGATCGACCTGTCGGGCCATCGCAGCGGCACGGGCCTGTGGCGCTGGATCGAGGCAACGGACCATCCGGTGCCCCAGTGCAAGGTCGTGAAGCTTTGACCGATCTCCTCGCGACGCGCATGGCGGCGCTGGAGGACCGGGAGGCTATTCGCGACCTCATCGCCCGCTACGGTCCGCTGGCCGATGGCGGGGATTGCGCAGGCGCGGCGTCGCTTTGGACGGAGGACGGGATCTACGAAGTCGGCGGCTTCGGCAGCTATCAGGGCCGCGCGGCGATCCAGGCGCTGCTGGAGGGGGAAAGCCATCAGGGTCTGATCCATGGCGGTGCCGCTCATGTGCTGAGTCCGCCGGTCATCGATCTGGACGGCGACCGCGCAACAGCGCGCAGCTATTCGGTGGTGTTCCGGAAGGCCGGCGATAGCTGGGAAGCCCATCGCGCCTCGGCCAATCTCTGGCAGTTGGTGCGGACCCATGAAGGATGGAAGGTCGCCCAGCGTGTCAACCGCCTGCTCGACGGATCGGCGGATGCGCGCGCGCTGATTTCAGGCGAGGCATCATAAAAAGAACGGCGCCGTCCCGGCCGGAGCGGCGCCGTTCTTTTTCAGCAGATCATGCGTCCTGAGGAACCAGTGCGAACGGGTTCTGGCGGCGGTTCCTGAAGCGGAAAGCCAAAGTCCTTGGCGCGGCGTTGGCATGCCGATCACCTGACTGCGTCCCCCCGCTCGCGGTCTTTTCGTCATTGACTCATAATTACCCGTGGGTAATATATTGACCGCAGGACGAGGGCCTCGCGCGGGAGATGAGGATGACCCACGAGAAGGATGCTTGCACGAGGGGCTGCGCAGATAGCTTTGATTATGACGTTGTTCTCATCGGCGCTGGAATGGGGGGTCTCTACCAATTATACCGGCTGAAGGAGGCGGGCTACCGGGTGCTGGCGCTGGAAGCGGCAGAAGGAGTGGGCGGCGTCTGGCATTGGAACCGCTATCCTGGTGCTCGGCTCGATTCCGAAGCCTATTCCTATGGCTACACATTCTCGAACGCGTTGCAGGAAGAATGGAACTGGTCGGAACATTTTGCCGGGCAACCTGAACTTCTGCGCTATTTCAATTATGTCGCGGACCGGTTCGACCTTCGGCGCCATATTCGATTCGGCAACCTGGTGACGGCTGCGCACTATTTGGAGGACGAACAGGGTTGGGCGGTGACGACTGACAAGGGCAAACGATATACTTGCCGGTATGTCATCGCCGCCGTCGGTCCCCTGACCCTACCGTCGCTGCCACCCTTTCCGGGCCGCGACAGCTTTGCGGGCGAGACCTGCCATACCTCGCGCTGGCCAGATCGCGAAATATCCTTCGCAGGCAAAAGCGTGGCGGTGATCGGAACCGGTGCAACGGGCGTTCAGGTCATTCAAGAGGTCGCCAAGACGGCGGAACGGCTGATCGTCTTTCAGCGTACGCCCAACTATTGCGCGCCCTTGAACAACGCCCCGATCGCAGCCGACGAACAGCCTACCCTTAAAGCGCGTTATCCCGAAATCGCGGCTGCGTGCCGGTCCAGCAACGGCTGGTTCATGTATGACACGGACCCGCGCAGCATCTTCGATCTGGCTGACGAGGAGCGCGAAGTCTTTCTCGAGAAGTTGTATAATGACCCCGGCATCGGGATCTGGAAGGCCAATTTCCACGATATCGGAACCGACGAAGCGGCCAATACCGTCGTTTCGGACTTCATCCGCCGCAAGATCCGCGAGCGGGTTCGCGATCCCGATGTCGCCGAGCGCCTTGTCCCCAAGACATTCGGCTTCGGCACGCGACGCGTCCCGTTGGAGACCCGCTATTACGAAGTCTATAATCAGGCCAATGTCCAGTTGGTCGATCTGACGGAAACGCCCATCGACCGGATCACGCCCACCTCTATCGTCACCACCGGGGACGAGTTTGAGGTCGATATGATTATCTATGCCACCGGCTTCGACGCAGTAACCGGAAGTTTCAACCGGATCGACATCCGGGGCGTAGGGGGCGTCAAACTCAAGGATCGATGGGAAAGCGGTCCGTCGACGTTCCTTGGCGTCCACGCGGCGGGGTTTCCGAATTTCTTCATGCCAGGCGGCCCACTTGCCTCGCTGGGCAATTTCACTCCCGCCATGGAATATAGCGTCGACTGGGTGATGGATCTCCTCGGTTACATGCGAGACCATGGCTTCGCTTATGTCGACGTTGCCGCCGCGGCCGAGCAAGCCTGGACCGATCTTGTACGGGATCGGCAATCGGGATTGCTGATCGGCAGGGTCAAATCCTGGATCACAGGGTTCAACAGCAACAGCGAAGGGACGGAAGAGTTTCGCGTTCTTCTTAATACCGGAAGCGCAAAGGATTATCGTCAAAGCTGCGACACCGTACGTCGTAACGGTTATCCGGAATTCGAGTTTTCCAAAGTAGAATCACCTCAAAGCGCATTATCTCCATGCCTCATACCAAGGCACTAAGCTGCTGACCCATCACGATTGGGAAACGCTCAACTGCCGTACGGTATTTACCAGAATTCGATTATTCAAAGTTAACTGATTCTCATATCGACCAGAATTCTATAGAAATTAAAGTAAATAATCCGGAACTGAATATAGTCTTGTCGAGACACCTCAACGAGAGGCAGTAATTCATTCAAAAAATATAAAATAAATAACGAATACTATAAATATGGGAGAGGGAATATGATCACCGAACGCATATATATCACAAAATGGACGTCCGTAATTCTCAGCACGACAGCCCTGGCGTCGGCTTTCATGGCGTCGTCCTCCGCTGCGGGCCAGACGACCAAAGCAGCCGCCCCGTCAGCGCAGAATGACACTGGCGAAATCGTCGTCACCGCACGCCAGCGCAATGAAAGCCTGATCTCCGCGCCCGTCGCGGTCAGTGCGATCAGCGGCGAGCAATTGATGAAACAGGGGACGACCGACACGCGCGAACTGACCAAGGTCGCTCCGTCCCTGACGATCGATCGAGCACCGAACGGTAATGGCGGCAGCCTCTCGCTGCGCGGCATCGGAACGTCGTTCGGCAACCCCGGCTTCGATCAGGCCGTGTCGGTGAATATCGACGGCATTCAGACAGGCCGCGCGCGCATCATGATGCTCGGCATGCTCGATCTGGCGCAGGTCGAGGTCATGAAGGGACCGCAAGCCCTGTTCTTCGGCAAGAACAGCCCGGCCGGCGTCGTCAGCTTGTCGTCGGCTTCGCCGACCAGCAAGTTCGAGGGCTATGCGCGTGCCGGATATGAAGTCGTCGCGGACGAAGCGATCGTGGAAGGCAGCGTATCGGGCCCTCTGTCCGATGCGTTCGGCGCGCGTCTCGCGGTGCGTTATCGCAACATGGACGGGTGGCTCCGCAATACGGCGGGCCAGCTCACATCCTCCCCGTTCGCGGGACCGAACAACTTGCCGCAGGCGCCGGCTTCCCGGCGTCCGGGCGAGGAGGAATTCGTTGGCCGCGTGACACTGGCCTATAACCCGGTCGGAAGCCCGTTCAGCGCGACGTTGAAACTCGCGGGAGCCAAATATAGCGACGACGGTCCGGCTGCCGGCCTTCAACTCTATGATTGCGGCGCGTTTACCACCCCGGTTCTCATCTACGGAGGCAACCCCGCCGTTGCGGTCGACCCCTTCGGCGATTGCAAGTTCGACCGGAAATATTCGAATGGCGCCTTGCCGAACGGCTATGCCGACAATTGGCCGATTGCCCGGCAGAATCCCTACACGAGCCTGAAGATGTTTCTGGGCAGCTTGCAGGCCAGTTACGATGCCGGCAATATCAAAATCACCTCCGTGACCGGCCTCTACAAAAGCAAGGACGAACATTTCGATAATTATGACGGCACCGTCTACATGGGATATGATGCGTCGGAGCGCGAAGATTTCACATCCTTCAGCCAGGAATTGCGGCTCCTCTCCACCTTCGATTTCCCGGTCAATTTCATGATCGGCGCCTATTACCAGAATACAAAGCTTGATTTTTTCAACACGGCGCTGATCGCACTCGTGCCGGTGGACCCGGCGACGGGAAAATATCATACGTGGGAAAAGCCGGCGCTTCAGAAAGGCGACACCTATTCGGCCTTTGGTCAGCTGATCTGGAATATCATGCCCCAACTGGAGTTCGCCGGCGGCGTTCGCTACACCCGGGAGGTCAAGGATTCGTCGATGTCGAATACCTACGCCCACCCGCCGCTGTCGGGAACGTTGCTGGCGCCGGAGGGCAAGCTGTTTACCGACCGCTTCACCGATGGCAATTATTCGCCGGAGGCGACCCTGACCTGGCGGCCGACGAGCGATCTCACGGCGTTCGTGGCTTATAAGACAGGCTACAAGTCCGGCGGCTATTCCGTCGGAACGAATTTGGTGCCGGGAACCATCACCTCGGAATCGCTCCGTTTCAAATCCGAGAAGATCAATGGCTTTGAAGGCGGCATCAAAGCAAGGTTGTTCGATCGACGCTTGACGATCACAAGCAGCATCTATTCTTACAAATATTCGAACCTCCAGGTCACATCTTATGACTCGGCGTTCAACACCTACCGCATCAACAATGCCGCGTCGGCGCGGATCAAGGGCGCGGAAGTGGAGTTCAGCGCCCGGCCCAATGACTGGCTGACCCTGAACGGCGCAATCGCCTATAATCACGCCCGGTATACCGACTATATCGCGGCGTGCTGGGGCGGGCAGACCGCCGCGCTCGGTTGTAACGTGCCCAACGGCAATGGAACCTTCTCGCAGGATCTGTCGGGGGCTCCGCTTTCCCGCGCACCGGAGTGGACGGGCAATGCCGGCTTCGACATCAGCATTCCCATGTCGTCCCGGTGGAAGGCGGGGATGAGCGGCAGCACCCGCTACAGTTCCAAATATTTCGTCATCGACAATGGGAATCCCGCCGGCATTCAGCCTTCGTTTGGACTGTTCGATGCTAGCGTACGGGTCGGATCGAATGACGACCGGTGGGAGTTCGCGGTGATCGGGCGCAATTTGACCGACAAGGTTTATGCCGCGTACATCGCGGAAAAGCCCGGCTCACCAGTCACGCCGGGAACGACCATCCAGTTGCGAGGCATACCCAACCGGGGACGCCAGGTCCTATTCCAGGCCACGACCCGCTTTTGAACCTGAGAGAGCTCCAAGGGTTTCGGGCTAACGCCCGAAACCCTGATGCCCAAACGGGGTAGGACAGCCGAGCATCTTCGAGCGCAGTCCTTGGGCAACCACTATCACTGCAAGATGTGTCGGCCCCGGCAGGCACAGCTTCTGTTTTCGAAATCGGAACAGGTGCGGAAGGCTCGCACCGATGCCGGGCATATCAAGACGCATCACGCCTTGGAAACGCTCAAGCGCCTCGCGGGCTTTACCAGGATCAGCCCTCACCCGGATCATGACGCCAGCGCGCGATCGCGACAATCGTCAGCGTCGAGACCAGTCCAGCACACCCGGCAAGCACATAGATGCTGGTCATCGGCAAGTCATATGCCAGTACGGTTCCGGCCGCGAATGGCCCCGCTGCCGCGCCCGCCTTGCCTATTGAGGCCGCGAAACCGACGCCCGCCGCGCGTATATGCACCGGGTAGACACTCGCCGCGATAATGTTGAGTCCGGCATAAGCCCCTAACCCGAAGAAACCCGACAGGACGACAAACAGGATCGCAAGGCCAGCATTGGGAGCCGCCACGCCGATCAGGGGAACGGCAAGAGACGCAATGATCGAAGAAGTGACGAGAACGCGCGGCGCACCGATGCGATCGACAAGATATGCCAGCGCAACCCCGCCCACAATGCCCGCGCCATTGAGCCAGGAGGTGGCGATGATCGCAGTGCCTGTCGGAATGCCTTGTGCTTCCAGCAGAAGCGGCAGCCAGTAAATGAGGAGCACGGTCATAAACAGGTTGCTCGCGACGCCGAGCCAGAGCAGCAGCGTGATTGGGCCAAAGCCGGAACGGAAGAGATCGGCGACATTGCCGGGCCGGGCGGCCTTCTGCGCTCCGAGAAAGCGGCTATTGTCGTCGTAGGGACCCGCAGGGTCGAGCCGTGCGACAAGCGCCGCTGTCTCGCTGCCCGTTCGGCCCTTCGCGATAAGATAACGGACCGATTCCGGGAGAAGCATGGCGGGGATCAGGACCATAAGGCTGAGGATTCCCGCGCCATAGAAAACCCACTCCCATCCGAAGGCGGGGATGACCCATCGGCTGGCGATCCCCCCAATCATGCCCCCGGCAAGCGGCGACGTCGCGACAATCGCGACCAGAAGCGCCCGGACTCGCGCCGGCGCATATTCGGCGATCAGCGCGATCGCATTCGGCGTCACTCCGCCGAGGCCGACGCTGGTGAGAAAGCGGATGATCGCCAGGCTGGTGACGTCCCAGGCAAACGGTGTCGCAACGACGCCAATGGTGAAGAGGACGATATCGAGTAATATTACCGGCTTGCGGCCGAAACGATCTCCCAAGGGCCCGAAAAGTGCCGCGCCAGCCAAGGCTCCAATCAATCCAGCCGAAAAGACGATTCCAAAAGCTGCGGGCGCGATCCCCCAATCGCGAATGATGGCGGGCGCAACAAAGCTGATGCATTGAATATCGACACCCTCGAGCACCATGACCGCCGTAATGATCGCCAAGATCCGGAACTGGAATCCGCCGAGCGGAGCCTCGTCGATGACTCGCCCGGCATCGATTAACCCGTCACTCCTCGGGACGCTCGCCTCGGTCATTTATTTCTCCCACGAAACATCATGTGCCGGAAGCGTCTCGATACAGGCATGCTCTGAACCAGCGAACTGCCGCCCCAATGCAAGAGGCGCGGAGCCGCTTAGTCTCCACTCCCCTTGATCCTCGCTCGCTTGCCCTGTGTCACCGCATCTCTCCCACGTTCTTTATCGCGAATGTTACTCGTGGGTAATATAGAAGAGATACCCCTGTCAAGCGCCAGTGCAGAAGCGTTGGAACACCCCGCCGTCCATA
>NZ_LFCT01000039.1 GCF_008692605.1 Sphingobium estronivorans
CGCCGCGTAATGAGTCTACGCGCTAATCCCTCGGATAGTTGATATTCGTATCTGTGGCTATCCTTCGTGATCTTGACGGTGAAGAGGCAGAGCCCGCCGACGATCAATCCACCGAGGATGTAGGCCCAGGCGGGCGCGGTATCGAGAAAACGCCAAAGCAGCAGCTGGCTGCCACCAAGCCAAGCGGCAAGAATGGACCATACCCACCCCGGTGCAACAGATCGGACGCTGCATCTCCTGTCCGGCAACGCGGCGGAGTCATTGTAGCTGAATGGCTCTGAGCTTTGCGCTAAGGCTGATGCTTCCCCCATGTCTGTGATTTAGATATTTTTTATTGATAGGTCGACGGGGAAGGTGATTTACCGCGCGGCACACGCCGCCGAATTATGAATGGAAGTTTCGTCACGCCACGGATGAAGAATTTCAGAGGGCGATCAAGGTGGACCTGCCCCAAGCGCACGACTGAGCGCGGCGACGCGAATGGGATCATCAATTTATGGAGATTGCCTTGGACCGAATCCGCACCAAAAAGGGCGGCATAAACAATGTGAGAGATATGCCAGTGCCATGTGCGGTATTGATCCTGATGCCTTGGGCGACAATCTGGTCCGGGCCAGGCTGTTTATGGCGGCTGCCCGATTCACGTCCCAACAGGATTGCGATGGGATGTTCGAAGCGAAATATTTCGATGGCATCGTGATACCTCGCTGGGCTTCAGGTGTTGGGTTGATCCGGAAATTGCGCTGGACCGGTGGAGAGGAAACTCCCCTTTTTCTTTATATGCTGTTCCTAATCGGCTATCCCCGCCGCCCATGCGATTGAACCGGAAAAACCCCTATCCCGAAAAGGCACTCGGTTTTTGGCTGACCCTGTCTGTTCACAGTGACGCCTTCTGCGCCGATCCGCGCGCTTATTTGACCGCTCTGTGGTGGCGATTGCGGCGTAAGCGGCTGCGTTCGCGAGGTCAATTCGCGGAACTATTCAAACATTCTCGCAGAATTTACGATCTGTGGATTTTGCGGGAACAAGGCGTTGAGATGGTCGCGGGCGATGAATTTGTAGAGCCGGTGATACTGGCGCTTGTTGATGCCAGTGCAGCGCAGGAAGCACTGACGCAAACTTTACAGAACCTATCGGCAGAAGAGGTGCCGGCTTTGGTATTCGGAACAGGCGGCCTGCCGACCTTAATCGAAGCAGCAAGGAAAATTGACTGGTGCAGCAATCCGTGGCTTATGCCGTTAAGCGCGGGAGACAGGATCGCGCCGGGAACGGCAAAAGCGTATCGAGCCCGCATGTCCCAATCAAAATCCACCATTATCTATGCTGATGATGATCTGCTGAATAAGGTAGGTCGACGCACGGCTCCGCATTTTAAACCTGACTGGAACAGCGAGTTATTTCAACATTTCGACTATCTTTCGGGGGCCTGCATCTTTCGGACCTCATTTGAGGAGATGGAGCAGGCCTCCCAAGCCGATGAGTGGGTCAAAAACCTAGTCGCACGCAGGGTGGAGGAAGGAAAGCCCTTTCATCTTAGACAAATGTTACACCATCGGCGGGCACGCCCCCTCCCGAAAGTGCCGGCAATGCTGGAACGGATGTCGAGAAATCCGCCACCCGTCACAATCATCGTACCGACGCGCAATCGTGTAGACCTTCTGGCCACCTGTCTGTCAGGCATCGCGAGCACGGATTATCCTCATGTCGAGGTTATTGTGGTCGACAATGACAGCGACGATCCAGAAACACTGTCTTTCCTGAACCGGCTTGATCCGAGAAGCCATCGCGTCTTGCGCCATAAGGGGATTTTCAATTACTCGGCAATCAATAATCGCGCGGCGGGAGAGGCAAGGGGGCAGCTATTATGCCTACTCAATAATGATATTGAGGTAATCGAACCGAAGTGGCTGACGACGATGGCGACACAAGCCATAAGGGACGATGTCGGCGCCGTGGGCGCACGCCTACTCTATCCTGATGGACGGATCCAGCACGCTGGGGTCGTTATCGGTATGGGCAACGCGGCGGGCCACTGCCATCGTTTCCTTGATCCCGACGAGGAGGGGTATTTTCGCCGTCACGCCTTGCCGCAATTCACCTCTGCCGTGACGGCAGCTTGCCTTGTCGTACAGCGAGATCGGTTTTTTGCCGTGGGTGGCCTCGATGAACGCAATTTCCCGGTCGCGTTCAACGACGTGGATTTGTGTATGCGTTTGAATCAGCGAGGCTGGCAATCGCTATATGAGCCGCGCGCGACGCTGATCCATCATGAATCGGTTTCGCGTGGCTTTGACCGCGATCCTGTTGGAGCCGCTCGCTTTGCTGGAGAACTGGCTGCGCTCAAAAGGCTTTGGAAGACAGATGAAGTGGTTGATCCATTTCATCATCCTGAGTTGAGCCGAGCAAGCGAATCCTTTTTGTTGAGACTGTAGCGTTTGACCAAACCCGCCCTATTTCCAAGAGGCCATCGCCGTCTTGTGCTGCCGCAAGTGACATTATGTGCGGCAACCTCAGTAAATGTGCAAGCGACGCTGCGCGCTCTGACGGCAAGTCTAGAGCAGGCCGATTTTGGCGCCTGCAAGCTGTTTACCGACGCGTTCGTAAAGCCGACGCATCCCGCGATTTCGGTCGAGCCGATCGCGCGTCTCAATTCCTCGGCGGCCTATTCGAATTTCCTTTTGGCACATATGGTAGATCATATTGAAACTCCATATTGCTTAGTGGTGCAGTGGGACGGCCATGTCATAGATGCGGGACGATGGCGTAAAGAATTTCTGGATTACGATTATATTGGAGCAAGTTGGCCGCAGTTTGTTGACGGGCATGATGTCGGCAACGGCGGCTTTTCTCTTCGCAGCCGGCGATTGATGGACGCTTGCCGAAACCCGCTGTTTCGATCCTTCCATCCGGAAGATGTTGCGATTGGACGGGAAAACCGTAAATGGCTGGAGGGAGAGGGAATGCGCTTTGCTCCACGAAGCGTTGCTGACATATTCGCGGCCGAGCGTGCCGGCGATGTCAAGGCAAGCTTTGGTTATCACGGCGTGTGGCACATGCCGCATGCGATCGGGGTTGAAACATTTTGGCAGATATATCGCGGCCTCGATGATCGCAGCACAGTAAGGCACGATATGTTCGATATCCTAAAAGATGTCAGTCGTGGCGCGAGAGGGAAACGACGTGCGGCCCGCATGATTACCGATTTTATCAAGCATAGGCTTTGGCCGCCTGGGCTACGATGATTGCACCAGTTGTCGCACAATAAGTTTCTCGGAAAGGCGTTAAAAGTGTGATCAACCCATTACCCGGAGTTCCTCTGGTAGAATCCCCATTATTTCCTATGCTTCGGACCGCGCAAGAAATGATTGCCGAGGAAGAACGGATCGCAACCAGCCTTCATGAAAATGGCTATGCGGTCTTTGACTTTCCGGATGCCGATCTTGACGCCCGGATCGATCGGATTAAGCACAACTTGGCGCCCCATTACAGGATCGATTTTAACGACCTAGAAAGCGACAAGACGAGAGGTGAACGCCGTATCCAGGATGCGTGGACGTTCGATGAGGATGTCCGCTCGATCGCCGCGAACCAGGCTGTGCTGGACCTGCTCAGCAAGCTTTACGGTCGTCGGGCCTTTCCCTTCCAGACGCTGAACTTCCCGGTGGGCACGCAGCAGGAGGCCCATTCAGATTCGGTGCATTTTTCCAGCCTGCCCGAAAGGTTCATGTGCGGCGTGTGGCTGGCGATGGAAGACATCGCCCCGGATGCAGGGCCGCTATTCTATCACCCCGGTTCGCACCGCTGGCCGATCATGACAAATGCGCTGATCGGGCGCCGCGGCTACAGCAGCGAACTGAATTCGGCGCAAGATCCCTATGGTCCGGCCTGGCGCGCACTGTGCGACGTTTATGGGTCGCAGGCAGAAACCTTTCTCGCGCGCAAGGGACAGGCTCTGATCTGGTGCGCGAACCTGTTGCACGGCGGCAGCCGGCAGGCCAATCCGCGCCTGACCCGTTGGTCGCAGGTGACGCATTATTATTTTGACGACTGCATCTATTACACGCCTGCTTTTTCCGATGAAGCACTAGGGCGGCTCCATCTGCGTAATTTGGTTTCGGTTGACGATGGGCAGCTTCGCCGGAACCGCTATTTGGATGAGGAGGTGCTGCCTCCGCCCACGCTGCAGGCTAACGCGCGACACATCTCGCTCTGGCGTCGAGTGGTAAGATCTTTGCGCGCACGAAAGGCGCGTGAATAAATATGGACACTGCAAGTAACGCGATTATCGCTGCTATTTTCGACCTGGATTGGTGAGAGATGTTCGATATGTCTGAAGCGGAGGAAGACTTGGAAGCCCTGAAACAGAAAGCTGGCTCGGCGCAGGCTGATCGTCAAAGGGCGATGGTGGAACTGACGGAAAGCCGTACTGCACTGGCTGCATGTCAGGCAGAAATGTCGAGGGTGAAGGCTGATCTCCAGGCCGCCAAATCGAATATCGAGGCGCGTTTCCGGGAGTTGGCCACATTGGCAAAATTGCTCAAGACGGCCGAGGATGACAGCTCTGCCGCGAAGGACCAGCGTTCGTGGCTGCTCCAGCTTTATTCTGCCTTGGACAGCCAGCCCCACTGGTGGAACCTGATGCCGAAAGCATGGCGATTGCGGCGTCAGCATGAACGTTTGCGGCGCATGAATCTCTTCGATGCAAAGGGCTATGTCGAGCGCTATCCCGATATCGCGGCAGCGGGCATGGATCCCGTCCGCCACTATGTCCTGCACGGCATGAAGGAGGGGCGTACTCGCTAGCGGCGCGGCACGTGGGCACTAGACGGAACAGCCCAGAGTAAAGGAGACGGAGGCGGACTGCATGCCTGCGGAAATTGGGGCGTGCAGGTCCAAGCATGATCCCTGTTGAGGCTTTGTGCATACCAGATCAACCGGCTGGTCCAGTGCCCGTCAAAGCCCGATGCCGTGACAGGCTGACTGCGAACCGACGCATTCGCCAGTCCCGAAGGTGCGGAGAGGAGGGGCTTCTCAACCTGAGGGGCAAGTGCAGGGGCAGAGGCCGTGGGGGAGGTCCCTGGCTTCACGACTGAGAGTGTCGTAAGTTCCAGCTGGAACGAGCGGCTTGGCTCTTTAGGAAAGGCAACAGAGACATTGGCGATATTGCCGCTAGGCGACACGGAAAATGTCGGCGCTCCGGGCAGGGAGCCTTCGCCTTCTATCGAGGTGCGATGATCGGAAGTAGCGATTTCCTTGATGTTCCATCCTGTCGCTGTCTTGCGCGCCGCCATCAGCGCATCGGTGTTGCGCGATCCATATCGGGTGTAGAATATGACCGGCTTGCCGTCTGTCGACATCAGCAGTTTAGCGGAATTGAGAAGGCCGGATTTCTCTCCCGGCTGATCGACGATGTCGATCTGATCCGGGCGCACCGGCCCCATCAGAACAGGTCCTTTCGCGCCAGACCAGAACTGGAAGTCGGCTGTTCTGGCATATCCGACCGCGAAATTCGTGGCGACGTCGGGGGTTCGGCGCCAGACTATGGCGACATGGTTCACGCCATTCCGGTCTGCCGTGAAAGGTGAGGGGTAGGCGCTGAGATGCAATCCGGCCTGGTCGACGTCTGAAAAGGCGGAGCCAAGGCGTTGCCACCGGCCTTTGGCCCAGCGGTTGGCGATCCATCTCCCGTCACCCGATCCGCCCGACCGGTAAAGGAAGACAAGTCGGCCCCGGGCGTCCTTGAGAAAGGTTGGATAGGTCGCTACGCCTTCGTCGCGGCCGATAAGGGGTGTTTCTTGGACAGATGCCATATTCCTGCCCTGCGTTCGTGCATAGAAAAGCGGGGTAGCATGCGCGTTGCCTGCTATATGGATCGATCCGTCGGGTGCAACCGCCATGGCCAGATTGTTATGGCCGTCCCATCCAGTGAACCGGCTTTTCAAGCGCGTCCGGCATAGCCGTCCGCTGCCAGCATCGACGCTGGCCAGCGTGATCCATCTGTCAGCATCATAATAGGCCACCCATAATTGCCCCCTCACGGGCTCGGCCGCTCCGATCATGGTTCGCACGCCTGACCATATCTTGCCGACTTCGAAAATCTTTTCATTGCCATGCCGTTGTTGTTCAACGATTTCGCAGGCAGGGGCGCTCGCGGTGCTGGCGCTGGCGCCCGCCAGAAAGGAGGGGATCGTGCCCAGAGCGCCGACTGCGGCCAAGCAGATGAGCCCGGTACCGATCGTTTTTTGGCGTTGCTGCTTCATGTGATCCGCCTTCTATGTATCCTGCGTTTATACCTGCCCATGTTCAATGATCTCCATGTCTGGCTGCTGAACATGCCAGCGGGAAGGTATTTTAATCTTTGAGATAAGGAGGCTGAATTACCAAGCAAGCACGCAAATTCGCTCGGGGTTGTTCCCATAGGCTCAGGACCCATTGATTGGCTGAGGGCGATGTGATTCAGGCTCCGCGAGGAGACTGAGCATGAGCGACCTGTATTGGCTGACGGACGAGCAGATGGCGCGTCTTTCGCCCTATTTTCCCAAGAGCCACGGCAAGCCCCGGGTCGATGACCGGCGCGTGCTGAGCGGGATCATCTTCGTCAACCGCAACGGGCTGCGCTGGCGTGATGCGCCCAGGGAATACGGTCCGCACAAGACGCTCTACAACCGCTGGAAACGGTGGGGCGAGATGGGCGTGTTTGGCCGGATGATGGAGGGGCTGTCTGCCCAGAGAGCCGATCCCCAGACCGTCATGATCGATGCTACCTATCTCAAGGCCCACCGCATGGCTTCCAGCCTTGGGGTAAAAAAGGGGGCCTCGGCCGCCTGATCGGGCGGACCAAGGGCGGCATGAATACCAAGCTTCACGCCGTCACCGATGCCAACGGCCGCCCTTTGAGCTTCTTCATCACGGCAGGACAAATCAGCGATTACACCGGCGCGGCAGCCCTGCTCGATGATCTACCCAAGGCGCAGTGGATGCTGGCTGACCGGGGCTATGACGCCGAATGGTTCAGGGATGCGCTCGAACAAAAGGGCATCACGCCTTGCATTCCGGGCCGGAAATCCCGTTCTTTTCCCGTCAAATACGACAAGCGCCGATACAAACGCCGAAACCGCATCGAGATCATGTTTGGTCGCCTGAAAGACTGGCGCCGTGTGGCAACCCGCTACGACCGCTGCCCAACCGTCTTCTTCTCCGCCCTCGCTCTCGCAGCCACCGTGCTCTTCTGGCTGTGATCAACGAGTCCTGAGCCTAGGGACGGGAAATTTCTTCGTGTTACCGACTGTTCGTCGTCGACATAAAAAACTGAAATCACAAGGGAAATACTGCATCAGAAATCAGTCTGTTCGCTTCCTAGCCAAGAAAACTTCTGTATATTCGCCCAAGATGCCATGGGTTCGATCGGCAAAGCGATGAACGCGCACGTCGAATCCGGCCCAGTGTGTCAACTTCTTATGCACCTCATATCCATAATCCACCGTCACCAGGGCGCCGTCGCCGTTTATCGGGTTGCCATGATATTCCGGTGGTTTGTGATGTGTTAGCGTTCCATCGCTGTTAAAGGTGACGCGCCGTTCCATAGCCTCGACCTGATCCTTCCTGACCGGCCAAGCGCAGAGCATATAACCGCCTGGCTTCAATGTTCTGTGTATTTCTTTGAAAGCGGCTGCCGGGTCGGGAATATGCTCCATCACGTCTAGAGAAATGAACAAGTCGAACTGGTTGTCCGAGAAAGTCAGGTGTTGAAGATCTTCATTGCGGTAATCCCGCGCCGTCGAACCTCGCTCCAAGTCTGGATAAAAATGCGTTTGCGTAATGTTCTTTGCTTCTCGCCTAATTTTGGCTGATATGCCACGAATAGCGGGTGAACATTCATGAATTGTCAGATCGCGCCAATTAGGAAATTGCTCATTCAGGATCAAGGCAACAGCCCGCTCGCGCGGGACGGAGCCATTCTCGCATGTCGGGCAGCTCAGGGATCCACGATACCACTGATCTCTCGCCGTAAATACAGTGTGCTTTTCGCAGATCGGGCAATATCCTTCAATCTGTAGAAGAAAGTCACTCATGTAATATCCTATGCATTCAGGCAAATGGTAGCGGACGCTTTGCTCATCACTGCTTATTCACGAATTGCATGTTCCGGCAAGAGACAGATGACGCTAATCGACTTGTGCGAATGCAGTCATGTTTGGGCATATGGAGCATCCATGCGGATCGATCAGGTCGTGCGTTAGGGGGGGCGCGCTTCCGCCGGAGTTTGATCTTGCTCTGCCATGTCCGGGACTCTAATCCACTTCATTAAAGACAAGGGGCTATGCGATGTCCCTCCCTCCAGATTTGCATGAGGTCGATTGTTTCATGAAATCGTCATTAAAACAGTTGGTTGATATAGTAAAAAATAGCGAATTGTTTGATGATGAATGGTATAATGAAAAATATCCTGACGCATATTTTTCAAATATGGATGCTGCCGAGCATTATTTCCGTGTAGGTTGGAAGTTGGGGCGCGATCCTAGCCCTAATTTCAATACAAAAGAATTTATTGCGCAGAACAAATCTCTTTTTCAGCAAGGAGTTTGCCCTGTCGTTGCTTTTGAAAGCAGCAAAGGCGGCTCTGTGAAGGCTGCTGCAAAGGGCGGAGGTAAACGGGGAGGTTCTTCTGGTTCTCCGGGGAAAAGAAGCGAAATCACGGTTGTGGAGCAATCCCCGCTCTTTGACGCCCAATGGTATCGCGAGCAATATCCGGAAGCGGGGGAAAGCGATCGCGATGCTGCATGGCATTACCTGACCCATGGCGCAAAGCACCTGTTGAACCCAGGGCCTAGATTCAGCACGCGCTTCTACCTGCATAAATATCCAGACATCGCCAAAGCTGGTATAAACCCGTTGGTGCATTACGAGAAATTCGGGCGCGTGGAGGGGCGGCCAATCTTGCCCGCTTATCTCGACCGGCCTGAAACCGATCCTGCGGTCACCGCATCGGCCAGGCCGCGCGAACAGGGTGAATGGACCGACGCTGCTGCTGCCGCACGTTACCTGGTCCGCCAGCTTCATACGGTCATGCCGGGTGAGCCCGTGCGCATGTTTCAGAATTTCGATGTTCCTCAGGCCGAAAGATTCGTGGCGGCTCTCGATTTATGCGCCGGGGACGATGTGGCGCACGAGCGCGTGTCCGTCATCATGCCGACCTATAATCGCGCGACCAAGATCGCCACCGCAATCAACTCGGTGTTGGCGCAGTCGTGGGCCAATTTCGAACTCATCATCGTCGACGATGGCAGCACGGATCATACGCCGGAGGTGTTGGCGACCTATGACGATCCGCGGATCAAGGTCCTGCATTCGCAGCGCGGCGGCGTCAGCGGTGCTCGCAATACAGGTTTGCGCGCTGCCATGGGCGAGGTCATTTTCTACCTCGATTCAGACAATGAATGGACCCCGGATTTCCTCTGGATCATGATGCAGAGCATGAGGCACAGCGGCGCTTCATGCGGATATGCCGCCACCCGCCTTCAATCGCTGCAGGGCAATCTGATCGGTTATCGGGGCGAGCCCTTCGATTGGGAAGCCTGTCTTGCCCTGAATTATGTCGACATGAACGTTTTCTGTCATCGCCGGGATGTTTCCGACCGGCTCGGTGGCTTTGACACCGGCCTCCGTCGCATGGTTGACTGGGATCTGATCCTGCGGTTCACGCGTGACGTGCGGGTTTTCTATGCGCCTGTCATCGGCTGTATCTACATTGAGGACAGTGCAGACCTGAACCGGATCACGACCTCGGAACCAATTGTATCGTGGAAGTTGGTCCATGACAAGAACGCCCTCAACTACACTTTGCAGGAGGTTGTGGGGCAGCTACGCTTCAACATCGCGATCAAGATCTTCGCCCCTTATCAGGACCGGGATGCCTGGGGAGATTTTCATTATGCTGAATCCCTTGCCGAGGCGTTGGAGGCGCTTGGCCATCGTGTGCGCATAGATTTTCGAGGACAATGGTATGCCCAACCGGTTAGCGCTGATGATGTCGCGATCGTGTTGCGGGGCCTGGAAGCCTATGTGCCAAGGCCAACGCAGATCAGCCTGTTCTGGGGCATCAGCCACCCTGACACTGTGCCGCTGCAGGAATATGATGCCTATCAGGGGGTGTTCATCGCCTCGCGTTCCTATGCGGAACTTTTGGAAATGCTGTTGCACCGACAAGTCCACACCATGTGGCAAAGCACCGATGCCAGCCGCTTCTTCCCGCCCGCGGAACAGACGGAGGCTGCAATTCCGTCCTTTTCCCAAGGTATATTCATCGGCAATTCGCGGCGCGAATATCGCCAGATTGTGCGCTGGGCGGTGGAAGCAGGATTGCCGCTGGACGTGATTGGTCAGGACTGGGATTCCTATCTTCCCAAAGACATGATTCGGGCCACCAATGCGCCCAACAAAGAGCTGGCCGCACTTTATGGTTCGGCGTCCTTCGTGCTGAACGACCATTGGACCTCGATGCGCGATTTCGGCTATGTCTCCAACCGCGTCTTCGACGTGCTGGCTGCGGGTGGACAATTAATCAGCGACAAGCTGGCTTCGATCGAGGCTCTGTTCGGGGATGCTGTCATTTCAGTTTCCTCGGCGGAAGAGCTCAGCCTCGCGGTGAGCGGCGGCGCTATGAACCGTGACAAGGTCGAAAGACATCGTTTGTCGGAAAATGTGCGACAACAGCATGGCTTCGCCCAGCGCGCGGCGACCTTCGACAGCTGGCTTCGGAATTACATCGTGCCTAGCATTGCCCTTGCCGATGCTGGTGCGGAAGAGGAGTGGGGACACCGTGTGCGCGTTGGCGTGCTGGCCTGCTGGAGCAAGCCTGAATTGCTAGACATGGCGATCGAGCGGATCGTCGCGCCTCTGACATGCGATGTGGCCGCAACGCAATTGCGTTTGCTGCGCGTCGAGACGGGCGAAGATCTGCTTGAGAAGGACCTGGATGTCCTGGTGATCGCTAGCGAAAGCTGTCGGTGGAATGCGGATATTCATGCCGCTATCGTCTCTCGCATGGAACAGGGGCTGCCGGTGTTTCTTGATGCGGGCTCGGCGCCGGTGCCTGAGGAAATGGCGTCTCTCCTTCCCGAACTGGCTGGGCTCTGGTGCGACAGCGAGGCAAGTGCCCGTGCCTTGGCGCGGAAGGACGTAACGATCATAACGCCGCGCCTCGACCCAAGGCTTTGGCGACTTTACCGATCGCCGCGCCCGATTGAGGCGGAACAGGGCGTGACCCGTCTTCTGGTCCTGAGCGGCACGGGTGCGGCATGGCAGAACCAGGCAATGTCGCAGGCGTTGGCGGATCTGGAGTTTGACGAGACGGTGTCGCTGCGCATCATCGGCATGGAATGGGATGGGCTTTCGGTACAGCTATGGCGCAGTTGCGAGCCATGGCCGGAAAATTGTGTGGGATATGCGCGACGGGCCCGGTGGCTGCTGGACAATATCACTGCGGACATCGGTATCATTTTGAATGATGCCGCTAATGGGGACAGTCAGATTCTGCACATGATGGCGCTCGGAATCGTTCCTGTCGTCATCGCGCCTGCGCCAGGTAGCCTTGCGCGCTGCGGCAAATTGGCTGGGCTTGTCGAAATTTGTGAAGAGCATGCTGAATTGCCCGGCATCTTACGGCGCCTAATGAAAGATCCGGCGCACCTTCTGGCACGGCGCAGTCAATGTGTCGAACGCCTCTGGCAGGATTATAACACGTTGAATTCCCCTGATCCCAGGCTGCCCCTGATTGTCGCAGCACCTCTTTCGACCAGATCCGAGGTTCCGGCATGAAAAAATTATCCCTGGTCGCCCAGGCTGACGACCCCGTGCAATATTCCAGCGATGTTCAGCTGGTCCGGTCATCCTTTCTGTTCGATGCGGACTGGTATCTGCGGCGCTATCCGGACGTAGCCGCGCAGGGGCTCGATGCGGCGACGCATTATTGTACCAGTGGCTGGTGGCGGGGCTATGAACCCAGCCCTTATTTGAACCTCCAGGATACGCAGGCGACGCCCAACCAGAACCCTCTGGTGCATGCGTTGAAGCAGTTGAACCTGCGTAACCCGGCATTCGACGCTTGGATCGGCGACCAGGCAAATCCCTCCTTTCGGCCATGTCCGGAACCGTCCTTCGAGAAAGCGGGACGCGGCAATTCCACGCATGTCGGCCCCGGCGTCACGGTGCCCGTCTCCGATGAGCAGGTAGGCTGTCGGTTTGGCGGAAGCTTGGCGGTTCACCTGCATCTATTCCACATCGACATGGCCTTGGATTTCCGGCGCCTGCTGGATGCGATTCCGGTCTCATTCGACCTCTTCATCAGCGTTTCCCGTAATTCCGAGGTGATCGTGGCGGAGGCGGCATTTGCCGAGATCGGCAATGCAAGACGCATCGTCGCTGCGGCCTTTCCTAATTTAGGGCGAGACATTGGCCCCATGATTGCGGGCTTTGGCAGGCGCCTTGCCCCTTATGACCTTGTGATACACATGCATTCGAAGAAAAGCCATCACACTCCCGAGAAGCGGGATTGGGCGTTGCAGATGGGTCACCACTTGCTGGCTTCGCGGGGCCATGCAACGGGCATGCTGGATCTGTTCGCCGACGATCCGGATCTGGGGCTAGTCTTTCCCGTCTATCATTCCAGTGCGCGACGGCAAATTCGGTGGGGCGCCAATTTCCCGTCCTGTCAGAAACTGATGGCGCGAATGGGCGTCCGACTTTTGGAGAAGGATCTCACTCCATTTCCTGCCGGCTCTTTCTTTGCAATCCGGGGCGAGGTACTGCGCCCGTTGTTAGCCGGGGAAATCGGCTTTTCTGATTTCGCGCCCGAGGGCGGGCAGGTGGATGGAACCCTGGCCCATGCGATCGAACGCCTGTTTTCGATCCTGTGTCGGCATCTGGGCTATGAATTCCGCCAGATTCGCGCGGCAAAGCCCTACAGCCTTGCGTCGATGGTTCTGGATGATGAACCCTATCGTTCCGATCGGTTGCAATCATTCCGCACGGATCTGGTACCGACCCTTCCTTTTGGCAACGCGCCGGGCGGATTGCGGGTTACGCTGTTCAGCGGCTGCAGGACAGCGCAGCCTCTGCCCTATGAACAATTGATTACCGACGCTCACTATGTCTTTTTCCAGAATGGATTGCCCGTTGGAGAAGCTCAGCAGGGGCAGTGGTCATTGCAGCCCCTGCCCGCAGGAAAGGGGACGGGCTGGATTCCGGCTGCGATCGACATGCTGCCGGACACGGACATTGCAGTCTGGGTCAATCCGGCCGTTGCGGTAGTCGACGATATTTCCGCGCACATCACTGCAGCGCTAATGGCTGGCAATGCAGGCGCGGCCTTCCATGATCTCTATGCGTCTACGCTTGAGGCGGAGACAGAGCGGCTGGACAAGCGCTATCCCGGAGCTGGAATTTCCGCGCGGATGAAGGAAATTCTCCCCAACGGGGAAGCCGCGCATCAAGCCTTGCTCGACCCGGATCTGATCGTACTTGACCTACGCCATACGCAGACGCAAGATTTGCTGTCTTGCTGGCGGCAGACCGCCGAGGCGCTTGATGATCTTGCTGCGGGACAGTCATTGGCCTTCACGATTGCCTGTGCCCGCGAAGGGGTAGTTATCGAAACCCTGACGGCCAATGGCGGCGGGCTGCGCGCCGACCCTCGCCTACGTCATTTCGGCTTGCATCAGCGGCCACATCCTTATTCGGACGTTATGCCGCGCCTTGCCCATTTTGTTCGTTCCGGCAAAGCGGCGCCGACGCCAATGCAGAGGGCCGCGATGTCTCTCACGCTGGATGTGGTCCTGCTGGTCGGCCCGCAGGACATGCCCGATGCTGTTGCACGCACACTGCAACGACTGGGCAGCATGCCTGATTCGCGATGCAGGTGCGTCATCGTCAGGGCCGCCGGAGCCAATGCGGTGATAAACGATGTGGTCGAGGACCATCTGTCGCGTCATCCGCTCGATGTGGCGACGGAAAGCCCGGTCGGGGCATTGCGGTCCGATCTCGTCCTAATTCTGACCCCTGGCATGCTAATGACGCCGGGAGCCGCGCAGGCACTGGCAGAAGCTGCCCTGGCGCGCCCTAATGTCGACGCCTTCTTGCCACTGCCGCTTTTCGGCTGTGATGAGGCTAAAGGACTGTGGTCTGGCCGCCTTGCCGCGGATTGCCGTCGCTTCGCTGGCCTACTAGACAGCGATGCGAGCATCCTGAGAGTCGAGCAGGGCAGCTTGCCCGCCTTGGTTCGTCGAAACCTTGCGGATGATCTCCTGGCCGACCTGCCGGAAAATCCGGGAACTCTCTTCGCAGAGAAAATCCGAAAACGAACCTGCGGGCTTGTTTTGGCGGCATTGCTGCTGATGCCGGCGGGTGATCATGAACAAGCATTGCCAAAAGAGGCGAAGGCCTTTCTTGACCGGATGGTCGCCCGCCATACCGTAATGACGCCGACCATTGATCCTGTCGCTTTCTATCTGCCGCAATTCCATCCCTTCGCCGTCAATGATCGGCTGTGGGGGGCGGGCTTTAGCGAATGGCGGAACGTCGTGCGGGGCAAGCCGCGCTTTCCGGGGCACCACCAACCCCGCTTGCCCGGGGACCTTGGCTATTATGACCTACGCGCCGCCGGGACTTTGCACGCGCAGGGCAAACTGGCGGAACTGCACGGTCTGCATGGCATGGCCGTTTATTATTATCGTTTCGGCGAACAGCGTTTGATGCATGAGCCGACGGATATTTTGCTGGCGGACGCGGCGATTCCGTTGCGCTTTTTCTATTGTTGGGCGAACGAGGACTGGACGCGGGCTTGGGATGGCCGTTCGGACGATGTGAACCTCAAGCAGGATTACTCGCCGAAAACCCTGTCGCTCATCATGGACGACCTGATTCGTGCCTGCTCCGACAGCCGTTATATCCGGGTGGATGGCAAGCCGGTTTTCATGATCTATCAGTTGAACAAACTGCCCCAGGTCCGCGAAGCGATCGCCATGTTCCGCGAAGGCGTCCGGCGGCGTCTGGGCATAGAGATCTGTCTGGGTACCACCTATAACGATGCTTTCCTTCCCGAATGGGAGGAACTGGTCGATTTCATCGCGCAGTTCCCGCCTCACCGGACGCCGAGGAAGGAAAGCAGGGAATTGCTGCGGCATGAGGAAATGCCTCAGGGCGCTAATCCCGCTCGGGAGGATTTCTTCGAATATTACATGGCTGTGTGCGGACAGTCGCTGGACGCAGTGGGCATGTACGACAAGCTACAACCTGGCATATGCCCAGACTGGGATAATTCGCCGCGCCGGGAAAGTCGTGCCCATATTCTGGTTGGCGCAACGACCGAGCAATTTGGGGCCTGGACACGCAGGGCCGCTCTTGCGACCTCGGCAAAGCTAGAGACGGGGCAACTTCATACGCCTTTTCTGTTCGTCAATGCCTGGAATGAATGGGCAGAAGGGGCGGTTCTGGAGCCTTATGAAAATGACGGCCGAGCGGCTTTGACCGCATTTTCAAATAATTTACCTTGGTCTGAACGAAAAAATAAGACTTGAATACATAGCCAAGATACTGTGAAACTAATATATCGGAAAGTTGGTAACTGACGTTTGACTTCGAAATGCCATGGTTCGGCACGCTATTGATAGGCCATAATTTATGGTTACGCTGTCTGAGAATGCTATGGGAGACGCGGCCATCGTGGCCATGCATTGGGATCGGCAAACGCCTGACGCGCGCGCCTCGCGCACTCGTTGGTGGGAAAGCAGGACCATCCTGCGCCACATTAACAAAGTAGTTTGCGGCCAACCGCTGGAGGGGCCAAGCGCTGGTTTCCATGCCCTGCTGAAACAGTGGCGCCCGGATGGATATCGGCGAGCAGTATCAGTTGGCTGTGGTGCGGGTTACAAGGAAGCCGCTCTTGTACTGAGTGGGATGGTCCAGAATTTCTTCCTATACGAGATCAGTGCCGAGCGCGTACGTCAGGGGCAGGAATTCGCAAGGTCGCGCGGCATCGGAGACAGAATGCACTTTGTTTCCGCCGATGCTTTTGAGGCGTGCCGTGAACAGTTCGACCTCGTTTACTGGAACAATGCCCTTCATCACATGATGGACGTTCCCGCTGCTGTTTCATGGAGCCGTAGCCGGCTTGCTCCTAAAGGAGTCTTTGCTATGGACGATTATGTCGGTGCCTCGCGGTTCCAATGGTCTGATTATTCGCTCGACATTGCTTCACGCTTTCGCGAAGGTCTGGATCCCGCACATCTGAGGGGCGCGCCAGCCAGGATCACTCGTCCTTCGGCGGAAAAGCTGATGAGTGTCGATCCTTCGGAGGCTGCGGACAGCGCAAGGACGATCCCCGCGCTCAAGGTCGTTTTTCCTGACATTCGGATCATTCCGACAGGAGGCGCGATCTACCATCCTGGTCTGAACGATATTCTTGCGAATATCGGCGACGAAAGCGAAGTCTTGTCCATGGCGTTACTGCTGGACGATGTCATGGCTCGGCAGGGTGAAACGCATTATGGAGTCGCGGTGACTGCAATTTGAAGTGCTGGCGTGCCAAGAGCACCATCCCTTCGTTTAGAGATTGGTATATTTCTCCACGGCGAGGTTGACGTCGTTATATTCCGACGCCTCACCATTGTGAATTATGACAGCTCTGTTGCAGAGTTGGCGTATCACGTGGGGGCTGTGGGAAGCGAGGATCATGGTACGGTCGCGGCGCTTTTCGAAAAGCTCATAGTGGCATTTGCGGTTGAAATTCTGATCTCCGACCAGGATGATTTCGTCGATCAGGTAGCAGTCAAATTCGATCGCCAACGACAGCGCAAAGGCCAGGCGGGCGCGCATGCCTGACGAATAAGTCTTCACCGGAGTTTTCAATTGCTTGCCCAATTCGGTAAAGTCCTCCACGAAATCCCGAATTTCCGAATAATCCCGCTGGTAGATACGTGCGATAAACCGGGCATTGTCATATCCGGTCAGGCTGCCCTGAAAGCCCCCGGCAAAACCAAGGGGCCATGATACCGCCATGTTGCGAACGACCTTGCCGGACGTGGGCATTTCCACGCCGCCGATAAGCTTGATGAGAGTGCTCTTGCCGGCTCCGTTGCGGCCCAGCAACGCAACGCGATCACCCCGTTCGACGACCAGGTTGATGTTGTTTAGGACCTGCTTGCGATTGGAACCATGCTTATAGGTTTTGCAGATGTTACGGCAGATTATCATTGGATGGAGAGTGTCCTGCGAACTCGGCGGCATAACACAAGGCCGATAGCGGCGGCCACGATGGAACAAACAATGGGATTCCAGGGATCGTAATAGGCCGTAATCTGATCACCCCATATGCCTTTGCGCATCATTTCCATAGCGTTCACAAATGGCGATAGCAGCATATATTCCCGTACTTTGGGCGTTAGCCATGACGCCATGAGGAACAGGCCTGAAAAGGGCAGCATGATATAGGTCGTCACTGGAACAAATTTTTCCATCGCTTCCGACATTTCAGACAAGGGTGCAATAATCAGACAAAGGGAGAAAGTGAAAAGGCAATAGATAGACCATCCCGCAATAAATAAGCCGATATCATCCGGGATAGGGAATTCTTTAAAAAATATTAGAATGGATGCTATAAAGATATAGGCCATCATTCCACCCAAAACTTCTATTATAAATCTTGCAATAATGAAATCCAGGATCTTGATCTGGCGATGGTAGAGCAGGCTGCCATTGGCGGTGAAGGCAGCAACACTGCGCGAAACGCCGTGACGGAAAAGAGTTATCGGGATATAGCCTGATACGGCAAAGGCAGCCATGCCAATGCCATGCTCGCTTGTTCCCTTCATCAGCCGCCAGACAATGGCGACAAGCCCCGCAAAGAGGAGGGGCTCGGCCATAATCCATAGGAAACCAATATTTTCTCGGCCAAACCGCGTCGTCAGTTCACGGATCATGAGCGCGTGGATCACTCGGATCTGGATTGCCCATCCTTTACGCAATCTGCTCAAGCCGGTGCTCGCCATCGTCAATCTTCCGGCGCGTGTTCGAGAATGCCGACAACGAACATCCATGCAATGAAGTAGAGGAAGAGGGCGGCAGCGGCGACGACAAGAATATCAATGAGACGCTTCGGCAGAAGCGGCATATCGGGCAAATTGGGATCGACCACGCGTTCGAGGTAGAATTGCTGGCGTTGAGCTTCGGCGCGGGCCTGTACAAGCGCCGCATTGGCGGCATTCAGGCTCTCAGTGGCGAATTCCTGCTCTACGAGCAGATTTTCATAGCCACCGATCTTTGAGGCAATGCCATTGCTCGTCCCGACCACACGGCTGTCCTGGGAGGCGATCTGGGCGGATATCGCGTTGACCTGGTTCCTTAGTGCGGGAATGGACGGATTGCGGGGAGTGACCTTCTGCATCTGGTCAAGCTGTGCCTGAAGAGCGGCCCGCTCGGCAATCATCGTGTTAGCGATCTCAAGCGCTCCACCAGCCTGCTTGTCCGGGTCGATTAGCGCCTTGGCATTGCGGTATTGAGCCAACGCCACCCGGGCTGCCTTTGCCCTCTCCGTGGCAAGATCTACCTGCTTCTGGGCCTCGGCAATGCCCTTGGCCTGTGCCCGACTGTTGAGCCGGTTGACCATCTCTTCGCTCAGATTTAGGAGCCGTCTGTTGATGTCATAGGCATCTTGGGCGGTGAATGCCCTGACCTCGATGATTGCGGTTCCAGTTTCACTATCTAACCGCGCACTGACCATCTTTTTGTAATATTTGAACAGGTTTTCAAAGCTGTCCTTGGCTAACGGACCCGGAAAGCGAGCAAAAGGATCGGCCTGTCCCGATGCGAATTTGGCCTGGATGCCTGCGTTCTTCTCCAATGACGTGAGCGCCGCCCGCGACTGGACGAAGGCGAGCACCTCGTTCGTCTGTTCCTGGCTGCCTGACAGTCCGGTTGTCTGTACCAGGTTAGCTAACGTCGAAACCTGTCCCCGCTTCTGGTCTGGGTTTTTGATGACGAAGCGTGATTCGGAAATATAGATGTCCGATGCGATCAAGCCGTAATAAATCGCAGCAAGGACGGTCGGCGCGATGACGAAAATGACGAACCAGCGCCGCTTCTTCACCCATTCCAGAAATGCGGATCGGCGGACCGGCGTTTCGGCCTCGATGGGAAACGAGGGATTTACGTTCATAATCTCTGTAACGCCTAATGGTATCTAGCCGCCTTGCGCTAGGACAACATGCGAGAGTGCGCAAGGCTAAGCAGCCATATGTGAATGCAATTTGGCAGCGCAGCTATTGTCCATCGTTAAATCCGAGTGCTAAGGCGTGCAGCGATTGATGCTGTCAAACCTCCGAGATCGTTAGCGATGCAAGCCAGAAATTCCATTTATTTAGCCCTGCTCGCAGGCCTAGCGGGTTGCGCCACGCTCCCCTCCACCGGTCCGACGGGCAGGCAAATTGAGAAATCGGCTATTGCGCCCAAAGAGGGGGGCGCAATCCAGGTTGTCCAAGTCGATACTATCGCGGATGTACCAAACGCGGCAGAAGCTTTGCCCGCGGCCTTGCTGCCGGAGTTGACGCCGCCGCCGACAGACATGATCGGTCCCGGCGACATTTTGGACATCAATATCTATGAGGCCGGCGTTTCTCTGTTTTCTGCGCAGACTGGTAGTGCGGTAACGGCCAATCCGGGAGTTCAGGTTCAGAAGCTGCCACCGACTCGGGTCGATGATCTGGGTGACATCACCGTCCCATACGCGGGAACGCTTCATGTGGCGGGAATCACGACAGGCGAGGTTGAAGCGATGATCCGGCATTCGCTGGAGCAGATGTCGCAGAATCCGCAGGTTCTTGTTACGCTGAGCCAAGCCATCACCAATTCGATCATTGTCGGAGGGGAAGTGGGGAATCCGGGGAGGTTGGTGTTGCAGACGAACCGGGAAACGCTGTCTGACGTGATTGCCTTGGCTGGCGGATATCGCGGGAATGCCAAGGACTTGACATTGCGTGTTGTTCGTAACGGCAAGAGCGTTGATTTCCGCGTTAACGACCTGATTGGCAATTCCAAATTCGATGTGCGCGCCTATCCCGGAGACCGCCTCATGGTGATTAGCGATCCCCGGACCTATTCGGTTTTGGGCGCATCTGGCAAAGTGGACCAACTACCGTTTAGCCGTTCGTCGGTTTCACTGGCTGAAGCGATCGCCAATGCGGGAGGAGCCCACCCGAGTATCGGTGATCCCGCCGCGATCTTCCTGTTCCGTTACCACCGTGATCCACAGGGCAACGAGGTGCCGGTGGTCTATCACCTCAACATGATGAAGGCCGGATCCTACTTCCTGGCCCAGCGATTTGCCATGCAGGATAAGGATGTGCTGTATTTCGGCACTGCGGCAGCTAATCAGCCCAGCAAGGTGATCCAGTTGATCAGCCAGCTGTTCTCGCCGATTCTGACGGTTACCGCGGCAGTGCGCACGATTCAGAACTGAGGCCTGTTTCGGGCCTTCTTCCGGAAAACTCGGTGCTGAGCGTTTTCCTAAAAAGGCAGAAGATGCAAATTCAGTCGTTTGAAGTTCCCGGCGTGAAACTTTTGGTCCCCCGCCATATCGGCGATGAACGGGGATATTTCGCAGAGACGTTTCGAGCCGACCTTTTCGCCGCGCAGTGTAGCAAACAGATCTTCGTGCAGGACAATGAGTCTATGAGCGCTAAGGCGGGCACTATCCGCGGCCTGCATTTCCAAAGCGAGCCGCATGCCCAGGGGAAGTTGGTGCGCTGCACTGCCGGCGCACTGTTCGATGTCGCAGTCGACATTCGGCAGGGATCGCCTACCTATGGCCAGTGGGTCGGTGAGACGCTGACGCCTGAAAACGGCAAGCAACTCTGGGTGCCGCCGGGCTTCGCCCACGGCTTCTGCTCGCTCGAGCCTAGCACGGTCATCTGCTATAAAGTGACCGCCTATTATAGCGCTGAATGTGACAAAGGCGTAGCTTGGGACGATCCGGCCATCGGTATAAGCTGGCCGGATGTTGGCGACCCAGAGACCCTGTCCGCAAAAGACTGCAAGCAGCCTCTGCTTGCCGAGCTTCCCGCCTATTTCACCTGGAGCGAATGATACTATGCGCGTGATCGTCACCGGCGGCGCCGGCTTCATCGGTTCGGCCCTCGTCCGTTACCTGGTGCTGGAAAAGGGCTATGAGGTCCTGACCATCGACGCTCTGACCTATGCCGGGTGCGAAGCCTCTCTGAAGGCGGTGGAGGGCAAGGCCAATCACCGTTTCCTCAAGGCCGATATCTGCGATCGCGCCGCCATGCGTGAGGCGATCGCCGGCTTCCAGCCCGACCGCATCATGCATCTGGCGGCGGAAAGTCATGTCGATCGCTCGATCACTGGGGCTGCCGACTTCATCCAGACCAATGTGGTCGGCAGCTTCACCCTGCTGGAAGCGGCACGGGCCTATTGGAATGGGCTTGAAGGCACGACGAAGGACGCCTTCCGCTTCCTCCATGTCTCGACCGACGAGGTTTACGGGTCGCTGGGCGATGAGGGGCTGTTCGAGGAAACCACCCCCTATGATCCGAGTTCGCCCTATTCGGCGTCGAAGGCCGCGTCGGACCATCTCGCCAAGGCTTGGGCCCGCACCTATGGATTGCCCGTGGTCGTGTCGAACTGCTCGAACAATTACGGGCCTTATCATTTCCCGGAAAAGCTGATCCCACTCACCATCCTGAACGCGCTCGCGGGGCGTCCACTACCTGTCTATGGCAACGGCGAGAATGTGCGCGACTGGCTCTATGTCGACGATCATGCCCGCGCGCTCGACCTGATCGTCGAGCGCGGGGTTCCCGGTGAGACTTATAATGTCGGCGGCCGTAACGAACGGAAGAATATCGACGTGGTGCGCCGGATCTGCGCTGTGCTGGACGCGCTGGTCCCTGCTGGCTCGCCCCGCGAAGGGCTGATCGAGTTCGTGACCGACCGTCCCGGCCATGATGCGCGCTATGCTATCGATGCAACCAGGCTCGAAACCGAGCTAGGCTGGCTCGCGCAGGAGAATTTCGACAGCGGCATTGAGAAGACGGTGCGCTGGTATCTGGACAATGAATGGTGGTGGCGTCCGTTGCGCGACCGTTATGATGGTCAGAGGCTGGGGTTGAATGCCGTACCCGCTCCCGGGGTGGCTGTATGAGGATTGCCGTCACGGGCAAGGTGGGGCAGGTCGTCACCAGCCTGCTCGAACGCGGGACGGCTGCCGGGCATCAGATGATCGCGCTGGGCCGGCCGGAGCTGGATTTGGCCGACCCCGCTTCGGTCATGCGGGCGCTGAAGGCTGTGGCGCCTGACGCGATTGTTTCGGCTGCGGCCTATACGGCGGTCGACAGGGCGGAGAGCGAGAGCGATCTTGCCCATGCGGTCAACGGTACCGGTGCCGGTGCGGTAGCGCAGGCGGCCCACAGGCTGGCCGTGCCGCTGGTCCATGTTTCGACCGACTATGTGTTCGACGGCACGTTGGAGCGTCCCTATGTGGAGAGCGACCCGACCGGGCCTACCGGCGTTTATGGCGCGTCCAAGCTGGCGGGCGAGCAGGCTGTGCTCGCCGCCCATGGCGACGATAGCGCGGTGCTGCGCGTGGCATGGGTCTACAGCCCCTTTGGCGCCAATTTTGTGAAGACCATGTTGCGCCTCGCCGGTGACCGGGACGAGCTGGGCGTCGTCGCCGATCAGGTCGGCAATCCTACCAGCGCGCTAGATATAGCGGAGTCTATCCTGAAGGTAGCTACCAATATGGTAGCCGATGGTAACCCGACGTTGCGCGGCGTTTTTCATATGACTGCCAGCGGTGAAGCGAGCTGGGCGGACTTTGCCGAGGCGATCTTTGCCGCGTCCGCAGCACGGGGCGGACCATCGGCGCGGGTGCGGCGGATTACGACGGCGGATTATCCTACCCCGGCCATCCGCCCCGCCAATTCGCGACTCGATTGTGGATTGATCGCGAAGGTGCATGGCGTGATTTTGCCCGATTGGCGAGGATCGCTGGAAACCGTGATCGCCCGCCTGCAACCCGCGAAAATTGAACAGCCGCCCCGAAAGGAACGATGACAAATGAAGGGTATCATTCTTGCGGGCGGCAGCGGCACCCGGCTCTATCCGATGACGCTGGCGACCTCCAAGCAGCTCATGTCGGTCTATGACAAGCCAATGATCTATTATCCGCTCAGCACGCTCATGCTAGCGGGTATCCGCGAAGTGCTGATCATCTCCACCCCGCGCGACCTGCCCGCCTTCCGGGCCTTGCTGGGCGACGGATCGCAATGGGGGATGAGCTTCGAATATGCCGAGCAACCCAGCCCCGATGGGCTGGCGCAGGCCTATATCATCGGCGCCGATTTCGTCGCTGGACAGCAGTCAGCCCTGATCCTGGGCGATAACATCTACCATGGCCATGGTTTGCCCGCACTGCTGGCCAGCGCAGCTTCGCGCAAGGCCGGGGCAAGCGTCTTTGCCTATCATGTCAACGATCCCGAACGCTATGGCGTCGTCAGCTTCGATGACGGGATGAAGGCGGTTTCGATCGAGGAAAAGCCGGAACGGCCGCAATCCAACTGGGCGGTCACCGGGCTTTATTTCTATGATGAGCAGGTGGTGGATATTGCCGCCAATCTGGAGCCTTCGGCGCGTGGCGAACTGGAGATCACCGACGTCAATCGCGTCTATCTGGAGCGTGGCGAACTGTCGGTCGAGATCATGGGCCGCGGCTATGCTTGGCTCGACACCGGCACGCCTGATAGCCTACTGGACGCGGCCGAGTTCGTCCGCGTGTTGGAAAAGCGGCAGGGCTTCAAGATCGCCAGCCCGGAGGAGATCGCTTTCCGTCAGGGCTTCATTGGCGTGGCGGAAATGGAGCAGGCCATCAGCAAGCTCGGCAAATCCGATTATGGCCGCTATCTGCGGGGGATATTATCGGAGGCCTGACAGGCTGCTGCCGCTTCAAGCGGTGTCAGCCTGCATCACGCGAGCTTTTGGACCAAGTGCATGAGCACGTCGGTGTCCATGACTGGAATGCCGCCTTGTCGCGGCCAGAAGGCGCCTGTGTAGCCCGCAATATAACGTCCCGTGAGTGGACGACCCAGCTCATCATGCCGCACCAGCATTGGCGGGATGGGATTGTCAGGCGACGGAGACGTAACGATTGACCCGTTCTGGAATATGGCTGCTGTACATTCGTGGCTGAAGAGTGTCGCTTCGGGGCTCAGTTGGTCCGCCACCACCATCAGGTCGCGTGCCGATACCTCCAGATCGACATCCATCCAGAGGCACATCAACCGCGGTGGGCGCCAATCGCGGAAGGTGTCGGCGAAGAAGCCCTTGTGGAATTCGACCACCTCGCTGGCGCCGAAGCGCGAGACATGGTCGCGCACTTCGGCCAGGCTGCCCGCATATTGCCCGGCTTCATAACCAGCCCCTTGAGAGGGAGGCAGGCCTTCGAAGGAATCAAAGATGTGCATCTTCAATCCGAGTTGCCGACAGGCATAGCTTAACATGGCCGAACTGTAGCCCTTGAAGCATCCGAATTCGGCGAACTCACCTTCCACGCCCCAGCTTTTCAGTACGTAAAGCTGGTGGATGATGGCGAACAGTTCCCGAATGGAATTGGGCTTGCAGTGGAAGTCGGTCGAGTCGGGTGCTGCGGTTCGGTTGGTCTGGGGAAAGTGCCGTTCGACGAAACGGCAATGCGCGAACGTGGCCGACAGATAACGTGCATAGTCGGCAAAGATCGGCATGGCATTAAGATCCGGCGTCACCATGATCCAGAGCAAGCGGTCGACGAACTGCCTTTGTCCGGCGGCTGTCAGCAGATCTGCACAATCCTCTGGCCAGTGCAAGGATACTGCATCGATCACGCGGCGGGGGAAAGGGCCACTTATGCCACTATCGGGAGGCGACGCCAGACTGAACGTCGCCACTGGCCCGGCCAGATGCAGGGTCGCCAGAGTGGTGCTGGGAAGCCATGGCTTGGTCGGTCGGGCGACGATGCGTAGTTCGCCCAGAAAATCATCCCCTATTTCCTGATAGGGCAGGTCGAACGCAAAACCGCAGCAATTGCTGCCGGGGATGTCAGGAAAAGCAGCCGCGACGTCGGCTCTGGTGATCGATGGTTCACAGGAAAGAAGGCGGTTCGTGCCGAGCCATGCCTCCACGCGCACCGGACTTCGGCCGAGAGCCCATCCGGCTATTCTGCCGCCGGCAGCGGCATCGATATTTCCACGCGGCGCCAATGCATCCCCGAACTTGGCAAGCAACCCCATCAATCACCCCTTCGATGGATTTTGCGGACTTCGCATGATACTGGCGTTCGCCAATCACTGACTGAAACCTATCCCGGCAATCATTCTGTTTACAAACTAATTTCTGATCGTAACCTCTCGGCATGATGCTGATCGAACGCGCAGCCCGTGCCCTGTGTCGGCTTGATGGCCGGCCAGAGGATGATGATCTGGCAGGCAAGCCACGCTGGCAAAGCTATTTGCCGCAAGTCCGTGCGGTGCTGGCCGCGATTCATGAACCCTGCCCGAAAATGGCGGAGGCAGGCGCGGAAGTCATACGCTTTGTCAATCCAGACGAGGCTGCTCTTGGGTTTCAGGGTGATGCTGCCAATGTCTGGCGTTTCATGATTGATGCGATGGGCAAAGACATCTCTACTGGGGCTTGAACGGCGTCTGCTGCAGCGTCCGTCGCGCAACCGGATTCCGCCAGCTGCCTCCACTCGGCGCAGCTGCGGCAAGCGCGATCAACGCGTGATCCGTGCCCATTCGAAACTCCCTGCGGTTCTGGCCGAGGGTAAGGCATCTAATGTTTCGACGTTGCGGCCGTTCGGGTTTCTCAGGAAAGGTTGGCTTTTGTTGCGCTGTCGGTGTGAAAGAGGGTGCAAATCCGTTACGGTAAGCGTTTGGTAACGAGGTACAAAGATCCATCTTTATTTTATAGCGCGTTATATTTTGATGGGCGCACGGGCTAGAAAAGGCGGAATCCGAATTGACGCTAGCCTTCTAAGCCGGTGGCACGAGTTCGATCCCCGTTGCCAGATCAAGCGCTACTGAGATCAGCGGAAAATTTCCTCACCAGGTGGTTCCTATGCGATCCGCCCATTCCTTTAGGCAACTAGTTCCCGCGTCAGTTCAGCCTGTCGATCGAAGCCCGCATGTGATCGGTGCCCACACTTGCATAGCGCTGGACCATCCTTAGCGACTTCCAGCCACCCATGTGCATGATGGTGATGAGGTCGATGCCGGCCATCACGCAATGCGATGCCCAATGGTGGCGCCAGTCATGGATGGTGAAGTCGTCGATCCCCGCCCGCTTGCAGGCCGTCTTGTGCTGGTTCTTCAGGGGGTTGCCCCCAGGAGCGGGGGAAAGCCGGGTGTCCTGATAGGGCTTGCCGAAGCGGTTGAGGAATACATGGCCTTTTGCAGGCCATCCGCGTTTTTCCCAGATCGGCAGCAGCTCCTGCCTGATGCGAGCATGCATTGGAACAGACTGGATCACCGCGTTTTTCGTATGATTGAGCCGGATTGTTCCCCGTCCCATATCGACGCCGTTCACGCCCCAGGCTATCTGCAAGGCGGTCTGGATGCGCGGGCCGTGGAAGGCCAGCATGGTGATGATCGGTTGGATGTGCGGTGCGTAAGACGCAATCAGCCGATCGCGGTCTTCCTTCGCCAGGAAGCGGACCCGCTCATTGTCGAATGGGATGCCCTTGATCCTGAGCGGCGACAGGTCATGCAGTTCGCGATGGGCGTTGACCGCCGCCTGAAACAAGGCCCGATAGCGATCCTGGCCAGCAGGAGCATGGTCGGCCAGATAGGTCTGTCGGAACTGCTCCCACGCACGCTTGGGTTCCCGCAGCGACAATTCGCCGATTCGTTCGTTGAGCTTGCCGATGCGCAATATGTCGGAATGGCAGGGCCGCTTTGCCTTCGAAAGATAGCTGTCGAAGGCGTCGGCCATGGTGCCCTGCGCGACGACTGCTGCCGGGCCGAACATCAGCTGATGGCGCAGCTTCGTCTCATAGTCTGCCCTCAGGTGCGACGCAGCATCTGCGTTACTCGTGCCTGAACTGAATTCTTTGACGTCGATCCGCCGGTCGCCGAGCGCGACTGAGCCTCGGATATAGTAAATGCCGTTCTTCCCACGGCGACGGACGGAGAGCATGTGATCTTTTCCAATAGCATCTGATATTGTGCCTCTGTTGCGCGCATCTTTCCGCATGCATGCACGTAGGGCACGCCATATTTATCGAAGGTACGTCGCATCCATTTTGCAGGCTCAGAGCTGTTCATGTTGAGCCGCAACAGGATATCGCGAGGAGTGAGGAGGGATTCGTGGTTGCTTGTAGTGAGCGCGCGAGGCAGCACCCGTGCTCCGTTGGAATGGGAGACGGCGGCGTTACCGCTAACCGCTTGCTTGGCAGATCGCCGTGGGGTGGCGGCGCGAAGGTCTGAGGTGGTGCCGGAAATTCGGA
>NZ_LFCT01000004.1 GCF_008692605.1 Sphingobium estronivorans
GCCACGTCGGTGCCCGCCGTGCCTCGCCGCCGCCGTTGCCCTGCCATTGCGGGCGTTGCGCCTGGCCCCGGCCCTGATCGCCGCCGCCACGCTGGCCGCCATCGGGACGCCCCGACCGTTCGCCGCGGCTGCGCCAGGCCCCGCCATTGTCATTTTGCTGAGCATAAGCCGGAGCGATGCCGCCCAGCACCGTCGCGGTCATCAAGCCCGCCAGCAACATTTTCCTCAACATGCCGTTTGCCTTCATTTCTTGCGGGGCCTGATGCCCCTCATATGGCGTTTTTAAGACTCGGGCCATGTCATGTTGCTGAACTTGTCTGTCAGCGATTTGAAAGAATCTCTCGATCATTCGATGGACATTGATCCGCAACTGTCGCAGATCGGCAAAGTTGCGCCGGACAACCCCGGAAAGAGGTCGGGTTATGCAAAAGCTGATCCAGATCAGTGCATTGCCTCCCAAACCGTCATAGGGATATCGAGTGATGAAAACGCCCCATGCCGGCCGTGCCCGACAGGCTCTGCGCCAAGCGACGATAGACAATCATCAGCGGGTGGATGATCTGTTCTCCTGTTTCTCGCTGACCGATCGGGACAGCTATATTGCTTTTTTGAAGGCGCATGCCCGCGCGCTCGCCGCGCTGGAGGCGATGACGGAAGCTCAAGCGCCTCGCCTGCCGTTGCTGACGCAGGATCTGGTGGCGCTGGGCGAGTCTCTGCCGCCGCCCTTGGCAACGCCCGGATGTGAGGGCGACGCGTTTCGCTGGGGCGTCCGCTACACGATGGAAGGTTCGCGTCTGGGCGGCGCCGTGCTGGCGCGACGGGTCGCGCCCGATCTGCCGCATGCCTATCTGTCGGCGGCGCATGAAAAGGGCGGCTGGATCGCCTTCCAGCACAGTCTGGACAATGCCGCCGAGCAGGGCGGCGAACCGTGGATAGAGGAAGCGATTCGCGGCGCAGAAGCCGCCTTCGACTTGTTCGCCGCCGCTGCGGGCAGTGAAAAGATCAGCGTCCATGGCTGACGGCGATCAGGAAGGCTTTGCCGTCGATCTTTCCAATTGCGACCGCGAACCGATCCATGTGCTGGGCACGGTCCAGCCCTTCGGTGTCCTGATCGCCCTGACCGCCGACTGGCTGGTATCCCGCGTTTCGGCCAACAGCGCCGATTATATCGGCCTGTCGCCTGAGCAGATGCTGGGTCAACCGATCGGCGCGATCTTCCGGGACGAGGCGATCCATTCCCTGCGCAACCGCATCACCTTGCTGCGCGGGCCGGATGCGGTGGAACGCATCTTCTCGCTCACCCTGATCGAGGGGGTCGCGCCCTTTGACGTGGCGGTGCATTTTTCCGGATCGTTGGTGGTGATCGAGGCTGAACCCGCCTCCCACGACGAAATGGAAGCGAGCAGCATGGTCCGCTCCATGGTCGCGCGCCTGGGGCAAACGGAGGGCATGACCGCCTTCCTGCGCGACGGCGCGCGGCAGGTCCGGGCATTGACCGGCTTCGACCGCGTCATGGTCTATCGCTTTGCCGAGGGTGGCGATGGGGAAGTCGTGGCCGAGGCGCTGCGGTCGGGCATCGACAGCTTCTTCGGCCTTCACTATCCGGCCTCCGACATTCCGGCTCAGGCCCGCGCTCTCTATCTGCGCAACATCTTCCGCGTGATCGCGGACGTGCAGGCGAAGCCGGTGCCGATTGTGCCGCAACTCGATCCTTCGGGGGGCGCGCTCGACATGTCGCTCTGCCTCACCCGCGCGGTGTCGCCGATCCATATCGAATATCTCGGCAATATGGGGGTGGGGGCCTCGCTTTCCATCTCGATCATCGTCGAGGGGCGGCTTTGGGGCCTGTTCGCCTGTCATCATTACGGCCCTCGCCTGCCCAGCTTCGCGCAGCGCAGCGCAGCCGAACTGTTCGGCCAGATCTTCTCGATGATGCTCGAAAATCGGGAGCGCAGCGAAACCGCCGCCTATGAGGGCAAGGCGCGGCAGGTTGCCGACCGGCTGATGGCGGCGGTCGCGCAGGACCATGACCTGCTGTCGAACGCGCGCTGGCTGGGCGATGTGATCTTCGACACCATTCCCGCCGATGGCGTGGGCGTCTATATTGACGGTCAGATGACCTTTTCCGGTTTGGCGCCGGATGAAGCGGGCTTTGCCGCGATCGTCGCCATGCTGAACCGGGCCGCGGCCGGCCAGGTCTTCACCACCGACCATTTGTCGGGCCTGATGCCTTCGGCCGCCGCTTATGCCGATCGCGCGGCGGGGCTGCTGGCCATCCCCCTCTCGCGCCGGCCGCGCGACTATGTGGTGCTGTTCCGCGCGGAGCAACTGCGCTCGGTGCGCTGGGCGGGCAGCCGGGAAAAGCAGATCGAATATGGGCCCAACGGCCCGCGCCTCACGCCGCGCAAGAGTTTCGAGGAATGGTCGGAACTGGTGCGGGACACATCCGTGCCCTTCACCGCCGCCGAACTGCGCGTTGCCGAGGCGTTGCGGACCGCGCTGCTCGAGGTCGTCCTGCGTCTGTCCGATTCCGCCCATGAGGAGCGGCAGAAGGCGCATGAAAAGCAGGAATTGCTGATCGCCGAACTGAACCACCGCGTCCGCAACATCCTTTCGCTGATCCGGGGCCTGATTTCCCAGACGCGCGACAGCGCGCTTTCGGTGGACCAGTTCATCGGCACGCTGGAAAGCCGCGTCCATGCGCTGGCGCGTGCGCATGACCAGATCACCGCCGACCGTTGGGCGCCCGCGCGCCTTTACGATCTGATCGAGGTCGAATCGGCCGCCTATCTGGCCGAGCGGCGCGACCGGGTCGTGCTGACCGGGCCCAATGTGCTGCTCACGCCGGCCGCCTTCACGGTGCTGGCGCTGGTGATCCATGAATTGCTGACCAATGCCGCCAAATATGGCGCCTTGTCGGACAATGGCAGCGTTGCGATCGACTGGCATGTCGATAGCGACGGCAGCCTGCTGATTCATTGGCGCGAAAGTGGCGGTCCGGCCGTGGTGGCCCCCCAGCGCCGGGGTTTCGGCTCGACCGTGATCGAACGCTCCATCCCCTATGATCTCGGCGGCCGGGCGGAGGTCAATTATCGATTGTCGGGGCTGGAGGCGAATTTCTGCATCCCTTCGGCCCATGTCGCTTCCGTCCTGCCCGATGTGGTGCGGCCGGAGCGCGTCCCCTCGGTTCCGACGCCGACCCCGACGCTGCTCAAGGGCTGCAATGTCCTGCTGGTCGAGGACAATATGATCATCGCCATGGATGGCGAGGATGCGCTGCGCGATCTCGGCGCGGAAGTCATCATCGCCGCCAGCGTCGGCCGTGCCCGTGAAGCGATCGCGCTCCAGAATGTCGATCTGGCGGTTCTGGACTTCAACCTGGGCCATGAAACCAGCCTGCCCGTGGCGGACCTGCTGGCGGAAATGGGCATCTCCTTCCTGTTCGCTACCGGCTATGGCGACGGGCTGGATCTGCCTGATCGATTCGGGGAGGTCACGCTGCTCCGAAAGCCTTATTCCGGCGCGACACTGGCGCAGGCGATCGCGCCGATGATAAGGCAATCGGAAGAATAAGCCTGGCATCAGGGGCCGAAACAATCCGTTTCCGCCTCCCATATTGCGTATTCGCGCCGATCCTCCGATCTATCGGAGCATGAAACAACCCACCCTCTTTATCCCCCATGGCGGCGGTCCCTGCTTCTTCATGGACTCAAGCGACCCGAACCGGCCGCATAGCGATCCGATGTGGCACCCGATGCAGGATCATCTGGCGACGATCATCGCCACCCTGCCGGAACGTCCCCGCGCGATCCTGCTGATTTCCGGCCATTGGGAGGAAGACCGCTTCACGGTCCACACCGGCGCGCGTCCCGGATTGTTGTTCGACTATTACGGCTTTCCGCCGCACACCTATACACTGCGCTGGGACGCGCCCGGCGCCCCCGACCTCGCCCGCCGCGCCGCGAGCCTGCTGGAAGAGGCGGGCTTCGCCACCGGGACGGAGGCGGAGAGAGGCTGGGATCATGGCGTCTTCATTCCGATGAAGGTGGCGCTGCCCGAGGCGGACATCCCCGTCGCCCAGCTTTCGCTTCGCCGCGACCTTGACCCCGACGCCCATATCGCCGCTGGCCGCGCGCTGGCCCCGCTGCGCGACGAGGGCGTGCTGATCGTCGGATCGGGCATGAGCTTCCACAATCTGGGCGTCCGGGGTTTGCAGGCCACCGCGCCCTCGCATGTCTGGGACGATGCCTTGACCCAGGCCGTCACCGATCCCGATCCGATCAGCCGGGCTCATCGCGTCTCGGCCTGGGCCAGCCTGCCTCACGCTCATTTCGCTCATCCGCGCGAGGAGCATCTGCTGCCGCTGATGGTGGCGCTGGGCGCGGGCGGGGAGGATAAGGCGGTGCGGGACCATGGCAGCGCGGTGCTGGGCTGGGCGGTTTCGGGCTATCGCTTCGGTTAAGGTTTGCGCAGAGCGGGAACGGCCTTCGCCGCCTCATCGGGGGAAATCCCTGAGGGCGGCACGGCATCCACCACTTCCTCGCCCCGCATCACGCGTCCGGCGCGCTGGATCGCTCCGCGAAGGCGCGGGTAGATGCCGCAGCGGCAGATATTGGTGATGGCAGCGTCGATCTCCTCATCGCTCGGATCGGCGGTGCGCCGCAGCAACACCGAAGCCGCCATGATGACGCCGGGGATGCAATAGCCGCATTGGGACACATTGTCCGCCGCGAACACCTGTTGCAGCGGGTGCCCGCGATCGGGCGACAGCCCCTCGATGGTGGTGACGAACTTCCCCTCGGTCGCGGCGATGGTCACGCGGCACGACCGCACGGCCTCTCCATCGATATCGACCGTGCAGGCGCCGCAGTCTCCGGTGCCGCAGCCATATTTGGTCCCGGTGAGATTGGATGCGTCCCGAAGCGCCCAGAGCAGCGGTGTCGCCGGGTCCATGCGGTACTGCACGGGCCGGTCATTGACCGTGAATTTCGTCATGCCGCGCTCTCTTCCTCCGCCTGATGGTAGAGCACCTCATTGCGGATGTGGATGGTGCGCGAGGCCAGCCGGATTTCCTGGATGAAGGTGCCGAAGGCGGCCGCCTGCAACACCATGGACAGGCTGAACAGGATCGCGATCGGCGTCCCCAGATGCACCCCGAGCAGGTTCGCCGCGAACAGCAGGATAACGACCAGACACACCGCACAGGCTGACGCCACCGACAGGAAGATCGCGCCATTGACCACGCTCATCCGCCGGTCGAGTACGCGAATCTCGCTCACCATCCGGTCATGTTCCTTGCCGCGCGACTTGAGGATTTTCTCCTCCACCGCCCGCGCCCGGTCGATGATGCGCGCCAGCCGACCGACGCACACGTTCAGGAACGCTCCGATGCCCGCGAGCAGGAAGACCGGCGCCAGCGCCAGCTGGATCGTCTGCGCGACTTGCGAAACCTGTGGAAGTGCAATCATGCGTGCGCCGTTTTTTCCATGATCCCAAAGCAGCGCAGGCTGAGGAAAATGACAAGTCCCATCAGCAGGCGGACGTTCGAAAAAGGAGAACGCCGCAGCCCTGAGGCCGCAGCGTCCCTCCCTTTTGCCGAAAACTGGATGATTCAGGCTGCGCCCTTGGCCGGCGTGTTGACGCCCATCGACTTCAGATATTGCTTGATGTTGCGCGCGGCCTGCCGCAGCCGCTGCTCATTCTCCACCATGGCGATGCGGACATAGCCCTCGCCATCCTCGCCATAGCCGACGCCCGGGGCGACCGCGACCTTGGCATGGGTGAGAAGCTGCTTGGAAAATTCCAGGCTGCCCATCTCCTTGAGCGCAGGGGGCAGCGGCGCCCAGGCGAACATCGACGCCTTGGGCGCGGGAATGTCCCAGCCGGCGCGGCCGAAAGCCTCCACCATGACGTCGCGGCGCTTGTGATAGAGTTCGCGGTTCTTCTGCACAATGTCCTGCGGCCCGTTCAATGCCGCGCAGGCCGCCGCCTGAATCGGCGTGAAGGCGCCATAGTCGAGATAGGATTTCACTCGCTTCAGCGCCGCGATCAGCTGTTTGTTGCCGACCGCGAAGCCGATGCGCCAGCCCGCCATCGAATAGGTTTTCGACAGGGAGGTGAACTCCACCGCCACATCCTTGGCGCCCGGCACCTGAAGGATCGAGGGCGTCGGATTGCCGTCATAATAAAGCTCGGAATAGGCAAGGTCGCTCAGCACCCAGACCTTGTTCTCCTTCGCCCAGGCGACCAGCCGCTCGTAGAAGGCGAGGTCGACCGTCTCGGCGGTCGGGTTGCTGGGATAGCCGACGACGAGGATCGAGGGACGCGGCACGGTGAAGGCCATCGCCCGGTCCAGCGCCTTCCAATATTGTTCGTCCGGCGTCGTCGGCACCGACCGGATGGTCGCGCCCGCGATGATGAAACCGAACATGTGGATCGGATAGCTGGGATTGGGCGCCAGCACGACGTCGCCCGGCGCGGTGATCGCGGTGGCGAGGCTGGCCAGTCCTTCCTTCGACCCCATGGTCACGACGACCTCGGTTTCCGGGTCCAGATCGACGCCGAAGCGGCGGCCATAATAGTTGGCCTGCGCCTTGCGCAGTCCCGGAATGCCCATCGACTGGGAATAGCCATGTGCGCTCGGCTTCTGTGCGACTTCGCACAGCTTGGCGATGACATGGTCTGGCGGCGGCAGGTCGGGATTGCCCATGCCCAGGTCGATAATGTCCTCTCCCGCGGCTCGCGCGGCGGCCCGCATCGCGTTGACTTCAGCGATGACATAGGGCGGCAGACGCTTCATGCGGTAGAATTCTTCGGACATTTGGGGCTTTCCTGAAAGCTCTCTGTAAGGAATAGTGCGTGACGCGCATTCAGCCTGTCACAATCCGGCTATAACCCGCCCGATAGCGACATGCCAGTGAAAGCGGCGGACCGGACCATGCCAGGAGGAGGAAGGTGGCCATGAAAGCACAGGATATCCTGGAACCCCGTCTTCCCACGCTTGCGGAGATGCAGCAATGGACGCAGGTGCTGGGCCGTGCCCAGCAATTGCTGCTGGAGCAGGCGGCGGGCGCAGTCGGGCGAACCTTGCCTTTCGACCCGGCTGCCGTCTCCCGCATCCAGACCAGCTTTGCCGATGAGGGGTTGGCGCTGTGGCAGCGTTTCCTCGATTCGGGCGGCCTGCTGCGCGACCAGCCCGAACCGCCGCCCCCCGGCAGCCCCGCCGCCGTCAGGGATCGGCGCTTTGCCGACCCGGCCTGGACCGACCATCCCTTTTACGACCTGATCCGGCAAAGCTATCTGCTGCTGTCCGACTATCTGCTGAAAATGGCGGATGCGGTCGACGGCGTCGATCCTAAGCAGAAGGCCAAGCTGCGCTTTGCCACCACCGGCATGCTCGATGCCATGGCGCCGAGCAATTTCCCGCTCACCAATCCCCTGGTCGTTCAAAAGACGATCCAGAGCGGCGGCGAGAATCTGGTGAAGGGCATCCAGCACATGCTCGCCGATCTGGAGAAGGGGCAGCTGACCCACACCGACGGCATGGCGTTCGAGGTCGGACGCAACATCGCCTCGACCCCGGGCAAGGTTATCAAGGAAACGCCGCTCTACCAGCTGATCCACTATGCCCCGGCGACGGAGACGGTGCTGGCAACGCCGTTGCTGATCTTTCCGCCCTGGATCAACCGTTTCTACATTCTCGACCTCGCGCCCGAAAAGAGCTTCGTCAAATGGGCGGTCGATCAGGGCCTCAGCGTCTTCCTCGTTTCGTGGAAGTCGGCTGACGCCTCGATGAAGGACCTGATCTGGGACGATTATATCGAACAGGGCCAGATCGACGCGATCGACACGGTACGCGACCTGCTCAAGGTGCCGAGCGTCCATACCATCGGCTATTGCGTCGCGGGCACGACGCTCGCCGCCACGCTGGCCTTGCTGGCGGCGCGGGGCGAGGACGATAAGGTCGCCAGCGCGACCTTCTTCACGGCGCAGGTGGATTTTGCCCAGGCGGGCGACCTCAGCCTGTTCGTCGATGACGAGCAGATGAAGATGGTGGAGCAGCTCTCCTCCCGTGGGTTCCTGGACGGGCGCTACATGGCCGCCACCTTCAACCTGCTGCGCGGGCGCGACCTCATCTGGAACTATGTGGTCAACAATTATCTGCTGGGGCAGGATTACCCACCGTTCGACCTGCTCTACTGGAACGGCGACACCACTAACCTGCCCGCGCGCTGGCACAAGGAGTATCTGACCCAGCTTTATCGCGACAATCTGCTGGTGCAGCCGGGCGCGATCAGCGTCGCGGGGACGCCGATCGACCTCCGCCAGATCAAGACGCCCGCTTATGTGCAGGCGGGGCGGGAGGATCATATCGCGCCACTGGAAAGCGTGTGGAAGCTCACCGAGCATCTGTCCGGGCCGATCCGCTTCCTGCTCGCGGGATCGGGGCATATTGCGGGTGTGGTCAACCCGCCCGCCGCTGGCAAATATCAATATTGGGCCTGCGACGAATCGCAGCCGACCTTGGAGGCCTTTCTGGACAAGGCGAAGGAGACCAAGGGCAGCTGGTGGCCCGACTGGATCGAATGGATTCGGGACCTCGCCCCCGTCACCGTGCCCGTCAAAGGCGCGCGCCAACCCGGCAAGGGAAGACTCAAGGCCATCGAGGATGCACCGGGACGGTACGTAAAAACGCGCTGATTCATAGCGTTGCGTAGAATTTGCGATCGGGCGACTTTCCCCTACGGCAAGCTGATCGTTTCCGTTTTGTTGCACTGCACAAAAACGCTTGCAATTCGTTGCGAAATTCCATATTGTGCACTGCAACAAATGGAGGATCGTGCATGGCGGTGACCCCAAAGCCTCGTAAGCCGATAGCAAAGAAGGCGACGTCGACCCTGTCAGCCAAAGAGGCGCTGAAAGCTGCCGAAGCGGCGATTGTGACGCCGCCCAAGCCCGCTGTCAGGAAGCCGGCGCCGCCCAAGGCGAAGCCCGAGGCCAAGGCTGATCCGATTGCGGTGATCGCTGCGACGACCGCCGTGGACGCCGCGCCGGAACCGGTCAAGGAAGCCATTCCCGCGCCCGTTGCAGCGGCGCCCAAGGTGGAAACCCCCAAGATTGAGCCGGTGGCAAAGGCTGCGCCTCCGGAGCCCAAGGAAGTCAAGAGCCTGCCGAAGGCCGGGCCGATCGAGCCCACATTGCTGCCCGCCACAGAAGGAACGAAGATGATGAACGACGTGATCGAAACCGGTAAGAAGTTCGCGGAAGAAACCAAGGCCAAGTTCGAAACGGTCTATGCCGATCTGAACGAGAAGGCGAAGGCCAGCGTCGAGAAGTCGACCAAGGCGATCGAGGAATTCAGCGACATCGCCAAGGGCAATGTCGAAGCGCTGGTCGAATCCGGCAAGATCGCGGCCAAGGGCTTTGAAACCCTCGGCCAGGAAGCCGTCGATTACAGCAAGAAGAGCTTCGAAAAGGCGACCGCCTCGTTCAAGAGCTTCTCGACGGTGAAGACCCCGACCGAATTCTTCCAGCTTCAGAGCCAGCTGTTCTCCAGCAGCTTCGACGAGTTCACCAAGGAAGCCGCCAAGAGCAGCGAAGCGCTGATGAAGCTGGCCGGCGACGTCGCCCAGCCGCTGACCGCCCGCGTGACCGTGGTGACGGACAAGGTGAAGTCGCTCGCCGCCTGATCCGGCCTTCACGCCTTTGAAATAAAAGAGACGGCCTCCGCCATGCGCGGGGGCCGTTCTTTTTTTGAGGCGACCGGCAGGAAGGATGGTTTACGGCTTGCCCGCCCCCTTGCCTTGCCGGGGGGAATCGCCATATCCTCCCGCATCATGAGCAGCATTTCGACAGCCGCATATTCCGTGACGATGGCGGGAAGGGATCAGGACGACCAGGGCGACGGCTCGGGCGGCCCGAATGTCGGCATCGCGACGCGGACCCGCGCCAAGACGAAAAAGCCCTCGCTTTACAAGGTGCTGATGCTCAACGACGATTACACGCCGATGGAATTCGTCGTCCATGTCCTCCAGCAATTCTTCCGCATGGACATGGAGGAGGCGACCCGCGTGATGCTCCACGTCCACCAGCGTGGCGTCGGCGTCTGCGGCATCTTCAGCTATGAGGTCGCGGAGACCAAGGTGAACCAGGTGATGGACTTCGCCCGGCAGAACCAGCACCCGCTGCAATGCACGCTGGAAAAGGCGTGATCGTTGCCGCCGTGGCGGCATGACGGTTCCGCAGGCGCGCAAAGCAGGCTAAGTTCTCCCCTGTGACCAGGGATACCGAGCCTAATGTGTACGACCTCGCCATCATCGGCGGCGGCGTCAACGGCTGTGGTCTTGCGCGCGACGCGGCGGGGCGGGGCGCCCGGGTGCTGTTGCTGGAACGGGGCGATCTGGCGCAGGGCACATCCTCAGCCTCCACCAAGCTGATCCATGGCGGGCTGCGCTATCTGGAGCATTATGAATTCGCGCTGGTGCGGGAATCCCTGTCCGAGCGCGAACGGCTCTGGGGCATCGCGCCGCATATCATCCATCCGATGCGCTTCGTGCTGCCTTGGGTGCCGGGGCTGCGGCCGCAATGGCTGCTGCGGCTGGGCCTGTTTCTCTACGATCATATCGGCGGCCGCCGCGCCCTGCCGCCAACCGAGACGGTCGACCTGCGACATCATCCGGCGGGGCGGCCGCTCAAGCGCGGTTTCCGCAAGGCTTATGTATATTCGGACGGCTGGGTGGACGATGCCCGGCTGGTGATCCTGAACGCGCGCGATGCGGCGGATCGGGGCGCTGACATCCGCACCCGGACCGAAGCGCTGCGGCTGGAGCGGGTGGACGGCCTGTGGGCGATCCAGACACCCCAGGCGCAGTTCCGGGCTCGGGTGGCCGTCAACGCGGCGGGTCCTTCCGTGCTCGACCTGCTGCACCGGGCGCAGGAAAGCAGCGATCGCCAGATGCGGTTGGTGCGCGGATCGCATATCGTGGTGCGGCGGCTGTTCGATCATGGCTTTGCCTATTTTTTTCAACTGCCCGATGGCCGCATCTTCTTCGCCATTCCCTATCAGCGCGACTTCACCCTGATCGGCACGACCGACCGGGATCATCACGGCCCGCCCGATCATCCGCGCCCCGATGCGGAGGAGATCGCCTATCTCTGCGAGGGCGCGAGCCGCTATTTCGTGCGGTCGATCGGGCCGCAGGATGTGCTCTGGTCCTATGCCGGGGTCCGTCCGCTGGTGGATGACGGCTCCGGTCGGCCGGAGGCCGCGACGCGCGGCTATCGGCTGGAACTGGAGGGGCGGGACGGCGAGCCGCCGCTGCTCAGCATCTTCGGTGGCAAGATCACCACCTATCGCCATCTCGCCGCCGAGGCGGTGGAAAAGCTCAAGCCGTTCCTGCCCGCCCTGTCCGGTGGCGACTGGACAGCGGACGCGCCTTTGCCCGGCGGCGATTTCCCGATGAAGGACCTGGATCGACTCATCGCCGATCTGGGCTGCGACTATCCCTTCCTCGACTTCGCGACGGTCCAGCGCATTGCCTGCGCTTATGGCACGCAGGCGCGGAACTGGCTGGGCAAGGCGCAGGACATGGCGGCGCTGGGCCTGCATTTCGGCCATGGGCTGACGCAGGCGGAAGTCGACTATCTCACGGCCCGCGAATGGGCGGTCAGCGCCGAGGATATTTTATGGCGCCGGACCAAGCTCGGACTGCGGCTGGACGCGGTGCAGAAGCGGCGGCTGGAACAGTGGCTGGAGGAGAGGGGATGAGCGATCGACTGATCCTGGTGCTGGACGAAGGCACGACGTCGACACGCGCCATGCTCTATGCGCCGGATGGGCGGCGGCTGGGGATGACGCAGGCGGAACTCACCCAATATTATCCGCAGCCTGGCTGGGTCGAGCATGATGCCGCCGAAATCTGGGACCGGACGCTGGCCTGCGCGCGACAACAAGTGGAGCAGGCGGGCGGCGCGGATCGCATTGCCGCCATCGGCATCACTAACCAGCGCGAGACGGTGGTCGCCTGGGACAAACGAACGGGTGCGCCGCTGGCCCGCGCCATCGTCTGGCAGGATCGCCGCACCGCCCAGCAATGCGCGGCGCTGAAGGAGGCGGGGCATGAACCGGCGGTCCAGCGACGGACCGGGCTGGTGATCGATCCCTATTTTTCCGCGACCAAGATGCGCTGGCTGCTGGATCATGAACCGGCGCTGGCGGAGGCGGGCGATGCGCTGGCCTTCGGTACGGTGGAAAGCTGGCTGGTGTGGAAGCTGACCGGCGGCCTGCATATCAGTGACGCCAGCAATGCCAGCCGTACCCAGTTGATGGCGTTGAACGGCGAGGGCTGGGACCAGGGGTTGTGCGACCTGTTCGGCGTGCCGCCGCGCGCCTTGCCGGAGATCAGCGACAATGCGGGCGCCTTTGGCGAGACGCGGGCGGAATGGTTCGGGCGACCGATTCCGATCCGGGGCTTGGCGGGCGACCAGCAGGCCGCGACCATCGGCCAGGGTTGCCTGACTCCCGGCGATGCCAAGGCGACGCTGGGCACCGGGGCGTTCGTGCTGGCCAATCGGGGGAGCACGGTTCCCGTGTCGCAGCATCGGCTGCTGGGCACGTTGCTCTATCGGCTATCGGGCGAGCGTACCTATGCGCTGGAAGGATCGGTGTTTGTCGCAGGGAGCCTGATCCAGTGGCTGCGTGATCGGCTCGGCCTGATCGCGAGCGCCGGGGAGACGGAGGCGCTGGCCCGATCCGTGCCGGACAATGGCGGGGTCATGATGCTGCCAGCGCTGGCGGGGCTGGGCGCGCCCCATTGGCGGCCGGATGCGACCGGGACGATCAGCGGACTGACGCAGGGCACCGGCCGGGCGCACATTGTGCGGGCGGCGCTCGAATCGCTGTCGCACCAGCTTTGCGATCTGGCTGGGGCGTTCGCCGCCGATGGCGCAGCCTGGCGGATGCTGCGGATCGACGGCGGGATGAGCGCCAATGACTGGATCGCGCAGGACATGGCCGATATGTTGGACCTGGCCGTGGATCGCCCCGCCGATGTCGAGACCACCGCCAAGGGGGCGGCGATGCTGGCGGCGTTGGGCTGCGGCCTCTACCCGTCGCTGGCGGCGGCCGGCGACGCGATGGGGGCTGGCCTGACCCGCTTCACGCCGACCCTGCCGACGGAGCGGCGGGCGGAGCGGCTGGCGCAATGGGACGCGCTGCTTGGTCAGGCGTTGCGGCGATAGCGCCGAAGCATAGCGGCGCGTTTCATCTGGGGACTGTTCTCGCCTTTTAAGGTGGGGGTCTCTCTCTATAGTTCCTGTGTAAGACCATTATCGTGAGTATATTTTAACGATAAGCCTGTAAGGCGGGTGGAAGATGCAAACGACTCTTCGCCATCCTTTGTCCCGACTGAAGCCGGTTCTGCTCGGCGGCGGCTATTTCGCGCTGGCGATGCTGGCGCTCGACAGTTCGCGTTTCGAAGGGGGCCTCGCGTTCATCTGGGGCGCCAACGCGCTGCTGATGGCGGTCCTGCTGACATCGCGGATCGGCGATTGGCTTCCTTCGCTGATCGCCTGCGGCATGGCGAGCGCCGCCGCGACGAGCCTGTGGGGCATGGGGCCGCTGGCGGCGGTGCCGATGGCGGGCATCAACCTGATGGAGGCGCTGATCGTGGCGCTTTTGTGCCGCCGCTTTGCGCCGGGGCGGAAATTCGCCGGCTCGCTGCGTCCGCTCATCGTCTTCACCTTGGCCCTGTGCGGCCCGGCGAACATGCTGGCGGGGATGGCCGCCGCGCTGGTCGCATCGTCGCTGACGCCGGTGTCTTTCGGTCCGTCCTGGCTGCAATGGTATACCGGTCATGTGTTGGGCGGGCTGACCTGCACGCCCATCCTGATGATGCTGTTGCAGGGGGAGGCGCGCCGCTGGCTCGACCAGACGCCGCGCCGGGAACAATGGGAGGCGCTCGGCCTGTTGATCGTCTTCTCGCTTGCGACGGCGCATGTGTTTTACCTTGCGCGTTACCCGATGCTGTTCGCGCTGTTGCTGCCGATGGTGGCCATCGTCTTTCGCGTGGGCAATCTGGGAGCGGCGGCTTCGGTGCTGATCCTCGCCGCGATCGGCGGCACCGCCACCCTGACCGGCCATGGCCCGCTGCATATGCTTCCCAGCGGCACATTGGGCGAGCGGATGCAGCAATTTCAATTTTTTCTCGCCTTCACCTTCCTGCTGTCGATGCCGATCGCGGCGGAACTGAACAGCCGCCGACGCCTGTTCCAGATGCTGCAGGAAAGCGAGGCGCGCTATCGCGTGATTGCCGAGCACAGCGGCGATGTGGTGCTCAACATCAGCGTGGACGGGCTGATCGAATATGCCTCGCCCGCCGCCGCGGAGCAGATCGGCTGCGCGCCGGAACTGCTGATCGGGCAGGATGCGGCCAATCTGGTCGATCCGGAGGACCGCGTCCTGGTCGATGCTGCCATCGCCGGCGCACTGGCGCAGCCGGGAAGCGTGCAGACAGTCGAGTTCCGGCCCTTCATCTCCGACCATGGGCCGGAATGGTGCGAGATGGTGGCGCGCGCCGTGGTGGATGAACACGGGCTGCCGACCGGGATCGTCAGCACGATCCGCGACATGTCACGGCACAAGGCGCGGCAGCGCGCGCTGCAACAGGTGGCGGCGCTGGATTCGCTGACCGGAGCCGATACGCGGCGGGCATTCCTGGAAAAGCTGGACGACGAGATTGGGCGCGTCCGGCGGGGCGGGCGGGCCTGCCTGCTGTTGATCGACATCGATCATTTCAAGGCGGTCAACGATTGCCACGGCCATGGCGCGGGCGACCGGGTGCTGGCCGGCTTCGTCGAGCGGTTGCGGCCGGGTTTGCGCGGCGTGGACGGCATTGGCCGGCTGGGCGGCGAGGAATTCGCGATCTTGTTGAGCGGCACGGATGTCGAGCGGGCAAGCATGATCTGCGAGCGGTTGCGCGAACTGGTGTCGATCAATCCCGTGCGGATCGATTCGGGGGAAGCGATCCGGGTGACCTTCAGTGCCGGGCTGGTCGAGCTGGATATGCAAACCGGGCGCGACGCGATCCTGGAGGCTGCGGACAAGGCGCTCTATCGCGCCAAGAATAGCGGGCGGAACTGTCTGCGGCGGGCGGCTTAGGCTTATCCCGCGTCGTGCCCCGGTCGGCGCAAGAGTCTCCATAAAATCGGGCAATGATATGTTGTAACTTCGCTTTGTCTCGCCTATGTAGCGACGACCATGCCGATCAGCCTTCGCCAACATCTGCTCAACGGTCGTATCGACCGGATCGCGATTGCGTTGTCGGGCATGTGCGTCGCGCATTGTTTCGGGACCGCCGTGCTGCTGGGTGTGCTGGCGTCGGCGGGCGGGATATTCGAAAGTCCGATCTTCCATGAGGCGGGGCTGGTGTTCGCGATCCTGCTGGGCGCGGTGGCGCTCGGCCACGGCGCGGTGGCGCATGGCTATATGATGCCGGCCGCGATCGGATCGCTGGGCCTCGGCATCATGGCGGGCGCGCTCACCATGGATCATGGCTTGCAGGAAAGCGCCTATACGTTGCTGGGTGTGGGAATTTTGGCGCTGGGGCACGACCTCAATCACCGCGCCGGGCGATAGCTCCTTCCGGAATGCGGGCATGAAAAAAGGGACCTGTTCGGGTCCCTTTTTTTTGTCTTGAGGCGGCGTCGAACGCTCAGATCGGCTTGCGATCCAGCCGATGCTCGCCCTTCACCCAGCGCACCGTGCCGGTGCTGGCGCGCATCACGACGCTGTCGGTGGTCAGCTTGCCGCCGGGCAGACGCTTCACCCCGGCCAGCAGCGATCCGTCCGTCACCCCCGTCGCCGCGAAGATACAGTCGCCCTTCGCCAGTTCCTTGAGATCATAGATCTTGTCGAGATCGGCGATGCCCCATTTGCGTGCGCGCGCCCGCTCGTCATCGTTGCGGAACAGCAGCTTGCCCTTGAACTGGCCGCCGACGCACCGCAGCGCGGCACAGGCCAGCACGCCCTCGGGCGCGCCGCCCGATCCCATATAGATGTCGATATTGGTTTCGGGATTGGTGGTCGCGATCACGCCCGCGACGTCGCCGTCCGGGATCAGCATGATGCCGCAGCCGATGGCGCGCAACTCCCCGATCAGCTTTTCATGGCGCGGGCGATCGAGCACGCACACGATGATTTCATGCGGATCGACGCCCTTGGCCCTGGCGACGGCCTCGACATTGTCCTTCACCGGCTTGTTCATATCGATGATGCCGTCGGGATAGCCGGGGCCGACCGCCAGCTTCTCCATATAGACGTCGGGGGCGTTGAGCAGTCCGCCTTCTTCGGAAATCGCCAGCACGGCCAGCGCATTCGGGCCGGCCTTTGCAGTGATCGTGGTGCCTTCCAGCGGATCGAGCGCGATGTCGATCCTGGGGCCGGTGCCGATGGCGTTGCCGACCTTCTCGCCGATATAGAGCATTGGCGCCTCGTCGCGCTCGCCTTCGCCGATGACCACGGTGCCGTCCATGTAGAGTTCGTTGAAAGCCAGGCGCATCGCTTCGACCGCGGCTGCGTCGGCGGCCTTTTCATCGCCCCGGCCGATCAGCTTCGACGCGGCGATGGCGGCGGCTTCGGTCACGCGCACCATTTCCAGCACCAGCACGCGATCGAGTATCGAGCTTGCCTGCACCATAGTCATTCCTCTTCTAACGCCTTTTCGAAGCGCGATAGGTCGTCGGCCGATCCTTGTCGAGGGTGCGCTTTTCAGGAGGACAATGCAACGCAAGCGCGGCTGCTGCGTTGCTGGCTCAGAGAAGAGAAGGGCCGCGCTTATGATCCTGTTGCTGATGGCCGCCAGCCTTGCCGCCCAATATGACGGAGCCTCGCATCGTGGCGCAGGAATTCGCCCCGCGCCGTGTGAGGCCGTGCCGTCGCTTTGCCTCGCGGGCGCGGAGACTCCTGGCCCCCGCATCTCCGGTCCCGCGCTGCCCGCCAGCGATGGCAAGATGAACGCCTATCGATTCGACGCGCGGCCTTGCCGGGTTATCGGCAATCTTAATTGCCCCAAGCGCGCTAACCGTCAGATTTTCCGGCTGGGCGAGCCGGTGGAGAAAACCTTGGCGCGCAGTTTCGGACTCGATTAGTCGAGAATATGCATGACCATCGGCGTCTGGAGCAGGCTGTCCGATCCGGCCAGCCGCTCGAGCGTCTCCCGCACGCAGCGTTCCTCGCCCGCGTGGGTGACGATGGCCACCAGCACGCCGTCCGCCTGATTCGCGCCGCGTTGGATCATGCTCTCGATCGAGACGCCCGCATCGCGGGTGGCCGCGGCGATCTCCGCCAGCACGCCCGGGCGATCCTGCACCTTGAAACGCAAATAGGCGCGGCCGACACGCTTGCCGGCATCGGCGGGCTTCTGCTGGGCGAGGGCGGCAACCGGCATGGCGAGCGCGTCGCCATATTCATCGCGCGCCACGTCGATCAGGTCGGCCACCACGGCGGAGGCCGTCGGACCGTCCCCCGCGCCGCGCCCCTGGAAGAACAGCCGGCCGACGAAATTCCCCTCCGCCACCACGGCGTTGAGCGAACCATCGACATGGGCAAGCGGATGGTCGAGCGGCACCAGCATCGGGTGAATGCGCTGGAACAGCCCCTCAGGTCCGTTCTCCGCCATGCCGACGAGGCGAATGCGATAGCCCAGTGCCGCCGCTTCGGCGATGTCGGCGGCGATGACATGGCGAATGCCGGTGGTCGCGACCGCATCGAAATCCAGCTCGGTGCCGAAGGCGAGACCGGCGAGGATGGTCAGCTTGTGCGCGGCGTCGACGCCGTCGATGTCGAAGCTGGGATCGGCTTCGGCATAGCCCAGTTCCTGTGCTTCCTTGAGCACTTCGTCGAAACCCCGACCTTCCTTTTCCATGGTGGTCAGGATGTAATTGCAGGTGCCGTTGAGGATGCCGTAGACGCGGCTGATCTCGTTCGCGGCCGCGCCTTCGCGCATGCCCTTGATGACGGGGATGCCGCCGGCGACCGCCGCTTCATATTTGAGCGCGACGCCCGCCTTCTCCGCCAGCGCGGCGAGGTCCAGGCCATGATGGGCCAGCATCGCCTTGTTCGCGGTGACGAACGGCTTGCCGACGCTCAGGCACTGGCGGGCGAGGGTGAGGGCAGGGCCGTCCGCTCCGCCGATCAGTTCCACCACCACGTCGATATCGTCGCGGGTCGCCAGCGTCGTCATGTCGTCCACCCATTCATAGGGCGACAGGTCGACGCCGCGATCCTTGTTCCGGTCGCGCGCGGAGATGGCCACGATCTGAATCGGGCAGCCGGCACGGCGGGCGATCAGGTCGGCATTGGTCTGAAGCAGCCGAATGACGCCCCCGCCCACCGTGCCGAGGCCGACGAGCGCGACGCGCAGCGGGGCATGGCGGTGCAGATTGGTCATGGCTTTCTCTTATCCTTCGGTCAGACGTGAAGCGGCGCTGATAGCCGCCTCTGCGTGTCTGTCCAAGGAAAAGGCGTCCCCCCGCCGTTCATCGCGCCGACCGCGTTCGGCCGCAGGGACCGAGCGCGGACAGCACGACCTGATAATCGGCGCGGGCTGCCTCGGCGTCCGGGGCGGCAAGGGCGCGGACCGACTGTGCAGGCAATTCGGGCGGCAGGCCGCAAGCGAGACGATACCAGAGCAGGCTGCCGCGCACCGGCGGGCGGGCGGCTTCGTCGACGATCTCGCCCAGCGCCACGGCCCAGCGCGGCGCCTGCCCCGGGCGCCGCAGGATCGACAACGATACGGGATCGCCATTCTCGGTGCGCAGGAATATCTGCGTTTCGCCCTCGCCCGCGATCGTGCCGGCGACGTGGAAGGCATCGCCCAGGCCGGTGATGCGCGGGGGCGCATTGTTGGCCACCAGTTCGGACAGAATGGCCTTCACCCGTTCGAGTTCGGCCGCGGAGGCGGCGATCTGGGCGTCGCGCGCCACCAGCTGGATTTCGCCGGGCCGGGCGCCTTTCCGGGCGAACAGAAGCACGTCCGCCTTCTTCAGCTTGGGCAATTTGCCCCGCGCATCGAGGCGCGCGTCATAGAGGTAGCGGACGGTAGGGCTGATTCCCCCCTCTCCGCGAATCAGGGCGGTGACATTTGCCTCCACAAAGACCCGCTGATAGCCCGCCGGAACGGTTCCGGCCTGCTCGGGCCGCAATTTGATGATGTTGCCAATCCGCGCCTGTGCCACCATCGGCGCCATGTCCGCCAGGTCCGCAATATCGGCATAGGACAGCCCGGCGGCGGGCTGCGATAGTTGCGCTGCCGTTCGCGCTCCAGGCGTCTGAGCCGCAGAAATCTGCGATTGTACGGCGGAAATGAGGCACAGAAGAGCGAGTTTCCGCGCGGATAGGGTGGATTTTTTTTTCATCATCATCCTAATCATGACAGTCCGTGACATGATTGTCACATGCAAGTCTTTCTGGTGTGGAATAGCGGTTGCGAATCATCATCTCGATAAAGCGTTTGCGTGCCACGATGCGCCGCGATAGGAGTTCCAACGGTAGCAAATGGACGGATAGGGGCCAAGATGACCGGGGTGACCCGGCCAGATCGGTCGTTTTTGGCTTATTTGCCGATAATCAACTGGTAAAGCTGAGTTAAGGAGTGTCGTTGCCGAATGGCCTATGCTGACCACTCGCAAGGATCGAGTCGCACAATCTCGATCATTATCGTCGCCCTGATTCACGCTGTTCTGGGTTATGCCTTCGTCACCGGTCTTGGCATGAAATATGTCAAAAAGGCGGCGGAACAGCTGAACGTGATCGACGTGAAGGAGGAACCGCCGCCACCGGATGAGGAGCCGCCGCCGCCCCCGCCGGATCAGCCCGTCGAGCCGCCGCCGGTCGTCGCACCGCCGCCGATCGTCCAGACCCCTGTTCAGGCTCCGCCTATCCAGACGGTCCGGACGCCGCCGCCGGTGTTCAACCCGGTCCCGGTTGCTGCTCCGCCGCCGCCGGCTCCGCCGCCGCCGCCCGAGGTGCCTGCATCTCGTGCGTCGCCGCGCAGCAACCCCGGCAGCTGGCTGAGCGACGCCGATTATCCGAGCCGCGCGCAGCGTGAAGAACGTTCGGGTACGGCAGGATTCCGACTGGAAATCGGTCCGGATGGCCGCGTCACCAACTGCACGATCACCTCTTCGACCGGCCATGCCGACCTCGACGAGGCGACCTGCCGCCTGTTGCCCAAGCGTGCGAGATTCAAGCCCGCTACCGCAGCCGGGGGCGGGCCGATGTCGGACACGTACAACGGCCGAATCACCTGGCGTCTGCCGGAATAATTGGAAAGGGCAGGCGGGCAGCCCGGATCGGTCCGGCCGCCGCCTCCCCCTTGTTATTGATCCTTTGAGAGGGAAGTCTTGAACATGTTGATCTCTATCGCAGCGGCCGCTGCCCCGAAGGCGGCCAATCCTTACGGCCTGATGGAAGCGCTCGAGCAGGGCGGCACCATCGCCTGGACCGTTTTCCTGATCCTGTGCGCCATGTCGGTCGGCACCTTCTACATCCTGTTCACCAAGCTGATCGAACAGCAGAAGGTCATCAACCAGGGCAAGAAGGTCCGCGCGACCTTCTGGCGTTCCGCGTCGCTGAAGGAAGCTTCGGCAAAGCTGGAAAAGAACTCGGCCTACAAGCAGATCGTCGATGACGGCATCAAGGCCCAGGACGAGCATGGCAAGCTGACCGATCCGGTCGAAGCGCATGACTGGCTGCACGGCTCGCTGGCGCGTTCGGAAGCCGCGATCAACTCGTCGCTCGGCGGCGGTCTCGCCTTCCTCGCGACCGTGGGTTCGACCTCGCCGTTCATCGGTCTGTTCGGTACGGTTATCGGTATCTACCGCGCCCTGATCAAGATCGGCGCCGCCGGTCAGGCTTCGATCGACGCCGTTGCCGGCCCGGTCGGTGAAGCTCTGATCATGACCGCCCTGGGTCTGGCCGTGGCCGTTCCCGCGGTGCTGGCCTACAACTTCCTGCAGCGCCGCAACAAGTCGATCGCCGAGCAGCTGAACGGCTTCACCGTCGACCTGCTGGCCTATCTGGTGTCGAACGGCGCCGTGAAGCCTTCGGTTGCCGCTGCTCCCGCCGCTGCTGCCGCCAAGCCGGCCGCTGCCGCGACCAAGGCCTGATAGGCTGGGATGCCGGTGGGGACCGGACGGCGGCTGCGACTGCCCGTTTCCCACCGGACGTGGGCCTCGATAAACGAGGCGCCATCGACAAGCATGTTAGGAAAATAATCAATGGCAATGAGTGTTGGCTCTGACGGCGGTGAAGACAAGCCGATGTCCGACATCAACACGACGCCGCTCGTCGACGTCATGCTGGTGTTGCTCATCATCTTCCTCATCGCGGTCCCGGTCGTCGTCCAGACGGTTCAGCTGCAGCTTCCCAAGGTCGCGTTCGAGCCGACGACGACGAAGCCGGAAAATGTCTCCCTGTCGGTCACTCAGTCGTCCGATGGCAGCTGCGCGGTCTACTGGAACCTGACCAGAGTATCGTCCGACGAACTGCTCGACCGTGCGGTCGCGAAGCTCGAAGCGGACATCAAGAAAGCGGGCGGCGTTGCGAATCTGACGCCCGAGGATCTGCCCGAAGTGCATATCCGCGGCGACATCAACGTCCCCTACCGGTGCATCGGCGGCACCATCTATACGATGCAGCGCGCCGGTTTCCCGAAGGTCGGCTTCATCTCCGAACCCGAACCGGGTTCGCAGACGCACCGGCTCTAAGTTTTAGGAGTATCGCCCCATGGCAATGAGTGCCGGAAGAGACGATGGCGAGCCGATGGTGGAAATGAACACGACGCCGTTGATCGACGTCATGCTCGTTCTTCTCATCATGTTCATCATCACCATTCCGATCCAGACCCACGCGGTCAAGATCGACCTGCCGCAGAGCGCGCCGCCGACCACCAATGTCGTCGACCCGGTCAAGAACAAGGTGGCAATCGATCCCAGCGGCGTCATCACCTGGAACGGATCGGCCATCGACCTGCTGACCCTGCGTCAGTATCTGCAGCAGTCGCTGCGGCTGCCGGTCGAACCCGAACTGCAGTTCCAGCCGAATGCCGAAACCAAATATGTCGTCGTCGACCAGGTGTTGGCGGAGATCAAGCGGGCTGGCGTGACGAAGCTGGGCTTCGTCGGCAACGAGCAGTACGGCAAGTTCTAACCGATATCGGGATCGGGTTCTGGCAGCGCCGGAATCCGGTTGTCGAAAATGATGAGGCGCCAGGCTCGAATACGCCGCCGCCGTCTGGCCGGGAATGTTTGACTTCCCGTTTCCGGGCGCGGGCAGGGGTGACGCAATCGGCTTGGCGTGGACTGACAGGGGCTGCTTCGGCGGCCCCTTATTTTATGGCTGCCGTCCGTGAGGACTTAATGTTTTTTTCACCCTGAAGAGGGATGATGGGGACAGTCAAATCGGCATGGATCATGGGCGCCAAACCTCAAACCGAATTCAGCAGGAGCGAGAACCGTCTGGTAGACCGGCGGTCGGTGCTGATCGGCGTGCGGGTTCGCCGGCCGGGTGAAACCTGGTTCAAGAGCCAGATCACCGATGTCACCACGACCGGCTTCCGGCTCAAAAGCTTCATGAAGTTGACGGCGGAGGATGATCTGTGGATCATGCTGCCGGGATTTGAAGGCCGCCGCGCGCGCGTGTTGTGGAGCCGGGCGCATGAATCGGGCTGCGTGTTCGAGCGCCCGCTGCACGCCGCCATTCTGGATCATATCATCAAGATCAGCCTGTAGGCCGCGTGTCGTCAATCGTTCGGGATCAGGGCGTGGCGAATGGTCGAACGGCTCTGCGAATGTTGGCGAAAACTGCCGCTTTTGCTTGCCCATCCAAGATGACGTTTTTGATCCGCGTAGGATGGCCCTTTTGCTGGCTTCCCCTCGCGCGCTCGATCGAATTTGGGTCGCAAAGGTAACACGATAGACGCGCCAAAAAGTGTCGTTCGTGCGCAATTTCCTTGTTCGCGATGTGACCGAAGAGCGGGTTCGGCTTAGCGATGGTGCGATGCTGTAGGACGGGAAATGCCGACTGGTTTCGACCATTTTTTGCCGTTCGTGAGCATCGACGTTGACCACATGCCCTGCTGCGCTATTGATATTATCAAATGATATCTGAGAGGCATTATGGGTCTTCGAGGCATCGATCGCATCGTTATCGCAGTCCGCGATCTCGAGCAGGCAAAGCAGAAATACAGCGATTTGCTGGGTGCCACATTTATGAAAGCTGATTGGACGGGCGAGCCATTCGGGATCAACGTCGCTATCGCTTGGGATGCGGGGATAGAGTTGTGCGCACCTATGGCAGGCCGAGAAGATGATAGCGCAGTGTCGCCTTTTCTTTTGCACCGTGGAGAGGGTATTCTGACAGTCTGCTTCGGCGTCGACGATGCGAGCAAGGCATATGAGCGGGCGTCTTCACAAGGCTATAGTTGTGTTAACTCGTTGGACTATACGCAGGAAGAAATTGACCAGCACCTTGACGGGCTATTTAACCGTTATCATGAGTTTTTTCTAGATGCCCACGCTAGTTGCGGCTATGGCGTAGCACTAGTTCACATCGATCCCAAGCAGCAGTCATGATCTGCTCTAAAAACGTTGGATAGCTTTCGGGTAGCGTCTTGTCCTCTACGGCTGCAATGCGACAATAGCATCATACTGTTCGTGTCATATTGCGGACGGGCCTCTTACGTAACGCTCGCCCCAAAAGCTTCGAAAACGGCAGCTTGCCATTTCCGCCTATGCCTTGACCGAAACCCGCTGGTCTGAAAACCACCCTTTTCGTCATCCCAGCGCAGGCTGGGATCTCGGGAGATAGCGCGTGTCATGGCCTGAGACCCCAGCCTGCGCTGGGGTGACGATGGGGGAATTGGCGTGACGGAGGGGCGGGCATCCGCAAACCACCCATACCCGTCAATGCCTCGTGCCGTCAGCCCGCCGGCGCATCCTGGAACTGGAGGTTGGCCAGACGAGCATATAATCCCTGGCCGGCCATCAGCGTCGCGTGGTCGCCCTGTTCGACCAGTTGCCCGTCGTCGAGCACCAATATCCGGTCGGCCGCGCGGACGGTGGCCAGGCGATGTGCGATCACGATGGTCGTGCGGCCCTTCATCAATCGGGCGAGGGCGTCCTGCACCAGCCGTTCCGATTCGGCGTCGAGCGCGGAGGTCGCCTCGTCGAGCAGTAGGATCGGGGCGTCGCGCAACAGGGCGCGGGCGATGGACAGGCGTTGGCGCTGACCTCCTGACAATCGCGCGCCGCCTTCGCCCAGATAGCTGTCCAGCCCCTGGGGAAGCGCGCGCAGAAAGGCGTCCGCATTGGCGGCGCGGGCGGCGGCCCAGATTTCCTCGTCGCTGGCATCCCATTTGCCATAGCGCAGATTGTCGCGGGCGGAGGCGGCGAAGATGATGCTTTCCTGCGGCACCATTGCCATCATGGCGCGCACCGCCGCCGGATCGGCCTGCGTCAGCGGCACGCCGTTCAGGCGGATGTCGCCCGAATCGGGATCGTAGAAGCGCAGCGCCAGCTGGATCAGCGTGGACTTGCCCGCGCCGGACGGGCCGACGATCGCGACCGTCTCGCCCGGCGCGATGTCGATGGAAATGCCGTGCAGCGCTGCCTGATCGGGCCGGGTGGGATAGCGAAAATGCACATCCTCGAACTGGAGCCGGGCGCCATGATCGGCGCTGGGGACCGGCACGGGGCGGGGCGGGGCGGTGATCTGCGGCACGGCGCGCATCAGTTCATGCAGCCGCCCGGCCGCGCCCGCGCCGCGCAGCAGGTCACCCCAGGTTTCGGACAGGGCGCCGAACGCCCCCGCAACCAGACCGCCGGTCAGCACGAAGGCGGCGATGCTGCCGCCCGAGAGGCGTCCGGCGGCAACGTCCAGCGCGCCCTGCCACATGACGGCGGTGATCGACCCGAACACCAGCGCGATGACGATGGCGGTCATCGCCGCACGCAAGGCGATGCGGCGCCGGGCGGTGGCAAAGCCGGATTCGACCGTGGCGTCGAAGCGGGCAGCCTCCCGCCCCTCTTGCCCGAAGGCCTGCACGATCTTCATCGCGCCGAGGGTTTCGGAGGTGACGCTGCCGACCTCGGCCAGCCGGTCCTGGCTGGCGCGCGACAATTTGCGCACCCGGCGGCCAAGGCCGATGATCGCGATCAGGATGACCGGGATGCCGAGCAGCAACAGTCCCGCCAGCTTGGGTGCCAGCGCGAAGAGATAGATAAGGCCGCCGATTCCGGTCACCATGTTGCGCAGGGCGATGGACACGGTCGATCCCACCACCTGATCGATGATCGCCGTGTCGGCAGTCATGCGGGAGGCGATTTCCGACGGGCGGTTTTCCTCGAAGAAGCGGGGTTCCTGCCGCAGCAGATTGGCCTGGGTGGCGGATCGGATGTCCGCGACGACGCGCTCACCCAGCCAGGAGACGAAATAGAAGCGGGCCGCCGTCGCCGCCGCCAGGATGACGACGATCAGCAACAGATATTCGAACCAGCGGCTGATGTCGCCGCCACCGACAAAGCCCCGGTCGATCACCAGCCGGAAGCCGCTGGGGATCGCCAGCGTCGCGGCGGAGGAGATGAGCAGCGCGGCGAGCGCGCCGGCGATACGGCCAGGATAACGGCTGGCGAAGCGCCAGATCATCCCCAGGCTGCCAAGTGCAGGGCGCGTCTTGTCGCGCGACGGCTTTTCCACCTCGTCCATGGGCGCGCGCTGTAGCAGCCCGCCGCGCGCCGGAAAAGGGGATCAGGCGGCGGGCGCGATCTCTGCTGCCAACGCCATGATGCGTGCCGCCTTGGCCCGGCCGGTCAGGGCATAGGCCATGTCGCCCGCTTCCCAATAGGCGATGACGTCCTGCGCCCGGTGGGCGAGCAGCGGGCGTGCCTCCGCCGGGGTTTCGGCGCGGTCGGCGAAGAAGGAAAGCTGCTCGCCATCAGGCGTGGTGATGGACACGGCGACGGCGGGGCTGTCGGGCGTGGGGTAAAGCTGGACATCGTCGATCCGCCAGGATGCGGGCAAGGGTGGCAGGACGATGCCGGTGGAACGGCGGATTTCGGCGGCGTTGAGCGTGGCGCTTTCGACCTGCGACGCCATCGCCTGTCGCAGCAGGCCGGTGCGGTGGGACGCGGCGGCTTCGTCGAGGAAGGTGCTGGCCTCGGCGGCTTGCGGAAATTCGCCCAATTCGCCGCGCGCGATCCAGCCGGTCGCGATCAGCCCGGCGATCCCGGCGGCGCGGGCCAGATGCCGCCATGTCCGGCCCTGTTCATTGTCGTTGGCGACGGGGATGGACGTGTCGCGCCGCCGCCCGACCAACGTGCCCTTGGTGCCGTCATGCTTCAGGCGGAAGTCGATATGCGGCCAACGCTGGCGCCAGCGCCGGGCGACGAGGCGCTCGCCGGGGCGGGCGGCATCGTCCAGCAGCACGACGGCATGGGGGGAAAGGCGCGCGAACAGGCTGTCCGCCGCGCCACGCACCAGCGGATGGACGGCCCAGGGCGGACCGTCGATGATGAGCAGGTCGATGCTGTCGGGAAGGGCATCGATGTCGTACCAGAGGCCGGGCCAATCGCGGCTCTCGGCGGTCAGCGGCGCGTGGCGGAGGTCGGCGTGGAGGCCATGGTCGGTCAGCCAGTTGCGCGTTGCGGCGACAAAGCCGTCATGCTGATCGAAGCTGGTCAGCCGCCCGCCCCCATGCAGCGCCAGCGCGCGGGCGGCGATCAGGGTGGAGGCGCCCGCGCCCAGTTCCACCACATGGGCCGGGCGGAGGCGCGCGATCTCGCGGACGATATGGCGCAGGAAGCCGACATCCGCCTTCCAGCTGCCCAGATGCGGGAGCGCATCATGGGGCAGGCCGAGTTCGTCCAGCAAGGCGCGCTTGTCCGCCTTGCGTCCGCCCGACAGGCTGGCGAGCAGCCACGGCCAGGTGACCGCGCCGAAGCCGATGCGCCAGGCCCAAGAACGGGCGACGTCGGACAGGCGGCGTTGCGCGGCGGCGGCATCGGCGTCGGTGAGGGACAGGAGGCCGGTCAATTCTCTGGAGGTCACAGGTGCGCCCATCCTTTATCTGCGGGTCGAGAGGGATTATGCGGCGGATAGCCGGTTCGCACAGGTTCGTATATTCTCACCATAGGGAACGCCGATGACATGCATCATATCCGCGACTGTTGAACGCTGGCCGGTCGCGGGGGCCTTCATCATCAGCCGGGGGGCCAAGACGTCCGTGGACGTGGTGGTGTGCACCGTGGGCGACGGCGTGCATGTCGGCCGGGGCGAAGGCACGGCGATCTATTATGAGGGCGAGACGGCGGAGGGCTGCGCTGCGGCAATCACTGCCTATTCCGGGCCGCTGGAGCGGGAGGCGCTGTTGGAGCGGATGCCGCGCGGGGCGGCGCGCAACGCGCTGGACTGCGCGCTTTGGGATCTGGAGGCGAAGCGCGCCGGTGTGCCGGTGTGGCGACTGGCTGGGCTGGAGGAGCCGCGGCCTTTGCCGACCGCCTTCACCATCAGCCTGGGCGAGCCGGAAAAGATGGAGCGGGACGCGCGCGCGGCGGCGGCGCGCGGCTTCGGGCTGCTCAAATGCAAGCTGATCGGCGAGGGCGACCGGGCGCGGATCGCTGCGGTGCGGGCGGGGGCGCCCGATGTGCGGCTGATCGTGGACGCCAATGAAAGCTGGCATGATCTGGACATCGTGGCCGAGGCGGGGGCGCTGGCGGAACTGCGCGTGGAGATGGTGGAACAACCGGTCTTTCATGGGCGGGAGGAGCGGCTGGCCGGGGTCCGGTCGCCCTTGCCGCTCTGCGCCGATGAAAGCTGCCATACCCGCGCCGATCTTGACCGGCTGGGGGATTTCGATGCGGTGAACATCAAGCTCGACAAGGCGGGCGGGTTGACCGAGGCGCTGGCGCTTTCGCGCGAAGCGAAAATGCGCGGGTTCCGCGTGATGGTCGGCTGCATGTTGGGGACGTCGCTGGGGATCGCGCCGGCCGCGCTGGTGGCGCAGGGGGCGGACTGGATCGATCTGGACGGCGCCTTGCTGCTGGCGAAGGACCGGGAGGGCGCGCTCCTTCTGGATGACGGCCTGCTCCTGCCCGGTCGGTTGTGGGGCGTCGGTCAGTAACCCAGCGTCAGGCCGAGAGTGTAATATTTGGGTCCGACATTCGCCTTGGCGCGCAACTTGGGGATCAGCGGCATGGCGAGCGTGGCATAGGGCCGGGTGTTGTCGCCGCTGAACCGCACGCCCGCGCCGATGGTGGCGGAGGCGGGCAGGCTGTAGGTCGCCTCCACCCGTCCATAAAGTTTCGTGTCGCCGTCGCGCAGATAGACGCCGCCACCCGGCGTCAGGCTGAAGCCGCCCAGATTCATGGCATAACCCGCGCCGATTTCCGTGCCCCAATGGCCATCGGCGCGGCCATAGTCGATTTCGGCGCCGATCCCTTCGGCATGGGCGGCGGGGGACAAGGCGATCGCGGCGGCGGCCAGCAAATAAGATAGTCTGTTCATAGCCGGACAGGGCCTGACTTCCACCGCGGCGTCAGGCAAGCGGGCGCAGGACGGACCGAGTCCGATATGGGGTCAGGCGAGTCGGCGGTTCTTCAACCGGCCTGTTGATCGACGCTCATGACGGGCTGGACCTCCGGATAGGGCATGATGGAGCGGCCGTCCGGCGCGGCGGTAAAGCTGGTCTGCGTGGGATAGGCAAATTCGATCCCCTCCGCGGCGAAACGTTTCCAGATGGCAAGGCCGACACGGTGCCGTGCCTGAAAATAATCATGGGTGTCGGGGTCGGGCACGTCGAAATTGAGCTGATAGTCGAGCGAACTGGCGCCAAAGCTGATGAGGCCCGCATTGACGAAAATATGTCCCTGCGCCTCCACGATCTCCTTCAGCATGGCGGGGATGGCGTCGGCCTTGTCCTGCGGCGTCTGGTAGATGATGCCGATGGCGAAGGTCACGCGGCGCTGGGCCAGCATCTGGAGGCTGGTGATTTCCTTTTGCAGCAGATTGGCGTTGGAGATCACCTTCTTCTCGCCGCTCATCGCGCGCAGGCGGGTGCTTTTGAGGCCGATATGCTCGACCCGGGCGGTGGTCTGGTCATAGGTGATGATCTCGCCCTGGCGGAAGGGCTTGTCGAAGATGATCGACAGCGCGGCGAACAGGTCGGAGAAGATGCCCTGCGCCGCCAGGCCGATGGCGATGCCGCCGATGCCGAGGCCCGCGACCAGACCGGTGACATTGACCCCCAGATTGTCGAGTACGACGATCAGCGCGATGGCGAACAGGGCGAAGGTCACCAGCACGCGAATCAGGCCCATGGCATTGGCGAGCGTTTGGCCATCGTCGGCGGCGGTGCGCCGCTCGACCAGCCCCAATATGATCTCGCGCGTCCAGATGGCGCATTGGAACACGGCGGCGATGGTGAAGAAAAAGGCGACGGTCTTCAGCACCATTTGCGGCGGATTGGCGTAGCTGACCACCAGCCGTGCGGCGACCGCTGCCATGAAGAAATGGGTGGTGCGGGCAAAGGCCCGGCCTGCGACATTGGCGAGGCCCAGCGTGTCGCCCGGCGCGCCCCTGAACCGCCCGCCAATGCCGCGCAGCGCCGTCAGCAGCGTATAGATGACGACGGCGGCGCCGATGGCGATCAGGATCTGGACGGAGTGGAGCGAGAACCAATGGATCGTCGCATGCCACATCTCGGTGAGATTGGGTGGGCGGACGTCGATCTCGGGCAGGGCGACAGGATCTTGCTTGGCGGCCATGGATGTCCTTGAGCTTATGGATGCGGATCAGGCCGCCATGGAAAGCGCCGGTGCGGCGTCCCGGCTCTCCAGAAAGGCGATCAATCCGCGTTCGTAACGGGAGAGATAGCGGCTTCTGCGCGGCAGGCGAAGCCCTTCGCGCCATTCATCCTGTCCGTTGCGGCAAAGCTCTATCAAAGCGGGATGAATATAGCTTTTGCGGCTGATCGCGGGGGTGTTGCCCAGCGCTTCGGCTACAGGCGCGATCATCTGCTTGAGCGAGACGCTGCCGGATGCCAGCGCTTCGAAGGCAATGACGGAGGCGCCCCAGGTGCGGAAATGCTTGGCGGTGAAGTCACCGCCCATGGCCTCGGCGATATAGGCGTTGACGTCGCTGGAGGTGATCGGACGGGCGACACCATCCTCATCCAGATATTGGAAGAGATGCTGGCCGGGCAAATCCTGCACCGCGCGGACGAACCGGGCGAGGCGGCGGTCGGTGACGGTCAGCTCATGCTCGCGCCCCGATTTGGCGCGGTAGCGCAGGCGCAGCGCCTCTCCACGCACATCGGCGTGGCGGCGGCGCAGGGTGGTGGCGCCGAAGCTCTTGTTCGCGGCGGCATATTGTTCATTGCCGATGCGAACCTTGGCGAGATCGAGCAGGCGGACAACGGCGGCAAGGGTCTTTTCCTTGCGCAGTCCGCGCCGGGAAAGATCGGCTTCGATCCGGGCGCGCAGCTTGGGCAGGGCCGCTCCGAACGCCGGACAGCCCGCATATTTCTCCGCCTCCCGCGCGGCGCGGAAGTCGATATGATAGCGATATTGCTTGCGCCCCCGGTCGTCATAGCCGGTCGCCTGGATATGGCCGTGGCACGACGGACAAAACCAGCAGTCGCGATAGGCGGGCGGCATGGCGATGGCATTCAGCCGGTCGATTTCGTCCCGGTCGGTGATGCGTTCGCCATCCGCGCTGAAATAGGCCCATCCTCGTTTCAGCGCCCGGCGGCTGATCCCGGGCAGGCTGTCATTGGCATGGATGATTCGGGATGGCGCTGGCATGACGGTCTCATGGCTTCAAACCCGTCGTCGCCCGCTTCGTTCCGTTTCAGCGGAGCTGGGCCGGGCGGCGGCCCGGCAGGCGCCAGTGCAAGGGATGACGGCGCATTACCGACAAATGGGCGAAGATCAGCGTCAGGCAGAGGATCGCGGCGGGGATCGCGGCGCCTCGGGCCAGCGGCCACAGCAGGGCGACGATCAGCGCCGCGACGGTCGCGGCCAGCGCGGCCAGCGTCGCGCCTGCCTCGCCATCGGGGCCGCGCAGCCAGAAGACGCAGCCGCCCATGCCCAGCGCAAAGGCCATGGCGAAGCGCACGGCCTGTCCTGGCTCTGCCCCCTCTCCGGCAAGGCCGCAGCCGATCAGCAGCAACAGGATCGCGCCCGCCAGCCCCCGGCGCGGCAGGCGGCCCAGCAAAGGGGTGACGAGCGGATAGATCAGCCATTCCCCCAGGGCGATGGCGATCAGGATCGCGACGGCGAGCCGGGCCTGATCCGGACCGGCGATGACTGCGACCGCCGCGATGCCGGCCCAGGGCAGCAGCCGCATCGGCGCCATGCGGATATGGCTGATCCAGCCGCGCAGGCCCGCCCGCGTTTCCCAGCGCCGGTCGGCGAGGCGCAACTGGAAGGCGGCGATGAGGAACAGCGCTTCCACGCCCCAGGGCAGCAGCGCAGGCGCGGCCAGCGGCGACGCCAGCACCAGTCCCAGCAGCAATCCATGCGCCATGCTCAAAATCTTCAACTCGCCCTTCATGCGGCGTTCCCCTGCGCGACCGGTGACGGGGCAAAGAACGGCTGGCGCGCGGCGGACTTGCGCCGGCGTGTCAGATAGGTGTCGAGGCCAATCTGAAGCGACAGCATCATGAAGATGAAGGGCTGATAGGCGATGCCCACGAACAGCGATCCCACCATATAGACGACATGCCCCTGTTGCAGGGCGACGGCGAAGGGCGCGACCCAGGCGTCGTCGCCATCCCGCCTGCGGTACATCCGCCGGATCGTTTCGGTGCGGATGAAACAGATGAGGTGCAGCAGCGCCCAGAGGAAGAAGCCGAAATAGCCCTGTTCCCCCAGCATCTCGAAATAGGCGCTGTGATAGGCGCGGCCATGGTCGGTGACGATGCGCTTTTCCATGCGCGATCCGGCGGCGTCGGTGACGCGCTCCTGCATGACATAGGTGAAGCTGTTCTGGAGATAGTTGTCGAAGCCGCCGCCGCCCGGATGCTCCTTCACATAGCCGAGCGTCCATTTCCAGACTTCGAGGCGCGTGGAGGCGCTCTCGTCGCTCTGGTGATTTTCGATGGTGGACATGCGCTGGGTGAAGCTGGCGGGCAGGAAGGGGATGGCCGCCAGTGCCGCCAGCGCCATCAAAGGACCGTAGATAAAGCGTCGCTTCGACCGCATCAGCATGAGACCCGCGAGGATGGCGATGCAGACAAGCCCGGTGCGCGCCTCCGTCCCGATTGGCATCAGCAGGCAGGCGAAGCAGAGCGCATAGGCGAAGAGCTTCACCCGCCAGTCGGGCGGAAAGACGGTGCCATGTTGGGAGAGCCAGAGGATCAGCGGGATCAGCGAAATCGCGACCGTGGAAATGATGCTGCCTTCGTAAAGGCCGCTATTATTGTCCACCATCAGGTTCAGCACGCCATAGCCGCCGCCCGACAGCGCGGTCTTCATGCCGCCATTGATGATGATCGTGCTGGCGCAGAGCACCATGAAGAGGGCCAGCGCCTCAATCCGCAGGCGCGTGCGCAAGGTGATGGGCAGGAAGATGGCGAAGATCATCGCCTTCCACACCCAGGCCCATTTGGTCGCGGCATTGATCGGGAAGTCCGCCGTCGCCGTGGTATATCCGCACCAGGCAAGCAGCAGCAACAGGATCACCTGCCGCATGGAGAAGCGGCAATCCTTCTTGTCGTCGACCAGCAGCCAGGCCCCAACCGCCAGCACGAAGGCGATGAAGGAAATGGGGATGCTGTTCAACAGGAAATAGGACAGCCGCTGGGGTGATACGATGTCGATATAGGCATAGACCGCGATCAGCAGGAACGGTCGCCTGAAGCCAGCCAGGAAGAAGGCGCCGAGGAAGGCGACGAAGAACAGGTCACGCATTGCTGTTCTCCGGGTCGTTTTCCGGATCGGGATCGCGGTCAAGATCGGGGCGCGACAGCAACCGCCAGGCCGTCAACATGATGACGCCATGACTGACAAGAAGGGAGAGCGCGTCGATCATCGCTTGAGAAGGGTGTCCGTAACCACGACGCCATCCCTAACCCAACAGAGTTGACGGCCCGTTAAACCTTTTCAGGCAAAGAATCGGGGCATGACACGGATACTCCATGTGCTGGACCACAGCCTGCCGATGCAGAGCGGATACACCTTCCGCACCCGCGCGATATTGCGGGCGCAGAAGGCCAGGGGCTGGGAAGTGCGCGGCATTACCGGCCACCGCCACAGTGCAGAGGGTCCGTTGGAGGAAATCGTCGACGGCCTGCATTTCCATCGCACGCCGGGCGAATCGGGCGGAGGCAATCCGCTGCTGCGTGAGTGGCGGGACATTTCCGCCCATGCCGATGCCATCGAGTCGCTGGTGCGGCAATGGCGCCCGGACGTCATCCACGCTCATTCGCCGGTGCTGAACGCCATCGCCGCGCAGAAGGTGGCCAAGCGCCACGGCATCCCGATGATCTACGAAATTCGCGCCTTCTGGGAGGATGCGGCGGTCGGCAACGGCACGGGGACGGAGGGGAGCCCGCGCTATTGGCTGACCCGGCGGCTGGAAACCCATGCGGTGCGCGCCGCCGATGCAGTGGCGGTGATCTGCGAAGGGCTGCGCGGCGATCTGGTTGCGCGGGGGGTCGATGCGGACAAGATCATCGTGTCCCCCAATGGCGTCGATATGGAGCAGTTCGGCACGCCCGTTCCCCGCGATCCGGCGCTGACGAAGAAACTGGGCCTGGAGGGCGCGGATGTCGTCGGCTTCATCGGCAGCTTCTACGATTATGAGGGGCTGGACGACCTGATCGCGGCCCTGCCGAAGCTGGTGCGGGCGCGGCCCAGGGCGAAGCTGCTGCTGGTCGGCGGCGGCCCGTGCGAACAGGCGCTGCGCGATCAGGCCATGGCCTCGCCCTTTGCCGACCATATCGTTTTCGTCGGTAGGGTGCCGCACGATCAGGTCGAGGATTATTACGCACAGGTCGACATATTGGCCTATCCACGCAAGGCAATGCGACTCACCGATCTGGTGACGCCGCTGAAGCCGCTGGAGGCCATGGCGCAGGGCCGTCTGGTCGCGGCCTCGGGGGTTGGCGGCCATTGCGAACTGATCGAGCATGGCGTCACCGGCACGCTGTTCGCGCCTGACAATCCGCCCGCCATGGCCGCTGCGCTGGCCAGGATGTTCGAGGATCGCAGCTTCTGGGACGAGCGCCGGGCAGTGGCGCGGGCGTTCGTGGAGCGCGAGCGTAACTGGTCGTCAAACATTCTTCGTTACGAACCCGTTTATCAGCGGTTGCTGGCGCATCCGCGGCGGGTGCGGGCGGCGGCCTGAAAGGGCGCGGCATGGGGAGGCTGGCAAAGGCGCTGCTGGGCGCGCTGGGGACCGGACTGGTGCTGTTGTCGCTGCCGGTCGGGTTGATCGAGACGGTGGCGGCGTCGAGCGGGCTGAGCGAAGCGCTGCCCGCCGCCGCGCCGCCGCTGGGGATGACGGCACGGCTGCTGCTGGCCGCTTTCGGCGCGATGATGGCGCTGGGGCTGGTCTGGGCCGGGCAAGGGGAAAGGCGCGTCGCCCTGCTGACGCATCAAGAGGAAGGGCGCGTGAACGGCGCCCCAGGAGTGAGCAAAATGGGTTTTGCATTGTCCAAGCTGAACTGGCTGTCGCGCAGCCGGGGCGACCGGGCTTCCGGGGCGGCGCGCCGCCGCGCCGACGCGCATCCCGATGCACCCGCGCGGGCGCCGATCTTCGCCAGCCGGGACTTTGGCGGTCTCGACATTTTCCCGCGCACCGCGCCGGGACGCGAAGAGGCTCAAGCCGAGGTTGAGGCGGAGGAAGCGGCGCCCGCCGCCGGGCTTTCCATCCCCGCCGCGCCTGAAAAGACGATGGAGGAGCGTGCCTTCGCCCGTCTTGAACGCGCCTTCCGGGCGGAAGCGGTCGATGCGGAATATGAGCATGTCACGCAAGCCCCTCAGCCGAAGATCGCGCCCGCGCCGATCACCCATCTGTCGCTGTCCGAACTGACCGAAAGGCTGGAACGCGGCCTTGCCCAGCGCAAGCGGATGGGTCGGCCCGTCTCCGTGCTGGCCGACATGCCCGTGGAAGCTCCCGTGCCGGTGCGCGACCATGTCGAAGAGGGTGTCGATGAAGCCCTGCGCGCCGCGCTCGGAACCTTGCGCAGCATGGCTGGCCGCACCCGCTGAAGGAGCAGGCCGCTCACCAATCCTCGATGGTGAGCGCCGATATGTCGATCCATTCGCCGCCCGGCGTTGCGTGGTTGTCGTCGATGCTGATGTCGGCGACGAAATGGCCGGTCAGGCTCCATTCCGCCTCCTCGATTCCTGCGATGAAGGCCGCGCGCCGCGCCGCCGCGTCGGGACCGGCGAGGAGAAGCGCGACGACATGGCGCCGTCCCTGAAACAGGGCGCTGGCCCAGGGGCGGCTGGTGGCCCGCTCCACCGTGACGGGCGCTCCCGCCCGCTCCAGCAATTGCGCCAGCAGCCGGGGCAGGGGATCGCGCCCCGCCGTCGCCCGCCCCCCATTGCGCAGCCTATGGCCGCCTGTGTTGATGTCGATGCTTGTCATTGGCCCGCGCTCCTGCGATATTCGTTCATGAAATGTTCCACACGTCTTTTCATCCTGGCCCCCGGTTCGCGACCCCTGCGCAGGTCGAACACCAGACGCGGATCGCGAACGCTCTCCCGGCCGAATCTGGTCGCCGCAATGCCGTTTTCCCGCAGAAATTTCTCGACGGCGCGAAGCAACATTCCCCTGTTTCTCCTCTCATGATGCGATTCGCCCGGTGCGAATCCGCAGGTCCATTCCTATCTCTTACCCTATTTCCTACTTGTCTAGGAAAAATCCTAGCGTTAAGGATGACGCATGATCGGTGATGGAGAAGATCCGCGAATCGTGCTGGAACGGCTGATTGCCGAGCGGGGGGAGAATTATGCCGATCTTTCCCGCCTGCTGAATCGCAATCCGGCCTATATCCAGCAGTTCATCAAGCGCGGCACGCCCCGCAAGCTGGATGAGGAAGACCGCCGCGTGCTGGCCCGCTATTTCGGCGTGGCGGAGGATAGGCTGGGCGGTCCCGTAGCCCGCGCCGCCCCGCCGATGAAGACGCGCTCCCTTCCGGCAGTGGTGCCCGTGCCGCGCCTGTCGCTGGGGGCGTCGGCGGGGCCGGGATCGCTGGATGAGGATGAGCGGACGACCGGGGTGATGGCTTTCGACGCCAACTGGTTGCGTCATCTGGGCGTGCGGCCGCAGAAGGTGTCGATCATCCGCGTCGACGGCGAATCCATGGCGCCGACGCTGAATGACGGCGACGAGATCATGGTCGATCATGACGATGACGCGACTCGATTGCGCGATGGCGTCTATGTGTTGCGGCTCGACGGCGTGCTGATGGTGAAGCGGGTGGCGATGGGGCCGCGCCGGGGGCTGTTTTCGGTCCTCAGCGACAATCCCCATTATCCCGACTGGATCGATATCGACCCGGCGCTGGTTGTGATCGTCGGACGGGTGGTATGGACCGGGCGGCGCTTGATTTAGGAGGGCGAGGCATTGAACGACAATGACGGGGTCATCGGCAAGGCTGCCGAATGGCGCGGCGCCCGCATGGCGCTGGCGACCGTGGTGTCGACCTGGGGCTCCGCGCCCCGGCCGCGCGGCAGTCATATGATCGTGCACGAGGATGGCCGGTTCGAAGGCAGCATTTCGGGCGGCTGCGTCGAAACCGACGTGCTGCAACGCGCCGCCGAGGTGATCGCCGGGCGTCCGGCGCATCTCGAACATTATGGCGTGGCCGACGGCGACGCGTGGGCGGTGGGCTTGCCCTGCGGCGGGAAGATCAGCGTGCTGGTCCAGCCGGTGGGCGCGGACGGATTCGACCCGGTGCTGTTCGATCGGATCGCGGCGGAAAGCGGGCAGGGCAGGGCGCTCACCCTCTCGACCGATCTGGAAAGCGGCGTGACGCGGGAAGGCATCATCGATGGGCGGTTCAACAATCGCTACGATCCCCCGCGCCGGGTGTTGATCGTGGGCGCGGTGCAGATCGCGCAATCCTTGAGCGCGCTCGCCCAGACCATCGGCGTCACCCCGGTCATCATCGACCCGCGCGGCCGATTTCTGACGGAGGAGCGGTTTCCCGGCGTCGTGCTGGACGACCGCTGGCCCGATGAGGCGGTCGCCGCCCGCTCCCCCGGTGAATCGACCGCCGTGGTGACGCTGAGCCACGACATCAAGATCGACGATCCGGCCCTGGCGGCGGCGCTGCGCGCGCCCACGGGCTATATCGCGGCGCTGGGATCGCGCAAAAGCCATGCCGCCCGACTGGAACGGCTGGCCGGGGAGGGCTTTTCAGCGGAGGATCTGGCGCGGATCGACGGCCCCGCCGGACTGGACATCGGCGCTGTCGGCGCGGCGGAGATCGCCCTTTCCATCGCGGCGGGCATGGTCGCGGGTTTCAACGCCCGGCGTTAGAGCAAGCTGCGCTCAATCAGACGCGAGCCGCTTGCTCACCTCCTTTGGTGTCGCATCGTTTTTTACGAAAAACCGGTGTCCATTTTTTCGCACGATGCTTTAGATCGGTCGTACCGCGATTTCTTAACCGGCAATCGATTCCGGTCGCTTCGGAATCGCTCTAACAGCACTTCCCCCCATTTTTCCCGCCATAGCGCGCTTCCTGCCGCTCGCGGAAAAAGGCGATCCGGTCCATTGGCGCGCGCTCGGGGTGGTGTTCGGCCATATGCCGCAGATAGGCGTCATAGTCCGGCATCCCGACCATCATGCGCGCCATCTGCCGCAGCCGGTGGAGAAACAGGCTCATTCCGCCGGGACCAGTTGCGCCGGGATTTCCCGGGCGGTGGGCGCCGCCACCTTCCGCGCGGCCAGGCAGGTGCGGACGGTGAAGAACAGCACCGCCAGCACCACGAACAGGAAGATCGCGACCAGCCCGGCGTCGACCCGGTCGTTGAAGATGATCGCCTCCATCTCCGCCATCGACTTGGCGGGCGCCAGCACTTCGCCCTGGGCCGCCGCCGTGCTGAACTTCGCCGCATGGGCCAGGAAGCCCACCGCAATATCCGCCGAGAACAGTTTCAGGAAGCCGGCCGACAGGGTGCAGATCAACAGCCATGCGGTCGGGATCATCGTGACCCAGGCGAACCTGTCCTGCTTCATCCGGAACAGCACCGCCGTCCCCAGCATCAGCGCCATGGCGGCGAGCATCTGATTGGAAATGCCGAACACCGGCCAGAGCGTGTTCACACCGCCCAACGGATCGGTGACGCCCTGATAGAGGAAGAAGCCCCAGGCCGCGACGGTCAGGGCCGTGGCGACGATGCCCGGCGCCATGCTCTTCGTCTCCTTGAAACTCGGCACCGCCAGCGCGATCAGGTCCTGCAACATGAAGCGCCCGGCGCGTGTCCCCGCGTCCACCGCGGTCAGGATGAACAGCGCCTCGAAGAGAATGGCGAAATGATACCAGAAGGCTTTCATCGCCGGACCGCCCACGACATGGGAGAAAATCTCCGCCATCGCCACAGCCAGGGTCGGCGCGCCGCCCGCACGGGAGATGATGCTGTGCTCGCCCACATCCTTCGCGGTTTGCAGGATCAGATCGGGGGTGACCGGGAAGCCCATCGCCGTCACCGCCGCGGCCGCGCTTGCCGCATCCTTGCCGATCACCGCTGCCGGGCTGTTCATCGTGAAATAGACGCCCGGATCGAGGATCGATGCGCCCACCAGCGCCATGATCGCCACGAACGCCTCCATCAGCATCGCGCCATAGCCGATCATCGGCGCATGGGCTTCGCTGGCGATCAGCTTGGGCGTGGTGCCGCTGGCGATCAGTGCATGGAAGCCCGACACCGCCCCGCAGGCGATGGTGATGAACAGGAAGGGAAACAGTCCGCCCGACCAGACGGGGCCATTGCCGTTCGCAAACTGGGTGACGGCATGCATTTTGAGCGGCGGCGCCATGATGACGATGCCGATGGCCAGCGCGGCAATCGCCCCGATCTTGAGGAAGGTCGACAGATAATCGCGCGGCGCCAGCAACAGCCACACCGGCAGCACGGAGGCCACCGCGCCATAGCCGATCAGGATCCAGCAAAGCTGCAACGGCGTGAAGGTGAAGATCGGACCCCAGACCGGCGACAGGGATATGCTCTGCCCATAGATGATCGCCGCCAGCAGCCCGACCAGCCCCAGCAGCGACACTTCGCCGATCCGCCCCGGCCTGATCCAGCGCGTATAGGCGCCCATCACCATCGCCAGTGGCACCGTCGCCGCCACGGTGAACATGCCCCAGGGGCTTTCCGCCAAGGCTTTCACCACGATCAGCGCCAGCACGGCGAGGATGATGATCATGATCATGAAGGCGCCGAACAGCGCAATGGTGCCCGCGACCTGCCCCATTTCCATGCGGATCAGTTCGCCCAGCGACTTGCCGTCGCGACGCATGGAGATGAAGAGGACCATGAAGTCCTGCACCGCCCCCGCCAGCACCACGCCCGCGATGATCCAGAGCGTGCCGGGCAGATAACCCATCTGTGCCGCCAGTACTGGTCCCACCAGCGGTCCCGCGCCCGCAATCGCCGCGAAATGATGACCGAACAGCACCGTCCGGTCAGTGGCGACATAGTCCAGCCCATCGGCCCGCCGGATCGCCGGGGTGGCCCGTGACGGGTCCAGTCGCATCACAGTCCGCGCGATGTAGAGCGCATAATAGCGATAGGCGACGAGGAAGCTGCTGACCGCCGCCACCACGATCCACAGTGCATTGACCGCTTCGCCGCGCGACACGGCCACGACCGACAGCGCCGCCGCGCCGACAATGGCGATCAGAATCCATGGGATATGTCGGGTCATCGCTCTCTCAGGTCGCCTCTCTGTCTGACGGCGGCCACAGTAAGGCCACGCGATGCAAAGACAATCGTCTCTTATCGGCCAAGGTCGAGACATCCCTGCGATCGTCAGCCGGCTTTCGCTGGAATGACGGGCTTAACGGCTGGAATCCGACTGGAACGGCCAATTCATGGTCCCGCTCGCCCACAACGCCCACCAGATGATGACGGGCTGCAACGCCAGCCGGGGGCCATGATACCACCAGCTCAAATGCACGCCGCCCAATGCGATGTCGCTCAACGCATGGTGGAAATTGGCGGGCCAGACACATAGCGCGTAGAGCGCCAGCCCGATGCCCGCCGCCTTGCGCAGCGGCGGAAGCATCAATCCAGCGGCGCCCGCAATCTCCGCTGCGCCGGTCAGCGCGACGACCAGTTCCGGCGCGGGCACCCAGTCAGGCGTGATCGCGACGAAACCGCCGGGCCGGGTCAGATGCGCGACCCCGGCCAACCCATAGGCCGCCGCCAGAACCATCCGCGCGATCCGTCTTCCCCGGCCTTCCGGCGGCGCGCGGTCGATTGTCATCCAAGCTCCAGTTCCGCCTCATTCTCTCCGTCCCACATATGGGCGCGTTCGGCGTGGACCTTTATCATGACAAGGCCGGGCGTGTCCGGTCCTTCCTGGAACCAGCCCTGCAAATCGCTGTTCCAATGCGCTTCGAATTCTTCGCGGTCGCGGATCAGGTCGGCGCGTCCTTCGACCGCGATGAACAGCGGGTGTTGCTTGAGCAAGCCGGTTCGCCCCTGAAAGGACAGGCCGACCCGCGGGTCGCGCTCTATATCCTTCACCATCAGCGTGTCTTCGGTGGTGAAATAAAAGCTGTCGCCTCCATAGGCGACGTCCTGATTGTTGCTCATCGGGCGGGCGCCGATCTGGCCGCCGTCCGCATGGGTCGACAGCATCGCGAAATCAATGTCCTTCATCTTCTCCGCCAGGCTGGCGAGCGTCAATTGCATCATCGTCCACTCTCCTTTTCCTATCATGCGCAAACGCATGAAATCCCTGGCGGCTCCCGGAGGATTCGCCTTGAGCATGAAAAGAACATATCATGAACAAATATCCTCGATTCGTATGGAGAAAGCGCCGTGGAAAACCGTTCCACCCAGACCCTCTTCCGCCTGTTCTACGCGCTGAAGCCCGCCCCGCTGATCGCGCGCCAGACCGATTATTTCGCGGAAACCATTGCGTGTGGCGTCCGGCGCGTCGCCGTCGAGCATCAGCATGTCACGCTGGCGATCACCTGCGATTATGACGACTATCCCTATGCCGTCATCAAGGCGTTGGTGCGTGCGGGAACGGGGGTGATGGCCGAACCCTTCGACCTGCGGCTGGACCAGCTCAGCATCGGCAATCGCTCCGCCGCCTTGCGTCCCTCGCAGGGCGTGTCGCTGCTGAACGCGCTTCAGAAGGCGATCGCGGCGGGCATGAAAGGGGCAGGGGTGATGTCACGCCCCGGCTGGAGCTTCAGCCCGCACCAGACCTTGTTCTACCGCGACGGCCGGCCGGAACAGCGGAGGGTCGAAGGCTTTAGCTGGCATGTCGACCAGTTCATGCTGGTGTGCAGCCATGTCGGCCGCACCCGTCATGAAACGCTGGCGACCTGGCGGTTGAACGGCAGCGGGCAATATGACCTGTTCGATGCGTTCAGCGCTTGCGCACGAACTCCGCGCGCAGCACCAGCCCCTTGATGCCCTCATGCCGGCAATCGATTTCCTGCGGATCGCCGGTCAGCCGGATCGATTTGATCAGCGTCCCGCGCTTGAGCGTCTGGCCCGCGCCCTTGACGACCAGATCCTTGATCAGCGTGACCTGATCGCCATCGGCCAGCAGATTGCCGACCGCGTCGCGGACCTCGACCGTATCGGCGGCGCCGGCTTTGGCTGCCGCCTCGGCCGCGCTGATCCATTCGCCGCTTGCTTCATCATAGACATAATCGTCGTCGGGCATGGCGGCCTAACCTTGCGTCACGCTTTCCAGCACGGCGGCGCGCAGTTCGGGCAATCCCATGCCCTTCTCGCTCGACGTGGCGATGATGTCGGGATGCGCGGCGGGACGCTTGCGGATCGCCTCGGCGACGGCTTGCTTCACCTCGGTCAGATGGCTGGCCTTCACCTTGTCGGCCTTGGTCAGCACGATGCGATAGCTGACCGCCGCCGCGTCCAGCATGTCGAGAATGTCGGTATCGACATCCTTGATGCCATGGCGGCTGTCGATCAGCACCAAGGCCCGCTTCAACTTCGGCCGCCCGCGCAGATAGTCGTTCACCAGGAAACGCCATTTGCGCACCATGTCCTTGGGCGCGCGGGCATAGCCATAGCCCGGCATGTCGACGAGGCGGAACCGCAGCGGATCGCCCACGTCGAAGAAGTTCAGCTCCTGCGTCCGCCCCGGCGTGTTCGAGGTGCGGGCAAGGCCATTGCGGTTGGTCAGCGCATTCAGCAGCGAGGACTTGCCGACATTGGACCGCCCCGCAAAGGCGACCTCGTTCACCGCCATGTCGGGCAGGAATTTGAGGTCGGGCGCGGATTTGAGGAAGGCGATGGGGCCGGCAAAGACCTTGCGCGCTTCCTCGATCAGTTCGGCGGTTTCCTGTTCAGTCACGTCACTTGCAGCCTTATTTCGCGGTCGCCGCGCTCAGCTGCGGGTGGCGCTTGTAGAGGAACCACTGCTGCAACATCGACAGGCAGTTGTTGGTGATCCAGTAAACCAGCAGGCCCGCCGCGAAGGGTGCCATGATGAACATCATCATCCACGGCATGATCGCGAACACCTGCTGCTGCATCGGGTCCATCTGCGCCGGGTTCAGCTTGAACTGGAAATACATGCTGATGCCGAGCAGCAGCGCCAGCAGGCCGATGCCGAGGAAGGCAGGCGGCGTGAAGGGCAACAGGCCGAAAAGATTGACGATGTGCAGCGGATCGGGCGCGGAAAGATCCTTGATCCACAGCACGAAGGGCTGGTGCCGCATTTCGATGGTGAGCTGCAACACCTTGTACAGCGCGAAGAAGATCGGGATCTGGATGAAGATCGGCAGGCAGCCCGCGAGCGGGTTCACCTTCTCCTTCTTGTACAGCTCCATCATCTCCTGCTGGAGCTTCTGCTTGTCGTCCTTATGCTTCTCTTGCAGCGCCTTCATCTTGGGCTGCACGGCGCGCATCGCGGCCATGCTGGCGAACTGGCGCTGGGCAACGGGGAACATCAGGCCACGGACCACGAAGGTCAGGCAGATGATCGCCACGCCAAAATTGCCGATGACCGTGAACAACCAGTGCAGCAGCGCGAAGATCGGCTGTTCGAACCAGTAGAACCAGCCCCAGTCAATGGCGCGGTCGAACAGCGGAACGCCCGCCCGCTCATAGGCTTGCAGCGTCTTCACTTCCTTGGCGCCGACGAACAGGCGGTTGGTCTGCGTCACTGCCTTACCCGGCGCGATCATGATCGGCGCCAGTGCGAAGTCGGTCTGATATTGCGTGCCGTCGCCCTTGCGCATCTGGGCGTTGAAGGCGGCCTTCTGGTCGGGCACCAGCGCGGAGAGCCAATATTTGTCGGTGAAGCCGATCCAGCCGCCGGTCGACTGGAAGCTCTGGCTGGACGGACCCTTGGCCAGATCCTTGTAATTCACGTCATAATTGGCCGCGCCGTTGAACACGCCCATCGGACCGACATGGATCGTCCAGGTGTCGGGATCGACGGAGGGATGCGCCCGGCTGACATAGCCATAGCTCTTGATGCCCACCGCGCCGGTGCCGCTGTTCGACACCTTCTGCTGCGCCGTGATCATGTAATTTTCGTCGATGGCATAGCGGATTTCGAAGGTCTGGCCCGCACCGTTGTTCCACGTCAGCGTGACGGGGCTGGTCGGGGTCAATTCCTTGGCAGAGGCCGTCCACACGGCGTTATTGTCGGGCGTCTTGACCCCTTCGCCCTGCCAGCCGAAGCCCGCGAAATAGGCGTCCTTCGTACCCGACGGGCTATAGAGGCGGATCGCGGCCGAATCCTTGGCAATGGTTTCCTTGTAGGTCGGCAGCACGATGTCATCGATGCGCGCGCCCTTCAGGTTGATGGAGCCGGTGATCTTGGGCGTGCGGATCGCCACGCGCGGGCTGTCCTTCAGGACCAGCGCCAGATCGCGGATCGCGGCGGGGCCTTCGGCGGCCGGGGCGGAGCCCGAGGGAGTGAGCGGGGTCGTCTTCCCACCCTCGATCTTGGTCGCCGGCGGGCTGGCGGGGAAGAAATGCTTGGCGACATAGGGCCAGCCGAACAGGATCGCCGCAGTCAGCAGCACCGCCAGGATGATATTCTTCTTGTCGTCCACGCTTGTCGGCTCCGCCGTATCTTTTGAAATCTGTGTCAGGGGACCGGGTCGTAACCCGAACCGCCCCATGGGTGGCATCGCATTAGCCGCTTCGAGGCCAGCCAGCTACCCTTCACCGCACCATATTTGCGGATCGCCTGAATCGCATATTCGGAACAGGAGGGGGCATAGCGGCAGCTGGGCGGCAAAATGCGCGAGGGGCCAAGTTGCCAGAAGCGCGCGATCAGGATGAGGATGCGGCCGATCATGGCTTTGCCGCGCCTGTCGGGGGCGCGTTGGCTGGGGCCTTGCGCTGTCCCTTGGAGGAACCGCGCCTTCGCGGCGGCGCTTCGCCGACCGGGCGGCTCATCACCTTACCGAGCGCCTTTTCCATCTCGGAGCGGAGCAGGCCGAAATCGCGCTCGATGCCCTCGGAACGGCCGATCAGCACATGGTCGGCCCCCGGTACGCCATGGACCGGCAGCAGTTCGCGCGCGAGAACGCGAAAACGGCGCTTCATCCGGTTACGGACGACAGCGCCGCCAATCTTCTTCGTGACCGTGATGCCATAACGCATCGCCGGATCGCCGTCGCCACGTTCGCGCACCAGCAGGACAAAGCCGGGCATGGGCGCGCGCCGCCCACGATTCGCCGCCAGGAAATCAGCGCGCTTGCCCATCACGGCAGGCGCGCCGGTCAGCGGCGCGTCGTTCAGGCGCTGAGGCTCTTGCGGCCGCGCGAACGGCGGGCGCGGATCACGTTGCGACCGCCGGGGGTCGCCATGCGAGCGCGGAAACCGTGACGGCGCTTCCGAACCAGATTGCTCGGCTGATAGGTGCGCTTCATCGTTCATTCCTCAAAAAACTAAAAGAATCGGGCGTGACAAAAAAGGGCCGCTGGTCAAGCGGCCGCATGTCAGGGGGCGTCCGATAGGCAAAAGGCGATCCCGAGTCAATGGCGCAGGTGGCGGTGTCGGCGCTTATTTCCCGCGCGCCGAGGCTACCGCCGTCTTCAGCGCATCATAGCCGGCCGCGCCGTTCAGCACCTGATCGCCGATCACGAAAGTCGGCGTGCCGCTGGCCTGCAATTTCTGGGCAAGGCCGATATTGGACTGGATTTCGTCATTATAGGTGGTGCTGGCGATGGCCGCCTGCGCCGCTTTGGCGTCGATCCCGACCTTGGCGGCCGCCGCCAGGATCGTTTCCCGCGTCACCTTGCCCGCTGCATAGAGCGCGCGGTGATAGGGCATATATTGGTTCTTCTCCGCCGCCAGCAGCGACACCTTGGCCGCGTCGATGCTGGCATCCGACAGGATCGGCAGCTCGCGATAGACGACCTTGACCCGCTTGTCCTCACCCACCAGCCGGGCGAGATCGGGCAGCGACGCCCGGCAATAGCCGCAGGCATAATCGAAAAACTCCACCACCGTCACATCACCCTCGGCGGCGCCCTCCCAGGCACCGGCATAGGGTGTTTCGATGGTCTTGCGGCTGGCCTCGATGGTGCCCGCCATCCGCTTGGCCTGCAATTTCTCGACCGCCTGCGGAATGATCTCGGGATGTTCCAAGATATAGTCGTGGACGATCTGCTCGATCGCCGCCTTGTCGGTGGCATCGACGCGGCTGGTACTCTGGGTGCCGAGCGCGGCGCCGGTCGCGGTCGCGGCGATAAAGGCGAAAACGCCAAGGGTCATGAGGACGGTCCTGTTGGAAAGCGCCGCGCGAAAGCCGGGGCGCGAGGGATGGGTCATTTCTTCTTTCGCTTCTGCTCGACGGCGGCGCGGGAAACCATCGCGATATCCTGCGCGCGCAGATAGTCAACCGTGCCGGGCTTCAATCCCTGCATCGCGGCGTCGGCGCTGCGCAGCGCCATCTGGTCCTGCCCCATCATCGAATAGCGCTCCGCCGTCGCCAGCGCCGCACGGGGAATGTCGCCGCGATGTTCATAGACGACGCCCAATTGATACCAGGCGAAGGGGTTTTCCCGATCCCGCGCAATGGCGTTGCGCAGCACCTTCTCCGCCTCGGCGAAGTTCGCGTCATCCTCGGTCGCGATCAGGGCATGGCCCAACAGCGTCGCGATCAACGGCTGATTGGTGAGCTGCACCGCCTCACGCAAAGGCGGGATGGCGTCGGCGGGCTTGCCGCTTTCCAGCAGCACCTGACCCTTAAGCTCCAGAAAATAGGGATCGTGCGGCGCAGCGGTCAGCAGCGCGTCGACCTCGCTCATCGCCTTGTCGGGATAGGCGCTTTTGTGCCAGGCATAGGCGCGGGCATAGTGCGCCGGGATCGACTGGTCGCTTTCCGGATATTTGATAAGGGTCTGATTGGGTTCCGACACGAAGCCGATCAGCTTCGCCTTGATCCGCTCGAACCGCGCCTCCAGCTTGGGGTCCATCGGCTTGTCCCAGGCCGGATCGGCCGAATAGACCTCGCGCAGCACATTGATGCGCTCGCCCGACAAGGGGTGGGTGCGGCCGTAGCTGTCATCCTGCGGGATGGCGAGGCGATATTCCTGATTTTGCAGTTTCTTGAAGAATTCCAGACTGCCCTTGCCGGAAACCCCCGCCTTGCTCAGATAGCGTGCGCCGGCAAGGTCGGCGGAACTTTCCTGCGCGCGGGAAAAGGCAAGGAACTTGCCCATCGCCGCCGACTGGCCCATGCCCAATATGCCCATGCCGGCTTCCGCGCCGCCCGCCGCGATGGCGGCGGCACCGAGCACCAGGCTGAGCAGGGTGATGCCGGTCGCTTCCTTCATCCCCTCGGCGGAGCGGATGACATGGCCGCCCTCTATATGGCCGAGTTCGTGGGCGACCACGCCCTGCACCTGGTTCACATTGTCGGCGGCGGCAATCAGGCCGCTATGCACCCAGACATATTGGCCGCCCGCGACGAAGGCGTTGATTTCCGGGTCGTTGATGACAAGCACCTGGACATTGCGCGGGTCCATGCCCGCCGCCTTCACCAAAGGCCCGGACATGTCGGCCATGAAGGCCTCGGTTTCCGCGTCGCGCAGGATCTGCTGCGCCGCCGCCGGTTGCGCCATCAGGGCAAGCGAAGCCATGGCGATCGCGGCGATGCGAAGCCAGCGGGCTTTCATGCGAAAAGGGTTCGGCATGCGAAAGTGGCTGGGGGCAGGGGATGAGGCTGCATCGCTAACGGTAAATGCCTTGAACGGGATGAACGGTGAATGAAAGGGTTATGGAGCCTTTTGAGCGGAAGGTCCAATAGCGGCTTGGGGTGGATGCTCGCCATTACCGATACCGTCATGCTGAACCGGTTTCAGCATCCATCGTGCCGCGCCGCCGGCTTAATCAGGGAAATGGACCCTGAAACAAGTTCAGGGTGACGATTGCGGCGAGTTCCGCCGACGGTCGTGCATGGCCGAAAATTCTCACGCCAGCGTCAAAAGAAAAGCGCCGCCGTCTTGCCGATCAAACCGGCAAGACGGCGGCGCTTTCATGGCGTTTCAGCCGTTTTTACTGGCCGAAGGTGCGTTGCCACCAGCCGCGACGCGGGGTGCCGTCATCCTCGGTCGCGCCGTCCGCTTCGGTATCGCCGTTCACCGTGATCGCTTCGCCGTTTTCCGCAGGCGCTTCGGCGGGAGCCTCGATCGCCGGAGCGGCTTCGGCAGCAGCGACGGCAGCTTCCTCGACCACCGGATCGGCCTTCTTGCGGCGTGTGCGCTTGGGCTTGGCCGGAGCTTCCTCGGCAACCGGCCCGGCTTCGGCGGCCGCGGCTTCCTCCGCCACCGGCTCCACCTTCTTGCGGCGGGTGCGCTTGGGCTTGACCGGTGCCTCCTCGGCAGCGGCTTCGGCGGCGGGAGCCTCCGCGACCGGCGCTGCGACCGGAGCCTCCGCCTCGACAGCCTCGGCGGCGGGGGCAGCGGCTTCCTTGGCCTTGCGGGCGCGGGGGCGGCGGCGCGTCTTGGGCGCTTCTTCCTCGACCGGGGCTTCGGCAGCCTCGGCCACCGGCTCGGCGACCGCTGCTTCGACCTCGACAGCCTCTACCGCTTCGTCGCTGGCGACGGAGCCTTCGGTCACGGTCTCCTCGGCCACGCCTTCCGCCTCACGACGGCGGCGTCCACCGCGGCGGCCGCGGCGGCCACGGCGGCGGCCTTCGCCTTCACCGTCGGCGCTAGCCTCCACCGGTGCGGCTTCGGCTTCACCTTCGTCGCCCTCGGCCTCATCCTCTGCGGCTTCGACGTCTTCGCCAGCCTCGCCTTCGGCGTGAGCCGCGGCGTGCTCGTCACGCTGACCACCGCGACGGCGACGGCGACGACGGCGACGACGACCGCCTTCGCGGTCCTCCCCGCGCTCGCCCCGTTCCTCATGCGCGGCTTCGACTTCCTCGACCTCTTCCTCGTCCAGCTCTTCGACGATATCGAGATCATCCTCTTCCTCGACGATCGGCGTATAGTCGACCACCCGCTCCGGCCGTGGTCCGCTGGCCTCGACCGACATGCGCGCGCCCTCGATCTCGCCATCGGGCAGGATCGCGATGCGAACGCCATAGCGGCTTTCGATCTCGTCCAGTTCGCGGCGCTTGTTGTTGAGGACGTAGAAGGCCGCTTCCTGGCTCGCCCGCAGCGTGATGAGGGAGCCGCGACCGCGCGCCGCTTCCTCTTCCAGCATGCGCAGCGCGCCCAGGCCCGCCGACGAAGCGGTGCGGACCAGGCCGGTGCCTTCGCAGTGCGGGCACTGGCGGGTCGACGCTTCGAGAACGCCGGTGCGCAGGCGCTGGCGGCTCATTTCCATCAGGCCGAAGCCCGAAATGCGGCCGACCTGGATGCGGGCGCGATCGTCCTTCAGCGCCTCCTTCATCGCCTTCTCGACCTTCCGGATGTTGGAGTTCATCTCCATGTCGATAAAGTCGATGACGACAAGGCCAGCCATGTCGCGCAGGCGCAACTGGCGGGCGATTTCGCGGGCGGCTTCGAGGTTGGTGGCGACGGCGGTCTGCTCGATGCCATGCTCGCGGGTCGACCGGCCCGAGTTGATGTCGATCGACACCAGCGCCTCGGTCGGGTTGATGACCAGATAGCCACCGGATTTCAACTGCACGACGGGATTGTACATCGCCGCCAACTGATCCTCGACACTGGCGCGCTGGAACAGCGACACCGCATCGGCATATTGCTTCACCCGGCGCGCATGGCTGGGCATCAGCAGCTTCATGAAGTCCTTGGCCGCCTTATAGCCATATTCGCCCTCGACGATGACTTCCTCGATATCCTTGTTGTAGATATCGCGGATCGCCCGCTTGATGAGGTCGCTGTCATTGTGGATCAGCGCGGGGGCGTCGGACTTCAGCGTCTTTTCGCGGATTTCGTCCCACAGGCGGGCGAGATAATCGAAGTCGCGCTTGATCTCCGGCTTGGTGCGCTGGAGGCCCGCCGTGCGGACGATGCAGCCCATGGTCGAGGGCAACGCCATCTCCGCGATGATCGACTTCAACCGCTTGCGGTCGGCAGCGTTTGAAATCTTGCGCGAAATCCCGCCGCCATGCGACGTGTTCGGCATCAGCACGCAATAGCGGCCCGCGAGCGACAGATAGGTGGTCAGTGCCGCGCCCTTGTTGCCGCGCTCCTCCTTGACGACCTGCACCAGCAGCACCTGGCGGCGCTTGATGACATCCTGAATCTTGTAGCGGCGGCGCAGCGCCATGCGCTTGCGGCGCAGTTCGTCGGCGGCCTCGTCGCCCTTGCCGCGACGACCACGACCCCGGTTGCCGTTCTCGGCACCTTCGCCATTTTCGCCTTCGGCATGCTCCTCATCGTCATGATGATGGGTTGCCTCAACGACTTCCAGCCCGCCGTCGGAGGTGCCGGCATGATCGTCTTCATCATCATAGTCGGCGCGCAGCGCGGCCTCTTCCTCGGCATGCTCGCGCTCTTCGCGCAGCAGCGCTTCGCGGTCCTCGCGCGGGATCTGGTAATAGTCCGGGTGGATTTCGCTGAAAGCAAGGAAACCGTGGCGATTGCCGCCATAATCGACGAAGGCCGCCTGGAGCGAAGGTTCTACGCGAGTAACCTTGGCGAGGTAGATATTGCCCTTGAGCTGCTTGTGCTCGGCCGATTCGAAGTCGAATTCCTCGATCCGGTTACCCTTGACGACCGCGACCCGGGTTTCTTCCCGGTGGCGCGCATCGATCAGCATACGCATTGTCATTTATTGTTCTCCGGCGTGGGCGGCCAGCGGCACTGGGCCGGGCGGCCACGCGATAGCAGGGGGGCGGCGCGAGTTGCTGCATCGCCCGGTTTTGTTGAAAAAGCTGCGTGTCTGCTGCCGGGGCAGGGCCGGACCATGTGCCGGACACCACCAACCACGCCGCATCGCCCGGAACCGGGTTCAGCGTGGATTGGAATTCATGCCTCATGCAGCGTCAACCTGTTCGTACATCGTGTCGGACGCTTGAGCGGCCGCCGATGCCATCGTGAAATGCCTCAAAGGGCCGGCGCACAATATGGGCAAGCCTTTCAGGAATATGAATGGGTAGCAGTCAAAATGCAAAGGAGCAACGGCCCCCTGAAATATTGTTGCCTGCGCGGCGCTGCTTAATCTCAACATGATGAAGGCGACGTTAACCTTGTCCTTCCCGGTCGAAGAAGCCGGTGCATAACGCGCAATTCCGTGCGAAAATATGGCTGGACGGCCAAGGGCGGCGCGTTGCACAAGCGGCGCATGATCCCAAGCCTTGCGCTCGCGAGCCTGCTTTTTTCAGGTGCGCCCGGTCACGCCGGCGGCATGACCGCGCTCATGCCGATCGGCGATTGGCGGGGGCTGCGTTTCGATGCGCCCGCCCAAATGGCGCCGCGTCCGGCCCGACGGGTCCACAGCATCACCGTGCCGATCCCGCCGGTGGCCCGCGGCGTGGCGCTGCCGCCGGTGGAAGGGCCGCGCGATGCCTCCCGCCCGTTGGTGGTGATCGATGCGGGGCATGGCGGTCATGATCCGGGCGCGATCAATCGCGTCAATGGCGAGCGTGAAAAGGACGTGACTCTGGCCATTGCGCGGGCGATCCGCGACCGGCTGCTGCAGTCGGGCAGGGTGCGCGTGGCGCTGACCCGCGACGACGACCATTTCCTGGTGCTGCAGGAACGCTATGGCATTGCCCGCATGCTCAATGCCGATCTGTTCATCTCGATCCACGCCGATTCGGCGGACAATGACGCAGCGCGTGGCGCGACCGTCTATACCCTGTCCGAAACCGCGTCCGACCGCGAGGCGGCCCGGCTGGCGGCGCGGGAGAACAAGGCGGATGTGCTGAACGGCGTCAATCTGGGCGGCCAGTCGGAAGAGGTGTCGTCGATCCTCATCGACCTGACGCAGCGGGAATCGATGAACATCTCCGTCGCCTTCGCCCGGCTGTTGCAGCGCGAGGGCGCGCCCTATGTGCCGTTCCGCGGCACGGCGCACCGGTTCGCCTCGCTGATCGTGTTGAAGGCGCCCGACACGCCTTCGGTGCTGTTCGAGACCGGCTATATCTCCAACACGGAGGACGCGGCTTTCCTGGCGTCGAAGGAAGGGCAGGCCAATATCGCCAAGGGCGTGGCCCGGGCCATCGACGTGCATTTCGCGCGCAGACGCGCGCTGCGCGAGGGCGGGGCAGGCGGTTAGTCGATCCGCTCTGGCGCTAGGCGCAATTTCACCCTAGAGCCTCGGACATCATGGAAGAGGCTCGCCCAGAAAACGCCGCATCGTCCTTCACCCAGCGCCTGCGCCGGGGCGTGAGCGGACTTCGGCAAAGTGTCCATCCGCATTGGGAGCGCCGCTGGTTCCGCTGGATCGCGATCGGGTTGGGCGGACTGCTGCTTGCCTACGGGCTCTTCTGGCTGATCTTTGCGCGCGGCCTGCCCGACGCGTCGACGCTGCTCAACTATGAGCCGCCGCTGCCCACCATCGTGCGCGACGTCGATGGCCAGCCGGTCCACAGCTATGCCCGCGAACGGCGCGTCCAGCTGCAATATAGCGATTATCCGCCGCTGCTGATCCACGCCTATCTGTCGGCGGAGGACAAGACCTTCTTCGAACATCATGGTGTCGACCTGACCGGCCTGGCCGGCGCGGTCGTCGACTATGCGACCAAGATCGGTTCGGGCCAGCGCGCCCGTGGCGGCTCCACCATCACCCAGCAGGTGGCGAAGAATCTGCTGATCGGCGACGAATATTCCCCCACGCGCAAGGTGAAGGAAATGATCCTCGCCTACCGCATGGAGGGGGTGCTGTCGAAGCAGCAGATTCTGGAGCTCTATCTCAACCAGATTTTCCTCGGCCGCAACGCCTATGGCGTGCAGGCGGCGGCGCGCGCCTATTTCGACAAGGATGTGGCCGACCTCAAGCTGCACGAAATGGCCTATCTGGCGATCCTGCCCAAGGGACCTGCCAATTACCGCCCGGAAAGCGCCACCGGTCATGCCCGCGCGCTGGATCGCCGCAACTGGGCGCTGGGCGAAATGTACAAAAATGGCTGGATCACCAAGGCGCAGCGGGACGAGGCGCTGGCCCAGCCGCTGGGCACCGTGTCCTCCCATGGTTCCAGCTTCGACGCCCGCGCCGGTGGCTATTATATGGAAGAGGTGCGCCGCCGCCTGATCCAGCTTTTCGGGGAAAAGGCGGAGGATGGCCCCAACAGCGTCTATGCCGGCGGCCTCTGGGTCCGCAGCCCCTATGATCCGAAGATGCAGGATCTGACGGCGACGGCGCTGCGCAACGGCCTGCTGCGCTTCGACGCGGGCAAGGGCTGGTCCGGCCCGATCGGCAGGGTCGACATGGATCGCGGCTGGGAGCGGGAACTGGCCGCCAGCTATATCGACGTCGATTATGCCGGATGGCGCGTCGCGGCCCTCATCGACCGGGGTTCGTCCTCGGCGCGGATCGGTTTTTCCGACGGCTCGACCGGAACCCTGCCCGCCGGATCGGCGCAACTGCCCTATCGCAAGACCGGCGGTCCGGCCTTTGCCGCGATGAAGCCCGGCGACCTGATCGTGGTGGCGCGCAACGGCCAGGAATGGGCGTTGCGCAACATCCCCGAAGTGTCCGGGGGCATGGTGGTGGAGGAAACCCATTCGGGCCGCGTTCACGCCATGCAGGGCGGGTTCGACAGCCGCCTGTCCTCCTATAACCGCGCGACGCAGGCGATGCGCCAGCCCGGATCGACGATCAAGCCCTTCGTCTATGCCGCCGCGCTGGACAATGGCATGACGCCCGCCTCGATCATCGTCGACGGGCCGCTGTGCGTCTATCAGGGCGCGGGCCTGGGCCAGAAATGCTTCCGCAACTTCTCCGGCGGCAGCGCCGGCCCCCAGACCATGCGCTGGGGTGTTGAACAGTCCCGCAACCTGATGACCGTGCGCGCCGCCAGCCAGACCGGCATGGATCGCGTCGTGCGCACGATCAAGGCGATGGGGATCGGCGACTATCAGCCCTATCTGTCCTTCGCGCTGGGCGCGGGCGAGACCACGGTGGAGCGGATGGTGAACGCCTATGCGATGCTCGCCAATCAGGGGCGGCAACTGACCCCCAAGCTGATGGATTATGTGCAGGACCGGCATGGCAAGGTGATCTGGCCGCAGCGCTGGCGCGCCTGCGACGGGTGCAACATGGCGAACTGGGACGGCAAGCCGATGCCGCGCTTCGGTTTCGAGGGCAAGCAGGTGATGAACCCCATGACCGCCTATCAGGTCGTGCACATTGCCGAGGGCGTGATCCAGCGCGGCACGGCGACGATGCTGGCCGACCTGAAGCGCCCGCTGTTCGGCAAGACCGGCACCACCAACGGTCCCACCAATGTCTGGTTCGTCGGCGGATCGCCCGATCTCGTCGCGGGCGTGTATATCGGCTACGACCAGCCGCGCAGCCTGGGGGGCTGGGCGCAGGGCGGCCGCGTCGCCGCGCCGATCTGGAAGGCGGCGATGGCGCCGGTGCTGGAAACCATGCCGAAAACGCCCTTCGTGGCGCCGGCGGGCATCCGCATGGTCACGATCGACCGTCGCTCGGGCAAGCGCGTCTATGGCGTCTGGCCGACCGACGAGCCGAAGCCCGCCGTGATCTGGGAAGCGTTCAAGCCCGAATCCGAGCCGCGCCGCTCGATCCGCAAGGAAGAGGTCGCCGCCCAGGACAAGGCCGCCGCCCGCGTTGAAGCCGCCGTCCAGCGCCACCAGCGCACGGACAGCGATTTCCTGCAGGATCAGGGCGGGATTTATTGACGTCCGCGACCGCTTGGGCGGGAAGCTGCTTTTTGCTACCCTCCCGGCGATTGCCCGGTAAAGCCGGTTTTCCTTGACGCGCGCGCCGCGCCGCAAGAAAGGACCGCATCAAGACCGTTCGCGCCGCAGGCGTGAAATTTGGAGAACAGACCATGCGCGCCGAAGCGCAGCAATATATCGACCGCATCGACGCCGCGCTGGACCTGCTGCGCCGCTTCCTGGACTGGGACCGCGCGCTGCGTCGCCTTGACGAGTTGAACGCCCGCGTCGAGGATCCGACGCTCTGGGACAATCAGAAGCTGGCGCAGGAAGTGATGCGGGAACGTACCCGGCTGGACGCCGCCATCGGCGCCACCCGCGCGATCGACAGCGAAAAGACCGACACCGCCGAACTCATCGAAATGGCCGAGGCCGAGGGCGATGAGGATATGGTGAGCGAAGCCATTTCCTCGCTGAAGGCCTTGGCCGACCGCGCGGATGAGGACAAGATCAAGGCGCTGTTGGCGGGGGAGGCCGATGCCAGCGACACCTATCTGGAAATCCATGCCGGCGCGGGCGGCACCGAAAGCCAGGACTGGGCCGAAATGCTCAGCCGCATGTACCGCCGCTGGGCGGAACGGCGCGGCTACAAGGTGGAACTGGTCGATTATCAGGCAGGCGATCAGGCGGGCATCAAGTCCGCGACCTTCCTGTTCAAGGGCGAGAACGCCTATGGCTATGCCAAGACCGAAAGTGGCGTGCACCGGCTGGTCCGCATCAGCCCCTATGACAGTTCGGCGCGGCGCCACACCAGCTTCTCGTCGGTCTGGGTTTATCCGGTGATCGACGACAATATCGAGATCGAGGTCAATGAAAGCGACCTCAAGATCGATACCTACCGCGCATCCGGTGCCGGTGGACAGCACGTCAACACCACGGATTCCGCGGTCCGCATCACCCACGTTCCCTCAGGCATCATCGTCGCCAGCCAGAATGACCGTTCGCAGCACAAGAACCGCGCGACGGCCATGAACATGCTGAAGGCGCGCCTGTACGAAGCCGAGCTGCGCCGCCGCGAGGAAGCCGCGTCGGGTGAATATCAGGCCAAGACCGAGATCGGTTGGGGCCATCAAATCCGTTCCTACGTCCTCCAGCCCTATCAGCTGGTGAAGGATTTGCGCACCGGCGTCACCTCCACCTCGCCCGACGATGTGCTGGACGGCGCGCTCGATCCCTTCATGGCCGCCGCGCTCAGTCAGAAGGTCACGGGCGAGAAGGTCGATGTGGAGGATGTCGACTGATGAAAAGTCCGGCGTGGGCGGCCGGCATCCTGACCGGATGCCTGCTGCTGGCGGGTTGCGGCCCCTTTTCGTCGGACAAGAATAGCGACCGCCCGGCGGCAGTCCGCGCCTTCCCGCGCGCCGACCGCCCGGTGGCGCCCATCGTTTCCACCCGCTGGTCGAGCGAAGAGGCCCGCGACCGGGTGAACGAGGCAGAGGACATCATGAACCGCGCGGGCATCCGGCCCGGCATGACCGTGGCCGACATCGGCGCGGGCGAAGGCTATTATACGGTGCGCCTCGCCAACCGGGTCGGGGACAAGGGCCGCGTGCTGGCCGAGGACATCATGCCCGAGGTGATCGAGGCATTGAGCCGCCGCATCACGCGGGAGGACTGGCGCAATGTCAGCGTCAAGCTGGGCGCGCCGGAAAATCCCCGGCTGCCCGAAAACAGCTTCGACCGCATCTTCATGGTCCATATGTATCATGAGATCGCAGAGCCTTATGCCTTTCTCTGGAACCTCAGCCCGGCGCTGAAGCCCGATGGCGAGCTGATCGTGGTGGACGCCAACCGGCCGACCGACCAGCACGGCACGCCGCCGCGCCTGCTTGCCTGCGAACTGGCGGCGATGGGTTTCCGGCTAGAAGAACTGGTGCCCAAGCCGACGGCGGGCGGCTATTTCGCGCGTTTCAAACGAGTCGCCGCGCGGCCGGACCCGAGTGCCATCGTCCCCTGCGCGCTGCGGAACTGATCGCTTCCGTCAGTCTGCCCTTCCCTTTGCGCCCCATCTGGTTAATGCGCATTCGGTGGGCGCTTTTGGTCTGTTGTGGTGAATGGCCTTCGGGGGAGGGGCGGGAATGGCTGACCTGACGCAGCGGCGGCACGATCCGCGCCACAAGATGTTCGAGCCGGTGGCGCTGCGCTTCGGCGGCATGGCGGCGCGGGCGCATTTCCTGGACCTGTCCTGCTCGGGCGCGCTCGCCCATTGCGAAACCCCGCCCGTGGCCGGCACCTTCCTGACCGTCGAGGCATTGCGGCAGGCGGCCAGCGGACAGGTGATGTGGGCCAATGGCAAGCGTTTCGGCATCCAGTTCAGCGAGCCTTTGACCCCGGCGGTGATGACCGTCTGGATCGAGGGGCACTGACCGGCTTCACCCCCTTTGCCGCCATTTGCGCAGCACCGCCATGCCCAGAAATCCCCCGGCGACCAGCGCCGCGATCGCCCCGCCGGCCGTCGCAAGCGCCCAGGCGCCGGCCGCCAGCAGCCCGGTCAGGAAATCGACGATGATCAGCGTCAGATGGATCATAACGATAGGAAAACGGTTCTATTGCCCGAGTTCCTTCGCCTCCTGATATTTCAGCTCAAGAAAGCGATTCTGCACCGCCAGCTTGTCGAGATCGCCGCTCGCCAGATTTTCGCTCATCCGCGCGATTTCCGCGTCGATCACGTTCAGTCCTTCGATCAGCTGCTTTTCCGGCACGCGGCCGTTGCGTACCTCGCGGCGCAGCGGTTCGGGGATGGATTGATAGCCGGTGACGAGTTCGGGCAGATGATCGGCCAGCAGCTTGCGGATTTCCTGCGCTGCCGGGTCCTGCTCTCCCAGCCGTTCGAGCTGCGGCGCCAGCGTCTCCAGCTTGACGCCGATGCTGTCGACCAGCGTGACGGCGGGGGCGGGGAGGGCCTTGCGCTGGTTTTCCAGCCAGATTTCGGTCTGCAACGGCAAAGCGGTGAGCGCGGTGCCCGCCAGCGTCTCGGTCCTGACGCGCTTTTCGCCGGGCAGCGCCCCGATCAGCAGTACCGCCGCCAGCATGACGCCCAGCGCGATCATCACACCGGTCGTGCCGATGGGGGCGACGAAGCCAGCTATAATACTCGCCACCAGCACCGCGACGATGGCCCAGAAAGCATATTTGACTTTCCGCATCAGCGCCGCGTTGCGCCGCTGCCGCGCCCGTGCCGTCAGGCTCTGGCCGCGCTCGCTATGGCGGCGCAGCACGGCCTCCGCATCGGCCAGTACGCGGTCGGACCGGCTCATCGCATCACGCCTCGATCGAACTCAGCAACGGATTGTCGGCGCGGGCCTGTTGCGCGGCCTGGGCCTGCCCCTCGGCGCGGGCGATATAGCCCTTGGACTTTTCGACCTCGTTCGACAGCGTGGTCACCGTCGTCTTCATATTCTCCAGCGCCTTCATCTTGAACGTGTCGATATTGTCCATCGTGTCGTAGATATTCTGGAAGGCGCGTTGCAGCGTCTCGATGGGAATGGTGCTGGACGCGGCCTGCTCGTGGATCTGGGCGGTCTGGGTCTTGAGCATCTCGCCGGTCGAATCGATCATGTTCGCGGTCGTGGTGTTGAGCGCGGTGATCTGTTCCAGCACGAGGCGTTGCCCCACCAGCGCCTGCGCCACGGTGACGGCGGTGCGCAAGGCCGCGACGGTGGTGGTGCTGGCGCGGTCCACGCCCTTCACCAACTCGACATTGTTCTTCTTCACCAGATCGAGCGCCAGATAACCTTGCACCGTCACCGCCATTTGCGTCAGCAGGTCCTGCGTGCGCTGGCGAATATAGAAAAGCGCGCTCTCCCGGATCGCCTTCGCCTTGGCCGGATCGGTCGACTCCAGTTCCAGCGCCTTCGATTCCAGCCGGGCGTCGAGCGTCTTGGAGATATGGATCATCTGCTCCAGACGGCCCATCGTCTGCCACATATTCTGCCGTTCGACATCGATGGCGGCGTTGTCCTTGATCAGCACGTCCTTGCCGCTGGCGAGGGAGCCGAGGATCGAATTGATGTGGCTCTGCGCGCTTTTATAGCTGTCGAAATAGTCGCGCATCCGGTTGCCGAAAGGGATGAGGCCGAACAGCTTCTTCGGCGCGGTCAGGCTGCCGCGCTTGCCCGGATCGAGATCCTCGATGGTCCGGCGCAGTTCGGCGAGGTCGACGCCGACTTTATTGTCGCTGTCCATCGCGCGCACCGGGCGGTCGAGGAAGCGGTTCGAATGGCCGGCAGCCTCCGCAATCTCCTTGCGCCCCATATTGGTGAGCTGGTCGACCCGCTGGCCGAATTCCGGCGAATTGGCGTCCTGCGCGACGAGATCGTCGACGAAGGCATCGACCTTCTCGTCCAGTCTGGAGCGCTTCTCATCGTCCAGCGGCACCAGTCCCGCCGCCTTTTCGGGCGCGACCGGCGGCACCGGATCGGGTGGCGTCAGATTGAGTGGGTCGGCGGTGGCGGTCGGCGCGGTCGAAGCCATATCATCTCTCAAGGACGGTCAGGATTGGCACTGTTATATGTATATAGAACAGTCCGGCTGCAAGCCTCCGTCACACGCTAAAGGGCTGCCCCTCCCATTGCAATCGCTCCCGTGCCGTCTCGTGCGCAACGCTTGCCGCAACGCGTCATTTCCTGTAGTGGCGCGCGCGATACTCTTGGTCAGGCGCGGTGCCGGCCGGGAAACCACCAATCCCGAAGGCAACTTCATGTCCCTGCGTAATATCGCGATCATCGCGCACGTCGACCATGGCAAGACCACCCTTGTCGACCAGCTTTTCCGCCAGTCCGGCACCTTCCGCGAGAACCAGCGCATCGAAGAGCGCGCGATGGACTCGAACGACCTCGAAAAGGAACGCGGCATCACCATTTTGGCGAAGCCGACCTCGGTCGAATGGAACGGCACGCGCATCAACATCGTCGACACGCCCGGCCACGCCGATTTCGGCGGCGAGGTGGAGCGCATCCTCTCCATGGTCGACGGCGTGATCCTGCTGGTCGATTCGTCGGAAGGCGCGATGCCGCAGACCAAGTTCGTCACCGGCAAGGCGCTGGCGCTGGGTCTCAGGCCCATCGTCGTCGTCAACAAGGTCGATCGCCCCGACGAGCGCATCCAGGAAGTGCTGGACGAGGTGTTCGACCTGTTCGTGACGCTGGACGCCACCGACGAGCAGCTCGACTTCCCGGTTCTCTACGCCTCGGGCCGTAACGGCTATGCCAATGAGGACTCTTCGCTGCGTTCGGGCACGCTGGAGCCGCTGTTCCAGAAGATTGTCGACCATGTGCCGCCCCCGGCGCTGGATCAGGATGCGCCGTTCAGCTTCCTGGTGACGCTGCTCGACCGTGACAATTTCCTGGGCCGCATCCTGACCGGCCGCGTCAATTCGGGCACGCTGAAGGTCAACCAGCCGATCCACGCCATCGATGCCGACGGCAAGGTTCTGGAAACCGGCCGCGCGTCGAAGATCCTGGCTTTCCGCGGTCTGGAACGCGTGCCGGTGGAAGAGGCCAAGGCGGGTGACATCATCTCGCTGGCGGGCCTGACCGTCGCGACCGTGGCGAACACCATTGCCGATCCGTCCGTCACCACCGCGATCAAGGCCCAGCCGATCGATCCGCCGACCCTGTCGATGCGCTTCGCGGTGAACGATTCGCCCATGGCGGGACGCGAAGGCAGCAAGGTGACAAGCCGCATGATCCGCGACCGCCTGATGCGCGAAGCCGAATCCAACGTGGCCATCAAGGTGACGGAATCGGCCGACAAGGACAGCTTCGAGGTTGCCGGTCGCGGCGAGCTCCAGCTGGGCGTATTGATCGAGACGATGCGCCGCGAAGGCTTCGAACTCGGCATTTCGCGTCCGCGCGTGCTGTTCGGCGAGGATGAGGCCGGCAACAAGACCGAGCCTTATGAAACCGTCGTGATCGACGTGGACGATGAATTTTCCAGCACGGTCGTCGACAAGATGAACCAGCGCAAGGCGGAAATGACCGACATGCGCCCCTCGGGCGGCGGCAAGACCCGCATCACCTTCTCGGCCCCGTCGCGCGGCCTGATTGGCTATCATGGCGAATTCCTGTCCGACACGCGCGGCACCGGGATCATGAACCGGCTGTTCGAGAAATATGGCCCGCACAAGGGCAATATCGAAGGCCGCAAGAACGGCGTGCTGATCTCCAACGGTGCGGGTGAGGCGGTTGCCTACGCCCTTGGCCCGCTGGAAGAGCGCGGCGTCCTGATGGTCGGCGTGGGCGAGGCGCTCTACGAAGGCATGATCATCGGCCAGAACGCCAAGCCGGAAGACCTGGAAGTCAACCCGATGAAGTCGAAGGCGCTGACCAACTTCCGCGCGTCGGGCAAGGATGACAGCATCCGCCTGACCCCGCCGTGGAAGATGACGCTGGAACAGGCCATCGCCTATATCGACGACGATGAAATGGTCGAAGTGACGCCGAAGAATATCCGTCTGCGCAAGCGCTATCTCGATCCGAACGAGCGCAAGCGCATGTCGCGGGCCAAGGCAGCCGCCTGATTGCTGCCCATGGGATGAAAAAGGGGGCTGGCGCCACGGGGAGCCAGTCCCTTTTTCGTTTGACGGCAGAGGCGGCCAATAGGGTCCAGCTTACCTCCTCAGGACGATTTCTCCCGTCCGCGGATCGGTCAATGTGACATTCTCCAGCGCCTGAATGCGCCAGCCGCCATCGCCGCGCCTCAGCACGGCCAGGATCAGCGTATCGACCGCATGCGGTCCCGCCGGATGCGTGGCCCCGGTCGACAGACGGCTCCAGAAATGAACGATGGCGCCGTCTTCGCCCATCGGAACCGTGTCGATCAGTTCATTGTCGAGCGTCGAATCCCGGTAGATCGTTTCATGAAGCGGGCGATGGAGCGCGACGATCTCCTGGACGCCGCGCACATAATGGGCGAACCGGTTCACGAACGTCGCATCCTCATGGAACAGGGCGCCAAAGGCCGCCATGTCATGGGTGTTCCAGGCAGATTGAAAGGCTGCCGCTACGTTTTCCGGTCGTTCCATTCCATTCCTTCCCGACCCGCCTTCCGAAGGGGAAGCGCCGGACATATACTGGCGATGCGCATCGTGACAAATTTGTAGCATCGTAAAGCGACTGGCCCCCGCGCGGACGGCCCTTTATGATCGCGCCGTTTGCCCTTTGCGCGAAAGCTTTTCATGCATCTTCTCATTGGCCTGGCCGGTATTGCGCTGATCCTTGTCATGGCTGTCGCCCTGTCGTCCGACCGCCGCGCCATCCGGTTGCGGGTGGTTGGCGCGGCCTTTCTGTTGCAGGCGGGCATCGCGTTGCTGGTGCTCTATGTGCCCGCCGGGCGCGCGGTGATCGCGGGCATGTCGCATGGCGTCGCCAATCTGCTGGGCTATGCGCAGGCGGGGACGGACTTCATCTTCGGCCCGCTGGCCACGCCGGAGATCGGCGGGGCGAGCTTCGCCATCGCGGCGCTGCCGGTGATCATCTTCTTCGCCAGCCTGGTGTCGATCCTCTATTATCTGGGCATCATGCAGCAGATCGTCCGCTGGGTCGGCGGCGCCATCGAGAAGGTGACGGGCGTGTCCAAGGTCGAGAGTCTCTGCGCGGCCGCCAATATCTTCGTCGGCCAGAGCGAAAGCCCGCTCGTCATCCGCCCCTATCTGGCAGGCCTGTCCCCGCCGCAGCTCTTTGCCGTGATGACCAGCGGCATGGCGGGGATCGCGGGCACCATCCTCGCTGCCTATGCTTCCATGGGGATCAAGATCGACTATCTGCTGGCGGCGAGCTTCATGTCCGCGCCCGGCGGTCTGCTGATGGCGAAGATCATGATGCCCGACGAGCCGGGGCACGAGCCGGAACGGCCGATGGCCGATCGTTCCGACGCCGAAGGCACGCCGGGCGAGCCGCTGCCCGCCACGCATGATGAGGAAAAGCCCGCGAACATCATCATGGCCGCCGCCCAGGGCGCGCAGACCGGCGTGAAGCTGGCCGTCGCGGTCGGTGCGATGGTGCTGGCCTTCGTCGCGCTCGTGGCGCTGGCGAACGGGATATTGGGCGGGATCGGCGGTTGGTTCGGCTATCCGGACCTCAGCTTCCAGCAACTGTTGGGTTATGTCTTCTCGCCGGTCATGTACCTGCTCAATATTCCGTGGAACGAGGCGCAGATCGCCGGCGGCCTGTTCGGCACCAAGGTCGTGCTCAACGAATTCGTCGCCTATATCAATCTGGGGCGGGTGGAAGGCGCGCTGTCGCCCGCGACCATCGCGATCGTCACCTTCGCGCTTTGCGGTTTCGCCAATTTCAGCTCGATCACGATCCAGATGGCCGTCACCGGCAATCTCGCGCCCAATCAGCGGCCCGTGATCGCGCGGCTGGGGGTGAAGGCGCTGGTCGCGGGCAGCCTGGCCAATTTGATGAGCGCGGCGCTGGCGGGGTTGATGCTCAGCCTGCGCTGATCGTTTCATCGCTATAACAAAAGTTCTACCGCCCCTTGGCAAAAGTCATTATGGTTAACCCATGGGGGCGAAACGCATATTCGGGCTGGCGGCTATGCTGTCGGCTCTCACGGGCACGGCATGGGCGCAGGCGCCCAGGCCGGGCACATTGGAAAGCTACAAGGACTGGACCATCGGCTGCGACAATCGCGACCGATGCGAGGCTGTGTCGCTGCTGCCCGAGGGTGGCGGCTGGCCCGATGCGCCGGTCATGATGGGCATCAGGCGGGACGCGGGCGCCGCCGCCGACCCGGAAATCTGGGTCAGCCGCGACGCCAAGGGGCGCGAGACGCTGAGCTTCCTGATCGACGGGCGCACGATCGCGACCGCGGGCAGCGTGGATGGTGAAGCCAGCCTGGAAGGACCGCAGGCTTCCGCACTCGCCATCGCCATGGCGCGGGGCGGGACGATGGAGATCCGGTCAGGCGTCAAGCGGATCGGCCAGCCCTCGCTTGCCGGTTCGGCTGCGGCATTCCGGTACATGGATGCGCGGCAGGGACGGGCGGGGACGCAGGCGGCGCTGGTCGCAACCGGTGCGCTGGCTCGCGGCGCCGTCCGCCCGGCGCCTGCCAGCCCGGAGGTCCGCCGCGCGATCATCCCCAATGGCGCCGAACCGCCCGCGCTCTGGCGGGAGGAATTGACGGCGCTCGGCAAGTTCACCGGCTGCGCGGACGAGATGAAGAACGCGGCCTCGCCGCCGGAGCTGCACCGGCTTTCCAGGACGGAAACGCTGGTTCTGGTGCCTTGCGGGGCGGGGGCCTATAATTTCACCGCCGTCCCCGTGATCGCGACGGGCATAGCGGGGCGGCGGGCGTTCCATTTCGCCAGCTTCGACTATCAGCCGGGCTGGAGCGAGGATGCGAACCATCCGATGCTGGTCAACGCCAGTTGGGCGCCGCAGACCTCCACCCTGCAAAGCTACGCCAAGGGCCGGGGTCTGGGCGATTGCGGCGGCAGCGAATCCTATGTCTGGGACGGAACGCGCTTTCGCCTGACGGAAGCGAGCGCCATGGGAGAATGCCGGGGCGCCTGGCACTGGATCACCACCTGGTCGGCCAGGGTCGTCGAATAAGCCTCAGATGCCGCCGGCTTCCTCCCGTTCCAAGAGAGTGCGCCGCGTCCGGTCCGGGCTGAGCCAGTGCCAGCCCAACAGCACGGGCGCCAGCGCGGCCATGCCGATCAGCGTGCCCGCCAGCCGCTCCAGCGCGGGTCCGATGGCGGCATCGCCATAGCTGTCGGGTACCAGCGCCACCAGCACTGCTAGGGTGAACTGCGTGCCGACATAGCGATAGCCATGATCGCCATTTTCCAGATGCCGCCCCAACGCCACGCCCGCCATCGTTCCAGCGATCAGCACCACCGGCGATCCGTGAGCGATCAGCAGCACGGCGGCCGCGAGGGCCGCTCCGGCGATGCCGCCCAGCACGCGGTGGACAATGCGGCGACCCACGGGAAACAAGCCGCTGCCGCCAACGACGGCCGTCGGCATCATCATCACCGCCATGGCGGCAATCGCGCCCTGCGTCGGCGCGGGAATGGCGATCAGCGCATGCAGCACGGCCAGTGACGCGACCGCCACGCCCGCCTGCAAGGCGTGGCGAAAGGCCCCGCTGTGCCAGCCCAGCCTTTGCGGTGGCGGGGTCCGGCTGCCGGGCCAGCGGCGACGCAGCGTCAGGGTGGAGGCCAGGCTGACAGTCACGCAGGCCAGCGTCCCCACGCTTGTCTCCAGAATCCGCGTGGCGACGAAGCTCGGCAGGGCGATGTCGGGATGCTCCACCCGGTCGAACAGCAGCATGACGAAGGTCAGGCCAAAGAACAGCCAGGCATAGGATCGCTTGCCGGTCAGCGCGCCATAAAGGCTGACCGTCGCCGCCGCCAACATCGCCAGCGCGACCAGCGGCATGGAGGGCAGGACAAGCGGCGCGATCCCCAGCGCAAGCACGCCGCCCGCGACCGTCCCGGCGATGCGCAGCAATCCGCGCACCATCGTTTCGGCCGCATGACCGCGCATGACCATGTAGCCGGCGAACGCCGCCCAGGAGACATGAACCGCGCCCAGCCCGTGTGCCAGCGCAATCGCCAGCAGGACGGAGGCGACGCATTCCGCCTCATCGACGGTGCGTGCCGAGATGAAACGCGTGACCGCAGCCGGATTCATGTCCCCCGCATAGCGGCAGGGATGCGGCTTGCCTACGCCTCCGCGAGAATCAGCGAAAACAGCCCGTCCGCATCGGTCCATTCCCGCAACGGTTCCCACCCGCCCGCGCGCAGCAGCAGCCTTTCGTCGCGGGTGCCATATTTATGGCTGCTCTCGGTATGGATGGTTTCGCCCGTCGCCATGCGGAAACATTGTCCCGCAACGTGAAAATGCAGCGGCCGCACGGCTTCCAGATGCATTTCGATCCGCGCTTTCTCGTCATTCCAGCGCGCGCGATGGGCGAAGCCGTCGAGCGGCATGTCGCCCTCCAACTCGCGGTTGATCCGCGCGATGAGGTTCAGGTTGAACGCCGCCGTCACCCCCGCCGCATCATCATAGGCGGCGATCAGCCGGTCGCGGTCCTTGATCCGGTCCATGCCGATCAGCAGCATCGATCCTTCACCCAGCAGCCGGTGCATCGCTCGCAGCAGGTCCACGGCGGCCTCCGGCTCCATATTGCCGATGGTCGATCCGGGGAAGAAGCCCAGCCGGGGCAGCCCCTCCACGGCGGTGGGCAGCGACGGGTCGCGGTTGAAGTCGCCGACCACGGGCAAGACCGGCAGACCGGGGAAGGTCGATGCCAATTCGGCGCTGCTGGCATGAAGAAACTCGCCGCTGATGTCGATCGGCACATAGGCCGCCGGGTCAATGGCGCGCAGCAGATGCGGCGTCTTGCGCGCGCTGCCCGCGCCGAATTCGACTACCGCTCGTCCCGGTCCCACCATCGCGGCGAAATCCGCCCCATATTTTTCCAGCAAGGCGGTTTCTGTCCGTGTCGGATAATATTCGGGCAGGTCGGTGATCGCCTCGAACAGTTCCGATCCGCGACGGTCGTAGAACCAGATGGGCGGCGTCGCCTTGGGCTCGCGCGACAGCCCCTCCAGAATGTCCCGTCGGAAAGCCGGATCGGGCGCGCGCAGGGGCAGCGTGGCGTCCTTCGTCAGCAGCATCGCCTTACAGATCCTTTGCCAGCCGCAGCCCGGTGAACTGCCAGCGTTGATGGGGATAGAAGAAATTGCGGTAGCTCGCCCGGACATGGCCGCGTGGGGTGGCGCAACTGCCTCCCTTCAGCACGAACTGGCCGGACATGAACTTACCGTTATATTCGCCCACTGCTCCCTCGGCGGCGCGGAAGCCGGGGTGCGGCCGATAGGCGCTGCCGGTCCATTCCCAGACATCGCCGAACATCTGGGTCAGCGTCGATTCCCCCTCCGCCACGCGCGCGCGCGGGCAGGTCGCGCCGTCGAGCTGGTTGCCGCTGGTGGAAGCGATATTCAGCGCGGCGCTTTCCCATTCGGCTTCGGTCGGCAGGCGGAACCCCGCCCAGCTGGCATAGGCATCGGCTTCGTACAGGCTGATGTGCGTGACCGGGGCGGCAGGGTTGACCGGCTTGCGGCCGTCCAGGCCATAGCGGGTCCAGCCCTGTTCGTTGCGCCGCCAGTAGAGCGGCGCCTCAATCCCTTCCGTCTGGATCCACGCCCAGCCGTCCGACAGCCAATGGGACGCTTGCGTATAGCCGCCATCCTCGATGAAGGCGATCCATTCGCCATTGGTTATCAAACGATGCGCCAGCGCATGGGGATGCAGCACCGCCTTATGCCGTGGTCCCTCGCAATCGAAGGCGAAGTCGCCCTTGCCATCGTCGCCGATCTCCACCAGCCCTTGCCGCCCCTCGATCCAGTGGAGGGGGCCCGGCACTGGCGCGGGCAGGGCGTTGGGCGCGTCGAACAGCGCGGGTTCCAGCGGATTGAGCGAGAAAAGATGCTGCATGTCGGTCAGCAGCAATTCCTGGTGCTGCTGCTCATGGTGCAGGCCCAGCAGCACCAGCGCCTGCACGTCCGGCATCAGCATCGGCAGCGCCGTGATCAGCGCCTTATCGACATGGGCGCGATAGGCGCGGATTTCCTTCAGCGATGGCCGCGTCAGCACTCCACGCAGGGGCCGGGCATGGCGCGGGCCTTCCGCCTCATAATAGCTGTTGAAAAGGAAGGCGTAGCGAGGATCGAACGGCTTGTAGCCAGTGACATGGTCGCGCAGCACGAAGGTTTCGAAGAACCAGCTCACATGGGCCAGGTGCCATTTGGCCGGTGACGCGTCCGGCATGGACTGCACCGTCGCGTCGGCGTCGGACAGTGGCGCGGCCAGCGCTTCGGTGAGCGCCCTGACTTCCCGATAGCGGGTAATCAGGTCGATCTGGCTCGGTGCGGTTCGGCTTCTGGCCATCCATGCCCCTTCGATACGGTTGATCCGCTCTCGCGACCAAGCGCATGAAAGTGCGCTTATGTTCCAAAAGCCAGGCTGGAAGGGCGTTCGGCCCGTCGGATCTGATCCCGGCCCGACTGCTTTGCCCGATGAAGCGCATCCTCCGCCCGTGCGATTGCGGCCGTGACGGGGCCGCTGCGCCAGGTGCAGAGTCCTGCGGAAAAGCTGATCGGTTCGCCGTCCATCCGGCCGATGGGTTCCCGCCGCATCCGGTCGGCAATGCGGGCGAGCGACCAGCTGGCTTCATCTTCTATGGCGTCCTGATAGAAGATCGCGAATTCCTCACCGCCCCAACGGCCGACAAGGTCGACGCGGCGCGTCTGCGACGCAAGGCAGGCGGCGAAATCGCCCAGCATGCGGTCCCCTTCGTCTTGACCGAGGCGGTCGTTGACCTGCTTGAAATGATCGATGTCGAGGATCGCGATACAGCCCCGCCGCCGGTTCTGCGGCAGGGCGTCGATCTGCGCCAGGAAGCCAAGCCGGTTGGCGATGCCGGTCAGCGGGTCTTCATGGGCGATGATATTATGTTCGTCGATCGGGCTGCGCGGAGCGGCCTTACCCTGGCGGATGAAGGGGAACAGCCGGCAGACGATGTCGCCGACGTCGGGCGGGGTCCGTCTGGCCTTGCCTCCCCGGTTCGGGACGTTGTTCGGATTCAGCCCACCGGCGAGCGCATGGAGAGGGTCCAAAAGCGCGCCGATGCCGATCAGCGCCCCCGCCGTGCCCGCCAAGGTGGCGAGGGTCAGGATGACGAACTCGGCCCAGGCCATCCGTCCCGTCGCGGCGCCCCAGCCGATATAGCCAAGCAGCGGCAGATGGGTGGCGCCGCAACAGAGCGCGAGGAGCCGGAGCCGCAGGGAATGCGGGAACAGGAAGGAGGTCGCGAGGTAGAAGTGCATCCCTGAGGCCCGTTATTGAAAACGGATTCAAAATTGGGATGGCGCGTAAATCATGGGTGAAGGAAAAGAGTTAACGGCAACGAACCGTGCGGAAGGAGAGTCGAACCGCTACCGCGACGCGCCCGGCACCCATTTGACGTCATGCGCGCCATTGCCGTTAAGGCGGCGTGCCATCACGAACAGCAGGTCGGACAGGCGATTGAGATAGGCCAGCGCCTGCGGATTGAGCGCCATTTCGGCCGCTGCGGCGGTGGCGGCGCGTTCGGCGCGGCGCGTGACGGCGCGGGCCAGGTGCACGGCGGCGGCGGCAGGCGATCCGCCGGGCAGGATGAAGCTGTCCAGCGGGGCGAGATCGGCGTTCATGGCATCGATCTGCTCCTCCAGCCGTTTGACCTGCGATGCGACGATGCGGAGGGCCCACGGCTCGTCCGCGCCATCCGGAATGGGCGTGGCGAGGTCTGCGCCCAGATCGAACAGGTCGTTCTGGATGGTGGTCAGCCAGCCCGCCTCCGACACGAGGCCGAGTGCCACGATGGCGAGACCGATGGCGCTGTTCGCCTCATCCACGTCGCCCACGGCCTGCATGCGCGGCGCGTGCTTGGGCAGGCGCGATCCATCGACAAGCCCAGTCGTGCCCGCATCGCCGGTGCGGGTGTAGATCTTGTTGAGCTTCACCATGAGGAGTCAGCCATTGCCCTTCATCAGCAGCAGGATGGCGACGATGATGACCGCGACCGCCTGGAACAGGATGCGGTTCATCATCATCCGGTTCTGCTTCAGGCTGGACGGGCTGGGACCGTTTTCGGGCGAATTAAGCTGTTCCTTGGTCGCCTGCAAAAAGGCGACGATGCCCCGGATCAGGGCGAACAGGGTGGCGCCCATGGCCAGGATCAGGGCGATGACGAGCACGGTATTCATGGGATGAATCTAGGCGCTTGCCAGCGAAATGCCAATCGGAAAGCGCGCATGGCGCAGGTCGTCGGCCAGACGCTTTGGATCGACGCCCTGCGCCCGCAGATCGGCCAGCGCAATCGACCCGTCGCGCTTGGCCAGCCGCCTGCCGTCCGGCCCGACCAGCAGCGGATGGTGGATGTAGATGGGGGAGGGGAGGTCCAGCAGCGCCTGGATGAGCCGGTGAATGTCGGTCGCAGCGCGAAGATCGTCGCCGCGCAGCACATGGGTCACCCCCATCGCCGCGTCGTCCAGCGTGCAGGACAGATGATAGCTTGCCGGCGCATCCTTCCGGGCGAGGACGACATCGCCCGCCAGCAGGGGTTTGGCCTCCACCCATTGCGTGTCCCCGCACTCAAGCGAGGACGCCTGCCAGCGCAAGGCTCCGGCCCGCTCGACAGCCCGTGCCATGTCGATCCGCCAGGCATGCGTCTGGCCCGCTGCTACCCGCCGCGCCTGTTGGTCCTTGCTCAACCCCCGGCAGGTCCCCGGATAGATCGGCCCTTCCGGTCCATGCGGCGCGCTCGCGCTGGCCGCGATGTCGGCGCGGGTGCAGAAGCAGGGATAGAGCAGCCGCATGTCCTGGAGCCGCGCCAGCGCCGCGTCATAATGCGCCAGCCGGGCCGACTGAAACGCGATCTCGCCATCCCATTCGACGCCGATCCAGCGCAAATCCTCGACTATTCCTTCGACATGCTCGGGCCGGCTGCGCGTGCCGTCGATATCCTCGATCCGCAGGCGGAAGGCGCCGCCGCGCGCGCGGGCGAAGTCCATCGCCCGCAATGCCGACCAGCCATGGCCGATATGCAACCTACCGGTGGGGCTCGGCGCGAAGCGAGTTACCATATGCTGTGGCTCGTGCGATTGAATCATACAGGCCCTTGACGGGGTGGGGTTGTTAATGCTGTCATGCTTCCGTCACGTTTCTGGTCGATCAGAGCGGCGGCAAATGGGGGTTGAAGGGTAATATATGTACCATCCCGACCTGATACGACATCCGGAAAACTGTCCGGCCCTGGTCCTGAACGCGGACTATACGCCGCTAAGCTATTATCCGTTGAGCCTCTGGCCTTGGCAAACCGCCATCAAGGCGGTTTTTTTGGAACGGGTGGACATCGTCTCCAGCTATGAGCGGGAGGTGCACAGCCCCAGCCTGCAAATGAAGATTCCCTCGGTGATCGCGCTCAAGCAATATGTGAAGCCGTCAGAACATCCCGCCTTCACCCGCTTCAACCTGTTCCTGCGCGACAAGTTCGCCTGCCAATATTGCGGATCGCCGCATGACCTCACCTTCGACCATGTGGTTCCGCGTCGTGCCGGCGGGCGCACGACATGGGAAAATGTCGCGACCGCCTGTTCGCCCTGCAACCTCAAAAAGGGTGGGCGCACGCCCAAGGAAGCGCATATGCAGCTGCATGTGACGCCGATCCGCCCGACGAGCTGGCAGTTGCAGGAACATGGCCGCGCCTTCCCACCCAACTATCTGCACGAGAGCTGGCATGACTGGCTCTATTGGGACGTCGAATTGCTGGCGTGACGGCGGCGTCCGTCAGGGCAGGAACGGCAGCCAGTCCAGATCCATGTCCTTGTGCCGATTGGTATAATGGCCGATCTCCTCCAGCCGCGCCATGTCGCGTAAGGTGATGCGCCCATTGGCCCGGCTGATCAGGCCTTCCTGCTCCATCTGCCGGATCATCCGGTTCACATGGACCGAGGTGAGGCCGATGGCGTCGCCAATCTCCTCCTGCGTCAGCTTCAGGTCGAAACTGTCGATGATGCTGTCGTCCGTCACCCTCAGCCGGTCGAAAATGTCGAGGAGGAAGGAGGCGACTCGTGCCTTGGCCGATGTCCGCCCCAGGGAGGCGAGCCGGTCGGTCAGCGCGACGCGCTCCGCATTGGACAGCAGGAACAGCAGCGCCGCGACGCGCGGAAATTCTTCCAGCAGGCGGCGCAGCGCATGTTTGTCGAACGGACAAATGATCGCGTCCGACAAAGCCACCAGGGATTCCGGCGCTTTGCTGTAGATCGTGCTGGCCGACCCGATGAAATCGCCGGGGAAATAGACGCGCAATATCTGCCGGCTGCCGTCGGGCAGGATAACGAAACTCATGACACGGCCTTCGCGCAAGACGAAAAGCTCCGTGACTGTATCGTTGACGCGCTGGATCATCGCCCCGCGCTTTACCTTGCGGGGATTTTCTTCCAGTCGGGCGAGTGCCTTCTTTTCCAGATCGGACAAGGGTACATGCTTCGCCAACCTTTCTGCGAAACAACTTGCTGCCACCAAACACACCTTTTTATTTGCATTGTCGTTACGATGGCAAAACGCCCCATGCGTCTTTTGGCTGCATTTCCGTCGCTTGCACTAAACTCGATCAATAATGAGCTTGGGAATGCATAAATGTTTCAGCCTGACGACAGGATATGGCCCAATTCGCTGGTCGGAACCGCGTTCAGCGCCTTGCGAAAAATGCAATTCACGGTAAGAAACCAGCCGATGGATCGCATTCACATTCGCGGCGGCAAAACGCTCAACGGCCGCCTTCCCATCTCCGGCGCAAAGAACGCCGCCCTGACGCTGCTGCCCTGCGCGCTTTTGACCGACGAGCCGGTGACGCTGCGCAACCTGCCGCGCCTGGCGGATGTGGACAGCTTCGGCCATCTGCTGAACCAGCTGGGCGTCTCGACCATGATCGAGGGTGCCCGGCCGGAGGATTTCGGCCGCGTCATGACGCTGCGCGCGGGGCGCGTCACCTCGACCGAAGCGCCCTACGACATCGTGCGCAAGATGCGCGCGTCGATCCTTGTGCTGGGACCGCTGCTCGCCCGCGCGGGCGAGGCACGGGTGTCGCTGCCCGGCGGCTGCGCCATCGGCAACCGCCCGATCGACCTGCACCTCAAGGCGCTGGAGGCTTTTGGCGCGAAGATCGAGATCAATGCCGGCTATGTCCGCGCCAGCGCGCCCGACGGCGGCCTGCCCGGCGGCATCTATACGTTCCCGGTGGTGTCGGTCGGGGCGACCGAGAACGCCGTTATGGCGGCGGTGATGGCCAAGGGCATTTGCGTCCTGGAAAATGCGGCGCGTGAGCCGGAAATCGTCGACCTCTGCAACCTGCTGATCGCCATGGGCGCCGAGATTGAGGGCGTGGGCACCGACAAGCTGACCATCCACGGCAAGCCCCGGCTGCACGGCGCGACCTACAGCGTGATGCCCGACCGGATCGAGGCGGGCAGCTATGCCTGCGCCGCCGCGATCACCGGCGGATCGCTGGAACTGGCCGGGGCCTGCGCCAATGACATGCATGCGATTCTTGCCGCGCTGCGCGACGCGGGCGTCCATGTCGAGGAACTGAAGGACGGCATCAGGGTGTCGTCGGACGGCAAGCTCAAGCCGCTCACCATCTCGACCGCGCCTTTCCCGGCTTTCCCGACCGACATGCAGGCGCAGTTCATGGCCATGCTGACCAAGGCGGACGGGGCGTCGGTGCTGACCGAGACGATCTTCGAGAACCGCTACATGCACGTCCCCGAACTGGCGCGCATGGGCGCGGACATCGGCGTCAATGGCCGCACGGCGGTGGTGCGCGGGGTCGACCGCCTGGTCGGCGCGCCGGTCATGGCGACCGACCTGCGCGCCTCGATGAGCCTGATCCTTGCGGGTCTGGCCGCCGAGGGGGAAACCCAGGTCAACCGGGTCTATCATCTCGACCGAGGCTATGAACGGCTGGAGGAAAAGCTCTCCGCGGTCGGCGCCGATATCGAGCGGGTCAGCGATGGCTGAAGGGCGCGGGCTCGAGACGGATCGCGCGGCGCTGATCGCGCGCTATGATCTCGATGCCGGCGGTTTCGCTACGCTCGACCAGATCACCGCCTTTGCCGCCGCGCTGTGCGAAGCGCCGATCGCGTTGGTCGGCATCGTCGAGGCGGAGCGGCAGCGCTTCCTCGCCCGCACCGGCCTGGACGCGGAAGAAACGTCGCGGGACGTGTCATTCTGCGCCCAGGTGATGCTGGGCGAATCCATCTTCATCGTACCCGATGCCGGCGCGGACCCGCGCTTTGTCGACAATGCGTGGGTGGCGGGGGACCCCTCCGTCCGTTTCTATGCCGGCGCACCGCTGATCGACGGCCAGGGAACGCCTCTGGGCGCTCTTTGCGTGATGGATGACAAGCCGCGCGCCGGGCTGACGGATCTTCAGCGGCAGGGCCTGTCGTTGCTGGCGCATCAGGTGATGGCGGAGTTGGAGGGGCGCCGTCGCGACCGGGAAGTGATCGCCCGGCAGGCGCTGGATGCACGGGCGGTGGCGGACAGCGATCGTATGTTCCGCACCCTTGCGGACACCATGCCGCAAATGGTGTGGTCGGCTCTGCCCGATGGTTACAACGACTATTTCAATGCGCGCTGGTATGAGTTTACCGGCGTCGCGCAGGGCAGTACCGACGGCGAGGGATGGAGCGCGATGTTCCACCCGGAGGATCAGCCGGTCGCATGGAAACGCTGGCGACACAGCCTGGAAACCGGCGATCCCTATGAGATCGAATATCGGATGCGCCATCACAGCGGCGACTATCGATGGACGCTGGGCCGTGCCCTGCCGATCCGGGATGGAGAGGGGAAGATCGTCCGCTGGATCGGCACCTGCACCGATATCAACGAGCAGATCCTGATGGTCGAGGAGCGGGAGGTCATCGCGCATGAACTGTCCCATCGGATCAAGAACATCTTTTCGGTGATTGCCGGTCTGATCGGGCTGTCGGCGCGCCAGCATCCGGAAATTCGAGCCGCAGCGGACGATCTGCGCGACCGGATCATGGCGCTGGGCCGGGCGCATGATTTCGTCCGGCCCCATGGTCCCAATTCAAGGCCAGACGTGGGCGAGGGACGGCTATGGGGCATATTGGACCAGATTTTCGCGCCCTATCGCGATGTGGTGGGCGGCGCGCGCATCCTCTTTTCCGGCGAAAATCCGGCGATAGATGACCGGTCCGCAACGCCTTTGGCCTTGTTGTTCCATGAACTGGCAACCAATGCCGCAAAATATGGCGCGCTCTCCGTACCCGCCGGCCGCGTTCATCTGCTGGTGGTGACCGAGGACAGGGAAATCCGCATCGATTGGCGGGAGGAGGGCGGTCCGCCTCCCGTGCCCGCCACGGCGCAAGGGTTCGGCAGCCGGCTCATGCAGCTGAGCATCGAACGACAATTGGGGGGACGGATGAGGCGCGACTGGCGGCCCGAAGGGCTTAACCTCAGCCTCTGGATTCCAGCCGCATCCATGAGCCGTTCAGCGACGGGAATGGCGTGAATCCCGCGATGTCCGTGGCTTCCAGTTCCGGTCTGTCGGTTGCGGCGAGATGCAGCGTTTCGGCGATGCTGCGCGCGCGGAAGGGTTTGGTGATGACGCCCAGCGCCACTTCGGAAGCGGCGCCGATCTGGGCGGGGTTGGCGGTCACATAGATGACGCGGACGCCATATTGGCTCGCCAATTCAAGACCGATGCCGGGACCGGTAGGCCCATCGCGCAGGTTGAGGTCGACAAGCGCGATGTCGCAATCGCGCGCAGCATCGAGCGCTGCCTGACGATCAGCCGCAATGGCGCTGACCGTATAGCCCGCATCCTCGACAATATGCTCGATTTCCAGAGCGACGAAAATTTCGTCTTCGACGATCAGAACTTTTTTGCTCATCCCAACGCCCACGCAACTGGAGGCAGTAAATGCGTTAAGCGTCGAGTGGTTCCCGTAGCGGCGAAAAATTTCCGCTATATTGGCCCCGCTATTGCGCAGGCTCGTCCGCCACGCTGGTCCACAATGTCTCGAAACTGCCGCCCCGCATTATCAGGACGGAGGCCGGATAGCCCGCTTCGCTGGCCTTTTGCGCCGTGCCGGTGGCGCTTTCCACGGCGGCCTCGCGCGTCGGGAAGGGACCATAATAGCGGTTGTCGAGATTGATCTTCCACACGTCCTCATGTTCCAGGACGATATAGCGGGCATGGGGCAGGGCCATGTCGGTTACAGAACCTCCGTATTATAATGATGCCAGGCCATGATTGCCGCCGCGCCGCGATGGGGGCGCCAGCGCTCGGCCAATTCTCGCGTCTGCTTTTCGCTCGGTCGTTCGGGCAGGCCCAATATCCGTCCGATCTCGATCTGCACGGCAAGATCCCCCGCGGGCCAGATGTCCGGCCGTCCCTCCGCAAACAGCAGATAGATTTCCGCCGACCAGCGTCCGATCCCCTTGACCTGCACGAGCTGGGCGATGGCTTCCTCGTCATCGGCCGGCAAGGCGTGAAGGTCGAGCGCGCCGCTCACCACCAGTTCTGCCAGGCTGCGGGCATATCCCTGCTTCTGCCGGGACAGGCCGCAGGCGCGCAGCGTATCGAAATCGCGCTGCATCAATATTTGCGGCGCGCAGCCCTCGCCCAGTTCCGCCTCCAGCTTCCGCCACACCGCAGCGGCGGCCGCGACGCTCACCTGCTGGCCGACGACGGTGCGCAGCAGGGTTTCATAGCCCGGCTCGCGGACTCGGGGCAGGGGGTAGCCGACCCGTCCGATGGCGGCGGCGAACGCCGGCTCGACCAGGGCGATATTGTCGAGGCTGGCCCGCAATTGTTCCGCTGTGATGACCATTGAATCGCTGTCCGGCTCTTGATTTCCCGCTGGCCGTCCGTAATGAGCGGCAAGAAAAATTTGAGGATCTGGGTACATGGCTAAACTGATTGTGGTCAACCGTTCGGGTGAAGAGAAGGCGGTTGAAGGCGATAATGGCCTGTCGGTGATGGAAATCATCCGCGACAACGGCTTTGACGAGCTTCTGGCGCTCTGCGGCGGCTGCTGCTCCTGCGCGACCTGCCACGTCTATGTCGATCCCGCCTTTGCCGACAGCCTGCCGCCGGTCAGCGAAGATGAGAATGATCTGCTGGACAGCTCCGACCATCGCAACGAAACCAGCCGCCTGTCGTGCCAGCTGACCTTCAACGACGCGTTGGACGGCCTGCGCATCACCATCGCGCCGGAAGATTGATCCTGGTCCGCCCCCGCCGCGTTACGGTTTGACCCTTAGCGTGGCGGCGGGCGCCTCACTGGTCAGCGGCGTCACCTTCCAGACGATCTGCTTGCCCTGCGGCGTGTCTTGCGCGCCGTCTTCCTGATTCTGGCTGACGATCTCCGCATTGGTGGTGAGGGTGAAGGTGCCGTCCAGCGCCTTGGCCGCGTCGTCGCCGCCGCTGCCGCCCATCGGGTTCTGGCTCTTGTCATAGCCGTTGGAATAGCCCGGCGCCTTCATCCGTACGCGGTCATCCCCGCGCAGTTCCACCGCGACGAAGGGCAGCACGATCTGCGCGTCGCTGTTGAACGGAAAGAGAAAGGCGTGGGTCAGCCTGCCGCTGATCGCATAGTCGATCTCGAACCGATGATTGCCCATATAGCGGGCCGAGCGGAAGCCCTTTTCCCTGGAGAGCGCCGCCGCGATGGCCTGCATCTGCTGCTCGTCATTCTTGTCTTCCTTGCCGTCGAAGCGCTCCTCGGCCTTGGGTTGCTCCTTGGGTTGCAGGGCCGTGTGGAGTTTGCTCGGCTGCTCCTTGGGCGGGGTGCCGCCGATCGGATCGTCGTTTGAGGGAGGCGACCCCAGCCCCTTGCCGATATCGGACGCCAAAATCTCGCCCTTATAGGTGAAGCTGAAGCTGCGGTCGGCACGGATGTCGAGCGTCGATTCGAACTTGCCCGGCGTCACCAGGCAAGCCGAAAGCAACAGGCTGACCGCCAGAACGCCGGCGGTGCGCAGAAAAGCGATCACGAGCGACCTCCCCCTATATTCATGCCCCCTATGCGCTACCGGCTGGCCGCCGCGTAAAGGGCGATCGCCGCGGCATTGGAAACGTTCAGGCTTTCCATCCGCGGGCTGATCGGCAGTTTAGCCAAAATGTCGCAATGCGCCATGCTGTTGTGGCGCAGCCCTTCGCCCTCGGCCCCCAGCACCAGCGCCACCCGCGACGTGCCGATAGCCTCGCCCAGCGTCGTGTCGGCCTCGCCATCCAGACCGATGCGCCAATAGCCCGCCTCCGCAATCTCATCGAGCGCGCGGGCAAGGTTCACGACCCGGACCCAGGGTATGATTTCCAGAGCGCCCGAAGCGGCCCGCGCCAGCACTCCCGATTCGGGCGGAGCATGGCGGTCCTGCGTCACGATACAGAGCGCGTCGAACGCGGCGGCTGACCGCAGGATCGCGCCGACATTATGCGGGTCCGTTACCTGGTCCAACACCAGCACGGGGCGCCCATAGCCCGGTCCGTCGTCCTGTCCGGCCTCCAGCGCGTCGCCCAGCCAGACCTCGTCCAGCGGTTCGACCTCGGCCACGATGCCCTGATGCGGCGCGTCCGATGGCACCATGCGCCCCAGATCGGCGCCATCGGCATAGACGATGGGCAGGACTGGCGGCAGGTCGAGTGCGTTCAACGCCTCGCGCGTACCCCATATCTTGCGCACCACCCGGTTCGGATTGGCGAGTGCGGCGATGACGGCATGCCGTCCATAGAAGCGGGGAAAGGTCCCTTTGGCCTTTCCAGTGCGGTTTCCTCTTTTCATGAGTTGCTCTTTTCACATTGGGCCATTGACAGGCAAGTCTCCTTTCGCCATTGAGCGCCCTCCAGCCGATCGGGGCCTCCCCGAAACGGTTAGGCGACTGGACAGGTGGCCGAGTGGTTAAAGGCAGCAGACTGTAAATCTGCCCGGGTTTCCCGTACGCTGGTTCGAATCCAGCCCTGTCCACCATCGCCCTTTTGGGCCTACTCGACGGTGAGTGGGCAGAGGCGGCGGTTCGTGCCTCCCACCATCTTCTTCTACAAAGACAGCCGCGCCCTTGCCCGCTGGAGCAAGCCCGCGTCTTCGATCAGTTGGCGCGGATAGATGTTGCGCAGGTCGACGATGACCGGCTTGTTGAGCAACCTCTTCATCCCAGTTGAGGTCGAGCGCGCAGAAATGGTCCCATTCCGGGGCGGTGGCCAGTGCATCCGGCGGTTTCCATCGCATCATAGGCATCCGTGCAGCAGATGACATTTTCCAGAAGCTTTTGCGCCTGTTCGATGCCTTCCGGGTCATAGGCGTGAATGACAGCGCCGGCATCCTGCAAGGTCCGGATGATGGCGATGGACGGGCTGTCGCGCGCATCGTCGATATTGGGCTTGAAGATCGTGAAGCAGGTCCCCGAAAGGAGGCCCGCTTAGCCCGTACCGGTCATCGTGTTTTTCATGGCCAACCGCCCCTCTTGCAATGGCAAGGGAGGATCAGGCCGCCGGGGTGGCCGCCAGCAAATTTTCGGCGATCTTGCGCATGTCCGCCGCCATGTCGGGCCGTTCAAGCGCCAGCGCCAGATTGGCCTCGACATAACCGATCTTCGATCCGCAGTCGAAACGCTGGCCGGTGAAGGTCAGGCCGTGAAAGGCGCCTTGACCGATCATCGCCGCCATGGCGTCGGTCAGCTGGATTTCACCGCCCGCGCCCTTTTCCTGGCGTTCCAATATGGTCATGACTTCCGGTCGCAGGATGTAGCGGCCGGGCAGGATCAGGTTGCTGGGGGCAGTACCGGGTGCGGGCTTTTCGACCAGCCCCTTCACCTCCGTCAGCGCGCCGTTGCGGGCGCCCGGATCGATCACGCCATAGCTGGATGTCTGCTCCATCGGCACTTCCAGCGCGCAGATCAGATTGCCGCCGATCTGCTCATGGGCATCGACCATCTGCCTCATGCATCCCGGCGAGCCGTGCATGAATTCGTCGGGCAGAATGATTGCGAAGGGCTCGTCGCCGATCACGTCGCGCGCGCACCAGATGGCATGGCCGAGACCCAGCGGTTCCTGCTGGCGGATGAAGATGGCGTTGCCGGGCGTCAGCCGGGTTCCTTCCAGCGCGGACAGATCCTTGCCGCGTGCCTTTTGCGTTGCCTCCAGTTCGTAGGCGACGTCGAAATGATCCTCTATGGCGTTCTTGCCGCGCCCGGTGATGAAGATCATGGTTTCGATGCCGGCTTCCAGCGCTTCGTCGACCGCATATTGGATCAATGGCCGGTCGACCACGGGCAGCAATTCCTTGGGAACGGCCTTGGTCGCCGGCAGGAAACGGGTGCCCAGACCCGCGACGGGAAACACGGCCTTGCGAACGGCTTTGCTCTTCATGAAAAATTCCCTGGTTACAGACCCTTGATACGGGCCGCCGCTCCACCCCGCCGCCGATATTTGGCATCGCAGCCTGTCGGCGGCGGCGTCAAGCTAATCATGCTTTATTCAAAACCGGCGAGCATTATCGTGAATGGTCCGGCTTATACCATCGCGCTCGGTCTTCGACCGATCACAAGTGGGTTTCGCTCAGGCGCCGCGCGACCTTGGTATTATTCCCCTTATGGGCCATTTCGTATCGACAATGCTGATCATCGGATCATAATTTACGGCAAATTAACGCTGAACTGAGATGGAGACAGCGTCAGCCCGGCCGTGCAGGCCATTGGCCCGGTGGATGAAGCGTGTCGGTGGAGAAATGATGAAGTCGCCCTATATCATCCCGATGCAACGTCTTCCGCGTCGATCCGACCGCCATGCCGTGAACCGGGCATCCACGCTTCGGTCCGACAATGGCAAGCCTGTCGATGTGCTGTTGGAAAACATGTCGCTGACGGGGTTCAAGATTTCCGCGCCCGGTGAATTCGTCGTGGGAGAGGAGGTCGTCATCGGCCTTGCCGGTGTCGGCGTCCGCTCGGCCCGGGTGGTCTGGGCGGAAAATGGCCAGGCGGGCTGCGCGTTCGACCAGCCCCTGACCGCGCTGGAACTGGAGGAGACCGAAAAGGCGCAAACGGTGATCCAGGGTGCTTTCCGGCCGGGATCGAACCTTGGATCGGCCAAGGACGGTGGGGTGGCGGACACGCCGTTCACAGGACTGGCCACGCCGATACCGCTCCGCCTGCGGTCCCGCTATCGCATCGCCCTCATCATGCTGGCCTCGCTTGCAAGCTGGGGCATTTTCATGGCGATGCTGATATTCGGCAAGCATATTCTGGGTTTCTGACGGGCTTCTACTGTTCCCGGCGCTATTTTTTCTTCCGCATTTTGAAAAATGTGCCGACGATGAATATCAAGCAGAAGGGTATCCAGAAAATCGCGATCAAACGATCCGTTATCGTAACGGAAACATAGGGGCGTGACAGAGTCTGTCTGCGCCACATATGGTAAAGGCCTATAATCCAGATCAGAAAAAGGGCGATGCCCAAGAACAACATCATCGCTATATCGTCGCCTCTACGCTACGGGGTGGCCTGTTAGTAGATCATTTGCGCCGGCGCCACTATTCCCCTGCCGGCATATCGCACTGAAATGGGACAGGTCATGGTTAACTCGCGGGTGGGAAGAAACCCCGATTCGGTTAATCCCCCGTGCAAGAATGTCGATGTTTACGCAAGACAGTAAAGAAGTGAAACGCGATCTTAAATTTGTGTCATTATTCTACCCTATGCTGTGATAGCGGACCCACGCAAAACAGGGGCGAGAAGAAATTCGATGAAAACGGTGCTGGTTACAGGTGGAGCGGGCTATGTCGGCTCTCATTGCTGCAAGGCATTTGCGGCGGCGGGGTGGAATGTCGTTACGCTCGATAATCTGTCGCGCGGGTGGGCGTCCGCCGTCAAATGGGGCCCTCTGATCGAGGCGGACATTGCCGACCGGGCCGCGGTCGAAAGCGCCCTGCGCGAGTATCGGCCCGATGTCGTCGCGCATTTCGCCGCCTATGCCTATGTCGGCGAATCGGTGGCGCAGCCGGACATTTATTATCAGAACAACAGCGCGGGGACTTTGGCCCTGTTGGAAGCCATGCGGGCCTGCGGGCAGCGGCATATTCTGTTTTCCAGCACCTGCGCGTCCTACGGCAATCCCGTCCGGCTACCCATTGACGAGACGCATGCGCAGTCGCCGATCAATCCCTATGGCTGGTCGAAATTCATCATCGAACGGATGCTGGAGGATTATGCGCGCGCCTATGATTTCCAATCCATCGCGTTGCGCTATTTCAACGCGGCAGGGTGCGATCCCGACGGAGAGATCGGGGAGCGGCACGAGCCGGAAACCCATGCCATCCCGCTCGCCATCGCGGCGGGGATCGCCGGCGGCGCCTTCAATGTGTTCGGCACCGATTTCGACACGCGCGATGGCAGCGCCATCCGCGATTATATCCATGTCTGCGATCTGGCCGACGCGCATGTGCTGGCGGCCGAACGCCTGTTGCGCGGGGAGGGGACGGGCGCCGACATCTTCAACCTGGGCACGGGCAACGGCACAAGCGTTCTGGAAATAGCGGCGGCGGTCAACCGCGCGACCGGCGGCCGCCTGCAACTGCTGTACGCGCCGCGACGGGAAGGCGATCCGGCTCAACTCGTGGCGTCGGCGCAAAAGGCACGGGATGTGCTGGGATGGGCGCCGACTCGTTCCGACATCGACTCCATCGTCGATACCGCATTGGCGTGGCAGCTGCGGCAAACCGTGACGGATGCCGCTGCCTGAAGGCCGAAGGGTTCTGCCTATCGAGGGGCGCGGCGGGACATGGTCAGCAGATTCAGCGCGAGGCGATGGATCTGCGCCGTCACTTTGGTTTCGGACCCTTCCGGTCGTCCCGACGCGATCCAGAGAAGGCCATGCGTGCTCAGATAGAGTCCGATGCACAACAGGCCGCGCCAGCCCAGTTCCGTGGCCAACATCCATTCGGGCAGTTCGCCATACGCTCTGTCGGGCAGCATCAGCACCACCGCCGACATGACCCCGACACTGGCAAAGCTGCGCCATGAAGCCTTGAACGGTTCATATATCCGGCGCGATGTCAGGACGGCGGCAAGGGAAAGTCCGTACAGGGACTGGAATATGCCGGACGCCGCGCGGGCCATCAAAAGGCCGATGAGCCCGCCATAATGATAGCCCAGATACATGGCGACGGTGCGAAGGACCATGTAGATGACGGAGCGCGCGGCCAGCATCCTGACCCGGCCCAGCGCCATCGCCAGCGCTTCCACGCCGGCGCCGACCGTTTGCAGGGCGAAAACCGGGGCCATGAACTGCACCACCGGAATCGCCAGTTCCCAGCCGGGACCGAAGAGCAGGTAGATCATCGGCTTGGCGAGCAAGGCCATGGTAAAGCCGATCGGCAGCGCAATCGCCAGACCGGCGGCCTGCACCTGCGCATAGTTGCGCCGCAGCCGGTCGGGGTCGTTGTTCATGATCGCGAAGGCGGGGAACATGGCGCGCGTCAATGTCGGAATGACGTCGCCGGTCGCCATCGAGTTGATCTGATTGCCGACCGTATAGGCGCCGACCGTCTTGGTATCCATGACCTTCCCGATGAAGAAGATCTCTATCCGCAGCGCGAGTTGCAAAAAGAGATTCTGTACCAGCAGCCAAACGCCGAAACCGAGCATTTCGCGATAATGGGTCAGGGACAGACGCGGGCGGCCCGGCACCCGCCAGTAGGACAGCAGCAGGTTGACCAGCGCCTGGGCGATATTCCCCGCGACCAGCGCCCAATAGGACCGCAGCAGGAAGGCAAGGCCGATCGAGATGATGCTGCCCGCCAGCGTGGCGAAGGCACGCCGCTGCGAATCCTTCTTGAAGTCCAGATTGCGCGAATAGAGCATGAAATAGGGATTGTGCAGGCCGTTCAGGATCGTCGTGATCGTCAGCGCATAGAGGATCGCGTCCAATCCCGGCGCGTTCATGAACCGCGCCAAGGGAGAGGCCACCGCCGCGAGCAGCGCAGCCATCGCGAGGCCGCGCAGGAAATTGAGGGTGAAAGCCGTCGACAGGTGGGAATCGTCCAGCCCGCGGGTGCGCACAAGGGCGTTGCCGACCTCCACATTGGTCATGGCTTCCAGGATGATCATGATCGTCGTGGCAATCGCGACGACGCCGAAATCGGCGGGCATGAGCGCGCGCGCCAATATGGCGAGTGTAACCAGTTGGAGCCCGCGCATCGCCATGTTGAGCGACCACAGCATGAGCGCGCTGTTGGCGACGCGCGCGCCCAGATCGGCACCGCTGCGCTCAACATCCATCGGCTGTGCTGGTTCGGTCATCCATGGTCCTATGCTTGCGGTGCTGCGCCGCGAGAGGGGCCTTACAATGTGCGTCGGGCAAGTGCGACAGAAAATCTCTGTTTCATCTTGGATTTGAAGGAAGATTTGCGAGAATAAGAACGTTAAACGCTTGCGGCGATCGAGCGCTTGTCCATAATGTTTTCGCTACCGGACATTGATCAGCACAGGATGCCATGACGCGTCGGACCGACACCCTGTTTGCCACGGCCTTTCGCGCCCATGGCCGCAAACGCATTCCGGTCGCGCTTGCGGCGGGCGGGGCGCTGCTGACCGTTACGGGGCTTGCGCTGACCTTCACGGCCGTCCGGATGGGCGATTGGGGGAATCCCGTCGCTTCGGCGTTGGCGAATGCGATTGCACCTGCCGTCATTGACGATGCCGCCAGCCTGACCGCTGCCCTGAGGCGCGCGCGCGGCGGGGAGACGTTGCTGCTGGAACCGGGACGGTATGAGATGCTGAACCTGAAGGGAATCGGCTTTGCCCGGCCCGTGACCCTGGCCTCACGCGATCCGCGCCGGCCAGCGGTGCTGACCGGGTTCAAATTCCGCAATGTCGAAGGGCTGGTCCTGCGCGATCTGGAATTCGACGTCGTAGCGGCAAACGGCATGTTTTCCTACGATCTGACCGGTTGCGCCAATATCGAATTGCGGCGGATCAATGTTCATGGATCGCTGGATGGCAATCCAGCCAACGATACATCGCCGATCATGATCCGCGGGTCGAGCCATGTGACCGTTGCCGACAGTGATTTTCAGGAACTGTTCCACGGCATATCGTTTCTGGAAAGCCGGAACCTGACCTTCACCGGCAATGCCTTTCGCGATCTGCGCACGGACGGCATTCGGGGGGGAGGGTCTTCGCACCTGTTGATCAGTGGCAATGTCTTCACCGCTTTCAAGCCGGCCCCGAAAGATCACCCCGATGGCATCCAGTTGTGGACCACCAATACGACGGCGGCCGCGCGGGATATCGTGATCGAAGGCAATGTCGTCATGCGCGGCAAGGGCGATCCCATACAGGGCATCTTCATCCGCGATACGTTCGATCAGTTCCCGTTCGAGGAATTGACCGTCCGCAACAATCTGGTCGTCGGCGCGATGTATAATGGGATATCCATCGGCGGGTCGAAGGGCGCCGTGGTGGAAAACAACAGGGTTGTGGCCTTTGCCGGGCAGAAGAGCTGGATACGCGTCGGCATCGCCACGGGCATGCGGATGACCGACAACCGTGCGACGGCCTATATCGTGCCGGCGACGGCGCAAGTCGAGCAGAAGGGCAACCGCACGATAGGCGTTGCGCGGGACGGGGGCCGGGCGGCCCTGGCGGACTGGTTGGCGCAAGGGAGCAATGCGCGACTGATGGCGCGTCCGCTCGCGGCGGCCGGATTGCGGTAGCGATCAATCCGCGGCGATCCGTTGCAAGGCGCGCTCCAGCGAATCGCCCCACGCGCCCCAGTTCAGGCGTTGTTCGTAATCGGCCCTCGCGGCATGGCATAGGGCTGCATAGGCCGCGTCATCCGACCAGGTCGCCAGGATGCGATCGGCATAAGCGGAGGTCGGCGATGCGGGCGGGAGCAATAGGCCGGTTTCACCGTCCTTGACGATGGTGGGAACGCCGCCCGTGCTGATGGCGACCGCTGGTCGGCCGAAAGCGGCGGTTTCGCAATAGACGAGGCCAAAGGCTTCCTGACGGCTGGGCATCAGGAAGAAGGAGGATTCGGCGAAGAGTTGGACGAAGCGCCGATAGTCCGCGGGATCCGATTTTTTCAGCAAGCCGTGGACATGCACGCCCTCCAGACCGCTGGCCTCCGGCGGACGGCAGCCGACGATGTGCAGTTCCGCGTCGTTCGTCCGGCGACGCAGTTCGCGCCAGATGTCGAGTGCCAGCGGACCACCCTTGCGGTCCCATGCATAGCCCGCAAACAGCAGTTTGAGCGGTCCGCCTACGACCGGCGGTTGAAAGCCGGGGTCTGCTTCCAGATTGGCGCCATAGGGAGCGGTCATCAGGCGATCATCGGCTATGCCATAGGTGCGGGCGGCAGACGCGCGACCCCATTCAGATGTCATCATCAACATGTTGCAGCGATCGACCATGCTGCATTGCATTGCATTGCCCACCCGCCGCGTCCGTGTGTTGAGCCGCTTATACTGGTCGTAATAATCGATGATCGAGCCAAACAGCGCGTCGGCAATATAGACGACTGGCCATTTGGGATTGATATAGGCGAGCTTGTGCGCGGCCCCGACCGCTACGATGGCATCCGGCTTGATTGCTTCCAACTGGCGGTCCATATGTCGGCTGAGTAATCTGGCGACCAGTGGTTCCCTGCTGACCAATATGCCTGCCCTCGCCAAGGGAGCCAGACGCGTAACGATCTTGTCGAGCCGTGGTGTGTCGATCACATGCGTGTCTGGAAAGCGACGCTTTACTTCTTTATGGCTATACCAGGGGACGCCGCTCCACGATGCGCGATCGAAGGGGCTGGCGATGGAGATATAGCCTAGGCGCAAGCTTGACTTTCCTTGAATAGTGTATCCAGCCTTTTGGCTGGGCATCTTATGGATTGATAATGAAGAACAGTTGCAAAATCGAGTGGGGATTCCTTTGGCAATGACGGATTTTATTTCCGTCATCATTCCTGCCTATAATGCTGAGGCGACTATAGGGCATACGTTGTCGTCCGCTTTGGCGCAGACGGGTGTGGAATTGGAAGTCATCGTTGTCGATGATGGTTCTACGGATCGTACCGCGGAGTTGGTGGAGGCCGTTTCCAGACGGGATGGACGCATTCGCCTGCTCCGTCAGCGTCAGGGCGGCGTGGCGCGTGCGCGCAATCTGGCGATCGCTTCTGCCCAGGGCAATTATGTAGCGCCGCTCGATGCGGACGATATCTGGCATCCGGAAAAGCTGTCACGGCAATTGCACCTGTTGCGCGAATCGCCTGCGGATGTGGGAATGGCTTATAACTGGTTCCGCCGGATCGACGAGGACGACAGGGTGATTCCGGGATCGCCCCGCCCCACGGTCGATGGGTGGGTGTTCCATCGTCACCTGACATGGAACTTCATATCCAACGGCAGTACGCCTCTCATCAGGCGCGCCGTCCTCGATACTATTCAATATAATGCGGAACTGTATGACCGGCAGTTGCAAGGGTGCGAGGATTATCTCATCCAGCTGGAAATTGCGCGGCACTATCGCTTTGCTTGCGTGCCCGCCTTTCTGACTGGTTATCGCCAGTTGCCCGGGGCGATGTCCACCAATGTCGAGCGGATGATTCGGTCGCATATTGCGGTGTTCGAAATGATCGGGGAAGGGGCGGACAAGCAGGGGCGCAGGCTCATCGGGCAACAGCTTGCGCGATTGCATGTCGAACTGGCGCGAACCCGGCTCGGCAAGCTGGACGGGCAGGGCGTCGTGCGCAGCGTCACGCGCGCCCTGGCCCATGATATGGGTGGGGCGACCAGAAGTCTGCGGGCGGAATTGATGAAGCGGGTCAGGCGCCGTGTAGTTTACGGTCCGGCGGAAAAGCCGTTTTCTGTCTTTGGGTCCACCGATGTGGACGGCGCGTGGGCGTTGCAAAGATCGCGCATCGAACTGGATAATTTGGAGGCGATGGACCGGCAGCGATCATGATGTGAAAGCGCCCTGAGAGCCGTCATGACCTGCTTTGGCGCGTGACTTCGAGCCATTGTGGCAGCGGAAGTGAACGGAATCTTAACGCAAGGGCGCTTATGTCCGCAGTGTAGTCAGGGACCGTGTCATGCCGCAGCAAGCCAGAACTTTCGTTGATCCTATTCTTCCTCCGCACGGCGAGTTGCAGGACGGAGACGCGTCGACCGGGATAAGGCATCGGCCAGCCGAACGCATGCATGCCTTGCCCTTCCTGTCCGTGCAGGCGCCGACCGGACTGGCAGCCGGGGTGGAACAGCTTTCCCGCATGGCCGGACCAGTCGCCCTTATGGGCGGCTATATCTGGGCTGCATTTCTCCTGTTCCGCTAAAGTCCGGTGTTAGAGCGGTTTTTCGCTCTGATTGGACCGGATCTCCGCTCTGGTCATTGATTCGCTGCGATTTCATGATCAGCGATCATTTCCGATCCCTTGGAAATCACGCCAAGCGTCAATTATCAAGCAAACCGCCGGGAGGGAGTGCAGGACTCCAGCCCAGCGGTTACTATGAATAGGCCGGACAGTTCAGCCTATCCGGTCGATGCAATGGATCGAACCGGTTTTATAATTAGACGGCGTGGGCGCTCGCTGCGGCCGAATAGGCAGCCCAGCCGCCGGAAATGTGGATCGTCTGGGTCTGACCTTCGCCATTGTCGATGGTCAGGATCAGAACATCGGTCTGACCCTTGCGCGAAGCGCTGACCAGATCGGAATCGTCGACCATCTTCACCAGGCCACCCCAGGAACTGATCTGGGCCGCGGCACCGCCATTGAAAGCGTTGATGCCGTCGCCGTCCGCGAAGTGCACATTTCCATAGTTGCCGAACACCAGCGTGTCGCCATCGCTGAAGTTCAGGTCATAAATCTTGTCGAGGTCGGAAGCGCCCCCAATATTGTTGCCGAAGAAACGGAACTGGTCCGCGCCGGCGCCGCCCCAAAGCTGATCGTCGCCCGCACCGCCCGTCAGAATATCGTCGCCGCGGCCGCCGCGCAGAATGTCATCGCCCGCCTGGCCGTTGAGAATGGTGCCGTTCAGACCGGACGCCCGAATATCATTGTCACCCGCATCGCCGCCTACATAATTTTGCAACACACGCATCTCCTGAAGTTGGAAACAAACCGATCAGCTATGCGACCCTGAGGCATTTATTTTCTTTGGAGCGGGCCTAATATACCGGAAAGTATATGTAAATAGTGAATAAATTAACCTTCTTTGTATATTTTCGCCTTTCCTATTTGCTGCCGGAATCGAGCTCTCTCCTGTCGTTTGCGGTTTGGCACACCGGGACATTCTCATGTCTTCCGGCGTCGCGGGATGGTTTCGGGATCGCAGTTCTCCGGTGTGCAGGCAGGCCTCGATTGTCTCATTCTGGCACGGAAATTCTTAGGGCGCGCGCTCGATGCCCCGGTGCGTCGACCGAACCCCGGCCGACAGGAGAGGCATGGCAGGTTGCAAAAAACCGTTGGTTAAAAACAATTACACCATCAACGCACATCAAAGCGAAATTCATTGAATCTATTCTCGCGAACGGATGGGGATCCAAATCATTCGGACGCGGGGCGGCTTCGACATGGGTGAAATCGTAGTAAAGGATTCCAGCGGTCTTCTGGCGGCTATTCAATCTGCCAAGAACGGCGATGTCATATTGCTTGATCAGGGGGATTATAAATCGGTCAACCTGACCGGCATCGCAATTGTCGGTAATGTGACCATCAAATCTCTCGATGCGGCGAATCAGGCTTCTCTGCTGGACCTGACCGTCAAGAACAGCAGCGGCCTGACGTTCGAAGACCTGCGCTTCACGCCCCAGTCGGTCGACAGATTATATACATTCAACGTCACCAATTCGTCCGACATCCATTTCGACGGTATCGAAGTGGTCGGCCCGGACGGAGCGGCCGGTTATCAGTCCGCGCCGTTCCTGATTCGCGGGAGCGAAAATATATCGGTAACGAATTCGGAGTTCCATCATCTGTGGAACGGCATCTCGGTACTCGACAGTTCCCATCTGAATGTCACTGGAAACTATTTCCACGATATCCGGACGGACGGTTTTCGTGGCGGCGGCGTCTCTAACCTCGTCGTGTCGGGCAATTATTTCACGGATTTCCATCCGGCGGCCGGCGATCATCCGGACGCCATCCAGCTCTGGACGACCAACACGACGACATCCGCGCATGACATCGTCATTTCCGACAACATCGTCACCCGCGGCGACGGCGACGTGATCCAGGGCATCTTCCTGCGCGATCAGGTGGGCACGCTGCCCTATCAGAACGTCACCATCACCGGGAATATGGTGCTGGGCGGCATGTATAACGGCATCTCCGTGGGACATGCGGACGGCGCTAAGATCACGGGAAATACGGTGATCGGCCTGCCCGACCAGAAATCCTGGATTCGCGTCGAGGATTCGACGCATGCCGTCGTCAGCGACAATGTATCGACGAGCTATATCCTGCCGTCCTCCAATATCGGCCTGGTCGCGACCAACAACAACACCGTGGCGGTTCCCACGGATGGTGGCGACGCGCTTTTCGGTTCCTGGCTGTTGCAGCATCAGAGCCAGTTGGCCGGCCTGGACAGCCTGCTCAGCGGTCTGTTGAATCCGACGCCGGTCGCGCAGCCGGTGACGCTGCCGACCGATACGGTGTCCGTCCCGGCCGTCGAAGAGCAGGCCCCGACGCCGGTGGTCGTGCCGCATAGCACCATAACCGGAACCGCCCTGGGCGAAACGCTGAAGGTCGCGGCGATCGGGGATAGCGATATTTTCGCCGGCGCGGGCAACGACATCCTGCATGGCGGTGCTGGCCACAATAATCTTTACGGCGGAGCCGGCGACGACATCTACAATGTCAAGGGCGCGGGCGACACGGTGATCGAGCTTGCCGGCGAAGGCAATGACACCGTTTATGCCTATATCGACTATGCGCTGACGGCCAATGTCGAAACGCTGCGCATGGCCAAGGAAGGTCTTGTCGGGCAGGGCAATGAACTCGACAATCGCATCGTCGGTTCGGCCGGTGTCGACACATTATACGGCCATGGCGGCAATGACATGATTCAGGGCGAAGGGGGCGACGACATCATCTATGGCGGCGCTGGCGACGACAAGTTGCTGGGCGGCGATGGCAACGATCATCTCTATGGCGGGGACGGCAATGACACGCTGACGGGCGGCGCAGGCAATGACGTGATCGACGGCGGCGCGGGCGACGACCGCATCGAAGGCGATGGCGGCAATGATATACTGACCGGCGGTGCCGGTGCGGACATGTTCAATTTCCGCGAGGTCGGGGCGGTGGGCGCCACGGTGATCACCGACTTCAGCAGTGCGGAGAAGGACAGGATCGGCCTGTCGCTGATCGACGCCAATATCAAGACGGCGGCCAATGACGCGTTCAAGTTTATCGGCACGGGCGCCTTTACCAAGGTGGCCGGGCAGTTGCGTTACGAAGTGGTGAACGGCGACAGTCATGTGTCGGGTGATGTCAACGGCGACGGTATTGCCGACTTCACCATCGTCCTGCAGCATGTGGACACGCTGCGCGCCAGCGACTTCATCCTGTAGGGAGCGTAAGGGAAGGGCGATCCGGCACCGCTACCGGATCGCCCTGGTCCCGTTGGCGCGGGTTCAGGCGGCTTGTTTCTCGGCGGGATCCAGGGGCTTGCTTGCCCAATTCGCGACAAGATCGGTGAGATAGGCGATGAGTTCGGAAGGGTCCGTCGTGGCGGCTACCGGCTGCCGGGCGCGGACCGTGTGGAGGGCGGCGCCGAAATCCTCATCCCGGTCGACGACCGCTATCAGTCCCCGCTCGGCGAAGGCGCGCGTGATCTCGCTCTGATGGTCGTCATAATGTTCGCCGCGATCGAAGCGCCGCGGCACTGCGATCACCCGGCATCCCTCGCGCAGCGCGGTGATCAGCGAACCGGTGCCGCCGTGGCACACCACGATGTCGGCTTCACGGAGCATTTGCTTCATCGAATCGAACGGCAATGTTTCGACCGTCTCCATGCCTGCCGGCCTGATGCCGCCAGTGCCCACCTGCGCCAGGACTTTTTCCGGGATGTCGCCATTGGACTTGGCCTGTGCGACCATTTGGGTCAGCCGGTCGAACGGCAATGTCGCGCCGACCGTGGCGAACAGCAACGGTTCCTTTTCCGGGCGCTTGTCTTCCAGCAACCGGAAGGGATCGAAGCACAGCGCCTTCCATTGCCGTGCCGCTTCGCTCGACTGCGCGATGCGGATATGGGCCAGCGGCCCGACCAGCCGCGCGAAGGCGGACGGCGCGGTGAAGCGGGCAAAGGAATCGATGGCGATGATCCTGGCGCCGGCCAGCCGTCCCCAAAGCACCGTGAAGAAGACCGAACCCGCGCCCGTGGTCACGATGATGTCCGGGCGTTTGCGAAAAACGATCGCGGCGGACCGCGCCATGTTGCGCATGGCCGCGCCCAGCATCCGCAATGGCGCCCCCAGCCGCGCCTGACCCAGCGCGACATGCGGCACAAAGCAAGTGTCGTGATCCTCCGCTATGGAACGGCCCAGGGCCGTATCCTCCGTCACGAAAAAACAGTCGCCCCCAGCCCAGAATGGCTCCAGATCCAGCAACTGACGCACGTGCCCGCCCCCGGAACCTGCGAGGCAAATGCGTAGCGACGGTGGCGCCATAGAGAAATTCTCCATCGAAAAGGGGATAGCCGCAAAGTTGCAGGTAGATCGTTAATGCCCTGTTACGCGCTATAAAAATAGGTTATGGGCCTTTCGCAAGTGCGAAGATTATTAATTTACTTTAAAAGTTCGAGATCGGATGATGATCGGAAATACTCCCTGCGCCCTTTGTCGGCTGTCTCGGCCCGGCAATTTGGGGATGAATAGCGGCATGTCCGGCTTCGGTGCATCCATATTGCATTGGCAAAATGGCGGTATCGCTTGATCGATGCTTCTTCGCACATGCCGGATGTAATGGAGGCCGAAGCGCAGGCCGGGAACATGGCGGCAAAGGAAGAGCAGCCTGTGCTGCGAACGGATATTCGTGCGATTCGGATCGGTCTTCTGTGGCATTCGCTCAGTTCGGGCAATCTGGGGGTGGGGGCGCTGACCCTGGCCAATCTGGCGCTGGCCTCTCAGGTTGCGCGCGCCATGAACCTGTCGCCGCGTTTTCTGGTGATGAGCATGCGGGACGGCGATGCGCCGCGCATCGGTGGCCCCGATATCGAAAGCTTCACGATCGACACTGCCCGCTTGGTGAAGCCAGGTGGTTTCCTGAAGGCAGTGGGCGGGGTCGATTGCGTGCTCGACATCGGGGCGGGGGACAGCTTCGCCGATATTTACGGACCCAAGCGGTTCCTGTTTCTGTGGCTGACCAAGATGCTGACGCTGGCGCGTCGCAAGCCGCTGCTGTTGTCGCCGCAAACCATCGGTCCTTTCACCAAATGGGGCTATCGCCTGTTCGGCGCATGGGCGATGCGGGGCGCGGCCAGCGTGGTCGCCCGCGACGACCAGTCGCTTGCCGTCGCCCGGGAGATGGCGCCCGGCGCGCGGATCAGGCTGGCGGTCGATGTCGCCTTTGTCCTGCCCTATGAGAGCCGCCGCCATCTGGCGGGGCAGGGGCGGCTGAAGGTGGGCGTCAATGCGTCGGGCCTGCTTTTCCATGAAGCGGAGAGCGGACGGAATCGTTTCGGTCTCGGCCATGATTATGCGCAGTTCACGCGCAAACTGATCGCCGCGCTGCTGGATCGCGGAGTGGAGGTCCATCTGGTGCTGCACGCGACCAGCAAGGGCGATCCGACCGACGATGACGGCCGGTTGGCGGACCGGCTGGCGGCGGAATTTCCCATGACGGTGCGGGTGCCGGAATTTGCCGGGCCGAGCGAAGCCAAATCCTATATTTCCGGGCTGGATTTCCTGGTCGCCGGGCGGATGCACGCCTGCATCGGCGCCTATTCGGCGGGGACCCCGGTCGTGCCCGTCGCCTATAGCCGCAAGTTCGACGGCCTGTTCGGCATGCTTGGCCATCGCTGGATGGTGCCGGTGAACGGCAAGGACACGGATGCCGCGCTCGCCTATGTGCTGGGGGCGCTGGACGAGAGGGAAGCCATCGCCGTTGCGCAGGCCGAAGGGATGAAGCGCGTGGATGCGATGCTGGACGTTTATCGCGAAGAATTGCGGATGCTCTTCGCCCGCGCAGGGGGAGAGGCGGCGGCATGATCGCATCCTCCCCGACCTTGCGGCGCGTCGAGCGCGGCGCACTGTGCGCCGGATGCGGCCTTTGCGCGGGCATTGCCGACGGGGCGGTGACGATGGAAACCGTGGCGCCCGGCTATAGCCGTCCGCGCCAGGTCGCGCCCATCGCCGCGTCGGTCGAGGCGCGTATCGCCGGTTCCTGCCCCGGTTCGCAGGTTGCGCCGTGGCAGGATGCGCCGCACCGCCACCATAGCTGGGGGCCGTGGCATCGCACCATGACCGGCCATGCCGGCGATGAGGGTGTTCGCCATGCCGGATCGTCGGGGGGCGCCCTGACAGCCTTGTTGACCGTTGCGCTCGAAACCGGGTTGGTCGACCGCGTCCTGCATGTCGATGCGGATCCGGACCAGCCGACGCGCAATCGCATCCGATGGTCGGACAGCGCCGACGAAATCATCGCGGGGTCCGGATCGCGCTATGCGGCGTCATCGCCGCTCGCCGCCATAGACCGGGCATTGCAGGACGGAGCACGCTTCGCCTTTGTCGGCAAGCCCTGCGACGTTTCGGCGTTGCGCCAATATGCCCGGTTCGACCCACGGGTCGCCGCGCAGGTCCCGGTGATGCTGTCCTTTTTCTGCGGCGGCCTGCCCAGCCATGATGGCGCCGACCGAATCATCCGCGCCATGGGGCTGGAGCCGGACGAGATCGTGCAGTTTCGTTATCGCGGTCATGGCTGGCCGGGCCTGACCCGCGCCGTCACGGCCGATGGGCGCAGCGGAGAAATGCGCTATGCCGATAGCTGGGGCAGGCATTTGTCGAGCCAGGTCCAGTTCCGGTGCAAGATTTGCCCGGATGCCGTGGGCGGCGTTGCCGACATCGCCTGCGCCGACGCCTGGTATGGCGGGGAAAGCGGTTATCCGACGTTCGAGGAACAGGCGGGGCGCAGCCTCATCATGACTCGCTCCCTTGTCGGAGAGGCGCTGCTGGACATGGCCATGGCGCGGGGCGCGATCGTCGCCGAGCCGCTGGACATCGCCGAGGTCGATCTGATGCAGCCCGCCCAGGCGCGGCGCAAGCGCATGGTGCGGGCGCGCCTCGCTGCCAGCCTGGCGACGGCGCAGCCGCGCCCCGCGGTGACGGGACTGGACGTCGGCAAGGCGGCGCGCACTGCGCGCTGGCAGGAAAGCCTCAGCAATTTCGCGGGCACCGCGCGTCGTATCATTCTGGGGCGGCGATGAACGGTCTGCCTATGGTCAAATGCGGAAGTTCGGCTATGAAACCGCGCCATTGCCGATCTGGGGGAATCATCGGAATGAAAATCATGAGCGCCGGGGGCGCCGCATTGCTGGCTGGCGCGGCCCTGTTGTCACCGGCCCAGGCAGAGGAGGTCAGGCGGCTCCAGTTCGATCTGGGCGGCGAGATGCTGTATGACAGCAATGTCGCGCGCGGCAGTGCGGCGGCGGCGCAAGCGCGTGGATTGGAGCGGGAGGATGTGCGCTTCTCCCCCAATGCGGCTGTAAAGCTGAACCTGCCGACCGGCGCCCACCGCCTGACCCTGAGCGCATCGGCGGGCTATGACTTCTATGCGCGCAACAGCCGCCTCAATCGTGAGCGGATCGAGGCGGATGGGAATTTCTATCTGAACCTGCCGATCTGCGCGGCGGAGCTGCGCGGCAGCTTCAGTCGCCGGCAAAGCGATCTGGCCGATCTCAACATCATGGCGGTCGATCCGCGAGACAGTTCCAGGAATGTGGAAACTGCCAAGAGCGCGGGCGCGACGGTCAGTTGCGGCGGACAGATCGGTCTGCGCCCTGTCGCCATGGTCGACTGGTACGATGCGCGCAACAGCGCCGCCACCCGCAAGACCGCCGACAACCGGTCCGTCAGCTATGGCGGCGGGCTGCTCTATGTGCATCCGGCGGTGGGCAATATCACGCTGTATGTCGGCCGGCGGGAAGTGGATTATCCCAATCGCACGCCCCTGCTGACGCCGGCGCTGACCAGTTTCGACGCGGACCGTTACGGGCTGATGTTCAGCCGCGACGTGGGCGCGCAGCTCAAGGTCGGGGGCGAAGTCTTCTACACCGACGTCACGTTGAGCGACGGCCGCGGTGGATTCAGCGGGATCAACTGGAAGGCGAACGCCAAGCTCAGCCTGTCCCGGATGGAGATTGAAGGCGAAACCGGCAAGTCGGTCGACACGTCCCAGGGTTTCGATGCGAATTACGTCCTGCGGCGCAATCACGAACTGAGGATCCATTATGCCCTCGGCGCACGATTGACGGCCTTGCTGGCAGGGTCGATCAGTGTGCGCGATTATAATTATGAACCGGGCATCACCGCCGCGCGCATCGATCACGACAATATGAAGCGCGTGCTGGCTGGGCTGGATTACAAGGTCAGCAACAGGATGACCATCGGTCTGGAAACGGCTTATCAACGACGCAATGCCAATGGTGCGCTCTACGATTATGATTCGTACCAGGCGGGGTTGCGGGTGAATACTGCTTTTTAAGGCAGTTGGAAGAATATGGGAAAGTTGGAGGCGTCATGCATCTGAAGGGTCTGTTCCGTTCCGCCTGGCTGATGATCGGGCTTTTGCCGGTCGCGCCCGTCGCCGGCCAGCAGGCGGTCGTACCCGCCGCTCCTGCCGCGGCGGCGCAGGCCACGCTCAGCGACGGCTATGTCCTGGGGCCGGGCGACGTGATCGAATTGAGCGTCATGGGACGCGACGATTATCGCGCGCGCCTGCAATTGCAGACGGATGGGGTCATCGAACTGCCGTTGATCGGCAATGTCGTCGCCGCGAACAAGACCGTTCTCCAGTTGAAGGAGGAGGTCCGCAACCGGCTGAAGTCCGGCGGCTATTTCGCCAATCCCATCGTCAACGTCACCATCGCCACCTATGCCAGCCGCTATGTCGTCGTGCTGGGCGAGGTCGCGTCGCCGGGCATCGTGCCCATCGACCGTGCCTATCGCATTTCGGAAATCCTCGCCCGCGTCGGCGGCGCGAAGGACAATGGCGGGACTATGCTCACCATCACCCGGGCGTCAGGCGAAGAAATCAGGCTGAACGTCAAGGACATCGCGACCGGAGGGGCCGACAAGGACCCGCTAGTCAATGCCGGCGACAAGATCTTCCTGGCGGAAGCGGCGACATTCTATGTCTACGGCCAGGTCAACGCACCCGGCAATTACCGGATCGAGCCGGGCATGACCCTGCGCATGGCGATCGCGCGGAGCGGGGGGCTGACCGCCCTGGGTTCGGAAAAGCGTGCGAAGGTGACGCGCGATGGCCATGAAGTCCGGGTCGGCCTGGACGATGTCGTCACCGACAAGGATGTGATCGTCGTCGGTCAGAAATTCTTCTAAGCGGCAGGCCGGGGAGGCGCGCAATGAGCTTTTTACAATTTTTCCGGGTTCTTTGGGCGCATCGGCTGCTCATCATCCTGTCGACCCTGGCCTGTGCGTCGGCCGCCTTCCTGGTCGCCGAACTCGTTCCGGAACGCTATGATGCGCACAGCCGCGTCATGCTCGACGTGATGAAGCCCGATCCGATCACCGGCGAAGTCATATCGAACAGCTTTGCCCGCGCCTATACCAACACGCAGATCGAACTGATTACCGACTATCGCTTCGCCGGCGCAGTGGTCGATCAGCTTGGTTGGATGAAGCAACCCAGCTTTCAGCAGGCTTATGAAAAACAGGCGCGTCCCGGAGATGGGGGGTTTCGCCGCTGGCTGACCCAGATCGTCGTCGGCAATACGGCGGTCAAGCTGCTTCCCGGCACCGCGATTCTCGACATCAGCTATTCCTCCACTTCGCCCGAAGCGGCGCGCAAGGTGGCCGATGCCCTGCGCACGGCCTATGTGAACCAGAGCATCGCCTTCCGGCGCGAAGGGGCTGCGTCGAACGCAGCCTGGTTCCGCAGTCAGGGTGAGGCGCTGCGGCGGCAACTGACCGAGGCGCAGCAGCGCAAGACGGCCTATGAAAAGGCCAATGGCATCGTCCTGCAGGACGACTGGTCCGACGCCGATTCCAGCCGTTTGAAGGCGCTGTCCAGCCAGGTCCCGATGTCCATGCCCGGCGTGGTCGTCCCGCAGGCGTCGCCCGCCCAGGCGCAACTCGCGCAGTTGGACGCGCAGATCGCGACCATGACGCAGACGCTGGGCCCCAACCATCCCGATCTGGTGGCGATGCGCAACAACCGGGCCATGCTGGCGGCGACGGCGGCGCGGGAGCAGGCGAGCGCCCTGGCGGCGGCGCGGGCGGCGAGCGGCGGCGGTCAGTCGATCGACGGTCAGGTCGCGGCCCAGCAGGGCAGGGTCCTCGCCAAGCGGGAGAAGATCGATGAACTGCGCAAGATGCAGGCGACCATCGACGTGCTGCGCGATCAGACGCAGAAGGTGATGGGCCGCGCCACGGAGTTGGGCACCCAGGCCAGTTCCGACGAAAGCGGCCTCACCATGCTGGGCAGCGCCGTCGCGCCGAGCCGTCCGTCCTGGCCCAATGTTCCCATGATCGTCGGCATCGCGGCCATGGTCGGCCTGGCTTTGGGCCTGCTGATCGCGCTTGGCACCGAATTGCTCGCCCGGCGGGTGCGGGGTCCTGAAGACCTCGCACTGACCGGCGCGCCAGTGATCGGCGTCATCGTCGGCCAGCCTGCGCTCGAGCAGCGCAGGAGCGTTTTGCACTGGCTCGGCTTCCCCCGTCCTGCATCGGCCTGAGCGGGCCATATCGTCCAACCGCACAGAGCGCGGAGATCCCAATGAGCGACAACCAAGACGGGCAGCTTCTGGACAGCCCGGCAGATAGCGAGAAGCAGACGATGGCCCCCTCTCAGCCGGAGGTGCAGTTCCATCTCTCCGATCAAGTGGTCATAACCTTTGGCGCCGGTTCGCCGGAAGGGGAATCCATCGGTGCGCTGCGCACCCAGCTGATGTCGCAGCATCTGAAGGAAGGTCGCCGCGCGCTGGCGATCTGTTCCCCCAGCAAGGCGGGCAGAACGTCTTTCCTCGCCGTCAATCTTGCAGTGGCGCTGACCCAGGCCGGCGTCAGGACCTTGCTGGTCGACACCAATATGCGCGCGCCCCATGTTCAGTCCTACATTGTTCCTTCGCGGCCGGTGCGCGGATTGGCCGACTGTCTTGAAGACTCCGCCATAGAATTCGGCGAAGTGATCCATGACGACGTCCTTCCTTCGTTGTCGGTCGTGTTCGCCGGCGATCCCACGGACAAGTCGCAGGAACTGCTGGCGGGGCCGCGCTTCAAGGCGCTGGTCGACCTTTGCATGCGCGAATATGACATGATCCTCTTCGACACCGCGCCGACCAACGCCTGTGCCGATGCCCAGATCGTGGCGATGCTCGCGCATTATGGACTGGTCGTGGCGCGCAAGAATATGAGCTATGTGAACGACATCAAGACGCTGATCGCCGACATGCGGGCGAACCGGGTCGAAGTCATCGGAACGGTTATCAACGAAATGTGATGCTGGGCCGGGCCGGTGAAGTCTGCCGGCCCGGAACTATTCTGACGGCGAAGATATGCCGGGAAATCCGCGATCCCGACCAGAATATTTTAATTGATCCTGATTAATTGTCCCAAAATGCGCCTCGCGCGATCCGATGTTTAGCGTTGCGCCATTGATTCGGGATGAACTACGGAAGTCCCGCAGCCGGATGGCATGTGTTTCGATGGGAGCGAAGACCGGATGACGGTGTATAGTTCGGCGGCGCCGACAACGCAGGAAGGCTCGATATTCGGGCCGGCCCGGTTGTTTGCGACGACGGAATCGGTCCGGATCGCTGTCTATTGTACGCAGATCGTCCTTGATTTTCTGGCGGTTACCATCGCCTTCGCCGCCGCCCATGTCTTGCGCACCGGCCGCGTGGCTGAGGCCGACGGATCTGCCTTTTACTTCATCGTCGTCCCGCTGTTCATGGCCGCCAGCTTCTATGCGAGATGCTATGGTTTCGAAGCGCTGACGTCGACCCGGCGGGCGATGGGGCGAATAGTCGGCGCGCTGATTATTACTTTGGCCGTCTATACGCTTTTGCTTTTCACCTTCAAAAATGCGCAGGACATATCGCGCATCGCGTTTTTCCTCGGGGCAGGCCTGAGTCTCATATTTCTGATCGCCGTCCGCCTGCCGGTGATCCGCCTGACCCGCAAACTGGGATCGCGCTTCTATCGCCGCATCCTGGTCGTGGACGACACGCCGATGAAGGGGCCGCCCTATTTCGAAGTCATCGACGCATCTGCGCAGGGTATTGCGCCCCGGCTGGACGATCCGTTCATGCTGCATAATTTTTCCACGCTGGTGGCGGGGGCCGACCGCATCGTCGTGTCTTGCAGCGCCGAACGGCGCGCGCAATGGGCGATGTACCTGAAGGGAACCGGTTGCTGGGGCGAATTGCTGGTGCCCGAACTGATCGGCGTTTCCCCGGTCAATCATGAGGCCGACCTGCCGGTGGTGGGCGTATGCGTTTCCAACGGCCCGCTCGACCTTGGCAACCGCGCGCTGAAGCGGATGCTGGACCTAGCGCTGACGGTGCCCGCCGTCGTGCTGCTCTCGCCGCTCATGATCCTGATCGCCCTATGGATCAAGATCGACAGCCGGGGGCCGATCCTGTTCAAGCAGACCCGCATGGGCCGCAGCAACCGGCTGTTCCACGTCTACAAGTTTCGCAGCATGTATGACGAAAGCAGCGATCATGCCGGTGTGCGCTCGGCCTCGCGGGCGGACGACCGGATCACGCGCGTGGGGCGGCTGATCCGGGCCACCAGCATCGACGAACTGCCGCAACTGTTCAACGTGATCGAAGGCGATATGAGCCTGGTTGGCCCGCGTCCCCATGCCTTGGGATCGTTGGCGGGCGAGCATCTGTTCTGGCATGTCGATGAACGTTACTGGCTGCGCCATACGATCAAGCCGGGCATCACCGGTCTGGCGCAGGTCAGGGGGTATCGGGGGGCGACCGTCCGCAGCCACGACCTGTCACAACGGTTGCAGAGCGATCTGGAATATGTCGCCAACTGGTCCATCCTCGGCGACATCGCCATTCTCATCCGGACGTCCTTGGTCATCATTCACCGGAACGCATATTGAGGCTGCCGGTCGATGGCGTACCGGCACCTTATATCAACCCGCTGAGATGCTGCGCATCACGGATTGGAAATGCTCAAGCGCCGCACGGGCTTAACCAAGGCGCAATGAGTCAAGCTCATTGCGCCTTGATATTAGGCCAAGTCGCTGGGCTGCTGATACAGCACAACGGGGATATTGCGCATTGCACGAAAAATCAGTCGTGCACCCGCCTGAGCGGGAAAGAAATCAGGCCTGTTGCGCGGCCGATGGCAGAAGATGCGGCACCAGCCGCTCCTTGGGACCGAAAGCCTGCGCGCGCCCGTTCCGCATGAGGAGGACAATGTCCACCGCTTGCAGGATCGACGGCCGGTGCGCGACGACGATCACGACCGCCCCTCGCGTCTTGGCCATGGCCACGGCATCGCACAAGGCTTCCTCGCCCGGCGCGTCGAGATTGGAATTGGGTTCGTCCAGCACCAGCAGGAACGGGTCGCGGTACAGCGCCCGGGCGAGTGCGATTCGCTGCCGCTGTCCGGCGGACAGGCGCGCGCCGTCGGTGCCGACCTGGGTGTCATACCCCTCAGGCAGGTGCAGGATCAGGTCGTGCACGCCCGCCTGCCGCGCCGCCTCTATCACCAGATCGGCGGGGGCATCGGGCTCGAAGCGGGCGATATTCTCCGCCACCGTTCCGGTCAAAAGCTCTACATTCTGCGGCACATAACCGATGTGACGGCCCAGATCGTCGCTGTCCCACTGGTCGAAAGTGGCGCCGTCCAGCCGGACGCTGCCAGTGACGGCGGGCAATATGCCGACCAGCCCGCGCACCAACGTCGACTTGCCGCAACCGCTCGGCCCCAGCACGGCGATGGCTTCGCCCGCCTGCGCCAGGAACGACACGTTGAAGACGGTCCTTTCGTCCGATCCGGCGGGGCTGAGCGTCAGGTCCTCGACCGACAGCGCGCGGTGGGGCGCGCGCAACGGCATCAGCGGACGCTCCAGGCCCAGCTGCGGCAGGCTTTCTTCCAGCCGCTTCCAGCTGTCCCGCGCGGAAACCAGCGTGCGCCAGTTGCCGATCACCAGTTCGACCGGGCCGAAGGCGCGCGCCGACAGGATCGAACTGGCGAAGATCACGCCGCCGCTGGCATAGCCGTTCATGACCAGCAGCGCGCCCACCGTCAGAACCAGAGACTGGAGCAGAAGGCGCACCATCTTGCTGATCGTGCTCATGGTCGACACGACATTGCTGACCCGTTCATGCGCGCCGAGATATTGGTTGCTGATCGTCGTCCAGGCCGTGCGGATGCGCGATTCCATGCCCATGACATAGAGCGCTTCGGCATGGCGGCGGGATGTGTCGGCCATGCGGGTGCGGATATTGCCGATTTTGGTCATGCGGACCGTCTGCGCCGCGGTCAGCTTGTTGGTGATGGCCGTCAGCGCGACCAACACCACCGCGCCCAGCAGCACGGTGACGCCCAGATAGGGATGCAGCAGGAACAGGACGATGATGAAGAAGACCATCCAGGGCAGGTCCATCAGCGCCATGGGACCCGCGCTCGCCAGGAAGGAACGGATCTGGTCGAGGTCCCGCACCGGCTGAAGCGGATCGCGCCCCGGGGATCGGCGGGCGATGGCGCCGACCAGCCGGTGAATGCGCTCGCTGAGGTCCACTTCCATGGATGCGGCCAGATGCATGAAGATGCGCGCCCGCAACGCCTCGAAAAAGCCCTGGAAGCTGTAGGCGACGATGACCATCAGCAGCAGCCCCAGCAAGGTGGGGACGCTGCGGCCCGGCAGGACCATGTCATAGACCATCATCATGTAGAGGGAGCCGCTGAGCAGCAATATGTTCAGCACGGCGCTCAGCACGCCCACCCAGATCATGCCGCGCCGCAGTCGCGTCTTGATACCGGCGAGCGGGGACGGACCGTCCGGCATGGCCACAAGGTCAGTCGTCATTATATGCAGTATCCATTACCCGCCGATCTTCCGAAACATGGCGATGCCACGATCATGGTTAAGATTTGCTTCATTGCTGCATTTGCCGCGCGGGCCAACAGGAAAAAACTTTTGCTGGATCAATAGGCAAGGCTTTGGCCCGCGCAAGTCCTGGATGGGGAACAGGCGCTCCGTTGTTCGCAGGTTTTCGGCGCCGGGCGAGCCTGCATGCCCGCATAATTCTTTGACGTCTCCACTGGCGGAGGTTGAAAGGGCGGTGAAAGCCAATTACAGGTCGCGCACATCGCGGGTATCCGCTCGCTTTGATCTATTTCAACAGGCGCGGATTCATTTCGTCATGGGCAGATATAGTTGGAGCATGGACTGCGCTTCGAGCATGAGTGTCCATGCGATGGGCGATCTTTCCCGATGAGCCTGTCGCAGGCGCCCGAGGGCCTGGCGGCGGCAACCGGCTTCGCGTTGAGCGGCTATACGCCGCCGCCGAAACGCAAATGGCATCGGGAAATCCATCTGGCGGCGGTGGTCTGCCTGGCTGCGGTCTATGGCGCGTTGCTGGCTTTGTTCGCGAGCAGCCTGCTGGTTGAACTGCTCGCCCCGCTGGCGCTGTTCGCGCTGATGCTGGTGTGGATCCTGCCGGATACGGAAAATCCGCCTGCGACGCTGATGGTCGGCTGCTTCTGGGGCTTCCTCGTCGCGCAGTTGCTCTGGCCGGACTATCTGGCGCTCGATCTGCCGGGGCTGCCATGGATCACGGCGCTGCGCCTGTTCAGTTTTCCGCTGCTGCTGCTCTTCCTGATTTGCCTGTCCGTATCGCCTTCGATGCGGGGCGAAATGACCCGCATATTGAAGAGCGCGCCATGGACATGGAAATTGCTCGTCGGCTTCATGATCATGGCGGTGCTTTCCGTCGGCTATTCCGACAATCCGGGGAATTCGGCGGATAAGGTCGTCGTCGCCGTTCTGTATTGGATGCTCATATTTTTCGCCGCCGCCTATATTTTCGCGCGGCCGGGACGGATGACGGCCTTTGTCTGGCTGCTGTGGGCCGCCGCGCTGATCCTGTGCCTCATGGGGCTGTGGGAGCAGCGGCTGGGGCGGCTGCCCTGGGCCGGGCATATCCCGTCTTTCCTCGCGGTGGGGGATGAGAGCGTGCAGCGCATTCTCGGCGGGTCGGCCCGTTCCGCCACCGGCGTCTACCGCGTGCAGGGCAAGTTCAGCACCAGCCTCAATCTCGCTGAATTTCTCAGTCTCGTGACGCCCTTCATCCTGCATTTCATGGTGGTGTCGCGCCACTGGATCGTCCGGATCGCTGCGGCCATGATGCTGCCGCTGATCTTCATCGTCATCGTCGCGACCGATTCGCGCCTGGGCATTGTCGGCTTTTCCCTGTCTTTCCTCTTCTATCTCTTCTTCTGGGGCTATCGTCGGCGGGCGACGCACAGGGACAGTCTGATCGGCACGGCCGTCCTCTTCGCCTATCCGGCCGTGCTGATCGCCTTCATGGCGTCGACCATGTTCGTCCCGCGGATCAGCGCGATGGTCTGGGGCAATGGCGCGCAGCAGGCCAGTAACGAAGCCCGCCAGGAACAATATCGCGCGGGCATTCCCATGGTCGTCGAACGTCCCTGGGGTTACGGCATGGGGCGCGGATCGACGCGGCTGGGCTTTTTCAACCCTGCCGGCGTCGGCACGATCGATACCTATGTGCTGGCCGTGGCGCTGGAAGTCGGCATTCCCGGCCTGATCTGCTATTTCGGCATGGTGGGCACGGCCATCCATGCGGGGGCAAGGGCGGTCCAGAATGCGCGCGATCGGGAAACGCAATTGTTGATCCCGCTCGTCATTGCACTAGCCAATTTCGTGGTCATCAAGACGATTCTCAGCCAGTTGGACAACCATCCGCTGGTCTTTGCGATGCTGGGCGCGACGGTGGCTCTTGTCTATCGGGTGAAGAATGCAACCGCGGATGCTGGCGCCGATACTGTCTTGCCCAAAGCAAATTCATAAAAAATCCGGTGTCGGCCGTTCGATTGTCTCTATCCCCCCGCAATAAGACAGCTAAAGCGGCGTAGGGGAATTTCTTAAGATTCGAACGTCACAAGCTGGTTCGATGGCATAGCCATGGGATGAGGCATTGCAGGGGCAAATAACGGACATGGCGCAGAATGATTATCGGCGTAAGCGCGTACTCGTTACTGGAGGCGCCGGTTTTCTGGGTTCTCATCTGATCGACCGCCTTCTTGCGCGGGGCGATGAGGTCTTGTGCGTCGACAATCTGTTCACCGGCGACAAGAGCAATCTGGATCATCTGTTTAATCATCCGCGTTTCGAGTTCATGCGGCACGACATCTGCTTCCCCCTCTATGTGGAAGTCGATCATATCTACAATCTCGCCTGCCCGGCTTCGCCGATCCATTATCAGCACGATCCGGTGCAGACGACGAAGACGTCGGTGATCGGCGCGATCAATGTGCTGGGCCTGGCGAAGCGGCTGAAGGCCCGCGTGTTCCAGGCGTCGACCAGCGAGGTCTATGGCGATCCCGCAATCCACCCGCAGGTCGAAAGCTATTGGGGCAATGTGAACCCGATCGGCATTCGGTCCTGCTATGACGAGGGCAAGCGCTGCGCCGAGACGCTGTTCATGGATTATCGGCGGCAGCATGGGCTGGACATCAAGATCGCGCGCATCTTCAACACCTATGGCCCGCGCATGCATCCGGGGGACGGCCGGGTGGTGTCGAACTTCATCATCCAGGCGCTGGAGGGCAGGCCGATCACCATCTATGGCGACGGGTCGCAGACGCGATCCTTCTGCTATTATGCCGATCTGATCGAAGCATTCATTCGCCTGATGGACACGGACAATGACTTTATCGGGCCGGTCAACATCGGCAATCCGGTCGAATTCACCATCAAGGAACTGGCTGAAACGGTTGTGGAACTGACCGGATCGCAATCCGAACTGATCTTCCTGCCCTTGCCCAGCGACGATCCGACCCAGCGCCGGCCCGACATCAGCCTGGCCCGCGAAAAGCTGGCCTGGGAGCCGCGCACGCAGCTGCGCGAAGGGCTTGCCGCCACGATCGATTATTTCAGCAATTTGCGGGACAAGGCGTTGCACCACGCGCTGTAAAGCTGCGCCCGCTGAAATTTTTACGAAGGAATGCCAGAAAAACCTGTCCTACAGCATCGCGTCCTGAATAAGAACAAAAAAAGAACAAAAGGAGCGCTATATATGGACAAGTTCGAAGCCCATAACGACACGGCGTTTTCGCCGGCGCGTCACTGTTTCCTCATCCAGCCTCACGACACCCAGCCCCTGTCGCCGCTGCCCAAGGCGTTGCGAGTCGATGGTGACGGCGTCGTCATGCTGCGCGCGGTGGATAGCGATGCGGACGTTGCCCATCCCGTGAAAGCGGGCGAGATCGTCCCGGTACGCGCGGCTTATATCCGGGCCACCGGCACTACCGGCCAGACCAGCATCATGGGTTATGCCTGATGCGGTTCGGCTTTGGATATGGGCCGACCGGGGGGCGGCCGGGCGCACCGGGCGCCAGCGCGGCGGTGATTGGCAATGTGGCGGCAAACGGATGGCAGGCGACGATGGTGTCGCCCGCCGATCTCGCGCTGGCGCCCGTCACGGTCCTGCGTCAGGGCTTCGACGCCAGTGCGCAAATCAGGACCGTGCCGGAGACGATGTTCACGACCAAAAGGGTACGGAATGTCTATCCCGCCCAGGCCAGCCTTACCGACAATCAAGTCGCGCTGAACGATTATATATTGGCCACGGACATCATTGCGGGCGTGACCAACGACAGTGGTGAAACCAGTCCCCGGCCCCTTGCCAACTGGGTGACGCCGGACCGTTTGCTGGTAGGCAACAGCATCGGCGGGGCGGAAGCGCCCGTCGAACTGGTGGCTTTCCACTATCATATGCGTGGCGGGCGGCAGGTGGCGGCTGTCAGATTTCTGATCTCGGACGGCACGTCGACCATTGCGGTGCTGGCGTCCACGCCGACCGTTTCCGGGCGATCCGGCGACCAGAATGCGGTGATCGTCCATGCCTTGCCGGCCACCGACATCTCGGCGCTGGCGGAGGGGCCGATCACCGTCAATGCGGAGGTTTACCCCCATGTCGGCGGTGCGGCATCGGTGGTCAGGAGCGCGGACATGGCGCGCGGCCGGGACTTTTCCCCCCGCTATTTTCGCAAGGACGTCGGTCGTTGTGCCGCGCCGCCGCTGGCCTATGTGTCGGTGGACGGCAATGACGGGACCGGCCTCGTCTCCACCCTCGCGTCGGCCGCGAAGACATTGCCTTTCCTGACGGTGAGTGCGGCGCTGGATGCGATCCAGTCGGCCTATGGCGCAAGCGGCAGCGGGATCGACGGATGCCGCATTCGCGTCATGGCGGGCGGCGATATCATGCTGGGCAGCGGCGCCGCCATTGCCAAGACGCAGAAGCTGGCGGCGGTCGTCGTGGAGCGTGATCCCGACGCCGCATTCGGGGATGCCCGCCTGATCGTCGCTGGCCCACGCCCGCGCCTGGGGTCGGGCGGGTCGATCATGGCGCCGCTCGCGACAGGCTGCATCCATCTTCGCAACCTGCGTATTCAGCGCACGACGACTTCGTCCTTCGCGGGCGAGGCGGCCACGCGGCTGGAGATCGTCTTCGACAATGTCGACTATGACAATAATGGCCAGGCGGCCGGCATGTTCTCGAACAGCGACGCCTATGTCTACGGCATGACCCTGACCGGGGCGACGAGCCAGTTGGTGGGGGCGAGCGCCAACGGGCAGTGGCGCGTCTGGCGGGGGTTGAAGCTCGACAATGGCGGCGCTGTGTTCAATGTTGAAGGCTATCTGGTCGTCGGCTCGACGATCCGCCGGACCGGATCGCTGGGATCGGCCACGGGGCAGATCCACGCGTTCAACCGCTTTTACGGCGCGGAAAATCTCAACGCGCCGTTCAGCGTCACCGGGACCGACAAGGCGGCGATCCAGAATGTCTATGAATTTGTGAGCGCCACCAGCGCGGTGATGACGGGAATTACGCCCGACAATGCTTCGCTGGGCGCATCGAATATTCTGTTCTGCAACAACAGTCTTGCCGGCTTCAACGATCATGGTCGGTCCAACCATGCCTATGATGAGGGGGCGGCCCAGCGGAACAGCAAGTTCATTCGCCAGCATGGCAACATCTTCGTCCAGTTGAACTGCAAGGGCGATGTGTTTCAGGCCCAAGGGACGAGGACAGGGAATTTCGCGTACAAGCATGGCGTCGGCTGCACCGACAATTTCACCCAGTTCCGGTCCGCCAATGGCGACCTGGTGGGGCAGGGGGCCAGCTTCGCGCAGGATTTCGCGGGGCTGGGCGCAAATTTCGGAACGTCGAACAGCCTGCGCAACGATCCCCTCTATGCTGCACCTGCAGCAACGACGGCCGGGCCGGTCGCCGGGGCAGGCGGGGGCGATTACCGCCTCCAGCCGGGCAGTCCGTGCAAACGGTCGGCGAGCGCGGTTCTCAGCCATGATCTGGCCGGAAATATACGTCCGACCGAAATTGGGACAGATAGCCGGGGCGCCTATCTCTAATATTTGTCCTACCATGCCCCGCTCACAATTTTTCTTTAAGTTTTGTCTAGCAGTTGTGCGTTGCACCCGACATAAAGGGTGTAGGTCGAAGATTTGACGGGAGCGAACCGGCTCTGCTGAACGCGCGTCATGTCTTCAGCGCGGGAGCATGGATTTGAATTGGTTCTCCAGATGGACGAAAAAATCGCCGGACGCTTTGGAGGAAGAAGGGCGGTTTCTTCGCCCGGCTGTCCATGACGCGTCCGGCGCCCGGACGCGCGCCAGGGACAAGGGCCGCCATCCCCATTTCAAGGTGCTGGCCACCGACCAGTTGCATCATGGCCGGGGCGATGAGCTGGAACGGGCGCGGGCGAAGCTGCGCGACGCCTTCACGCCATCCCAGCCCGTCTCCAACATCGCCATGTTCGCCGGGCGCGGCGCGATCCTGACGCGGCTGATCCGCGCCATCGAGGATCAGCAGCTTCACGTCGTCATCTATGGCGAGCGGGGCATCGGCAAGACGTCGCTGTTGCGCGTAGTTTCCGGCCTTGCGGACGAGGCGAAATATATCGTCTGCTACACGTCCTGCGGGGAGGGATCGTCCTTCAGCGACATGTTCCGGTCGATCGCCGGGTCGATCCCGCTGCTGTTCCATTCCGGCTACGATCCGACCCAGGCGGAAATCGAAAGCGGCCGGACCATGGCCGACCTGTTCCCGCCCGGCGAAGTCACGCCGCATCAGATCAGCGAGCTTTTCGCGCGCCTCTCCGCCACGCGCGTGCTCATCATCCTCGATGAGTTCGACCGCAGTCCGAGCGGCGCATTCCGCCGGATGATGGCCGAACTGATCAAGAATCTGTCCGACCGCTCCACCCGCGTGCAGATCGTGGTGGCGGGCGTCGCGGGCAATCTTTCCGAACTGGTCGAGCATATCCCTTCGATCCGCCGCAACATATTGGGCCTCCAGGTGCCCAATATGACGGCGGAAGAGGTCGGCGAACTCATCGGTTTGGGCAGTGCGAGTTGCGGGCTGGACTATCGGGACGACGCCATCGATCTGGTGGCGCATGTTTCCGGGGGCCTTCCCTACATCGCCAGCCTGCTGAGCCAGCATGCCGGGATCGCGGCGCTCGACCGGCAGGCCACCATGGTCGAACGGTCGGATGTCGCCTATGCGCTGGATCTCGCGACGGAAGAAACGCGGCAGCGCCTGTCCGAACGCAGCCTGCGCCTGATCCAGCGGATTCACGATCAGGGCCGCCGCGCCGCGCTGATTGCGCTGGCCGATCATGCCCTGCACCATGCCGGGGCGATCGAGTTGGATGCCAGCCAGATCGAGCTGGCCGCCGCCATCGAGACGGGCCTGAAGGGCGGGTTGCTGGAACCTGTGGGCGATGAGATTGGTGAACGCTTCCGCTTTGTCGAGGAAGGCGTGCCTGTCTATCTGTGGATGCAGTTCGTCGACGAATCGCTGAAGGGCGGTCGGTCCACGGCCTTCGCCAAGGCGCGATGATGGTTGCCATCCGCGCGTGCCGTGCCGGCGCCGCAGGAGTTGTCGGTTCATGAAGCTGGTGCGCAGCCTGGCCGAACGGGCGCTGCTCTGGCATTGGCGGCGGACCCAACATGACAATCAACGGCTGCGGACTCATTTTCGCGAACGCTACGATATCGATGTCGGCCTCTATTCCTATGGCTGTTTCGACCGCTGGCGAATGCCCGGGCCGATCCGGGTCGGACGCTATTGCTCCATCGGCAGCAGCGTGCGGTCGGTGCCGATCAATCACCCCTATCAGGCGATGACGACCCATCCCGCGCTGTACGAACGCAAGTTCGGGGCGGTGGACCGGGATATCCACTGGGACGAAACACTGGTGATCGAGGATGATGTCTGGATCGGTCACAATGTGATGATTCTGCCCGGGTGCAAGTTCATCGGCCGGGGCAGCATCATCGGCGCGGGCGCCATCGTCACGCGCAATGTCGACCGCTATGCCATCATGGCCGGCAATCCCGCGCGCAAGCTGCGTGACCGGTTCGAACCGGCCCTGGCCGAACAGCTTGAGGCCAGCCGCTGGTGGGAGATGGATATTCCCGAGCTGTGCGAACTCATCGCGACAAAGCGCGAGCTGGTCTTTCACCCCACGGCCGAAAGCCTGGCCGACTGGCGGGCGAGCAGGGGCCGATAGCCATGGCCTTTCCCCGCATCAGCGTCATCATCCCGCATTATAACGACCTGCCATCGCTCGGTGCCTGCCTTGACGCGCTGGAGGCGCAGAGCCAGCCGCGCGACAGCTTCGAAATCATCGTTGCGGATAATGGATCGCCCATTGACCGGGCGGCGATGGAGATGGTGACGGCGGGCCGGGCCAGACTGGTCATAGTGGCGGAAAAGGGGGCGGGGCCTGCGCGCAATGGCGGAGTGGCGGCATCGCGGGGCGCTTATCTGGCGTTCGTGGACTGCGATTGCACGCCCCATCCGCGCTGGCTGGAGGAAGGCGTCGCCGCGCTGGAACGGCATGATCTGGTTGGCGGGCGCATGGCCGTCACGGTCGACAGGGACCGCGCCATCACCGGACCCGAAGCCTTTGAGAGCGTGTTCGCCTTCGACAATCGCCGCTATGTTGAGGAGGAGGCGTTCACCGTGACTGCCAATCTCTTCTGCCCGGGCGTCCTGTTCGACAGGGTGGGCGGCTTCCGCAACGGCGTGTCGGAGGATAAGGACTGGTGCCATCGCGCGCGCGATGCGGGGTACCGCATCGGCTATGCCGAACAGGCGGTGGTCGACCATCCCGCGCGGGTGAGCTGGAGCGACCTGCGCAATAAATGGCGGCGGCTGAACGCGGAAACCTACGGCCTGTTCCGCCTCCAACGCTTCGGCACAGCCAAATGGGTCATGCGCAACTGGTTGTTGCCGCTGTCCATCCCGGCGCATGTGCCAGCGGTGCTGCGCAGCCCCGCGCTGCGATCCATGGCGGAGCGTCGGGCGGCGCTGGCGACATTGGTGCAGATCCGGCTCTGGCGCTTTGTCCACGCGCATCGACTGGCGCTCGGTCGGGGGTGACGGACATGCATGTCGTGATCTGCATCGTCGGTTTCCGCAATGCCGGGGAAATCAGCACCTGTCTCCAGGCGCTGGAGCAAAGCGCGCATCGCGATTTCGAGGTCGTGATCTGCGAAAATGGCGGGGAGGAGGCTTTCGCGGCGCTGCGAGATCGGGTGCCTGACCGGCTTTCCGGTGGTCAGTCGGCGATGGCGCTGCTGGCGCCCGGTAATCTCGGCTATGCGGGCGGCGTCAACCAATGCATTCAGGCGCGGCCCGACGCCGATGCCTGGTGGGTGGTCAATCCCGACACGCGGCCCGAGCCGGGGGCGCTCAAGGCTCTGGTCGATCGACTGGAGCGCGGCGATTGCGACGCGGTGGGCGGCACGCTCTATCATGCGAATGGCCGCGTGCAGGCGCATGGCGGACGCTGGCGGTCATGGATGGCGCGGGCGGAATCGATCGGTCATGGCAGCGCGCTGTCCGATCCCGTCGATCCGCGGCGGGTGGAGGCGGACATGCATTATCTGCTGGGCGCGTCCATGCTGATGAGCGCGCGCTTCGTCGCCGTGACCGGCCTGATGCGGGAGGATTATTTCCTCTATGCCGAGGAAGTGGAATGGTGCCTGCGTGGCCGGGCGCGGGGCATGCGGCTGGGTTTCGCGCCGGCTGCGCGGGTCATGCATGGACAGGGCGGGACCACCGGATCGGCCGAGGCGATCGACCGGCGTCCCCGGTTGCCCATCTATCTGGACGAGCGCAACAAGCTGCATGTCGTGCGCGACAGCACACCCGCCCGCCTGCCGGTAGCGGTCGGCCTGTCCCTTGTTTTCCTGTTCCTGCGCTTCGGTCGTCGCGGGGCCTGGCGGCAGATGGGCTATGGTCTCGCCGGTTGGGCCGCCGCCTTGCGGGGGGCACGGGGACTCCCTCCCTGGATGCGCTGAATCGTCAGTCGACCGGTTCCAGCGAATCGGGATTGCCCAACATGGCGGCGAAACGGGGCGATTGCGCCATCAGTTGCGCGGGCGGGCCGGCAGCGCGGACCTTGCCACCCTCGATCCAGACGATGTGATCCACTGTCCTTACGGTTTCCAGCCGATGGGTGATGATCAGCATCGTCCGCCCCGCCATATGGCTGTCGATGGCATGGCGAATTCGGTTTTCCAGATCGCGGTCGAGCGCGCTCATCGCCTCGTCCAGGATCATGAAGCGCGGCTGGCGCAATATGGCGCGGGCGAGGCCGATGCGCTGGCGCTGCCCGCCGGAAAAGCGCAGCCCCTCCTGTCCCACCCATTCCTCGAACCCATAAGGCAGGTTTTCGACAAATTCGGCGACGCCTGCGCTGCGGGCGGCGGCGATCACATCCTCCTCCGACGCGTCCTCCCGCGCCATGCGGATATTGTCGACCACCGTGCCCTCGATCAAATCGACATCCTGCCCGGCAACGCTCAGCATCCCCAGCCATTCCGTGCGGCGGCAGTCGTCCAGCCGGACGCCGTCGACCCGAATTTCGCCGGACACGGGGGCGTAGAGGCGGAGCAGCAGATTGACGATGGTGGTCTTGCCTGCTCCGCTCGCGCCGACCAGAGCGGTGGTCTTGCCCGCCGGTAGGGTGAAGGAGACGGCGTCCAGTACATTGGGCTGATCCTCGCCATAGGCGAAGTCGACATGGTGAAAGTCGATGCCCTCGGCAACGGCATTCACAGGCAGCGTGCCGTCGACCGGATACGCCTTGTCATCCTCCTGAATCATCGACCGCACCGAGCGCAGTTGCGGCTGCACCTGCGCGATGTACAGCATATTGGTTTCCAGTTCGCGCACGTGCGGCATCAGCCGGTAGAGCAGCACGACCGCGCCCAACGTCACCGCGAAGCTGGTCTGCCACCAGCCCGCCGCCGCGATGATCGTGCACAATATGGCAAGATAGCCGATCTCGGTCAGCGGCGGAATCCAGGCGGACAGCCGCAGCATCGCCAGCGAGCTTTCCCGCGCCGCGGCCGAGGACTGGATGAAGCGTTCATGATGGAAGCCCTCCTGCCCATAGGCGCGGATCGTCCGCATCCCCTGCAGGGTGACGAGCATATGTTCGCCCAAGCTCCGGTGCGCGGCCTTGACCTCTCCGCCATGGGCTCGCGCCGGGCTGGAGAGGAAGCGCATCGCCGTCGAGATGATGAGCGTGCCGACAATCGCCGTCAGCGTGATCGGCACCGACATGCCCAGCAGGAACAGGACGAAGACCAGGATCGAGCAACTGTTGATGATGAGCCGGGTGAAGGCGGCATAGGCGCTGGCGATGGTCCAGCTTTCGGTGCCCAGCACCTCCATCAGTTCGGCCTGTTCATGCTCTTGCACGAAGGCGTAGGACACGGTCAGATATTGTTCGTGAATGCGGTTGCGCACCGCCTCGCTGATGTGCTCGCCGATGGTGGAACTGATGCGCGTATAGACCAGCGCCAGCATCCCGCGCGCGACGATCATCACCAGGATCAGCAGCGCCAGCTCGGTCGAACTGCCGAACCAGTTGACGGCGTCGCGCAGGACTTGACCGACCAGCCCGTCGCCCTCCGCTGCGGCGACCTGCCCGCTGGCGGTGTAGAGGAACAGCAGGATCAACGTGATCCCCACGGTTTCGGCGAGCGAGGAAATCAGGCCCAATATGATGAGCGTCGGCGTCGCCCAGCGCGGTTTGCCCACCATCGCCAGCAGCCGGTGGAGGTCGCTCAGGGAAGCGCGCGCCGCGCCCGGTTCACGCTTGCCCTGCGTCGGTTCGGGGATGGCTGCGTCGGTCATGGTGCACAATCCCCGATTGCGAAAATATGGGATTGCGCGGGCGCCTGCGCGCGACGGCCATGGCGAAGGGCGCGCAGACGCTGCCGCAGGCGTCGCGCGGCACTCCTGGCAAGCTGCATGCCGGCACCGGGGACCGAGCGGAACAGGATATGCGCGGCAAGGCGCGGCTGCGGCCGTGCCAGCATCGCGACCAGCGCCGTCAACTGCCGCGCGTCGCGCAGGAACACGGCCCGGCGCGCCAGCCAGATCGCATAATTGGCCATCCCTTCCTTGAGGACTGCCTGCTTGTCGCCATGGCGCGCGGCCATTTCATCGACGACCATCATCCATGACCGCAGCATCCGGCACATGTTGCTGGACATATTGTCGGGCAGATAACGATAACCGACCAGATAGTCCGGCACCACGGCGAAGCGGTGCCGTTCCGCGACGCGGGCGTAGAACAATATGTCCTCGCAGCCCTGCGCTCCGGCGCGCCATAATCCGCTCTCAAAACCCCGGGCGTCGATCAACGCCTGCCGCCGGACCAGCGCCGCGCTGCCATTGCCGATGAAATTGCCCCGGAACAGATGGTCGAGAACCCAGCCGTCCCGCATCGGCCGGTCGCGATTGTCGGTGACATGGCTGTGCACGTCGATCTTCGCGGACCAGCAATATACCAGGCCGCACTCGGCACCCGCCGTGTCGAGCGCCGCCATTTGCCGCTCGATCTTGCCGGGCGCCCACAGGTCGTCCGCGTCGACAAAGGCGATCAGGTCCGACCGGGCATCCTGCCAGCCGCGATTGCGCGCGGCGGCGACCCCGCCATTGTGCGTTTCGATCAACCGCACGCGCGGGTCGGCGGCGGCGTGGGACCGCACGATGGCGGCGGTCTCGTCGCGCGACCCATCGTCCACGACGATGATCTCCAATGCGCGATGGGTCTGGCTGCGAACGCTGCGCAGCGTTTCGTCAATCGTCGCCCGGGCGTTGTAGGCGGGGATGACGATGCTCACCAGCCGTTCGTCGGTCATCGCACAGCCTCCATCATTGCGGCGAAATCCGCGACCGTGCGGTCGCCGCGTATCTCCATCCGGCTGAGGTCGAAGGGGCAGTCGCCCAGCCTCACCGCGCCCACGCCGCCGCCCAGCGCCAGGCCATAGCCGCATTGCTCGGCCAGCCTGCCGAAGCGGCCGTCCGTCGCGCCGAAGGGGGAGGCGACGGCGCGCGGCGCCCAGCCGATCCACCGTTCGATCATCGCCCGCGATCGCAGCAATTCGCTTGCCAGTTCGCGGCTCGACAGGCCGTCAGCCGCGCGATGCGACGCGAGATGAGAGCCGAAGAAAACCCCCTCCTGCGCCAGTCGCGCGATGGTCGCGGCATCCATCAACGGTGCGGGCGTCCCGTGCCGGGCATCCCATTGGGATGTGCCGCCGACATGATCGGTCACCAGAAATACCTCCGCCGTCAGGTCGAGTCCCTGAAGGATCGGCCAGGCGTGATCGGCGAAATTCTGAAATCCATCGTCGAAGGTGATCCAGACCGGCCGGCCGGCGAAGGGCTCGCCATGGGTCAGATGCCATTGGACATGATCCCCCGTCACCGCATGATAGCCATGCGACCGCAGCCAGCGCATCTGGTCGCGGAAATCCCGGCCCGTCACGCGATAACGCCGCAAGGCATCGGGCCCATCGTCGCTGACCGCATGGTACATCAGCACCGGCAGGGTGGGACGGCGCTCGTCCACGGCCTCGGCCCGCAGCGTGGGCGCGCCGTTCCAGATGACCCGCCGCGCCACCGCCGGGTCCAGCGGCGCCTCCATCGCATGGCTTTCGATCAGGGGCGCGGCAGAGGCCTCTCCCTCCGCCACGCGGCGGAAGCGGTCGACGCGATACAGTTCGGTCTGGATCGACCGTTCCAGGATCAGGCCGGGCATATCCTCCAGCACCTGCGCGATCACCTTGACGCCGAAGGGATTGGCCCAGTCGAAGCCGGTCCGGTCGCGGTCGTCGCCGATCATATGGGCATGGGCGGTGACAATGACGCCGCCGGGCGCCAGGGCCGCCGCCAGCCGTGCGGCCACCGCTCGCAATTCAGCGACATCGTCCAGATAATAAAGGACTTCGGAACAGACGATCAGGTCCATGTCCTGCGGCAACGGGTCGCGGGACAGATCGAGCACGGCGAAATCGACATTGCCCCTGCCTTCGCATCGGGCACGGGCACGCGTCACGGCCGGCTCGGCAATATCGGTGGCGGTCAGATGGCCGACCTTCTCCGCCAGCATGGCGGTGAAGCGCCCCTCGGCACAGGCCAGTTCCAACGCCTTCGCGACCGGACGGTCGGGCAACAGGGACAATTGCAGGCGATATTTTTCCTGCTCATAGGGCGATCCGTAATTCCAGGGATCCTCCACTGCGAAATAGCTGTCCCAGAATAGCTTCCGGTCCCCGTCGCGCGCCGCTTCGGCAGGCGGTTGCGAAAGGGCTGGCGCGGCCGGAGCGGGCCTGGGCGTCTCCAACGCTTCGGCGCGGGCCTCCACCGCCAGCATCGCCAAAGCGTGATTGTGACCGCCGGACGGATATAGTCTGGGCAGGCGGTCCACCAGCCGCGCGCCTTCCGCTCGTGCCCCTCGCGATTCATCGCCCGTGCCCAGCTTGCGCGCGATCCGCTCCATCCACCGCCCGCCGATGCCGTGCCGGCTTTCCGCGCGCCGGATGGCGACCGGCGCGGCCAGTGCGCCGATCAAGTCGCCAATGGCCTTGCGCGCCGGATCGGGAAAGCGGCTCTGGTCGACCCATTCCAGCAGGTCGAACCGTCCCAGCATGGCGGGTTCGGCAATGGCGGCGACCTTGTCGCCCTGCATGACATAGGCGTAAAGCCGATCCTGCGGGCCGGCGAGGTCCGTGACCGTGGGCGCATCGGCGGCCATGCGCAGCCCCAATGTCAGGCCCAGCGGACGCGGCGCCGACAGGTCGTCATGACAAAGCAATTTGTGATCCAGCGCATAGCGCATCCGCCGTTCCGCGAGGGGATCGGCCCAGGCCTGTCCCATTTCGAGGAACAGCCGATCCAGCGCGCTGCCATAATCGGGCCAACGCGCCGCCAGCCGGGCCGGCACGGTCCGCAGACTGACCGACAGCGCCTCGACGATCGTGTTGGCAAGCGCCTCCGCCCGGTCGGGCCCGTGGCCGAGCGCGGCCAAAACCTCCCGGTCGATGAGGCGGTCGTCGCCACCGGTCAGCGCAACCACCATGTTCCACAGGGCGAACCAGGCATAGGCCTCCTCCGGCGAAAGCCCGCTGGCATCGTCCAGTCCCGCGGCATGGCAGGGCAGGGGATGACGCACGCGCGGATCGGGTCCGAAGGCGCGGAACACCACCTTGCGGCCATCCTCCAGCATCTGGCGGCTGGCGCGGGTCAGCGATCCGGGGGAGGCGCGATAATAAGCGAAAGGCCGGTCCACCATCAGCCATTGGGCGCCTGCGCGGGAAAGACGTTGCCACAGATCCCAATCCTCGCAGGTCGGCAGGCTGGTGTCGAAACCGCCTGCGTCCACGACCATCTGCCGGTCGATCATGAGGGAATTGATCGTGACTGCGCAGGTCCGGGCAAATATGGAAAATGGTGCATCCTGCACCCGTGGATCGACCGCGCCGGCGGTCATCGTCCCATCGGGCATGACCCGCCGATAGCCGCAATAGGCAACGCGATAGGCGGGCGCGCTCTCCAGCGCGGCCAGCATCGTCGCCATGAAGGGGGGATCGATCCAGTCGTCCGAATCCAGGAAGCTCATCCACTGGCTCCGGGCGAGCGCAATACCGCGATTGCGCGCTGCCGCGGCGCCTTCGCGCGCGCCGGGCACCAACCGGAAACGGCTGTCCTGCGCCGCGCGCCGGGCCACGATGGCGGCTGTCGCGTCGGTCGACCCGTCATCGACGATCACCGCTTCCCAATCGGCGAAGCTCTGGGCGGCCAGGCTGTCGAGCGCCGCCTCGATCGTCGCTTCCGCATTATAGGCCGGCACGATGACCGACACGCGCGGGGCCTCAGCCATGGGGGCGCTTCTGCCGCCAGTAGAAGAGGAGGCCGGCGAAATAGCCGGTGACTTCCTGCTTCAGAAAGCGGTCCTCGATGGTTCGGCCCTGCCGCAGCCGCCGCCATATCCGCCCCGCATACCAGCGCGGCATCCGCCACAGCGCCTGCCGCAGGTTGCAGCGCAGCCCGGTGCGTTCGTTCTGCACCATCAGCGCCGCCGCATGGCCCCGCATATAGGAATAGATCTGGTGCGACAGTCCCTCCATCGCCCGGCGATGAAAGTGAAAGGCAATGGCCGTGGGTTCGTAACGGCAATCGATCCCTGCCGCGAGCAGACGGTACCAATATTCGGAATCGCCCGAACAGCCGGCCTGCCCGACATCCAGCCGCTCGTCGAAATAGCCGACCCGGTCGAAAACATCGCGGCGGAAGGCCATGCTGGCCCCGGCGCCCACCTTCCACGCGGGGAAAACGACCTGTGCGGAGGTCGCCGCGAAGTCGGCGGCGCGAAAATCGATCCGATCATAGCCCTGACCGAAGCTCCAATAGCTTTCGAAATGGCGTTGCGCCGCCGTTTCCAGCTCGCCCGGCAGCACCAGGCCGGTCACCGCGCCGATGGACGGCTCATCGAAGGCCGCCAGCAGATGCTCCAGCCATTGCGGGTGCAGCAGCACATCGTCGTCCGTATAGGCGATGATGTCGGCGGTGGCGCGCAGGGCGCCGGTGTTGCGGGCAAAGTCCAGCCCCGGCCGGTCCTCCCGCACATAGACGACGCCGGCCTCCAGCGCGACTTCGCGGGTGCGTCCGTCGCGCGAGGCATTGTCGACGACAACGATCTCCGCTGGGGTCACGCTCTGCTGCGGCAGCGAAGCGAGGCAGCGCCGCAGTTCGTCCGGCCGGTCGCGGGTGCAGATGACCACGCTGACGCTGAGCGGCGGCAGGGTGGCGTGAGGCGTGGGCGGCGTCCCCGCCTCCATGCGCTTTTCCCGCCCGTCGTCCAGCCGCAGCACATGGCCGACCGCATAGCCCGAACGCCAGAAAACGGTCATGGCTTCGCCTTCCGCGGGGTGCGAAGCGGCGCCGTTCCGATCAAGATCGATATGTTTTACGCCTTGCAGGTTCGATAGGCCCGGCAAGGATTGTGCGGGAAGATATGACACGATAGCCTGACCGTTATTGCCCCTGACCCGTTCGACGGGATTTTTTGTTCAATGCAGCAAAAGCACGCCAGTCGCAACTATTGCCATAGGCATGACTATGACAATGATGATGAATATTGAGTATAAACAGGATCGAATTGGGCCGGCGCGCCGGTTTTTTTCGATCGCCATGCTTTTTGGCCTGTGGTTCGCGCCTTTGCCCGCCATTGCGCGGGACGGCGCCCGCCCCGACAGGATCGAGCAGCCCGAAAAGATCGGCGTGGGCACCTGGCCGCTTCATGGCGAGGCGCGGATGATCCGCGACATCGACCGGCTCGGCGCGCGCTGGTTTTATAGCTGGACGAAGCGTGCCCCCCAATCGGACAGGCGCTTCGTGCCGATGCATTGGGGACGGCAGGACAGCGCCGGGCAAACCCATGCCGTCATGCTGGCGTTCAACGAACCCGATGAGCCGAAACAGGCCGCCATGACGGTGGAGGAGGCGCTCGCCCAATGGCCGCGCCTGATGGCGGCCGCCCGTCGCCTGTCGTCCCCCGCCACGTCGCGCGAACAGACGCTGGGCGCGCAGTCATGGCTCGGACGCTTCATGGCGGAGGCGGAGAGGCGGAGCTATCGCGTCGATTTCATCGCGGTCCATTATTATACGCAGGACCCGGACATCGGCCTGTTCAAACGCTTTCTGGAGCAGGTCCATGCCCAATATGGCCGCCCCGTCTGGGTCACCGAATGGGCGCTGGCGGACTGGGACAGGCCGGATCGCTTTTCCGCCGCCCAGCAGCAGGCCTTTTTCGAAGGGGCGGTCCAGATGATGGACGATCTCGACTTCGTGGAGCGCCATGCCTGGTTCGGAACCTATGCGGGTCTCGACAATCTCGACCTGGGATCGGCGCTGCTGACCCGCGACGGCCGGCTGACCCCGCTTGGCGATGCGTTCCGCGCCGCCGCGCAGGGCAGCCTCAAGGGGCCGGAATGCGTGTCCGAACCGAAAGACGCAGCGTCGGGATCCGTGTCACCAGCCCCCTGCTGAGGCTGAAGCACAGCGCGATGGCCCGGTCGAGCATCGGCCGCAGCAAATGGAACAGCAAGGCATGGATCGGCGCGTTGAGCAGCAGGACCGCAGCCAGCAGCAGATGCCTCTCCTGATTGGCCAGCGCGCCGATCAGCAAGGGATAGAAAGCGGTGATGACCCATCCGTGCAGCAGCAGGAATTGCAGCGAGTAGCGACCGAACCAACGGGCGATGCGCCGGGGCCAGACCGGCCGGTCAAGCCGGGACACCCAGAGCAGAAACAGCAGGAAGCCCACCTCCTGCACCAACGCCAGCGGGATGAAGCCCGCCGTGCCCACCATGGGATAGGGCAGGAAGTTCAGATTGCAGGTCCAGCACAGCCCGCTGCGCCAGAGATCCGGTCCATTGAACCACGCCGCCGCCAGCGACAGCAACAACCCGCCCGCGCCCGTTATGGCGGGCACTTGCCAAGAGCGCGAAAGGCGCATGCCCATCAGGAAGAACAGGCCGGCAAACGGCCAGTTGCGCCATTCGTAAAGATTATAGGGCCAGTGGCGGCTTTCCCCATAGGCGATCACGATCGCGATCGCCGTGACTGCCGCCGCAAAGCCGATCCTGCTCCGTTCGAACAGATAGGCGAGGGGGCGGATGACCGCGAGCACGACGAAGAACCAGGCCACGAACGTCGAATAGCCGGTGCCGTGCAGGATCGGGCGGACCAATGTGCGCAGCAGATCGTGCAGGGTCGCCGGCGGCCCATAGATCAGCGCATTCAAAGCGAAGCCGCCGAAATGCGACAGCACCGCCAGCAAGAGCAGCATGACCGACTGCATCGCGACGGACTCGACCGTTCGTCGCTTCAGACCCCTCGCCCCCATGCCGCCCAGGAAGAAAAAGGCCGACACATGCCCAGCCAGCAGCTTGATCTGCAGCAGTGACGCGGAAAAAGCGGAGGGATCGGGCGCCAGCTTCAACAGCGCGAACAGGATATGCAGGTGAAACACGCCCAGCAAGACATAGCCGCGCGCGGCATCGGCTCGGGCGTCGAGTGTCATGGCCGGCGATCAGTCCGGCGATCCGGCCGCCGAAAATGCCAGCACCGCATTCAAGCCGCCAAAGGCGAAGCTGTTGGACAGGGCGTGGCGAACGGGCGTGCGGCGCGCGCCTTCGGCCACGAAGTCCAGCCCCAGCGCGGGGTCCGGGTCCGTGCAGTTCGCGGTCGGCGGCACCAATTGTTCCTGTAGCGCCTTGACCGTCATCACCGCTTCCAGCGCGCCGGCAGCGCCCAGGCTGTGCCCCAGCACCGCCTTCACCGACGACACCAGCGGCAGCGGCGCGCCATCGAACACGGCCCGGATGACCGCGCTTTCCACCTCGTCGTTCATCGCGGTCCCGGTGCCATGGGCATTGACATAGTCGATGTCGGCGGGGCTGAGGCGGGCGTCCGCCAGTGCGGCCCGCATCGCCTCCATCGTGCTCTCCGCATTGGGGGAGGTCAGGTCGGCGGCGTCCGCATTTGCGCCGAAGCCCGTCAGTTCGGCCAAGATGGTCGCACCCCGCGCCCGGGCATGGTCCCATTCCTCCAGGATCAGCGTTGCCGCGCCTTCGCCGATCACGAGGCCCGAACGGTTGCGGGAAAAGGGACGGCAGGTGTCGGCGGACAGGACGCGCAGCGCCTCCCACCCGACCATCGTGCCGGCGGTGATGCAAGCCTCCGCGCCGCCCGCGACCGCGATCTTCGCTTCGCCCGAGCGCACCATTTTGAACGCCAGCCCCAGCGCATGGGCACCCGAGGCGCAGGCGCTGGCGACGGCCAGCGCCATGCCGCGCAAGCCCAGATCCATCGTGATCTGGCTGGCGGGAGCGTTCGTCATCAGCTTGGGTATGGAAAAAGGATGCACCCTGGGCTTGCCCTCGCCATAGAGCCGGGCGAAATTATCGTCCAGCGTCTGCATGCCGCCGACGCCGACGCCGATGATCGTCGGCGCCTGGCGCAGCGCCGGGTCATCCCGATCGATGCCGCTATGCGCCAGCGCCTCGCGCGCGGTGATGACCGCGAATTGCGAAACGCGGTCGAGCATCGCCAACTGCCGGGCAGGGAAATGATCGGCGGGATCATAATCCTTCACCTGCGCCGCAATGGGGCAGGTGACGAGATCGCCTCGCTCGATATCGATCGGGCCGATGCCGCTCTCGCCCGCAGCGACGGCGCGCCAGCTTTCCGGCGCCGTCTTGCCCACGGGCGTGATCGCGCCCAGTCCGGTGATGGCGACGCGCTTCATCTGCTCTGGCGTTTCGCCAACGCATCTTCGACGACCGTGACGATATCGCCTACCGTCCGCAACTGCACCGAATCCCCGACATTGGCATTGAACGGTATGTCGATGCCGAACTCTTCTTCGATGGCGAAGACCGTTTCGATCACATCTAGCGACTCATAGCCCGCCTCGGCAAGATCGCTATTGTCATCGAGCGATGCAGGATCGCGGCCGATCTGCTTGCCCACGATCGCCTTGACCCGTTCCAGAACAGACATGACATTACCCCCCAATGCGACGGCGCGCCAATATTCACCTTCGCAATTGCAGCATGCCGATTAAAATCTGGCCGTACAAGCAAGGAATTATATCGTCGGTTATACAAGATGATGATTAATTCTCGCGGAAAGCCCGGTTGAACTGGTCGCGAAGTGGCTTGGTGATATAGGAAAGCAGCGACCGTTTCTCCGTCTGGACGAAACATTCGACGGGCATCCCCGGTTTGAGTTGCAATGTTCCCAACCGGCGCAATTGCTGTTCGTCAATTTCCACTTCCGCCTTGTAGAAGCTGTTGCCGGTCCGGTCGTCGACCGTTCTTTCGGGCGCGATCCGCGCCACCGTGCCGCTCAGTTCGGGCGTGGACTGGAGGTTGAAGGCGGTGAAGCGGGCCACGGCCTTCTGCCCCAGATGCAATTGATCGATGTCATAGGGGCTGATGTGGATTTCGATGGTCAACCGGTCGGAATCGGGCACGATCTGCATGATCGTCTGCATCGGCGGCACGACCCCGCCCACGGTCGAATAGCTCAGCTTGTCGACGATCCCGGCATAGGGCGCGCGCAGCAGGCTGCGGTCATAGCTGTCCCCGGCGGTGACGGACCGGATTTCCTGATCGTTGAGCCGGGACTGCACATCGGCCAGCAGATTGCCCGCTTCGGCCCGTGCCGCCTGATCCGCCTGGATCGATTGCTGCCGCAATTCCGCGATCCGCGCCCGGCTCTGCGCGATCTGCGCACCCAGCGAGGCTTCCGTGCCTTCCAGATCCGCCGCGGTGCGCTCCAACTGATTGAGGCGCGAGATGGTGACGAGCTTGCGTTCGTAGAGCGACTTCACGCCCTCCCGCTCCGGGGCGATGAGCTGCGATTGCTTGTTGGCGGCCGCAGCCTGCGCCTGCAAGGCACGGATTTCCTCGCCCGCCTGCCGGATGCGCTCGGCATATTGCGCCTGTTCCCCGGCACGGGCGCGCCGCCGGGCTTCGAACAATTGCATTTCCTGCGCCATCGCCAGCCGGGCGGCGGGCGTCGGGTTGCGCGTCATCTCGGCCGGGAAGCCGAGCGCCGGCCGCCCGTCGCGCTCGGCCGTCAGGCGCACGCGCGCGGCGAGCAGCTGGTCCACGCTGTCGCCCATGCGGGCCGCGCTGGTGGCCGACACGGTGCTGTCCAGCCGCATCAGCTTCTGTCCCTTCTGCACCCGGTCGCCTTCCTTGACGAACATTTCGGCGATGACGCCGCCATTGGGATGGGCGATCTGCTTGACGCGGCTCTCGACCGTCACCTCGCCCTGGCCGATCACCGCGCCGCGCGTCTGGATGACCGCCGCCAGCAGGAACAGGCACAGGAACAGCGCGGCGACCGCGATCAGGCTGATGCGGACGCTGCGGCGCAGGGCGACCTCGGGATGGGCGAACAATTCCGCCTCGTCATCCGCGACGAAGGTGCTGGGCAACTGGTAATTCATCTCACTGCTCCTGCCCGTCTGCGCTGGGCGTCCCGGTCTTTTCCGTTCTGACGGGCTTGCGCGCTTCCAGCAGGCGTTGCCGCACATCCTGTTTCGGCCCGAAATCCTGTACCGCGCCGTCGCGCAGCACCAATATAGAGTCCGCCGCATCGACGGTGGCCGATGCGTTGCCGACGATGACGCAGATGGCCCCCCGCGCCCGCGCCCGGGCCAGCGCTTCGCTCAGCGCCTGTTGGCCCCGGCCGTCGAGATGGGTCGCCGGTTCGTCCAGCAGCAGAAGGAAGGGTTTGCCGTATAGCGCTCGTGCCAGCGCGATCCGCTGACGTTCGGCGACGGACAGCCTGTAGCCTTCTTCCCCCACCTGCGTCAGATAGCCTTCGGGCATCCGCACGATCATGTCGTGGATGCCCGCCGCCGTCGCCGCCTCGATAATGTCGTCCGGCTGCGCGTTGGGGGTGAAGCGCGCGATATTGTCGGCAATCGTGCCGTCGAACAAATCGATGGTCTGCGGCATATAGCCGACGTGCCGCGCCAATATGTCGCTTTGCCACTGGTCGAGAGCGGCATCGTCGAGCCGCACCGTCCCGGCCAGCGTGGGCCATATCCCCGCCAGCACCTTGAGCAGGGAGGATTTGCCCGAACCGGCCACGCCGATGATTCCCAATATCGTGCCTTGCGTCAGCGCGAAGCTCACGTCGCGCAGCAGAACCGTGCGGGTGCCGGGTGCCGCCACGGCGACCTGTTCCGCCCGCAGGCTGGCTTCCGGCGCGGGCAGCGGCAGCTTGTCCGGCTGGGCCGGAGCCGCGCCGAGCAACGTTCCCAGATTGCGCAGCGATTGCCAGCCCAAAGCCAGTTCCGGCAGCCTGCCGGCGACCGATGCGAAGGGCGCCATGGCCTTCCACCCCAGCAGCGCGGACGCGATGACGATCCCCAGGCTGGCCCGGTCGAACACTGCAAGGATCGCGCCGATCGCGATCAGCGCCGCGAACAGCGTGTTGAGCAGCATCGCGCCGATGACGCTCTGGGTCGTGGCCAGCCGGTCCAGCGTCCAGGCGGGAATGGCGACGCGGCGTTCGGCCTTGCGCCGTTCCGTTACCATGGTCGGGCGCATGCCCAGCGCGCGGACCAGACCGTGGTGGCGGCGATGATTTTCGGTCAGAAGATGGCGCTCTGTCAGGGCCGGGAGCATGGCGGACACCAGCGACCGGGCGCGCCGCCAGCCGGACAGCAGAAACGCGCCGCCGATCAGGCCCGCAATCGCCAGCGCCAGCGCCAGCCAGCCGCTCAGGAGGAACAGCACGATCAGGAAGAGGGGGAAGGCAGCCAGGTCCAATGCCGCCAGCGTCCCCGGTCCGCCGAGCGCGGCGCGAACGCTGTCCTGCGCATGGCCGATCTGCATGTCTTGCGCGCGGCTGCCGTCCGCATGGGGCAAACGGCCACGCATCGCCGCCGTTGTCGCGCCCAGCCGGATGTCGATGGCATTGGCATATTGGAGCAGGATTCGCGACCGCAGCAACGCAAGACCGGTCGTGAAGGCCAGCGCGACCAGCATCAGCAGCACGATGCCCAGCAGGCTTTCGCCGCTGCGCGCCACCATCGCCACGTCGAAAACCAGGATGCAGTAAATGGCGAGGATGATCGGGAACAGTGCCAGCGCGGCGGTCAGGAACAGCAATCCCGCCAGCGTGCTTCTGCTGCCCGCCGTCAACTCGCGCAGCGCGTGATGCGTGTCGTCCTGCAAACCGGTACCTGCTGTGATTCTGTCGAGAGTGCCGTTCTAATAGGCGGAAAGTTAAAGTGTTTCTAATCATTCCTTTTCGTGGCAGTGAAAAACCGACCGGCCGCGAATTAAAGGGTATCGCGATTGATGACGATCAACGACGAACTATTGAAACCGGAACGTAACAATCTGACGCTCGTTCGTCTTGTTCTGGCGTCCGCCGTCATCCTGACGCATTGCTACTGGCAGGTGCATCGCGTCATGGGGAAGGACCCGTTCAGCGACTGGCTGGGGGTGCCCCTGTCCGTGTATGCGGTGGACGGCTTCTTCTTCCTCAGCGGTTTTCTCGTTTATGGCAGCCTGCGTCGGCAGACCGATGTGCGCCGCTTCATGATGTCGCGCCTGGCCCGGATGATGCCTGCCTTGTGCGTGTCCGTCCTTCTGACCGTGGCGGTCGGCGCGCTGTTCACCGCCGCGCCGCTCACCGCCTATTTCGGCGGAGAGACGGCGCGGTTCGCTGCCTATAATCTGGCGCTTCAGGGCGGCCATTACAGCCTGACCGGCATAATCTGCGGCGATGCGCCCTGCGTCGTCAATGGATCGCTCTGGACGCTGCGCTTTGAATTTCTCTGTTATCTCGCGCTCGCGCTGCTGGGCCTGACGGGCTTGGCCCGGCCCCGGCTGGTCCTGACCCTCGTGGCGCCCGTGACGCTGGCCGGCGCGCTGATCGTGCATGTTCCTGCCGTTGCCGCGCTGGTTCATGCGATGGGCGGGAAAGGCGGGGTCTATTGGGTGGAAAGCATCGACCGTCTCTGGACGCTGTTCGCCGCCGGCATGGTGGCGGAAATCCTGCGTCATCGGATCAGACTGTCTTGGCTGCTTCTGGTCCTGCTCGGTCTGGCCAACGTGGCTGCCTATCGCTGGAACCTCAATGTCCATGTCCAGACGCTGTTCGTGGGCTATGCGGTGCTGTGCGGCGGTTTCCTGACGTCGCGCCACGGCGCGATTTCGGGGCGGTGGCCCGACTATAGCTACGGGATGTACATCTATGCCTTTCCCGTGATGGTCCTGCTGGCGGGGGTGTTGCGGACCGACGATTATCGGCTGCTGGCACTGGCGAGCTTTGTCGGCACCCTGCCGCTCGCTGCCCTGTCCTGGCATTTTGTCGAAAAGCCGGTGCTGGACAAGGCGCGGGCGCGTCGCAAAAAAGCGGCCGCCAAGCCGCAGCCGGCCTTCGGCACGATCTGAAATGATTTTTTTCTAGTTGGCCAGCTGGATGATGGGGATGGCGATCGCGATCCAGAGAATGATCGACAGTCCGACGCTCAGGAAAAAGCCGCGAACGGCACTTGGTGGCGTTGCATCAATCATACGACCTCTCCCCCGGACCGATTCTCATGGCTTCGGCCTCATTTCTTTACTTACATTAAAAATTTCCAGTGTGCCATAAATTCGATATAGATCGCGAAGAGATTGCCCGAAATCGATTTCTACCGCAGGACAATGCGGCGTTAAATCATCTCTTTGGGCATATTGTAAAAATTGGCCACTCCTTTGGATATGGAAAATTTTTGCAAGTCTTATATCTTTAGATGTATCTAATTTTGACCAACAATCCTGTGCTATGGTGGAGGTGTTGCGATAATAACGGAAAATCGACAGTAGAAATTGTCGGATAGCATCGAGCTATAAAAGGACGTTCCGATTTTCTGCTCCCGATCCGTCTTTGGCATCCTATATGGCGCGCGCCCTTCGAACATCCGCTCCCGAATTAGGCTCGCCTCGTCCTTTTGCGGCGGGAGGGGAGGTTCGCTTTCGGGCGCCAACCGGCTAACGCCCATTCATCCGGTTTCTGTTACCTTCTTCTGATGATCATCGACCGCCGCGCCGTTCTGACTGCCGCCCTTGGGGGTTTCCTGACCCTTCCGCTTCCTCGCCGCGCCCTGGCCGCGAGCGAAGTGGAGCGTGTGGACGGCCTGATCGCCCGCATGACGATCGAGGAAAAGGCGGGCCAGATGACCTGTCTGGCCGACAGCTTCCGTCCCTATAACCCGCCCAACCCGCAGGTCGGCATCCAGAATGAAAAGGATCTGGCCGACGAAATCCGCAAAGGCCGCGTCGGCTGCCTGTTCAACGGCATCGGCGTGGCAGGCGCCCGCCGCGCGCAGGACATCGCGCTCAAGCAGAGCCGCTTGCGGATTCCGCTGCTGTTCGCGGGGGATGTGATCCATGGCCTCAAGACCATCTTCCCGGTGACGCTGGGCGAATCGGCCAGCTTCGATCCGTCGCTGGCCGAACGCACCGCCCGCGCCATGGCGGTCGAGGCCACGGCAGCGGGCCTGCACCTGACCTTCGCGCCAATGGTCGATATCGCCCGCGATCAGCGCTGGGGCCGGGTGGTCGAGGGGGCAGGGGAAGACGTCATCCTGAGCAGCCTCTTCGCCGCCGCCCGCGTGCGCGGCTATCAGGGGCGTGACCTGCGCCGTGACGACTCCTTGCTCTCCTGCCCCAAGCATTTTGCCGCCTATGGCGCGGTGGCAGGCGGCCTGGAATATGGCAGCGTCGACATTAGCGACGAAACGCTGCGCGAAACCCATCTCCCACCCTTCGGCGCGGCCTTTGCGGCGGGTGCGCTCACGACCATGGCCGCCTTCAGCGAGATCAACGGCGTGCCCGCAACCGCCGACCGCGACCTCCTCACCGACACGCTGCGCGGTGAGATGAAGTTCCGCGGTTTCGTCTTTTCCGACTATACCGCCGACGAGGAACTGATCGCCCATGGCTATGCGGAGGACGAGCGCGACGCCACCCGCCTCGCGATCCTCGCGGGCGTCGACATGTCGATGCAGAGCGGCCTCTACATCCGTCACATCCCCGAACTGGTGAAGAGCGGCGCGGTGCCGATGGAGACGGTCGACGTCGCCGTCCGCCGCATCCTCTATGTCAAGACCGCCATCGGCCTGTTCGACAATCCCCATCGTTCGCTCAACGAGGAAGCGGAAAAGACCCGCATCTTCACCCCGGCCCACCGCGCGCTGGCCCGTGAGGCCGCCACCCGCTCCATCGTGCTGCTCCAGAACAGCGGCATCCTCCCGCTCGATCCGGCGAAGGGCCAGAGCATCGCCCTCATCGGTCCGTTCGGGGAGGACAAGGCCAACATCTACGGACCCTGGGCCTTTTATGGCGACAAGGGCAAGGGCGTCGACATCGCGACCGGCCTGCGGGCCGCCTTGCCCGATCCCGCCAGGCTGATCATCGCCCAGGGCTGCGACATCCTGTCTCCCATCGAAGGGGGCATCGCCAGCGCCGTGGACGCCGCCAGGGCTGCGGACATCGTCATCCTTGCCGTCGGCGAATCGCAGGACATGTCCGGCGAAGCCCAATCCCGCACCGCCATCGAAATCCCCCCGCCCCAGCAGGCGCTGGCCGACGCCGTCGCCGCCACCGGCAAGCCCATGATCGTCCTGCTCCGCCATGGCCGCGCGCTGGCGCTGCATGACGGCGTCGCCAATGCGCAGGCGATCCTTGCCACCTGGTTCCTCGGTTCGGAATCGGGTCATGCCATAGCCGACATTGTGTTCGGCAAGGAAAACCCCTCCGCCAAGCTGCCGGTCAGCTTCCCCTGGGAATCGGGGCAGGAGCCGTTTTTCTACGACCGAAAATCGACCGGCCGCCCGGTGATCGACAACCGCACCGAATATCGGTCGCGCTACACCACCACCGACAACAGCGCCCGTTTCCCCTTTGGCCATGGCCTCAGCTACAGCGATTTCGCGCTGGAGAATCTGAAGCTGTCCGACACGGCCCTGCGCTGGGACCGCGCCATCGAAGTCACCGCCCGTCTCACCAACAAGGGCGACCGCAAGGGCAGCGAAGTGGTGCAACTCTACATCCGCGATCGCGTGGCGAGCCGAACCCGTCCGATCCGCGAACTGAAGCGAATCGAGCGCGTCACCCTTGGCCCCGGTGAGAGCAAGACGGTCCGCTTCTCCCTCTCGCGCACCGACCTGCAATTCGTCGGGGCGGGGAGCAGGATCATCGCGGAGCCGGGCCTGTTCGACCTCTGGCTGGGCCAGTCGTCCAATGGCGGCCTCCACAGCCAGTTCACCCTCTATGCACCAGAACCGGCGCAATCCTGACGGCTTCCCCCGCGCCGATAAGCTGCTAAAGGGCGCCTCATGCTTAACTTGAACGCCATCACCGTGCGCCTCGGCGGCCGCACCATCCTCGACCGCGCCAGCGCTGCCTTGCCGTCCCGTTCGCGCGTGGGCCTGATCGGCCGCAACGGCGCGGGCAAGTCGACGCTGATGAAGGTGATGATCGGCCAGCTCGACCCGGACGAGGGCAGCTGCGACATGCCGCGCGACACGCGCCTCGGCTACATCGCGCAGGAAGCGCCGTCGGGCACCGCCACCCCGTTCGACACCGTGCTCGAAGCCGACAAGGAACGCGCCGAACTGATGGCGGAGGCAGAGCATACCGAAGACCCCGACCGCCTCGGCCATATTTACGAGCGGCTGAACGCCATCGACGCCTACACCGCGCCGGCCCGCGCCGCGCGCATCCTTGTCGGCCTGGGCTTCGACGAGGAAATGCAGGGCCGTCCGCTGGACAGCTACTCGGGCGGCTGGAAGATGCGCGTGGCGCTGGCCGCGCTGCTCTTCTCCAACCCCGACCTGCTGCTGCTCGACGAACCGTCGAACCATCTCGACCTCGAAGCGACGCTGTGGCTGGAGAATTTCCTCAAAAGCTATCGCGGCACCGTGGTCGTCATCAGCCACGAACGCGACCTGCTCAACAATGTGGTCGACTATATCCTGCATCTGGAGGGCGGGAAGGTCACCCTTTATCCCGGCGGCTACGACGCCTTCGAGCGCCAGCGCGCCGAACGCCTGGCGCAGCAGGAGGCCGCCCGCGCCAAGCAGCAGGCCGAGCGCGAGAAGCTCCAGGACTATGTCGCCCGCAATTCGGCCCGCGCCTCGACCGCGAAACAGGCCCAGTCCCGTGCCAAGGCGCTGGCCAAGATGCAGCCCATCGCGGCGGCGATCGAGGACCCGACGCTCCATTTCGGCTTCCCCAGCCCGCCCGAACTGCGCCCGCCGCTCATCACCATGGACATGGCGGCGGTCGGCTATGACGAAACGCCGATCCTGCGCCGGGTGAACCTGCGCATCGATCCCGATGACCGTCTGGCGCTGCTCGGCCGCAACGGCAACGGCAAGACCACGCTCGCCCGCCTGATCGCCGCGCAATTGAAGCCGATGGAAGGCGCGATCAACAGCTCGGCCAAGATGAATGTCGGCTATTTCACCCAATATCAGGTGGAGGAGCTGGACGTCACCGACACGCCGCTGGAGCATATGACCCGCGTGATGAAGGGCGCGACACCCGGCGCGGTGCGCGCCCAACTCGGTCGCTTCGGTTTTTCCGGCGAGCGGGCCACGCAGAAGGTCGGCAGTATGTCGGGCGGGGAGAGGGCGCGGCTCGCGCTGGCGCTCATCACCCGCGACGCACCGCATCTGCTGATCCTCGACGAACCGACCAACCACCTAGACGTCGACAGCCGCGAGGCGCTGGTGCAGGCGCTCAACGACTATTCGGGCGCGGTGGTGATCGTGTCCCACGACCGCCACATGATCGAACTGGTGGCGGATCGCCTGGTGCTGGTCGACGGCGGTACGGCCCAGCCCTTCGACGGCAGCCTGGAGGATTATACCGACATCATCCTGCGCAAGGCCGACGGCAACAACAGCGGCGGCGACGCGCCCAAGGTCGATCGCAAGGCGGAAAAGCGCAACGCCGCGCAATGGCGCGAAAAGCAGAAGGCGGCCAAGAACGCGGTCAGCAAGGCCGAAAAGGAAATGGCGACGCTCAGCGCCGAACGCAGCCGCATCGATCAGGCGCTGTTCGACCCCAAATCCGCCGGCGGCGCGGAGGCGAAGATGACCACGTCCCAGCTGATGGTGAAACGCGCGGAGGTCGAGAAGAAGCTGGAAACGGCGGAAGAAGTCTGGATGGAAGCCAGCGCCGCCCTCGAAGAGCTGTAAGCGGTAGGCCGACTGTTGCGCCCCACGCCGCGCGTGGCGGGCGACAGTCGCCTTATTCCGTCAACGGCCCTTCCAGCCCGTCGGTGCCCTGCCGCATCTTGGTCACGATATTCCAGGTCGCGATGAACAGCGCCGCGATCACTGGCCCGATGATGATGCCATTGAACCCGAACAGGTCGATGCCGCCCAGCGTGGTGATCAGCACCACATAGTCGGGTATCCGCGTATCCCGCCCGACCAGCACCGGGCGCAGGATATTGTCGACCATGCCGATCACGAACATGCCGCAAAAGGCAAGGATCACCCCCTTCGCCACCGCGCCCGTGACGAACAGGTAGATCGCCACCGGCACCCAGACGAGGCCGGTCCCCACCGCCGGGATCAGCGAAAACGCCCCCATCAGCACGCCCCACAGCAGCGCACCCGGCAATCCCAGCGCCCAGAACACGACCCCGCCGATCAACCCCTGCACGATGGCGACGATGATGCTGCCCTTGATGGTCGCCCGCGTCACGATGACGAACTGCTGCATCAACGCCCGGCGATAGGCGATGCGCATCGGCGCCGCCGCGTCGAACCGCGCCGCCAGTTGCGCTCCGTCGCGCAGCAGGAAATAGGTGAGGTACAGCATGACCGAGAGCGCCACGAGGAAGCTGAAAGCGCTTTGCCCGATGGCGAGCGCCTGCGCCGCGACCGTGCGGAAACTGGACGCGATCCCTGCGCTCAGCATTTCCCGCACGGCATCGAAATTGGTGATCCCCAGCCGGGCGAGAAAGGCCGATGCCCAGCCGGGCAGGCTGGCCTGGAACCGTTCGAACATCTGCGGGACATCGATCTGGCCCGACTGCACCCGCCCGTAGAAGAGCGTCGCTTCCTGCACCAGGGCGATGGACAGGATGATCGCGGGCACGATCACCACCGCGACGATCAGCAACAGCGTCAGCCCCGCCGCGCTGTTGCGCCGCCGGGGCATGGCGGCCAGCAGCGCCTGATTGACCGGCGCGAACAATATGGCGGCGATGACGCCCCACAGGATCGCGGCGAAAAACGGCTCGATCACCAGGGCAAAGGCGATCGAGACGACCAGCACGAAGGCGAGGAAAACCCCATCCTCTATGCGCGGGGCGGGCGATGACGATGTGCTGTCCATGGCCCCGGTTTGGCAGAAGAACGGTGCCAAATCCATGCCCGCTTATTCCGCTTTGGCACGGAAGCCGAAGTGGACGGCCACCTTGGGATCAAGCCCGGCGCTGCTTTCGCCATTGCCGACGCCAAAGGATGCGCGGGCGATGGTGGCGGACCCTGCAACCTTCCGCGCCTTGCCTGCGCCGGACAGGGTGAAACGAATGCTCTGCGGTTTGCTCACCCCCTTCAGGCTGAGCGTTCCAACAGCCTGATAGCTGTTCGCCCCGGTCTTTTTCGCGCCCTTGGCGGTAAAGACCGCCTTGGGATGCGCAGCGACGCCGAAAAATTCGTCCCCGGCCAGCATCCCGTCCTGGTAGCTGTCGCCCACGCTGGCGCTGGCAAGGTCGATCTCCACGCGGATGTCGGCGCTGTCGGGCCGGTCGGGGTCCATCGCGATCTTCGTTGTCCATTGGGCAAAGCCGCCGCTGATCGTCTCTCCGCCGTTGCCAACGGAAAAGCCGATGCTGCCGCCCGGCTGAACCGCCCAGACCGGCGGCGGCCCCACGGGTTCCTCTTCTGCCACGGCGTTGTCAGCCCCGGTGGGCGCCGCTGCATTGACAACAGTGTCGACGGCCTCCGCGACGGGGGCGGGTGCTTCCTCCTCGACCGGAGCCGGTGCCGCAGCCACCTTGGGGGCGGGCGTCGGCAGGATCACCCGCCCCAGCACGAAGCCGCCCGCGATCAACGCAGGTAGAGCCGCCAGCATCACCGGCGAGCGCGCCGGCATCATCCGCCACAACAGCCCGTCATGCATCAGGAAATGATGCCGCAGCGCCCCTGCGACATGCAGCGCGAACAGCGCAATGCCGATCCAGGCCAGCACCGAATGCGCGGCAAAGGCCGGGTCGTTGGCGCTCATCGGCAAAGGCAGATGGGGGAGGGGAACCACTCCGAAGATCAGCGTCGGCACCTTGACCTTGGCCGTGGACACCAGCGCCCATCCGGTCAGCGGTGCGCCCAGCATGAAGCCATAAAGGCCCGCATGTACCGCCTTGACCAGCATGCCCTGCCATCCCCCCTCAACCGGTGCCGGGCGCGGCTTCCAATAGCGCACGACGATCCGCGCCAGGGTCAGCAGCAGGATCGTGATGCCGATCGACTTGTGCCACTGGAACAGCGCGAAACCGCGCGCGCCCAAATCCTCCAGCGCCCAGCCCACGGCGATCTGAAAGGCGAGCAGGGCGGCGATTGCCCAATGCAGGAAAATGGCAATCCGACTATAGCGTTGCATCGTGGACCCTTGCGCGAAGACTGTGGCGCGGACGCTATGTCGCCACCGCCTTGAAGTCCATTGCTGTCCCTGGAAACGATCCGTTGCGCAGGCCGTATGGCCATTTCCGCCTGTGTCAAAAAGGACGCAGCCTCGTCAATTTGCTGCCCGAAGATTTGCATCCCTGCTCACACGGGTTAAGGAGCATAGGATAAACAGGACATATGGAAAGCAGGACATGGCCAAACCCGAATCCTGGCGTCTGAGCCCGGAAGCCTATCGTTTCGTTACCAGCATCGACACCCGCTTCCAGGACATCGATACCATGGGCCACATCAACAATGTGGCGATTTCCGGGATTTTCGAAACTGCCCGCATCCGTTTCCACCATCATCTGGGCCGCCATCCGCAGGAACAGGGCGTGCGCTGGCTGGTGGCCAATGTGAACCTCAACTTCGTCGAGGAAGCGCACTTTCCCTATCCGTTCGAAGTGCACTGCGCCATCGGCCATATCGGCCGCACCAGCTGGACGATCAGTTCGGCGGGCTTTCAGAAGGGCGTGTGCGTCGCCACCTGCGACACCACTGTCGTCACCCACGGCTCGGAAGGCCGCCGCAGCATCGAGGACACGCTGCGCGAGGCGATGGAGCGCAATTCCATCATCCAGCCTGCCTGACGCTCAGGCAAAACCATCCATGCGGCGGCTCCACTGAAAGGCGATGACCGCGCCCTTGACGGGCTGGATCATCGCCACCGCCAGCAGGATCGCCAGCCCCGGCCACAGCGCCGCCTGCACCCCCAGCGGGATCGCGAACGCCGCATTCACCTCGATCATCAGCGGCACCAATATGTGGCCCAGCAGCAGGATGACGATATAGGCCGGGAAATCGTCCGCCCGCGAAAGGTCCCAGGCCTGGCCGCAATGGCTGCAGGCGGCGCTGGGCTTCAGGAAGCGCGCGAACATCCGCCCCTCGCCGCAGGCCGGGCAGCGGCCGCGCAGCGCCAGCGAAAGTGCCGGGCCAAAGGGACGCGCGGCATCGTCGGGGGAGGGGGAAATATTCATGCCGCCCGCCTCTATGGCCTGCGTCCGGAACAGGCAACAGACAGGATCAGACCTTCCGCCCCGGCAAAAGACTGGTAAGAGGGCGGCCATGCGCCTGCCGGGACCGACCGAAGCCTTTGCCCTGTTCGACGATGCCCGGACGCGTGCGCCGGCGCCCGCGCGCCTCTATCGCGATCCGGTATCGATCATCGCCGCATATCGGCAGGAGGAAGTGCAGCCCGCGCTTGACCGTCTGGCCGAAGCGACGGAGGCCGGCCTCCACGCCGCCGGCTTCCTCAGCTATGAAGCCGGCCTCGCGCTGGAAGACCGCCTCCGCCCGCTCGCCACGCGTTCCCGCGCCGACGCGCCGGGCACGCCGCTGCTCTGGTTCGGCCTGTTCGAAGGGGTGCGGCTGATCGCGTCCGATGCGCTGCCCGACCTGCTGCCCGATCCGGCTTCGGCCCATGTGGATTCGCTGACCCCCCTGATCGACGAAGCGGCCTATCGCGCCGCCTTCGCGCAGGTGCAGGACTATATCCGCGCCGGCGACATCTATCAGGTCAACCTGACCTTTCCCTGTGCGGCGCAGTTCAGCGGCGACCCGATGGCGCTCTATGCCGCGATCCGTCCCCGTCAGAATGCGGGCTATGGCGGCGTCATCCGCACCGGCGACCATAGCATTCTGTCCTTTTCGCCCGAACTGTTCTTCACCCATGTGCGCGGTCAGTTGACCGCCCGCCCCATGAAGGGCACCGCACCGCGCGATGCCGACCCGACGCGCGACGCCGCGCTGCGCGACTGGCTGGAAAGCGATCCCAAGCAGCGCGCCGAAAATCTGATGATCGTCGACCTGCTGCGCAACGACCTCTCCCGCGTCTCCCGCGCCGGCAGCGTGACCGTGCCCGATCTGTTCAAGGTCGAAACCTATCCCACCGTCCACCAACTTGTATCGACAGTCCGCGCCCGGTTGCTGCCCGGCCTTTCGCCGGTGGATGTCCTCCGCGTCCTCTTCCCCTGCGGATCGATCACCGGCGCGCCGAAGGTCCGGGCGATGGAGATCATCGACGCGGTCGAACCCCACCCGCGCGGCGTCTATACCGGCTCCATGGGCTGGATCGATCCGGAGGGCGACGCCGCCTTCAATGTTGCCATCCGCACGATTTGCGTCGAAGAAGGCAGTTCGGAAGGGCGTCTGGGTCTGGGATCGGGCATCGTCGCGGATTCGGAAGTCGCTTCCGAATGGGCGGAATGTCTGGCCAAGGGGCGCTTCCTCACACCGATAGAATAAACGCAGGGAGCGTGATGGGTTTCAATGGCATTGGCTGACGGACGGTTCGACCTGCTGGAAACGATGGCCTTCGATCCCGTCGACGGCATCCGATTGCTGGAATTGCATCTGGAACGGCTGAAGGACAGCGCCGCCGCGCTTGATTTCGCCTTCGACCGCCATGATGTGCGCAACGAACTGCAAGCCGCCACCTTCCGCCTGCGTGAACGCAGCCGCCTGCGCCTGCTCGTCTCGCGCCGAGGCTCCGTCGCCATCGAGGTGCGGGAACATCGTACCTGGCCGCAGGCGATCATGCATGTGGCCTGCGTGCCCCGTCAGGCCCCGGCCAGCGATACGCGCCTGGTGCACAAGACCACCGACCGCGCGCTCTATCGCGACGCGCTGAAGCGCGGCGGCACCTATGAAGTGGTGATGACCGATGAGCAGGGTTATCTGACGGAGGGCAGTTTCTCGTCCATCTTCGTCGAGCGCGGCGACAAGCTGCTGACCCCGCCGCTTTCGCGCGGCCTGCTCCCCGGCGTGCTGCGCCGCAGCCTCCTTGACATGGGCGAGGCGATCGAAGCGGACCTGCGGCCGCGCGACCTGGAAAACGGCTTCTTCATCGGCAATGCGGCGCGCGGCATGGTGGCGGCTTCGCTGGCCCGCTGATGCGATAATCTGCCGTTACGGCCAGCCCGAGGCAACTGGCGGTTGCTCCTTCTTTCGTTGCGCACTAAGGAGCCTCGCGTCCGCTTCATTGCGGACTCAGGGATCTTTTCAGAAAGACTATTGCCATGAGCCAGACTTCCGCTGCCCTCGGTCGCATCCAGCCCTCCGCCACCCTGGCGATGAGCGCGCGCGTGAATGCCCTTAAAGCCGAAGGCGTGGATGTTATTGGTCTGTCCGCCGGCGAACCGGACTTCGACACGCCCGACTTCGTGAAGGAGGCCGGGATCGAGGCGATTCGCAAGAACCTGACCCGCTACACGGACGTCGATGGCACCGCCGACGTCAAGGAAGCCGTCGCGTTCAAGTTCCAGCGCGACAATGGCCTCGTCTACAAGCGCAGCCAGATCAGCGTGAACTCGGGCGGCAAGCACACGCTGTTCAACGCGCTGGTCGCGACCGTCGACGTGGGCGATGAAGTCATCATCCCGGCGCCCTATTGGGTCAGCTATCCCGACATCGTGAACTTCGCGGGCGGCACCCCGGTGTTCATCGAAGGCCCCGCGTCGCAGGGCTACAAGATCACTGCCGCCCAGCTGGAAGCCGCGATCACGCCCCGCACCAAGTGGGTCATGCTGAACTCGCCCTCCAACCCTAGCGGAGCGGCCTATTCGGCGGCGGAACTGAAGGAACTGGGCGAGGTGCTGCTGCGCCATCCGCATGTTCTGGTGATGACCGACGACATGTATGAGCATGTCTGGTACGCGCCGACCCCCTTCGCCACCATCGCGCAGGTCTGCCCGGAGCTGTACGACCGCACGCTGACGGTGAACGGCTGCTCCAAGGCCTTCTCGATGACCGGCTGGCGCATCGGTTTTGCCGGCGGTCCCGAATGGATCATCAAGGCGATGGGCAAGCTCCAGTCGCAGTCGACCAGCAACCCCTGCTCGATCAGCCAGGCCGCCGCCGCCGCCGCGCTGACCGGCCCGCAGGACTTCCTTGAAGAGCGTAACATTGCCTTCAAGAAGCGCCGTGACATGGTTGTCGCCATGCTGAACGATGCGCCGGGCCTCGATTGCCCGACGCCGGAAGGCGCCTTCTACGTCTATCCTGACGCCAGCGGCCTGATCGGCAAGACGACGCCCAAGGGCGAACGGATCGACAGCGACGAGGCGCTGATCGGCTATTTCCTCGACGAAGCCCGCGTGGCTGCCGTGCATGGCGCCGCCTTCGGCCTCTCGCCCGCCTTCCGCATCAGCTACGCGACCTCGGAAGAGGTGCTGCGCAAGGCCTGCACCCGCATCCAGGAAGCCTGCGCTGCCCTGAAGTAAGGGCCGGAACCCTCCTCGTCGCAGATGGGGAGGGGCCTTTGCTGCGAAACGGCGAAGGAGAAAAGGGCCAGCCGCAACGCTGGTGATTTCGCAGCCGATTATCGCAAAATCGGAAACGGAATTTTTCTCCCGCGCCGTCTTGCAGATGGAGCGGCGGGCGCTATATCCCGTTGCGAACCGAAACTGGTTCTGTTCCCGTCATCCATCGCTCCAATCGGCGCGTTGGTCGAACCCCTTCCCACAGGGCGTTCATGCGGAGCTAAACCGCGTAATACTCATCGCCGCCGTCTGGGGCGGCCCAGATGACCGAAAGAAAAACGCCATGACGGCATTTTTGAAATCCGACCTGTTCCTGCGCTTTCTGGGCGGGTTCGCGATCGGCGCGGTCGGCATGTTCGCGCTTCAGCCGAATGACGATCATTCGGTGCTGACGCCGCCCGCCATGGCCGTCTCGGCCAGCGCGGCCTCGGCAGCGGGCCATGCGACGCTCTGACGGCATAGCCCTTGTCTTTCTGGCGGCTCTGGCCGTCGCTTCCCCGCTGCGCGCCGAGCGCCCGGTCCTCGCGCCGGTCCCGGCCGTCGATGCCGCGCCGACCCGCAAGCTCGAAACCGCCGTCTTCGCGGGTGGCTGCTATTGGGGCGTGGAAGGTGTCTTCTCTCACGTAAAGGGCGTGCATCTCGCCGTCTCCGGCTTCGCGGGCGGCCCCCGCGACCGAAAGGTCGATTATGAGCGCGTGAGCGAGGGCGACACCGGCTTCGCCGAGTCCGTCCGCGTCACCTACGATCCCCAGCAGGTCAGCTACGGCACTCTGCTGCGCATCTTTTTCTCGGTAATCGCCGACCCGACGACGCTCAACTATCAGGGACCGGATCACGGCACCCAATATCGCAGCGCGCTCTTTCCCTTGAACGCGGAACAGGAAAAGGCGGGCAAAGCCTATCTGATCCAACTCGGCCAGTCCGGCCTCTGGCAAGGGCCGATCGTCACCCGCCTCGAACGCTTCACCGGCTTTCAGGACGCCGCCGCCGATCACCAGAATTTCCTGACGCGAAACCCGCGCCACCCCTATATCCTGCGCTGGGACATGCCCAAGCTGACGGCGCTGAAGGCCATGTTCCCAACCCTCTACCGCGAGAAACCTTCGGCCTGATTCCTGTGATGGCTCGGTTAGGGTGGTTTGCAGACGCCGCCCCTCCGTCACGTCAACGCCCCCATTGTCACCCCAGCGCAGGCTGGGATGACGACAAGGGGACGGTGGTGCCGGATGATCTGGATGTCCGCAACTGGTCATTGCGGCCTTCGCCCAAATCGGTCCCGGACAACACTCAACTCTTCATCGCTGCTTCGATCAGTGCGCGGCCTTCCTGGCTGTTCCAGTCCATCGCGCCGACCACGCGCGCCATTTCCTTGCCCTGCGCGTCATAGATCACGGTCGTCGGCAGCATGCCGGTGTTGTAATGGAAGCCGAACTGATTTTCCGGGTCGATCCAGCCCTTGAGATGCGGCAGGCGATGCTTCTTGAAGAAAGGCTCGATCACTGCTTCCCCCTGGCTGTCCTGCGAGATGGTGAGGACGGCCAGGCCCTTTTTCCCATATTCCGCCGCCACGGCATCGAGGGTGGGCATTTCCGCGACGCAGGGCGCGCACCATGTCGCCCAGAGATTGACCAGCATCGGCTTGCCCGCAAAGTCGCTGAGCTTCGCGTCGCTGCCGTCCGGGTTCTGGAAGGTGAAATCGGGAGCCGGGGTACCGGCCTTCGACTTGTCGAGCGTGTAGCTGAACTGGCCCCCTTTGCCCGCAACGCCGTTTTGACCCGGTCCGGTCGCCTCGCCGCTGGTGGCGGGGGCCGGCGCATTGGCGTTCGGCCCTTGCCCGGCGGGCGGCGATTGCTTATCGCACGCGGCAAGGCCAGCCAGCAGGAGCAGTGTCATTACGCAGGGCAATGAAGATCGGAATGGAGAAGTTCGCAACGGGGATAGCTCCAACAGCATGTGGGGCGGACGCTTCGCGGCCGGTCCGGCTTCGGTCATGCGGGAGATAAATGCCTCCATCCCGTTCGACAAGCGTCTGTGGAAACAGGATATCGCCGGGTCGAAGGCGCATGTCGCGATGCTGGCCAGGCAGGGCATCGTCGCGCAGGCCGATGCCGACGCGATTTCCGCCGGGCTGGACCAGATCGCCGCCGAATATGAAGCGAACGGCGTTCCGGTCAATCTGGACCTGGAAGACATCCACATGGTCACGGAGTCGCGGCTGGCCGAGCTGATCGGCGCTGCGGCAGGGCGGCTGCACACGGCGCGCTCGCGCAACGACCAGGTGGCGACCGATTTCCGCCTCTGGGTGCGCGACGCCATGGATGAGGTCGATGCCGGGCTGGCCGCCTTGCAGGCGATGCTGCTGACCCGCGCCGAAGAACATGCCGACGCGGTGATGCCGGGCTTCACCCATCTTCAGTCCGCGCAGCCGGTGACGCTGGGCCATCACCTGATGGCTTATTATGAGATGGTGCGGCGCGACCGCAGCCGTTTCGCCGATGCGCGCGAGCGGCTCAACGAATGTCCGCTGGGCGCGGCGGCGCTCGCGGGGACGGGCTTCCCCATCGACCGCCATGCCACGGCGGCGGCACTGGGCTTCGCCAAGCCGACGGACAACAGCCTCGACAGCGTGTCGGATCGCGACTTCGCGCTCGATTATCTGATGGCGGCGACCCAGTGCAGCCTGCACCTTTCGCGCCTGGCCGAAGAATTCATCATCTGGGCGAGCCAGCCCTTCGGCTTCGTCAAGCTGCCCGATGCCTATTCGACCGGCAGCTCGATCATGCCGCAGAAGCGCAACCCCGACGCTGCCGAGTTGGTGCGCGGCCATGCCGGGCGGATCATGGGCTGCATGAACGCGCTGTGCGTCACGATGAAGGGCCTGCCGCTCGCTTATTCCAAGGATATGCAGGACGACAAGCCGCCGGTGTTCGAGGCGCATGATCTGCTGGGCCTTTCCATCGCGGCGATGACCGGGATGATCGAGACCGTCACCTTCCGCACCGACCGGATGCGCGGGCTGGCGGAAAGCGGTTTTGCCACCGCGACCGATCTGGCCGACTGGCTGGTGCGCGAGGGCAATGTGCCTTTCCGCGAGGCGCATCACATCACCGGCCGCGCCGTCGCGGCGGCGGAGGCGGCGGGCGTGCAACTGGCCGATCTGCCCATCGAGACGCTCAAGGGCATTGATGCGCGGATCGATGAGCGTATCTATGCGGTGCTGACGGTCGACGCCTCGGTCGCCAGCCGCAAGAGCCATGGCGGCACGGCGCCCGATCAGGTGCGGGTGCGGATCGCGCAGGCCCAGAAGAACGCGGAAGGGCAGACGAAATGATGGTCGCACGGATCGCCAAGGGGATAGCGCTGGCCGCGCTCGCGCTGGCTTTGGCGTCCTGCGGCGGTCGTCAGCCCCTGAAACCCGCGCAGGGCCAGCGCTTGCCGGCCGTGCCGGTCGGCGCGGCGACCGCTCCTACGGCGGCGCAACTTATCCAGCCGTCCATTCAGGCACGGCCGGAGCGGAACGTTGAGCTGCTGACCCAATCGAAGGAGCGCGGCGACGATCCCTTCAATGTCCCGCCCGAGCACGATCCCCGTTAAGATTGTTTGGGCCCCGTCAAGATTTCTCTAGGATAACAAGCCTTGGACCATTTTACCTATGTCGACGGCGCCATGCAGGTGGAGCAGGTGCCCATGGCGGAGATCGCCGCGCAGGTCGGCACGCCGGTTTATGTCTATTCGACCGCGACGCTGACGCGCCATGTCAATGTGTTCCGTGATGGCTTGTCGCAGCTTGCCGATCCGCTGATCGCCTTTGCGGTGAAGGCCAATCCCAACGCCGCCGTGCTGGCGACGCTGGCGAAGCTGGGCCTTGGCGCGGACGTGGTGTCGGCGGGCGAATTGCTGCGCGCCATCGCGGCGGGGATTCCGGCGGACCGGATCGTCTTTTCGGGAGTTGGCAAGACGGCGGCCGAAATGCGGATCGCGCTGGAGCAGGGCATTTATCAGTTCAATCTGGAGAGCGAACCGGAGGCGGAGATGCTGTCCGAAGTCGCGCTCTCCATGGGGAAGAAGGCGCCTGTCGCCTACCGCATCAACCCCGATGTCGATGCAGGCACCCATGCCAAGATCTCGACCGGCAAGTCGGAAAACAAGTTCGGCATCCCCTATGACCGCGCACTGGCAAGCTATGCCGCGGCCCGTGATCTCCCCGGCCTCGATGTGCAGGGTGTGGCGGTGCATATCGGCAGCCAGCTGACCGACCTCAATCCATTGGAAGCCGCCTTCATCAAGGTCGGTGCGCTGATCGAGAAGCTGCGCGAGGCTGGCCACGACGTCCGCACCGCCGACCTCGGCGGCGGCTTGGGCGTGCCTTATGATCCGTCACAGCCCTTGCCGCCCAGCCCCGCCGATTATGGCGCGATGGTTTGCCAGGTGACGCAGGGCTGGAACGTCCGCCTGATGTTCGAGCCGGGTCGCCTGATCGTCGGCAATGCGGGCGCCCTGCTCTCGCAGGTGGTGCGGGTGAAGCAGGGCGCGCAGGCGCCCTTCGTGATCGTCGATGCGGCGATGAACGACCTGCTGCGGCCGAGCCTTTACGACGCCTGGCACGACATTCGCGCCGTTCACCCGAAGGGCGACCGTGCCGCCGCCAATGTCGTGGGGCCGGTGTGCGAGACGGGCGACACCTTCGCCATGCATCGCGATATGGATGTGGTGGGCGCGGGCGATCTGGTCGCCTTCATGACCGCGGGTGCCTATGGCGCGACCATGGCGAGCACCTACAACAGCCGTGCGCTGACGCCCGAAGTGCTGGTGTCGGGCGATAAATGGGCCGTGGTCCGTGCCCGTCCGCCGATCGAGGCGCTTATCGAGGGTGACAGCATTCCCGATTGGGTGAACGACTGATGCAGAGCCTGCCCGTCTTTCTGCGATTGACGGGCCGGCCTGTCATCCTGACGGGCGAGGGCGAGGCGGCGGATGCCAAGCGCCGGCTGCTTGAACGGGCCGGCGCAAGGGTGGTGGGCGAGGCGGATGACGCGACGCTCGCCATCGTATCGGACGGTGACGAGGCTACCGTTGCCCGGCTCCGGAAGCGCGGCATATGGGTGAATGCGACCGACAAACCGGACCTCTGCGATTTCACCTTGCCAGCCATTGTCGACCGTGAGCCGGTACTGATCGCCATCGGCACGGGGGGCGCTTCTGCGGGGCTGGCCAAGGCGCTGCGCCAGCGGATCGAGGCTTTGCTGCCCACGCGATTGGGCGCGCTGGCGATGGCGCTCCACGATGCCCGCGGCGCGATCCGGGCGCGCTGGCCTGATGCCGCGGCGCGGCGGCGGGCCATCGATGCCGGGCTGGCGGCGGGCGGGATGATCGATCCGTTGTCGGACAAGGCTGCCGATACTGTGCCGGAATGGGTCGGCGGAGGGGCCGATGTGAGGGGCGACCGGCGCGAATCGATCAAGCTGCTCTCTGCCGACCCCGACGATCTGACACTGCGCGCCGCGCGCCTGCTGGGCGAGGCGGATCGCGTCTATCATGCGCCGGATGTGCCCGCCGCGATCCTCGACCGGGCGCGGGCCGATGCGGTCCGTATCGCGGCCAGCACCATGCCCGACGAACCGGGCGGGGGCCTGTCGCTCTGGCTGGAGATGATGCCATAAGCCGGGTTTTTCTCTTCGACGGAGCCAAGGCGCACGAAATCTCGCTGGAGGACTTCTGCGCGCGGACCGAAGATGCGCCGTTCAGTTGGGTCCATGCCGATGGCTGGCGGGAGGATGCCCGTGCCGTCGCCGCTCGCTGCGACCATATGCCCCCGGCGGCGCTGTCCGCCCTGCTGGCGCAGGAAACCCGCCCGCGCTGCACGCTGATGGGGCGTGGCGCGCTGGTCAATCTGCGCGGGCTGGGTGCGGGTGATGACGATAGCGGCGATCCCCTGGTGTCGATCCGCCTGTGGGCGGAGCAGGCACGGGTCATTTCGGTGAGCTATCGCCCGCTCGCCGCGATGGAGCCGGTCATGGCGCAGATGCTCGCCGGAAAGGTCCGCGATCCGGGCGACCTGATCGCCGCCTTCGCCCAGCAGATCACCGAGGCGCTGGACCCGGAGGTCGCGGATCTGGGCGACGGGCTGGATGAGATCGAAAGCGCGCTTACCCAGCATGGGCCGGCGGAGGCACGGCGGCGCGTATCGGACATCCGCGCGACGGCGATCAGCTATCGCCGCTTCATCGCGCCGCAGCGGCAGGCGCTGGAACGGCTGTCGGCGGCGGAGGCGGAGTGGCTGGAACCCGATGACCGGCTGCATCTGCAGGAAGCTGCGGATCGCTGTGCCCGCATGGCCGAGGAACTGGAGGCGGTGCGCGAACGCTCCGCGCTGGCGCATGAAGAACTGACCGACCTGCGCGCGGAACAGATGAACCGGCAGGCACTCATCATTTCCATCGTCGCGCTGGTGTTCCTGCCACTGACCTTTCTGACCGGCCTGCTGGGCATGAATGTCGAGGGGATTCCCTTCGCCCATGCGCCCTGGGCCTTCTGGGGCGTGGTCGGGGTTTGCGTCGCGATGGCGGCGGGGATCGGCGGCTGGTTCGTCGCGACCCAATGGCTGAAATAGGCGTGCCTCATCGCGCGCGGCCCTAATTGCGCGAGGTGTTGAGCCGATCAATCTCGTCATGCAGCGCCTGGATCGAGGAGACCAGCCGTGCCCGGTCCGCCTGCATCTCCGCCAGCGCGTCGCGCGTTTCACCCAGTTCCAGAGCGCGGCGCGCGATGCGCGCGTCCAATTCGGCATTGTGCCGGGTCAGCACGCCCAATTGTTCCGCGCGGGCGCAGAGATGGCGCAGGCGGGCGTCGAGCAGGTCGAAATCATAGGGTTTCACCACATGATCGTCGGCGCCGGCGTCCAGCGCCTCGACGGCGGATACGGTTTCCTGCCGCCCGCCGATCATCACGAAACAGCTGTTTTCCGCCAAAGCCGCCGCGCGGATCTTCCGCATCGTCGCGATGGCGGGCAGCAAGGTCAGCCCCATGTCGATCAGGATGACGTCCGCCGGCCGCGTCACCAGCAGGGAGAGGGCGGCAAAGCCGTTTTCGGCCAGCGCGACATCATAGCCCAGATGCGACAGCCGCCGCGCGACGACGGCGCGGGAGGTCGCGTCCTCATCCACCAGCAACAGCCGCAACCGGCGCGCGGCGCGGGCATCGTCCGGGACTTGTCCTTGCCGGGGGCGGCGGATCGCATCGCGTTTCCAAAACTGCATGACGTTCACCTCCTGCGGCGGACAGGCTAGGCGGCGCGCGCAAAGAAATGGTTAACGGTCAGGCGGGGCGGGCGTCCGGCGCATAGGCCCGCAGGAAGCAATCGAGGGCGAAGCTGACATCGGCGTCGATCTGCGCCTCTGTGGGCCGGACGATCTGTCCCATCAGCATCAACTGATGGCAGCCCGAAAGCAGCAGCGTCATGAAGGTGCGCGCCGCCTGTTCCGGGTCTGCCCTGCGCAAAAGGCCACGGTCCATCGCCTGGTCCAGAAAGGCCGCGACCAACAGGCGAGTATGCCGGGGCGCAAGATTATAGAATATCGCGCCCATTTCGGGAAAGCGTCCCGCTTCCGACGTGACCAGCCGATTCAGCGCAATGGCATCGGGCGACGTCACCTTGTCCAGCAGGTTGATCCCCAGCTTGCGCAGCGTTCCGTCAAGGTCGCCCTGGGGATCGAGGATCGCCGCCAGACGCCCGCGATAGGCGGTTGTCGCATCCTCCAGAACGGCGGAGAACAGCGCCTCCTTGGAGGGGAAATAGCTCCACAGCGTTCCCTTCGACCCGCCCATTTCCGCCGCGATCGACGACATGGTCGTGGCCGCATAGCCATTGTTCAGGAAGGACCGGGCCGCCACCTCCAATATCGCCTTGCGCCGGTCGCGGCGGCGCGCCTCCCGGCGGCTGAGGGTGGAATCGCAACTCGTCATAAAAGCGTACCATATAGTACGCTATTTCTGTTGACAAGGATTTGCAACGGGAGCAAACGCCCATTTCATACTATCTGGTACGGTTTGATATGCCCGTGAGTCGTCCCTTGCGCCGCTCTGCCCTTTTGTGCCGCGCCACCCCGGTGGCGCTGTCCGCATTGCTGCTGTCCGCCTGTGCGGCGGTGCCCGATCTCGGCCCCAAACCGGTCGTGCGCACGCCTGACAGCATTGCGGCGGAGCGCAGCCTTCAGGCTGGCGCCGTGACCCAATGGCCGTCCGAAGGCTGGTGGCAGGCATACGGCGATCCGCAACTCGATGCGCTGATCGAGGAAGGCCTGAAGGGATCGCCCGATGTCGCTGCCGCCGCCGCCCGGTTCCGGCAGGCTGGCGCCGTCGCGCAGCAGGCGGGGGCGCCGTTGCTGCCCTCGGTCGATCTGGACGCGAAGGGGGGCGTCACCAAGTCCAGCTACAATATGGGCATGCCCAAGGAATTCGTGCCCAAGGGCTGGCTCGGCACGGGTCAGGTGGCGCTGAATTTCGGCTTCGACCTTGATCTGTGGGGCAAGAATCGCGCGGCGCTGGCGGCGGCAACGTCGGAAGCGCGGGCAGCGGAGATCGATGCCCGGCAGGCGCGGCTGGCGCTGGCGACCGGGGTGGCCGATGCCTATGCCGACCTCGCCCGGCTCTATGATGAGCGGGATATTCAGGCCCGCGCGCTGGAAATTCGCACCGCCAGCCGGAAGCTGGTGGCGGATCGCCGTGCCAATGGGCTGGAAACGCGCGGCAGCGAGCGGCAGGCCGATGCCACCGTGTCCTCCGCCAAGGCGCAACTCGCCGCCGCCGATCAGGCAATTGCGGTGCGTCAGCACCAGATCGCGGCGCTGATCGGTGCCGGGCCGGACCGGGGCATCGCCATGGAGCGGCCCAAGCTGGGCGCGATTGCCCCGCTCGGTCTGCCCGCCGATGTCACCACCAATCTGGTCGCACGCCGCCCGGACATTGCCGCCGCGCTTGCCCGGACGGAAGCCGCCGCCAAGCGGATCAAGGTGGCGCGGGCCGATTTCTTCCCTGCCATCCGCCTGAGCGCGCTGATCGGGGTGCAGTCGCTGGGTTATCAGACGCTGCTTCAGGGTAGCCAGTTTGTCGGTGGGCCCAGCCCCTTCACGGATACGCTGTTCAAGAAGGACTCGCTGTTCGGCAGTGCCGGGCCGGCGGTCAGCCTGCCGATCTTCCATGGCGGTGCGCTCAGCGGCCAGTATCGGGGCGTCCGCGCCGCCTATGATGAGGCGGTGGCATCCTACGACAAGACCGTTCTGGGCGCCTATCGGGAGGTTGCCGATGCCGTGACCGGGCGCCAGACGCTGGATCAGCGGCTGGCCGACGCCCGCGCGGGGCTGGCCGCGTCCGAGGAAGCCTATGGCATCGCCCGCCAGCGTTATGAAGGCGGCCTCAACACCTATCTTGACGTGCTGAATGTGGAGGACCAGCTTTTGGCCACCCGTCAGGCCGTCGCCGAGCTGGAGGCGAGCGCCTTCACGCTCGACATTGCCCTTATTCGCGCGCTGGGCGGCGGATTTGCCGCCAGCGTCCCTTCCAAGGATATTCCCAATGGCTGACGCCACGCCCGAATTCACCGCGCAAGCGAGCAAGGCCGAAACGGCCGACGATGCCGCCGCGCAGCGTCAGGAAAACCGGAAGAAATGGCTGGTGCGGCTGGCTTTGGCCGTACTGATTGTCGGCGCGGCCTATGCGCTCTGGTATCTGCTTGTGGGCCGCAACCATGTCAGCACCGACAATGCCTATGTGAATGCGGAGGTGGCGCAGGTGACGCCGCTGATTTCCGCCCAGGCGGTCGAGATACTCGTGACCGATACGCAATCGGTCAAGCGCGGCGACATATTGGTGAAGCTCGATCCGACCAACGCCCGGATCGCCGTGGCGCAGGCGGAGGCCGATCTTGCCGAAGCGCGTCGCCGCTTCCGCCAGACGGTCGCGACCAGCGGTGCACTGGCCGCGCAGGTCGACGCCCGCGGCGCCGACATCGCGCAGGCCCGCGCGCAACTGGCGACGGCGCAGGCCGATTTCGACAAGGCCCGCATCGACCTCAAGCGGCGCGAAGCGCTGGCCCCCAACGGCGCCGTCTCCGGCGAGGAACTGACCAGCGCGCGCAAGGGCTATGCAGCGGCGCAGGCGGCGCTGGATCAGGCGCGGGCCGGCGTGGCGACGGCGGAGGCGACGCGCGGCGCGGCCACCGGCCAACTCGCGGCCAATGACGCGCTCGTGCGCGGATCGACCATCGACACCGATCCCGCCGTGCTGGCGGCCAAGGCAAAGCTGGACAATGCCCGGCTGGACCTCGACCGCTCGATCATCCGCGCGCCGATCGACGGCGTGGTGACGCGGCGGTCGGTGCAGGTCGGCCAGCGCGTCGCGCAGGGCACGCCGATCATGAGCATCGTCCCGCTCGCGCAGGTCTATGTCGACGCCAATTTCAAGGAACGCCAGCTGGGCCGGGTGAAGGTGGGCATGCCCGCCACCGTCACGTCCGACCTGTATGGCAGCGGCGTCGTCTATCATGGCAAGGTCGTCGGCTTTTCCGGCGGCACGGGGTCGTCCATGGCGCTGATCCCGGCGCAGAACGCGACCGGCAACTGGATCAAGGTGGTGCAACGCCTGCCCGTGCGTATCGCGCTCGACCCCAGGGAACTGGCCGCGCACCCGTTGCGCGTCGGCCTTTCCATGGACGCCGAGATCGATCTTTCCGGCGAATAAGGAAGCTTTTTCCGTGAGCCGTCCGGCAGAGACATTCTCGCTCCTGGCGCCCCGTCATCGCCTGCTGGCGGGGCTGACGCTGGCGCTCAGCAATTTCATGGTCGTGCTCGACCTGACCATCGCCAATGTCTCGGTGCCGCATATCGCCGGCAATCTGGGCATTTCCGCGGATCAGGGCACCTGGGTCATCACCAGCTATGCCGTGGCGGAGGCGATCTGCGTGCCGCTGACCGGCTGGCTGGCGCAGCGTTTCGGCGCGGTGCGGCTGTTCATCCTGGGCATGGTCGGTTTCGGCCTGTTTTCGCTACTGTGCGGCCTGTCGATGAGCCTGGGCATGCTGGTCGTGTGCCGCATCGGCCAGGGCCTGTGCGGTGGGCCGCTGATGCCCATGTCGCAGACGTTGCTGATGCGCATCTATCCACCGGAACAGCGGGGGCGCGTCATGGGGCTGTGGGCGATGACGACGTTGCTGGGACCGGCCATGGGGCCGATCATCGGCGGCTATATCAGCGACAATTGGAGCTGGCACTGGATCTTCTTCATCAACCTGCCGATCGCCGTCCTGTGCGTCTTTTCCGCGCTGGTTCTGCTCCGCCCGGTGGAAACGGAACGGGTGAAACTGCCCATCGACTATGTCGGTCTGGGGTTGTTGATCTTCTGGATCGGTTGTCTGCAGATCATGCTGGATATCGGGCGAGATCATGACTGGTTCGGCGACCCGTTCATCGTTGCGCTGGCGGTGCTGGCCGGGCTCGGTTTCTGCGTCTTCCTGATCTGGGAACTGACCGAGGAGCATCCCATCGTCGACCTGCGCGTGTTCCGCCATATCGGCTTCACCTCCGGCGTGTTCACGCTGGCGCTGTGTTTCGGCGCCTATTTTGCGGGCATCGTCGTCATCCCGCAATGGTTGCAGATGTCGATGGGCTATACCGCCGCCTGGTCGGGGCTGGCGACGGCGATGACGGCGATGACGGCGCTGTTCGTCGCGCCCGTTGCCGGACGGTTGGTGAGCAAGGTCGATGTGCGCATCATGATTTCGGCCGGGGTCTCCTGGATTGGCCTGATGACGCTGTGGCGGGCACAATGGAGCATGGACGCCGATTTCTGGACGATCGCGCTGCCGCAGTTCGTCCAGGGCTTTGGCATGCCCTTCTTCATGATCCCGCTGACGACGCTGACTCTGGGATCGGTCCGGCCGGAGGAAACCGCCTCCGCCGCGGGCATGCAGAATTTCCTTCGCACGCTGGCCATCGCCATTTCCACCTCGATCGTGCTCACCGGCTGGAGCGACGGGCAGCGGGTGTCGCGCAACGAAATGGCCGGTGCGCTGAATGCCGATCCGACCATGGCCGATCTGGCCAGCCGGGGCTTCACCCAGGAACAATCGCGGCAGGTCGTGTCCAACCTGGTCGACGCGCAGTCCCTGGTGGTGTCGATGAACCATGTCTTTTATGCTGCGGCGATGGTGCTGTTCCTGGCGGCCGCGCTGGTGTGGCTGGCGCCGCGTCCGACCGGCAAGGTGGATACGTCCGCCGCGCACTGATCGGCACGCGCGCCTAAAGCCTGATCGCTCGGTCGATGCCGATGGCGTCGAGAAAGGCGGCGTCATGGCTGGTGACGATCAACGCTCCGTCGAAGGCGGCCAGACCGCGCTCGATGGCGGTCAGGGAGTCGAGGTCGAGATGGTTGGTCGGCTCGTCCAGCATCAGCAGCGGCGGCAATGTGTCTCCGCCCAACACGCAGGCAAGGCCCGCGCGCAGCAATTGCCCGCCGCTCAATGTCCCGACCGGTTGCAAGGCCAGATCGGCGCGAAAGCGAAAGCGGGCCAGCGCTGCCCGCACGGCATTGTCCGTCGCGGCCGGATGCAGCCGGGCGAAATTGTCGGCAATGCTGCGGCGCGGGTCGAGCAGGCTGACGCGCTGGTCGAGCAGGGCGCAGCCGACCGATAGCCGCACCGTGCCGGAAAGGGGCGCCAGCTGGCCCGCGATCAGCTTCAGCAGCGTCGATTTGCCCGCGCCATTGGGGCCGGTTATGGCGATCCGCTCCGGTCCCGTCACGCGCAGGCTGAAGCCGCGCAGCACCGGCGCATCGGGCGCATAGCCCGCCGTCACATCGTCCAGCCGGACAATCGGCCGGTCGGCCTGCACGCCGGTCGAGGGCAGCGCCACCGTCAGGCTCTCGACAACCTCGATGCGGCTGCGCGCTGCCTGCGCCGCGTCTTCCGCCTCCCGGCGAAGCCTGTCGGCCAGCCGCGCGGCGTCGCCGCCGGACGCCTCCGCCTGGTTCTTGCGCAGGCCGATCAGGATGCGCGGCATGTCGCCCTTCGCGCCCTTGCGCGCCCCGGCGGCGTCGCGGCGTTGCTTGCGTTCGGTCGCGATCCGGGTCCGGCGGGCCATGTCCTTCACGCGCCGCTCGGCCTGTTCCAGTTCCTGACCGGCAGCCGCCAGCTCAATGGCCTTGCGCTCGCGATACGCCGTCCAGTTGCCGCCATAGCGGGTGATGCCCAGCGTCGTCAGCTCCGCAATCGCCTCCATCTCCTCCAGCAGCGCGCGGTCATGGCTGATGACGATCGCGCCGGCCTTCCACTGGCCCAGCAGGGTTAGCAAGGCGTCGCGCCCCTCCGCATCCAGATTGTTGGTCGGTTCATCCAGCAAGAGGAAATCGGGCCGGGCGAAGATCGCTCCAGCCAGCGCGGCGCGGCTGCGCTGGCCGCCGGACAGGGCGATCAGGGGCGTTTGGGGGTCTGCCGTCAGTCCGACCTGCGCCAGGCTTTCCTCGATCCGGCTGGGCAGCAGCCAGTCGCACGCTTCCAGTTCCGCCATGCTGGCCGTGCCGCTTTCCGCCTTGCCGAGCAGGGCCAGACCCTCGCGCACGCCGAACAGGTCGGCGATGCTTTCGTCCGGCGTGACCTGTACCGTCTGCCGCAGGGTCGCCACGCTGCCATCGACCTGGATCCTGCCGCTGCCGGGGACGAGCGTTCCGTCGATCAGCGCGAGCAGGGTCGATTTGCCGACGCCATTGCGCCCGACAAGGCCGAGTCGTTCGGTGGTGAAGCGAAAATCGAGGTCCGAAAGGACGGATGAGCCGTCAGGCGCGGACCAGTTGAGATGAGAAACGACGATCGAGGGCACGGGCAGGGACTTTCCTGAAAGCAGAGCGATGGGGCTTTGCGATCAGATGCATGTCCATGACGGGTCTCTCCGGAAAATGTCGGATCGTGATACAGGGAGGAGCCTTTGCTGGCAACCGTGGTGAAGCGGGCGCGATGGACCCGACGCAGCATCGTCGTCACCCACGGCGGCGGCCTGCGCATGACAGGCTATGACCGCTCCAGATCCTCCGGCCGATTGATGTTGGGCAGCAGGATGTCCGGTCGCTCGACGATCCGCGCGCCGATTCGCGTCAGCCAACCGTGGATCGATCGATTATTCTCCTCGGCCAGATGCGCGTCCAGCGCCCCGGCCAGAACGGCCGGCCAGAAGCCCGCCAGCTGCTGCCCCTTGAGGATCGCCGGCCCCTCTCCGATCAACGCCCGCGCCAGCTTCGCCGGATAGACCGGCATGTCGCAGCCCGTGGTCAGCACCGCGTCGAACCCTTCGGCCGCCGCATGGTGCAGCGCCGCGTTCAGCCCGCCCAGCGGGCCCATGTCCGGCGCGGGCCGGTCCGCCAGCCACCGCCGCCCCGCGACCTGCCGCCCGCAGATCACCACCTGTTCTACATGCGCGCCCAGCGCCGTTGTCGCATGGTCCAGCAAGGTCCGCCCGGCCAGCATCGCCAGCGCCTTGTCGCTCCCGAAGCGGCTGGAGCGTCCCCCGGCCAGCACCGCGCCCAGCAATCGCATCCGTTCCCTCCTTGGCAGAGCCCCTGCTTTCCCTTATGGCGCGCAGCGCGAGCGGGGCAAAGCCGCGCGCGCACAGAAGATCGCGCCGGTGCCCGAAAGGGCTGAAAACGGGAATGCGGTGCGGACGGGCAACCGTCCTATTCCGCGGCTGTCCCTGCAACTGTAAGCGGAGAGCGCGATGCACAGGGGGTAAATCCCCGCCACTGGGCGCAAGCCCGGGAAGGCGTGCATCGCTGCATTGACCCGCGAGCCAGGAGACCTGCCGGCGCCCGGTCGCTCTTGCCCTGGTCCAGGGATCGGCCATGGCACGGTGTTTTCCGTCTGAGCGACGACCAGCGGCGCAGGGCCGCATCGGTGGGGGGCGGGCACTGGCGTCGACTTCCCCTTGATCCGACCGCGCGCGCGGAGGCCCTGAGTCCCAAAGTCGCAGCGGCGCTCAGGGAACGGATAGAATGTTGAAAACCGCCATATCTCTTGCCGCATTGCTTGCGGCCACCCCGGTTCTGGCCGAGGATGAGGAGATCATCGTCACCGCGCTGGGCATCGAACAGCCCCGCGACGAAGTCGGCCAGGCCGTCACCGTCATCGACGCCGATACCATCCGCACGCGGCAGAGCGTCAGCGTGACGGACCTGCTCGCCACCACGCCGGGCGTGCGGTTCAGCCGCAATGGCGGCGTGGGCGGCGTGACGGGGGTGTCGCTGCGCGGCGCGGAAACCACTCAGACGCTGGTGCTGATCGACGGGGTGAAGGTCAACGACACCAGCGGCATCGGCGACATGTATGATTTCGGCAATCTGCTGACCGGAAATATCCAGCGCATCGAAATTTTGCGCGGTTCCAACTCCATCGTCTACGGCAGTCAGGCGATCGGCGGCGTCGTCAACGTCATGACCGGCACCCCCGGCGAAGATTTCGCGGGCAACGCCTCGGTCGATTACGGCTATCGCGACACGCTGGACGCGAAGGCGGACATTTCAGGGACCAGCGGCATCGCGTCGGGGGGCGTGGGCGTCGCCTATTTCCGTACCGACGGCATTTCCGCCGCCTCCAACGGCACGGAAAAGGACGGTTACAAGAATCTTGCCGCCAATGCGAAGCTGAAGCTGAACTTCACCGACGCGCTGAGCCTCGACCTGCGCGGCTATTATATCCATGCCGATCTCGATACCGACAACGGCATTGTGGACAGCGTCGCCGACACGTCGAGGACCGACCAATATATCGGCTATGCGGGCCTCAACCTCGCCCTGCTCGACGGCAAGCTCACCCATCGCGCCGCCGTCACATGGTTTCGCACCGACCGGGACTATACATCCGGCTTCGGCCCTTTTGGCTATTCGGGCACCAATCTGCGTTTCGAATATGAGGGCGTCTATCAGCCGGTGGAACAGGCCCGCCTGATCTTCGGTTATGACCATGAACGCCCGGACTATGATTTCGCCGGCTTCGGTTCGGTCGAAAGCCACAAGGCGGACATCGACAGCGTCTATGCGCTGGCGGTGGTGAAGCCGCTTGCAGGCCTGTCGCTCACCGGCGGCGTGCGGCATGACGATCACAGCCAGTTCGGCGGCGCGACCACCTTTGGCGCCAATGCCAATTACACGCCCAATGACGGTGCGACCAACCTGCGCATCAGCTATGGGGAGGGGTTCAAGGCGCCCTCCCTCTACCAGCTTTACGGCGCCGATGTCGGCAACACCGCTCTGCTTCCCGAACGATCGGAAAGCTATGATGTGGGCTTCGACCAAAGGCTGGACGGCGACCGGGCGATCCTGTCGGTCACGGCCTTTCTTCGCGATACGAAGAACCAGATCAACTATGATTATTCGATCGGCCTTTATGGCGGATACAATAATATCGACAATACACGCGCCAAGGGGGTGGAGGCGATGTTGACGCTGAAACCTGTCGACGCGCTGATCTTCACCGCCGCTTACAGCTATGTCGATGCGCGGGACCGCGATACCGGGGCGCGCCTGCCGCGCCGCGCGGCCAATGCGGTCAGCGTCTCGGCGGACTATGTCTGGCCCTTCCGCCTGTCGACCGGGGCGACCGTCACCATGGTGGGCGACAGCTTCAATGATTCGACCAATGCGCAACGCCTGGACGGATATGCCGTGGCGAATGTGCGGGCGTCCTTCCCGATCACCGACAATCTGGAAATCTACGGCCGCGTCGACAATCTGTTCGATGAAGGCTACGCCACCGTCTATGGCTATGGCACCTATGGCCGCTCGGCCTATGGCGGCGTGCGTGTCCGTTTCTAAAGGATCGGTGTGAGAGGGGCGGGTGTCCGCCCCCTATCGTGGCGCAGCGTCGATCTGCGCCACGATGCTGCGCGCCGCCTGCACATAAGCGGGGCCGCCGCACACCGTCCATGCCTGCGGTATGCGAATGCGCGGGATGGAGCGGAGGATCGGATGGTGCAGCATCTCCGTTCCCTGATCGACGACCTTTTCCGTGCCGGTCTCGACGATCAGGAAGTCGGGCCGCGCGGCGATCATCTCCTCCAGCGGCACTTGCGCCAGAGCGGGTTTGCCGAGCTTCCCCGCCAGATTGACGAGGCCCGCGCGCCGCATCAGGTCGTCGACCAGCGTGCCTGTGCCGGTCATATAGCCGCGCCGTTGATAATAGGCCGCAACCCCGCCGCGCCGGGCGCGGGGCAGGGCGGCCAGATCGCGGTTCATGGCCCGGATCAGCGCCTCGCCCCGCTCCGTATGACCGACCGCCGCCGCCACCTGGCGGATTTGCGTCAGGATCATCGGATAGCTGTCCGCGCTTGCCAGCCCCAGCGTCCGCCACGGCCCCGGAGGCGCGCCGACGACGCTGTCGCCCATCGGAAAGCCGATCAGCAGATCGGGCCGGATCGCCAGCACTTCCTCGCCGGGCCGTTTCAGGGTTCGAAAGGCGCGCGCCTTGCCGACCGCCGCCGAAAGTTCCGGATCGTGGCCATAGGGGCTGAGCGCCGCGATCTGCGCCGGATCGGCCAGCGCCAGCACATATTGATCGGCGCAGGTGTTGAGCGACACGATCCGCTGGGGCGGGGCGGCGCCGGTCAGCGCAAGGGCGCCGAATATAATGACGATCTTTTTGCGCCGCATTCCCGCGCCCATCCTTTTCGCCTCGACACGCCATCATGCGCCCGCAGGGGCGGGAGCACGGAGCGCTTGAGCCGCTCTAGCAAGCAGAATGGGGTTCGCAAGTCATGAGCGCCCGCCGCCACCCGTTGCTGATCCCCGTCCTGCTGCTGCTGGTCGTGGTCGCCGCGCTCGGCTCGCTCACCCTCGGCGCGGTGCCGCTCTCCCCGGCGCGCATCGTCGCGGTCCTCACCGGCGGGGGCGACGATGTGGCCCGTGCGATCCTGCTCGATCTGCGCCTGCCGCGCATGCTGCTCGGCCTGATCGTCGGCGCCATGCTCGGCCTGTCGGGCGCGGCGCTGCAAGGCTATCTGCGCAACCCGCTGGCCGAACCGTCCGTGCTGGGCGCGTCCAATGCCGCCGCGCTGGGCGCCGTCTGCGCGCTGTATTTCGGCCTGGCGCAGAGCCATCCGCTGGCGCTTCCCGCGCTCGCCATTGTGGCCAGTCTGATCGGGATCGGCGCGCTGTTCCTGCTTGCCGGACCGGCCGAAAGCCCGCTGACCCTGATCCTCGCGGGGATCGCCATCGCCACGCTGGCGGGGGCGGGGATCAGCCTGTCGTTGAACCTCTCGCCCAACCCCTTCGCGGCGATGGAGATTATGAGCTGGTTGATGGGCAGCCTGGAAAACCGCGCCTATGGCCATGTCTGGATCGCGCTGCCCTGCGTGGCGGTCGGCGCGGCGCTGCTGATCGCGGATGGCCGGACGCTCGACGCGCTGACGCTGGGCGAGGATGGCGCTCAGGCGCTCGGCATCGACCTGCGGCATGCGCGCCTGCGCCTGATGCTGGGGGTTGCCATCGGCGTGGGCGGCGCGGTCGCGGTGTCGGGCGCCATCGGTTTCGTCGGGTTGATCGTGCCGCATCTGATGCGGCCGCTGACCGACCGCTCCCCCTCCGCGATCCTGCTGCCCTCCATGCTGGGGGGTGCGGTGCTGTTGACGCTGGCGGATATCGGCGTGCGGCTGATCCCGACCGCCAGCGAACTGAAGCTGGGCGTGCTGACGGCGCTGCTGGGCGTGCCCGTCTTCCTGATCCATCTCATGCGGGAGCGGCGGCTATGGTGACGATCCGCGCGCAAGGCCTTGCCGTTCGCCTCGGCCGTCATCCGGCGGTGAGCGGCGTCGATCTCGATCTAGGGCCGGGACAATTGGTTGGCATCATCGGCCCCAATGGCGCGGGCAAGTCGACCCTGATCCGCGCGATGCTGGGCCTGGCAAAGCGGGAGAGCGGAACGGTACTGATCGACGGGCTGGACAGCGAACGGCTCAGCCGGCGCGCCATCGCCAGACGCGTGGCCTATCTGCCCCAGGGGCAGACCCTGCATTGGCCGCTGGCGGTCGAACGGCTCGTGGCATTGGGACGGATGCCGCATCTGGGCCCATTATCCCGCCTGTCCGCGCAGGATGAGGCGCAGGTCGATGCGGCCTTGAAGCGCGCCGATGTGCTGCATCTCAAAGGGCGGGTGGCGACCGAGCTTTCCGGCGGCGAGCGCGCCCGCGTGCTGCTGGCCCGGGCATTGGCGGTGGGCGCGCCCGCGCTGATCGCGGACGAGCCGCTGGCGGCGCTCGATCCGGGGCATCAGATCGATGTCATGGATTTGCTCAAGGCCGAGGCGCGGGCCGGATCGCTCGTCGTCACCGTGCTGCACGATCTGAGCATGGCGGCGCGCTATTGCGACCGGCTGGTGCTGATGGACCGGGGCGCGCTGGTGGCTGACGGCGCGCCGCTCGATGTGCTGACCCAAGCGCGCCTTGCCCGCGTCTATGGCATTTCCGCCTGCATCCAATCCCATGGCGACTGGCCGCTGATATTGCCGACCGGGCGGGTCAAGGACTGAACGATTCTGCGGGCGAAGGGGCGCGCCTATTCCGCGAAAGACCGGGGCGCGGGCGCCACCACGGTCAATGTTCCCGCGCCGATCTCCGACACTTCCAGCGCGCGTTCAGCAATCCCGTCGCGCCCGAAGCGGAAGGCGCCGTCGATCCCGGAAAAGCCCCCGGCATCGCGCAGCCGCGCCGCCGGGAAGGTTGATCCCGGCTTCCAGTCGCGCGCGATCCGCACGGTCAGCAGCACCGCGTCATAGCCCAGCGCCGACAGCCGGAAGGGCGCATTGCCGTAACGCGCCCGATATTTGGTCGCGAGCTGGCTGTAGAGACCGTCCGACACGCTGGCGAACCACGCGCCGCGCAGCACCGGGCTGGAGGCGAGGCCATTGTCGGTATTCCACAATTCCGTGCCCAGCAGCCGCGCGGTCGCGCCGCCATTTTTCCGCACGATGGGCGCGACCTGCATCGCCACCTTGCCGCTGTCCGCGATCAGCAGCGCATCGTAGCTGGATGAAGCCTGCAATTTCTTCACCGCCGCCGCGATGGAGGTCGGCGTCCTGTCGAAGGTCTGCATCGACACGACCGTTCCGCCCGCGCTCTCCACCGCGCGCAGCAGCGACGTGCCCGACCGCTCGCCATAGACGCCCCGCGGCACCAGCGCGGCGAAGTGCGACAGCCCCTTGCCCTTGGCGAAGTCGACGACGCGCTCGATGGACTGGTTGGGGTTGTAGCCCATGATGTAGACGCCGTTGCCGGCGACGCTCACATCGTTGGAGAAGCTGATGACCGGCACATTGGCGCGCGCCGCGATGGGCCCCACGATCCGCGCATCTTCGGCCAGCAGGGGGCCAAGGATCAGCTTGTTGCCGTCCGCCAGCGCCTTGCTCGCCGCCGCGGCTGCGCCCACGCCGGTGTCATAGGTGGTGATGCGCACCTTGTCGGCCTTGGTATCCAGCAGGGCCAGGGTGGTCGCGTTGGCGATGGACTGGCCGACGCCGGCATTGGGCCCGCTCATCGGCACCAGCAGCGCGACGCGGTGGCGCAACGTGTCGGTCGGCAGGCCCTCCGTCACTTCCGGGCCGGTCGGCGCCGGACCTGTGGGCTGCGCCGGACCCGGCCCCTTGGGCACGATGGACTGACAGGCGGCGACCAGCAGCGCGGAGGCTGCGAACAAAATCCTCCCGGCCCGTTTCATCGAAGCGAACAAGTCCGCTTGCCGGGGGGCATCCGTCTCTGTCATCTGGCGTCCTTATGGAAACTGATATTATTAGGCTTGAGGCAGGGCTTTACATCGTTGCGGGGCCGATCGGCAACCTTGGAGACCTTACCCCCCGCGCGGCCGAAGTCCTGCGGCTGGCCGATGTAGTCGCCGTGGAAGATACACGGGTCAGCGCACGTTTGCTGCGTCATGCCGGGTCGGACCGGCCGATGGTTCCCTATCACGACCATAGCGCCGAAGGGGTGCGCGCCCGCCTGATCGAGCGGATGGCGAGCGAATCGGTGGCCCTGCTGTCGGACGCGGGCACGCCGCTGATCTCCGATCCGGGCTACAAGCTGGTCCGCGATGCCCGTGCGGCGGGGCGCAGGATCACGACCCTGCCGGGACCCAGCGCCGCCATCGCCGCGCTCACGCTCTCCGGACTGCCCACCGATCGATTCCTGTTCATGGGCTTCCTGCCGTCGAAACAGAAGGCGCGCGGCGACGCCCTTGCCGAAGTCGCCGCGCTGCGCGCCACTCTGGTCTTCTACGAAAGCGGCCCGCGCCTGTCCGAAAGCCTCGCCGCCATGGCCGAGCATCTGGGCGACCGCGAGGCCGCCGTCAGCCGCGAAATCAGCAAGGCGTTCGAGGAGACCGCCACCGGCACGCTGACCGAACTCTCCGCCCGCTATGCCGACGCTCCCCCCAGGGGCGAGATCGTCGTCACCGTCGGTCCGCCCGGTGAAGCGCCCCCGGCCAGCGCGGAAGATGCCGACGCGGCTTTGCGCGACGCCATGGAGCGCCTGCCCGTATCCAAGGCGGCGGGGGAAGTCGCCAAGAAGCTCGGCCTTGACCGCCGCGCCCTTTATGCCCGCGCGATGGAACTCAAGGGGTGAAGCGAGCGGCGGCGGAAAAGCGCGGGCGGCAGGCAGAGCGCATCGCCGGCTGGTGGCTGCGTCTGAAGGGCTGGCAGATTATCGGCCGCCGGATGCGCACCCCTGCGGGCGAAGTCGATCTGGTCGCCCGGCGCAACAGGATGCTGGCCTTTGTCGAGGTCAAGGCGCGCGCCACCGCTGCCGATCTCGACCTGGCCATCGATGAGCGCCGCCTGGCGCGGGTCGCGGCGGCGGCGGAGATTCTTTTCCACGATCTCGGAAAACCAGGCGACGACATGCGAATCGACGTGATGCTTCTTGCGCCGGGCCGGCCGCCACGCCATCTGGCCAATGTCTGGCACGGGGGGTAAGGCAGCCTTCCGGTTTTTGGCCGCCACTGGAAGGAACGCGAAACGCCCATGACCCAGCTCAACCCGCTCACCGTCGCCGTGCAGATGGACCCGATGGAGGGCATCAATATCGGGGGTGATTCTACCTTCCACATCATGCTGGCGGCGCAGGCGAGGGGGCACCGGCTCTATCACTATCTCGCCCCCGACCTGACCTATCGCGACGGCCGCGTGCTGGCGAAGGCGCGCCCGGTGAAGGTGCAGAAGGTCAAGGGCGATCATTACGTCTTCGGCGAGCCGGAGATGCTGGACCTGGGCCGCGATGTCGATGTCGTGCTGATGCGGCAGGACCCGCCCTTCGACCTGAGCTACATCACCGCCACCCATTTGCTCGAGCGGGTGCAGGCGGAGACTTTGGTAGTGAACGACCCTGCTTCCGTCCGCAACGCGCCGGAGAAGCTGTTCGTGCTCGACTATGCGCGCTTCATGCCGCCGACGATGATTACCCGCGATCTGGAGGAGGTGAAGAGCTTCCTCGCCCAGCATGGCGAGGTGGTGGTGAAGCCGCTTTACGGCAATGCCGGCAATGCCGTCTTCCATGTCGGGCAGTCCGGCGCGAATCTGTCCGCGCTGGTGGAACTGTTCAAATCCTCCTGGGTCGAACCCTTCATGGTTCAGGCTTTCATCCCCGGCGTCGCGCAGGGCGACAAGCGCATCGTTCTCATTGACGGGGAAATTGCGGGTGCCATCAATCGTATTCCCGGCGCGGGCGAGATCCGTTCCAACCTTGCCGTCGGCGGCTCGGCCGCCAAGACCGAACTGACCGACCGCGAACTGGAAATCTGTGCTGCCATGGGTCCTGAACTCAAGCGGCGCGGCCTGTTGTTCGTCGGCATCGACGTGATAGGCGGTGAATGGCTGACGGAAATCAACGTGACCTCCCCGACCGGCATCGTGTCCATCGACGCCTTCAACGGCACCGATACCGGCGCCATGATCTGGGACGCCATCGACGCCCGGCTGGCGGCGAGGGCGGCGGCCTGAGCTGTAGCATCGCATCATGACCGACTGGGTGCTGCGCCTGATCGATGCGGGCGGCTATTGGGGCATTTTCGCCCTGATGGTGATCGAAAACATATTTCCGCCCATCCCCTCCGAACTCATCATGGGGATTGGCGGCATTCGCGTCGGGCAGGGGCGGATGGACATGGGCTGGCTGCTGTTCGCGGGCACGCTGGGCACCACCGTCGGCAATTATTTCTGGTATCTGATCGGCCATATATTGGGTTTCGGCCGGTTGAGGCCGATCGTCGACCGCTATGGCCGCTGGGCGACGCTGGAATGGCGGGATGTGGAAAAGCTCGACCATATTTTCGGCAAATATGGGCAGATCGTCGTCTTCGTCTTCCGCTTCATGCCCGCGTTCCGCACGATGATCTCGCTGCCGGCCGGACTGTTCCGCATGGGGCATGCGCGCTTCCTGTTCTGGACGGCGGGCGGCGCGCTGGTGTGGAATATCATCCTGGCCTATGCGGGCTACGTGCTCGGCCAGAATTTCCGTGACATCGACAAATATGTCGGCCCGGTTGCGACCGCCTGCGTGGTCGGAGCGCTGGGTTTCTATCTCTGGCGCCTCGCCACCTGGAAGCCGCGCGGCTAGAGCATTATTCGATTCAGTCTGATCGGATCGCGCTCTAGGCGCGCGGATGGGCGTTGCGGTAAATGTCGAGCAGATGCGCCGCATCCACCTGCGTATAGATCTGGGTCGAGGACAGGCTGGCATGGCCCAGCAGTTCCTGCAACGACCGCAAATCCGCGCCGCGCCCGAGCAAATGCGTTGCGAAACTGTGGCGCAGCGCGTGCGGCGTCGTTCGATCCGACAGCCCCAACCGTCCCCGCGCGCCCTGTACTGCCCGCCGGATGAGCGCCGGGGATAGTGGCCCGCCGCGCGCGCCCCGGAACAAGGGCGCGTCCTTCTCCGCCGTGAAGGGACAGAGCGCCAGATAAGCCTCAATGGCCTCCCGCACCTGCGCCAGCAGCGGCACGATCCGCGTCTTGCCCCGCTTGCCCGTCACCCGCAGCGTTTCGCCCAGCGGCAGCACGGCGCCGGTCAATCCCATCGCTTCCCCGATGCGCAACCCCGCCCCGTAAAGCAGCAGCAGCACAGCCCAGTCCCGCGCGCCGATCCATGGCTCGCGCGCTGTTTCGGCAATATCCCCGGCCAGTGCAATGGCCTCATCCGGCGATACCGGGCGGGGCAGGCCGCGCTTCACCCGCGGCCCTTTCAGCACCGGCACCCGCGCATCCTCGCCGCCCGCGAATTTCAGAAAGCCCCGCACCGCCGACAATTCCCGCGCCGCCGAGACATTGCCGATCCCATCCATCCGCCGCGCCGTCAGGAAAGCGCGCAAATCGGCCTGCCCGATGCCGGTAAGCGTGGTTTCCGTCACCGCCTCGCCACAATGCTCCTCCAGGAAAGCGACCAGCCGCTCCGCCGTCGCCACATAGGCGCGCACCGTATGCATCGACCGCCGCCGGTCGAGCGCCAGATGCTGCCGCCATCGCTCGCAAAGATCGCCCGAAGCCGTCATGGCTCCACTGTAGGCGAGGGGATCGCCCTTGAAAACTGCCCGAAAATGGGCACATGGGAATGGATATGGCAGCTTCCTTCGATCCGGCCGATCTCCCTACGGGCACGCTGATGCAGCTTTCCCCGCTGGTGGGACGCGTGCTGGCGCCCAATCCCTCGCCCTTCACCTATACCGGCACGCAGACCTATGTGGTCGGCATGGAGGATGTCGCGGTCATCGATCCCGGCCCGGCCGATCCGGCGCATCTGGACGCGCTGCTGGCGGCAATCGGCGGTCGTCCGGTCAGGGCGATCCTGTGCACCCACACCCATCGCGACCACAGCCCCGCCGCCGCGCCGCTCAGCGCGCAGACCGGCGCTTCGATCATCGGCTGCGCGCCGCTGACGCTGGACGATGACGGACCCCGTGCCGATGCGGCGTTCGATGCCGCCTATCGCCCCGATCGGGTGCTGAAGGATGGCGAGCAGGTCGCGGGCAAAGGCTGGACGCTGGAGGCGGTCGCGACCCCCGGCCACACCTCCAACCATCTGTGCTTCGCCCTGATCGAGGAAGCGGCGCTCTTCACCGGCGACCATGTGATGGGCTGGTCCACCAGCGTCGTTTCGCCCCCCGATGGCGACATGACCGCCTATATGGCGTCGATGCAGCGGCTGCTCGACCGGCCGGATGCGATCTACTATCCCGCCCATGGCGAGCCGGTGGAAAACCCCCGGCGGCTGGTGCGCGGCATGATGGGCCACCGCAAGCAGCGGGAGGGGCAGATAGTCCGTTTCCTCGAACGCAACGGCGCGTCGGAAATCCCCGACATGGTCACGGAAATGTACAAGGGCGTCGATCCGCGCCTGCACAGCGCGGCGGGCCGTTCCGTCCTTGCCCATCTGATCGACCTCGACGGGCGCGGCATCGCCGCCGCGACGGGGGATGGCCGATGGCAGTTGCGCTGAAACGCTATGCCGGTTCGATTGCCGCCGCGCTGCTGATCCTGTTGGTCGGCGCCGCGATGCTGGTCGGCTGGCACCGCTATAATCGGGACTATGCGGTCACCGTCGAGGAAGACGGCTCCGCCCTCACCAAGGTCATTGCCCAGCGTTTTGCCGGGGCCTCCAGCCTCAAGGTGTCGGAACTGTCCGGCACGATCCAGAGCACGGCGCAGGATGTGCGCGGCTTTGGCTGGCTAAAATCGGATCAGGTCGTGAAAATGCCTTTCTCCGTCGATTATTTCATCGATGTGAGCGGCATCGACGCCGGCGATCTGGAATGGAATGAAAGGACCCGCACGCTCATCGTCAATGCGCCGGATGTGAAGCCGGCCCGCCCCAATATCGATGAAGGCAGCCGGACGCTGGTCCAGACCAACGGTCTGTTCGTGACGCGCAAGGCGGGCGAGGAACTCAGCCGCCGCACCTCGCTCCACGCACAGGGCCGGGCCGAAAAGGAAGCCCGCTCCCCCGAGCGCATGGCGCAGGCGCGCGATTATGGCCGTGCGGCGCTGGGCAAGCTGCTCGGCGCGCCGCTGGGCGCATTGGGCTATGGCGACGCGCGGGTCATCGTCACCTTCCCGCCGGAACGGGCGAACCGGAACCGCGAGCAATGGGACGTGACGACACCGATCAACGAGGTACTGGCCAACAGGCAGAAGGCCCGCTAGGGGCGCGCCTGGAGGCCGAGAGGAGTGAGGCATATGACTGCAATGACCACCATCCCGCAGGGGATCGACCTGCGCGCGGAGATCGACCGGCTGCGCAAGGAGCGCAATGCCGTCATCCTGGGCCATTATTATCAGAAGCCGGAAATTCAGGACCTGTCCGATTTCGTCGGCGATTCCCTTGAACTCTCGCGCAAGGCGGCGGAGACGGACGCGGACGTGATCGCCTTTTGCGGGGTGCGCTTCATGGCGGAAACGGCGAAGATCCTCTCGCCGGAAAAGATCGTGGTGCTGCCCGACATGGATGCCGGCTGTTCGCTGGAGGACAGCTGCCCGCCCGCGCAGTTCAAGGCGTTCCGCGAGGCCCATCCCGATCATATCGCGCTCAGCTACATCAACTGCTCGGCGGAGGTGAAGGCGCTCAGCGACATCATCGTCACCTCCTCCTCGGCGGAAAAGATCCTGGCGCAGATCCCGAGGGACCAGAAGATCATCTTCGGTCCCGACAAGCATCTGGGCGGCTATCTGAAGCGCAAGCTGGGTCGCGACATGCTGCTCTGGCCGGGCGTCTGCATCGTGCATGAAGCGTTCAGCGAGACGGAATTGCTGAAGCTCAAGGCCCAGCACCCGCAAGCGCCCATCGCCGCGCACCCGGAATGCCCGCCCTATATCGTCGATCACGCCGATTATGTCGGATCGACCAGCGGCATTCTGGAATTCTCGAAGACTATGTCCGGCGACACGCTGATCGTCGCCACCGAACCGCACATCATCCACCAGATGCAGAAGGCGGTGCCGGAAAAGACCTTCATCGGCGCGCCCGGCGCGGACGGCAATTGCAACTGCAATATCTGCCCGTACATGGCGCTCAACACGATGGAGAAGCTCTATCTGGCCCTGCGCGATCTCCAGCCGCGCATCGAGATGGACGAGGAACTGCGCCTCGGCGCCAAGAAGAGCCTCGACCGGATGCTCGAAATGGCAAGCGGCACCGTGGGGCAGGGCGACCTCGGCAACCGGTGATGTTCAGGAGTGGGCGGGGCTTTTTAGCCCCCGCCCGTTTCCGCCACCAGTTCGCGCACCACTTCTTCCAGCTGATCCAGTCCGCTGTTCGTCCCATCCTCGAAGCCCTGGCCCAGATAATCGTCCCGCATCGCCTTGCTTTCGAAGACGGTGTGATGGGTCAGCAGCGTCCGCCCCTCCTCATCCTCGTCAAAGCTGATCGTCGTCACCATGACCGGCGATCCCGGCGCCTCGAAACGATTGTCGTAACGGATGCGGCTGTTGGGCACGATCTCCAGATAGGTCCCGCCAAAGGGCGGTCCCAATTCCCCTTCATCGCTGGTCATCTGAAAGCGAAACCGCCCGCCGACGCGAAAATCCATCTCGCATTTGGTAAGCGGCCAGCCGACCGGCCCGAACCAGCGTTTGACATGGACCGGATCGGCATGGGCGGCGAAGACCAGATGCGCGGGGGCATCGATCAGCCGGGTGATGAAAATCTCACGGACGGTTTCGGGTTCGGCGCTCATCTTTCCTCTCCTTTCAGATAGGCTTCCAGTCGGTCGTAACTGGCGTTCCAGAACGCCTCATAATCGCCCAGCCATTGAGCCGCGGCCTTGAGCGGTGCTGGCTCCAGCCGCACCGGGCGCGTCTGTGCGGCGCGACCCCGCGACACCAGACCCGCCTGCTCCAATATCTTCAGATGCTTCGACACGGTTGGCTGGCTGAGGCCGGATGGTTCGACCAATGCATTCACCGTCGCCTCACCCTTGGCAAGACGGTTCAGGATCGCCCGGCGCGTGGGATCGGCCAGGGCGCTGAAAATCCGGTCCAGTTGGGCGTGTTGCAAAACATTGCTCTCTATCTATATAGCTATTAGGCTATATATTAAAGGAAGGACTGTCAACCGGCTGGCGACTGTGCCAAATCGCTCGATCATGACCGCTGATTCTTCCGCCTTTTCGCTCCCCGGCTTCGATCTCGACGCCTTTGTCGCCTCCACGCTGGCCGAGGATCTCGGTCCGGAGGGCCGCGACGTCACCAGCGAGGCGGTGATTCCCGCCGATGCGATGTTCGACGGTGTGATGGACAGCCGCGACGCGGTGACGCTGGCCGGGCTGCCCATCGCCATGGCCTTCTTCCGCGCGCTCGACCCGGATGTGGAGATCGAGCTGCTGAAACAGGATGGCGATCGCGTGTCCGCAGGCACCGACATCATGCGCATCCGGGGCAAGGCCCGCGCCATGCTCACCGCCGAGCGGTCGGCGCTCAACACCGTCCAGCATCTGACCGGCATCGCGACGATGACCCGCGCCTATGTCGATGCGATCCTGGGCACGGGCGCGACCCTGCTGGACACGCGCAAGACCATTCCGGGCCTGCGCGTGCTGGAAAAATATGCGACGCGGATGGGCGGGGCGACCAACCACCGCATGGGCCTGTGGGACGCGGCGATGATCAAGGACAATCATGTCGCCGTCGCCGGATCGGTCGGAGAAGCCGCCCGCCGCGCCGCCGCCGCCGGGATCGCCAGCATCATCGTGGAGGTCGACCGCGTCGACCAGATCGAACCCGCGCTGGCCGCCGGAGCCACGCATCTGCTGCTCGACAATATGGACGCGCCGACGCTGCGCGGCGCGGTCACGCTGGTCGGCGGGCGGGTGCCTACCGAAGCTTCGGGCGGTGTCACGCTCGACACCATCCGGGCCAAGGCGGATACCGGCGTCACCTATATCAGCGTCGGCCGCCTCACCCAGTCGGCGCCTGCCGCCGACATTGGGCTCGACTTCGCTTATGCGTAGCGCGCTGCTGCTGCTGGCGCTCGCCGTTCCGGCGCCCGCGCTGGCGCAGCCCGCCCAGTGCAGCATCCCCGAGCAACTTCCCCGTCCCCGCGCCGAAGGCCCAACAGCGGGGGAGCCGCGCCGCGTCCTGCCGATCGGCAGCTACACCCTGGCGATCAGCTGGTCGCCGCAATATTGCGCCGGCGCACGGGGACGGAAGGACGATTTCCAGTGCGGCGGCCGCAACGGCCGCTTCGGCTTCACGCTGCACGGTCTCTGGCCCGACGGTTATGGCAAGCCGTGGCCGCAATATTGCAAGGCCGCCGCGCCGCTGCCGCGCGCCGTGATCCGCCAGCAGCTCTGCTCGACGCCTTCGGTGCAGCTGATCCAGCATGAATGGGTGAAGCACGGTAGCTGCATGCCGACCACGCCCGATCGCTTCTTCGCCTTGTCGCGCCACTATTATCAGGCGCTGCGCTATCCCGACATGAAGGCGCTCGCCCGCCGTCCCACAGTCACCGCCCGCGCCTTTGCCGAAGCCTTCGCCGCCGCCAACAAGGGTCTGCGCGCCGACATGATGCGGATCGCCGCCACCCGCGACAACTGGCTGAGCGAGGTGTGGCTCTGCATGGACCGCAGGATGCGCTACACCCGATGCCCCGCGCATCAGGGCGGCGTCAGACCCGGAACGGTCTTGAAGATCGCTCCGCCCGTCTGAACCGTTTATCCGTCGATCACCACGGTCGAGGGATGATGCCGATCCAGATGCTTGCGGATGATCCGCAGATTCTTCGTGTTCGACTTGTAGAGAAAGTCGAAAATATCGCCGGCAAAGGGGATCGCTCCGACCAGCGTGTCGAAACCGACATTGGCTGCCATGCGGGTCAGCTGCCATTTCGACATGCCCAGATTGCGCGCTTCCCATATGATCCACGCGCCCATCGCCGCCGTGGCGAAATCGCCCACCACCGGGATCAGCCCGACCAGACTGTCCAGCCCGACCCGGCGCTGGGTGCCGGGGATCACGAACAGCCCCTCCAGCAGCGCTTCCATCGCCTCGATCCGCTTGCGTATCGAAGCCGGATCGCGTCCGAAGCCCGGCATGTCGCGCATCACCCGATCGAACTGCTCCTGCGAAATCGGCATTCCATGTCCTCCAGAACGCCTAGTTGGTGCTCTTGAACAGATGGTTCAATGGGTGCCGCGCGCGCGGCGATGCGGTGAAGCCGGTCAGCCGCCGCGCCACCAGCGACCAGCGGACCGGCGCGCCCAGCGCGATATAGCCATTATGCGCCTGCATCAGCGCCTCGGCCTGCGCCACGCGCGCCATGCGCTCGTCCAGCGTGCTGGCCAGGCTGGCCGCCTGCAACGCCGCCTCGGCCTCCGCCGAACAATGCACCTTCCGCGCGCAGCCGATCCGCCCCAGATACCAGAGCACGCTGTCATAGGCCGCAACCTCATCGACCAGCCGCAGGTCCGCATCCTCTTCCGGCGCCACCCGCTCCACCGCCAGGCCGATGGTGCCGAGATTGTGCCGCACCAGCCCGAACAGCATCGTCGCCCCCGGTCCGGTGGGCAGCGCCAGCCGCAGCGCCGGCGGATCGCCATGCTCGCTGCGCCAGCGCTTAATCACCGCCTGGCCCTGCGCCCAGCGGTCCGCCATCGCCATTCCGGTCCAGTCGGGCGCGGCGGGCGGCCCCGGCAGGTCGATCTGTCCCGGCACGATCTGTTCGGTTGTGGCCCAGCCGCCGACCGGGAACATGACCGGCAACTGGCTGCGATCGATAGCCATGTTGATCGCCCGCCGCACGCCGTCATCGTCCAGCAGCTTGGCCCTGTCCCCATTCTGGCCCATCACTGCCAGCCCCAGCAGCCCCTGCACCGGATCGATCCGTACATCGTCGCGATCCACCCCCGCCGGGACGAGCAGCGGCAGGTCGGCAAAGCGTCCGCCCAGCACCAGCGCCGCCTTGCCCTGCTGGAAGCGCACGATGGCGAGCGCGGGCCGCTCGGCGCGCAGGATGCGGGTCTGCCAGGCCGGCACCGGCAGTTCGTCGCCGGATTCGTTGGTCGCCCGCTCGACCGGCACCAGCTTCAGCGCCTTGCCCTGCGCCAGCCGCCGATAGGGACCGGTCCCGCCGTCGCGCGAGAGTACCGCCATTTGCGGCTGGGCCAGCATCTGGAGCAGATAGGGCCGGGGCGCGGCCAGCCGGATTTCGATCACCTCTCCGGTCATCGCCACCACATCCTGCACCGCGTCGAGCGGTCCGTCCGGGTCCAGCCGCCGCAGCATGTCGATGCGCGACATCAATATCCGCCCGACATCCTTCGCCGTCACCTTGTTTCCATCGGGCCAGAAGGCGCGGCGCAGGCGGAAAATATAGCTGCGCCCCTCATCCTGTACGATCCAGCGCTGGGCGAGGGCGGGCAGGATCTCCCCGCTGGCGTCGAAGGCGACCAGTCCCTGCGCCGTTGCCTCCAGGAACAGCTTCGATCCGGGATCGGGCAGATAGTCCAGAGGTTTGGCGAAATCGGCGGGCGTGCCGACGACGCTCACCGTCACCGGCCCGCTCCCCTCGTCCGAGCAGCCGCCGAGGGCTGCGCCAAGCAGGGCGAAACAGGCGAAAGCGTTGCGGGGAAGTGGCAAGGACATGTCCTTACAGGGCTTAACGCGCATCTGCATTCCCGCCAACCGTTCATCACCTTCCACCGCAATGTCCCATAGCGAAACAGCTTTTTGTTAACCATGAGTCCGCCTTGGCCGGACTGCGCAACATGCCTATAACTTTGGTTATGCGCGTCTTTTCGACCATTTTGCTGCTGTCCGCCGCCGTGACGGCCACTGCGCTGGCGCAGGGCGTGGCGTCGCCCTTCACCGTGGCGGAAAGCGGACGCAGCTATGCGACGCTCAATGAGGCGATCCGCGCCATCGGCGACGGTCGCGGCACCGTCATCGTGGCGCCGGGCCGTTACGCCCAATGTGCGGTGCAGCAGGGCGGCGACGTCACCATCCGCGCGCAACAGCCCGGCAGCGCGATCCTCGATGGGGTGGCCTGCGAACAGAAGGCGGCGCTGGTGCTGCGCGGTCGCGCGAGTTCGGTCGACGGCCTGATCTTCCAGAATCTGCGCGTCCCCGACGGCAATGGCGCGGGCATCCGGCTCGAAAGCGGCGACCTGACCGTCACCAACAGCCTGTTCCGCAACAGTGAGCAAGGCATATTGACCGGCGATGCGCCGGGCAACGGCATCCGCATCGACAGATCGACCTTCCGCCATCTGGGCCGCTGCGACCGCGATCTCGCCTGTGCGCACGGCATTTACACGGGCCGCTATGCCAGTCTGGCCGTCACCCGTTCGCGCTTCGATCAGGGCGATGGCGGCCATTATCTGAAAACCCGCGCCCGCCGGGTGGCCATTACCGACAACAGCTTCGACGACAGTGCGGGGCGCCTCACCAATTATATGATCGACCTGTCCAACGGCGCGAGCGGGACGATCAGCGGCAATGAAATGGTGCAGGGCAAGGATAAGGATAATTACAGCGCCTTCATCACCGTCGCGCCCGAAGGCCGGGAGCAGGACAGCGCGGGCCTGACGATCGCCCATAACAGCGCGTCCTTCGTGCCGGGCTTGCAGCGCAGCAGCAGCTTCGTCGCCAATTTCACCGACGATGCGGTGAGGATCGGCCCGAACCGTCTCGCCACCGGGATCAAGGTTTCGGACCGGCGTTAAGCCGGGCGTGCTTGCATCCCTTCGTGCACAGGCCGATAATCCGGCCCATGCGCACAACCTACAGCTCGGCGACCGTCCGCCTTTATTACCTCAGCGACGCCGATGGCGGCGGCGCGGCGACGACGCTCTTCTACGGCCCGCTGAACGAGGCTTTGGCGATCGCGGAGCAACAGCCGCAGGATGTGCAGGACGGCCTGTTCCTCGCCACCGACAATGATGTGGTGGCTTATCTCGATCTCATCGAGGGTTAGCGTCCTCCCGCCTCCGCAGCCGGAACCAACCCCGCCGAAGCCGGTTTGATCCGGCATGGGCGGCGGGCGCCGATGGCGGCTGGGTTTGAGGCCGCGAGGAGAGAGATGCCATGGTCACATTGACCCCGCTGGAAGTCGGTCTGGCGCTTCTGGCCCTTGTTCTGATCGTGGCGATCGCGATCATGATCGTCAACAACCGCCGCCGCGCCGATCTTCGCGCCAAATTCGGACCGGAATATGGGCGGACCGTCGAAATGGCCGGCAGCGCGCGCAAGGCCGAGGCCGAATTGCATGAGCGCGAAAAACGGGTCGCGGCGTTCACGATCCGCCCGCTGTCGCCGCCGCAGGCCGACGCCTTCACCGATGCCTGGGTGCGGGTGCAGGCGCAATTCGTCGACGATCCGCAGGGCGCGGTGTCGCGGGCCGATGCGTTGCTGACCGAAGTGATGGAGGTGCGGGGCTATCCCATCTCCGATTTCGAACAGCGCTCGGCCGATCTGTCCGTGGATCATCCCGAAGTCGTCCAGAATTACCGGACCGCTCATGACATCGCCGTCCGCCATGCGCGGGGCGAGGCGGATACCGAAGATTTGCGCCGGGCGATGATCCATTATCGCGCGCTGTTCGACGATCTGGTGCATGAGCCGGTGGACCATCGCATGGCGCCCCCGGTTTCACGGCTCCGGCAGGACGATGCGCGCCGTTCCGATCCGCGCTGAAGCCACGAAGGCGCGAGCGGGTCGGCGCACCCTTCATCCGTCCGCGAAGCCAAAGGGCGCATGGGTCCGCCGGAAATCGTCCGGCAGCATATCCCGGCCGATCGGCGGCGCGGAACGGGCCATGCACTGGCTGCGGTGGCAAAGGCGGCAGGTGACGCCAATGGGGGTCGGCTCCCCAGGCGTCGATCCCGCCGCATAGATCAGCCGGTGGGCATGTTCGGCGGCGCAGGCCAGCGCGATGGCGCGCTCGATCCGGGGCGCGGCCCAGCCGCCGCCGCCCGCCGTCACCGTCCGCGCGATGGAAAAGAAGCGCTGGCCGTCGGGCAGTTCCAGCCATTGGGTCCGCACCTCGCGCGGGCGTTCGAAAACATGGTGCACCGACCAGAGCGGGCAGGAGCCGCCATGGCGCGCAAAGGGAAAGCCGGCGCTGTCCAGCCGCTTGCTGACATTGCCCGCCTGATCCACCCGCAGGAAGAAGAAGGGCACGCGTTCCTGCCCCGGCTTTTGCAGGGTGGTCAGCCGGTGCGCGGTCTGTTCGAAACTGGCGCCGAACTGCCGGGCCAGCGCCTCCACATCATAGCGCCGCGCCTCCACCGCCTTGGCGAAGGGGCCGTAGGGCATCAGGATCGCCGCCGCCGCATAGTTGGCGAGCGCCCGGCGTGTCAGCCGCCGCCCGCTTTCGCTGGCGAACTGGCTGTCCTTCAGCAAGGCCTCGAAATCGCGGCGCATTTCCAGATAGGCGATCTGGAGCGCCAGTTGAAAGGCGGTGCTCGCCCCATCCAGCGCATCGTCCAGCAGCACCGCGTCTCGATGGCGATCGAGCCGCCGCATCGACCCCGCCATCACCTCGGTCGGGAGCCGCCGCACGCGCAGATTATGTTTCGTTTTCAGCCATCCGGCGAGGCCGCCCGCAGCCTCGGCCTCCGCCGCCAGTTTCTCGCCCGCATCGTCCAGCAGCGGAAAACTGTTGCGCCTCGCCCCCAGGAAACGCCGCGATTCGGCCACGGGGTCGGGGGCTTCGATGACATGCTGACGATCCACGCCCTTGTCGGCCAGTGCCAGTTGCTCCTCGCGATACGCCGTGTGCAGCCGCAGCAAAGCCTCGGTTATTCCCGGATAATTGACCGCGACGTCTCCCGTCGCCAGCGCGGGCAGGTCGATGTCCGCGAACATCGGGTCCTTGAGCACGGCCTGCAACCGGGCGGTGTGCTCCGCGCCGCCATCCCCGGCCAGTTCGCTCATGTCCATCTTGTAGGTGCGGGCGAGACGGAGCAGCATGTCGGCGGTCAGGGGGCGTTGGTTGCGTTCAAGCAGTGCGACATAGCTGGCGGAAATTTCGAGGTCCGCCGCCATGTCGGCCTGGGTCAGTCCCAGTTCGCGCCGCAGCCTGCGCAGGCGTGGTCCCATGTAAACCGGACGATCCTTGGCCATCTGTAAAGCGCTCCTGTGCAGCCTTTACAACTTTACACGCAAATCTTGTAAATTTCTACAACTGAACTTCGCGCCCTCTGCCGCACCCGCTGACAGCCCCGTAAACCGGCTCCATCAGTTCGCCTCTCATTGGATGGAATCGACGCTCATGACCTACAGCCAGGAAATCACGAAGGCCGGCACGACCATTGGCGGCCAGGGCCATTGGGACGGCATCGCGCCCGAATCGGTCGCCCGCATGCGCCTTCAGAACCGTTTCCACACCGGCCTCGACATTGCCCGCTACACCGCTGGCATCATGCGCCGCGACATGGCGGCCTATGACGCCGATCCGGCCAACTACACCCAGTCGCTGGGTTGCTGGCACGGCTTCATCGGCCAGCAGAAGATGATCAGCATCAAGAAGCATTTCGGCACGACCAAGGGCAAATATCTCTATCTGTCCGGCTGGATGGTCGCCGCGCTGCGCAGCGAATTCGGTCCGCTGCCCGACCAGTCGATGCATGAGAAGACCAGCGTTCCGATGCTGATCGAGGAACTCTACACCTTCCTCAAGCAGGCCGACGCCCGCGAGCTGGGCATGATGTTCCGCGACCTCGACGCCGCCCGCGAAGCCGGTGACGAAGTCAAGGCGCAGAAGATTCAGCACGACATCGACAATTACGAAACCCATGTCGTCCCGATCGTCGCGGACATCGACGCGGGCTTCGGCAATGCCGAGGCGACCTATCTGCTGGCCAAGAAGTTCATCGAAGCGGGCGCCTGCTGCATCCAGATCGAAAATCAGGTCTCGGACGAAAAGCAGTGCGGTCATCAGGACGGCAAGGTCACGGTCCCGCATGAGGACTTCCTCGCGAAGATTCGCGCGGTCCGCTACGCTTTCCTAGAACTGGGCATCGACGACGGCATCATCGTCGCGCGCACCGACTCGCTGGGCGCCGGTCTGACCAAGCAGATCGCCTACAGCAAGGAAGATGGCGATCTGGGCGACCAGTATAACAGCTTCCTCGACGTCGAGGAGGTCACCGACATCACCACCCTGCGCGGCGATGTCGTTCTGGCCCGCGACGGCAAGCTGTTCCGCCCGAAGCGCCTGCCGTCGAACCTGTTCCAGTTCCGTGCCGGAACCGGCGAGGATCGCTGCGTTCTCGACTGCATCACCTCGCTCCAGAACGGCGCGGATCTGCTGTGGATCGAGACGGAAAAGCCGCATATCGAACAGATTGCGGGCATGGTCGACCGTATCCGGGACGTCATTCCCAATGCGAAGTTGGTCTATAACAACTCGCCGTCGTTCAACTGGACGCTCAACTTCCGCCAGCAGGTCTTCGACGCCTGGTCCGCGGCAGGCAAGGATGTCGGCGCCTATGATCGCGCCAAGCTGATGAGCGCCGATTATGACGCGACCGATCTGGGTCGTGAAGCCGATGAGAAGATCCGCACCTTCCAGAAGGATGCGGCGGCGCGGGCCGGTATCTTCCATCATCTCATCACCCTGCCGACCTATCACACGGCGGCCTTGTCGACGGACAATCTGGCCAAGGACTATTTCGGCGAGGCGGGCATGCTCGGCTATGTCGAGGGCGTCCAGCGCAAGGAAATCCGTCAGGGAATCGCTTGCGTCAAGCATCAGAACATGTCGGGTTCCGACATTGGCGACGACCACAAGGAATATTTCGCGGGTGAAGCCGCGCTCAAGGCCGGCGGCGTCCACAACACGATGAACCAATTTGCAGCCTAAAGGCTGCGGGGGAACCAATTTGCAGTCTAAAGGCTGCGGGGGAACCGGTTTGCGGCTTGAAAGCTGCTGACGAGATCTGGTCGCGGGGGTGCATGCCCCGCCTCAGGGTGGAAGGACTGGACGGCCCGGAATTGCACGCTCCGGGCCGTTTTTTTCATAAGCGCAGCTTGTGAAGCCCTCGGCCGTTCCGGCTTTTGTCCCGATGCGGAGACGTCTATCCTCCATGCGTCTTGCAGCCAGGGGAGAAGCCGATGCCCTACACCCTCATCACCGCCAACCGCAATTATTCGAGCTGGTCGTTGCGCCCCTGGGTGCTGATGAAGGCGCTCGGCATCCCCTTCACCGACCGGATCGAGCCGTTCGCCGCCGCCGAAAATTATGCGGCCTTCCGCGATTTTTCGCCTACGGGACAGGTGCCTGTGCTGATCGACGGCGACCGGACAGCGTGGGATTCGCTCGGCATCACCTTGTATCTGGCGGATCGTCACCCCGCTGTCTGGCCGCAGGACGAAGCCGCGCGGGGCTGGGCGCAATGTGCCGTTGCCGAAATGCACAGCGGCTTTGCGGCGCTGCGCAACGATTGCCCGATGAATGTGGGTGTGCGGGTGGAAACGCATCTGCCCTCGTCCGCCCTCAACCGCAATATTGCCCGGCTGGTTGAATTGTGGGGCGAGGGGTTGTCCCGGTTCGGCGGGCCGTTTCTGGGCGGGTCGGCCTTCACCGCCGCCGATGCCTTTTATGCGCCGGTGGTGTTTCGGGTGCGGACCTACGGGTTGGACGTCGGCCCGGTCGCCATGGCCTGGGTCGATCATATGCTGGCGCTGCCTGCGCTGCGCGAATGGGAAGCAGCGGCGCTGGCCGAAACATGGCGCGAGGACAGCCATGAAGCGGAGGTCGGCGCGGCTGGTCGCATAATCGAGGATCATCGGGCCGTATAAGTGTCTGGCGCTGCGCGATCCCAGGGCGGCTATCGGCGAAAACAGGAAATATTGGCCGCTTTCCCCCTTTTCCGCTGTCCTGTCTGGGTCTAGGGGGAGGGCTATGACCCAGCTCCGCACCTTGTATGAGAAGATTTGGGACGCGCATGTCGTTGAGCGTCGTCCTGACGGAACCTGCCTGATCTACATCGACCGCCACCTTGTCCATGAGGTGACGTCGCCGCAGGCGTTCGAGGGGCTTCGCCTTGCGGGGCGCAAGGTGCGCCGGGCCGACCTGACGCTGGCGGTGCCGGATCATAACCTGCCCACGACCCCGCGACGCGACGCGGCGGGCAACCGTATCCCGATCGCCGATCCCGAAAGCGCGCAGCAACTCGCCGCGCTGGAACGCAATGCGCCGGAATTCGGCGTCCGCCTGATCGGTGACGCGGACGTCGAACAGGGCATCGTCCATGTCGTGGGACCGGAACAGGGCTTCACCCTGCCGGGCACGACCCTGGTGTGCGGCGACAGCCATACCAGTTCGCATGGTGCGCTGGGCGCGCTGGCCTTCGGCATCGGCACGTCGGAGGTCGAGCATGTGCTCGCCACCCAGACGCTGCTCCTGAAGCAGTCGAAGACGATGGAAGTCGTGGTCGAGGGCGAACTGGGCTTCGGCGTCACCCCCAAGGATGTGGCGCTGGCGATCTGCGGCCGCATCGGCACGGCGGGCGGCACTGGCTATGTCATGGAATATCGCGGCTCCGTCTTCCGCGACATGTCGATCGAAGGTCGCCTGACCGTCGCCAACATGTCGATTGAGGCGGGCGCGCGATCGGGCCTGTTCGCGCCCGATGAAAAGACCTTCGCCTATCTGGAAGGTCGTCCGATGGCGCCCAAGGGCGCCGAATGGGATGCCGCCGTCGCCTATTGGAAGACGCTGGCGACCGACGAAGGCGCGGTGTTCGACAAGACCATCGTGATCGACGCGGCCGAAATCGTTCCCAATGTCACCTGGGGTACCAGCCCCGAGGATGTCGTGCCGGTGACGGGCGTTGTCCCCGATCCAGAGAGCTTTGCCGACGCCTCCAAGCGCGCCGCCGCGCAGAAGTCGCTCGACTATATGGGCCTCACCGCCGGTCAGCGGATGGAGGATGTCGCCATCGAGCATATCTTCATCGGCAGCTGCACCAACAGCCGGATCGAGGATCTGCGCGCCGCCGCCGATCTGCTCAAGGGGCGCCATATTGCCGCCGGCATCAAGCACGCCATGGTCGTCCCCGGCTCGGGTCTGGTCAAGCGCCAGGCCGAGGCCGAAGGGCTGGACCGCGTCTTCACCGACGCCGGTTTCGAATGGCGTGAGCCGGGCTGTTCCGCCTGCCTTGGCATGAACCCGGACAAGGTGCCAGCGGGCGAGCGCTGCGCCTCGACCAGCAACCGCAATTTCATGGGCCGTCAGGGGCCGGGCTCGCGGACGCATCTCGTCTCGCCCGTCATGGCCGCTGCCGCCGCGATCACCGGACACCTCACGGACGTGCGCGAACTGATGGGTGAAAAAAGGGGAGAGATGGTCGCATGAAGAAGGTTTTCTGGCTGCTGGCGCTGGGTGCGCTGGCGAGTGCCGCCATGGCGGCAACCCTGGGGCGCGCGGAAGAAAAGTCCCATTTCCAGATCAAGCAGGCGCATTGATGGAAAAGCTGAATATCGTTGACGGCCGGGCCTATCCGTTCGGGATGAAGAATGTCGACACCGATATCGTCATTCCGGCGCATTGGCTCAAGACGATCAGCCGCTCAGGGCTGGGCAAGGGCGCGTTCGAAGTGCTGCGCAAGGAACCGGGCAATGTCTTCGACGATCCCGAATATGCCGGTAGCCCGATCCTGATCGCGGGCGACAATTTCGGCTGCGGTTCCAGCCGCGAGCACGCCGCCTGGGCACTCGCGGACCTCGGGATCAAGGTGGTGATTGCGCCGAGCTTCTCGGACATTTTCTCCGGCAATGCGTTCAAGAACGGCATTTTGACCGTGGTGCTGCCGCAGGAAGCGATCGACCGGCTGATGGAGGTGGCCCAGGGGCTCAATGGCACTCCCGATCCGATCCATGTCGATCTGGAGCATCAGACCGTCACGACGCAGTTCCAGGACCGTTTCCAGTTTGAGATCGATCCCTTCCGCAAACACTGCCTGCTGGGCGGTCTGGACGAGATCGGCCTGACATTGGGGCAGGCGGATACGATCAGCGCTTTCGAGGCCAGGGACGGCGGAGCGCGGCCATGGCTCGTTCCCGCCGTTGCGTAAGCGGCCCGATCTTCCTATTTCGGACGAAACGATCCAATTTCTTTACAGGGCACAGGCATGACGACCTTCGACGACCGCGAAAAGGCCTTTGAAAATATGTTCGCGCACGACCAGGAGATGCAGTTTCGCATCCAGGCGCGGCGCAACCGTCTGCTCGGTGAGTGGGCCGCGGCGAAAATGGGCCTGACACCGGAAGAAACCGACGCCTATGCCAAGGCCGTCGTGCAGGCCGATTTCGAGGAAGCGGGCGACGAGGACGTCATCCGCAAGCTGGTGGGCGACATGACCCAGGCGGGCGTCGAGATTGACGAGGCCGATGTCCGCGCCGCGCTGGACGAGCAGCAGGTCATCGCCCGCCGCATGTTCATCGAATAAGTACGAGGACCCCTGACCGTGCCGATGGCTGCCGATGACATTGCGGAGATGATCCGCGCCGCGATCCCCGATGCGGAGGTCGAGATCACCGACCTTGCCGGGGATGGCGACCATTATGCGGCGCGCGTCGTGGCGGAAAGCTTCCGGGGCATGAGCCGCATCGCGCAACAGCGGGCGGTCTATGCGGCGCTGGGCGGGCGCATGGGCGGCGTGCTCCATGCCTTGCAACTGACGACCGCCGTTCCCAACTAACCGCGATCAGACATAGTGTGCGCCCTTGCATGGCGCCTGACAGGAATGGACCATAGAATGACCGACGCCGTGCAGCAGCGGATCGCCGAAATCGTCAACAGCAATGATGTCGTGCTTTTCATGAAGGGCACGCCGCTCTTCCCGCAATGCGGTTTTTCCAGCCGGGCGGTAGCGATCCTGGATCATCTGGGCGTCGCCTATGAAAGCGTCGACGTCTTGCAGGATCAGGGCGTGCGGCAGGGGATCAAGTCCTTTTCCGACTGGCCGACCATTCCGCAGCTTTATGTGAAGGGCGAATTTGTCGGCGGCAGCGACATCATGATGGAAATGTATGAAGCCGGCGAATTGCACCAGCTGATGACCGATCAGGGTGTCGCTCCGGCGAACTGAGACGGTTCGAGATCCGCAAAGACAAGCGGTCCGGTATTCCGGGCCGCTTTTTTTGTGTGGGATGAAAAGCCGGGTGGGAGGATGCGGCGGAGACTGGTGCCTGCATCCTCCCGGATCGTTGAACGGCTTGGGAACGCTCCAAGCGTCGCAAGCCCCGTGCCAGCTTCGGGAAAGACCGAAAATCCGTTCCTGCGAGGGTTAATGCGGCTTCAACGGCAGCGCGCCTCGTAAAAGATGCCGACAGTGCGCGCCTGGCTTCTTGACTACAGGCGTAGTCAATGCGATTACATCTGTAGTTGTCGAGTCCCTGGGTTGAACGCGCCATGACCGAAAAGATCAGCGAAGCGGAACTGGTGGTGATGGAGGCGCTGTGGGAACGCGCGCCCCAGACGGCCGCCGATGTGGCGGAACGTGTCGCCGCCGGACGCGACTGGAGCGTCCAGACCGTCAAGACGCTGTTGTCCCGCTTGATGGCGAAGGATGTCATCGCCGCCGATCAGGACGGCCGCCGCTTTTTATATCGCCCGCTTGTCGCGCGAGAGGCGTATGTTGCCAGTGAGTCGGGACGGCTGGTGAACCGTCTGTTCGGCGGGCGCGTCTCGCCGCTTGTGGCCCAACTCGCCAGCCAGGACCAGTTGACGGCTGAGGATATCGCCGAACTTGAGGAAATCCTGAGAGGATTGAAATCATGAGCGTCTGGATCGCCGAAACGCTGATTGCCACGACCCTGCTGATGGCGCTGGTCATGCTGTTGCGGCGACCGGTGGCACGCTGGCTGGGGGCGGGGGCGGCCTATTGGCTGTGGGCGCTGCCTCTGGCGCGCATGGCGCTGCCCGCGCTGCCGCAGGAAGTCGCCAGCCCTTCGCCCCTGCACAGGGCGGCGGAGCAGGCGGGGCTTCCGAGCTTGCTCGACGCGGCGCCTGCACTGGCAATCCAGCCCCAATCGAGCATCCCCTGGCTGGAGATCGGCGCATCGATCTGGCTGGTGGGCGTCGTCCTCTTCCTCGCGGTGCAGGCGGTGGGCTATGTGCGCTTCCGCCGCTTCATCCTGACGGGTGCGACGCCCATCGGAGAGGACGGACGCCTCCGCATCGTCACCAGCCCCCAGGCGGGCGGACCGCTCGCTTTCGGGGTGCTGCGGCCTTATGTCGTGCTGCCCGCCGATTTCGTCCTGCGCTTCGACAGTCAGGAGCAGGCCATGGCGATCGCCCATGAACGCGCCCATCATCAGGGTGGCGATCTGGCCGCGAATATGGCCGCGTTGCTGCTGCTTGGTCTGCACTGGTGCAATCCCATCGCCTGGATCGCCTATCGCGCCTATCGGGCCGATCAGGAACAGGCTTGCGACGCGCGCGTGCTGGCGCTTTACGGGCAGGATCAGGCCCATGTCTATGGCCGCGCCATATTGAAGGCCGCCGGTGGGCGCCAGTTCGCCGGGGCCTGTCATCTCAATCGCATCACTGCGTTCAAAGGGAGGCTGAAAATGCTGTCTGCCCATGAAATGTCGCTGCGCCGGATCAGTTGGGGCATGGCGGCGGTCGCTCTGCTGATTGTGTCGGGCCTGGTCCTGACGGCCTCGGGCAGCCGCGCGGTGCAGCAGGTCGCGGCGATGACCGGCAAGGTCGATTCGATGGATTTCGGCCGCCTGACCGATCTGGTCGCGCAGCCCGCCTCCGCCAGTGAGATGGCGGTGCCTGAAAGGCAGTCGACGCCCCAACCCGCTTCGCCTGTCAAGGTGGCGGCGGAAGCCGACAGCCTGCCGCCGGCGCCTCCTGCTCCGCCAGCGCCTCCGTTGCCCGCCGCCGACATGGCGCCGCCCGCGCCGCCGGTTCCGCCCATCCCGCCGGTCGGCGTGCGTGATGAGGGCTGGTCGCGCGCCATACCGACCGATGCCGAAATCCGCCGGATGGTGCCGCATGTCGATGTCGCCAATGGCTGCGAGGACGGCAGGAACGTGACCCGGCGGGAGACGGTGGATGCCGATGGCCAACGCCATATCCGCGTCCGCATCTGCGAAGCGCAGATTTCCGCGCAGGCCCACCGCGCTGCCCGCGCGGGACTGATCGCCGCACGGGCGCAGGTCGCCGCCGCCGCCAGGATGTCGGACAAGATCAGGGCCGACGTGCTGCGTGACCTCGACAGGGAAATCGCGCAGATGGATGGGGAGGAGTAGGGGTTAGACCGCCACGATCTCCGGCAGGATGGCATCGAGCAGCAGCATCCCTGCCGGTTCGACGGTCAGCCTCTGTCCCCGCTGCCGGACGAGGCCATGACCCGTGAGCCGCGTGACCGCTCCGCCGTCGACCAGGGCCTCGACCGTCAGGCCCGACATCCGCGCGATTTGGCCCAGGTCCACGCCTTCCGCCAGCCGTAATCCCATCAACAGCGCTTCCCGCGCCCGGTCTTCGGCCGCAAGCGGCTCCTCGCTTTGAAGTCCATGGCCGTTGCGGGTGACGGCCTTCATCCAGTTTTCCGGCTTTTTGTGCCGCAGCGTCGCCAGCCCGCCGCGCCGGCCATGCGCGCCCGGTCCCACACCCGCATAGTCGCCATAGCGCCAATAGGTGAGGTTATGGCGGCTTTCCTGCCCCGGCCGGGCGTGGTTGCTGATCTCGTAGGCGGGAATGCCCGCCGCCGCCGTCATCGCCTGCGTCTGCTCATAGAGGGTGGCGGCATGATCCGGGTCGGCGGGGGTCAGCTTGCCCTGCGCCACCAGCGTCGCGAAACGGGTGCCCGGCTCGATGGTCAGTTGATAGAGCGAGAGATGATCGGTGCCGAAGGACAGGCCCTGCGCCAGTTCCGCTTCCCAATCCGCCTCGCTCTGGCCGGGACGCGCATAGATGAGGTCGAAATTCACCCGCCCGAACACCGATTGCGCGACGTCCAGCGCCGCCAGCCCTTCGCGCACATCATGGGCGCGGCCCAGAAAATGCAGCGCTTCATCCTCCAGCGCCTGAAGGCCGAGCGACACCCGGTTCACGCCCGCCGTCGCCAGATCAGCGAAGCGCGCGGCCTCGACCGAGCTGGGATTGGCCTCCAGCGTGATCTCGATGTCGCTGGTGGGACGCCAGTAGCGTCCCGCCGCGTCGATCAGCGTTTCCACGATCCGGGGCGGCATCAGTGAGGGCGTGCCGCCGCCGAAAAAGATCGAGGAGAGCGGCCGTCCGCCGTTCAGCGCCGCTTCATGGGCCAGATCGTCTAGCAGCGCATCGCGCCAGCCATCCTCGTCAATGTCCGCCCGAACATGGCTGTTAAAATCGCAATAAGGACATTTGGAAACGCAAAATGGCCAATGCACATATAGGGCTATGGGATCGGCCGAAGGCGCAGCAGGTTTAAAAGGGGTCGGGGACATGAGTGGGGGGCTTCTTAACCGGTTTGGACCGGCGCGGCTAGCGTGGGCAGGCGTTTTGCTGGCGGTTGCGGGTCAGGGCGATGCGGCGCCGTCGCGTGGGGCAGGTCCCCTGCCGCCCGCCATGCCCGCCTCCTATTATGGAATGGAGGAAGCGGCGCGCGACGACAGCCTACTGCGCGAGGTTGCGCTGGGCATGCAGAATGAGGAGCGTGAATCGCTGGGACTCGCCCCATTGGCATGGGACAGCGCCTTGGCGGCGGACGCGGCGCGCTATGCGCGGGAGATGGCGCGGACCAATATCTTCCGCCATTCGGCCCGGACCAGCCGCGCGGTTCCCAGCGGCGAAAATCTCTGGATGGGGTCAAGGGGCCTTTATGATTATGAGGTGATGCTCGGCTCCTTCCTCGATGAGAAGCGCTATTTCCGGCGGAGCGGGAAGCTGCCCGATCTCAGTTCGACCGGGCGCTGGGAAGATGTGGGCCATTATACCCAGATCATCTGGCGCGGCACGCGCAAGGTCGGCTGCGCGCTCGCCGAAGGGCCGAGCTACGACTATCTCGTTTGTCGTTATTTTCCGGCGGGCAACCAGTTCGGCATGGGGCCGCTGGATCGCGATCCGGCAACGCCGCCGCAATTTGCCGGGGGTGAGGAGTAGGGCGCCTGCCCCTCACCCGCGCAATTTAGAATATCGCCGCCACCAGCTGCGCGAACGCATCGGCACGGTGGCTCATGGCATGTTTTTTCGCCGGCTCCATTTCGCCGAAGCTGATGGCGTGGCCATGCGGCTGGAAGATCGGATCGTAACCGAAGCCCTTGTCGCCGCGCGGTGGCCAGGTGATCGTGCCGTCCACCCGGCCTTCGAACGCCTCGACATGACCATCGGGCCAGGCGAGGGCGAGGGCGCAGACGAAATGCGCGCCATGGCCCGCTTCCGGTCCCTGGGCCTCGATATTGTCCCAGACCAGCTGCATGGCGAGGCCGAAATCCTTGGTTTCCCCAGCCCAGCGGGCGGAGAAGATCCCCGGATCGCCGTTCAGCGCCTCGACGCACAGGCCGCTGTCGTCGGCCAGCGCGGGCAGGCCGGACAGGTCGGCCGCCTGCATCGCTTTCAGCTCCGCATTGGCGATGAAGGTCGTGCCGGTCTCGTCGGGTTCGGGCAGGTCCAGCGCGGCGGCGGACACCGTTTCAATGCCATAGGGCGCCAGCAGCTCCCCAATCTCGCGCACCTTGCCGGGATTGTGGCTGGCGATCACCAGCTTGCCCGGCCCCAGCTTGCGGATCGCCTGTTCCTGTCCGAACTCGTCGCTCATCTTATCGTCCCGTAGCCTTATCCTGCGCCGCGAAGATCTGCGCGCAGCCGATACGGGCGAGGCGCAGCAGGCGGAGCAGCTCTTCCTCATCATAGGTAGCGCCTTCTGCGGTCGCCTGCACTTCCGCAAATTTGCCATCGCCGGTCAGGATCAGGTTGGCGTCGGCCTCCGCATTGCTGTCCTCGGCATAATCGAGGTCGAGGACCGGCGTGCCGTTATAGATGCCGCAGCTGATCGCCGCGACCTTCTGCACGATGGGGTCTGCCTTCAGCGCGCCCGACGCCAGCAGCTTGTCGATGGCGATGCGCAGCGCGACCCAGCTTCCCGAAATGGCGGCGGTGCGGGTGCCGCCATCGGCCTGGATCACGTCGCAATCGACCACGATCTGACGCTCGCCCAGCTTTTCCAGGTCGACCACGGCGCGCAGCGAGCGGCCGATCAGGCGCTGGATTTCCTGGGTGCGGCCGGACTGCTTGCCCTTGGCGGCTTCGCGGCTGCCGCGGGTGTGGGTGGCGCGGGGCAGCATGCCATATTCCGCCGTGACCCAGCCCGACCCCTTGCCGCGCAGGAAGGGGGGCACCTTCTCCTCGATGGAGGCGGTGCACAGGACACGGGTGTCACCGAAGCTGACGAGGCAGCTGCCCTCGGCATGGATGGTGAAGCCGGGTTCCATGGTGATTTCGCGCATCTGGTCGGGCGCGCGGCCGGAAGGACGCATAAATTTTCTTCTCCGAAGCGTTGTATGGGTGCGGCTTAGAGCATCGCGCAAAAAAGTGGGAACCGGTTTTTTGCAAAAAGCGATGCGAGGATCAAAAAAATGCATCGCAAAAAGCGATGCGACGACGAAATAAACGCGGCAGGCGCGCAGTCTTGCCAGTGGCGATATACGCCAAAGATGCTAGGGGATGGGCATGGGGACGAAAGCGATCATGATTTTGGCGGCCACGGCGCTGCTGGGCGCTTGCGCGACGGAGCAGGCGGAGCTGGAAAAGCCGAAGGCTGCCGGCGACACGATCAAATTTTCCGCGGGCCCCTGTTTCGGCGCCTGCCCCAGCTATAGCTTGCAGGTGACGCCGGACGGGTCGGGCCTGATCGAGCCGCAGCGTTTTACCGCCATTCCGGGACCGACACGCTTTACCGTGACCCCGCTGCAATATCGCCGTTTTCGCGCGGCGCTGGCCCAGTTCCGGCCCGCGCAGGGTACGTCGAAGCGGATCGGGCATGGCGAGAATTGCGCCCGCTTCGCCACCGACATGCCGGGCTATGTGATCGAATGGACGCGCGGCGATGCGGAGCCGACGCGGCTGGAATTCCAGTCGGGCTGCATGGACGCGGGCTATGGCAAGCTGCGCGCGACCATCGCGTCCATCCCCAAAATGCTGGACATCGCCGCGATGGTGAAACCCACCGCGAAGGGCAAGTGACGGGCGGGCTTGAGCGCGCGGCGATGCTTGCCTAGATAAGCCCCATGGCGATCACCCCGATCACTGAGCTGAACGAGCGGGCGCGCGACGTTTTCCGCCTGGTGGTCGAGAGCTATCTCGGGACCGGGCTGCCCGTCGCCTCGCGCACGCTCAGCAAGATGGCGAGCCTCAGCCTGTCGCCCGCCTCGATCCGCAATGTGATGCAGGATCTGGAGGAACTGGGCCTGCTCGCCGCGCCGCATACCTCTGCGGGACGGATGCCGACCGAGACCGGCCTCCGGCTCTTCGTCGACGGCATGATGCAGGCGGCGGAGCCTTCGATGGAGGAACGGCGCGCGATCGAGGCGGGGATTTCCGAAGGCGGACCGATCGAGGAGGCCCTGTCGGCGGCGACGGCGGCGCTGTCGGGGCTGTCCGCCTGCGCGGGGATCGTGATGGTGCCCAAGCGCGAGCCGGTGCTGCGGCAATTCGGTTTCGTGCCGCTGAACGAGCGGCAGGCTTTGGCCGTGCTGGTGGGGCAGGACGGGTCCATCGAGAATCGCATGGTCGATCTGCCCGTCGGCGTGACGCCGATGATGTTGAACGAGGCCGCCAATTTCATGTCGGCGCGCTTCGGCGGTATGACGCTGGCGCAGGCGGGCGAGACCCTCCAGCGCGAACTGGAGAATGAGCGTCACGCGCTTCAGGGCGCGGCGCGGGAACTGGTGGCGCGCGGCATAGCCATCTGGTCGCAGGATGCCGGTGAGCGTCCCGTGCTGATCGTCCGCGGGCAGGCGCATCTGCTGGATGATGGCACCGCCGCCGATCTGGAGCGGGTGCGCCAGCTGCTCGAACAGCTTGAGGGCAAGCAGGAGATTTCGCACCTGCTGGAAAGCGCGCTGGCGGGCAGCGCGACCAAAATCTTCATCGGCTCGGAAAACAAGCTCTTTTCCCTGTCGGGTTCTTCGGTCATAGCCGCGCCATACCGGGGCGGTGACGGCCGGGTGGTGGGCGTTGTCGGCGTAATCGGGCCGACGCGCTTGAACTATGCGCGGGTGATCCCCATGGTGGACTTCACTGCCCAGACGCTTTCGAGATTGATGAGATGAGCGAAGAAAAACGGAATATCGAAAATACCGAAGTCGTGGACGAACTGCCCGAGGATGCGGCGCCGGCTGGCGACGCGGCGGCGGAAAAGATCGCTGCGTTGGAAAGCGAGCTGGCGACGGCCAAGCAGGACGTCCTCTACGCCCATGCCGAGACGCAGAATGTGCGGCGCCGGCTGGAAAAGGAGCTGGCTGACGCGCGTTCCTATGCCGCGACGTCCTTCGCCCGCGACATGCTGTCGGTGGCGGACAATCTGGGGCGCGCGCTCCAGGCGATTCCCGCCGACCTGCGCGAGGACGAGAAGTTCAAGGGGCTGGTCGCGGGGCTTGAAGCCACCGGCCGCGAGCTGGAGGCCGTTTTTGGCCGCAACGGCATTGAGAAGCTGGAGTCGGTCGGCCAGCCGCTCGATCCCAACAAGCATCAGGCGATGATGGAAGTGCCCTCCGCCGATGCGGAGCCGGGCACGGTGCTGGTCGAGATGCAGGCAGGCTACACGATCAAGGATCGGCTGCTGCGCCCTGCGCTGGTCAGCGTGGCGAAGAAGCCCGACTGACCGCCTGCCGATTTGAAAATGTGAAGGCCCGCCGGACCCTGTGCCCGGCGGGCCTTCTTCTTTGGGTAGCCGCGGCAGAAAAGATATATCGTAAATCTTGACGACGACATTTTTAAGATATATCTAAATGCGTCATGAGCCAATTAAGAGAGTTTCATATGCATTTTCATCATCATCATCGCGGCGGACGTCGCGGTTTCGGCCACGGCCGCTTTTTCGGGCCGGAAGGTTTCGAGCGCGGTCCCTTTGGCGGCGGTTTTGGCGGGCGTTTCGAAGGCGGGCCTTTCGGGGGCGGCGGTCGGGGCGGGCGTAGCGGCGGGCGTCGGCGCCTGTTCAGCAACGATGCGCTCAAGCTCCTCCTGCTGAAGCTGATCGCGGACAGCCCGCGGCACGGCTATGACCTGATCCGCGAGATCCAGGCTCTGTCGGGCGAGGTCTATGCGCCCAGCCCGGGCGTGGTCTATCCGACGCTGACATTGCTGGCGGAGATGGAACTGATCGCCGAGCAGCCGGGCGAAGGCAGCCGCAAGCTCTTCGCTATCACCGACGCGGGCACGGCCCATCTCGCCGAGCATGACGCAAGCGTGCACGAGGTCATGGACCGGCTGCAATCGCTGGCGCAGAAGGCCGATCGCGTCGACGGCGCGCCGATCCGGCGGGCGATGCACAATCTGGGCATGGCGGTCCGGGCGCGGCTTGAAAAGGAAGGGGCCGATGCCCAGACCATGTTCGATGTCGCGTCGTTGATCGATGAGGCCGCCAGCAAGATCGAAAGGCTGTAACCCATGAATTTGACCGCGCATGTGCCGACGCCCAATGCCAGCCGCTATCTCCAGCAACTCTGCAAGCATTGGGGGCACAAGTTCGACACGCAGTTCGATGCGGAACAGGGCGTGATCGCCTTTCCGATGGGACCGATCCGCATGGCGGCAGGAACTGAGGCCCTGACCGTCACCATCGAGCCAGGGGAGGGCGCCGATGTCGAACGCTTCAAGCAGGTGGTCGCGGACCATCTCGACCGCTTCGCCTTCCGCGAAGCGCCGCTGACCTTCGACTGGCAATAAAATCGGGGGGGACTGCGCTCGTCCTATTTGCGCGGGATTCGCCGGGCGCTCGCCAGATGATGGGCATGGGTGATGGCGACGGCCAGCGCGTCGGACGCGTCCGGCCCGGCCACCTTCGCGCCGGGGAGAAGGCGGGATACCATGGCGTGGACCTGATCCTTGGACGCGTTGCCGACGCCGACCACCGATTTCTTGACCAGCCGGGCGGCATATTCGCCGACTTCCATGCCGGATCGGGACGCCGCCAGCAGCACGACGCCGCGCGCCTGGCCCAGTTTCAGCGTCGATTGCGGGTTCACATTGACGAACACCTCCTCGACCGCCGCGCCATTGGGCTGATGTTCAAGGATGAGGTCGGTCAGCGCCAGGTCCAGCACCAGCAGGCGGCTGGCCAGCGCCATGTCGGAATCGGTCTTGATCTGCCCATTGGCGATATGGGTCAGACGGTTGCCGTCCGCAGCGATCAGACCCCAGCCGGTGGTGCCAAGGCCGGGGTCCAATCCCAGGATAATCATGGTCTGATCCTGTGGGCCGGGATTTTCAGCCCAGCTTCTCCATGACCTCGTCGGAGACTTCGTAATTGCCCCAGACGGTCTGGACGTCGTCATCGTCTTCCAGCGTGTCGACCAGCTTCATCAGCGTCGCGGCGTTGCTTTCGTCGACCTCGACGGTGGTCTGCGGCTTCCAGGCGAGCTTGGCGCCTTCCGCCGGGCCGAGCTTGGCTTCCAGACCCTTGGCGACTTCGTGCAGTGCGTCCATGGCGGTCCAGATTTCATGCTCGTCTTCGTTGGAGGACACGTCCTCCGCGCCCGCTTCCAGCGCCGCTTCGAAGATCGCGTCGGCATCGCCCGCGCTCGCCGGATAGGTGATGAGGCCCATCCGGTCGAAACCATGGCTCACCGCGCCCGACGCGCCCATATTGCCGCCATTCTTCGAAAAGGCGGTGCGCACATTGGTCGCGGTGCGGTTGCGGTTGTCGGTCAGCGCCTCGACGATGATGGCGACGCCGCCGGGGCCATAGCCCTCATAGCGGATTTCCTCGTAATTCTCCGTGTCGCCGCCGATGGCCTTGTCGATGGCGCGCTGGATATTGTCCTTGGGCATGGACTGCGCCTTGGCGGCGTTGACCGCCAGGCGAAGGCGCGGGTTCATGTCCGGGTCGGGCATGCCCATCTTGGCCGCCACGGTGATTTCGCGGCTCAGCTTGGAGAACATCGAGGAGCGCTTCTTGTCCTGCGCGCCCTTGCGATGCATGATGTTCTTGAATTTGGAATGGCCTGCCATGGATCCTGAATTCTTGTCTGCCGGTTGAAGATCGATGGGCGCCCTTACACCAGCGGGCGCCCAAAGGGCAACTGCCAGAGGGTCAATAGCAGAGGATCAATAGAGGATGGCCGTGCCCGAAGCCGTGACCATCAGCATCGATCCGCTTGACCCCACCGTCTCATAATCGAGGTCGACGCCGACCACGGCATTGGCGCCCAGCGTGGCGGCGCGCATCCGCATTTCCCCGATCGCCTGTTCGCGGGCGCGCTGAAGCACATCCTCATAAGCGCCCGAGCGCCCGCCGACGATGTCGCGGACGCTGGCGAACAGGTCGCGGAAGAGATTGGCGCCCACGATCACCTCGCCGGTGACGATGCCGAGATATTCCTTCGCAGGACGCCCCTCCAAAGTGGGCGTGGTGCTGACGATCATCTCGGACATGGGCACTCTCCTTTGTCGTGGGGTTATTCCAGGCCCAAAGCGCTTTTGTAGGTTTCCAGCAGCGCTTCGGCTTCCATGCGGGCGTTGCGCTCCATCTTGCGCAGGCGCACGATCGACCGCATCGTCTTCACATCATAGCCATTGGCCTTGGCTTCCAGATAGACGTCCTTGATATCGTCCGCGATGCCCTTCTTTTCCTCTTCCAGGCGTTCGATGCGCTCGATGAAAAGGCGTAGCTGTTCGGCGGCGACATTGCCATCGCTCATGAGAATCTCCAGTCAGTGTGAATCGGTCGGCACAGGCTCCTAATGATTGTCGGCGTTCTTCGCCACACTCTCCTGCATTCTTGCGATCTGTTCGGGCGTCGCCTCGCCCTGATAGCGGGCCTTCCACTCGGCAAAGGGCATGCCGTGGATGATCGCCCGCGCTTCATCCCTGCCGAGCGTTCCGTCGGCCTCGGCGATCCAGTCGGCCAGGCAATTGCGGCAAAAACCCGCCAAGCCCATCAGATCGATATTCTGAACGTCGGTGCGGTGCTGCAAATGCGCCACCAGTCGTCGGAAGGCGGTTGCGGCGACTGCGTCGCTGAGTATGGTGTCGCTCACGGCGGAACCCTTTCGCTGATCTACATCATCCTGTCTTGCAGTACGGATAATCGAAAACCGCGCCCTGGCAAACCAGAGGCGGCCATGAGGGTCAGGAGTTTGGGCAGGAGTTTGGGAATGACAAGATTACCGCCCCGTTCGCGCAAGGTCCGCATCCTCGCGACCCTTGGCCCCGCGAGCGACAGCCCGGACATGATCCGGGCGCTGTTCGTCGCCGGGGCCGATGCCTTCCGCATCAATATGAGCCATGGCGCGCATGAGGATCATGCCGCGCGCATCGCCGCGATCCGGGCGCTGGAAAAGGAATTCGGGCGCCCGACGACGATCCTGGGCGACCTTCAGGGACCGAAGCTGCGTGTCGGGACGTTCGAGCGCGAACAGGCGGTGCTGGAGACGGGGGCGTCCTTCGTGCTGGACAGCGATCCCGCGCCGGGCGACGCCAGGCGGGTCAACCTGCCCCATCCGGAAATCTATGCGGCGCTGGTCCCCGAAACCCGGCTTTTGCTGGATGACGGCAAGATGGTGCTGCGCGTCAAGAAGGTGGCGGACGACCGCATCGATACGGTGGTCGAGGTCGGCGGCACGCTTTCCAACCGCAAGGGCGTCAATGTGCCCGATGTCGTCGTGCCGGTCCCGGCGCTGACCGAAAAGGACCGGCGCGACCTCAGTTTCGCGGTGGAGCACGGCTGTGACTGGATCGCCTTGAGCTTCGTGCAACGGCCGGAGGATCTGGCCGAGGCGCGCAAGCTGATGGGCGGCTATGGCGCGCTGATGGCGAAGATCGAGAAGCCCGCCGCCGTGCAACGGCTGGAGGAGATCATCGAACTGGCCGATGGCGTGATGGTGGCGCGCGGCGATCTGGGCGTGGAATTGCCGCCGCAGGCGGTGCCGCCGCTCCAGAAGCAGATCGTCGCGGCGGCGCGGCGCATGGGCCGTCCGGTCGTGGTGGCGACGCAGATGCTCGAATCGATGATCAAGGCGCCGACGCCGACCCGCGCCGAAGTGTCGGACGTGGCGACGGCGGTCTATGACGGGGCGGACGCCATCATGCTGTCGGCCGAAACGGCGGCGGGTGACTGGCCGGTGGAAGCGGTATCGATGATGGACAGCATCGCCCACAGCGTCGAGCGCGATCCGGGCTATTTCGGGCGGCTGCATTATACCGAGACGAAGCCCGATCCGACCACCGCCGACGCTCTGGCGGAGGGTGCGGGCAGCATCGTGTCCGTGGTCGGGGCGAGCGCGATCACCTGCTTCACCTCCTCGGGCAGCACGGTCCGGCGCGTGGCGCGCGAGCGGCCCATGACGCCGATCCTGGCGCTGACGCCGCGTCAGGATACGGCGCGCAAGCTGGGGCTGACCTGGGGCGTCTACGCGGTGCGGACCAAGGATATCGGCACGTTCGAGGAGATGATCGGCAAGGCCCGGCGCATGGCGCTGCGGCACGACATGGTCGAGAAGGGCGGCAAGATCGTCGTGTTGGCGGGCGTGCCGTTCGGGACGCCGGGCTCGACCAATGTGCTGCACGTCGCCGCGATTCGCGGGGATGAGCTGCGAGGCCGGGACTAAACACCTAGGGCTGAATCAGGTCGAGCGCGGTCAGTTCGCGGCGCAGCGTGGCTGCGTCGCGGAAAAGGTGGCCGCGCAGTCCCTCGGCCTGCGCCGCGACGATGTTTTCCGCGCGGTCGTCGATGAACAGCGCCTGTTCCCCGCGCAGTCCGAACCGGTCGAGCGCGAGTCGGTAGATGGCAGGATCGGGCTTCACCAGCTTTTCCACGCCGGAGACGACGATGTCGCGAAAGGGCGCGAACATCGCTGCTTCCCGGGCCTGGAACGGCGGCCAGAATTCCGCACTGAAATTGGTGATGGCGAAGAGCGGAATGCCGCTATCGCACAGGTCGCGCACGATTTCGGGCATGCCCTCGACCGCGGGACCGACGCTGTCGATGAATGTTTCGCCCCACAGGCGAATCAGGTCGGCGCGCTCGGGGTGGCAGGCGATCAGTTCGGCGCTGGTTTCGGCGAAGGGACGGCCCTGGTCATGCTGGAAATGCCAGTCCAGCGTCACCACATCGCGAAGAAACGCGTCGAGCGCCCGATCGTCGTCGATCAGGCGCTCGTACAGAACCCGAGGGTTCCAGCGGTACAGGACATTGCCGACGTCGAAGATGACGGCGGCAATTTCCGCCGTCAATTAACCCTGGCGGGCCTTGAAGCGGCGGTTGGTCTTGTTGATGACATAGGTGCGGCCGCGACGGCGGATCACGCGGTTATCCCGGTGACGGCCCTTGAGCGACTTGAGCGAATTGCGGATCTTCATGGAACCAGCCTTATGAATGAATCTTGCGTGATCGAAAAATCGAAGCGCAGCCCCTATGGGCGAGGCGGCTGAAAGTCAAGGGTGACTACCCGCATTTTGCCGCCGTTCATCCCCCGTCCAGCAAATCCATGGCTTCAAAGCTTTTAGGGGATTAGCGTTTCGGTGTCGTGTAGAGGATGTCACCCCCTGGAGTTTCGTCCATGTTGAAAAAGATCGTCTTTCCTTCCCTGCTTGCCTTGGGCTTGAGCGCCTGCGCCACGGCCGTTCCGCCTGTGGAGGTCACGCGTTTCCATATCGATAATCCCGCGCGCAGCGGCACCATCGCGGTCGAGGAAATGGCCGGAAATCCCGATGTCGGCCTGGAATTCCGCACCTATGCCGCCGCCGTCGACCAGGAATTGCAGCGGGCGGGCTTCACCGCAGCCGGGGAGGGCGCGAAGAGCGACTATGTCGCGCTGGTGGGCTTCCGCCGGACCTTCCGGGAACCCAACGACTATGGCAATAATGGCAAGCCGGTAAGCGTCGGCATGGGCGGGGCTGTGGGCAGCCACGGCTATTCCGGCCTTGGCCTTGGGATCGGCATCAACCTGTCGGGCAAGCCCAAGGGACAGGTGGTCACCGAATTGCAGGTGCAGATCCGTCGCCGCGCCGATTCGACGACCGTCTGGGAAGGCCGCGCCCAGACGCAGGCGCGGGAAGGCACGCCCGCTTCGCAGCCGGGGCTGGCGGCGCAGAAGCTCGCCGCCGCGCTCCTCGGGGGCTATCCGGGGGAATCGGGCCGGACTATAACCGTCCGATGACCATCTCGATCACAAGCGCTTTCGATAGCGGCAATATTCGCCTTGTTTCCCTGAACGATAGCCCGTCCGGCGTCCGCGCCGAGCTGGAGATCGTCAAGGACCGGCAGAGCGACTTCTACCAATGGTTCCACTTCCGCGTGGCGGGCGTGGCCGGGCGGGAGGTCGAGCTGGCGATCACCAATTGCGGCGCGTCGGCCTATCCCGATGGCTGGGCAGGGTACAAGGCGCGGTTCAGCGAGGATCGCGAGAACTGGATGCTGGCCGACACCCGCTATGCTGACGGCACGCTGACGATTCGCCTGTCGCCGGACGCCAATGCGGTGTGGTTGGCCTATTTCGCGCCCTATTCGATGGAACGACACCATGATCTGGTCGCCTGGGCCGCGTCGCAGCCGGGGGTGGAGCATCGGGAACTGGGGCTGACGCTCGACAAGCAGCCGCTTGACCTGCTGGTGCTGGGCGACGGGCCGAAGAAGGTCTGGCTCTATGCCCGCCAACATCCGGGCGAAACCATGGCCGAATGGTGGATGGAAGGGGCGCTGGAGCGGCTCTGCGACGAAGAGGATGCCGTGGCCCGGCTGCTGCGGCAGAAGGCGACCTTCTACATCGTGCCGAACATGAACCCCGACGGCAGCCGCCGCGGCCATTTGCGGACCAACGCGGTGGGCATCAACCTCAACCGCGAATGGCATGAGCCATCGATGGAGAAGAGCCCGGAAGTCCATCTGGTGCGCGCCGCGATGGACGAGGCGGGCGTGGATTTCGCCATGGACGTGCATGGCGATGAGGCGATCGCGGCCGTGTTCCTGGCGGGGTTCGAGGGGATTCCCTCCATCACCGAACGGCAACTGGGCCTGTATCGCCGCTACCGCGACACGCTGGCCGCCAGGACGCCCGACTTCCAGACGAAGAAAGGCTATCCCGTGGCGTCAGAGGGCAAGGCGAACCTGTCCATGTCGACCAATCAGTTGGCCGAGCGTTTCGGCGCGGTGGCGATGACGCTGGAAATGCCGTTCAAGGATAATGACGACCTGCCCGACCCTGATTTCGGCTGGTCGCCGGCACGGTCGATGCAACTCGCCAAGGATTGCCTGGCGGTGCTGGCGGAGATGGTCGACGAGATCGGATAGGGGGAGGGGGATCAATCCCCCTCCCCCTCAGGCGAACAGATCGCCCAGAAAATCCACCATGGAGCGGAAGCTGCGGCGGTCGGCGTCCGGCTGATAGGCCAGCCCCTTTTCCGGCATGTCCACGTCATGGTCGGTGAAGGCGTGGCCGGTATGGCCATAGGCGTGGATCTGCCAGTCGCAGCCGGCGTCGGTCAGTTCCTTCGCCAGCGCGACGGTGGCCTCGGGCGGGGCGATGGGGTCGTTCCAGCCATGGCAGACCAGCAGCTTCGCGCCGATCTTCGCAGACGGAAAGGGCGGCGCGTCATAAACGCCGTGGAAGCTGACGCCGCCCGCCATGTCGGCGCCCGAACGGGCAAGATCGAGCACGCATTTGCCGCCGAAGCAGAAGCCGATGGCGGCGGTCCGGCGCTCATCCGCCTCGGCCAGCGATTTCAGCACGGCATGGACGGCGTTCACCCGGTCGCGCAGCAACCCACGGTCTGCGTTCAGTTCGGCCATGTAGCGGCCCATATCGGGGTCGGCGCGGGTGGTGCGTTTGCCCTGACCGAAAACATCCGCGACGAGGACGGCGTAGCCCAGCGCCGCGACCCGTTCCGCATAAGCGAAATCGGCGTCCTTGGTGCCCAGCACGTTGGGGAAGAGCAGGATGCCGGGGCGCGGCGCGGAGCCGGCGTCGTCGAATATGGCCATGCTTTCGAACAGGCCGCCGGGGCCTTCATGGACGGTGGTGCGACGGGTGATGGTCATGGATCGGCTCCGGTTCGTGGGCGAAATTACAGGCTGCCGAAGCCGGGGGCTTCGCCGCGCGCGTGGCTGTCGATGCGGCGGGGGCGCTTCCAGCCGATTTGCGGCCGCTTGCGCAGGCGCAGCGTCGGCCAGTCACCCCGGTCGGTGCGTTCAGCGAGGCGCATGCCCTGCGCGCGATAGGCGGCCAGCACCGCATCGGCCTGTTCCCGAAGCAGCCCGGCGAGGACGATGGTGCCGCCTTCCTCCACCAGCGCGCAGAGCGAAGGCGCGAGTTCGATCAGCGGACCGGCGAGGATATTCGCGATCAGCAGGTCATAGGGCGCGCGGGTGGCGATGGCGGGATGGTCCACGCCCGCCGCCGTGTAGAGCGCGAGCTGGCCCTGGCCCTTGCCGGTCGGAATCCTGTTGGCCGCGGCGTTTTGCGCGCTGATCTCGACCGCGACGGGATCGATGTCCGACGCGGTGGCATAGGCGCGGGGCCAGAGATGCAGCGCGGCGAAGGCGAGCAGGCCGGTGCCGGTGCCGATGTCCGCGACATTGCCGAAGCGCATGCCGACGCGGCGCATCCGGTCGAGCATGGTCAGGCAGCCCGCCGTGGTTTCGTGCTGGCCGGTACCGAAGGCGCGACTCGCCTCGATCAGGAAATTGACATGGCCGGGCTGCTGCGGGTCGCTGGCAAGGTTGCGGACATGGAAACGGCCGGCAGTGACGGGTTCCAGCCCCTGCTGGCTCAAGGTCACCCAATCTTCGTCGGGCAATTGTTCGACCAGCGGTTTCGTGCCCGCCGCACTGGGCACCAGCGATCGTAGCAGCTTGATCGCGGCGGGGCTGGGCTGGCCTTCGAAATAGGCATCGAGGCGCCAGCTATCCTCATTGTCGGGTTCCGCCTCGCTCGTCATCAGCACGGGCGGGCGATCCATCAGGGCGAAGGCGGCAATGTCCCCGTCCAGCGCCTCGGCTTCGGCGCGCGTGCAGGGCAGGGTGACTTTCCAGCTTTGTGCAACTGGTTCTGTCGAAATGGGGGGAGTTGCGACGTCGTTCATGCCGCCGCCTTTAGACCTTTGGGGGAGGAAGGGGAAGCGGTCCGGCCGTCCCCTTCGGCCCGTCAGGCGACCTGCTTGCCGAAGTCCGACGAAGCCGCCCGCAGGCTGGAGAGCTTGCCTTCCACGCTCATGAAGCCGCGTTCGAGCTGGTCGATTTCCGACGCCACCACTTCGGTATCCTGTCGGATCGCGCTGATCGTCGAGGACATGGAGTCGGCGGCGAGCGCGGTTTCGTCCACCGCCGCCGTGATCATCGTCACTGTCTGCGCCTGCGCGTCCATGGCGTGGCGGATGCGTTCGGCGCTCGCCTGAACTTCGCCCACCGTGTCGCGAATGCGCTCATTGGTTTCGACCGAAAGGCGGGTGGATGCCTGAATGTCGGCGATCTTGCCCGCGATCTCGTCGGTGGCGCGGGCCGTCTGGTTGGCGAGGCTCTTCACCTCCTGCGCGACGACCGCGAAGCCCCGTCCGGCGTCGCCCGCGCGGGCGGCCTCGATCGTGGCGTTGAGCGCGAGCAGGTTGGTCTGGCCCGCAATGTCGCGGATCAGGCCCAGGATCGATTCGATGGATTTGGCATGTTCCGAAAGGGTCGTGGACATGGCGACGGCATCGCCCGACTGCCGCGCGGCGCGCTGGGCGACGTCGGCGGCGCCTTCCACTTCGGTGCGGGCATCCTCGATGGCGCGGATCAGGCCGGCCGAGGTGCGGGCGGCTTCGCGCATCGCCAGAGCGGACTGTTCGGCGGCGGCGGCGACTTCCGACGCCTTGCCCAGCATGCCGCGGGTGGCGGCGGAGGCGTCCTTCGCCTGTTCGCGCAGCGATTCGCCCAGTTGCGATGCGCCGTCGATCTCACCCACGATCCGCTGTTCGAACATGGTGCCGAAGCGCTGGCGTTCTTCCCGCTGGGCCGCGGCTTCGTCGAGCGCGATGGCATTGGTCATCAGCCCCGAATCGATCATGCTGACCCGCATCACGACATGGATGAGGCGGCGGCGGATCGCTTCGTCGACGTCGCTCCGCTGCCAGATGAGGTCAATCAGCTTTTCATTGGCCGCCGCAACCGGCCTCAACACCGCGCGCAACGGCGCGTCGTGCTTGCGCGCGTGACGGACGCAGGCGACCGAAGACAGCGCCCATTCGCCCGCTTCGAAAAAGCCGAGTTTCTGACGCACATATTCATGCGCTTCGGTTTCGATCTTGGCGAGCGTGGCAAGGCCGAGCTTCGCCTGGAGGCCGCTCTGCTCGATATAGGAATCGTAGAAGGTGCGGGCTGCCCCGGTCGCATGTTCGCCCACCAGGTCGCGAATCTCCCGCATGCCGGGCGCCAGTTCCCCATGCGGGTCGACCTCCTTCATCATCGCAAGAATGCTGTTCTTGGTCATGGCGTCTGAAGGCATGTTCGGCAGAACCCCAAATTTTGTCTCTTTGTCCGGGCGGGTGATAACGCCATTTGGTTAATCACTTCTTAGTCGGCACCGGATCGACGCAGGCGCGTTTGCAAGCATCGTTCCGTCGCCGGGGCGAGGCGGCTTGCCCTCTTGCGCGTTCGCTCCTAAGGGGACGGGACTCGAGGGACAAACATCAGGGACGTAGGTAGATATGGCGCGAACCACGAGCCGGCCGCTCTCGCCGCATTTGACGATCTGGAAATGGGGACCGGCAATGGCCGTTTCCATCATGCACCGCGTGACCGGCAACGGTCTGGCCACCGCCGGCGCACTGGGTCTGGTCTGGTGGCTGCTGGCCGCCGCTTCCGGGCCGGAGGCCTATGCGACTTTCGTGGCGTGCGCGACGTCGCCCATCGGCTATCTGGTGATGGCGGGACTGAGCTGGTTCTTCTTCCAGCATCTGTTTTCCGGGCTGCGCCACTTCGTGCTCGACATGGGCGCGGGCTATGAACTCAAGAACAACAAGATGTGGTCGTTGCTGACCTTCGTCCTGTCGACGCTTGCCACGCTGGCCTTCTGGGCCGCCATCTGCACGGGGAAATTCTGATGGGAACGGGAACCGGAATCGGCCGCGTCCGTGGTCTTGGCTCAGCCAGGCATGGCGCGCATCACTGGCTGGCGCAGCGTTACACCGCCATCGGCAACCTGCTGCTGGTGCTGTGGCTGCTGTTCAGCCTGATCGCGCTGCCCGGCCTCGATTATCAGAGCGTCGTGCACTGGATCCACAATCCGCTGGTCGCCGTGCCGCTGATGCTGATGGTCGTCAGCATCTTCATGCACCTGCGCCTCGGCATGCAGGTGATGCTGGAGGATTATGTCCATGACAAGGGTCTGGCCTTCCTTTCCATGCTGCTGCTGAACTTCTATGCCTTTGGCGGCGCGGCCGCGGGCGTCTTCGCGATCGCCAAGATCGCCTTCACGGGGATCGTCAAATAATGAGCGAAGCCTATAAGATCATCGATCACACCTACGACACCGTCGTGGTGGGTGCGGGCGGCTCCGGCCTGCGCGCGACCATGGGCAGCGCGGAAGCGGGCCTCAAGACCGCCTGCATCACCAAGCTGTTCCCGACCCGCAGCCACACGGTCGCGGCGCAGGGCGGCATCGCGGCTTCGCTGGGCAACAATTCGCCCGACCACTGGACCTGGCACATGTACGACACCGTCAAGGGGTCGGACTGGCTGGGGGATCAGGACGCCATCGAATATATGGTGCGCGAGGCGCCCGCGGCCGTGATCGAGCTGGAACATGCCGGCGTGCCGTTCAGCCGTAACGAGAATGGGACGATCTACCAGCGTCCGTTCGGCGGCCACATGCAGAATATGGGTGCCGGCCCGCCGGTGCAGCGCACCTGCGCCGCCGCCGACCGTACCGGCCATGCCATGCTGCACGCTCTGTATCAGCAGAGCCTGAAGTATGACGCCGACTTCTACATCGAATATTTCGCCATCGACCTGATCATGGAAGACGGCCCGAACGGCAAGGAATGCCGCGGCGTCATCGCCATCTGCATGGAGGATGGCTCGATCCATCGCTTCCGTTCGAAGGCGGTCGTGCTGGCGACGGGCGGCTATGGCCGCGCCTATTTCTCCGCCACCTCGGCGCATAGCTGCACCGGCGACGGCGGCGGCATGGTGCTGCGCGCAGGGCTTCCGCTCCAGGATCTGGAGTTCGTGCAGTTCCACCCGACCGGCATTTACGGCGCGGGCGTGCTCATCACCGAGGGCGCGCGCGGCGAGGGCGGCTACCTCACCAACTCCGAGGGCGAGCGTTTCATGGAACGCTATGCCCCCTCGGCCAAGGATCTGGCGTCGCGTGACGTCGTGTCGCGTTCGATGGCGATGGAAATGCGCGAAGGGCGCGGCGTGGGCCCGAACAAGGACCATATCTACCTGCACCTCGACCATATCGATCCCAAGGTGCTGGCGGAGCGTCTGCCGGGCATCACCGAAAGCGGCAAGATCTTCGCGGGCGTCGATCTCACCCGCCAGCCGCTGCCGGTGACGCCGACCGTCCACTATAATATGGGCGGCATCCCCTGTAACTATCATGGCCAGGTGGTGACCAAGGTCGGCGACGATCCCGAAGTCGTGGTGCCGGGCCTCTATGCGGTCGGCGAAGCGGCCTGCGTGTCGGTCCATGGCGCGAACCGCCTGGGTTCCAACTCGCTGATCGACCTTGTCGTGTTCGGCCGCGCGACCGGCCTGCACCTCAAGGAAACGATCAAGCCGAACGGCTCGCATCGTCCGCTTCCGGCGGATGCGGCGGATCTGGCGCTCTCGCGCCTCGATCACTACCGCAATGCCAAGGGCGGCTCCGCGACGGCGAAGATTCGCCTCGAAATGCAGCACACCATGCAGAAGCATGCGGCCGTGTTCCGCGACAGCGCGCTGCTGGCCGAGGGCGTCGCCAAGATGACCGAGGTGAATGCGCGGATGCAGGATGTCGGCGTGTCGGATCGCTCGCTGATCTGGAACACCGACCTCATCGAGACGCTGGAACTGGACAATCTGATGTCGCAGGCGGTATGCACCATGGTCAGCGCGGAAAATCGCAAGGAAAGCCGTGGCGCCCATGCGCATGAGGACTTCCCGAACCGCGACGACGAGAACTGGATGAAGCACACCGTCAGCTGGTTCGAGGGCTGGGGCGGCAAGGGCGGCAAGGTGTCGCTCGATTACCGTCCGGTGCATGATTACACGCTCACCGACGAGGCGGAATATATCAAACCGAAGGCGCGCGTTTACTAAGACGCGCCGTCAGGTGGAAAAAGCAAAAAGGGCGGAGCCGCAAGGTTCCGCCCTTTTTGCTTTGCATCCGGCAAGGAACGAAGCTCATGGCTTCTCGTTGGGTTGTCGGGCCGCGTTGACGCGATACGAAACGGCGCGGCCGTCTCCATGAAAATAAGGAGGATGTCCGATGAAACTGTCGATGATATCAGGCCCTGGCCTAGCCATAGCCGGGCTGATGCTTGCCACGATCACGCCTGCTTTCGCGCAGAGCGATGAGGAAATTATCGTCATGGGCCGCTATGGCCGGGTTCCGGATAATGTCCAGTCGCTGTCGCAGGCGGTCAGCTACGCGGATCTCGATCTGAGCACGGCGGGCGGCAAGGCCGAATTGCGCCATCGCGTGGCCCTGACCGCGCGCTATCTGTGTGAAAAGATGGGTGAATCCGACAGCTCCGCTCCGCCCGTGCCGAGTTGCCGCGATGCTGCGGTCAAGGATGCCATGGCGCGCGTGGGCACGGTCGAGGAGGGATTTGCGCCGCGCGGCACCGCCTGGGCGCCCAAATCGCGGTGGCAGGCGCCTTATCCCGCCGATTGGACGCACAGATACCCCTGATCTGCGGACGGGAGAGAGCGGGCTCCCCCCGGCGGAGGCGGGCAAGGGGCCGCCATGTACAGAGCCTCTGGCGCGCCGGGCGCTGAACGGTTAAGTCTTTCTCTTGATGACCATTGATCCGCTGGTGCTGTTGCAAGCTTACGCTATCGGCGTGTTTCCCATGTCCGACGATCGCGAGGCGGAGGACGTTTATTGGATCGAGCCGAAGCGGCGGGCGATCATGCCGCTCGACGGCTTCCACATCTCCCATTCGCTGGCCAAGACGATCAGGCGGGATCGGTTTCGCGTGACCGCCAATCGCGACTTTGCCGGCATCGTCCGGCTTTGCGCGGAGGCGGCGGACGACCGGCCATCGACCTGGATCAATCATCCCATCGAACGGGCCTATCGCCACCTGCATGAGATCGGTTTCGCCCATAGCGTCGAGGTGTGGGAGGATGAGGAACTGGTCGGCGGGCTGTATGGCGTGGCGCTGGGCCGGGCCTTTTTCGGCGAAAGCATGGTGTCGCGCCGGACCGACGCGTCGAAGGTGGCGCTGGCCTGGCTGACGGCCCGGATGCGCTTTGGCGGCTTCACCCTGCTGGACTGCCAGTTCATGACCGAACATCTGCGGTCGCTCGGCGCGATCGAGATCAGCCAGCGCGACTATCTTCAGTCGTTGGCGGGCGCGCTCGACGGCGTGGAACTGGGCGCCGGGCGCGGTGTGCTCGCGGCCGGTTCCGGGGTCTGGGCGGAGCGGGCATTTTCGCCGCTGGCCGGCGATGCCTTGACGGCGGGAACGTCTCCCTTGTCGCCGAGCTTTACCGTATCGGGTCCGGTTTCAGGCCAGGACATCGTGCAGCTTCTCACCCAGACGTCATAGATCGGGTGCTGCACCACATTGCGGTCGGGCCGATCCTTGAACAGCCAGCCGGAAAAATTGCGACGCCATTTATTGTCGGCGGTGCTGCGCACGTCCAGTTGCACGAAGGCCCCGGTTTCCTGCACATTTTCCCAGGGCGCGGTGGTTTCGCAGGCCTGGAGGCGGACGATGGCATCGCCCACGCGCAACGCTTCGCCCGGCTTCATCTTAAGGTCGGTGGTGATGCCGTTGCGCTTGTTGAGCAGGCCGATCACGGCGACCCGTTCGTTCATCGGCGTGCCGGACAGCGCGCCGGCATCGCCGCTGCGGATCTTCTGCCCTTCGATGCGGACGGGGCCGGACCGGTTCGCGGTGGGCATGTCGTCGCCCCCGCAACCGGCCAGCAGCAGGGTGCAGCCGAGAATCGGCAGGAAACGTCCCGCCGGACGCGGAATCATGACGCCTCGGGGCTCCACGCTTCATAATCGCCGGTCGCCTTCTGGCGCTGGCCGCCCTTTTCGAGCGCGCCCGAGGGACGATAGGCCTGGACCGTGCCGGTGGCGTTGGGGGTGAAGTCCTTTTCCCAGATGCGCGGCGGCGGCAGGAAGCTTTCCGGCGCGCCCTCGATCGAATGATGCAGCCAGCCATGCCATTCGGCGGGCACGCGGCTCGCATCATTGGGGCCGTTATAGATGACCCAGCGGCGGGTCAGGCCGTTCACGTCCTTGCCGCCTTCATAATAGACATTGCCCTGATGGTCTTCACCGACCTTGCTGCCCTTGCGAGAGGTGTAGAGCGAGGTGCCGATGGTCGCGCCATCCCACCAGGTGAAGATCTTGCCAAGGAGTCCCATGGCCCAAGCGCTTAGCCGCTGGGGCTGGCGCTTGGCAAGCGCTTGTATGCGTCGGGCGGTCTAATCGGGGCAGAAATCGAGGGGGTCGCCAGGGGCTTTCGCTGTTTCGCCGGCAGTGCATTTGCCCCAGGCGACGCGATCCCCCTCCCTGATGCCGAGTTGGGCGGCACGACCCCCCGCCAGTTCGAGGACGGCGGCGACGGGCACGCCCGCCGAAACGGGCTCGCGGGAATAGGGGACGGCGTTCGCCTTCAGGAAGGCGATGCTGCCGTCGGTATGGATGAACAGCATGTCGAGCGGGATCAGCGTGTTCTTCATCCAGAAACTGGCCGTGCGCGGCGGGTCCATCGGGAACAGCATGCCGGAATCGGGGGCGAGCGACTTGCGGAACATGAGGCCCTGTTCCTGCTCTTGCTCGGTGCGGGCAACCTCGACGGAGAAGCGGTGGGTGGCAGCCCGGGTGCGGATGGTGAGGGGGAGGAGAAGAGGGCGTTGCGCGGCCGTCGGGGAGGCGCTGTTTTCGGCGCCGGGCGCGTGCTGGAAGCAGCCGGTCAGGATGGCGGTCAGGGCCAGGAGCGGGAGGAGGGAGAGGCGCTGCATGGGAAAGGGTTAGCCTATTGGAAGGGGGTGGCGCCATACCACTTGCGATGCGGGGAATCAGTCCTGGGGTTCGGGCATTTCGCCCGGCGCGGCGTCGATCCAGCGGCGGGCGGTGGCATAGCTGTGCCCCGCGCGCAGGAAGGCGGCGATGGCTTTTTCACGCTGCTTGGGATCGGGCGGCGTCTGCGCATAGGGGCCAAGGCGTTTGCGGCGGGCGAAGCGTTCGGCCGCCTGCCAGCTTTCGGATGCGGTGTGGGCATCGGCTTCCTCACGATCCGTTTCGGTGATGCCGTCGGCGCGCAGGCTCTCCGCGACGCGGCGCGCGCCATAGCCGCGGCGGGCGAGCGAGGCGCTTTTCATCGTCGCATAGCCCGCATCGTCGACATAACGCAGTTCGCTCAGGCGATCGACCAGCGCTTGCGGATCGGCGGGAGCCTCGCCGCCCCAGCCGCGTTCCTTGATCTTGCGATTGAGATAAGCGAGCAGCTTTGCCCGGCTGGTCGCGAAACGGCCGACATAGCGCAGCGCCAGCTCGCGCAGAGCCTCTTCATCCAGCGGAGGGGGGATGCGTTTGCCGGTCATGTCCTGCTTCATGCCTGCTGCGCCTTGATTATGCCACAGTCGAGCCGGAATTTTACCGCCCCTTGTGGAGTAAAAGCCCAAGCTGGAATGCAACTATCCGGTGCAAAGTCGCGTGAAAGCTGTTAGCGGCGCGCCCGGATATGACGATGATGATGACAATTAAGACATTGGGTGACACCAATATGACGGGTTCGCAAAGCATGATGGCACCGACGCCGACTACCGACGATCTTCCCCGCCGCTTCTCGGATTTCGAGACGCTGGGCGAAGCGCTGGACTATGCTGCGACCGGGCGGCGTGGCCTGAATTTCCACGATGCGCGCGGGAATCTCGCGCGGCCCTATCCGTTCAGCGAACTGCGCGCCGACGCCCTGGCCTGCGCTCACCGGCTGATCGCCCACGGGGTGAAGCCGAAGGACCGCGTAGCGCTGGTGGCGGAGACGGGCGCGGATTTCGCGATGCTCTTCTTCGGCATCGTCTATGCCGGCGCCTGGCCGGTGCCGCTGCCGCTGCCGACCAGCTTCGGCGGCAAGGAAAGCTATATCGATCAGTTGAACGTCCAGCTGGATAGCTGCGACCCGATGCTGTTCCTCTTCCCCAAGGAACTGGAAGAGATGGCGGGCGAATCCGGCCGTCAAAAGGCTGTCGAGAGCATCGCGTTCGAGGATTTCATCGCCCGCGAGGCAATTTCCTGCGATCTGCCGCAGGCCAGGGGCGAGGAAATCGCCTATCTGCAATATTCGAGCGGTTCGACCCGCTTCCCCCATGGCGTCGCGGTGACGCATCATGCGCTGCTGAGCAATCTCGCCGCGCACAGCCATGGCATGGAATTGCGGGACAGTGACCGCTGCATCAGCTGGCTGCCCTGGTATCATGACATGGGACTGGTCGGCTGCTTCCTGTCGGTCGTCGCCAATCAGGTGTCGACCGATTATATGAAGACCGAGGATTTCGCCCGCCGCCCGCTGGCATGGCTGGACCTGATCAGCCGCAATGAGGGCACGTCGATCAGCTATTCGCCGACCTTCGGCTATGACATTTGCGCCCGCCGCATGTCGAGCCAGACGAAGGCGCAGGACCGGTTCGATCTTTCCCGTTGGCGGCTCGCGGGCAATGGCGCGGACATGATCCGCCCCGACGTGATGCAGAGCTTCGTCGATGCCTTTGGCGATGCGGGGTTCAGCCCCAGGGCCTTCCTGCCGAGCTATGGCCTGGCCGAGGCGACGCTGGCCGTCACCATCATGCCGCCGGGCGAGGGCATCATCGTCGAACTGGTCGAGGAAACCGACCTGTCGGGCGGCGACGCGACCGAGGGCCGTCCGCAGCGTTTCCGCTCCATCGTCAATTGCGGCAAGCCCGCGCGCGACATGGTCGTGGAAATCCGCGACGAGGATGGCGGCGTGCTGAACGAGCGCCAGATCGGCAAGGTGTGGACCACCGGGCCGAGCCTGATGGTCGGCTATTTCCGCGATCAGGAGGCGACCGACGCCTGCATGGTCGATGGCTGGCTGGACACCGGCGACATGGGGTATCTGAGCGACGGCTATCTCTACATTGTCGGCCGCGCCAAGGACATGATCATCATCAACGGCAAGAACCACTGGCCGCAGGACATCGAATGGGCGGTGGAACAGCTGCCCGGTTTCAAGCAGGGCGACATCGCCGCCTTCGCCATCACCACGCCGGGCGGGGAGGAAGCGCCCGCCGTGCTGGTGCATTGCCGGACCTCCGACAATGATGAGCGCACGCGCCTGCGCGACCAGATTCGCGAGCGGGTGCGGGCCATCACCGGCATGAACTGCGTCGTGGAACTGGTGCCGCCGCGCACCCTGCCGCGCACCAGTTCGGGCAAGCTCAGCCGGTCGAAGGCGCGCAACCTCTATCTGACGGGAGAAATCCGGCCCTATGACATCGCGGCCTGAAATAGGTCGCGCCAGGGTTACGGATTGATAACCGCTTGCTGTTAAGCCCGGACGGGTGAGACGCGGGCAAAGTCCATCCTCTGATCAAATATCCCAGGAACGCCTGCCGCTGCGGGCGATGATGGGGTTTGCCGCCCTGTCCGGCGATGCGGCGGAGCGTGTCCTGGCCGCGCAATTGCGGTCGGCCGATGAGGTCGCGCTGTTGCGGCAGGCGATGAACGTCTTCGGCCTCATCTTCCTGTGGCAGGTTTTCGGCCCGCACGGCGACGCGGTCCGGCTGGCGCTGTGGAGCGTCGGGCTGGTGGCAGCGATGCTGGCCGGTGTCTTGCTGGATCGCCGCCGCCGCGCCGCGGCGGCCGTGACGGTGGCGGACCTGCGTATCCATGGCTTTGCCGGGCTGCTGCATGGACTGGTCTGGGCGTGCTGCATGATGCTGCTGTCCCTGGATCATGGGGCCGCACAACTGGTGGCCTATTGGACGCTGATCAGCTGCATCATGGTGTGCGGGGCGATCAGCTATGCGGCGACGCCGCTGGCGGCGGCGGGGTTCCTGGCGCCGTGCATCGCCGGGCTGACCTTCATGTTCGACGAGCCTGACGAACTGCCGCTGCTGGCGCTTGCCACCAGCTATGCGCTGTCCTTGCTGGTTGGCTGCTTCATCTATGCGCGGACCTTTGCCCGCCAGCATAGCGCCAGCGTGCAACTGGAGGAAAAGAGCGAGGTCGTGAGCCTGCTGCTGCGTGAATATGAGCATGGCGCATCGGACTGGCTGTGGCAGACCGATCCCGCGCGGCGGCTGAACGGCGTGTCGCCGCGCATGGCGGAGATGCTGGGGCGAAGCCCCGCCGCAGTCGAGGGCGTGCCGCTGGTGCAGCTGTTGGCTGGCAGCGCCTGGGACAGCGGGCTGTTCCCGGCCGAATTGCATGCGCTGGCCGGTCATCTGAAGCAGCGGGAGAGTTTCAGCGCCATCGTCCTGCCGGTCGAGGTGCCGGATGGGGTGCGGTGGTGGGAATTGTCGGCGTCGCCCCGTTATGACGAGGCCGGCGCCTTTCTGGGTTTTCGCGGCGTGGGGTCGGACATTACCCAACAACGCGAATCGGCCGACCGCATCGCGCAACTGGCGCGGTTCGATCCGCTGACGGGCCTGCCCAACCGGGCGCATCTCCATGAGGTGCTGGACCAATCCATGGCGATGGCGCGCGGCGGGGCGGCGGGCTGTGCTTTCCTGATGATCGACCTGGATCGGTTCAAGGGGATCAATGACACGCTGGGCCATCAGGTCGGCGACATGCTGTTGACGCAGGTGGCGCGGCGGCTGCGGCATATATTTTCGGATAGCGAATTTTGCGGGCGTATCGGCGGCGACGAATTCGCCGTGGTGATCCCGCAAGTCGCGGCCAATCGCGGCATCGACACGCTGGCCGCGGCGATCATCAGCGGCCTTTCCGCGCCTTATCAGGTGGATGAGCATCTGCTCTATGTCGGGGCGTCGGTCGGATCGGCGCTGTCGCCGCAGGATGGCAAGGAAGCCGAGGCGCTGATCCGCAGTGCCGACCTCGCGCTCTATCGCGCGAAGAGCGAAGGGGGCGGGCTGCATTGCGCCTATGAACCGCAGCTTCACGCCCGGGCGGAGGAGCGGCGGCAATTGGAGCTGGCGCTGCGCGATGCGCTGGAGAAGGACCAGCTTCATGTGCTGTTCCAGCCGGTGGTCGAGGCTGAGGAAGGTCGTGTCGTCGGGTTCGAGGCACTGGCGCGCTGGACGCATCCGGACATGGGGCCGATCCCGCCCGCCAAATTCGTGCCCGTGGCCGAAGAGGCGCGGTTGATCGGGCCGATCGGGGAATGGGTGTTGCGCACCGCCTGCATGGAGGCGGTGCGCTGGCCCGCGCCGGTGCGGATCGCGGTCAATGTGTCGGCGGAGCAGCTGACGCATCCAAGCTTCGTCAGCGCCGTGGTGTCCGCGCTGGCGCAAAGTGGGCTGGAAGCCGGACGGCTGGAACTGGAAGTCACCGAAAGCGCGTTCATCAACGCCGATACCGGGGCGCTGAAGGTCCTCGACCAGTTGCGCGCGCTGGGCATTCAATTGTCGCTCGACGATTTCGGGACGGGCTATTCCTCGCTCGGCTATCTCAGTCGCACGCGGTTCGACACGATCAAGATCGACCGCAGTTTCGTGGTCGGCGCCGCGAACCGGAAGCCGGAGAGCCTGGCGATCATCCGCGCCGTGGTGACGCTGGCGGAGAGCCTGGGCATGGCGACCACCGCCGAAGGAGTGGAAACCGAGGTGGAACTGGCGATGGTGCGCGAGCTTGGGTGCCGCAAGGTGCAGGGCTATTATTTCGGGCGGCCCATGCCCGCGGCGGAGGCGGCGGCGTTGTTTCCGGCGGATCAGGTGCGCGCGCGGGCCTAAGCTCGCGCCTGTACCTGCCGCTCGATGGAGGTCCAGAGGCCGGAAAAGGCCTGCGCCGGGGGCGAAGTCGCCGCGAAGCTGCCCAGCGGCTTGCGACGGACGGCCATTTGCTCGACGGCGCTGGCCATGGGAATGGCGGGCCAGTCGGGCTGGCCCTCCAGCGCGGCGCGGTGCAGGGCGCGGCGGCGGTCGACCATGGAATAGACCGGCATGATCGGCGGGTGGCTGCCGCCGCGCTGCACCAGATAGCGGGCCACCTCGCCCATGGCGCGCTGGGCGAGAGGGGAGGGGATGACCGGGATGACGATCATGTCCGCCGCGCGCAGCACCTGTTCGCTGGTTTCGGTGAGCCCGGGCGGGCAGTCGAGGATGATGCGATCATAATCCTTCCCCAGACTTTCGATCAGCTTGGCGAGGCGTTTTTTCTTGTCCATCTCGCGGAACAGATGGTCGAGGCTGCGCAGCGATGTGTCGGCGGCGATCAGGTCCAGCCCCGCCACCGTCGAAGGCTGGATCAGCTTGCGGACCTCGACATCCTTGCTGAAGATCGCCTGCGCGGCATCGCGGCTTTCCGTGTCGGTGGAGATCAGCCAACTTGCCGCCGCCTGCGGATCGAGATCCCAGAGCAGGGTGCGGCGCTTCGAAATGCTGGCGGACGCCCAGGCGAGGTTGATCGCGAAGGTGGTTTTGCCCACGCCCCCCTTGAGGCTGTAAACGGCGATGCTCGCCAATGCCGGTTCCTTTGCCATGAACGGAGGCTATCTTGTGCGCCTGCGAAAGCAAGCGCCCAATCACGGCACTGTTACATCGGTGTGACGATGGTCGCGGGGTGCCCATAAAAAATCCCGCCACGAGCCGGTCGTGGCGGGATTTCTGCTAGGCTTCGCGTCGAAGGATCAGGCCGCGGCGCGGCGTTCCTTCAGTTCCTCGTTCAGCATTTCCGCGAGCAGGAAGGCCAGTTCGAGGCTCTGCGCCGCATTGAGGCGCGGGTCGCAATGGGTGTGGTAGCGATCCGCCAGACCTTCATCGGTGATGGCGATGGCGCCGCCAGTGCACTCCGTCACATTCTGGCCGGTCATTTCGGCATGGATGCCGCCGCCGAAACTGCCTTCGGCGCGGTGGACCGCGAAGAAGCCACGCACTTCGGCCAGAATGCGGTCGAAGGGACGGGTCTTGTAGCCATTGGCCGCCTTGATGACATTGCCGTGCATCGGGTCGCAGGACCAGACCACCGGATGGCCTTCGCGCATCACGGCGCGGACCAGCTTGGGCAGGCCCGCCTCGATCTTGTCATGGCCGTAGCGGGTGATGAGCGTGATGCGCCCGGCTTCCCGCGACGGGTTCAGGATGTCCAGCAGGCGGATGAGGGCGTCCGGCTCCAGGCTGGGGCCGCACTTCATGCCGATCGGATTGCCGATGCCGCGCAGATATTCGACATGCGCAGACCCTTCGAACCGCGTGCGGTCGCCGATCCAGAGCATGTGCGCGGAGGTGTCGTACCAGTCGCCGGTCAGCGAATCCTGCCGGGTCAGCGCCTGCTCATAGGGGAGCAGCAGCGCCTCATGGCTGGTGTAGAAGCTGGTTCCGCCCAGCTGTGGCACGGTGTCCGGCGACAGGCCGCAGGCGCGCATGAAGTCCAGCGCCTGGCCGATCTGGTCCGCCATCGCCTCGAACTTCGCGGCCCAGGGCGAGCGGCCCATGAAATCCAGCATCCAGCCATGGACGCGATCCAGGCTGGCATAGCCGCCGGTCGAGAAGGCGCGCACCAGATTGAGCGTCGCCGCCGACTGGTTGTAGGCGCGGACCATGCGCTGGGCGTCGGGTTCGCGGGCTTCGGGCGTGAAGGCGATGTCGTTGACATTGTCGCCGCGATAGCTGGGCAATTCCACGCCGCCGATCGTCTCGGTATCGGCCGAACGCGGCTTGGCGAACTGACCCGCCATGCGGCCGACCTTCACCACCGGCAGCTTCGACGCGAAGGTCAGCACCACCGCCATCTGGAGCAGCACGCGGAAGGTGTCGCGGATATTGTTCGGATGGAACTCCGCGAAGCTTTCGGCGCAATCGCCGCCTTGCAGCAGGAAAGCCTCCCCGGCGGTGACCTTGGCAAGATCGTGCTTCAGATTGCGCGCTTCGCCGGCAAAGACGAGCGGGGGAAACTGGCTGAGCTGTGCCTCCACCGCGCCAAGCGCCTGGGCATCCCGATAGACGGGCATCTGAATGCCCTTATGCTCCCGCCAGCTTTCCGGCGTCCACTTCGCCGCCACTTTGAATCTCCTAAAAAGTCTAAAATAGGGGCCGCACCTACGCTGTTGCAGGGGGCGGCGCAAGTTTATAGCGGTCGGGGGCGGGATTTGCCTAATGCACGGTTTCGATCGGCCCGATCGGCGTTATTTTTCGCAAGGATATTGTTCGTTCAGCGCGACGCTGACCAGGACGGAGGCGGGCGCCTTGCGCTGGTCGGGGTAGCGGACCAGATAGGCGACGACGACGTCGCGGACCTTGTCGGCGTCGAGTTGCGCGGGCCAGCAATTGGGCTTGGCGCGGCCGATGAAGACGTCCTTCTTGATGCCGTCCACCGCGCCGACGATATAGGCGGTGCAGGCCAGCGCATATTCGGGCGCCTTGTTCCGGCATTTTGCCAGCAGAGTCGTGCCGGTTTCAAACATATAGGTCTGAGCAGGCGCGGCAACGGGAAAGGCCGTCAGGCCGCCGAGCGCGAATATCGCCGCGATTGCATATTTGAGCATGTGCGGAATCTGCCCGTTTCAGGACGGTCTGTCCAAACGGGCGGACCTGTCCCGCGCACACTTTGCCTTAGTTCGCGGAATTTTTCCAGCGTAGCGAAAAGCTGCCCCCGCGGCGGATTCAGCTCAGGTTCAAACGCCAGTCCCAGCGGAGCGGATCGCCGTCCATCACCTCCACGCCACGAGCGATCAGGGCGTCCCGAATGTCGTCGGACAGCGCGAAGTCCTTTTCGGCGCGGGCGGTCTGGCGGCGGTCGAGTTCGGCTTCGATTTCGTCCGGCGTGATTGCCGCCTCTTTGGGCTGAACGCGCAGGTCGGCGCGGCTGATCGTCAGCAGGTTGAGGCCCAGCGCTTGATCGAACGCGGCGAGCAGGCAGAGCTTTTCGTCCACCGGCACCTTCTTCATCGCAATCGTCTCTTCCAGCAGCGGAAGGGCGCGTGGGGTCATCAGGTCGTCGCTGATCGCGGCATCGAACTGTTCGAGCAGGGGCGCAAGCCTGGGGTGCAGATTGGCGCGGAGATACTCCAGGCGCGGCGATTGCCAGGTGACGCCTTCCGCACGGGACTTGAGATTTTCCACGCCCATGACGAGGCGCTTCAAACGGGTGAGGGCGGCGGCGACGCTGTCCGCGCTGAACTCCAGTTCGCTGCGATAATGGGCGCCCAGGCACAGCAGCCGATAGGCCAGCGGATGCACGCCCGCGTCGATCAGCGAGAACAGGGTGGTGAAGCCGCCCTTCGATTTGCTCATCTTGCCCTGCCGGTCGACCAGGAAATTGTTGTGCATCCACCATTGCGCGCCAGTGAAGCCAGGCTGCGCGTCATGGCAGCCGCAATAGGCCTGATTCTGCGCGATCTCGTTCGGGTGGTGGATTTCGCGATGGTCGATGCCGCCGGTGTGGATGTCGAAGGGGTGGCCGAGGCGCGCCTCGCTCATCACCGAGCATTCCAGGTGCCAGCCCGGCGCGCCCTTGCCCCAGGGCGAATCCCATTCCATCTGGCGTTGCTCGCCGGGAGGGGACTTGCGCCAGATGGCGAAGTCGGACGGGTTGCGCTTGCCCGCGACCGGATCGATGCGCGCATGAGCGGCGTCATCGTGGCCGCCCGCCAGCGCGCCATAGTCCGGCACGCTGCTGCTGTCGAAATAGAGACCGGTTTCCAGTTCGTAGCAATGAGCGGGCGCGATCTTCTCGGCAAAGGCGATCATCTGCGGCACATAGTCGGTGGCGACCGTCCATTCGCTCGGCGCGAGGATGTTGAGGTCCGCGATATTCTGCTTGAACGCCTGGGTATAATGGGCCGCGATGTCCCAGATGCTTTTCGCCTGGGCGCGGGCGGCGGCCTCCATCTTGTCGTCGCCGGCGTCGGCGTCGCTGGTCAGATGGCCGACATCGGTGATGTTGATGATGTGGGTGACGGCAAGGCCCTTCCACAGCAGCGTGCGGCGCAGAGTGTCGGTGAAGACATAGGCGCGCAGATTGCCGAGATGGGCGTAGTTATAGACCGTCGGGCCGCAGCTGTAGACGCGCGCATGATCGGGTTCGATGGCCGTGAACGGCTCGACCGTGCGGGTGAGGCTGTTGAACAGGCGCAAGGGCGCATCGGCATGCTGCTGGGCGGGGGTGAACTGGTCGCTCATGGGGATGCCATGCGGCGGTTGGGCGAAGGCGTCAACCGTCCTGCGCGATTGTAACAAATTGTTGCTGACGGCTCTGTCCCTTGCACTTGGGCGTTGGTCCGCCGATATTGCTTGTGCGGGCCGGGCCCCTCTGGCGGCAAGGATGGTGTGACATGATCCTTGCCGTGATGTCGGACCGCATCGAGTGTGCTCGGTGCAGGTTCTTGAGTGTTTGTCCCCCCCTTTAAACCTCATGATGACCGCGCCGGGCCACTCGATCCGTCAGTGATTTTGGATGGAGTAATGACGCCGTGAACAATCCCGTTCGTATGCCGGGCTATGGTGCGAGCCAGACGGCGCAGACCGACGCCGGGCTGCGCGCGCACATGCTGGGCGTTTTCCGCAATATGGGCCTTGGCCTGGTCATCACCGGCCTGGTGGCGGCATTTGTCGGCAACACGCCGGTGCTGGCCGCCGCGATCTTCGGCACGCCGCTCAAATGGGTGGCGATCTTTGCGCCGCTGGCCTTTGTGTTCTTCTTCAGCTTCCGCATCGAAAAGATGACGACGGCGGGCGCGCGCATGGCCTTCTACGCCTTTGCGGCGGTGATGGGCGTGTCGTTGGCCAGCATCTTCCTGGTCTTCACCGGCGGGTCGATCGCGCAGGCATTCTTTTCCGCAGCGGTGATGTTCCTGGCCATGGCTCTGTGGGGCTATACGACCGGGCGTGACCTGTCGAAATTCGGGTCTTTCCTGGTGATGGGCCTGATCGGCATCCTGGTCGCGAGCCTCATCAACATCTTCATCGGCTCGTCGGCCATGGCGATGGTGATCTCGATCATCGGCGTGCTGGTCTTCACCGGCCTGACCGCCTGGGACGTGCAGCGCATCAAGTCGGAATATTTCGCCTATGCCGGTCATGAGGTCGCGGAGAAGATGCAGGTCATGGGTGCGCTGTCGCTGTACCTGAACTTCGTCAACCTGTTCCAGATGCTGCTGAACCTGACCGGCGAGAGGGAGTAACCGATGCGGGATCAGGCGGCGGTTTCCGCGATGCTTTGCCCGGTCTGTCATGTGGGCCTCTCCATGACGGACCGTCAGGGGGTCGAGATCGACTATTGTCCGCAATGCCGGGGCGTATGGCTGGACCGGGGCGAGTTGGACAAGATCATCGAACGATCCTCCGGCCCGGCGCCCGCTCCGCAGGTCAGCTATCGGCCGGACCGGGACTATCGGGACGACGGACGATATCATCAGAAAAAGCGCAAGAAGAGCTTTCTGGAAGAGCTGTTCGACTGAGGAAAAGCGGCCCCGGCGTGGGTCGCTTTTTTTATGCCTGCGCGGTAGGTGCTTTCATCAAATGACGATATGAGAGGCCGTCACGGTCCCTTGGGATCGGTTTGCCTTTCATTGCTAAGTGGGTTGCATGTCGGATTTGAACGCGAAAGTGACGCCGGTGATTTTGGCGGGGGGATCGGGAACGCGGCTCTGGCCGCTGTCGCGCAAATCCTATCCCAAACAGTTCGTGCCCTTGCTGGGCGAACAGACGCTGTTCCGTTCGGTGGCGCAGCGTTTGTCGGGCGTGGGTGAGGGCTTTGCCTTCGGGCGGCCGGTGGTGCTGACCAATGCGGCATTTCGCTTCATCGTGGCCGAGCAATTGGCCGAGGAGGGCGTGGACGCGGAGGCGATCATGATCGAACCTTCCGTGCGGAACACGGCGCCCGCGATCTTGGCGGCCGCATTGCATCTGGTGGCGGGCGATCCCGAGGCCGTGATGCTGGTCGCGCCTTCCGATCAGGTGGTGCCGGATGTGGAGGCGTTTCGGGCGGCCGTGGGCCGTGGACTGGGCGCCGCGCGGGCGGGGGACCTGGTGACGTTCGGTATCCAGCCGACACGGCCGGAGACGGGCTATGGCTATTTGCAGGTCGTCGCCAGGCCCGATGGGTCGGGCGCGCCGATCAAGCTGGCACGCTTTGTCGAGAAACCCGATGCGGAGCGCGCGGCGGAGATGCTGACCAGTGGGGATCATCTCTGGAATGCGGGAATTTTCCTGTTCGCCGCCAAGGATCTGATCGCGGCATTCGAACGGCATGCGCCGGAATTGCTGTCGACTGTCGGTGCCGCGGTCGAGCAGGCCGAGGCCGATCTGGGCTTTTTGCGGCTCGCGGCGGAGCCGTGGGGGCAGGCGCAGGATATTTCCATCGACTATGCGATCATGGAGCGGGCCGAGAATCTTTCGGTGGTGCCCTATGAATCTGGCTGGTCCGATCTGGGCGGCTGGGACGCGGTGTGGAGCCATGCCGGGCCGGACGCGGAAGGGGTGACGGTCAGCGGCGGCGCGACGGCAATCGATTGCCGGGACACGCTGCTGCGATCGGACAGCGATGGGATGGAACTGGTCGGCATTGGGCTGGACAATATCATCGCCGTGGCGATGAACGACGCCGTGCTGATCGCGGATAAGTCACGCTCGCAGGATGTGAAGCTGGCGGTCGAGGCACTGAAGGCCAAGGGCGCGGTGCAGGCGGAGAATTTTCCCAAGGATCACCGGCCCTGGGGCTGGGGGGAAAGGCTGCTGACGGCCGAGCGCTTCCAGGTGAAGCGGATCATGGTGCAGCCGGGGCAGTCACTCAGCCTCCAGAGCCATTTCCATCGGTCAGAACATTGGATCGTCGTCGAAGGGACGGCCAAGGTCACCGTCGGTGACGAGGTGATGCTGCTGAACGAGAACCAGTCGGTTTATGTGCCCGCCGGCGCGAAGCACCGGATGGAGAATCCGGGGCGGATTCCAATGGTCCTGATCGAAGTGCAGACGGGCACCTATCTCGGGGAAGACGATATCGTCCGTTATGAGGATCGCTACGCGCGGACGTAAAATACCGCCATCCCGGTTTTGGCCGGGATGACGGAATGCAACTCAGTGCGCCGCCCCCCAGCTTGGGCCATGGCCGATTTCGACGCCCAGCGGGACGCTCAATTTCACGATCGGTTCGGCGGCGCTTTCCATGACGCGGCGGATGACGGCGCTGGCTTGTTCGACATCGCCTTCGGGCAGTTCGAACACCAGTTCGTCATGCACTTGCAGCAGCATCTTGACGCCGTGCAGCCCTTCGGCGGCGAGCGCGGGTCCCATGCGGGCCATGGCGCGCTTGATGATGTCGGCGCTGGTGCCCTGGATCGGGGCGTTGATCGCGGCGCGTTCGGCGCCCTGCCGTTCGTGCTGGACCGATGCCTTGATGCGCGGGAACCATGTCTTTCGGCCGAAAAGGGTTTCAGTGTAGCCCCTGGAGCGCGCCTTTTCGATGGTGTCGGTGATGTAGAGGCTGATGCCGGGGAAGCGTTCATAATAGCGGCTGATCATATCCTGCGCTTCGTCGGCGCTGATCTCCAGCCGTCCGGCAAGGCCCCAGCGGCTGATGCCGTAGAGGATGGCGAAGTTGATCGTCTTGGCGCGGCCGCGGGTGTCGCGATTGACCTCCCCGAACAATTGCTGTGCGGTGGCGGCGTGAATGTCCTCGCCGTTTGCAAAGGCTTCCTTGAGCGCGGGGACGTCGGCCATATGCGCGGCGAGGCGCAGTTCGATCTGGCTATAGTCCGCCGCCAGGATGACATTGCCTGGCTCGGCCACGAAGGCGTGGCGGATCTGGCGGCCGACTTCGGTGCGGATCGGGATGTTCTGGAGATTGGGGTCGGTCGAAGACAGGCGGCCGGTCTGCGCGCCGGACAGGCTGTAGCTGGTGTGGACGCGGCTCGTGTCCTTGTTGATCTGGGCCTGGAGCGCGTCGGTATAGGTGGATTTGAGCTTCGACAGTTGGCGCCAGTCGAGTATCTTTCCGGCGATTTCCGCGCCTTGGGCCTTCAATTGTTCGAGGATGGTCACATCGGTGGAATAGGCGCCGGACTTGCCCTTCTTGCCGCCTTTATACCCCATTTTGTCGAACAGGATGGCGCCCAGCTGCTGGGTCGATCCGATGGCGAAGGGCTGGCCCGCCAAGCCATGGATTTCGGTTTCCAGCGCGGCGATCCCCGCCGTGAACTCGGCGGAGAGGCGGGAGAGGGCTTCGCGGTCGACCTTGATCCCTTCATGCTCCATCTTCGCGATGACGCCGACCAGCGGGCGGTCGACCAGTTCGTAGACGCGGCTGGCGCCTTCGTTCGCCACGCGGGTCTTGAACAGCTTCCACAGGCGTAGCGTGACGTCCGCATCCTCGGCGGCATATTCGGTCGCCTTGTCGAGTGGGACTTCGGCGAAGCTGATCTGGTTCTTGCCGGTGCCGCAGACGTCCTTGAAGCTGATGCAGATGTGGTTGAGGTGGGTCTTGGCTGCCTCGTCCATGCCGTGGCCCGCAAGGCTCTGGCCCGCGTCGAGGTCGAAGCTCATGACGATGGTGTCGTCATAGGGCGTGATCTCGATACCGTGCCGACGCATAACCGTCAGGTCATATTTGAGGTTCTGGCCGATCTTGAGGACGCTGTCATCCTCCAGCAGCGGCTTCAGCCTGGCGAGAACAAGGGCGAGCGAAAGCTGGTCGGGCTTCTCCGCGAACATGTCCTTTCCGCCATGGCCGACGGGGATGTAGCAGGCGGCGTTGGGGCCGACGGCGAGGCTGACGCCAACCAGCGCGCAGGATACGCAGTCCAGCATGTCGGTTTCGGTATCGACCGCAACCAGCCCTTCCGCATGGGCGGCGGCGATCCAGCGGTCGAGCGCTTCCTCCGTCACCACCGTTTCGTAGAGGCTGCGGTCGATGGGCGGTTCTTCCTCATGGACCGGGGCCGCGGGGGGCGTGGCGGTGCTGACGGCGGCGGCTGCGGTCGCGACGGCCACGGCAGCAGCGGGCGCGCCCGCGCGGGCAAGCAGCGATTTGAAGCCATGATGGGCGAGGAAAGCTTGCAGCGGTTCGGGCGGGATGCCCTTTAGCGTCAGGTCATCCAGGGGTTCGGGCAGGTCCATCGCGTCATGCAGCGCGACGAGGCGGCGCGAGAGGCGCGCCATGTCGGCATGGGCGATGAGATTTTCCTGCATCTTCGATTTCTTCATCGACGGCGCGGCCTCGAGCGCGGCTTCCAGCGTGCCATATTCGGTGATGAGCTTGGCGGCGGTCTTGGGACCGATGCCGGGGATGCCGGGCACATTGTCGACGCTGTCGCCCATCAGCGCGAGGACGTCGCCCAATTGTTCGGGGAGGACGCCGAACTTGGTCATGACATAGTCCGCGCCGCGCCGCTCATTCTTCATCGTGTCGTACATGTCGACGCCGGGCTGGATGAGCTGCATCAGATCCTTGTCGGAACTGACGATGGTGACGTGCCAGCCCGCCGCGACGGCGGCCTTGGTGTAGCTGGCGATGATGTCGTCGGCCTCGAAGCCCGCTTCCTCGATGCAGGGGAGGGAGAAGGCGCGGGTGGCGTCGCGGATCATCGGGAATTGCGGGACCAGATCCTCCGGCGCGGGCGGGCGGTTCGCCTTATACTGGTCGTACATGTCGTTGCGGAAGGTGTGGCTGCCCTTGTCCAGCACCACGGCGAGATGGGTCGGGCCCTCGGCTTTGCCCAACTCGTCAGCCAGCTTCCAGAGCATGGTGGTGTAGCCATAGACCGCGCCGACCGGCTGGCCATGTTTGTTGGTGAGCGGCGGAAGCTGGTGATAGGCGCGGAAGATATAGCCGCTGCCGTCGACAAGGTAGAGATGATTCTGAGGCATGGGGCAGGGGATAGCGGGTTATGCGGGGTGGCTCCAGTGCGGTTGTTTGGGTCGCTGCGGATGAAATAATCGAACCAACTGGCGTCTGCGTCGTTTCCATAGTCTGCAGATGTGGAGATGAACCATGCGTAACACAGTTTTACTGATTGCAGGGTTGGCTGCGGCCGTCAGTGTCGGCGGCTGTACACGGGACGAAACCCGTCACGGCCTGCGCGGCGCCGGCATTGGTGCGGTTGGCGGCGCGGTCGCCGGGGCGATCGTACCGGGACTTGGCGTGGCTGAAGGCGCGGCCATTGGCGCGGCAGGCGGTGCGGCAGTCGGTGTCGCCACATCCGACCATGATCGCAATTGGCGGCGCGACAGTCGCGGCCGCGAATATTATATCGATCGCAACGGCAATCGCGTTTACCGTTAATGCGACGCCGCCGTGCCAAGGCACGGATATCCTTGAGACATGATACCTCTCTGGGCGCAGCGATGGCGGGGGTCGAACAGAATCGCTCCCGCGGTTGCTGCGCTGCTGGTCAATGCTCTGATCGGTTATGGGCTGATGATCGGCTTGCGGGCCTCCCCTTTGTTGCAGGCGGTGGCGGATAACCCGCTAGCACTGTTCGATTTGAAGCCTCCGGAGAAGGACAGGCCCGCCCCTCCCAAACCCGAAAAAACGGAGCAGAGCCGGAGCGAGGGCGGCGGGTTGCCCCATTCCAGACCGCGCGATGTGGAGAAAAGCGCCATTTCCCCGCCTTCTCCCGCCATCGCTGCGCCTGCGCCGATAATTGCGGTGCCCGCGCCCGTTGCCGCCGCGCCGCTTCCCGCAGGTGGACCTGCCGTTTCGGGAGATGGCGATGGCAATGGATCGAACGGAAGCGGGAGCGGTACGGGATCAGGCGCTGGGCAAGGCGAGGGTGATGGGGGCAAATTCTCCCGGGCTCGGCAAACGGGAGGGCGTTTCCGCAATTCCGATTTCCCCGACTGGTTGCGTGGCGTCGGTTCCGTCAAAATCGGAGTCCGCTATGCCATTGGCCCATCGGGCCATGTCGATCGTTGCGAGATCATCGAAAACAGCGGCTATCCGGAGGTGGACGCCATGACCTGCCGGATCATCATCGACCGCTATCGCTTCCGTCCCGCGAAGGACCCCGACGGCTATGCCGTTACCGAAGTGCGGGAGGAAGATTATCGGTGGCGGGTGCGATAGCGGCTGCCGACCTCAGGCGTCGAGAACTTCGCTCAACCGTTCCGGCGGACGGGCGATGACTGCGCCCTTGTCCGTGATGACGATGGCGCGCTCGATCAGGATCGGGTGCGCGGCCATCGCGTCCAGGACCGCCTTGTCGTCCTTCACGTCGAGGCCGATGTCCTTGACCACGCTCTCGCCCTTGCGGACGGCTTCAGACGGGCGGAGACCCGCCTTGGCCAGCACCGTTTCGATCTCGGCGCGGCTGGGCGGGGTCTTGAGATAGTCGACCACCTCGACCTCAACCCCCGGCGTGGCTTCGAGGATCGCCAGAGCCTGCCGCGACTTGGAGCAGCGGGGGTTGTGCCAGATGGTCGCCTTGGTCACTTCGCCTCGTCCTTCGCCAACCAATCCTCCAGCCACTTGATCGTATAGTCGCCGTTCAGGAAATCCGGGTCGGTCAGCAGCTTTTGGTGGAGCGGAATCGTGGTCTTCATGCCCTCGATCACATATTCCTCCAGCGCGCGCTTCAGCCGCATGATGCAGCCTTCGCGGGTGCGGCCATAGACGATCAGCTTGCCGATCATGCTGTCATAATAGGGCGGCACGCGGTAGCCCTGATAGAGACCGCTATCGACGCGAACGTGCATGCCGCCCGGAACATGATAGCTGGTGACGGTGCCCGGCGACGGCGCGAAGGTCCGGGGATCTTCGGCGTTGATGCGGCATTCGATGGCGTGGCCGTGGAATTCGATGTCTTCCTGCGCGACCGACAGCGGCTTGCCCTCCGCCACGCGGATCTGTTCGCGGACCAGGTCGACGCCGGTGATCATCTCCGTCACCGGATGCTCCACCTGAAGGCGGGTGTTCATCTCGATGAAGTAGAATTCGCCGTCTTCCCACAGAAATTCGATCGTGCCCGCGCCGCGATAGCCCATGTCGGCCATCGCCTTGCGCACCACTTCGCCCATCCGGTCGCGCTCGGCGGCGGAGAGGACGGGGGAGGGCGCTTCCTCCAGCACCTTCTGGTGGCGGCGCTGGAGCGAGCAGTCGCGCTCGCCCAGATGAATGGCCTTGCCATTGCCGTCGCCGAACACCTGGAATTCGATATGCCGGGGGTTGCCCAGATATTTTTCCATGTAGACGGTGTCGTCGCCGAAAGCGGCCTTGGCTTCGCTACCGGCCTGCTTCATCGAGGTTTCGAGCAGATCTTCGGACGGCACGACCTTCATGCCGCGACCCCCGCCGCCCGAGGCAGCCTTGATCAGCACCGGATAGCCGATCTTCGCGGCGACTTCCTTGGCTTCCTCGACGCTGGAGAGCGCGCCGTCGGAGCCGGGGACGAGAGGCAGGCCGAGCGCGCCAGCGGTGCGCTTGGCCTCGACCTTGTCGCCCATGATGCGGATATGTTCGGGCTTCGGCCCGACGAAGGCGAGGTTATGCGCCTCCACGATCTCCGCGAACTGGGCGTTTTCCGACAGGAAGCCATAGCCGGGATGGATCGCGTCCGCGCCGGAGATTTCGGCGGCGGAGATGATCGCGGCGATGTTGAGATAGCTGTCTTTTGCGGCCGGAGGGCCAATGCAGATCGCTTCGTCGGCAAGGCGCACATGCATGGCGTCGGCGTCGGCGGTCGAGTGGACCGCCACCGTCTTGATGCCCATTTCATGGCAGGCGCGGTGGATGCGGAGCGCGATCTCGCCCCGGTTCGCGATCAGCAGCTTTTCGATGGCCATGGGTGCAGCGGCCCTTATTCGATGACGATCAGCGGCTGGTCATATTCGACCGGCTGGCCATTATCGACCAGCACGGCCTTGACCGTCCCTGCGTTGGGCGCGGTGATCGCGTTCATGACCTTCATGGCTTCGACGATCAGCACGGTGTCGCCCGCCTTTACGGTCGAACCGACGGCGGCGAAAGGCGCGGCGCCGGGCTCGGCCGACAGATAGGCGGTGCCGACGATGGGCGAGCGGATCGCGTTGGCGGAAATCGCGGCGGGCGCGGCGGCTTCGGCCGGGGCGGCGGCAGGCGCGGCAGCGGCGGCAACCGGAGCCGCCGCGAGAGGAGCGGGCGCATAGGCGACGGGGGCGCCGCCACCGACCTTGCGTGCGACGCGGATCTTCCGGTCGCCGTCCTCGACCTCGATTTCCGTCAGGTTGGTGTCATCGAGCAGTGCCGCGAGATCGCGCACCAGTTGTACGTCCACCTGCATTGCGCCCTTTTCCTTGTCGTTCATTGTCTGTCCCTGGACGGTGAAATTTCGGTTCTGACGCCCGCGCCTATGCGTATTTACGGCAAAGCGCAACTTATGTGCGTCGAGTTACAGTTCGAGCGCCGCTTCCAGCGCCAGCATATAGGACATTGCGCCGAAGCCCGCGATGGTTCCCTTCGCCGCCATGCCGACATAGCTTTTATGACGGAAATCCTCTCGTTTGTGCGGGTTCGACAGGTGGATTTCGATCACCGGGACGGCGATGCCCTTGATTGCGTCGTGCAGTGCGACGGAGGTGTGGGTGAGGCCGCCGGGATTGAGGATCACGGCATGGGCGCCCTCAAAATGCGCTTCCTGCAACCAGTCGACCAGATGGCCTTCATGGTTGGACTGGCGGAAATCGATCTCGACATGGGCGCGGGTGGCGGCGTCCTCCATGCGTTCGGCAATGTCGTCCAGCGTGTCGTAACCGTAGATTTCCGGCTCGCGCGTGCCCAGCATGTTGAGGTTTGGACCGTTCAACACATAAATCTTGCGCGTGTCGGTCATGACTGTTCCCTTGAATGGTTGCGGGGCGCGTGTCGCTGACCCTATATGCGGCGCGCGGACATGAAAGCCTCTTAGCCGCATCAAGGAAGGTTTGCATAGTGAGCGTCGACGGAACCATCTCCATCCATATCAATGGTGAGCATCGCCGCGTGCGCGACGGTCTGACGCTGGCCGAGCTGGCCAGCGAACTGGGCTTCGCACCCGAAAAGGTGGCGGTGGAGCGCAATCTGGAGGTGGTGCCGCGCTCGACCCTGGCCCATGTGTGCGTCGAGGATGGCGATGAGCTGGAGATCGTGCATTTTGTTGGAGGCGGCGACGTGTCGGCGGTCGATGCGGACAGCTGGACCGTGGCGGGCAAGACCTTCCGCTCGCGGCTGATCGTCGGCACCGGCAAGTACAGGGATTTCGAGCAGAATGCGGCGGCGGTCGCGGCTTCGGGGGCGGAAATCGTCACCGTGGCGGTGCGGCGCGTCAATGTGTCGGACCCCAAGGCGCCGATGTTGACCGATTTCATCGATCCGAAGAAGATCACCTACCTGCCCAATACGGCGGGCTGCTATACTGGCGAGGAGGCGATCCGCACGCTGCGGCTGGCGCGTGAGGCGGGCGGCTGGGATCTGGTGAAGCTGGAGGTGCTGGGCGAGGCGCGGACGCTCTATCCCGACATGGTGGAGACGCTGCGGGCGACCGAGATTCTGGCCAAGGAAGGCTTCAAGCCGATGGTCTATTGCGTCGACGATCCGATTGCGGCCAAGCGGCTGGAGGATGTGGGCGCGGTGGCGATCATGCCGCTGGGCGCGCCGATCGGGTCGGGGCTGGGCATCCAGAATCGCGTGACCATCCGGCTGATCGTGGAGGGCACCAAGCTGCCCGTGCTGGTCGATGCAGGCGTCGGCACCGCGTCGGAAGCGGCGCAGGCGATGGAACTGGGCTGCACCGGCGTCCTCATGAACACCGCCATTGCCGAGGCGAAGGACCCGGTGCTGATGGCCGCCGCGATGAAGGCGGGGGTCGAAGCGGGCCGCATGGCCTATCGCGCCGGGCGGATGGGCAAGCGCATGTATGCCGATCCGTCGAGCCCGCTGGCAGGATTGATCTGAGATTTTCGCCATCGCAGCAAATTGACCGCCTTCAGGCTTGTCCCTATTCCTTGGGGCAGTTTTGGAAGAGGAGGACAAGCGATGGCGAACAAGCTCTACCCCGATGCTGCATCCGCGTTGGAGGGCCTTCTCTTCGACGGCATGCATCTGTGCGCGGGCGGTTTCGGCCTTTGCGGCATTCCCGAGCGGCTGATCGACGCGATCCGGGATGCGGGCGTGAAGGATCTGACCATCGCCTCCAACAATGCCGGGATCGACGGCGAGGGGCTGGGCAAGCTGCTGCGCACCCGGCAGGTGAAGAAGATGATCTCCTCCTATGTCGGCGAGAACAAGGAATTCGAGCGGCAATATCTGGCGGGAGAGCTGGAGGTCGAATTCTGCCCGCAGGGCACGCTGGCCGAGCGGTGCCGGGCCGGCGGCGCGGGGATTCCGGGCTTCTACACCAAGACGGGCGTCGGCACCGCCGTGGCCGAGGGCAAGGAGGTCAAGACTTTCGACGGGCAGGACTATATCCTGGAGCGCGGGATTTTCGCGGACGTGGCGATCGTCAAGGGCTGGAAGGCCGATGAGAGCGGCAATCTGATCTTCCGCAAGACCGCGCGCAACTTCAACCAGCCGATGGCGACGGCGGCCAGGATCTGCGTCGCCGAAGTCGAGGAAATCGTGCCGACGGGCAGCCTCGATCCCGATGCGATCCACCTGCCCGGCATTTATGTGAAGCGCATGATCATAGGCGCGCCCTATGACAAGAAGATCGAATTCCGCACCGTTCGCCAGAGGGAGACCGCATAATGGCCCAGGAAACCAAAGGCTGGACCCGTGACGAGATGGCCGCGCGCGCGGCGAAGGAACTGCAGGACGGTTTCTATGTGAACTTGGGCATCGGCATTCCGACGCTGGTGGCGAACCATATCCCTGCGGGCGTGGAAGTGACGCTCCAGTCGGAGAATGGCATGCTGGGCATCGGCCCCTTTCCCTATGCGGGCGAGGAAGATGCCGACCTCATCAATGCAGGCAAGCAGACGATCAGCGAACTGCCCAATTCGGCCTATTTCTCCAGCGCCGACAGCTTCGCGATGATCCGGGGCG
>NZ_LFCT01000040.1 GCF_008692605.1 Sphingobium estronivorans
TGCCATGGGCGCTGACGGCGGACAGCGGCGTTCGGAATCGGGGCGCTACCCGACCGCGTGTAGGAATGTTACAGGAGGGGAGTGGGAGTGGATCGAGGCCATTTTGGGAACGATTGTGTGTGATCTGAATGGCTTGACATGCTATCGTGGTGGCGAAGCGAGGAACCCATGGCAGAGCAGAACGTGCCCCATTCGAACGCGGAAAATGGTCATCCAGGAAACCAGCCACCCCGGGCGCGGGATTGGTTTTGGCATCCCTGGTACGCCAAACTCTGGTGGGGATCAGCGGCGATCTTCTGGGCCGTAATCCTTGCGGTGCCCGGCTACCTGCTTCCAGGCGCCGTTGTCGTGCCGGTCGGCGCGCTGCTTCATCCGTTTGTGATCGTGCCGGTGCTGGGTTTCGGCTTTTTCAGGACATGGTTCGGCTATCAATTCAGGACGGGGAATGGAGAGGGCCTCGCCTGGAGTCAGCATGATGATTTGAGCCGCGACATGGCTTCGTTTCGACGAATGGATCCAACGGACCCCGCAAATTCGCGATATTATGGCCATCCTGGCAATCCGACCAGTCAAGCTTGGCTGGACAGGCATGTGAGAGGGAAACATTAGTTTTCGTCTGCCGATGGAGATCCGTCCCCGATCCCCGACCGACGATCGCCGCTAAAGCGACCACTGCCCAAAATTTTGGACTGCTCCATTGAAGTCAACGGGGCAGATAAATCCAGTGTTCCTCGCCCAGCGGCAGCTTGATTGAGATATCGATTACGGAGGCCATCTGGTCCGAGCATGCGATGACCCAGTTCATCCGCGAAGTCTTTTGATGGGTTAGCGGACCTTGAGGCGGCACGCTCCGCCGCGGAAATGGCGTTGCGAACATCATAATTTACGATATCGATGCTTGCAGCGGCGTCGGTAGAACCCGTGCCCGTATCGGACGTCTCGAACCCAGCCTGGCCACCGAAATTTCCGCTCGTGCGGCGGTCGCTACCGCGATTTGATCCACTACTCTCTACAGATCCACCAATAGTGGCCCCGACTGACGACCGGTTGCTCACCTGATGGCTCGCGCTCCGCGACAGCGACCGCGTCCATCCTGTCTGCACCATGATCGCCTGGACGTCCCGCTGGAGCGTGTCGGCTACCTGCGGTTTGAGGCGCCAGTTGCCCTTTCGGTCTATCTCGAATCCGCCCTTCAGCCAATTGGCCATCATGGCATGCCCCTCGGCGCCGCCGCCCAGGAAATGTTCGACCGTATCCGGCCCCGCCTGCTTGCCGGCCTCGAACCGCGTGCTGGTGTCGGACCGCGCCGACCGGCTGAACCCAGTGCTGCTGGATACCAGCAGATCATTGTGGGCAAAGCTGAACCGTGCACGACCACCTCCGGCAATGGCCCCCAGCTGGCTTTCATTGATCAGACCGGCTTTCCACATCTGCGCCGCCGCGTCGGGGGTCAGATTGAGGTTGAGATCGCCATTCTGGTCCATCGCGATCTGCCGCTTCGAGAGGCCGATGCCATTGTCGCGCAACAACGCCTGCATGCGGGTCAGACGCTCCTTATCGACAATGCCGGTGAGCCGTTCATTGCGCGCCCGATCAGCAACACCGTCTGCGCCGCCCTCAGCCATATCTTGCCTGTTGCCCGCCGTGCGGCTCAACGCCTGGATGAAGCTATCGAGCCGCGCTGCCTCGCGGACCGATGCACCGGCAGCAGCTGCCCCTTGCGCAAATCCGAAATTCTCAGCTTCCCGGCGCTGCTCACCGATCCTGGCCGCCGACCGCGTCCCATCCAGACCGACCTCGCGCTGCGCGTCGAGCTTGCCCGACCGCTCGGCAAAATCATATCCGGCGGCCTCACGAGAGCGGCCATAGATGCTGGTGCCCTCGCGCGCCGCTTCCGCCGTCGCGCCATCGGCCGTGCCGACCTGGGTCGCGGCATTATAGCTTTCGAGCGCACGCATCACCTGAGCTTCATTGCGCCCCGTCGTGCGGGAGAGCTGGGTAATGGCGGTAGAGCGCGCTTCGCCCGAGAGGGCATTGATGAACCCGATGCGGCGGCTGGTTTCATCGAGAGAAAGGCCGAGCATCGAGGCGGCGCTGCGGTGACCGGCATTGTTGCCCGTGCGCCAGGCCTGCTCGGTGGCGACATTGCCGCGCTCGGTCGCGGCGACATGATCGCCGGCATAATCACGGCGCCCCTCCATCGCGCCGACCTGCACCTGCGCGCCGGTCAGATCGTTGCGCAACATCTGCTCCTGATCGAAGGCGTTGGCCGTGATCTTGGCAAAGGTCGGATCGGCGGATGCTTGTCCAATCAGCGTCGAGGCCTTGAGGGCCGCGTCCTTCGCTCCATAACCGCTGCGCTCAAAATGCCGCTGCGTGCCCGACAGCATCATGTCATAGGCGCGCTGGTCGCCGAAGGCTTTCCATTGCACCATATTCTGGGCGAACGCCGCAAAGGCCCGCTCGCCCGACTGCCCTTCGCCAAAATAGGTCGTGCCGAGCGCCCGCAGGGCACCCTTCTCGGCGAAATTATGAATGGCGCTCGTCGTTGCATTCGCCCGGACCGCCTGGGCGGTTGCCGGATCGCTGAGATCGCGCCCGACAAGGGCAGGGGAGATGCCACCCAATTCCCGCGCGGCATCAATGCCGCCCAGCGCGAAGGCACTGCCACCCGCGAGTCCACCGCCATGTTCGCCCATGACGGTTCCGGCCGCGCCAAAGGCCCGATTGCTGCTGAACGTCGTGCGCTCCCCGAAATCCCCGAAGTTCGACGCCATGCCCTTGCGCGCCATCGTGCCTGCGGCGGACGCCTGGGATTCGAGCGCCGAGGCAAAGCCTTCCCGCGTCATCAAGGGTGTCGCCGCTGCCGTCCCCTGACCCTGCGCCTGAAGTGCACCGCCCGTAAAGGACGAGAACACATTGCCGGAAAAGCGGAACACGGTGAACACGAACGCGCCCGCGAGCCCGGCGGCCGCCGTCCGGAACGATCCGAAGATGGCGAGGGCCTTGAGCGCCGCGGAAGGCGCCAGCATCCAGGCATTCGCGGCCACATGATTGGACCGCATTTCGGCCAGCGCAGCCATCGCCCGGCCGAGCGTCAACTGATAAATGCCCGCATCGATAACGCCCCACAGCGCCACGAACACGAACAGGCCAAAGGCGAAGCTCGCGACCCGCAGATTGATCGGGGTCAGGATGAACAGCAACGCGATCGGCATCATGAACAGCATGATCCCGAACACGGTGGGGCGGATCGTCGGCATCCATTGATTAGCGACCGACATGGTGGAGAGGCCACTCGATACCACCGCCCGGTTCGCCATCACCCGCGCTGCCGTCGCCGGACTATCCTCGAACAGAACATCGCCGACGCTGCTGCCCAGCAGCACATCGGAGAAGAAGGCCTGAAGGGTGAGGGGCGTGCCCATCATCCCGTTCCCCAACTGCCCAAGACGCGTTCGGCACCGCGCCAACTGGTTGGCGTCCTCAACATCATAACCGCTGCTCTGGCAAACCTGGCGGGCATAGCCGTCGAACAGCGCCGGATCGCTGAGACGGGACTGGATATGATCCCAGGCCTCCTGGCAACTCATCGTCGTGCCGCCCTTGTCGGCGGAAGTGAAGACGGTGCTGAAGGTGGCAGGCCCGGCCATGGCGGCAAAGGAGGCGGGAAGGTCCGTGGTGCCCCGGAATAGCTGGTCGTCATCGACGCCATAGGCCGGCGAGACACGGGCGACCGGATAGCATTGCCGGACATAGTCCTTGATCGTCGCATCGAGGAAGGTGTCGGTCATCGGCCCGCGCGGCGAGACGGCATTCAGAAAGAGATCGAAGGCATGACCGCCTGCACCAAATTCCAGCTTGGCGTTGGGATCGATGGTGTTGTCGTCGATCGTCTCCGCGAGCGCACGCTCCATGAGGTTGGTGACGCCCGCCACCAGCACGATGAGATTGGGAACATCGCCGACCGGCTGATAGGCATTGCGGACCCGGTCATAGACATGGACGGTGCCCGTCGTCGCGACCAGACCGACGAACAGGCCGATGCCGATCAGCATCTGGAACCCGAACGCCACCAGCCCCATGCCCTGGCCGCGGAACGAGGCGATCACGACGCCCAGCGCGATCCCCACGACCGCGCAGATCAGCACCAGCGTCTCGTAGCGCGGGTCGCCGAAGATCATCGAGACCAGGCGGAACGCATCCACCGTCTCAGCAAAGCCGTCATAGGTGTGAAAACTGGATTCCAAGGCCAACGCGGGCGATGCCGCCAAAGCAAGTGGCAGGGCAAGGAGCAAACGGAGCAGGCGGCGCATGGGCAGTGCCTCCAGGGGGTTCATCGATTATTGTTCGAAGCGGTGCCGGCGGTGTCGCGCGCATCGCGATCGCGTGTGCGCAGCAGCCCGGCATAGTTGGCCGAAAGGTTCGCCTGATTGAGCGCGGCCATGTAGCTCTGCCGCATCTGCGCGCGCTCGCGCAGCACCTCCTCGCGCAAATCCCTCAGCTGCTCGATGCCCTTGGAAAGGATGCGGGTCTGGCAGATATTGGCGTTGCCGGCATCGGTCGCGCCGGCGGCGCTGGCGCCCCGTTCGGCGTTGGAAACGGCGAAGTCGATGGACCGGGTAAGGTCATTGAGCATCTGGTAGGCGAGCGTCAGCGCCACCAGTTCATCGGTATCGGCGATCACGGAATCGGGCACGCCCTCGCGCACCCCCCATTCCAGCATGCGATAGACCGGGAGCGTTCGGATATTGGCGACGAACTGGCGCTCCTCGGTGGTGAGGGCCGCGCGCGTGCGAATCTTGGTGGCGATCGACTGCATCCGTGTCCGAGCCAGCTCCAGCGCACCCTTGCCGGTATCCGGAGCACAATCGGCGGCGGACGGCGGGATGTTGAGCGAGCGACGCTGGACCTTGCCGGTGAGGAAATCCTGCGGACTGTCGCTGTCCTGATGCGGGCAGGCGGGGATGGCCGAGAAGACCGGCACCTTGTCGGTTGCGTCCCAGCGCATATAGACGTCGCCCACCCGGGCGCGCATCACCGGGGCCCAGTCGCCCGCGCCCACGCGCGTCGCGGCATGGGAGAGCAGCGAACCGGTGCGGAAGATGTCGGTCACTTCGGCCGGGCAGTTGGAGAGCGCATCCTTCAGATCCTCGGTCGGGTTATTCTGGTTGGCCTGGATCTTCTCCCGGCTCTGCTGATAGCTTTTGGCGTAGCCTTGCCTGACCGACTTGTAGCCGGTCATCTCCTCGATGATGCCCGACATATTGTCGTCGCCCCTGGCGATCTGCACCATGCGGTTGGCGAGACGGCAGTCATTGACCTGGATGGAATTGAGGTAATTGGTTGCCGCCTCCATCTTCGAGATGATGTTGCCCATTTTTTCGTCGAGGGTTTCGAGCAGATATTGGAACGCGACCGCTGGCGCTGCCTGGAGAATGCTCTCGAGCTTCTGGACCAGATAGTCCGGGTCGAGGAACGACATGCCGCCCAGAAACATGTCGATGCCGCCGCATCCGGCCTTCACCTTGGGGAGGGTAAGCGACATCAGATAATCGTCATGGACGTCCACACGGCCCGACATGCCGCCGGCGGTCACATAGCCCCGGGTCTGATCCTCGAACGAGCCGGGCGACGTATAGGTCACATTGTCGAACCAGCTTTCCGCCCAGCCCTGGGCGTAAACCGGCGCGGTCGTGCCGCAGGTGGCGAGCAGGCCGATCGATATCAGGGCAAAATGGCGGTGGACCAAAAGCATGGCGGGCTTCCTCCTGGAATGAGCAGACGAAGAGGCCGGCCCGCCATGCGCGGCATCTTCAAGGATGGTTGGATGTTGGAAATAACCGCGCAAATTCGGATAAATGATCCGAATTTACAAGGTTGATGAACAGGCGATCGGGTTGCTTCCGCCTGGGAATGCCTGAGGTTTGATGCGTGCGGGCTGCCGATCATCTGGAAGGCCTTACGGTCGCGCCAATGCGATCAATTGCTCCAACGATGCCGGTGAACCTGGCCATCGCACGCAGCCCGGTCGCTGGGCGTACCCCGGTCAGCATCTTGGCCGCCAGATAGGCGTTGCGCGCCAGGTTGACGCCATGGTCGGTGCCGATCGCGATCGGAATGGTGCGATCGGGATCGGTAATGGGCCGCACCCATGCCACTGGATGTCCGACCCAGGGGAGGCCCAGGCGGCCGGAACGCAGCATCGCCTCCTGGCCGCTGATCGTGCGGACCTGCCAGCGATACTGCCGGGAAAATTGTCCCAGCTTTCCCCAGATGTCCGCGCAGGGCAGGCATCCGGGCGCCGTCGTCATCTCGATGATGAAAAGCGGCGCCTGTCCGGTCAGCATTTCATGGAAATCCGGAGGGAAATCCCGCGTCACGGGAACGCGGCTGAGCCAGAGACGCATGTCCTGTGGCGTTCCGACCGGGTGGATGGCGGCACGCCGTGCGACGTCCCGGGATAGGGCCTGAGCCGACGCGAGACCGCCCCCGAGACAGGTCAGCAGCATGGCGGCAGTGAGCTTGAAAGTAAGGTGATATTGCCTTACATTAACACGGTTCGGAAGGAAGACGCCTATGACGACCCTGACAGTGACAACCAAGGGCCAGATTACCCTGCGGAAGGATCTTCTGCAGCATCTTGGTGTGCATGCGGGGTCGAAGATCACCGTCCACAAGCTGCCAAACGGGCGGATCGAAGTGATGGCGGAGCAGCCCAAGGGCCGGATTTCGGATGCCTTCGGCATGTTGAAGCGGAAGGGACAGAAAGCTGTCTCGATCGAGGAGATGAACGAGATCATCGCCAAGGGATGGGCCGGCGAACTGTGAAGATCACGGTTGACACCAATATTCTTGTTCGCGTCGTAACCGAAGATGATCCGATCCAAAGTGCCAAGGCCCAGCGGATCCTGGCGGACGCGGAACTGGTTGCCATTCCCTTGCCCGCGCTTTGCGAATTCTACTGGGTCCTCGACCGACTCTACGGCTATGGCCGATCCGACATTGCCCGGGTCATCCGCACCTTGATGGCGGCGGACAATGTCGCCGCGGATATCCCCGCGATCGAGGCGGGGCTTGCCATCCTTGAGGCAGGCGGTGATTTTGGCGATGGCGTGATCGCCCATGAAGGCAAATGGCTTGGCGCGGAAACCTTTCTCAGCTTCGACAAGAAGGCGGTGCGCTTGCTGAAGGCAAAAGGCGAGGACGCGCGGGAGCCGCGTTGACATGCCGCTGCCGCCGATCAAGGTTTGCCGATGTTCGCCCCTCATGGCTGGGCCTGCATGGTAATGCTGACCTGATCCGGAATCCCGGCGTCAGGTTGAGCGGCGGACACCGGACCATTGGCGAGCGCGTCGAAGAAGCCGTCTTCCTCACCAGCCCCGGTCAGGAACTGCTCGGGCCGGATATCGCCGGACAGCAGGCGAACGGCCTGGTAGGCGGTCTGGGCGAGATTGGGATAGGCCTCGACCCCCGTCGCGATCACCATGCGTTGCGGACTGTTGCGCCGGATCACCATGGTCGTCGGCGTCACATCGACACCGAAGCGCTGCCCAACTTCGGGCCGGCGGTCGAGATCGAACTGGGACACCTGCCAGCCCATCTCGTCCTGGAAGCGCTGGACGATCGGCCACTGCACGCGGCAATAGCCGCAGCTCGTGCGCGAGAACATGATGAGCGCGAACTCGCTGGCGTGCGCGCGCAGATAGGCGCGGCGGACAGCATCCTTGTGGCCCAGCAGCTGGTCGCGCGCATCGCCGACCATGGGGTTGGCTGACTTCGAATTCAGTTCGGGATGCTGGAGCAACGCCAGCTGCGTCACGCCGGCAAAGGCCCGCGCCTTGCGCCGGGCAAAGTCCTGCAACCGCCAGAAATCGGCAACCGCGTCGATGGTCAGCACGGTGGCGGCATAATCGCGCTGCTGCTCGATCAGCTTGCGGATCCTGGGCGGTGTCCATGCCGCGAGCTCGGTCATGGGCGGAATCACCGGTTTGACGAGCTTGTCCGGGTCCGGTTCCTCCGCTTGGGGTTGCGGGGTCGGCGGGGCATACCACCAATAGCCCTGTTTCGGACCGGATGTTGGCGGAAGCGCCTGCGCAGCTGATGACGATGCGATCAGGCATCCTGCCCAAATCGCGGCGTGGAAGCGCCGGGTCACAGCAGCTTCTCCATCCGCGTCAGCCGCCGAACGGAGACCGGGCCAAAATAGCGGCTGTCGAACCCGCTCGAATAAGAAGAGCCGACATAGACCATGCCATCGGGGATATGCGGCTCGGTGGGCCGCCAATGAATGAGATGCTGCCCCTTCCGCCCCACGGCCTTGCTGATTCCGATGAGCTTGCCATTGCAATGATACCAGCCATCCCTCGCGCCCGGCGTCATTGAAGGCTTTTCGATCATCTCGATTCTGTCGCCCGGCATGCAGAGCGCATATTTGGTGACATCGATCGGGGTAGGGCCGGCAAGGGGATGCACCAGCTTGAACGACACAAGGTCGCCGCGCTGGATGGTGCCCGGCGCCTCGCGGACCAGCCAGGCGTCGATCGATGGCGACATGACCAGCGTGAAGTGCGGCAACGCCCAACAGGCGGCGGCGCTGATCGGCAGGATGATCGCACAGGCCAGCCAGAAGCGGCGCGGCTGAGGAGGTGAGCCGGGGACGCCCGCTCCCAAGGCGATGGCGGCGTTGCGCGGGGTGGCCCTGATTTCGGGCCATGCCGCCCTAGCGGCGGTCCAGGCGAGCCTGAGCATCGGCCACCTCCTTTGTGCCGCCCAGGCGGGCATATTCTTCGAGCAAACCGGATAGGGCAGCATCGCCATAGACGATGTGGCGGCTTACCGGGCTATCATCCTCCCGCTCACAATAGGGCTGGGTCGGATCGCCCGGTATCAGCCCGAGCGCCGGCACGCGCGCGACCCCGTGCTGGCGAAAGACCAGCGGATCGACGATCAGCTGGACATTGCGCATGGCGCAGGCCGGGCCGTCGCAGCCCGGATCGATCCGCAGTATTTGCGCCGAGAGCCTGGCCATCGGACCGATCTTCGTCATGCCGCCCGGCACGCCGCGAAAGGCCATGACCCCGCCGGCTTTTTCGAGCTGTGCCGCATAGGTTCGCAAAATCGGGATGGGCATGGAGGAGGAAGCAAAGAGCAGCGGCACCCAGGCATGAGGTGCTGATGGCGGCGCGACGCCTGCAATGGCGGTGACGTCCGGCGCGTCGAGCCCCAGCGCTTCGCCGATCCGCTTTGCCATGGCCTCCCGCTGGACCGCGAGGCTGTCTTGCCCCGCGGTCAGCGCCGATCGCGCGCGGGCGTCCATGCCGGGGGCCGGCTTGCGGTGGCGCAAGCCCTCGAACGCGCGGCGCCGTGTTGCTTCGGGAAGATCGGGAAGTTGGTCCGGCCCGCGCGCCTCGGCGCGATCCTTCTGGCCGGCAACCGCACCTTTGAGGCGCTGCAAGGCGCTGTCGCCCTGCGTCTGCGCCCGCTGCCGGGCATTGCCCCCGTCCGCCTCGCCCTGCGCTTGGCAGGGTGAGGCGACGAGCAGTGCCGCCGCGAGGAGCGCGCGGCTAGGGATTGACCGTCTCCATATAGGCATCGATCCTGTCCTTCATATCGATTTGGATGTCCGACTGGGCTCGCGCCTCGATGTCGGAATAATATTCGGAAAGATCCATTTTGCTGAAATCCAGCGCCTGGAATTCTTCCGGCGTGAAACCGCGGCAATAGGGCTTCTTCGGCGTGCCCCAGCCCATGGCGTTGAAACTCGCAAGCTGGGGCCGGCCCTGTTCCTGGATGATCCGACCGAGCCTGGTGTTGAAGCAGCAATGGCCCCTGGCCTTCTGCACGCAGATGCCCAGGATCTTCGACGCGCAATAGGTGCCGACCTCATGACACATGCCCGAGCCGCGGAGCATGCCCACTTCCATGTCTTGTTGGTCACAGCCCGATAGCAGGAAATCCATCATGAAGTTGATGGCAAGACTGATCGCGATCGACGTGGGGTCTATGCCGACAATGATGGCATTGGCGCCGGCGCCCGCGGCCTGGCCCGCGGTCGCTCCCGCCTTGAACGCGGTATAGGCGGCCTTCATGCCCGACCAGACGCCCCTGGCGATGGCGATCTTGGTACCGATCGAGGAGATGGACGAGCCCATCCCGTCCTTGACGATCTCGCCGCGATCCTTGCAGCAGTTGGAAAAGCTTGTTTTCAGGCCCGCCGGACGACAGCGAAGGGCGCGCCCGGCAAAGATCTCGATGGCCCCGAGGCAGTTGCCGTCGGCATCGACCGGGCCGTCATTGGGGGCGCCCGGGTCGTCGACGACGGGTTCTTCCTCCTCGATGGCGCCGCCGGTCACCGGCGTGCAGGCGTTGGGTGAGCAGCTTGGTGGTCCGCCGCTGGTGGGCGTCCCGCATGCATATTGGCTGCCGAGCGGGCAGCTATAAGCGCCGGCGGGCTCCGCGACACAGGCGACCTGCTGGATCGGGCACAGATAACTGCCCTCTTTTGTGTCGGAGCACTGGGCTGTTTCACCGGCCCCATCGGCATCGCCGCTGCCATCAAGATCGGCGGCGCAAAGCTGCTGTGCCTGGACGGACGCTGTCGTGAGCGCGAGGCCGGACGCCAGCAGGAGAGCGGGCCAGAGGGAGAGGCGCCACCCCATCAGCGTGCCTCCGCCGTGCAGGCGAGATCGGCGCCGGCCAGGCGAACAGTCTGCATCATGACGACGGCTTCGGGAAAGTCGTCGAGGCAGCCACAGGCCGAGACCAGTTCCTCGCCCTGCCCAAGCGGGCAGACATGGTCCGAGGTGCAGCTGTGGTAAAATATGTCCCAGCCCGCGGGATCATTTTGCCTGGAGCCGACGACGCCGTCCACCGCCACATCGCTATTGGTCCTGGGCGCACGGGTCTTGCAGATGGGCTCGCAGGCGGCAACCGATCCCCGCTCGGGCAGGGAGAAGGGACGGGTCGAGGTCGCGACAGTGCCGTTGGCGTCCGTCGTCCGATCGGCCAGCAGCGTCTCGGTCGAGCGGTCGATGATATAGGCGCCGCGGCTGAGGTCCGGTTCGGCCGCGCTGCCCAGGTCCACCTGGCAGCTATACTGTCGCGCCCGCGTGAAGAAATCGCGCGTGATCTGCCAGGTGCAGCCGCCCGTACCGAACAGCCGGGTCTGGGCGAGAGGCTTGAGGCCGCTATTCACGCCGTTGCGGAAGGTCTCCACCCCATCCACCGTCTCGTTCACAAGATGACAGGCGGGATCGGTGGCGGTGCCGGAACAGAGATCGACAAGCTGTTCGCTGATCTTGCAGCTTGTATCCAGCACGGCATCGATACGGGCATAGGATTCGCCCTTGTTCCCGACAGCGATACGCAGGGAAATCTCATGCTGCCCCTTGGTGAGGAGGGGTTTCAGATCCAGCGCGGGAGTGCCGTACCAGGTCTTGCTGCGTTCGCATCGGGCCGGTGGATAGCTGTTGCCGGTCCAGCTCGCGGGATCGGAGAGAATGAGCCGGCCGTCCACGCGGATCTGGATCCAGTCATCCATATAATATTGTGACAGGACGACCGAGCGCAGCCGGTCGGGATCCTTGACGTCGAGGATCATGCGCTGGTCGAACAGGGTGCAGGACCCGCCCGACAGGCTGTCGCCGGTCGGCGATCCCATGACAAAGCTCACCCTGTCGGGCGCGGGATTATAGGTGGCATAGCCGCCGGAAACCCGGGCGATGATATTGTCCGCCGTGACTTCCTGGAGACTCACCTGCCGTTCGATCGTGCAGCGGCGTGTCTGCTCGGCCTTGCCGGTCGCGGCCGGCGATCCCGCCAGCGCCTGGAAGACGCTGCTCGATCGCGACGTGGCATAGGCATCACCCTGGATCGGGGTCGGATTGCCGCGATAGGCGGTCGCCGTCACGGACGGGTTTGCGCTGCAGGCCGTGGTCTGGGCGCCGGTATAGCGGATGACCGGACCGTCGATCGCGGCCTGCGCGACGCCGATCCGCGGATCGGCCGTGGTGAGCGCGCCGACAACGCCGCCGCCCAGATCCTTGAGTATCGAGGCCATATTGCCCCAGGCGAGATTGGTGCCGCAGCTGTTGTTGATGCAGTAGCATCCGGCAAGCTCGGTGAGGTCGACCTCGCCGAGCTTGAGGGCGCCATCGCTGCCGACCTCCCACTGGAACGGGCGGCACGCATTCCAGCTACCCGGCGCACAGGAAATGATGCCATTGGCGCAGATGCCCGATACCGGTACGGGTACGTTCAGCGTCTCGTCGAACGCGCCGTCGAGATCCTTGTCGCGCGAGATGCGCAGCGTGCCGATATCGCCGGTTGAGGTGGGTTGGGCGAGGAGTTCGAGCAGCGTCGCGGTCTTCTGGCAGGCGATATTGGGTGTGAAGCTCTTGCTGTTGTCGATGGTGCTGATCGGCTGGCCGGCGAGACCGGGGGTGAGATAATGGCTCTGCAAGGCGTCGCTATCGCCCGTCTTCGTTCGCGCCGCCGCGGCGGCCGAGCGCGCCCGTTCCTCCATCGTCTGCGCCCGAGCTGGGATGGAGAGGCAGATGGCGAAGCCAGCTGAGAGAAGGAGCGCGCCGCGCTTCATGATGCGGGATCCGGGACGGCGGGCGATGCGCGGTGCAGGCGGAAACAGCGCGGCACGCCCGCAGCTTCGGTATCGCCCAGCACGCGAAAGACGGCCCGGCCGCCCATGGTGGTCAGCACGGCCACCACGACGGCGGGCCGGGAAGGGGTTTTGCCCGCCGCCGACAGGGGTTTAGCAGCCGTGCTGACCATAGGTGGAGCGATGCCGCAGGGGGGACGCGGCATCGCTCCGTCCTCGCGCCGTGCGGGGCAGCCACCACGGCTGTGGCGGGCAGACCGGGTAAAAGCCCGCACCGGTGCGAGGGAGGGGGGAAGAGGCTTGCTCATGGGGTCGAAACCCCGGCGCAGCAGATCACCTTTTCAAAAGCCATGAACTGGGCATTGTCCTTGCCGGGCGCATGTTTGCCCGAGGACCAGAGCGCGCCGGGGCGGCCGATATTGACGCATTTGCCGCCCTTGACCGGCTCCATGATCTGGAGCTTGTAGCGGCTCTTGGTCCAGATCGGCTGGGGCTTGAACGAGCAGCCATCAGCCGACGAGATGGTGAGCGCGCCGAGGCGTCCCATCATGAAGGTACCGCGCGCCGCGATGCCGGCCCAGGCCTCGACGGAGTCATCGAAATGAATGTCGCCCGCGATCGGATAGGTCGCGCCCCAGCTTCCCATGCACCAGAAAAGCGGATCGATGACCTTGCCGGCGGCCGCCGCCGCGCTGTCGGCCATGCAGGCAAGGCCAGCGGCGGGATTGCCGAACAAGATGCCCTCGGGCTGGATGATGGCGCCCAAAGTTCCCGACTGCCAGGTCGGCAGCACCTCGGTGATCATCGCGACGTCGAAGCCGTCATCCTCCAGGCAGGGGAGGTCTGTGAACATGTCGAGCATCTTCCAGACCGGCGAGATATAATAGTGCATCTGCGCGAACATCTTGCGCGTATTGGTGCCGTCGGCGATCGAGGACTGGCTGCCCTGCAGCTTGCCGCCAGTGGGCATGAGATCGGCACCCAGCGCCATCATGCAGCCCGGTTCGGTGACGACATCGACCATGCGATTGGGCGACCAGAAGCTCACCTTCACGCCGAACCAGAAGGTGACGCCCTTGCGGCAGGCGCAGAGCGGCTTGGAGGTGGACTGGGCGTCCAGCGCCTTGTCGAGTTTGTCGAAGCTGCCGACCCGGACCCCGCCGATTGTGATCGGAAAAATGCAGTTCCAGCGCACCTTCGTGATCGGATTGAAGATCGTCCCGGCCTCGCATTTGGAGGCATGGGCCGGCGTTGATACCAGCATTGCCAGACCCCCAACGCCAAGGCACAGCATCTGCTTCATCGGACGAGTCCGTATGACGTCGATCGATCTTGAAATGTGTGCCCCTAAGGCGTACATTATAGGTCGAACAGCGATGATGAGGCTTTGGTGATGCAAGCGTTTGATGACGCGGCGGGTGCAATCAACGAACGCAGCACGGTGCGTATGAATTTTCGCACCAAGCCGCATATCAAGCAGGCGATTCAGCAGGCTGCGACGTGGTGTGGGGTCGATGATTCCGTTTTCGTGATGAACGCCGCCTATAAGGCGGCACTGGAAACGATCCAGACGCACGAGCGCACGATCTTGAGTCGGAAGGACTATGAAGCGATTCTCAATGCCCTCGAGAATCCGGGCCCGCCGTCGGATGCTCTGCGCGAAGCCTTCGCTCGGCATGACCAGACGATCGAAAGCCGATAAGAGCGACGCTGCGTGAGTGATAAGGGGATGATCATCGAGCCGCTTGATCCGGCGCGGCACGATCTGGCAGCTTTTTCGTCCGGGATTGATCAAGTCGACAATTATCTGCGCAAGACGGCAAGCAAGCTGGCCCGGGCGGACAATGTGCGGGCGTTTGTCCTCCTGTCTCCTGAAGGAGAGCTTTTGGGCTTTTACACGTTGAACGCGCACAGTGTCGATTATTCCCACCTGCCGGCCTCTTTTACGCGCAACCGGCCGGGGCATGGTCAGATACCCGCCGCCTTCATATCGATGATCGGGGTCGATGCCCGTTTCCAGGGCAAGGGATTTGGAGGCCTCTTGCTTGCCGACGCTCTCAAGAGGATCGGCCGCGCCGCAATGGATGTCGGAATCGCCCTTGTGCTCCTCGACATTCTCGACTGTGGCGATCCGGCGAAGGTCGAGAAGCGCAAGCAGCTCTATATGCGTTACGGGTTTCAGCCCTTGGCTGACGCGCCTCTGCGCCTCCACCTTCCTGTCGCAAAGATCCACGCCTTGCTGAACATCCCATAGGTTGCGGCGGGTGAGGCTCGGTTCGCGCCGTTCGCTACACTGCGTGTAGCCAGGACGGCATTCGGCCAAATCTGCGGTGAACATATTGGGCCGCATCATTGCCGCTCCCCTTTGCGTGTTTCGACGGCCTCAAATTCGTGGAGTTCGAGCTTCCTTCCGACCTGGGAGACGATGACGGGCGCCACGGTCAGACCCAGCCGATCCTTCACTCGCTCCTCCAGGATGAAGAGCGCCCGCCCGGTTCGCTCGGAGAGGTCGAGCGCATCGCCCGCCGTCAGCAGGATGAAATCGGTAAGTCGGGCATGATCGAGCGCCCAATCAAGGTTGCGCGGATGGACGATGACGAGCCGCTGGGGCAGCGAGACATAATCGAGCGGATTGAAGGTGAAGCCCTTGGGGTAGAGCAGCTTGCCGTCGGGCAGGCGGATTTCGTCGGGCAGGGTATAGAAGGGCACCACGAAGCGGGTCCGGTCCTGTTTCGCGTTCCCGAGCGACGCAGCGCGCAACGCCGACCAGCTTGAACGCGGGCCAAATTGGGTGGCCATATTGGCGGGCTGGCGCGCCGCCCGCATTTCGATCTCCGCCAGCGCGTCGGGTTCGGCTATGGGCCATGTCCGGCCGATCGTCGCGGTGCCCGCGATGGCCGTGGGCATAGGCAGTGCACAGCAGCCTATCGTCATGGCAATCATGAGGGCAGGGCGGATCATGGCCGGACGCCTCCGCGCCGATCATGATGGCGTAGCCGATAGGGCCGCCAGATCCGGCCTTCCTCCGCATCGCCCCCGCGGATGGCGGTGATGATGGCCGCGAGGCCAAGCACAGCGGCCGCGCCGACTATGCAGCGCATGCCTATGTCCATGTCGGCCGCCGACCACAGCACCAGCCCGGCCTGGATGGTCAGCAGCAGATGCGTGCCGACGATCAGGCGGATGGCTGTCTGTCCGGGCCGCGAGGAAAAGATACCGGTCATGACCGTTTCCATGGGGCAAGGATGTTGGACCGCCGGGCTTTCCAGGTCCGGACGCGTGAGAGGCATTTACCCGTCAGGCCGGTGAGCAGGATGAGCAGCAGTCCGGTGCTGAGGCAGGTGAGGCCGATCAGCACCGCGCCGCGCGCGATCAGCATGGGCGGCTGATGCAGCACCAGGCCGGTCACGATCACCAGGCTGGTCAGCAGTACGGTTTCGATCACCATCAGGCGGAAGCGCCAGCGGATGGCCTCAGCCTCCGCACGGATCGCAACCCGGGCCTCGATGATCCGCTCGATCTCGGCATCCATGCCAAAGCCCAGCGCCAGCTGATCGGGATGGATGGGGGATTTGCGCATCATGCGGCTTCTCCATGCTGGCTTGGCGGCAGGATCTCGGCGGGGTCGACCCCGGCCAGCTCGCACACCGCTTCCAGGGGGCTGCGCCCGCCGCGGATCAGGGCCTCGAAAGCCGCCACCTCCTGCGGTGCGCTGGTGTTGATCCAGTAGGAGAAGGGGTCGACCACCAGCCGGGCAACGCCCAGCCCCAGGGGCGAGTCGATGAAGACCTCGCTATAATGGGGCTTGGCGTTACGGACTGATTTGAGCAGGTCGAGGACGAAGCCCGAATAGTCGAGGATCTTGTTCTCGACCGCCTGGGCATAGGTCGACCCCTGAAGCAGGAAGCGGGTGGCGGCATTTTCGAGGATCACCTGACCGGTCCCGCCAAAGAGCAGCAGGTCGTTCATGCTCTGGAGGACGACGCCAAAACTGCCCTGATATTTGCGCGCACGGCGATAGCCCTGTCCGAACGCCTCGGCGAGCCGCGACAAGTCCTGGCCTTCGCTCCGGGTCATGAACTGGGCGGCTTCATCGCACAGCACGAAACGCGGCCGGTCGCGCGCGGAAAGATAGAGCTCCTGCGTGACCGCGTTCACCACCACCATGACGATGACGTTGAACAGGTCCGGCATGGCCTTGAGCCGCTCAAGTTCCAGCACCACGAACTCATCGCGGCTGATGTCGAAGGTCGAGGGGCCGTTGAAGAAATGGCCATAGGCGCCGTCACTGCCAAAATCACGCAGGTTGAAGGCGAGTTCCCGCGCCGTCGGCACCAGATGATCGACCCGGTCGAGATCGGACGTCGCAAATTGCGGATAGGCGCCCAGCCAGGCCCGGACGCTGTCTATCCCTTCCTCGGCATGGCCTTCATCGATCGTCCATTGCACGGCGGACTTGAGCAGGTTCCATTCCGAGGTGGAGACACCCTTGCGCGTCGCGGCATTGGCCATTTCCGCGACGATCGCGACCGCCATGGAGATGGCGGACTGGCGGTCATCGCCGTCGAGCGCAAAACCCATGTCGAAGGGATTGAGGACGAGCCGCTCCGCGCCAATGTCGATATAGCGGCCCGAGCAGAGGGTGCAGAGTTTGCGATAGCTCCCGCCAATATCGATGATGCGGATGAGCGCCCCTTGCGCATAATATTGCTGGCAGAGATTGTTGAGGAGGAAGCTTTTCCCCGCGCCGCTCTCGGCCGAGACGATGAAATTATAATTGTTGATGCGCGGGTCGAAGAGGTCGAGCGTGATGAGTTGCCCCTTGCGCCCCGCATAGAGAAGGGCAGGGCGCCCGCCGCCGCGAAAGTCGGTCTGCACCGGCGCGAGCAGCACGGCGGCCTTGACCGGCATGCGGAAATCGCGTTCCAGCATCCGCATCGTGCGCTTTTCGGGATAGAGGCCGAAGGGAAGGCTCATCGGCAGCAGGACCGGATTGAGATAGCTCTCCTCCTGCATCATCCAGGGGAGGGGTTCGCTCTCCCAGAGCCGCTTGGCGCGCGCCGCCATTTCCCGCGCGTCGGCGCTGGTGCGGCCGAACACCCAGACCATCGGGATCACCGAGAGGAAGCGGCTGTTCCCCGCCTCGTCCAGCACCCAGCCGATCTCCTCGATCTGCTTGCCGACCTCGACCGCGAAACTGCCCGCCGCCTTCTGCGCGGAGAGGATTTGCGCGCGCTTGTGGATCTCGAACTGGCTGTGATCGAACAGGATATTGAGGGTGAAGAGAAAGGGGCCACCGATCTGATCGCTATCCTCGGCCGCGCCGCGCATGCCGCCCAGCAGGCGATTGGCGCGCTCGGCGGTGATCCGCCGCGCCGGCGCTCGCGGCGTCAGGCAGCGGGCGACCTGGTTGCCGAGATGCACTTCGGGACCGTCGAACAGGAGATCGGGTCCCGCATCGATGATCTGCTTGCGCACCGGCGGCGCGGGCTGGCCGTCACGGCCATCGGCGAACACGCCGGGCGCGAAATCGAACACGCCGTTGAAGATCCGGCGATAGAAGCTGATCAGCTCTTCGGGCGGCAGACGGCGGATGCCGAGCTTGGCGAGCTGCTCCTCGACCTGGCGACGCAGGTCATGACCGAGTTCCACGCGCGTCTTGATCGACAGGAACAGCCGGAAATCCCGCACCGGAATGCCATGCAGCGCATCGAGTCCTTCGGTTCCGGCGCGCAGATAGTCTGCGGTGCGTCGCGCCGATGCCTGGATCAGCGGATCGGGCCGGGTTTTCAGATCCAGAAAGGCGTCGAGCGCATGGTCGATTAGCGGATCGGCGAAGCCATGGAGCTGCAACACCGTGCCATCGGGGAAATGGATATTGAGCAGGCCCAGCAGCGCCTGGTGGACATGGGCGAACATATAGGCCGACGGGATCAGCTCCCAGGCATGGCCCCAGCCATCGTCGATGCAGAGAAAGGCTTCATCCTCTTCGTTCCAGGCGACCAGCGGCAGGAAATCGGAATAGGCGTCGCGCGCCACCGCGCGGTGCAGGTCCGACCGGGTGAGGCCGCCGCCATGGCGGGTGCCGAGTGCGATCATGGCCGTGCCTCCTCAGGGGCCGCGGGCTCGCCCTCGACGGCCCGGTCGACTGATCCCTTGTCCCTGACTTGCTCCAGCACCGGAACCCGCATCGCGGGTTGGACCGGGCTCACCAGATAATCGCCCACCACCCATACGGGGCGTTCGAGGATCGAATAGACATAGCGCGGCATATAGAGCCGGTCGGGCCGCTCGCGGTCGGCATAGGGCAGGATCAGCGTGCGTACGGTCCGGCCCGGCCGGAGCATGGGCGTGACCGGCGCGTCGACCAGGCCCTGAAGTTCGCGATAGACGCTGTCGCGATAGCCCAGATAGGGGGAGGGTCCTGCCTTGCCTCGGTTGGCGGTGGTCCCTGACGCGACGCTGTCGCTTGGCTTGAGAAGCGCTTTGTCGCGCGTCACTGCCGGATCGGAGCGGGACGGCACGCCCGCGACCGCGTCGGCATAGGCCTTGTCGGGATGGATGCACTGCCCATGGTCGCTATTCTTGCAGCTGAACTTCTCACTGTAGGGCGACATGACCGAGCCGATGGTGGAGCAGCCGGTGAGCAGCAGGGCCGCTGTGAGCAGGGCCGGTGATCGAGCGAAGCGCCCAGTGCCGACAGGCATGACGGGCATGGGGCGAATGCCCCTTGGAAGTCGGTGAGCCATCAGAATTTGCTCCCTGCGCTGGGTTTGATGTCGAGGGCCACGCCTTCCTGGATGACCACCACCACCTCCTTGGCGGCGCCGACCTCGACGATGGGTCCGGCCTGGCGGGCGAGGTCGAGATAGAAGTCGGTGAGCTTGTCGGAGGATTTGGAAAACCCGCCGGCAAGCCCGCTTTTGGCGGCGTCGGTCGCATCGAGGGTGCGCACCGAACCCAGGGCGGAGGTGGACATATCCCCGAAACTGTTCTCGACCGAGCTCGCAAAACCGCTGACGGTCCCGGCGATGAAGGAACGGGCCAGCGCCGCGCCGGCGCGCGTCACCACCTTGCCCGAAAGACCCTTCTTCCCGTCGGTGTCGACGAAGAAGCCCTTGATCGGCTGATCGACCACCGAGCGCTCGTCGAAATCGACGCAGGAGAGCGAGATGAGCTGCACCTCGACCCGCTCCTTGGCGAGGCTGCCGGTGGCGTTGCCGATGACGAAGCAGCCGGCGAGATTGGCCTTCACATCATTGGGCAGCACGGCGGGCGCCTGCACCCGGGCGATCAGCGGCTCCGGGTTCGAGGTCGCGTCCCGGCTGGCCAGCGCGTCGATCCCGGTCAGGAGCCGCGCCTTCATGAAACCAGGCGGCAAATAGATCGTCCGCGACTTTTTTCCGATGCCGGAACCGGCGCCCTCCTTGGTCCCGGTGGGGAGGATCGCGCTGGTGGCCGCGCCGATCGCGCCGACGGTCTTCTCCACGGGCGGCGCGGGCGGGGCTGCCGGAGCGACCGGCGGCACGGGCGGGGGGATCGACCCCATCGCGCTATTCAGTTCCGCGTCGCTGGGTGGCGGCGGGAAGGCGGGTGACGATCCAGGCACCGCCAACGGCAGATCGCCGCCATCGGCCGAGGTCCCGCCGATCCTGCTGCCGGGCATGACCTTGCCCTCCTCGATCGCGGTGATGCGGTCGCCGAGCAGGGACTGGCCGTCGAGCACCTTCTGGAGATCGCCGCGCAGCTTGGTTTCCAGGCTGTCACCACGAAGGCCCGCGCCCATGTCCAGCTTCGATGCAGCGGGCAGGTTGGGCTGATCGTCGGAAGAATGGCTGGACGCTGTATAGAGACCGTAACCGAGGATGGCGACCGCCGCCCCAACACCGACCTGCTTGGCGCGCAGCTTCTGCCTTGCCGACATGGCGCGCCAATGGGCTTTCCAATCGAGCAGGGCCGGACCGCGAACGACACCCTGATCCTTTGCCTGATCTTGCTGTCCGTCCCTGGCCTCATTGTGATCTTTCGGGGGCCGGGAGTAGCCTTTGATTGGGGCGCCGAGATCCTGCGGGGTTTCTTTCCCGCCTTGCTTCTTCTCGCTCATTGGCTTTCTCCCCGTCGCACGATGACGAGGCGCGCGGTCTCTCCGGCTTTGAGCGAAAGTCGATCGGCACTGACCGCAAAGACGCGGGCACCAAAGGCGCGGTCGAGGAACAGGCGTTCGTCTAGGCCCAGATCCGCATCCGTTTCGATCCGATATTCCGACGCCGAGAGGCCGGAGCCTTCGATCTCGACCCGGCGGCGTTCGATGATCCGCGCGGCCGGGAGGGAGGGCAGGGATACCCGATCGGCCCTGGGCGCGACCGCGGTGAAGCTGGCCGGAATGCGATCCTGGAGCATGGCAAGCGTGATCGAGACGGCGCGCTCCTCCTCGACCAAGGGACCGAGCAGATCGTCATTGGCCTTGGCGCGCTGCGCGCCGCCCGGCACCAGGGTGATGGTCTGGGCGGGGATATCCGCCGGCTCGGCATAGAGGGGGTAGATGGCGCCATTGCAGGCAATGAAGAATTCCGAAGGCGTGGTTACATAGCTGCGCGTGATGGCGCCGGCATCGTCGACCTCCTTCACCAGGAATTTGATCCAGGCGTCCGCGCCGCCCTTCTCGACGGCGATCGCCTTTTCCGCCGAGAATTTGACGTCCTCGATCTCGCCGCCTGTGCAGATCACATGATTGACGTCGCGGTTGGAGAGGCGGATCGTGCTGGTCTGGTCGGGCAGCGCGATGATCGGCTGGGCGAGGACCGGTGCTGAACCGATCAGGACCAGCAGGGCGACGGGCGCGCGCAGGATTTTACCGAAGCTCGGCATCAAACTTCTCCTCCGAAAGGCGGGTGATCCAGAAGCGGCCGTTCTCGACGCCGTAGCCGATGCGCAGCGTGCCCCGGAATTTGCGGATGACGCCGCCAATGACGCGGACCTTCTCGACCGGAACGATGATGTCCTTGTCGCTCCAGCTGACCGGCTGGTCGGGGCGGATATAGGTGGCGATCGACAGGGTCGGGTTCCTGGAAAGCTCGTCCAGCACCGCGTTCAGGCTGTCGCGCATGCTGTTATAGGCGCTCGGGTGGACGATCGAGAGCAGCTCCTGGAACTGCGGGTCGGCTGAATAGGCTGAATAGGTGCCCGAGAGCGCGACGATGTTGCGCGTCATGGTGCGCAGATAGTCGCTCGAGGGTTTGGAGCCCGTCACATAGAGATCGCCGCCCGTGCCGAAGGGCACGACCACGGTGCGCCTGTTCTGGTCGCTCGAATAGACCACCGCGCCCAGCACGGCCGTGATCCCGAACAGGCCCATGATCGCGAACTTGAGCAGGCGGTTCTCTTCGAACAGATTGGAGGAACCCTGGAGATAGCGGTGGATGCCAAAGCTTGGCGGTTTGCCGATGAGGGGATCGGCCTCCGGGCCGGCTTTCGGGGTGAAGAGCGGCATTGTCTCGACCTCACTCGTAAAAGCGGGTCTGGGTCGGACCCGGATAATGGCGGAAGGAAAGCAGGCCCCAGCGCCAGGCGAGATGGGTGAGGAAACCGCGGGGCTTGCTGCGCTTCCAGGGAATGAAAAGGAGAAGGGCAAGGACCAGCGCCCATCCGATCAACCCGCCGACGACGATGGCGACGAAGATGGTCGAAACCACCAGGATGAACTCGTCCGATCCGAACCATAGGATCTGGACCGGCCGATGCAGATACTGGGGCAGGCGTTCGTCCATTGTCCCTTCTCCTCCTGCTTCATCTCCCCGGCATGAGCTCGGGGTTTCCCGGGAGCCACCATTGGCTTCCAGGCTCGGGGGCGTGGGTTGCGTGAAAGTGTGGCGACCCGCGCCGATCAGTTCAGATGGTCAGCCCAAAGGTCTGGAGGATCGAATCCGCCTTGATGAGGCAGACCGCCGCCACGATCGTCGGGATGCCGATCATGATATTGGAAAAGAGGCGCGAGACGCCGAACAGGAAGGCCGCGACGCCGCCGACAAAGCCCAGCGGTCCCTTGACGCCCTGGTTCACGACGATGTCGTAAATGTCGTAGCCAAGGTCGCCGGCGGCGGGCGCCGTGAAAGCATGGGCGATCCCCGTGGCCGCGAGGACGGCCAGGAGAGCGGTGATCGAATAGTCGGCAGCATAAAGGCTGCGTCGTCCAAGGGCTTTGATCATGTCATACTCCATGTGCAAGAAGGAGCCGTCCGCTTGGGGTTTGTGCCGGCGAGGGAGCTCGTAGGCTGCCGATGATCGTGTCGGACGGCTCCTGAGGGCCGCGATCGCCGGCATTCCGTTCCGTCGGGCCACGCGGGACACCGCGTGGGTCGGACGGCCGCCAGAAGAGGGATGGGGATCAACGCTGCGCATGACTGGATGCCTTCGCCGCATAGGCAGTTTCGAGAAACGCCTCGATTGCCGCCTGGTCGAAGCCCGAGATGATCTTGCCATTGGCGATGAGGGTCGGCGTGCCGCTGATGCCGATCTTCTTCACCAGCGCCGCATCGGCTTCCACCTTGGCGCGGCCTTCCGGGCATGTCAGCAGGGCAGGTGGCTTCGCGCCGGCATAGAGCGCCTTGAAGCTCGCCTCCTTATCCGATGCGCAGAGGATATGTTCCGCCTTGGTCGCGGCCTCGGGATGGATGCCCGAGACGAAATAGATCAGCCGTCGCACAGGCTTGCCTTCCGCCGCCTTGGCCGCCCAGAAGCGGTCGAGCGCACGGCAATAGGGACAATCGGGATCGGTGAACTCGATGATGGCAGGCGCGTCCCTGGGGCCGATTGCCAGCGCCTGTTTGGGATCGATCGCGGCAAGCTGCCGCTGCGCTCGCGCATCCTGGGCAAGCGCCGTCACATTGACGCCGTTGCGGTCATAGACTGTCGCGAACAATATATGAGGTGGCCTCGCCTTCTTGGAC
>NZ_LFCT01000041.1 GCF_008692605.1 Sphingobium estronivorans
TCCGAATTTCCGGCACCACCTCAGAATGGCCGGGCCGCCCCTCGCCACCCGCCTGGCACAGATTGAGGGTCGATTTGCTTCGAAATATGCCGAAGCCATGTCGGCGTTCGTCCGCAACGCTGTCGTCATCCTGTTGCTGCTCCTGTCCCGCAAGATCGTAGAGTTGAGCCCGCTGGGCGACCTGCTGGCAGCGCTGGGCGTCGGCCTGGCGGCGGCGCTGCTGGCATTTCGCCTCGCGCGCGTCGGCGGCCTGAACTGGCTCGCGGCGATGGGTCTTGGAACATTCGCCCTATCGGTGGCGACCGTTGGCACACTGGGCGGTCTGGCGCCTCTCCTACGAGGACTGAGCGATGTGGGATTTTCCGTGGGCAAGCACCGCTTCTCGCTGCTGACCGCCATCAATTCCCTTGTCATCGTGGCAATCCTCTACGCAGCGGCTCGTCTGGCCAATCAGCTTGCGCACCATCTGATCGGCCGGGCAAGCGGGCTCGATGCGGCGCAGCAACTCCTCGTCCAGAAGCTTGCCGGCATCGGCGTAATCGTGGTCGTGGTGCTGCTTGGCATTGACATGCTCGGCCTTGACCTGACGGCACTGACCGTCTTTTCCGGGGCGGTCGGTCTGGCGGTTGGCTTCGGCCTGCAAAAGACCTTCGGCAACCTGATTGCGGGCCTGATCCTGCTCATGGATCGGTCCGTCAAGCCGGGCGACGTCATCGTCGTGGGCGATACATTCGGCGCCGTCGGCAAAATCGGGGTGCGTGCCGTCTCGGTCGTGACGCGCGACGGCAAGGAGCATCTCATCCCCAATGAGCAACTGATGACCGAAGCGGTCGAGAACTGGTCCTATACCGACCGCAATGTCCGTATCCACATAGCGGTGGGCGTCGGCTATGGCAGCGACCTTGCGCTGGCCCAGAAGCTGATGATCGAGGCGGCATCGGAGGCGACGCGCGTGCTGGACAACCCAAAGCCCTCGGTCTGGCTGAAGGGCTTTGGCGACAGTTCCGTGGATCATGAGATTCTGGCCTGGATCGGCGATCCCGAACTGGGGGTCGGCAATGTGCGGTCGGACATTTTGAACCGCGTCTGGCGTCTGTTTGCCGAAAAGGGCATTGAAATCCCGTTTCCGCAGCGCGACGTCCATATTCGATCGACGGCGACGGCGGAAATGGAGAGGTGAGGAGATTGGCAATGCGTTTCATCATCCTGCTCGGCCTGGCCGCGCTGACCGCATGTGGTTCTGTTGAACGGAAGGAGGATCCGGCATCGCTTCCGGCCGACAATTCGAACGATGACATGATGGCATTGCCGACGGAGCCGGACAGGAATGTCGCCCGTGAAACGCCGGCGCCGAGCGACGTCAGCATGCCCGCCTTTGCTCCCCAATATCCCGGCTCGACGATCAAGGCCGCCATCAACGCAAATGCAGGTAGCGACGTGACGCATGAAGTTCGGCTGGCGACAAAGGATGACGCGGGTGCGATTTTCGAATTCTACCGGGGCCACTTCACGGCCGCAGGGCTGCGCAAAACGTCTGAATTCCAGTCTGGCGGGACGGGGATGATGTCTGCGGTCGGAAAGGGCCGGAAAGCGTCGATCGCCATCACCAGGGAACAGGATCACAATATCATCATTGTCACCTTCTCGGGCGACTGAGGACGGCCTTCATATCCTGCGGCCTTGCCATGCGGCAGGCAGTTTGGCTACCAGCGGCTTATTCGCAAGGACCCGGTGAGATTCCGGGTGGCTATTCCGGCCGCCGATCCGCCGGACAACATCACACATGAATAGACGGGAAGCGCCTTGCCGGCGTCATGTGCCTTGTTGTGGATTTCAGGATGATTGACAGATTTACCTCTTACCGGCGTCAATGGTTCGCAGACGCGACCGCAGCGCGCGCCGACATTCTTGGCGCACTTGTCGTCGCGCTCGCTCTGATACCGGAAGCCATAGGCTTTTCCATCATTGCCGGGGTCGATCCTCGGGTCGGCCTTTATGCGTCGGTCGTCATCGCCATGGTCATCGCGCTGATCGGCGGGCGGCCCGGCATGATCTCCGCCGCGACGGCCGCCGTCGCCGTGCTGGTCGGGCCGCTGGTGAGAGACCATGGCCTGCCCTATCTTTTCGCCGCGACGATATTGATGGGCATCATCCAAGGTGTGGCCGGACTGCTGCGTCTCGACCTGCTGATGCAATTTGTATCCCGGTCGGTCATCACGGGGTTCGTCAATGCGCTGGCGATCCTCATATTCATGGCCCAGCTGCCCCAACTCACGCATGTCGGTTGGCAGACCTATGCGATGGTCGCGGCTGGACTGGCCATCATCTATCTTTTCCCTCGCATGTCTAAGGCCGTACCATCCCCCCTGGTCGCCATATTGGCGCTGACGGCGATCAGCATGGGTCTTGGGATAGACGTCCATACGGTGAGCGACATGGGCAGGCTGCCGGAGGGGCTGCCGAGCTTTGCAATCCCGCAGGTTCCGCTTAGCCTGGAAACGCTGCGGATCATTCTGCCCTATTCCGTCACCATGGCGGCCGTCGGCCTGCTGGAATCACTGCTGACCGCGCAGATCGTGGACGACATGACGCATACGGACAGCGACAAGCGGCGCGAATGCATCGGCCAAGGCGGCGCAAACATCGCCGCCGCCCTGTTCGGTGGCATGGGCGGCTGTGCCATGATCGGCCAGTCGGTCATCAACGTGACGTCCGGTGGTCGGGGTAGACTCTCGACATTTGTGGCGGGCGCGGTCCTGCTCATTCTGCTCGCGCTGCTGGGGCCATGGGTCGGCCGCGTGCCCATGCCCGCGCTGGTCGCCGTCATGATCATGGTGTCGATCGGAACCTTCAGCTGGAATTCGATTCCGAACCTGCGGCGGCATCCCCCGACTTCGTCCGTCGTCATGCTGGTGACGGTGGCGGTTGTGGTCGCGACGCGCGATCTATCGTTGGGCGTACTGTGCGGCGTGCTGCTGTCAGGCATCTTTTTCGCTGGCAAGGTCCAGCGGATGTTCGCCGTGGAGCGCAGCCTGTCAGGCAAAGGCGATCAAGCGGTTTACCGGGTTACAGGACAAATTTTCTTTGCATCCGTCGACCGCTTCTCGCGGGCCTTCCCAGCGGAAGGGTCGGCCCGGCATGTCACTATCGACGTATCCGCCGCGCACTTCTGGGACATTTCCGCTGTAGCGGCACTCGACAAGATCGTCCTGCGGCTGCGTCGGGAGGGTAAGCGGGTCGAGGTGATCGGCTATAATCGGGCCAGCGCGGATATCGTCGATCGTTTTGCCCTCCACGACAAGACGGGGGTGGAAACGGGAGCGGCACCGCACTGATTGTCATCTCCGAGCCCTGCCCGTGGCGGCAGGGCCACGACCCGCATGGGCGTTAAGGAAGCTCCTCTACCCGCGAGGGCAGCAGACGGAATGTCTGTCCGGCAGGAGCGCGGGGCACGGCCTTGACGTCATTTTCTCGCAGCAGCCCCGCAATTGCCAACGCGCGCCGTTCCGCAAGATTGGGTTTGTCGGATTCCGTTTCGGGGAGGGCAGGGACGGCGAGCGCCTGAATATTCCAGCGCTGCGCTGCCCACGCCGATGTCAGCACCGCCTGCCGGGCGATGCTGTCGAGCGTGTCGCTATTGTCCGCAAAGCTGATCATCGGCAGATCAGCCTGTGGCGGGATGATCGCCAACTCCCAGCCTTCGACCTGAGCCGAAGCGCGCGCCTCAAGTGCTCGATAGGTTGCAAGCGTTGCACCGGGGAGCGGAGCTGCGGCTACGCTCGCCCGGTGATGATCGCGATCTACGGTCACCTGATCAGTCGAGACGCCCGCGGACAGGGCGAGCGACTGGACGACCATATTGACGCGCGTGGATTCCAGCGCTGCGGCTTCACTGGCCTGGCGCAATTCCTCGCGCTGGGCGTCGATGGCACCCGCGCCAGGTTCCAGCAGGACTCGATCCAGGCGCAGCCGGACTGGTCTTCCCAGGCGCTGCTCCAGCTCAGCTTGCAGGGCCTCATTGGCCTTTGCCTGATTGCGCGGCGTGATCACCACGGCTCGCACCAGGAGCGGATGGGCATCAAAGTCCAGATCAAGCTGCGTGATGCGCGCGTTCGAACCGAAGCGATCCGAAAGATAGGACCGCGCCTGATTGGTCGTCACGGCTTCGGCCGCGATGCGTTTCAGGGATATGCCCAGGGGGACCGCCATGGCGGCAAAGACGAACAGCAAAATGATCGTCTGCGTCCAGCTCTGCTGGCTGGATAGATGGTGACCAAAGCCATAATAGCGGGCCATCACGGTGGCCGACAGGGCGATCGTGACGAAGTTGGTGACGAACAGCGCGAAGGCGCCCCCGAGCACCGGCATGTTCCAGGTGGCGAAGCCATAACCAACCACGGCCAGGGGCGGCATCAGGGCGGTTGCGATGGCAACGCCGACAATTGTGTCGCCGCGACCGCGGATGATCGCGAAGGTACCCGCAAGCGCTGCAAAAAGGGCAACGGCAAGGTCGAAAAGATTGGGCCGGGTACGCGCGATGATTTCGGCGGTCGGAGCCTGAAGCGGCGAAAGCGCGACGATAGTCGCCGTGAAAAGCACCGCCGCAACGCTGCCTATGGCGAGCGCGATCAGCGAGCGGCGCATCTCCCCAAAGTCGAACAGCGCAAGGCTGAAACCCAGCCCCAAAATGGGGCTCATCAACGGCGAGATCAGCATGGCGCCGATGACAACCGCCGGCGAAGACAGAAGCAGGCCGAGAACCGCGATCCCGGCCGACATCATCGTCATGAAGGCATAACGGGGCGACCAGCCGCTATCGCCGAAAATCCGCTCCAGCACCTGCTCATGCTCGACGCGCCCGACAACCGCACGACGCCACCAGCGATAAAGGGCTACCCGTTCCAGCCGCTCATCGGCAAATTGTGCCAAGCCTTGAAGTTGCGCTGTCATATATTCCCCTTACGCACCGTTCCCGGCACTGAGCAACTATAACGTCCGCTGCATCCAAAACCAGATGTCGACCCAGAGCTGATATTTTTCTCACAGAATGGCCCGGTTTTCTTGGACATTTCATGGCAAGGGCCGTTATCGGGTTTCACCATGCTGATGTTTGATACCTTCGACCGCCCTCGCTCGGCGCTGCGCGAATTTCTGAGGACCGAAGCGGCGGGGGGTATCCTTCTGATCCTCGCGGCATTACTCGCCATGATCGTTGCGAACAGCAGATGGGCAGACGTCTATTTCGAAAGTCTGCACCTCCATCTGGGGCCGCTCTCGTTGCTGCACTGGATCAATGATGCATTGATGGCGCTGTTCTTCCTGCTGGTCGGTCTGGAGATAAAGCGGGAGTTCATAGACGGGCGTCTGTCGAACTGGAGTGATCGCTGGCTGCCCGTGATCGCGGCGGCGGCGGGAATGGCCGTTCCTGCCATAACCTATCTGCTGGTTGCCGGTCGTACGCCGGGGCTCGCCAACGGATGGGCGATCCCGGCCGCAACCGATATCGCCTTTGCCATCGGGGTGCTCGCCCTACTGGGCAAGTGTGCGCCGACATCGCTCAAGCTGCTGCTGACCACCGTCGCCATCGTCGATGACATGGGTGCGGTTCTTATCATTGCGCTTGCCTACACCAAGGGGATCAGCGGGCTGGCTCTACTGGTGGCCGCCCTTCTGTTCTGCGCGATGCTGATCCTCAACCGGTCGGGCGTGAAGAAGCTCTGGCCCTATATGCTGCTGGCTGCGGCCCTGTGGCTGGCGGTATTTTTGTCCGGGGTCCATGCGACGATAGCCGGCGTTCTGGCGGCGCTGGCCATTCCCATCCGCACGTCGCCAGGGGCTCCGGACGACGCAGAATCCCCCCTCCATCGTCTTGAACATGGGCTGCACCCCTGGGTGGCATTTGCGATCGTGCCCCTGTTCGGCTTCGCCAATGCCGGCGTATCGCTCGCTGGCGTCGGCCTGGAACAGGTCATGGGGCCGCTGCCACTCGGTATCGGCGCCGGACTGTTTCTGGGCAAGCAGCTCGGGATATTCGCAAGCATTCGGGGCGCGGTAGCCTTAGGGATCGCGGACCGTCCGGCAGGCGCGACCTGGCTTCAGGTCTATGGTCTCGCGCTCATCTGCGGCATTGGCTTTACGATGAGCCTTTTCATCGGAGGCCTTGCGTTCAGCGATCCGCTCCTGTCCGACGAGGTCAAGATTGGGGTACTCGGCGGATCGGTACTTTCCGCGGTTGCGGGCTATCTGCTTCTGCGGCTCGCTCCCGGATTGCCTCGGGAAGAAGGCGGTATAGACGATGCATAATTCCCTGCGCCTCCGCGCCCGCATGCGACTATACGGCCTGCGGCCGACCGTCTGGCGCAGGCGTGCGGCCTTTCTGGGCGGGGCAATATTGATCGGACTCGTTGCGCTGACGTTCGCGCACCTGGCCGACGAGGCTAATCATGTATTCATCTCCATTGTGGAGCGCTGGTGGTGGGCACCGCTGTTTATCACGCCGGCAGGCTTTGCCGCGCTTGTCTGGGCGACGAGACGGTTCGCGCCAGCCGCCACCGGTTCCGGCATACCCCAGACGATCGCCGCGACCCGCAATCCGGAGCGAGGCATGGATCGGCTGGTTTCCGCGCGAACCGCGATCGCCAAATTCATTCTAACGATCTGCACTTTGCTGCTGGGCGCCTCAGTAGGTCGAGAGGGGCCAACCGTGCAGATCGCCGCTTTCATCATGGGGTATGCGCACCGTTTCCTGGTGATCCCGGTCCGGGCCTCGGTCTATATCGCCGGTGGCGCGGCGGGCGTCGCTGCGGCGTTCAATACGCCTTTGGCGGGCGTGGCGTTTGCAATCGAGGAACTGGCGGCCGCCTATGAGCAGCGGATGACCCTGTTGGTGATGGCGGCGGTGCTGATCGCCGGCATGGTCAGCCTGGGTCTTGCTGGGGATTATGTCTATTTCGGCGCCATGCAGCAGACGCTGAATGTTCGTGAAGCATTGGTGGCCGCGCCCATTGCAGGCGTGCTGGGCGGCCTGCTCGGTTCGTTTTTCTCCCGCGCCTTGCTGGCCGTAGGGAGCGCGTCCTGGCAACCGCTGGCCTGGATGAGGGCGCGCCCTATCATGTTTGCGGCATGTTGCGGCGGCATTGTCGCGGTGACCGGCGTTCTTACGGGCCTGACCTGGGGTACAGGCTATTCCACGGCCCACGCGATCATCACCGGCTCGGATGTCCCCATCTGGTTCGGCGCGGCCAAACTGCTGACGACTTTGGCAACGGCGGTGTCGGGCCTGCCCGGCGGCATTTTCGCGCCGTCGCTCTCGGTCGGCGCGGGTGTTGGAGATGTGCTTCGAAGCATCTTCCCCACTTATCCGCCCGGAGCGATCGTCCTCCTTGGGATGGTGGCCTATTTCACGGGCGTAGTGCGTGCGCCGCTTACGGCAGTCATCATCATTTCCGAAACAACCGCGAGCCGGGGCCTCATGATGCCGCTTCTGGCGTCTGCGCTGGTGGCCGATTTTGTGGCCCCCTTTGTCTGCCGCAAACGGCTTTATCATCAGATGTCGCTGCGTTTCATGGAGTCAGGTGGAACAAAATCGGCCTGATCGGGATGGTTTTCATCGGCGATCAAGCCCCTGTCTCTCAGTCTGGGGCGGATCGATCAATCAGTCCGCTGTCCAAAAGCGGGGCCGCGTCGATTTCCTGCGCTCCCATGAGGGTTGCCAGCTTTTCCACGGCAGACAGGATCATCGCCTGCTCCCAAGTGGGTAGTTCGATGAACCGTTCCGTGAATGTCATTTGCAGGGAGTCCGGCGCGTCGGCAATCGCGGCCCGGCCAGCCGGGAGCGCGGTCAGCATGAACCGGCGCTTGTCCTTTTCGCCGCGCTGACGCTGGACAAAGCCAAGCGCCTCCAGCCTGTCGACGATCGTCGTAATTGTGGCCTGACTGAATTGCAGGGCCTGCGCAATGCCGCTTGGCGTTGCCTTCTCTTGCGCATCGATTTCGCGCAGCACCAGCAACTGGGATGGCGTGAGACCGGTCGTCGTGGCGAGTTGCCGACTGCCGATTTCCGTGGCGCGGAGTACCCGGCGCAGAGCGCGAAGAGTGAGTGAGGCAATTTCAGAATCCATGTGAAATCACATAGCCGCAACGCCTTGCCTGCGCCAATCAAGAGAGATAGTCGCTCAAGCGCCAAGCAAACTACTTTGGTAGATAAAGTATTATTTTGGAGTCGGGGTTGAAATTTTCGCCTGAACCTGCATATATCGCGCCAAATCGTTGAAGGGTGCGCTCCTTCCGATGGAAATAATGTTTCGGGAGATAAAATATCTTCATATCCCAAGCTACAGCGGCCTCCACGCCGCCACGGGCTTCTGCGTGCCTTGAAAAAGGCGAGGGGCAGAAATTCTTGTTTCGCAGGCCTGTGGCGACCGATGGTCCCGCCATAACCGCACTGATTGCGGATTGTCCGCCGCTGGATCCCAATTCGGCCTATTGCAATCTGCTGCAATGCACCGATTTTGCCGGCAGTTGCATCGTCGCCGAGCGCGGTGGTGAGCTGGTCGGCTGGGTGTCAGGCTACCGCCCACCGGCCGCCCCGGAAAATTTCTTCGTCTGGCAGGTGGCGGTGTCGGCTGCGGCCCGCGGCCAGCGGCTTGCAAGCCGCATGATCGAGGATTTGCTTGCCCGCCCTGAGCAGCAGGGTGTCACCCATCTGACGACCACCATCACCGATGAGAATGGCGCCTCCTGGGCTCTGTTCGAGGGCCTCGCCCGCAATTGGCGCGTGCCGCTGGAAAAGAGCGTTCGTTTTGACCGGCAGGCCCATTTTGCCGGGGCGCATGCCACGGAATGGCAGGCGCGGATCGGTCCTTTGCCGGACCTTATCAAGACACAGAATGAAACAGGAGGAGAGCTGAGATCATGAACAACACCAGCCTGCCCAGACCCAGTGCCGCCATTCCAGATATCGCCATTTTCGAACGGCGAGAGTCGGAGGTGCGAAGTTATGCCCGGTCGATGCCGCGCCAGTTCGACACAGCGGAAGGCGTGTGGATGCACGACAACCGCGGAGGGCGCTATCTCGATTTTCTCTCGGGCTGTTCGACGCTGAACTATGGCCATAATCATCCGGTCCTGAAGGGCGCACTGATGGACTATATCGGCGCCAACGGCATCGCCCATGGCCTTGATCTGCACACCGACGCCAAGGCCGATTTCCTTGCCGCCTTCGAGCAGCTGATCCTCAAGCCCCGCTCGCTCGACTATCGTGCGATGTTCACCGGGCCGACCGGCACCAACGCGGTCGAAGCCGCGATCAAGCTTGCGCGCAAGGTGACAGGACGTGAACTTGTGATCGCCTTCACCAACGGCTTTCACGGCATGACGCTGGGCGCGCTGGCCTGCACGGGTAACGCCGCCAAGCGTGGCGGCGCAGGCGTCCCGCTCGCCCATGTCGCGCATGAACCCTATGACGGCTATTACGGGCCGGACGTCGATACGGCAGATCTGCTGGAGCGGCGACTGAGCGATCCATCCAGCGGACTTGACGCGCCAGCTGCCATATTGGTGGAAACGGTGCAGGGTGAAGGAGGGCTCAATGCCGCCTCGCCTGAATGGCTCTGCAGGATCGCCGATATTGCCCGGCATCATGGTGCCCTGATGATCGTCGACGATATCCAGGCGGGCTGTGGCCGTACCGGCGGCTTTTTCAGCTTCGAAGGCATGGGCTTCACGCCTGACATCGTCACCATGGCCAAATCCCTGTCGGGCATGGGGCTGCCCTTCGCCCTCACTCTGTTCCGGCCTGAGCTCGACCAGTGGTCGCCTGGCGAACATAATGGCACCTTCCGCGGCAACAACCATGCCTTCGTCACCGCGACGGCGACCCTCCGCCATTTCTGGAGCGATGGTCGCTTCCAGCAGGATGTGGCCCGACGCGCTGCGCTACTTGAACAGCGGCTGGGGGTGATGGCTGCCGAACATGGCCTCTCGACGCGCGGACGCGGCATGATGCGCGGCATCAATGCCGGATCGGGCGAGATTGCCGCCCAAGTGACATCGGCCTGCTTCAACCAGGGACTCATCATCGAAACCAGCGGCGCCCATGACGAGATCGTCAAGGTTCTCGCTCCCCTCATCATCGATGAAGCCCAGCTTTCGGCTGGTCTAAACATATTAGAGCAAAGCATCCGTGTCGCTCTGGCGGTCCCATATGGCGTGGCCGCAGAATAGGAAAGGAGTCAAACAGACAATGATCGTTCGCAAGCTTCGTGACATCAGCCAGTCCGACCGCAATGTGAAGTCCAAGGGATGGGAAAGCGCCCGTCTCCTGCTCAAGGACGACAATATGGGCTTTTCCTTCCATCTGACGACCATGTACGCCGGGGAGGAACTGCATATGCATTATCAGAACCACCTCGAAGCCGTGCTGGTGCTGAAGGGCAATGGCACGATCGAGGATCTGGGCACTGGCATTACGCACCAACTCGCGCCGGGGGTCATGTATGCGCTTAACGCCCATGACAGGCATATCGTCCGGCCCGCAACCGACATCCAGTGCGCCTGCGTGTTCAATCCGCCCGTGACCGGCCGGGAAGTGCATGACGAAAACGGCGCCTATCCGGCCGACCCGGCGCTGGCGCGCGAGCCTGCGCTGACCGACTGACCAACATCACGAAAGGGGGAAGTCCCTTGCACGACATCTACCCATCCCGCCACGCAAAGGTGGCGGAGTTTTTGCCGCGCCTTGATCCCGTCGTCCATGGCGACCGGACCGAGGACGCGCCCATCAGCCGCGCACAGGCCGATGCCTTCGACCGCGACGGCTATCTGCTGCTGGAAGATCTGTTCTCGGACGAGGAAGTCGCCTTCCTCCAGCGGGAGGCCGGCAAGCTGCTGGCCGATCCAGACGCGCTGGAAGAGGAGACCGTCATCACCGAGCCGGGCGAGCGCGAAATCCGGTCGATCTTCCGCATCCACGCGCAAAGCCCGGCAGTGGCGCGGCTGGCGGCCGACCAGCGGCTGGCCGGGGTGGCCCGTTTCCTGCTGGGGGACGCGGTCTACATCCATCAGTCACGGCTCAACTACAAGCCGGGGTTCCATGGCAAGGAATTCTACTGGCACAGCGATTTCGAGACCTGGCATGTGGAGGACGGGATGCCGCGGATGCGCGCCCTGTCCATGTCCGTCCTGCTGGCGGAAAACACGCCGCATAACGGCCCGCTGATGCTGATCCCCGGATCGCACCGCAGCTTCCTGACCTGTGTCGGGGAGACGCCGGAGGATCATTATCGCCAGTCGCTCAAGCGGCAGGAATATGGCGTGCCCGATCAGGACAGCCTGGCCGAACTGGCGCACAAACATGGCATCGTCGCGCCGACCGGAAAGCCGGGTTCGGTCGTGATCTTCGACTGCAACATCATGCATGGGTCGAACGGCAATATCACGCCCTTCCCGCGCGCCAACGCCTTCCTGGTCTACAACGCGGTGAGCAATGCGCTCCAAACACCCTTCGGGGTCGAAAAGCCGCGCCCGAAATTCATCGCGGCCCGCGGCGCGCCCGAAGAGGTGGTGCCGGTTTCTGGCCCCTTGGTGGGGGAGGCGTTGGTATGAGTGGACAGCATAGCGTCGAGAAGATCGGCGGCACATCCATGGCCGCAACGGCGACATTGTTCGACAATGTGCTGATCGGGGGACGCAGCGGCGCCGATCTCTACAACCGCATTTTCGTCGTATCGGCCTATGCCGGCATGACCGATCTGCTGCTGGAGCACAAGAAAAGCGGCAAGCCGGGCGTCTATGCCTGCTTCGTGGCCGATGACGGCGCGGATGGTTGGCGCGAGGCCATGGAGAGGGTCCGTCAGGCGATGCACGATCGCAACGGTCAGATGTTCGTCCGGTCGCAAAGCCGGGGCGAGGCGGACCGCTTCGTCGACATGCGGATCGACGCGGTGACGGCTTGTCTGGACGATCTGGCGCGACTCCGCAGCCATGGCCGTTTCTGCGTCAAGGAACAGCTTGTCACCGTGCGCGAATTGCTCGCCGGGCTGGGGGAAGCGCACAGCGCCCACAGCACCGCGTTGCTGCTGCGCGACAGGGGCGTCAATTCCTGCTTTGTGGACCTGACGCTCTGGGACCGGCAGGCCATGCGGGAACTGGACGACCGGATCATCGCTGCGCTGGAGCCGATCGAACTCGCCACCACCCTGCCGATCGTCACCGGCTATGCCGGGTGCAGCGAGGGCATGGTGCGGCGCTATGCGCGTGGCTATTCGGAAATGACCTTTTCCCGCATTGCCGTGCTGACCAGCGCGCGCGAGGCGATCATCCACAAGGAATTTCACCTGTCGAGCGCCGATCCCCGGCTGGTCGGTGCGGACAGGGCGCGCAAGATCGGCCGCACCAATTATGATGTCGCCGACCAGCTTGCCAATCTCGGAATGGAGGCGATCCATCCGGGCGCAGGCCGCGGGCTGCGGCAGACGGCGATCCCGCTGCGGGTGCGCAACACCTTCGACCGGGAGGATGGCGGCACGCTGATCTGCGGCAATTATGTCTCCGACAGTCCGAGGGTGGAAATCGTTACCGGAATCCACCGAGCGCAGGCCTTGCAGTTTTTCGAGCAGGACATGGTCGGGGTGAAGGGCTATGACGCTGCCATATTGGAGGCGTTGACCCGCCATGGCGCGTGGATCGTCAGCAAGTCGTCCAACGCCAACACCATAACGCATTATCTGTCCGCCGACGCCGCGACCGTGGCGAGGGTGATCGCTGATCTCCAGCGTCTCTATCCCGACGCTGCCATCTCGTCCCATCCGGTTGCGATGGTTTCCGTGATCGGCAGCGACATTGCACGGCCGGGATTGGTCGTCGATGCGCTCCGGGCGCTGGACGATGCCGACATCGGCGTGATCGCGATGCAGCACCAGATCCGCAATGTGGATGTGCAGTTCATCGTCGCGACCGATGATTTCAAAGCCGCCATCCGCACCCTGCATGAAGCGTTGGTGGAGGGTGGCGGCCAGGCCGGCGAGGGACGGCGCGCGGCCTGAGCGGCCCGTCCGAAACGTCCATGCTATCCTCCATCCTGCCTGTCCGCGCCCTGTTGCTCGCCATCTTCATGCTGATGGCGGGCAGCGGCTTTCTGGCGACGCTCCTCAGCCTGCGCCTTAACCGCGCGGGATATGACACGATGCTGATCGGCCTCGTCGCCACCGCCTATTTCGGCGGTTTGGTGATCGGCGCCTTGCGGTCGGCATCGGTCGTGCGTCGGGTCGGACATATCCGGGCCTTTGCCGCGTTCGTCGCGCTGTTGTCGGCCAGCACGCTGGGCTATGCCCTGCTTGTTCATCCGCTCCTGTGGGCCGGCTTGCGGCTGGTCGATGGACTGTGCGTGGCGGGAGTGTTCGTCTGCCTGGAAAGCTGGCTCAACGACCGTGCCGATGCTGCGACGCGCGGCAGCGTGCTGGCTGCCTATATGGTGGCGCTTTATTCCGGACAGGCGCTGGGACAGCCCTTGCTGGTGGCGAGCGGCGGGCTGCCCGCCGTGCCGTTCGAACTGGCGTCGATCCTGATCTCGCTGGCCATCATTCCGCTTTGCCTGACCCGCAGTTCCGCACCCGTGCCGGCCGAAGCGAGCGCCTTCTCCATACACACCCTGTTTGCCGCTTCTCCGCTGGGTGTGGTGGGGGCAGTGGCAACGGGGCTGATGCTGGGCGCCTTCTATGGCCTCGCCGCGGTCCATGTCCGGCGGCTGGGGCTGGACCTGACGCAGACCGCCAGTTTCATGATGACCGTCATTCTGGGGGGCGTTGCGCTGCAATGGCCGTTGGGGCGGCTGTCCGACCGCTATGACCGGCGCCAGGTGATCGTGCTGAGTTTTGCGGCGACGCTGGGCGTCAGCCTCGCGCTGTCCATGGTGATGGGGGGCGGACCGGTGCTGCTGGCGCTGGGCGCGGCCTTTGGCGGATTGAGCTTCGCGCTCTATCCGCTGTGTGTTGCCCATTGTAACGACCGCTTGCTCGCTGCTGAGCGCGTGGCCGCAAGCGGGCGGCTCGTGCTGCTCTACTCGATCGGGGCGGCGCTAGGGCCGATCTGTGCCGCCATGGTCATCACCGTGGCCGGGACGGGTGGCCTGTTCCTTTTCATCGCCCTGTGCGCCGGAGCCACGCTGCTGTTCGGCCTCTGGCGACAAGCGGCGATGAGCCCGGTGCCGACCACCGGCCAGCAGGACTTCCAGATACTGCCCCGCACGACGCCCATGGCCTCGTTGCTCGATCCCCATACAGCCGATGGACAAGGTGAATGACCGCAATCGCAACCAACCCGCCCTTTGCCGCTGTTGAACCCTCGGCCCTTCGCCGCGCCATCGCGGCATCGGCCATGGGAAACGCCACCGAATGGTTCGACTATGGCATCTACGCCTATGGCGTCACCTATATCTCTGCCGCGTTGTTCCCCGGTGCGGTGGATGACGCCATATTGTTCGCGTTGGCGACTTTCGCCATCTCCTTCCTCGTTCGTCCGCTCGGCGGGCTGTTCTGGGGGCCATTGGGCGACAGGCTGGGCCGCAAGTCCGTGCTCGCGCTGACGATCCTGCTGATGGCAGGGGCGACGCTGGGCGTAGGCCTGATCCCCGATTATGCCACCATTGGCTTTTGGGCGCCGGTGCTGCTGATCGTGCTGCGCATGGTGCAGGGCTTTTCGACCGGCGGCGAATATGGCGGAGCGGCAACCTTCATGGCCGAATATGCGCCTGACGAAAGGCGCGGCTTCTATGGCAGCTTCCTGGAGTTCGGGACGCTGGCGGGCTTTTCGCTGGGGGCGGCGTTGATGCTCGCCTTCTCTTTGATGCTGGGCGACGAGGCGATGCACCAATGGGGGTGGCGCATTCCCTTCCTGATCGCTGGTCCACTCGGGCTGGTCGGCATGTATCTGCGCGCGCAGATGGAGGACACGCCGATCTTCCGCGAGCAGGAGCAACGGGGAAGCGAAACGGCGTCTATCCCGATCAGGACCATGATGCGCCGATACCGACGACCGATGCTGGTGGTCGGCGGGCTGGTAGTTGCGCTCAACGTCGTCAACTACATGCTGCTCAGCTACATGCCGACCTACCTGCAGCGGCGCATCGGGCTGTCGCCGGACCATGCGCTGCTGGTGCCGATCATCGGCATGGTGTTCATGATGCTGCTCCTGCCCTTCGCCGGGGCCTTGTCCGACCGGGTGGGCAGGCGCGCGATGTGGCGGGTTTCGCTCATCGGACTGCTGTTGGCGGTGGTGCCGCTCTACATGCTGATGGCGACGGGTTTTGCTGGCGCGATCATTGGCTTTGTCCTGCTAGGCCTGCTTTATGTGCCGCAGTTGGCGACGATTTCCGCGACATTCCCGGCGCTGTTCCCGACTCCTGTCCGTTTCGCCGGGTTCGCCATCGCCTATAATGTCTCGACCTCGGTCTTCGGAGGGACGGCGCCTGCCATAGGCAGCGGCTTCATCACCCTGACGGGCAATGAACTGATGCCGGCGGCTTACATGATGCTGGCCTGCCTCGTCGGGCTGATCGCCCTTCGCTTCATGCCGGAGACCGCAGGACGATCGCTTCATGGCGACCCCTTCAACGAGGACAAGATTGCATGATCACCAACATGCCGCTTTCGCCGGATAGCATCGGCATCCTGGCTCACAGCTATGTGCGGGAGCCATGGATGCAGGCGGGTTTTGCCCTGCTGGCGCTGACGCTTGTCGCCTGGGTTGCCAATTGGGTCACCAAGCGGATCGTCCTCAAGCTGTTGCTGCGCCTTGCGGGGCGGCTGGGTTTCGACATGGAGGCCAGCCATCTGGGCAGAATGACGGCGCGCCTGTCCAATATCGTTCCCACGCTTGTGATCCAGCTGGGCCTGGCTGCCATCCCGCATCTTCCGCCCGAACTGGAGGCATTGACGCGTAGCCTGTGCACCGCCTTCATCATGCTGACCATCGCGCTGGCGCTGGCGCGTGGCCTCGACCTGCTCCATGACTTCTATCAGCGCCGTCACGATGCCGTGCACCGTCCGATCAAGGGCTATGTTCAGGTCGGCAAATTGCTGGTCTACGGCGCTGCTGCGATCCTAATATTGGCCGCCTTGATGAATCAGTCCCCATTCCTGCTGCTTTCCGGCTTGGGGGCGATGGCGGCGGTGCTGATGCTGGTGTTCAAGGACACGATCCTGTCCCTCGTCGCTTCCGTCCAGATCGGGTCCAACGATATGGTGCGGGTCGGCGACTGGATCGAAATGCCGCAACTCGATGCCAATGGCGATGTGGTCGATATCGCGCTGCATACCGTCAAGGTACAGAATTTCGACAAGACCATCACCACCATTCCCACTCATCGGCTAATTTCGGAGAGCTTCCGCAACTGGCGCGGCATGTCGGAATCGGGCGGTCGCCGGATTATGCGGTCGATCATGATCGACCAGAACAGCATCGTATTTCTGGACGACGCCATGTTGGAATCCCTGTCTCGCTTCGAGTTGTTGAAAGCCTATCTCGACGGCAAACTGGAGGAACTCGGCAGATGGAATGATGCGCAGGGCGCCGGGGAGCAGGTGAACACGCGGCGGCTGACGAACATCGGAACATTTCGCGCCTATATGCTTGCCTATCTGGAGGCTCGAACCGACATTGCCAGCGACAAGACGCTGCTGGTCCGACAACTCGCGCCGGGGGAATATGGCCTGCCATTGGAGATCTATGCCTTCACCGACACGACAAACTGGGCTGAGTATGAAAGAATTCAGGGGGACATATTCGACCACCTGCTGGCAATCCTGCCGGAATTCGACCTTCGGCTCTTCCAGCGTCCTACCGGGGTCGATCTGAGTTATCGGGCGATGCAGTCGGCGGCTTGATCGGCCAAATGTCCGACGAACCGATCACGCCACCACGCCATATCCTGGCACTGGACTGTCGTCATCAGTTGTTCCCACCGCGCTACCCGTTCGGCCTTGGGCATGGCCAGGGCCCTGGCGATCGCATCGGAAATGTCTTCGCTGCTATAGGGATTCACCTGCAGCGCTTCGGTTAACTGTGCCGCAGCGCCGGCGAAACGGGAGAGAATGAGCACACCATGATCGCCGGGATCCTGAGCGGCGACATATTCCTTGGCGACTATGTTCATGCCATCGCGCAGAGGCGTGACAAGGCCGATGCGAGCCGCGCGGTACATGCCAGCAAGTTCCGCGCGGCTGAAGCCTTGATTGACATAGCGGATGGGAACCCAGTACGGACTGGCATAGGCTCCGTTGATATGCCCTGACAGCGTCTCGAGGTTGTGACGGATATCCTGATAGCTCAGAACCTCGCTGCGCGAAGGAGGGGAGATCTGAAGCAAGAAGATCTGCTCGCGCAGATCCGGCCTGTCGGCAAGAAAACGCTCGTAACCGCGAAATCGCTCCTGCACGCCCTTGCAATAATCCAGCCGATCGACGCCGATGATCATGGCGCGGCCATTGGCGCTCTCGATCATCGACTGATAGCTGGAGCGAGCGGTGTCGCTTTTGATGTGGGCCCGAAAATTCTCCGTATCGAGGCCGATCGGGCAGGCCACGACTTTCACCGATCGACCATTCCAGCACATCACACCATGCTCGTCGGGCGTCAGCCCGATTTCGACGCGAACATAGTCCAGAAAGGAGTCCATCCAGTCCGTGGTCTGGAAGCCTATCACATCATAGGCGAAAAGCGCTTCGACAAGCTCTCTATGATTGGGGAGTGAGAGCAGCAGGCGCATGGGCGGCCAAGGAATGTGAAGGAAAAACCCCAGTCGATTGCGCCGTCCGCGCACGCGTAATTCCCGTCCCAAAGGGATTAGGTGGTAGTCATTGACCCAGATCAGGTCGTCAGGCTCCAGCAACGGGATCAGTGTGTCGGCAAAGCGCTGGTTGACCCGTTCATATCCGCCCGCGAAGCTCCGGTCGAATTCGGTAAGATCGATACGATAATGGAACAACGGCCAAAGTGTACAGTTGGCATAGCCGTTATAATATTCCTGGATGTCCTGATGCTCCAGGTCGATTGTCGCCGTGGTAACACCATGCATCTTTTGTAGATGCACACGGCCGTTGAAATTTACGGTCTCCTCGCCTGACCAACCGAACCAGATCCCATTTCTTTCTCGCATGGCAGCGGAAAGCGCCACGGCAAGGCCACCTTGGTTTCCGTTCGCGCAGTTCTCGCTGGCTGTCTGAACCCGGTTGGAAACGGCGATCAGACGGCTCATAGCGTTTCGACCAGCAGGATTTCCGTGGTGTCGATCGCCTGGATGGTGGCCTGCTGTTCACCCTGGAAGGCCAGGCTATCGCCCGGATCGAGCGTATAATCCTCTCCAATCACGCACCGGCCCGACCCTGAGACCATGTAATAGGGGGAATGTGGATCGAGATTGGCGTCGAGCTGTGTCCCTGCTTCGATCCTCGCTCCCCAGATCCGCGTCGGCGCGCGCAGTAGAAGCGCCTGATCCTCCAGATTGCCGCTCGCCATCAAAACCCATTGGCCGCTTTCCTGCTTTCCCGGAAAGCGGCCGACCGCACGAAAGGCGGGTCCGTGACCGTCTGCCGCCGGAAGCCATAGTTCGAGAAATTCGGCCGTCCTGTTGTCCGGATTGATGGTCGCGTGCAGGAGGCCGTCTCCAGATGAAATAAGCTGGATTTGACCGGCTCGGGCGAAAGATGACGGACCAAGCGTCCCAATATGTCCTACCCGGCCCCGCAAGACCCATTGCACTATGTCGAAATGATCGAGCGGCTCCGTCACGGCGTTCGCCTTGGGACCCAAAAAGTTGTGATTGAGAATCCGCAGGCTGCCCCAGTTCGTACGATCCGAACGCGCATAGCCCGCGAAGGAGAAGTGGTGCCGGGCAAACAGGTCGTCCCGCTTGGTCGTGCCCATGAGGTCGGCGGGCCTATAGTCGATCATGCCGTAGCTCCAGGCCGATGGGGCAAACGGCATTCGCCATTTCAATTTGCCCCCACAAGACGATAGCCCACCCCCGGTTCGGTCAGCAGCAGGGATGGGTCTGAAGGGTCCTCCTCGATCTTCTGGCGCAGGAGGCCGATATAGACTCTGAGATATTGGGTGTCGGTCGCTTCGGCTCCCCAACCGGCCGACAAAAGCCTCTTGTGCGTTACCACTTGCCCCGCACTGCGCGCCAGGGTTTGTAAAAGGTCATATTCCTTGGGAGAAAGCTTCACCGTCTCACCAGCCAGCGTCACCCGCCGCGATGGAAAGTCGATGGCCAACGGACCCGCAGAGTAGGTTGGTGCATTGCTTTTCAGGCGAGAATGCCGGCGTACCGCTGCGCGGATACGCGCCATCAGCTCGCCGATTTCGAACGGCTTGTTCACATAATCGTCCGCGCCTTCATCGAGCGCCGCGATCTTTTCCTGCTCCTGATGGCGTGCCGAGATGACAATGATGGGGACGTCGCTGCGAAGCCGGATCTGCTGGATGAGCGCCTTGCCATCTATGTCCGGAAGACCAAGGTCGAGAAGAATGAGATCAAGGTCGAGCGCCTCGGTAAAGCCAAGGGCCGTCCCACCTTCCTTCGCGACGGTGATGCGATAGCCGGCTGTTCCCAGCACCGATTGCAGCACATCGAGCAGGGCAGGCTCGTCATCGACGATGAGGATATGCGGCGCTGTCATGCTTGGCGTGCCTCCTGGGCGAGTGGGAGGGAAATCGTGATCATGGTTCCCCGGCCACTGGGCCCTGGAGAGTCAGCCATTATCCTACCCCCAAGAGCTTCGACGAATCCTTTTGCGATAGCCAGCCCCAGGCCACTGCCGCGGGGCGAGGGTTCCGAGCGCGGAACGCGATAGAAGCGGGTGAAAACATTCTCCAGATCGGCCTGCGGGATACCGCACCCTTCATCGGATATGCTGATGATGCAGCTATCGCAGTTGAGGCGGGCTTCAACGCCGATGCGCGTCCCGTCTTCGCTGTAGAGGATCGCGTTGTCGAGCAGGTTGATGATGACGAGTTCGAACATGGCGGCATCGACGCTGACAAGCAGATGCTCCTCTCCCAGACGGCGTTCGATCGTGCGGTGGCCAGCGCGCGGACGAACCCTCTGGATGATGACGCTGAGCGTTTCGGCCACCTCCAATGTCTGTCGCCGGGCTAGCGATTGGCCAGCCTCCAGGCGACTCATTTCCAGGAGATTGGAGGTGTATCGGTTCAGGCGCTCACACTCGTTGACGATCCGGCGCAAAAGGCGAATTGTGGCTTCCGCATCGAGTTGTTCACGAAAGTCGATAAGGCTCGAGGCCGAAGCGCTGATCGCTGTCAGCGGCGTGCGAAAGTCATGGCTGACGGATGAGAGGAGCGCCGTCTTGAGTTCCTCGGTGCGGGTCTGCGCTTTCGCTTCGGCATTACTCTCCGAAAGGGCGGCGCGTTCCACGGCCAATGCCACGAGACTGGCCAAGGCCGACATGAAGGCATTGTCCGGTTCCGGTACCGAACCCGCTTCAAACAGGATTACGCCTTCGAAACCATCGCTGCTGTCGAGGCGATAGGCAATGCAGGTTCCATCCCTTTGGGGTCCTGTGCCGTTAGTCTGCATGTTTCGGATTAACGCCGCCGCCCCAGGCCTATCCGGAATGCGCGTGGCATTGGCGAACGATCCGTCCCGCACGAGAAAGAGCGAGACCGTCATGCTCGTGCCAGGTGGCAGGCCGGCGCTGAGAGCAGAGGCGATGTCCGTGATCCTGACCGCTGATTGCAGGGAACGGCTGATTTCCAGCAAGCTCGCCAACTGCCAATTGCTATGCTTGGCCGCGCTGGCATGGTCCTTGAGCCGCCCCGCTAGGATTCCCGAAACCAGAGCGCACATGGTGAACACGAGAAAGGGGACAATGTCGCGCCCACTCGCGATCCGGAAGCTCAGCACGGGTTCGGCGAGATAGAAATTATAGAGGAGGAAAGCGGCCGCCGCTGCGATGAGCGCAGATACAAGTCCCCCGATTGCGCCTGAGGTCACTACGCCGAGGACGAAGATCAATGCTGCTGCTGCCTGTCCGAACGCTGGCTTGGCCATGACCGCGCCGAACCCGGACAGGAGTAGGACGAATGCCACGGCTGACATTTGCCAGCCCGGCCCGAAATCTGTCTTTCGGAAGCGAAAACCTGGCACCGCCTTGCGGTTGGCTGTTTTTACTTCCGGCGCCGTGGTGTCTGCCATGAGAGGTAGCCTAGTGAGCGGCAGCGAACAGGTCCATGCATATAAAAGTTATAATAACGGCCTCTCGAAATCTGCCGTAGCCATTGCCTCTCCAAGGGGGGATGGCTGAACGGCGTGATAGGGAAATGAGCGACAGGCCGATGCGATATCTTGGACCATCGGGAATAGCAGCCGCCCTTGCGCGTCGTAACCTTCCGCCCAGACTGCGTTTTTAGCATATGGGTCGCATAATCATGACTGAAGCCGCGCGATTTGGTGGGTCTGAATATACTGGGAAACCCCGTTTCGACCGGCCGATGGTCATCTTGGTCGTTGAGGACGAGGCCCTGGTGAACATGAACATATGTGAATTCCTGATCGATGAGGAATTTACCGTTTTTTCCGCGCGCGGGGCGAACGAGGCTCTTATGCTCATGGAGGCGCTTGATGGATCTGTCGATCTGCTCTTCACCGACGTGAATATGCCCGGCGGAATGGACGGATTTGACCTCGTTCGATTGGCTCAGGAGCGTTGGCCTGCCGTCAAGATATTGATCGCGACCGGGGGGCGCGATTCCAGCGATCTTCCATCGGACCTGCAAAAGTTTGGCCCTATGTTGATGAAGCCCTACAGGCTTGAAGTCATGGCAAATACGGTTTCCAATATCTTGTCGAATTAAAAGTAGATTTGACAGTAATTTGCGGTTTAGAATCGCGCTCGTCTAGAGAAGTTACCACATGGTCGGCGTGTCAGATTGTAAGTTCCGGCGCTGGTCCATTTAGCCGGAGAAAAATTATGTATAGAGCAATTGTTGCGGCCCTTCTTCTTTCAGCTTCCTGTCCGGTTGTTGCCCAAGAGGCATCCAGTGTGACCGCCGCCGTAATGAGCCAGGATCAGATCGTCGCCTTCAATAAGGCAGTAGCAGACTTCACGGCTGGTCAGCAGGCCCAGCAAGCCGGGGACAATGTCACCGCCGTCACAAGATATGATGCGGCTCTTCCCGCAATCCGGGATTCCGTGAAGGCGCAGCCCGATAACCTCAACAATGTGAATTTTCTCGCCAACGCGCTTTACGCTGCCGCAGCGGCCAACGTCGCGCTCAAAAAAATTGACGCTGTTCCCCCGCTTTATGAAGAGAGCCTTCCTTACTGGCGCAAGGTCGTCGACGCGAAGCCAACGGATGCAACCAGCAGCATGGTCCTGACGAGCGTCCTCATCCAGCTCGGCAATTTCAAGCTGTCGAAGCAGGATAAGGAAGGCGCGGCACCGCTCTATGTGGAAGCGATGTCATTGGCGCGCAAGTCGGTAGGTGCGAACGGCAATGCCGCAAACAGAAACCTGCTTCTCTCCGCCATCATAGGCGCGAGCCAGACAAGCGACGATCCGGCCCTGAAGTCGGAGGGCGCTGCAATGTCAAAGGCGATGATGGCCGATGGTACGGTCGATGCGGTCAACAAGCCGGCAGCGCAGATTCTGGCTGGTTCAGGCAAATAACAGGCGCAGCTACCCATTTTCTCTCGCGCCCTCGACGGCCGCCGGGGGCGCGAGATGGTGGAAATTCGGTCCCGGTCAGGTGGTCTGTTTTGAGCAGGCTGGCAGGACATCTTCACCCGCCTGATCTTGTGCCATAACCGATCCGGCAGGGATCCATCGCGGATATGGAGCGACCGGTTATGAGCATGTCGGTGCAATTGGCAATCTCGACGGTGATGGTTGCGGCGACGGTTTTCATCCATCTGGTGGGCTTGGCCGGCTTGCTCGCGGTGCTGCGTCGGCATCGCCATGCGTCCAGCCTGATCCTTGCCTCTATCATCAATGGCGCAGCCATCCTGTTTGCCGCCTTTGGCCTGTTTGTCCTTCATGCCATCGAAATCTGGCTGTGGGCTGCTCTTTATCTGGTGATCGATGCCTTCTCCGACTGTCCGCCGTCAGCGCCCATG
>NZ_LFCT01000042.1 GCF_008692605.1 Sphingobium estronivorans
TCATGATGTAGGTGTAGCCGCCTCCGGCCATGCCCTACTGTCGCGGGTTCAGGCCTGAGATGCCAGCCTTCGCTGGCATGACGTAGGATTTTTCATCTGATTTCCTGAAAATAATCCGATGCCCGCCAGTCCGCTACCCACCCTTTCGTCATCCCAGCGCAGGCTGGGATCTCGGGAGATGGCGCGCGACATGGCCTGGGACCCCAGCCTGCGCTGGGGTGACGATGAGGGCCTAGGCGTGACGGAGGGGCGGGCGTCTGCAAACCACCCGAATCCCCACTCGGTATCAAGCCGCCGCCCGATCCTCATCCAGAAACGCGGCCACATCGTCCAGCACGACATCCTTCGAGAGGAAAGTCTGCCCAATCCCTCGCGCCAGCAGGAAGGGCAGGGTGCCTGCCGCCATCTTCTTGTCGTGCAGCATATGCGCGACCAGCGCTGGGCCGTCCGCCGTCACCTGCGCGGTGGCAAGGTCATAGGGCAGCCCTACGGCCTTGAGGTGCGCGGTTACCCGTTCGGCCTCTTCCGCCGCGCACAGCCCCAGCCGCGCCGAATAGCGGAACGCCAGCGCCATCCCGGCCGCCACGCCCTCGCCATGGAGCAGCGTGTCGGAAAAGCCCGTATCCGCCTCCAGCGCGTGGCCGAACGTATGGCCGAGGTTCAACAGCGCCCGCCGGCCGGAGGTTTCCCGTTCATCGTCGGCCACGATGGCGGCCTTGGCGGCCACGCTGCGCTCGATCGCATATTCGCGCGCCTCGGCATCGCCTGCGAGCAGCCTGTGCCCCTCCGCCTCGCACCAGGCGAAGAAATCGGGATCGTCGATCAGGCCATATTTCACGACCTCGGCATAGCCCGCCCGCGTTTCCCGCACGGGCAGCGTGTCGAGTGTCGACGGGTCGATCAGCACCAGTGCGGGCTGATAGAAACTGCCGATCAGATTCTTGCCCGCCCGCGCATTGATCGCGGTCTTGCCGCCGACCGAACTGTCGACCTGGGCCAGCAGCGTCGTCGGAACCTGGATGAAATGGCATCCCCGCTTCAGGATGGAGGCGGCAAAGCCGACCAGATCCCCGATCACGCCGCCGCCCAGCGCCACCACATGGTCGCCGCGCTCAATCTCCAGCGCCAGCAGCGCGTCCAGCAGTTCCTCCAGATGGCGCCAGCTCTTGGTCTGCTCGCCCGGCGGCAGGATGACCGGCTCGACCGCGATATTGGCGGCGCGCAGGCTGGCCTCCAGCCGGGAGAGTTGGGCCTTGGCGACATGCGCGTCGGTCACGACCACCAGCCGCCCCTTGCGGGCATAGCTCGCCAGATAGCCGCCCGCGCGGTCCAGCGCGCCCTGCTCGATCACGATATCGTAACTGCGCGCATCCAGCGCGACGCGGACTAATGCCATTGGGAAAGCTTCTCCATGATGCTGTCGACCGCCACTTCATGCGGGGCGGCGGCGCTCTTCACATGAATGGGGCAGAGCGCGTAGACGGGATTGCGGATCGCCGCCAGTTCGGTCAGCACGACGCGGGGGTCCTTGCCCTTCAGCAGCGGCCGTCCTTCGCGGCGCGATACCCGGTCGACCAGCGTGTCGATATCGGCGTCCAGCCAGATGGCGAGGGCATGGTCGAGGATCAACGTGCGCGTATCCTCCTGCATGAAGGCGCCGCCGCCGGTGGCGATCACCTTGGGTTCGCCGTCCATCAACCGGCCGATCACGCGCCGCTCGCCGTCGCGGAAATAGGCCTCGCCATAGCGTTCGAACATCTCGGTGATGGTCATGCCCGCGGCCTTTTCGATCTCCTCGTCCGCATCCACGAAGCCGAGGCCCAGCCGTGCCGCCAGCCGCCGTCCGACGGTCGATTTGCCCACGCCCATCATGCCGACCAGGACGATGGGACCGCGCTTCACGGGCGCCGGGGCGGATTTGCTGTTTCGCTGCATGGCGAGCGGGGCTATACAACCCCGCGTCAACAAGGCAAATCGCAACTTTCCTTCCAGGTCGAGCCAGAACAGGACTCATGAAGCGCAATCGTTCCTACAGCAGTTTTGAAGGCAGTTCGCGTCGTCGCGGACGGTCGCTGCCGATCATTCCCGTCATCGCGGTTGTCGTGCTGGTCGCGATCATCGCCCTGCTCTGGTCGCGCGGCGGCGAAAAGCCGCAGAGTCGCGTGGAAAAGGTCATCCCCGCCGAAAAGCTGGGCCACTAAGCGGCATGGGCCGGAGGCGGGTGAATGTGAAATGGGCGCTGGGCAGCTTCGCGCTGGCCCTGACCCTGCCCGTTATCGCGCAGCAGGCGCCCGAATCCCTTTTGCCGCCCGGCTTTGGCGAAGCGCCCGCGGCGCCCGCGCCTGCGCCGTCTCAGCCCGCCCGGCCGCCTCAGGGACCCGCCGCGCCGCCGGCCCCGACGCCCGCCGTTCCGATCCAGCCGCCGACCTTTGCCGTGTCGAACGACATGGCCGACAATGCCGCCGATGAACCATTGTCCGAGGAGGAGATCGCGGCGGAGAAGGCCAAATATGACCTTCCCGAAAATGCGCATCGCCCACTGGACCGGATAGGGCCGCTGACGCCCGAACGGCTGGGCATGGCGTCCAATGCGTTCGGGACGCAATCGGGCCAGTTTCTGGCCACGCTGATGAAGCAGACGCATGCGCCGATCACGTCGCGCTGGGCGTCGATCCTGCTGCGGCGGGCGCTGCTGTCGGCCACCGACACGCCGGGAGATATTGAAGGCGCCGACTGGGTGGCGGAGCGTGCCTGGCTGCTGCTGCGCATGGGGGAAGCGGACAGTGCGCGCCTGCTGGTGCAGAGCGTCGATTCGGACCGGTTCACCCCGCGACTCTATGCCATCGCCATGCAGACCTATCTGGCGACGGCCGATCCGGCAGGACTGTGCCCGCTTTCGCCCGGCGCCCTGCGGTTCAGCAAGGAGCCGGGCTGGGACATGACGCGGGCTATCTGCCCGGCGCTGTCGGGGGATCAGGGTTCGGCCAGCGGCGCGCTCAATCAGGTGCAGCGGCGCGGCGTGGTGCGCGGCATCGACTATCGGCTGGCGGAAAAGGTGGTCGGCACCGGCTTCAACGCGCGCCGCTCGGTCAAGATCGAATGGGATGCGGTGGATCGGCTGACGGCCTGGCGTTTTGGGCTGGCGACCGCGCTCAATGTGCCGATACCCGACGATCTCTACGCCACGGTCGGCCCGCATGTCCGTGCCTGGGAAGCCCGCGCGCCTGCGCTGACGGCGGCGCGGCGCCTGCCCGGCGCGGAAATGGCGGCGCGGCTGGGCGTGTTTTCCAACAAGGCGCTGGTCGGCTTCTACAGTCAGCTTGGCGTTGACGGCGACGCGCCTTCTGCTGCCGCCGACCGGATCGACGCGCTGCGCACTGCTTATTCCGGGGCGAATGCGGAGGATCGGCTGCAGGCGATGCGGACGGTCTGGCAGAATGAGGCACGGCCCGATTTCGTCGGGCTGATCGCAACGGCGCGGGCGGCGGCTGCGCTGCCGGTGTCGGAATTGAGTGCGCGGGACGCGGCCAATCTGGTCGCCGCCATGTTCACGGCGGGTTACGACCGCAGCGCCGCTGCATGGGCGCGCCTTGCCGCCCAGGCGGACGGCGATGGCGCGGGGGACCTGTGGGCCTTGCTGGCCGTGGGCGCGCCCAGCCCGGTCGTCGATATGAGCAGCGGGCGCGTCTCGTCCTTCGCCAAGGGAGCCGACGCCCGCAAGACGCAGATGCTGATCGCCGCGCTGGCGGGGCTGTCCCGCCTCAACGCGAAGGACAGCGCATCGCTGGCGCAGGATAATGGCCTCAACCTCGGGACGACCAGTCGCTGGTCACGCGCCATCGATGCGGCGGCCGGGCGCGGGGAGACGGCCAGCGTCGCGCTGCTGGCGGCGGTGGGCATGCAGACGGCGGACTGGAACCGACTGCCGCCTTTCCACCTCTATCATATCGTCGCCGCGCTGCATCGCGTCGGGCTGGACCCGGAAGCACGGATGATCGCGGCGGAGGCGATGACGCGGCTCTGATGGGGGAGGATGCCGCGCTGATCGACCGCTTTCTGGAAATGATGGCGGCGGAACGGGGTGCATCGCGCAACACGCTGCTCGCTTATCGCGCCGATCTGATGGGCGCGGCGGAGATTGTCGGCGGCCTCACAGGCGCGACCAAGGATGGCATAGCCGGCCTGGCGAGCGCCTGGGCGGAGCTGGCGGCCTCCTCCGTGGCGCGCAAAGCGTCGGCCCTGCGCGCCTTTTACGGCTTTCTGGAAGAGGAGGGGCTGCGTGGCGACAATCCCGCGACCGCCTTGCCACGCCCGGCGACGCGCCGTCCGCTGCCCAAGATATTGTCGACCGGGGAAGTCGATTCGCTCTTCGTCCTGATCGCGGAAAAGCTGGCGGTTGCGCATCCCGCGCCGCTCGATCTGCGCCTGTCGGCCCTGATCGAGCTGCTCTACGGCTCGGGCCTGCGCGCGACCGAACTGGTGTCGCTGCCCCGTCGCGCGCTGGCGGCGGACCGGCCCTTCCTGATTCTCAAGGGCAAGGGCGCGCGCGAGCGGCTGGTTCCCATTTCGGACCGTGCCCGCGCCGCCGTGGCGGCCTGGCTGCCCCATGTCCCGGTGGAAAGCCCCTGGCTGTTCCCCTCCGGCAAGAGCCATGTCAGCCGGATTCGCCTCTACCAGATGGTGAAGGCGCTCGCCGCTGCCGCCGGGATCGCGCCGGAGCGGGTCAGTCCCCATGTGTTGCGCCACGCCTTCGCCACCCATTTGCTGGAGGGCGGCGCGGACCTGCGCGCCCTGCAATCGATGCTGGGTCATGCGGACATCGGCACCACGCAAATTTACACCCATGTCGACAGCCGCAGGCTGGTCGAACTGGTCAACAGCCGCCACCCACTCGCTTCGATGACGCATCGGCGCGTTGACGGCGACGTGTCATCGCCCTAACGCCATGCGCCATGGTTAGTTTTCTCGAATTCGAAAAGCCCATCGCGGAGTTGGAAGCGCGCATCATCGAATTGCGCGCCACCGCCAATGTGGGCGATATCGACATAAGCGGCGAGATCGACAAGCTCGAGCAGCGCGCGGCGAAGATGCTGGTCGACAGCTATGCGAAGCTGTCGCCCTGGCAGAAGACGCAGGTTGCGCGCCATCCCGACCGTCCGCATTTCAAGGACTATGTCGCGGGCATGTTCGACAATTTCATGCCGCTGGCCGGAGACCGCGCCTTTTCGGACGATCAGGCGATCCTGGGCGGCTTCGCGACGCTGGGCGACCGGCGCGTGGTCGTGATCGGCCATGAAAAGGGCGATGACACGGCCAGCCGGGTCCGCCACAATTTTGGCATGGCCAAGCCTGAAGGCTATCGCAAGGCGATCCGCCTGATGCAGTTGGCCGATCGTTTCGGCCTGCCCGTGGTGACGCTGGTGGACACGTCGGGCGCTTTCCCCGGCGTGCAGGCGGAAGAGCGCGGTCAGGCGGAAGCCATTGCCCGTTCGACCGAACAATGCCTGGCGCTGGGCGTGCCGATGGTCGCCGCCGTGGTGGGCGAGGGCGGCTCGGGCGGCGCGGTTGCGCTGGCGGCGGCCAATCGCGTGCTGATGTTCGAACACGCGGTCTATTCGGTGATCTCGCCGGAGGGCTGCGCCTCCATCCTCTGGCGTACCGCTGACAGGGCGAGCGACGCGGCCACCGCCATGCAGGTCACGGCGCAGCATCTGAAGGCGCTGGGCGTCATTGACCGCATCGTGCCTGAACCGACCGGCGGCGCTCATCGCGAGCCGGTGCAGGCGATTGCCAATCTGGGCGCGGCCATCGGGGAGGAGCTGGATGCGCTGTCCGGCATGAGCGCCGACGCGCTGCGCACCGATCGCGCCGACAAGTTCCTCGCCATCGGCGCCTGACCGCCCGACCCTCTGTCGGCGGGAACCCGTGCCTGCTATCCCTCGTTTCGTCATGGTAACAGGGGAGCAGGAGGGGTCGTGAAATATATGTCATCTTGGGCCTATGCAGGACTGGGCCTGATCGTTCTCGCCGCCGCGCCATCGGTGCAGGGGCAGCAGCGGGCGATTCGCACCGTTTCGTCGATCAGCCCGCAGGACAAGGAATCCGGCGCCAAGCAGCATCCGCAACTGCTCAACGAATTCGGCGGCGCTTATGCCGGGCCGCAGGCGAAATATGTGGAGGGCGTCGGCCGCCGCATCGCCGTTCAGTCGGGCCTGTCCAACGCGCAGGGGGACTTCACCGTCACCCTGCTCAATTCGCCGGTGAACAACGCCTTCGCCATTCCCGGCGGCTATGTCTATGTTACGCGCCAGCTCATGGCGTTGATGAATGACGAGGCGGAACTGGCCGGTGTGCTCGGTCATGAAATCGGCCATGTCGCGGCCCGGCACGGCCAGCGGCGGCAACAGGCGGCACAGCGTAACGCCATTGGCGGCACGCTGCTTCAGGTGCTGACCGGGGCATTGCTGGGCGATTCGGCGCTGGGGGGCCTGCTGCAAAAGGGGATCGGTCAGGGCAGCCAGTTGCTGACACTCAAATTCTCGCGGTCCCAGGAATATGAAGCGGACGATCTTGGCATCCGCTATCTGGCATCGGGCGGTTATGATCCGCGCGCCTTGTCGACCATGCTCGCCTCGCTCGCCGCGCAGAGCAGCCTCGACGCCCGGGTGACCGGAAATGCCCGGTCCGTGCCGGAATGGGCAAGTACCCATCCCGATCCCGCTTCTCGCGTCGGCCGCGCCGCGCGCAACGCCGCCGCCAGCGGATCGACCAGCACGGTGCGCAATCGCGATGCCTTTCTGAATGCGCTGGACGGCGTTCTCTATGGTGACGATCCGAAGCAGGGCGTGATCGAGGGCAGCCGTTTCCGGCACCCCGACCTGCGGCTGAGCTTCACCGCGCCGCAGGGTTTCGGCATGGAAAATGGCGCGAATGCGGTCACCGTCGCGGGATCGGGCGGGCAGGCGCAGTTCGGCGCGGCGCCTTTTTCCGGCGATCTGTCTGCCTATATCGATTCGGTGTTCGCCAAATTGGGCGGCGGTGACGCGGTCCCGCCGGGGGAGGTCCGTCGGACGACGGTCAACGGGCTTCCGGCGGCATGGCGCACGATCCGGGCCAGCACCCAGTCCAGCCAGGTCGATGCCACGGTCTTCGCTTATGATTTTGGCGGCGGCAAAGCCTATCACTTCCTGCTGCTGACGGCGGCAGGGCAGGGGGTCGGTCCATTTTCGACCATGGTGCAATCGGTGCAACGCCTGTCCGCTCAGGAAGCCGCCGCCATCAAGCCGCGCCATGTCAGCGTCCTCACCGTCAAATCCGGCGACACCGTCCAGTCGTTGGCCAAGCGCATGGCTTATGGCGACTATCCGCTCGACCGTTTCCTGACGCTCAATGCGCTGACCGCCAACAGCGTGCTGCGGCCGGGGCAGCGGGTGAAGATCGTTAGTTGGTGAAGGCAAAGAAAAAGGGCGGCGGGATCGCTCCCACCGCCCTTTTACGATCAGGATCCGAACTTAGTTCAGGTTGCCCGAAACCTTGGTGAAGGTGTTGTTCAGCTTGCCGCCGAGGCTGGTCATGGCGCCGATGGCGGCGACGGCGATCAGAGCAGCGATCAGGCCATATTCAATGGCGGTCGCGCCCTTTTCGTTCTTCAGCATCTTACGGATGAACTGCATTGGAATTCTCCTTGCCTCAAATTCAACGTTTAACTACCCGGCCGGCCCCCCGCTTCGAATGAAGGTCAGCAACGGCAGATGTAGAGGATGTCGGTTGATAAAGATTTAATGGGCGAAAAACGCTGTCAGATATTGATGGTTAATGCGCGAGAACTTCTGTCGCTACATTGTTCCACATGCCGATCGTCTTGTTGGCGACGCTTGACAGGGCGCCGATGATGGCCAGACAGATGAGGGCGAGGATCAACCCATATTCCACCGCCGTTGCGCCGCGTTGGCAGTATATGAGCTTCCAAAGGCGGAAGTTTTTGAACAACGCGCGCATGTCGCACCCCATTTACACACAGCCCGAATGTCCTTGTAAAAGTGGCAGAGTTAACAAACCCCTCAAGCCGGACCGTTATGACGATAAATTCTCCTCTATTGGTGGTCGCCGCCGCTTTGGTCGACGCGGATGGCCGTGTCCTTTTGCAGCAGCGGCCGCCCGGAAAGCCGATGGCGCACCTCTGGGAATTCCCCGGCGGCAAGGTGGAGCCGGGCGAACCGCCCGAAAGCGCGCTGATCCGCGAATTGGAGGAGGAATTGGGCATCCGCACCCATGCAAGTTGCCTGGCGCCCGCGGCCTTTGCCAGCGAACCGCTGGGCGACAGGCATTTGTTGCTGTTGCTCTATGTCTGCCGCAAATGGCAGGGCATTGCTGAAGCGCGGCACGCGACCGCGCTACAATGGGTAAGGCCGGCGCAGATGTATGCGCTGGACATGCCGCCGGCGGACTTGCCGCTCATCGGCCTGCTCGATTCGCTGATTTAGAGCATCGTGCGAGAAGGTGGACTCCGGCTTTTCGCGAAGAACGACGCGACAACATGAATGGAGCGCGCTTCAGGGAAGGGGGCGGGGCGGCACGCCGGATGCGCCTGCCCCGCCGAAAGGCTTATTCTTCGGCTGCCTTGCTTTGCAGCTGGATATAATTCTGGATGCCCATGCGGTCGATCATCTCGAACTGGGTTTCCAGCGTATCGACATGCTCTTCCTCGCTTTCGAGGATGTGCTGGAACAGGTCGCGGCTCACATAGTCGCGGATCGATTCGCAATAGGCGATGGCGTCCTTCAGCACCGGGAGCGCTTCATATTCCAGCTCCAGATCGGCCTTCAGGATTTCCTCCACCGTTTCGCCGATCTTCAGGCGGCCGAGCAGCTGGAAATTGGGCAGGCCGTCGAGGAACAGGATGCGCTCCGCCAGCGTGTCGGCGTGCTTCATCTCGTCGATCGACTCTTCATATTCGAACTTGGCCAGCTTCTCGACGCCCCAGTGGTTGAGCATGCGATAATGCAGGAAATATTGATTGATCGCGGTCAGCTCATTCTTGAGCACCTCGTTCAAATAGTCGATGACCTTGGGATCGCCCTTCATGGGGTTTTTCTCCGGCTGTTGGAAAAGTGCCGGGAGTATAGGCGTTTCGGTCCCGTTTGTTAATCCGGAAAGCCGCGGAAATCCGCCATTTTCCTCCACGCTATTGCGTGGAGTTCGCGCTTTTCAAATGCGCCTGATTTGCATTGGCCTTAAATGGAGGCGCGTTCGGCAGCGATGATGGTCCGGGCGAAGGGCACGCACTGACCGCATTTGGGCCGCCGGCCGAGGCGCGCATAGGCGCTGCAAGGCGTCGCGCAACCTTCGCGCGCGACTTCCTTCAGATCTTTTTCACGAATGGCATTGCAGACACAGACAACCATGCAAATCTCCTGCAAAGGGAGATAGCTTAAGTGATAATAGGTCGCAATAGTGATTTAATCGCTGTTGCGAATCTTTTGCGTCTGGCCCCTGGCGAGTGTTCGCCACAGCCACTCCATCGGTCCCAGTGCGAATCGCTTTTGCCAGAGCGGTGACCAGAGCAGCATGAATATCCACGCCGGAATCACGAACAGCGGCAATTGACTATAGCGCATGTGGCCGAACAGGCCCAAGCCCCATCCGTAGAAAATCGCGCACATGACCAGGCTGGTGCCCAGATAATTGCTGAGCGCCAGGCGACCGACAGCCGCGATGCGATGGGCCGGCGCGCGGTCGCGATAGCGCGCGAACAGCCACAGGATCAGCGCAGCCCAGCCGACCGCCAGCGGAATGCGGAAGGGGAAGGACCATGCCAGCACCGTGCCCAGCGCGGGCAGCGCGGCGAAGCCGCTGCCGATCACCCACGCGGCAAGGCCCGCCATCGGGATCAGGCCGATCAGGAAGCAATGGCGCGCCGTTCGCCAATATTGCTCCGCCTGCCAGCGCCCGGTCAGGAAACCGCCCTTGAGCATCGCCATGCCCAGCAGCATGAAGCCCAGCGTGTCGAACGCCACGAAGGGGAGCGTCGTCACCCACTGGCCGCCGAACAGGGCGACATGATGCAACAGGATGCCCGCATAGCCGCCCCTGTAGATTGCGATCTCGCTGCGGATCGCGGGATGCATCGGATTGGAAAAGGACTCGATGAAATAAGCGAAACCGGCGCTGACATTGGGCGCCGCGGCATGGCTCCAGGCGTAGAGCGTGGCGATGAAGGAAGCGCAGACGAGGAAATGCAGCAGGAAGAAGAGAAAGGCCCATTTGACCAGCGCCAGCGGTTCCTGACGCACGAAAAGCAGCGCGGCGAGGCCGACCAGCGCATAGATCATCAATATGTCGCCCCACCACAGCAATAGATAATGGGCCAGGCCGAAGACGAACAGCCACGCCGCGCGGAGCATCTGCGCCCGGCGGCCGTCCCGCCCCGCCATTTCCTCCCTGTCGATCAGCAGCAGCATCGACGCGCCGAACAGCATGGAAAACAGCGCCCGCATCTTACCGTCGACCAGCAGGAAGCTCACCGCCCAGAAGATCATGTCGCCGGCCGAGAGCGGTCCCGCTGCCGCCGGGCTGAAATAGGCCTGTTCGGGCAAGGCGAAGGCCGCGATGTTCATCCAGAGGATTCCCATGACCGCGCAGCCGCGCAGCACGTCCATGGCGGGAATCCGGGAAGAAAAGGCGGTCATGGGGCAGGATGGTCCTTGAAGAGGCTGGAAAAGCGGGTGTGGCTCTGTCAATGCGACTAGCCATGAACGGCCACCGCAAGCAACGAATAAGCGACGCTTTCGGCGCGGCGGCGCGGCATTATGACGATCATGCCGGGCCGCAACGGTGCGCGGCGGCGCTGGTTGCCGATCTCGCGCAACGGCAGAAGCCCGGCGGCGTTGGGCGGATATTGGAGATTGGCTGCGGCACCGGCTTTCTGACGCGGGATATTCAGGCCCGCTGGCCGGGCGCGGAACTGGTGGTGACGGACCTGTCGCCTGCCATGCTGGCGCGGGCGGCGACCGGAGGGCTGGTCGCGGGCACGTTTGTGACGATGGATGGAGAGGCGCCGATATTCGAGGGTGAATGGTTCGACCTCATCCTCTCCAGCCTGGCCTTTCAGTGGTTCGACGATCTGGAGGGCGCCATTGCCCGGCTGGTCGGTTTGTTGAGGCCGGGGGGGAGCCTCATCTTCTCGACCATGGGACGGGGCAGCTTCGCCCGCTGGCGCGCGGCGCACGATGCCAGTGCCATGGTCGCCGGGATTCCGGATTATCCTTCGCTCGAAACGCTGCGGTCGATGCTCGGCCGCTTCGAGGATGGCTTTGCCTTTGACGAGGATTATGCCTTGCCGTGCGGCGGTGCGAAAGGGCTGATCGCGCATTTGAAGGGCATTGGCGCCGTGGTGCCGAACGAGGGGCGCAAGCCGCTCGGTCCGAAGGACTTGCGCCGGGTGATGGCGGCCTTTGACGAGAGCGGCGGCGACGATGTCTATCAGCTGTTGTTCGGGCGCGTGACGCGCGCCGTTTAGCTATTCCCCATAGATGATCCGCACCTTGCCTGCCGCTTCCGCCGCGATGGCGCGCGCCGAGTCGGCGTCTTCGGCGCGGGCAAGGGCCACGCCCATGCGGCGATAGGGACGCGTCGTCGGCTTGCTGAAGAGGCGCAGATCCACCTCGCCGCCCGGCGTCGACAATGCGTCCGCCAGCCCTTCGAACCGGAAATCGTCCGATTCGCGATCCGCCAAAACGACCGCCGAAGCCGCGGCCCCATGTAGCATCACGTCCGGCATCGGCAGGCCGAGGATTGCGCGGGCGTGCAGGTCGAATTCGCTGAAATTCTGCGAGATCAACGTCACCATGCCGGTGTCATGCGGGCGAGGCGACAGTTCCGAGAAGATGACATCCTCGCCCTTCACGAAGAACTCCACGCCGAAAATGCCGTAGCCGCCCAGATTGTCGACGACCTTCCGAGCCATGTCCTGCGCGGCGGCGAGGGCCGCGTTCGACATGGGAGTGGGCTGCCAGCTTTCCTGATAATCGCCGCGTTCCTGCCGGTGGCCGATGGCCGGGCAGAAGCTGACGCCATCCCGGCTACGCACGGTCAGCAGCGTGATTTCATAGTCGAAGGCGATGAACTCCTCGACGATCACGCGGCTGCGGTCGCCGCGCATGTTGGCGACGGCATAGTTCCACGCCGCTTCCAGTCCGTCGGCGCTGCGCACTGTGGTCTGGCCCTTGCCGGAGGAGGACATGACCGGCTTGATGACGCAGGGCAGGCCGGTATGCGCGGCGCCCGCCAGCACTTCCTCCAGCGTTTCGGCATAGCGATAGCGGGACGTGCGCAGACCGAGTTCCACCGCCGCGACCTCGCGGATGCGGTCGCGGTTCATGGTCATGATCGTCGCGCGGGCGGACGGGACGATGGTGATGCCCTTCGCCTCGAAATCGGCCAGAACCTCGGTGCGGATGGCCTCGATTTCGGGGACCACGAAGTCGGGCTGATGCTTTTCGATCGCCTTGGCGAGCAGGTCGCCGTCGAGCATCGAGAAGACTTCGAACCCGTCCGCGACCTGCATGGCGGGGGCGCCTTCGTAGCTGTCGCAGGCGATGACCTCAGCCCCGAGGCGCTTGGCGGAAATCACGAACTCGCGGCCGAGTTCGCCCGAGCCGAGCAGGAGAATCTTCGCGGTAAAGGCCATGGAGTTTCTCCTCAAAGCCGGCCGTGAAAAGCAACGCGCTCCTGCCTTCGCAGGAGCATGATTGCGCTGTGCCTTAGAGCTCAGCGTCCATCAGCGCAGGGAAGAAGCCTTCATGCGCGCTACGCAGATCGGCCAGCGCCACGCCCGCGACCTTGTCGCCCCGGCAAGTGCCGATCTTCACGGCGCCGACAATCTCGACGCCCTGCGGCGCAGCGACGATGTAGCGGCCCTGATCCTCGCCGAAGGCGCTCGCCGTCGTGAGGGCAATGCTGAGCTCCGCGCCGATGCCGCCTGCCAGCGCCATTTCGGTCACGGCAACCAGCAGGCCGCCATCGGAAATGTCATGCACCGCATTGACCTTGCCCTCCGCGACCAGCGCGCGGACGGCCTCGGCGTTGGCACGCTCGGCGGCCAAATCCACCTTGGGCGCGTCGCCCGCTTCCCGGCCCGCAATCTCGCGCAGCCAGATCGATTGGCCGAGATGCGTGCCTTCTCCGCCGATGACCCAGATCGCGTCGCCTTCCTTCTTGAAGGCCACGGTCGCCATGGCGTCGACATTGCTCAGCAGGCCGATGCCGCCAATCGCCGGGGTCGGCAGGATCGCCGAGCCGCCGCCGGTCGCCTTGGATTCATTGTAGAGGCTGACATTGCCTGACACGATGGGGAAGTCGAGCGCGCGGCAGGCGTCGCCCATGCCCTCCAGGCAGCCGGTGAACTGCGCCATGATCTCCGGCCGCTGCGGATTGGCGAAGTTGAGGCAGTTGGTGACCGCGAGCGGCGTCGCGCCGACGGCCGAGATATTGCGATAGCATTCCGCAATGGCCTGCTTCCCACCTTCATAGGGGTCGGCATAGCAATAGCGCGGGGTGCAGTCGGTGCTGATCGCAATGCCCTTCTGCGAGCCATGGACGCGGACGACCGCCGCATCGCCACCGGGGCGCTGCACCGTGTCGGCGCCGACCATGTGGTCATATTGTTCCCAGATCCAGCGGCGCGACGCGATGTCGGGCGAACCCATCAGCGTGATCAGGTCCGCGCCGATATCGGCGCTCTCGGCGATCTCGCCCAACGGCTGGACGCCCGACCAGAGCTTATATTCGTCCTTCGGCATCGCCGGACGATCGTAGAGCGGCGCATCGTCGGCCAGCGGCGCGAGCGGAATGTCGCACACCGTCTCGCCCTTGTGGACCAGCACCATGCGGCCAGTGTCGGTCACATGGCCGATCACCGCGAAGTCCAGTTCCCACTTGCGGAAAATCGCTTCGGCAAAGGCTTCCTTGCCCGGCTGGAGCACCATCAGCATGCGCTCCTGCGACTCCGACAGCATCATCTCATAGGCCGTCATGCCGGTTTCGCGCTGCGGTACGTCGTCCATGTTGAGCTGGATGCCGACGCCGCCCTTGGATGCCATTTCCACCGAGGAGGAGGTGAGGCCCGCCGCGCCCATGTCCTGAATGGCGACGATCGCGTCCGACGCCATCAGCTCAAGGCAGGCTTCGATCAGCAGCTTTTCGGTGAAGGGGTCGCCGACCTGCACGGTCGGCCGCTTGGCGTCGGCATCGTCGCCGAAGTCGGCCGAGGCCATGGTCGCGCCATGGATGCCGTCGCGGCCGGTCTTCGACCCCACATAGACGATCGGATTGCCGATGCCGGATGCCGCCGAATAGAAGATCTTGTCGGTGTCCGCGACGCCAACGGTCATCGCGTTGACCAGGATGTTGCCGTCATAGGCGGGATGGAAATTCACCTCGCCGCCCACGGTCGGCACGCCCACGCAATTGCCGTAGCCGCCAATGCCATGCACCACGCCGCTGATGAGATGCTTCATCTTCGGGTGATCGGGACGACCGAAGCGCAGCGCATTCATGTTGGCCACCGGACGGGCCCCCATGGTGAACACGTCGCGCAGGATGCCGCCGACGCCGGTCGCCGCGCCCTGATAGGGTTCGATGTAGCTGGGGTGGTTGTGGCTCTCCATCTTGAAGATCGCCGCCTGGCCGTCGCCAATATCGACGACGCCGGCATTCTCGCCGGGGCCGCAAATGACCTGCGGGCCTTCGGTCGGCAGTTTCTTCAGGTGGATTCGCGAGCTTTTGTAGGAGCAATGCTCCGACCACATCACCGAAAAAATGCCGAGTTCGGTGAGATTCGGTTCCCGGCCGAGCGCGTTCAGAACGCGGTCATATTCTTCGGGAGAAAGCCCATGTTCGGCGACGACCTGGGGCGTGATCTGGGATGCGGTGCTGGTCATGTGCGCGCCTTTAGCTGGGGAGCGCCGGATAGACAATGCCATAGACAATCCTGGCGCTCGCGGTGGCCCATGAAAACATGCTAGCGTTCAGGCGTTGTGCAAATCGAAAGGGGATGCCTGCATGGAATGGATGCTGTTGCCGCTGCGCCGTTACGCCAAATTCTCCGGCCGGTCGCGGCCGAAGGAATATTGGATGTTCGTCCTGTTCCTGCTGCTTTGCTTCATCGCCCTGTCGCTGGTCGAAACCATGTTGGGCCTCACCACCACGGATCGCTGGGTGCAGCGCGGACCGTGGTGGGCCAGTGCGGGCTACAGCACGCGCGGTGGGCCGTTGACCGGGCTGTTCGCGCTGGCCATGCTGATTCCCAACCTGGCGGTATCGGTCCGCCGGTTGCATGATACGGACCGCAGCGGCTGGTGGCTGCTGATCGTCGTCTTTCCGCTCATCGGCAGCATCGTCCTGCTCATCTTCCTGATCATGGGCGGCACGCGCGGTCCCAACCGCTTCGGGCCGGACCCGATTGAAGCGGGGGAACCGGAACTGCGTTAAGGCAATAAAAAAGGCCGGCCTCCATATAGGGAAGGCCGGCCTGGACTGGGAAGATGAAAGGGATCAGGCCTTGCAGCTCAGGGCGCTCTTGCCCGGCAGGGTGGCGGTGATCTGCTTGTCCGAACCCTCGACCTTGTAGCCTTCGGCTTCGAAGGGCTTGCCGGCTTCGGCGGCGGTCAGCTTGGTCGCCGCGCCGTTCTTCTCGGTGCGGACCTGCACGGTCTTGCCGTCGCTCATGAAGTCGACGAACAGCAGGCTGTTGTCCTTGCAGCGATACTGGCGGCTGGCCTGCACCGAAGGCGGCAGCTCGACCGGCGCGGCATTGGCCAGCTTCTCAGCCATCGGATCGGCGGGGCCGCCGACGACTTCGGGTTCGTCATTCTTGTTGCAGGCCGACAGCAGCGCGACCGCCGCTACGGAGATGAGGGGGAGATAATATTTCATAGCGGTCCTTCTATGTGCATTAGCTGCGCTCAGCGTCAACGCAAAACTGCCATAAGTCCGCCAGCCCCTGACGCGACGTCATGACGTTTTCATGACGACGACGCGGGAGCAAAGCCGGAATCGGCACTCATGGCCCATGCGGACTTGACCGGGCGGGCAGGCGCGGCCAATGCAGGGCCATGGCGCAAGACAGCATGGTACAGCAGGGCGATCCGTCGCAAATGTCGTTCGAGGATGCGCTGCGCGCGCTCGAATCGATCGTTCGGCGGCTGGAGAGCGGCGATGTTCCGCTCGACGAATCCATTTCGCTTTATTCGCAGGGCGAGGAATTGCGGAAACGCTGCATGGAACGGCTTCAGGCGGCCGAGGCACGCATCGCCAAGCTGACCCTTGACGCCAGTGGCGCCGTGACGGGCGCGCAGCCCTTCGGCGCGGACTGAGTGCAAGGCCTTTGGGAGAGGCGGGCATGAGCCTGGTCGCCACCCGTGCCGCCGCCGTCGCGGCGGAAGTCGACCGTCTGTTCGACGCGCTGTTGGCGGTCCCGGACGATCCGCGCGCCCGCGTCTATGAAGCGATGCGCCATGCGGCCATGGGCGGGGGCAAGCGGTTGCGCCCGCTGTTGGTCCAGGCGGCGAGCGAACTGTTCAACATCTCGCAGGAATCGGCCTTGCGCGTCGGTGTCGCGGTCGAATGCATCCATGTCTATTCGCTGGTGCATGACGATCTGCCGGCGATGGACGATGACGATCTGCGCCGTGGCAAGCCGACGGTCCACAAGGCGTTCGACGAGGCGACGGCGATCCTGGCGGGCGATGCCCTGCACGACCTCGCCTTCGAAATGCTGTCGGATGAGGAAACCCATCCCGATCCCTTCGTGCGCGTCGATCTGGTCAAGGCTCTGGCCGTCGCCACCGGCGCCGGCGGCATGACCGGCGGCCAGATGATGGATCTGGAAGCGGAAAAGGCGAGCTTCGACCTCTCCACCGTCACTCGGCTCCAGCAATTGAAGACCGGCGCTCTGATCGGCTTCAGCGTCGATGCGGCGGCGATCATGGCGCGCATCCCGCCCGAAGCACGCACTCGCCTGCATGGCTATGCGCGCGACATCGGCCTTGCCTTCCAGATCGCCGACGACCTGCTCGACGTGGAAGGCGACGCCGACCTTGCCGGCAAGGCGCTGCACAAGGATGCGGCGGCGGGCAAGGAAACCTTCGTCTCGCTGCTGGGCGTGGAGCGGGCGCGGGAACAGGCCCGCCTGCTCGTCGAACAGGCCAAGGCGCATTTGCATGGACATGGCGCGGAGGCCGACCTGCTGCGCGCCATTGCGGATTATATCGTGGAAAGGGATCGCTAGGGGCATGAGCAAGCAGAGGGTGGGGGTTTATCCCGGCACGTTCGATCCGATCACCTTGGGTCATATGGACATCATCCGGCGCGGGGCGAAGCTGGTCGACAAGCTGGTGATCGGCGTCACGACCAACATTTCCAAGTCACCCATGTTCTCCGACGAGGAGCGGCTGGCCATGGTCCGCCGCGAATGCGCGGGGATCGACACGGAAATCGTCGTCACCGGCTTCAACTCGCTGCTGATGGACTTTGCCGAATCGCAGGGCGCCAGCATCATCATCAGGGGACTGCGCGCCGTCGCGGACTTTGAATATGAATATCAGATGGCGGGCATGAACCAGCAGATCAACGGCCGGGTCGAGACCGTTTTTCTGATGGCGGACGTATCGCTGCAACCCATCGCATCGCGTCTGGTCAAGGAAATCGCGCTTTATGGCGGGCCGATCCAAAAATTCGTCAGCCCGGCGGTGCGCGACGAGGTGGAGGCGCGCGTTGCGAAGCTCGGCCTTAAGGGCCAGTAAAGGCTCGACTCAGCCTTCGTTCAGTTGCCAATCGCGAAGAGGGCGTTATCAGAGGCAACTTCGCAACTGGCCAGACATATTAGGAAAGCTTCATTCATGCGGTTCACGTCGGCGCTCAAGACCGTGGCGATCGGTTTCGCTCTCTATGCATCGAGCGGCGCGGCCCTGGCCCAGGGCGGGGGAGGCAATGCCCAGGAAATGAAGAAGGAGGAGGCCGCCGTCCGCGCGGAACAGACGGCCAAGCAGCTCGGTCTCGACCCGGCTTCCAAGTTGCCGCCCGCGACCGTGCCGGTCGATCCGCAGAATGTGTGGGACCTCGATCTGTCGAGCGGCGGCCGCGTGCGCATCCAGTTGCGCCCCGACATCGCGCCGAACCATATCGAACGGATCAAGGAACTGACGCGGCAGGGCTTCTACAACGGCCTGAAATTCCATCGCGTCATCCCCGGCTTCATGGCGCAGGGCGGTGACCCGAAGGGCGACGGCACCGGCGGTTCGACGCTTCCCGACCTGAAGGCGGAATTCAACCCGATGCCGCATCTGCGCGGCACCGTTTCCATGGCGCGTGCCCAGAGCGACGATAGCGCGAACAGCCAGTTCTTCATCGTCTTCCTGCCGCGCATGCAACTCGACAAAAAGTACACCGTCTTCGGCCGCGTGATCGACGGCATGCAATATGTCGACGCGATCCATCAGGGCGAGCCGCCGGCCGATCCGACGATCATCCTGCAGGCCTCGATCGAAAGCGACGGCAAGCCGCCCGTGACCGCGCTGCCGACCCCACCCGCACCGTCGATCGTCGCGCCGCTGCCGGCCAAGAAGCCCGCGCCCGCGAAGAAGCCGGTCGCGCCGAAGCAGAAATAAGCATCTCCGCTCGCCGGGGCTGGATGTCATGCGCGTAGATCTGTTCGATTTCGACCTGCCGCCCGAGAGCATTGCGCTTCGGCCCGCCTCGCCTCGCGATTCGGCGCGGCTGCTGCTGGTGCCTGGCGAGGGAGCGTTCGAAGATCGTATCGTGCGCGACCTGCCTGACTTGTTGCGCGCGGGCGATGTGCTGGTGTTCAACGACACCAGGGTCATCCCGGCCCAGCTTGAGGGGATGCGCGGCAATGCCCGGATCGGCGCGACGTTGCACAAGCGCCTCGGCCTGCGGGAGTGGCAAGCCTTTCTACGCAACGCCAAGCGGGTGCGCGATGGCGACCGGATCGATTTCGGCGCAGGCGTCACCGCGCTTGCCGGTCCGCGCGACGAGGATGGCGGGGTCACGCTGAGCTTCGAGGGCGAAGAGCCGGTGGAGGTGCTGCTGGAGCGGGCGGGACGGATGCCGCTGCCGCCCTATATCGCCAGCAAGCGTCCCACGGACGAGCGCGACCGCAGCGATTATCAGACCATGTTCGCGCGGGAGGACGGCGCGGTCGCCGCGCCCACGGCGGCGCTGCATTTCACGCCTGAATTGATGGCGGCGCTGGAGGCGGCGGGTATCGCGACGGAAACGCTGACCCTCCATGTGGGGGCGGGGACATTCCTACCGGTCAAGGCGGACGACACCGACGACCATCGGATGCACGCTGAATGGGGACGGATCGATCAGGCGACGGCGGATCGGTTGAATGCCGCGCGGCAGGCGGGCGGGCGTTTGATCTCGGTCGGCACCACCAGTCTGCGCCTGCTGGAAAGCGCTTGCGGAGAGGATGGCATCATCCGGCCCTTCGCGGACGAAACGCGGATTTTCATCACGCCGGGCTATCGATTCCGGGCGATCGATGGGCTGATGACCAATTTCCACCTGCCCAAATCGACGCTGTTCATGCTGGTAAGCGCCTTGATGGGAACGGAAAAAATGCAATCAGCGTACAGGCACGCAATAAAGGAAGGCTATCGTTTCTACAGCTACGGGGACTCTAGCCTGCTGCTGCCTAAGGGTTAAGGTGGAAGGGGGCTTTGGCCTTATCGGCTGGATTGCCCCGACTAAAAGTGCCTTAACACCGGAGGGGCGTCGTTTCCCTGTGGAACGCGTTTTGGGCTTATGATTTCGGCGGGCTCGAAGCAAAGGGCGATAAAGCGGATGGCGGCGGATTGAAGCCGAATTCGGTTTGCATGTCGCAACGGCCGAAGATTTTCAGCAGAACGCATTGAAATGCCTTGGCGGGTCATTACGTTTGCGTCACTCTTTGGCATGACGGGGCTGCATGGCATATCCTATCGAAAGCAAACTTGTAGTTGGTATTACGTCGACTGCGCTTTTCGACTTCTCGCTTGAGCACCAGATTTACCAGCAGGAAGGTATTGAAGCCTTTCGGCGTTATCAAAAGGACCACCGAGAGAGGTTGCCAGAGCTGTCCGTCGTCAGAACATTTGGCG
>NZ_LFCT01000043.1 GCF_008692605.1 Sphingobium estronivorans
CCGGCCAGTTGATGGACTGCCCCTCGCGCAGCCCGATCAGACCCGCTGCGATAGGGGGCAGGATGGAAATCCGTCCAGCGGCGATATCCGCCTGCGCCGGGTAGACGATCTGCACGGTTCGGTCGACACCGCTCGCCTCATCGACGAATTCGACCGAGGAGTGCATGGTGACGACGTCCGGCGGTATCCGCTCGGCCCGATGGGTTTGCGCGCGGGCGATTTCGTCCAGCAGCAGTTCGCTGACCTGCGGCATGCTATCCGCGATCCCGAGGGCAAGATTGGTCAGCCCTTCGGCTTCGATATCGATAAGATGGACGGGCGGCCTGGCCCGCTTTGGCATTCTGGTCATGGCGCTGGCTCTCAAGAGGAATGGGCGCGCATCGGAATGGCGTGCCCCCATCTGTCGATTTGCCCCGAGCCCGGGGCGTGAAGCGCCGGCACTCGGGGCTAGATGCCCGCGAGAAGCTGTCCCCCTTGGTAGCGGAAGCGCACATGATCGTTGCGTAAATGCATGGCGGCTTCATGGCTCAGGCGCGCCGCCTGAGTCAAACAGACAGGACCGGGCCTGTGGCACGGCCGGATAACGACAGCGAACCGGCGGTTCCATGCGGAATAGCACATGGAGCCGCCGGTTGTTTCAGCTGACCGCCGCCAGCGCCTGATCGACATCGGCCAATATGTCATCGATATGCTCGATCCCGATGGACAGCCGCACATAGCCCGGCGACACGCCGGACGCGCGCTGCTCCGCCTCGTTCAGCTGGGAATGGGTCGTCGAGGCAGGATGGATGGCCAGGCTACGCGCATCGCCGATATTGGCGACATGATAGAGAAGCTTCAGCGCGTCGATGAAGCGCCGCCCCGCCTCGACCCCGCCGGCCAGTTCGAAACCGACAAGGCCGCCCTGCCCTCCCGTCAGATACCGGTCCGCCAGTTCTCTGGCACGGCCGTCCTGCTGCGAGGGGTGGATCACCCGGATGACTGCGGGATGGCGCGACAGATGCTCGGCCACCCGGACGGCATTGGCGCAATGCCGTTCCATCCGCAGCGCCACCGTTTCAATCCCCTGGATCAGTTGGAACGCATTGAAAGGCGACAGCGCGGCGCCAAGATCCCGCAACAGGACGACCCTTGCCCGCAGAATATAGGCGATGGGGCCAAGAGGCTTTGCCGCCTCCGCCCAGATTGCGCCGTGATAGGAGGGATCGGGCGTGTTGAGCAGCGGCTGCCGCCCGGGATGAGCCGTCCAGTCGAAATTCCCGCCGTCGACGATCAGACCGCCGATCGACGTACCATGCCCGCCCAGATATTTGGTCGCGGAATAGACGACGATGGCCGCGCCATGATCAATCGGGCGGCAGAGCAGCGGTGCGGCCGTATTGTCCATGATGAGTGGGATTCCTGCCTCCCGCCCGATGGCGGCGACGTCCGCGATCGGGAACACCTCCAGCTTCGGATTGGGCAGGGTCTCGGCATAATAGGCGCGCGTCCGGTCGTCCGTGGCTCGTTGGAAATTCTCAGGATCGGATGGATCGACGAAGCGGACCTCCACCCCCTGATCCTTCAGCGTGTTCGCGAACAGATTGTAGGTGCCGCCATAAAGCGCCGTCGAACTGACGATATTGTCCCCGGTCCGGGCCAGATTCTGGATCGCATAGGCAGAAGCCGCCTGGCCCGAAGCGACCGCCAGGGCGGCAGCGCCGCCTTCCAGCGCGGCGACGCGCTTTTCCAGAACATCGGTCGTCGGATTCATGATCCGCGTATAGATATTGCCCATTTCCTGGAGGGCGAAGAGCGATGCTGCATGTTCCGCATCGCGAAACTGATAAGATGTCGTCTGATGGATCGGCACCGCGACCGATCCTGTCGTCGGATCGGCCCGCCATCCCGCATGCACAGCGATCGTTTCGGCTTTTGGCTGATTTTCAGACATAGGAACTCCGCACCATCGATGATCACCGCAAAGGTGACGTTGAAGCCAAAGAAAAACAAGATGCTGCGAACCAAGGCATAAAATGTAGAGAAGGTGGCTGATCGTCCTCCACCAGCGCGTGACACGGACCACAGCGCGGGAGAAGATTGTCATCCGATATTGCTCGCCAAACGCGCCTGCACGCGCGCGAAGGGCTTCGGCAGTCAATCAGCGCCGGTCGGATGGCCGAGCTTGCACCCATGATCCTTGAGATATTCCGCCAATACCAAAGCGTGATTTACATGCTCGTCGTGCGCTGCATAGAGCAACGTCACATGCCCATGGTCAGCCAGTGCATAGAGCTCAGCCAGGGCCTTCGGATTCGCATCGAGTTCCTGACGGTAACGGTGGCGAAAGGCCTCAAAACGCGAAGGATCATGGCCGAACCATTTCCTGAGATTTGTGCTGGGCGCAATCTCCTTGAGCCACAGATTGAGGGCTGCATCTTCCCTCGAGACGCCTCTCGGCCAGATCCGGTCCACAAGCACCCTCTGGCCATCGGCATCACTGGGGCGCGCGTAGATCCGCTTGATATCGAACGTGCCGTTCATCAGCCGCCCCAGATCCATGCTGGAGGGGCGCTCGCGGGAAATGCCTCCACCAACGCCTCATCGATCCCGTCAATCAATTGCCCACTGGCGAGAATAAGCCGAACGCCGCGGCAAATTTCATCAACGACTCCGGCGTGTCCTGAGGTGGCGCGGGCGTCCAGCGGCGATGTCACGCAGGAGCAGAAACATTCCGCCACGATTCGCGTGACGAGACCATGGAGATCGCAATCCGCTGCCCGATAACGCCCGGCAGCACGGCATCTGGCGTCCATAAGCTGTTCGTCCCCGATGGGGTCGTCATATTCGTGGTTCATAAGGGATTTCCTCAGCCAGCAGAGTTGCGATGTCAGCGCCCACGCGCATATCGTCTTCCACTCCGAAGCTGCGTTTGCGGAGCCGACCTTGCTGGTCGATCAAGACCAGGGTAGGCGTGCCTTTCATCCCGTAGGCCGCCATGGTGTATGGAAGAGGACCATTTGCATCCTGCAAATCGACACCGATCGGGAAGGTCAGGCGATACTCGCGGATGAACGCTGCCAGCGCCGCAGGCCCCATCGCCTCATGATGCTCGAAGACGGTGTGCAAACCGACAACGGCAACGCGCGCGGGATCGAATAGCCGGGCAATGCGCTGCGCCTGAGGAATCCCGTTGGCGACGCAACCGGGGCAAAGCATCTGGAAGGCGTGCAACGCGACGACGCGACCACGGAAATCCGCAAGCGCAAGGGGCCGGTCGCTGTTGAACCATTGGCCGGTTCTCCATTCCGGCGCCGGGCGAGAGGCAAGCTGATTCATTGTCCTGTCCGCTGCCATGCCCAGGTCTTTCTAAGCCAGATTGAAGAGCGTAAGCATTCCGCCAATGGCAATGCCGAACACCATGATCATGACCCCCGCGATGCGCAGAACATATGTCAATGGATCCTCCTCGTCGCCTTGCGAAAGAGGCGAAGACAGCGGCCCCGGTCGGCCGAGCAACCGTCGGACAAATGGCTGGCGAAAGGCCATGTTGAAGCCAATGACCGCAAGGACAAGGCCGAAAACATCGACGGCAATCACATAGCCGGGCATTTCACGCCTCCTTTCGCCTGGGCGAAGCCATGATGGTTCAGTTGGAACATGCCGCGAGACCGGCCTCGAGACCAGCTATGAGATCCCGTTCTGCCTCAAGCCCAACCGAAAGCCGGAGCAAATTGTCGCTTATTCCGGCTACGGCCCGAGCCTCTTCACCCATGTCCGCGTGGGTCATGGTCGCCGGATGAGCGACAAGGCTCTCCACACCACCAAGCGATTCTGCCAGAGTGAAGAACCTGACGGCGGAACTGAACCGCTGCACAGCCTCTACCCCTCCGGCAAGCTCAAAGCTGAGCATCGCTCCGAACCCTTGTTGCTGTCGCGATGCGATGGCATGGCCGGGATGAGAAGCGAGTCCCGGATAATAGACCCTGGAGACCGCGGGGTGAGCCTCAAGATAGTGGGCGACCGCCATCGCATTGTTCTGCTGGAACGCCATCCGCGCGAACAGCGTCCGCAGCCCTCGAAGCGTCGCCCAGGAATCAAACGGGGCTCCACCGACGCCGACGACATTGGCCCAGCAGCGCAGCCTCTCTGCCTCAGCCAAAGTCGCCGCAACGACCACCCCTCCGATCACGTCGGAATGCCCGTTGAGATATTTGGTGGTGGAGTGAATGACATAATCGGCGCCCAGACGGATGGGCCGCTGAACAGCAGGTGACAGGAAAGTGTTATCGACAGCAACCGCGGCCCCGGCGCCACGGGCCTGCGCCGCGAGCATCGCGATATCCACGACACGCATGAGCGGATTGCTCGGCGTCTCGATCAACACCAGCTTCGGCATCTCTTCCAAAGCCGCGGCGAAGGCCGCATCATTGGACTGATCGACGAAGCGCACCGAACAATGACCTCGTTCCGCACGGGCCTTGAGGAGGCGCATCGTACCGCCATAGCAATCATGCGGCGCCAGCACGAGGTCATTACACCGAAGCCCCCCAACGAGGAGATCGAGCGCCGACATGCCGCTCGATGTGACAACCGCCCCCGCTCCGCCTTCAAGCGTGGCGATCGCATCCGCCAGGAGATCCCGTGTGGGATTACCCGCCCGGCCATAGTCATAAAGGCCCGGCTTGCCATAGCCTTCGAACTCATAGGTGGTGGACAGATAGAGCGGGGGAACGACGGCGCCATAGGCCGTATCGCTTGCCACGCCAAATGCGGCAGCGATCGTCTGCGGATCCAATAATGGTATGTCCTGTTCACTCATTGAATAATCGCCCCTCTGTGAGCCAATGCATCTGCACCGCAGTGAGCAACCGGGCCAGTGTTACCCGGTGTCGCCACCGCCCCAGGGATAGAGGGCGCCCTGGCGTTTCCGGTGCAGCCATGCGCTTTGTCCCTCGGTGCTCAACTCCGTCCGACAGCGCCCCATCCACTCAGATGCCGCTGTCGCACGGACCTATCGTGAAGCATCTTCCACTCGGACGCCCTTTTGCGCCCGGTACATTCATAAGACAAATGAATATTATTTCTATTTAATATCAAATATCTCTCATTTAATGATCGGTGCAGGGCAAATGGCTCTGAACCTAGCAAAACAAATGCAACGGACCTCGGCGTCGCGGCTGGGCATTGCGGCAATCCATATGTTGCTCGGCGACGACGCCAGTCGATTGTCAGAAATAATCTATCAGCATCAGATCGACCGTCCGTCCTCCAGCGAGGCCTAGACGGACGTTGCTGCCCGCAGCACGAAAGCCAATGCGCTCGCCGGGAGCCGGATAGTCATTACTGATGGCTCGGCCATCAACACTGACAATCACGTCGTTGACACGCAATCCGGCATGCCAGGCGGGGCTCCATGGCGCGACATGGAAGATCACAAGCCGCTTTTCCTGTCTGCGGCCTGAAATGCCCAGCCTGTCCCTTGAGATTTCGGAAGCAAGAGCTGTCCTGTCTGCCTTCATGCCCATCGTCTTTGCGCCCAGGCTCAGGACAGTGCGAAAGTCCTGAAACATGGGCCATCCAACGGATATGGGTTCTGCAAGCTTCCAATTCTTCACCGCCTGAACCGGAACATCATGCCATTCGAAATTGCCGATCTTTACGCACAAAAGTGAGAATACAATATTGGTGAGGATACCTTCGAGACCGATGGAAACGGCCGAAGACTGGCAGCGCTCGTCGAGAAGTCCTTGCTCATGGGCAAAGTCGGCCGCCATGGTGATGGGCGTGTCGCTTCCAAGATCAAGCAGCGCCCGCTCTTGCGGCCTCCCTTCAAGGACCAGATCGATCGAGGGAAAGGCGGCGCGTTCCCCATGCAGCGCCAAAATGTGGTCCGCCTGAAAAGCCCCTCGCCGTCCTTTCGGAACCCAGCGAATGCGGTCGTTGACGAAATCGACCTCGACGTCGACCGTCTGAAGCACGTCCCTCCCCAGTATCAAGGGAATATGCTGACGCGCCAATGTCTCGATTTCCGCCGTTCCATAGCTGTCCAGCATGAAATCCTTCAGGACCGTGCCCGCCAGTTCCATCCTTCCCGCGCGATAGCCCAATCCTGTAACTCTGCGCGTGAAGGATGAGACCGACGTCTCACCCAGCGGCACCAACCCCAATTCCGCAGCCAGGGTGCCATTGATGATGGTTCGCGAAGTGCCACTGTCGACCAGAGCGGCTATCGCTCGGTCATTCAGTTTCACAGGCGCCAGGACCATCCGCCGCTTCGGCAGGTCCATTGGAGTCCACGCATCGTCGACAACATTTTTCGTCTGATGTGCAACAGCCTCTTTTGCGCGCAACAGAGGCTTCCCAAATAGTCGCCTTAACACATCGCCCCCAAAGAACGAATTTTATCAAGGACCCTATTTGTCGAACATGTTCATTGAATCAAATGACTATTAATGCATTTTACTATAAATATAATTGCTGCATTATCCGTAGCAATATCCGCGTCGCACATTCTCGAACGAAGATTTTCGTCGATGACGCTGACAGGTCAGCGTCGATATGTCCTGGAGGATCGATCATTCCGTCTCTTGAAGAAGAGTTTCAGCGAGATCGATATTGGTCCGGTGCTTCTCAGCCATCATGCTCAGATGGGCATGCAGCACCTCGTCCCTGACCCGCGGCATCAGCACTTCGAGCTTGTGCACCACCCAGGATTGGCCACGGTTGAGGAAAGCGGTCCGCTCACGCGGATCGTCGATAGCCATCGCCTTGCCATAAAATGCACCCGTCCTGCGCGATGGCACAGCGCCCAGCCGCCGGATTTGCCGCGCGAGCATGGCGCACCATTTCGCTTCGTCCGCCCGTACGATCCGCATCAGTTCTGAAAAACGGACGTCCTGCATTGCTTTCCGGCTGACCAGGGCGACGCGTGCGCCTGCCCGTTCGGCTTCGAGTAGCTCATTGAGCGCGGCCAGCAATTCATCGCGCAACGCATAACCCATATAGCCATCGTCCGCGCCTGCGCCATAGCACACAGGGGAGAAAGGGTCGTTCGTCATATCGCAATCCTCGCTGCGGCATGGAGTCCTGCCCGGACGCGGTCCATGACCCCGGGGTCCGCCTTGGTCGAATGCAGCATATAGGCCGAATAGGAGAATTCAGGACTGCCGGGCACCAGCGCAAGCCGCCCCTCCTCCAGATAGGGACGAATGAAGCCCTTTCGGAAATAGCCGCTCCCACCCGTCGCCAGGATATAATCCAACGCCAGGGGACCATAGCTGATCGACACGACCGCATTGGGCTGGTCAGGAAAAGCGGCCTGATAGCTGGCCGCAAATTCTTCCCCCCATTCAATCTGCACATGATCCTCGGGTGCCAATGATGCACTGGTCGGGGTGGTTCGGACAAGCACCAGCTTCTCCTCGAACAGAAGTTCGGCGACCACCCCCGGCCGACTGGGCGCTGCATAGAGCACGGCCACATCCAACGTTCCATCCTGGACCTGCTCCATCAGACGCTCCGAAGCCTCGATATGCGTGCTCACGGCGATTTCTGGACATTCACGCCGCATCCACAGCAGCCAGTGCCGCAGCAAGGGACTCCACAGACTGAGTTCGGCACCCACGGTGACGACCGTCTCACGTCCTGGCGGAAGCGCAACGGCACGCTGCGCGCGCGCCCAGACCTGCACGAGAGTCGTGGCGAACCGAAGAAATTGCTCGCCGGCCGGCGTCAGCTTCGCGCCCGCCTTGTTGCGGATGAATACCGGTCGATCGAGTTGCTCCTCCAGAACGCGAATGCGAGCGCTGACGGCGGTTTGCGTGAGATTGAGATTATTCGCGGCGCGTACAAAGCTGCCCGTTTTGACCACCTCGAGAAAGGTGCGGGCAATGCTGATGTCCATCCATGCAAATCCTTGCGCTCAAAGTACAATAATATTCATTTGCTTCATGGACACTAGCAAGAAGATGATGCACCCACAAGGAGAGGTTGCGATGGTCACAGAGTCAGCACCCCATGTGCCGGCCGCCGAGGCAGGACAGTGATGAAACATCCAAGGCCGTTCAGGCCAGGGCCTGCCCAATCGAGGAGAGGATATCGCTGGTTTGCCGGCGCGCTGACGCTGCTGACGATGGGTTTGTCAACCGGCGTGTATTTTCTCCATCGTGGAGGATATATCAGTGACGGCCTTCTTCCCTCTTTGATCTGCTTCATCGTTGCGACGGCAATCGGCGCTTTCGTCGCAGCGGATATGGAACAGCAGGCTTCGCGCGAAACTTGGCGGCATCACAATGAAGTCACCCCTCCACCAGAGCTCTGCAGCGTGTGGCCGCTGACCATCCCGGTGCCCGTCAAGCCTTCGAAATCGAACCGAAGGCGCAGGCGGAAAAGCAGATCAAATCTGTTCAGGAGATGGAGGCACTCAAGCGCAAGGACAGCAAGCGGGAACAAGGAACGGCGTTTGAGCCGCTGTTTTCGTTCCTTCCGCTCTATTGGACTCTGGTGATCGCCGCACCCACATATCCATGCGCATCAACCAATGGGCTTCTGCCCCCCCCCCCCCCCC
>NZ_LFCT01000044.1 GCF_008692605.1 Sphingobium estronivorans
GCTTCCGCGAGAAATATTTCGGGATGCCTGTGGATCTGATGACAAGGCTGCCCAGCTCCAAAAAACGATGCCAAATGAACGTCGCAATATTGCTGTTAAGCATAAATAACATTCGTTTGTTTGAATTAACCCTGTGCCGCACAACAGGCGGTGAAAGAAGGAGGTTCCATGACGATTCAACTCGGGCAGATCGCTCCTGATTTCGAACAGGAAAGCACGCACGGCCGGATCCGCTTCCACGACTGGCTTGGCTCGCATTGGGGCGTGCTGTTCAGTCATCCAAAGAATTTCACACCGGTCTGCACCACCGAACTTGGCGAAGTCGCCAAACTTCGTCCCGAATGGGACAAACGTGGCGTCAAGCCCATCGGTCTCTCCGTCGATCCGGTCGAAGCCCATCGCAAATGGGAAGAGGACATTCGCGAAACGCAGGGCACCGCGCTGGACTTCCCCATGATCGCCGATCCCGACGCGCGGGTCTCAAAGCTCTATGACATGATTCATCCTGAGAACGATCCCACAGTAACGGTTCGATCGGTGTTCGTGATCGATCCGTCCAGGAAGGTCCGCCTGATCCTCACCTATCCTCCCAGTACGGGTCGCAACTTCCCGGAAATATTACGGGTGATCGACAGTCTCCAGCTTACGGATATGCGCAGCATCGCGACTCCCGTAAACTGGTCACCAGGAGACCCCGTCGTGATTTCCCCCAAACTGTCTGAGGAAGAAGCCGCTCGTCAGTTCCCTCAGGGTTACATGACGCTCAAGCCCTATCTCCGGATTGTCGATCTTCAACAATAGGAAAGACGAAATGCGGGAACGCGACAAGGACGGGGTCGTAGCGACGGAATGGAATATTGCCGACCTCCCGTCACTATTCGAACGGAATCGCGCATGGGCCGATGCCAAGACCCATAGCGACCCAACATTTTTCAGTCGTCTTGTGGGGCAACAACGTCCGCGTTATTTCTGGATCGGCTGCTCGGATAGCCGCGTGCCCGCGACAGAGATTGTCGATCTCGATCCAGGCGAGATGTTCGTGCATCGCAACGTTGCCAACCTCGCCATTGCGGACGATCCAAATTTCGCCGCTGCGCTGCAATTTGCGGTCGAGATACTCGAAGTCGAGCACATCATGGTCGTCGGCCACTATGGTTGCGGCGGCATTCATGCGGCCATGACAGCGGAAACCGATGGCGCAATCGGTCACTGGCTGGCGCCGATCCGGGAGATTTATCAGAGCCGTCCGTGTCAGGACAACGAACCCGGTGCGACCGACCCAAACGACCTTTGCGATCGCAATGTCCGAGCGCAGGTCGATGCCCTGACGGCCAATCCGATCGTGTGCCAGGCCTGGGAGCGCTCAAAAAGGCTCACCCTCCATGGATGGGTGTACTCAATCGGCGATGGTCGTTTGAAAACGGTCTGCAAACCCGTGGATAGTCCCCTTGCCCCGGGGAACGGACAATGACCGGCGGTCGCGTTTTAACCACCGCGGATCGAGATCATCGTCGGCAGCATGGAATGAAGACCGCCATCATCGCCTGCATGCAGGCAAACGCTCCGGATCGCCATCTCGATGGCAAGATCGCGCTCGCAATATTCCCGGCCTTGGCAGAACTCCCGATGATAGCGGAAGGCGTCTGGCGTCAGGATGACGGAACACATGCGCGTGCGCTGCGCTACTCAGCGTCGCGCACCGCAGCCGCGACGCTTGTTCCCGCAGGTGGCTGGATCGAGAAGCACGGGAGAGAGGTCCATGTCTGTGGCGAAGACGGTGAGTGGACAGGAACACATCGGATCGAAGCCATTGCACTCTGCATCGCAGCGCTGAGCGCCCGACTGGCCAACTATGTCGAGCAGAATTATTGAGCCGTTACCGCAAATCATTCTCGTCGCAGGACGTCCGGACATCGATAAGATGACCGAAAAATTCCCATGACAAGCTCAACAACGATGAAATCTGGAATATTCATACCAGCGCTGCTGCTTGCAACACAGCCATCTACGCTCCATGCCGCGCCCTCGCCCGTCCGTCCGTTCACGTTCGAGGCGTTGGAGGGTGGCTATCAATGGGACGGCCATCTTGGCAGTGCAAATGCTGCGCTTGTGCGTGCCGTGCCGTTCGGGATCCCCTTCTGGGATGCCCTCGACACGCTCGAGGCCGCTGGCGCGCGATGCACTGGCGATATGCGCGATCCTCGGCTGGCCAGATGCACATATTCCGCGCGCATCACCATCAACGACTATTATCCGGCGGACGCAATCTGGACAGTGGTGCTGAGCCAGGAAGATGGGAAGGCTGGCGGCCTCACATTGAGCCGCGATATCGACGAACGCTGATAACCACCATGACGGCCGCAATGTGCTCGCCTGGGCCCGTCGCGTAAAGCTCATTTTTCCCCGGATGTGCTTGCCCAGCCGCCGCCCAGGGCAAGGAATAATGCAATCTGATCTTCATTCATCGCCGCCCGGCTTTCGGCCACCGCCTGCTCTGCCGTCACGAGGTCGCGCTCAGCCTCCAGCGCGGGAAGTTCGGCGATCTTGCCGCCGCGCCGGAGCTGCATAGTGCGCTGGGCGACCCGTTCAGCTTCAGCCCGCGCTCGTTCAAGGCCCTGCTGCTGGTCGATCCCAGCCGCATAGCTGTTGAGCGCCGTTTCCACCTCGCGCAGCGCCTTGACGACCACACCATCGAACGTCGCGAGATCGGCGCTGCTCTGGGCCTGCGCAGCGGCGATCCGGGCCCGCGCCGCATGGCGGTTGAGCGTCCAGCTGATCAAAGGGCCGAAGCCGAAGCGGTTGGTGAGCGGTGAGAGAAAATCGGCCGCAGCCCCAGTCGATCCGGCCGAGGCACCCAGCCGGATATCGGGATAGAGCGCCGCTGTCTCGACCCCGATGCGCGCGATCGAAGCCGCCAGACGGCGCTCCGCCATGCGGATGTCCGGCCTGCGCCTGAGCAGGGCCTGGCCATCGCCGACCGGCAGGACCTGCGCCAGTTCCAGCGGATGGCGGCAACCAAGCAGACCCATATCCGCCTGATCCGGGGTTCCGCCCTGCAACGCCGCGATGCGGAAAAGCGCATTGCGCTGACGGGCAGCGAGGCGGGGCAGGCGCGCCTGGCTGCTTTCCAGCGCGGCCTGGCGATGATCCAGCTCATAGGGCGCGGCGCGGCCAAAGCGGATCAACACCCCGGTCAGGTGCAGCCCCTTTTTCTGGAGCGCGATCGACCGGCCCAGCACATCGATCTGGAACCCGCTGTTGCAGGCATCAGCATAGGCCCGCGCCGTCTCCGCCGCGACATTGACGCGGACCAGATCACGCGCGGCGACGGCAGCTTCCGTGTCGGCGCTGGCCGCTTCTATCCCTCGCCTAAGTCCGCCAAAAAGGTCGAGATCATAGCTGACGGCGACGCCGGCATTGTAGATTTGCCGGGTCGGCGGCTGGACATGCTGCAACTCCGCCTCCGCGGATCTTTGCGCGTAGCTGGTTTCCGCGTTCAGGCTGCCCTGGATTTCCCGGCTCGCCCCACGGGCGTCCAGCAAGGCAAGACTGTGCTGGAGATTGGCCTCAGCCACGCGGAGATCGGTGTTCGCCTCCAGCGCCTTTGCGATCAGACCGTCAAGGACCGGGTCGTTATAGAGTTTCCACCAATGATCGGGCAATGGCTCGGCCTTCGTGACCGCGACGGCGGAGAGAAAATCCCCCTGTGCACCGGGCGCATTGATCGTGGCGGCTGCCGGCAGATGATAGTCAGGGCCAACGGTCGTGCAGCCTCCCAGCATCGCTGCGAGAATGAGAAAACAGGCCCACCTCACCATGGCAAGCTCCGGTGCACGCTGCGGCCGTCATTGCGGGGATGGACGATGACGGTCGCCGTCTGGCCGGGGATCATCCGCACCTGGGGGGGAATCCTGTCGATCGTCACCCGCACCGGAATGCGTTGTGCCAGGCGGACCCACGTGAAGGAGGGATTCACATTGGCGAGTTGGCCGTCCGCCCCCGCACGCTCGCGATCCTCGACGCCGCCCGCAATGCTCTGCACATGGCCTTCGATCTCGTCCGCGACGCCCATCAGATAGATGCTCGCCGGATCGCCAACCCGGATAGCGGGCAGCTTGGTTTCCTCGAAATACCCCTCCACCCGCATGGACCTGCCATAGACCAGAGCCAGAGCCGGCTTGCCCGCCGTCAGATAGACGCCCGGTTGCAGCGACATATTGGCGACCGTCCCGTCGACCGGCGCGCGGACGAAGGTGCGATCGAGATTGAAGCGAGCAAGATTGCGCGCAGCGATGGCCTGGCCGATGCCGGCGCGCAACTGGTCGACCCGCGCCTGGCCCTGCTCGATGGCTTCTGCCGCGATCACTTCGGTCATGGCATGGTTGCGCCTGTCCTCACGGATCGCCTGCGCCAGGGCCGTCTGCTGGCTCGCGACATTTGCCACCGCTTGCTCCAGCGCCAATTGATAGCGCGGGCGGTCGATGACGAGGAGGACGTCGCCCTTCCTGACCGGCTGGTTGTCGCTGACGCGCACCTCAGTCACAAGGCCGCTTACATCGGCCGCGACCGGCACCATGTCGGCGCGCACCTTGCCGTCGCGGGTGACGGGCTCGACCTGATAACGCAGCCAGAGCGCATAGATCCCCCCCAGAATGACCAGGATGACGAGCAGCGTCGCGATCGAACGCAGAAGATTTTGGCGATGCAACATGTCAGGAAGCGAACCATCGATAGAGGAAGGCGTCGGCAAGGGCGCTCAGCCCCCACCAGAACAGGATGAAGAGCGCGAGTTCCAGCAGGCTCGGGTGCCAGAGCAGTCGGTGAACCGGAAGACGCTGAAGCGGCGCGCGCAGCAGGTAAACGAGGATGACCGCCAGCACGGCCCAGGCCAACGCCGCGGGAATGTACACGCCGAGCAGATGAATCTCCTCGATCATGCCATCGCCTCCATGGTGAGCGGGCTGGCGGCGGGAAACAGATTGCACCGCATGCCGACCAGGGCGCGCAGCGCGGGACGCCGATATTCATCCATCGGCAGATCGATGAGGGCTCGCAACGCATGGTCCATCGTCGCGAGCAGCGTCTGCGGTGGTGCCTCAGCCCGGCCAAGCCGCCAGCGGGCGGTGTAGAAGCGCGTCAGGCCGGCGAGCACGGCGCCAAGGCTGTGACGGACATCGTGCGGTACATGGGAAAGCGCCCTGCGAAGCGGAATGATGTTGCGCCCGATGCGCAGGTCGGCGAGGCCATCGGCAGCGTGAAGATCCTCGCTCGGTTCGACGATCGCCATCCGCGCGGCGACCTGTCCCAGGCGATCGATGGCTGTCGCGGTCCAGCGCTGCGGCATGAAAGGCCGGCGGATGTCGGCCAGTTGCGCCATGTCCGCCCAGTTGGCCCGCACGATCCGGCGCGCGGTCCACAGGACATTGGCCGAGCGGAACATCTTGGTCACGGCCAGCGTCGTCACAATGCCGCCGAGTTGCGCGAGGCCCGTGTTGACGAACAGGGCGAAATCGGCCTGGAACCGGGCCAGGAAGCCCATAGCCACGATGAAGCAGGAAAACATCGGCAGGGCCTCGGGCGAGCGCTTCGGGTCCGCCTGGATATAGCCCATCCACAACAAGGCTGGGGCCAGAGTGATGATGAGCATTTCATAACCGTCGACGCGGGGCAGGATGACGAAGAGATAGAGGGCTGCCAGCGGAAAGGTCTTGAGCGTTGCCAGCAAATAGCGGCCGATCACCGGCGCGGGATCATCCTGGGCGGCGAAGGAGCATGTGATGAGCGCCGCGAAAGCCGCCGTCGCCGAACCGTTGGGCCAGGCGAGCAAGATCCAGACCGCGCAATAGATCATGATCGCCGTGGCGGTCGCGAACCCCGCCAGCGCCGCCACGCCATGGTCCCTCGCAAGCGCGAAAGATGCGGTCTGCAGGGTATTGCTGCTGGGCCGTCCGGGTTTGCCGATCCTGTCGGCAAGACGTCTGCTCGCGGCAAGCGCGGAAAGAAACTCCGCCATGCGGGCACAGGCGCTCGCAGTCAGCAGGGCCGTCCAACTTCGTTCGGTTTCCGCTTTTGCAGCCATGCGTTGGCATTGCCGGATCAGGGACGCCGCCTGACCAAGCCGACTATCCTCGCGCACCAGCCATGCGGAGATGCCGTCCAGCAATTCTATCAGTTCCGGCGAAAGCGCATCATCCGCGCGCATCAGATCAAGGCGGTTTGCGGCGGCTGACGCCAGCGGGAGGATGCTGGCCAATTGCTGCTGCAGGGCGGTCACACGGCGCTTGGTCGCCGGCGCCCAGCGCTGGTCGAACGGCAAATGTATCGCGATCATGCCAAGCTCGGTCACGTCAGCGGCGAGAATGCGTCGGTGCTCATATTCCAGTCTTGTATGACGGCTGGAAAGCGCCTCCGCAGCCCAGCGGCGCGCATGACCGAGAAAGGATTGCGCCCGCGCCCGAATGACCGGGGTGGCGCTCCAGGGCTGGAACAGGGCATGGACCGTCGTCACGCAGAGGATCGCGACCGTCATCTCCTCCACCCGCGCAATGGTGGTCTCGAAGACATTGGCGGGATCGTCCAGATAGGGAAAGCTGATGACGGCCGAACTGAAGGCGGCCATCTGAAACAGAAAGGCGCGGGGCGTTCGATCGAGAACGGCAAGATAGATGCAAAAGCCCGTCCAGGCGGCGAGACACAGGACCAGCAATTCAGGAGAGTTCTGCAAATTGGGCACGAGCAGGATGGTGACCACCGCCCCCGTCGCGATCCCGGCCAGGCGATAGAAGACTTTGGGACGGAAGGCTCCTGCCATGGGCTGGGCCGTCACATAAACGGTCAGCAATGCCCACCAGGGCCGGGGCAAACTCGCCGAAAAGGCTATGGCAAGCGTCATGGCCGCGGCGAGCAAGCTGCTCATCGAGAAGAGCAACTTCTGCGGATCAAGCTGCAGCGTGGGGAATTGCAGGCGTTTAATTTCGCCGGTGAGCGTAACCGTCATCTCTTGCAACCGTGACACAATGGACATTGTCACGATCGAGAGTGATCGTGCCTATGGCCCCTTCTTCGCGGGCCTGACTAATGGTGCTTGTTTCCGGTCCATAGATCAAAATATTGATGGCTGACCGCAAGAATTTTGCACATCGCAACGACTGCTCCGAAATCGGAGATTTATGTGCGGGACTTGCAAAGTCCTACTCAGCACGAATAAAGATTATGTGTTTCCGGACTTGTCCTTCCGTACTGCATCCCAGTCATCGGATCGATCTTGTCCTTGCCCCGAAAGCAGGAAGGCAGAAACTGGCACGATGATGAAGATGGCGAGCATCAACTGCTCTTCTGTCATGATGCGATGCCGATGCAGCAGATAGATGCCGTATGTCGCGACCGCCATGGTGAAAGTCCATATCACACGATGCCAGGTGGGGCATGGGTGCGTCGCGGACGACTTCGATCGCTGCCCCTTCATGGGCATCCTCTCCTGTAGGCGCAACCTTCGAAGCGGTCTTCACCATGACGGCCTAGGTTGCGATGTTGGGCAACCGGCGACCTGAGCGCAAATGAATGTTTTTGCGGGCTGACTTCAAAACTTGTGATTGATCAGAATCCTGGCACGCAAGTCGCACGGCATCTCATGCCCCACCCAGCAAACCGGCTATGAACAGAAGTCAGATCAGTCCGTGGCTCCCCGCTACCGCGCCAGCGACCGTGCCGAGGGCAAAGATCAGAAGCAGGCGGTGCGTCCATTCCATGCGCCGGAAATCGGCAGCGGGCCGCACGGACTGCTCCATGCGCCGATGCAGGAACCGGGGCTCGATGACAAAAAGCATCGCGGCAAAGATGAGCCAGACGCCCAGCATGGCATGCATCCACCAGAAATGCGGATCGGCGAACCGTTCCCACATATGGGCCCGATAGATCATCCAGAAGCCGCTACCTCCCGCGAGCAACACCCAGATGCGAGCCTGCACGGCAAATCGCCCTTCCAGCCGGTGGAAGGCGCGAAGCCGTTCCTCCGGTCGGTTGCTATTACGAATGGACGGCATCACCACGAGCGTGACGAACGCCACGCCCCCGATCCAGAGCAGGACCGCAAGAACGTGGATAGCCCGTGCCATGGTGATGTCGTCCATCGTCCGTTCGCTCAGGCCGCGAGCAGTTCGTCAGCCGGGCCGAAGAATTCGTAATGGATGCGCGCCGACGGTACGCCTGCCAGCGACAGCGTCGAAACCGCGTGACGCAGAAATGGGCGTGGCCCGCAAATATAATAATCAGCATCGGCGACCGGAGTGTTGGCCACCAGCCATTCGTCGGTGATGATCCCCGCTGCGTCATAATCGCGGCCTTCGACCTCATCAGCAAGCGGGGTCTGATGGAAGTCCGTCACCTTGACCGCCTTGCCCCTGGCGGCGACGGCCCGGACATGGTTCCGCATCGCGTGCGTCTCGCGGTCATGCGTCCCGTGGATATACTGGATGGGAACCTGCGCACCGCCTTCGACCAGCGCCTCCAGCATCGCCACCATCGGGGTCAGGCCGACGCCGCCGGAAAGCAGGACCACCGGCCGCTCGACATGGTCGGCCAGGAAGAATTCGCCGGCAGGTGCGCCCACCTTGAGAATGGTTCCAGCCTTGGCTTCCTGATGGAGCCACCCGGAGGCCAGCCCCTGCGGCTCACGCTTGACTGAAATCCGGTAGCTCTGCCCGTTGGGCGCGGCCGAAATCGAATAGTTGCGCTTGACCGGCGGATGGCCGGGAATCTCGAACCAGAAGGTGAGATATTGTCCTGGCCTGTACTTCATGACCGGGCCGCCATCGACGGGACGCAGGATGAAGGAGTTGATCACGCTGCTTTCGCGCACAACCTCTTCCACACGGAAATCGCGCCAGCCGTTCCAGCCTCCGGTCGTGTCCTTCTGCTCGGTGTAGATACGGCCTTCGCGCGCGATCAGGATGTTGGCGAGGAACCAGTAAGCCTCCCCCCAGGCAGCCAGGATTTCGTCGGTCGCCGCGTCGCCGAGCACCGCCTTGATCGCGCCCAGCAGCGCTTCGCCCACATGGGGATAATGTTCCGGCAGGATCTGCAAGCCGACATGCTTCTGGGCGATACGTTCGACGGCCGGGGCGAGTGCTCCGAGATTGTCGATGTTGCTGGCATAGGCCAGTATGGCGCCCGTCAGCGCGCGGGGCTGCGAACCGGCATCGCCATGGTGCGACTGGTTGAACAGGTCACGTATCTCAGGGTTCTGAAACATCCGCGAATACATTTCGCGGACGATGTCCAGACCGTGGGCTTCCAGTGCCGGCACCGTAGCCTTGACGAGGGCGATTGTCTGCTCGCTGAGGGGTTGTGACATGATATCTCCTTTGCTGCGGTTGGCGTTACGGGGATGGCCGATCAGGAAAAGGGCGCCTGATCGTAAAAGTCGATCTGCATCTTCATGGCACCGATCGGCGTCACGAAATGCGGTTGTTGGGGAAGAATGACACCAGGATTGTCCGGGGTGAGGACCACCTCTGATAGAGGATCGAGACAGGTGAGTTGGACGCGCCCTTCCAGGATACGGATCACCCCCCAGACGCCGGCCTTTGTGTCATGACGGGTGCGCAAGGCCCCAGGAAGCGAGTCCTGATCGAATATCGGTGTGGACCGATAGGGCCGGACATCAGCCACGGCGCTTACTCCCTTCAGCGCAAGCCTGCGCCTGCACAGGCTTGGATTCCGGCTGACGATCGAGGCGGAAAAACATGGCGAGTTGCAAACTCTCGGCAATCTGCGCCGCCTTGGCTTGAAGGGCAACTGCTGCGCACGGGTTCATCAGTTCGTCGGTGGTCTGCTTCCAGAGCCGCAACCAGCGATCGAACAATGGCGGCGCGATCCGCTGCTCGTGCTTCTGATGCACGGCCACCGGCCTCCCCTTATAGCGGCCGCTCGCGAGCATCACCGACGACCAAAAAGCGGTCAGCTTTTCCAGATGTTCCGGCCAATCCTGCACCGCATCATGGAAGATCGGGCCAAGCTCGGGATCAGCCCGAACACGGGCATAGAAGGCGTCCACAAGGCGAGCGAGGCTCCCTTCGTCGATCCGTGCAGCGCCATCCACGACTCAAGCTCCAATCATGCATTGGAAATGCATCTATGACATTCGCTCGAAAGATGCAATGATAATACATGTTATTGAAGCATGGTTGAGGATCGATCAAACCGGCCATGAAGCTGACGTTGTTCACGGACTACTCGATGCGCGTGCTGCTCTACCTCGCGGCGCGACCGGACCGTCTGTCGTCGATCGCGGAGGTCGCGCAGGCATATGGCATTTCGCAGAACCATCTGATGAAGGTGGTGAACGACCTGGCCCGATCAGGATATATTGAGAGCCTCAGGGGGCGCGGAGGGGGGATCCGGCTCGGGAGAAAGCCGGCGGACATCAATCTGGGCGAGCTCGTACGCCACACCGAAGGGGGCTTCGATCTGGTGGATTGCGGAAGTTGCGTCGTTGCGCCGGCATGCCGGTTGACCGGCGTGCTACAGGAAGCGCTGTGCGCCTTCTTGTCCGTGCTGGATCGATACTCGCTTGCCGATCTCGCAGCAGAACCAGGCCAGCTTGAACGCATTTTCGGCGCGGTGGGCACGAGGTAGCCGTCATCCATCGGGCGCTGGACTGATTATTCACGAACTGTCCGTCGTCAGAACATTTGGC
>NZ_LFCT01000045.1 GCF_008692605.1 Sphingobium estronivorans
GCGCCAAATGTTCTGACGACGGACATGCTGCGAGGCCTGGAATAGGCTGGTCGATCAGCCGTGGCGCATCATCACTATCGGACGCCGCAAATGGGCGCGTGGGTCATGATCAATGCAGGTCGGTATTAGCAGGGAGCTGACGCTTGTGGTGCTGCAAGCACCAATGTTTGATGGTCGTTCGCTTGATGGTTTCGCGGCGCTTGATGATGGCCGGGGCTCTGCCGAAGTAGGCGTCAGCGGGTGTCACATTGTTCAAGCTCTCGTGATAGCGCTGGTGGTTGTGATGTTCGACGAAGGCTTCGATCTGGGCTTCGAGGTCACCGTCAGGGTCTTGAGGTCCCACTCTGACTGTCTGGCGCTTCAGCCCCCCGGGAAACTGTGCCGTGCCTGGCGGTCGTCCTGCCAGATCGCTTTCTGGTCGAGTGGCGAACTACGGATCAGGCGACTGTCGACATTCACCTGATCCATGCTGCTGATGCTGTACAGCGCTTCGGCCGATCCGACCTCGGCACCGGCCTTGGCTAGGACATCCAGAGCGGACGGATTAACGACATTCTGTCCCATCTGCATCAGGGCTGCATCGCGGGTGCCAGCAATGATCACGAAGCGGTTGCCTGTGGGACCGGTGAAGGTCGATAGATAACCATAGTCCATATACATGAAACCTTCGGCATGGGGTTCGCCGCCGTCGCCTTTGAAGCGCTGTTTGGTCTGCATATCGAGGATATCGTCATAGGTCTCGCCGATTGAATAGCGCGAACCTGCAAAAACTGTGTCGCGTAGCGGGCCAAGGCCGCTGAGATAGCCTATATAAACGACGTTGGCGTCGCGGATCGCCTGTGTTTTCAGGTTGGAAACTGGCATCACGCGGACCTCGCCGACTCCTGAAAGCGCACGGGTCACGTTCATGAGAACCGATGCGCTGCCGACCGGCAAATAGCTGAGCTCCAGGTTCATATAGCCTCTGGCCCGTTCGGGATGTGTGCGCACGAACTGATCGAGGTCTGCGGCCGAGTTGACCGTATATTCACGAACAAGTCTGACGCCTCCGTTATTTTGGTCCACGTCACCAAAGATATAATAGTCGCCGATTACCACGATGGTAGGTCGACCATTGTCGCGCAACGCTTGCCACACCGGGCTTTGGGATACCGCCATCTCGACAGGCCGGGGGCCAAAGGAGGAAGCGTAGATCATCGTCGCGGCGGTCCCTCCGCCAGCGGCTGCCAGTGCGACCAAGGTCGGGACCAGCAGTTTGCGCCATCGGGCGGGGCTGGGCAGGGCAGGCGGGATTTCGACCGGCTCCTCCTCCCGCAGCGTCAATCGATATTCGCCGCGCGGGATGGTGAGGCCAAGGCCCCGGCCATCGCCCATTTGCTCCAGCCGCCGGCGCAGCTTGTGGACATAGACGCGGGCGACCGCATCGCGTGTTGCGTCGAAATCCGGGCGGCGGCCGAACACCTCGATCGCGACCTCGGTTTCTTTGGGCGAGCGACCGGCAAGGCTGCTTTCCGCAAGATATTCGAACAGCTTTCGCACAAGAACGGATCGCCCCAGAGCGAGATCGCCCTGGGCCTTCTCTATGGCTTCCCTGAGTGCGGAAAGGTCGGACATAGGCCCTTCATTACAGGCAAATCCGGCGCCTGCAACGTTCATGAACATTTCAAAAACCGTTATGTGCAAGCGTTCCAGCGCGAAAATCTCTTCAAGCCACGGGGAAAGTGACGGGAGCGACAGGCAAGCCTCCCGCACCCGGGCTTTGGGAGAGATAATAAGTGAAGGTGAAAACTGTTTTGATGATCCGGGCGGCGGCAGGCGCGGTTATCGCGCTGCACATGACGGCGGCTGCGCTGGCCGCCGAGCTGGCGGGCGCGGCACCGGCGGATCAGGCGCCCGCGGTCGAAGATTCGAGCCAGGTGAATATCGTCGTGTTTGGTCGCGGCGAACTGAAGATCGGCATCGCCCATGCGGCGAGCGAGGGCACGATCGCAGGGTCCGACCTTTTGGTCCGACCGCTGCTGCGCACGGCGGAACTGCTGGAGGCGGTACCCGGCATGGTCGCCGCCCAACATTCGGGCAGCGGCAAGGCCAACCAATATTTTCTGCGCGGCTTCAACCTCGATCACGGGTCGGACTTCACCAATTATATCGATGGCGTGCAGATGAATTTCCGCACCCATGGCCACGGTCAGGGCTATCTCGACCTGAACGGCCTGATCCCGGAAATCATCGCGCGGGAGGATTTCCGCAAAGGTCCGTACCGCGCCGATGGCGGCGATTTCGCCATGGCGGGCGCGGCCTATATGACGACCATCGACGGCTATGACCGGCCCTGGGTCTCGGTGGAGGGCGGTTCCTACGGTCACCGCCGCGTCGCGGCCGGGGGGACGATCAAGAATGTCGGTGGCGGCGACCTGACCGCCGTGGGTGAGTTCCGCGTCTATGACGGTCCCTGGGAGCAGCCTGAAAAGCTGCGCCACTATGCGGGCTTCCTCAAATATGTGAAGCCGACCGCCATCGGCCAGCTGGAAATCACCGCCCATGGCTATCGCGGGACCTGGAAGCCGACCGAGCAGATTCCCGAGCGCATCATCGGCTCGTCCATCTGCAAGGATGAATTCTGCTCGCCCGATCCGACGGCAACCGGCGAAACCACGCGCTTCGTCGTCAATGGCAAGCTGTCCGGCGAGGATTGGCGGATCAACGCCTATACGCAATATTATAACTGGAACATGTTCTCTAACCCTGAATATGCCAGCGCGGACGGTTCGAGCGCGCAGATTCATCAGATCGACAAGCGCTGGGTCTTTGGCGCGACCGGAGAGAAAAGCTGGCATCTGTCGGACCAGTTCGACTTCACCGTCGGCTTCGAAACCCGCTATGACGATATCGGCAAGGTCGGCGTACAGCACAGCGACGCGCGCCAGTTTGTGAACTCCTTCGGCATGTACGATGTCAAGGAAGTATCAGGCGGCGTCTATGGCGAAGCGGTGTTCAAGCCGTTCGAAGGTCTGCGCCTGATCGGCGGCCTGCGCGGCGACTATTATCATTATTCGGTCAATGCGGTCGATGCGGAGGCCGTCGTGTTGGGCGAAGGATCGGGCCATGACTCGGTCGTCTTGCCCAAGGCGCAGGTCGCCTACAAGGTTAGCGACAATATCGAGCTGTACGCCAATTGGGGCCGGGGCTTCCACTCCAATGACGTGCGCGGCGCCGTGACCGCGACGCCGGTGCCGGTTCTGGTGGCGGGCACGGGCAAGGAACTGGGCGCGCGTTTCCAATTCTCCACCTTCACGCTGACGACGACCTATTGGTGGCTGAATCCGGGCAGTGAACTCAAATTTGTCGGCGACTCCAACGCAGTCGAACCGACCGGCGCCAGCCGCCGCCATGGCTATGAGATCGTCGCCTTCTGGCGCCCGTTCAAATGGCTGGCGCTTGATGCCAACTATACCGCCAGCCATGCGCGCTACGACAATGGCGATCATATCCCCAACGCTTTCGAAAATGCGGCGGCGGCGGGCGTGTCCTTCGTCACCGACCAATGGGAAGCCAGCGTCCGCCTGCGCCATCTTGGCCCCTATCCGCTGCTGGAGGACAATAGCGTGCGGGACAAGGGCAGCAATATCGTGAATGTGCGCGGCGCGCGGAAGTTCAGCCAAGTCGAGGTCTTTGCCGAGGTGCTGAACATCTTCGACAGCTACGACAAGGATATGGCCTATTGGTACCAGTCCTACATCCCCTCCTTCGACGCGGAGCCGGTTGAAGGGCGCCTCAGCCGCGTGGTCGAACCGCGCACGCTGCGCTTCGGGGCGAAATATCATTTCTGATTAAAGGGACATCCCCAGCCCCTTGCCTGCCCGCGAACTTCGGTTCGCGGGCTGTTTTCAGTCAATCGACGCCCGGTGCGTAGCTCTTGTGGCAGGTGTAGCAGGCCTTGTTCAGTTCAAGGCCGGCGTCCTTATGAAGCTTGGCGGCCCGATTGAAGCACGTCCGCCTGCACAACTTCCGCAACAACCAGGCCTCCGGTGGAGAGCGCCTTTATAGCCGGGCAGGCCAGCTTGCCCGGATGTAAAAAAGCGGGCCTTTCTGGCAATGACTGGCCCCGAAAAGGATCAGGCGCACCTGGTTGCATGCCATCACCTCATATCGAATTTGCATATAATTATCGAAAATCGGTATAATATTTCATTGAGTCGATTGACCGAATAAGGTTCCCCCAAGTTGATAACTAGGGCGGAGACGAAGACGGTGAATGGCAGAGACTTTGGGCGGCGCAACCGCATGATGGGCATGGCCGGATGCAGCTTGTTGGCCCTTTTGGGTGCTGTGCCTGCGATCGCTCAGGACTCCGCGCCGGCATCGGTTGCGGCGGATGCGCAGGCCTTGCCGTCGGCGGGCGATGCGGTTGGCGAGATTGTCGTCACCGGCTCGCGCCTGCGTCGCAAGGATGCGGACTCCGTGGGGCCGATCTCCACCATCACCGCAGAAGATATCGCCCGGTCAGGCGCGTCGTCCGCAGGCGAACTGCTGCAAAAGCTCCCCGCCGCCGGCGTCAGCCTCAATTCCAACGGCACGCAGGGCACATCCTACGGCGCCAGTTCGATCAACCTGCGCTATCTGGGCGGGGCCGAAGGGAGCGGCAATCGCGTGCTGGTGCTGGTGGACGGGCATCGCTGGGTCGATGCCGTGGGCCAGCGCGGTTTCCGCGACTTCGTCGACCTCAATACCATGCCGATGGGCATGATCGACGGGATCGAAGTGCTGAAGGACGGCGCCTCGGCGATCTACGGCGCGGATGCGATCGCGGGCGTGGTCAATATCAAGACGGTCCAGCCCTTCGACGGCATTCGCGGGTCGATCAAGGCCGGAGTCACTGACAAGGGTGACGGCGCGGAATATTCCGCCATCGTCAATGTCGGCAAGAAATGGGATCGCGGCTCCATCATCCTGTCGGCCAGCTATTTCAAGTCCGAACCGATCCTGACGACGGCCCGTTCGCGCACCGCCACCTCGCTGGTGCCGGTGACGACACCCGGCACCAGCCCCAACGGCCTGTTCGTCCTGCCTGGTCTGTCGAACAACAACTATTTCGGCACGGCGGCCGGTTTCGCCAGCAGCGCCAATCCGATCGTCTACAACAATGCCGGCATGGGCGGGGGATCGCTGGCCGACAACAGCTTCCACACCGCATCGCTGCCCGGCGACTATTACAACACGCTGGCGCAGGGCATCTATTCCGCCGGCCCATCGGAGCGTTACGGCTTTTACGGGCGCTTCGACCATGAATTGTCCGACACGATCAATCTGAAGATCGAGGGGCTGTGGAACAAGCGTACCTCCGACCAGCTGTTCGCGCCCGTCAATCTGGACATCGGTGGGACGGCGGGTACGGTGCGCGGCTTCGCAATTGGCGCGGGCCAGGCCTATAATCCGTTCGGGACCGCCAATGGCGTGCCCGTCGCCAATGCGGTCGGCTTCGCATCCACATCGGCCTGGCGCATCCGCAAGATACTCACCGCCGTCGGCAATCGCGACAATTACCAGAATGTGCAGACATGGCGCGTGGCCGCCGGGCTGGACGGGTCGTTCGACATGCTGGGCCATGAATGGAAATGGGACGTCTATGGCGCCTATTCGAAAAACGTCATCCATTCGGCCGCCTATAACCAGGTCAATTACGATGCGCTCTATCTGGGCCTGAGCGGCGCCTGCGCCACCACGGCTGGCTGCGTGCCGATCGACCTGTTCGGCACGATGACGCAGGCGCAGGCGAATTACATCCGCTACAATGCCTATGAATCCAACCAGACCGAACTGTACAATGCAAACGCCAACCTGACCGGCACGCTGGTGGACCTGCCGGCTGGCCCGCTCCAACTCGCCATCGGCTATGAATATCGCCAGAACCGGGCGGAAGATCATCCGGATGTGTTCGCCAACACGGCGTCGGCCTATCTCGGTTCGGCCTACACCTCGACCTCCGTGCAGACGCGGACGGCCAGCAAGGGCTCCTACGACCTGCACGAAGTCTATGGCGAGCTGTCGATCCCGATCTTCAAGAACCAGCCTTTCGCCGAAAGCCTGGATGTCGATCTTGCCACCCGCTATTCGCGCTACAACACGGTCGGCGGCAAGGCGACGGTGAAGGCGGGCGTCGGCTATCGCCCGATCCACGACATCCTGCTGCGCGGCACCTACAGCCAGGGCTTCCGCGCTCCGTCGATCCTGGAACTCTATCAGGGCGCGCGCCAGACCAATTTCCAGGGTACCGACCCCTGCAATGGCGGCGCGGCGGCCAACCCCAACCTGCCGGGCTGCGCGGGCGTACCGGCCGGCTACAACCAGTCGGGCGTCAATAACGGCCTGCTGATGGGCACGATCAGCGGCAACCGCGACCTGAAGGCGGAAACCGCCGATACGTTCAGCGGCGGCGTGGCGCTGACCCCCAGCTTCCTGCGCGGCTTCACCCTGACCGTCGACTATTTCAGCATCAAGGTGAAGAACGCCATCGCGCTCCAGTCCGCGACGCAGATCCTCCAGCTTTGCGCGACGCAGGGCGGCGTGTTCTGCGACCTGGTGACGCGTGACGCCGGCACTGGCGCGATCACCGATCTGGTGCAGGCGGTGCAGAATCTGAACGCGATCAAGACCGATGGCGTCGACATTTCCGCCCGCTACGACTTCCGCACCGGCATTGGCGCCTTCAGCGCGGCGGTCGATGCGTCCTGGCTCCATTCCTTCCGCACCACATCGCCCAACCCGGCGGGCGGCGCGGACATCGTGGACGAGCGGGCGGGCAAGGGCGACCAGCCCCGCGCCACCTATCCCCGGTGGAAGGGACAGGCCTCGCTCAGCTGGGCGCTGGACGACATCGATGCGACGGTCCGCGCCCGCTATATCGGCCCTTCCACCGATATCGTGAACACGGTCAAGGACGCGCGGACCAAATCCATCATCTACACTGACGCGGAATTCGGCGTCGGTATCGATGACAATCGGTTCCGGCTGACGCTGGGCGTCAACAATCTGTTCGACGTGCAGCCGCCCGCATCCTACGCCAATGCGCCGATCAACTACGACATCTACACCTATGACGCGCGTGGCCGCTATCTCTACGTCCGCGCCGCGGTGAAGATGTAAGGAACGCAGTCATGCACAGCGCCACCGCCGAACCATCGACCGTCCCCATGACGACGGCAGCGCCCCGGCGGCGCTGGTCGCTCAACCCCGTCATCATGATGCTGGCGGCGATGGCGGTGGCGGTGGCGCTGACTTGGATTGTGCCTTCGGGTCGCTACGAACGCACGGATACCAAGGAAAACGCACCGGTGATCGCCGGAACCTACAGGCCGATGGAAAAGCCCATCGGCCTGCCGGGCCTGATCCCCGGCAAGCCGGAAAGCACCGAAACCGCGCGCCCGGTGAGCCCGCTGGCGGTGGCGACCGCCATTCCGGCGGGGCTGGAAAAATCGGCGGGCCTGATCTTCATGATCCTGTTGCTGGGCGGGATGTTCGGCGTGCTGAAGCATAGCGGCGCGCTCGACGCCGGCATTCAGCGGCTGATCGGCGTCAGCGGCGGGCGCGTCACGATATTGGTGCCGGTGCTGATGATCGCGATTTCGGCGGGCAGCACCTTCCTTGGCCTCATTTCCGAATATCTGCTGCTGATCCCGGTGATGGTGGCGCTGGCCGACCGGCTGGGGCGCAGCCCGATGTTCGGCTTCGCGCTGCTGACGCTGGCGGCCAAGGTCGGCTATCTCGCCTCCGTGACCAGCCCGGTCGCGCTGCTCATCGCCCAGCCCATCGTCGGCGTGCCGGTGTTCAGCGGTCTTGCCCTGCGGCTGTGGCTGTGGATCGCCTTCCTTGCCATCGCCATCGTCTGGGTGCTCGCCATTTCCCGGCCGACGCATGAAGCCGCACCGATCGAGCGGACCAGACTCACCCATCGCCAGTTCGGCGTTCTGCTGGTGATCGGCGTGGTCGTGGCGCTGCTGGTCTACGGATCGCTCGGCCATGGCTGGGACGATAAGCAATTCGCTGCGCTCTTCATCGTCGCGGCCATGGTGATCGGCCTGATCGCGGGCATGGCGCCGTCCGAAACCTCGCGCGCCTTTCTTGACGGCATGCGCTCCATGATGCTGGCCGGACTGCTGATCGGCATGGGGCGCGGCGTGGAGATCATCCTGCGCGAAGGCCATATCCTCGACACGATCATCGCAGCGGTATCCTGGCATATCGAGGGTCTGCCACCGATGCTGGTCGCGCCGATCCTGATGGCGTTCGAAATGCTGCTGACGCTGCTCATCCCCTCCACCTCCGCCAAGGCGGCGCTCAGCATCCCCGTCCTTGGCCCCATCGCCGCGCAGGCCGGGGTGTCGGGCCAGACCACCGTGCTGTGCTTCCTGATGGGCAACGGGCTGGTCAACATGCTCGCCCCCACTTCGGGCATGCTGCTCGCCTATCTCGCCGCCGCCAATATTCCCTATAATCGCTGGTTCCGCTTCGTCTGGCCCATTTTCGCGCTGCTTACGGCGCTCTCGGTCGGCGTTGCCATGCTCGCGGTCGTCATCGGATACTGACCTTGCCCCAATATGACCGCATGATTCCGGACGCCATGGTTCCGATGCGCGATGGCGTTCGCCTGGCAACTGACATCTACCTGCCCGAAGGGGACGGCCCCTTTCCGGTGCTGATGGAGCGTATTCCCTATGGCAAGCGCCGCACCAACCATGGCGACCGGACGCTGACCGACCCCCGGCCGCTGTCCAAGCCGGAGATCGCAGTCCAGTTCGTCGCGGCGGGCTATGCCTATGTGTTGCAGGACTGCCGGGGGCGCTATGGCTCCGAAGGGCATTTCACCAAATATCTCGACGAGGCCGAGGATGGCGAGGACATGCTCGCCTGGCTGCTGGAGCAGCCCTGGTGCGACGGCAGGGTCGGCACGCTGGGCCTGTCCTACGGTGCACATACGCAGGCGGCGCTGGCGTCCCTCTCGCCGCAGGGGCTGAAGGCGATGTTCCTTGATTCCGGCGGCTTTTCCAGCGCCTATCATAGCGGCGGACGGCAGGGCGGCGCGTTCGAGCTGAAGCAGCTCACCTGGGCTTTCAAACATGCCCGGCTCGCCCCGGAAACCCAGGCCGACCCCGCCCGCAAGGCCGCGCTGGAGGCGCAGGACATCGGCGCATGGATCGGTCGCCGCTGGCGCACCGGCCTGTCCCCGATCAGCGCCGCGCCCGAATATGAGGCTTATATCGTCGAGCAGTGGGACGAGGATGTCTTCACCGGCTTCTGGCGCCAGCGCGGCATCTATGCGCGCGGCTGGTACGGCAGTTTCGCAGACGTGCCGCAGGTCCACATGTCGAGCTGGTACGACCCCTATTCCCAGACCGCGATTGACAATTATCTGGGCCTGTCCCCGATCAAGCGCGGCCCGGTGAAGCTGGTGCTGGGGCCATGGACCCATGGTCAGCGATCGGTCAGCCATGCAGGCCATGTCGATTTCGGCCCGGCAGCACCGCTCGACGGCAATCTGGCCCCGGATTATGTGACATTGCGGCGCGACTGGTTTGACCGGCAGATGCTGGGCAAGGATGCGCCCGACCATCTGCCCGATCCGGTGACGATCTTCGTCATGGGCGGCGGCAGCGGAGGGCGTACGGCGGACGGGCGGCTGGACCATGGCGGGCGTTGGCGCGGCGAGGCAGCGTGGCCGCTGCCCGACATTGAGCGTCGCTCCGTCTATCTGCGTGAAGATGGTGCTCTTTCCGCCGACGTGCCCGACAAGGAAGGCGTCAGTCTTTCCTATGATTTCGATCCCGCCGATCCGGTGCCCACCATCGGCGGGGCGCTCGCTTCGGGCGCGCCGCTGATGTTCGCAGGCGCCTATGACCAGTGCGAGACGACCGATCTCTTCGGTGCGCGCCATCCTGGCCGTGCGCTGGCCGAGCGGGACGATATACTCTGCTTCCGCAGTGCGCCGCTCGAACAGGCGGTCGAACTCACCGGCAGCGTGGAGGCGGAACTGTTCGTCAGCGCCTCCACCGTCGACACCGACATCACGATCAAGCTGATCGACGAATATCCCCCCAGCGAAGCGTGGCCGCAGGGCTATGCGATGAACCTGTCTCATGGCATTTTGCGGCTGCGCTTCCGCAATGGGTTCGAAGCGCCCGAACCGATGGAGCCGGGCACTGTTTACAAGGTCATCATCCGGTCGTTTCCGACCAGCAACCTGTTCGCCGCGGGGCATCGCATCCGGCTCGACATATCGAGCAGCAATTTCCCGCATTTCGACGTCAATCCCAATAGCGACTGGCGCGATCCCGACGCCGCGCCGCAGGTTGCGCGGGTCAGCATCCATTGCGACAGGGAACGTCCCTCCCGCATCATCCTGCCCGTCATTCCGCCAAGGGATTGACGCATGAGCGCGCGCAAACCGCTGGGCCTGCGCGCGCTGATGAGTTTTTCGCGGATCATGCGCACCGGGTCGGCGACCGCGGCCGGGCGGGAATTGGGCCTGTCGCAACCAGCGGTCAGCCGGATCATCGCGGGCCTTGAGGACGATCTGGGCTTCGAACTGTTCTACCGCGACCGGGGGCGGCTGATCCCGACCAAGGACGCGCTGGAACTGGCCGAAGAGGTCGATCTGGCATTGGCGGGGATCGCGCGGGTGGAAACGCTGGCGCAGGATATTTGCGACATGACGACGGGCGAGCTGCGCCTTGTCGCACCGCCCAGCTTCACCCAGACGGTGCTGCCCGACATCGCGGTGCGTTTCCTGAAAGATTATCCCGGCGTCCGACTGCGTATTGATTCCCGCAGTGCGGAGACGGCCAGCCGCATGATCGCCACGCGGGTCGCAGACGGCGGCTTCGTGAAACTGCCGGTCGATGAACGTGAGTTGCGGATCGAGCAGGTCATTCCCGGCGGGACCGTGTGCGTTCTGCCGCCCGGTCACCCGCTGAGCGGCGAGACGGAACTGACGCCCGCCCTGATCGACGATCATCCGCTGGTTCTTCTGGGCAGCGGCCGGATTGCGCGCCAGCAGATCGACAACGCCTTTCGCGAAGCGCGCCGACAGCCCAATGTCGTCGTGGAAACCCATACCGTCGGTTCGGCCTGCGCTCTGGCGGAAAGGGGGCTGGGCATAGCGATCGTCAGTGAGTTAATGGTGCCGGCGCAAAGTCAGATCCGGCCGTTCAGGCCGGACATCAGGCAGGATTATGCCTTCGTTGTGTCTGCCATGGCGCCTGCGTCCCGGCTTGCCAACGCTTTTATGGAAACGGCGTTGCTGGCCGACCAGACCGGGATCAGGAGACAGGAATTCCGGAAATGATCGTCCGCAGAAACGGACGACCGGCCGCCCGCGAAGGGCAGCGTAGTGCGATAAATATGGGCCTTCAGCGGGGCGAGATTGTCCTCTGAGGTTGGAGGTTCCCTCAGCGAAGAGGAACTTGCCATGACTGTCTCGATCAACACTGCTCCGATCAGTCCGCTGCGTCAGCGGATGCAGCACGACATGATGATGCGGGGGCTCGGTCCACCGGCCATCGCTGCCCGCATGGTTGCGACCTGCTATATGCGATGAATGTTTCTTGTGGGGTAGCGAGCGTCTACATTCTGCCGGACCGTTTATGGTTAGGGTTGGACGGTCAAAGCTCTATGAGCTGATTCAGATCGACCGGAACAGGAAGTGATCGGCCCTCAGCAGTGAGGAGATGGCATCGCCGATCTGCCTTTTGACCGGCGTGAGAAAAATGCGGCAGGGCTGTTTTTCGGCAAGGGCTGGGACATTTTGCTCGGTCCGGTCTTGAGAAAGAGGTAAGCGTGGGCTGGAGACGGCAGATCAGGCGGCTGCGGCGATCGGTTGCTGATCGGGCCGCCAGTTCCACGGCATGAGTTCATCCCAGCGGGCAGCGGGCCATTCGTCCGCGATCTTGGCGATGACGTCGGCGATATATGCCTGTGGTTCGAGGCCATTGAGTTTGGCGCTCTCGATGACGGAATAGACGGCAGCCGCGCGATCACCGCCGGCCTTTGACCCGGCAAACAGCCAGTTTTTACGGCCCAGGGCCACGCACCGCATGGCGCGCTCCGCGATGTTGTTGTCGATTTCCAGGCGCCCATCGTCGAGGAAGCGCGTCAGCGCGACCCAGCGCTTGCGGCCATAGGCGATCGCCTTGGCCATCTCGGACTTGGGCGAGAGACGGCGCAGGGCATCGTCAAGTGCCTGGCGCAGCTCGTCGACCAATGGCTGGGTGCGGTCCTGCCGGCTTCGTCGTCGGATCTCGGGTTGCTGGCCTCGAACCTCTGCCTCGATCTCATAGATCTGGCCGATGCGTTCCAGCAGATCAGTGGTGAGCGACGTCGGCTTGGTGGCGTGGATGTCGAATATCTTTCGCCGGAAATGCGCCCAGCAAGCAACCTCGGTGACGCGGTTCGTGTCGTAGAGCTTGTCATAACCGGCATAGCCGTCGGCCTGGAGATAGCCGGTGAAGTTGGCCAGCTGCCGCTGGGGATGCGCGCCGGTGCGATCGGTGGTGAACTCATACCAGACCAGCGACGGGGTCGTGGCACCGGAGCCACGATCATCGACGGCGTAAGCCCAGAGCCTGCCAGTCGCCGTCTTGCCGCGTCCCGGATCAAGCATGGGAACCGGCGTATCGTCGGTATGGATCTTCGAGGCGGTCAAGCCGACCTCGCGAATGCGACTGACGATCGGGTCGAGCAGCACGGATGCCTGTCCCACCCAGCCTGCCAGCGTCGAGCGGTCGATCTTGACCCCCTGCGCAGCCATGATCTCGGCCTGGCGGTAAAGCGGCAGATGATGGTCGAACTTGGAGACGACGACGTGGGCCAGCGTGCCGAAGGTCGTCTTGCCGCGCGCTATCGCCTTTACCGGTGCGGGCGCCTGCACGATCTTCTCGCAGGCGCGGCAGCTATACTTGGGGCGGATGGTCCGAACGACGCGCCACTGCACCGGCACGGCATCGAGCATCTCGTCGCTATCCTGCCCCAGCGGCCGCAGCGCACCGCCGCACTCGGGACAGGTGCAGGTGCCCTGCTCGGGTTCTATCCGCTGCTCTTCGCGTGGCAGATGGGCGGGCAGCGCCCGAACAGGCGACGGTCGATCAGCCTGTGCCAGATCGGCTCGACGCGCGGCAGCGACGATGGCCTCGCCTTCGAGTTCTTCGAGCGCCAGTTCAAGCTGGGCGATCTGGGCGTCGAGCTTCTCGGACGACTTGCCAAACTGCATCCGCTTGAGGCGCGCGATCTGCACGCGCAGCGTGTCGATCAGGATGTCACGAGCCGAAATATCGGCGTGGGCGGCCGCCAAAGCAGATTCGAGCTCGGCGATCCGAGCGTCTTTGTCAGCTGTGGAAAGGCCTGCGTCCGACACCGCGATCCTATAGCGGAACAACCGCCACAATGCCAGTAAAAGCGCGGGAAAATGGGCGTTTTACCCCGCGAGTGATGGGGTGAAAGTGCGCTCCGGCCGTCGCCAGTCGATGCCTTCCAATAGCA
>NZ_LFCT01000046.1 GCF_008692605.1 Sphingobium estronivorans
CGGCTCCGCTGACCCCGCCGGCCCCGGTGGCGGCTGCCAAGCCCGCGCCTGCTGCGCCCGCGCGGCCCTCCGCCGTCTTCTCGGACGAGGACCCCTCGCAGGACGAATTGCTGCTGGGCGCCGAGGAAGCGGTGGAAAAGCCGGCTCCCGCGCCCGCTCCGCAGGCCGCGCCCCGCGTCGCCACCGGCGGTACGCTGTTCGAACGCATGGCGGGTCTGACCCGTGGCGCGGACAAGGGTGCCGCCGCCAGCGATGACGGCGCGTCAACGCCGGACATTCCGCGCTTCCTCAACCGCCAGAGCAACCAGTAACCGGGCGCGGGTTCGTTCCCGCCCCGACCGGACAAGCGCGCCATCGGCTGCCATGGGCAACCGGGCGCGCTTTTTCTTTTGGCATATTCCCTTGTTCCGACTCCATCCGCTAAAGGGTTCCTGTGAGACGGCATGACATATGGATTCTCGGCGGGCTGCTTCTGGCGGGAACCGCGCCCCTGCAACCGACATGGGCGCAACCCGCATTGGCGCAGCCGGGGCAGGTGCAGGCGATTCGCCCCTCCGGCGCTGAAAATCTCAACCGCAATCTGGCCCGGCTGGCATCCAATCCGCGCGATGTCACGGCGCTGATCGGAGCGGGCGAGGCGGCGCTGGACCTGGACGATGCGCGCGCCGCCGCCGGTTTCTTCGCCCGCGCCGATACGCTCCAGCCGAACAACGGCAAGGTGAAGGCGGGCCTTGGCCGGGTCATGCTCCAGAACCAGAATCCGGGCGAAGCGCTGCGCCTGTTCGACCAGGCGACCCGGCTGGGCTATCCGGAAACGTCGCTGCTGTCCGACCGGGGTCTGGCCAGGGATATGACCGGCGATCAGGCCGGGGCGCAGCGCGATTATCAGGCCGCGCTCCAGCGCATGCCCGACGATGTCGAACTGACCCATCGCTATGCAGCGTCGCTTGGCATATCGGGTCAGGTGGATGCGGCGGAACAGGTGCTGAAGCCGCTGCTTTACAAGAGCGACCGTGCCGCCTGGCGCTATCGCGCCTTCATCCTGGCGATGAACAACCGACAGGGGGATGCGAAGAAGATCGCGGAGCAGACCATGCCCGCGCAACTGGCCTCGGCGCTGCTGCCCTATATGCAGAAAATGCCCTATCTGACCGCCGCGCAAAAGGCGGCGGCGGTGCATTTCGGGCATTTCCCGACCACTGTCGGCACGACCGTCGCGGCGGTGACGCCGACATCGCCGGCCTTTGCCTCGGCCGAACCGCTGCCGGCGCCGACGGTCCAGGCGCAGCCGCAGGCCGCCGTTTCGACGCGGCAGAGCCGCCGTTCGGGCCGCAAGGGTGAGGGCGCCACGCTGGCGCAGGCCGATATGGCGCGCCGGACGGCCCCGGTTTCGGCGGCACCGGCCCGCACGCCGACCCCGCAGCAGCCCGCGCCGCAGACGATGCAGCGCGCCGCTGCCCCCGCCACAGGACGCGATGTGCAGGGACCGCCCGCGCCCGGCTTCGAGTCCGCACCGACCACGCCGCCCGCGCCCGCCCATCCTTCGGCCAGCCAGCTCAATGCGATCACGCTGGCCCAGGCCTCCGCGCCTCGTTCGCCGACCCCGGAACCGCAGCGCGCCCCGTCCCAGAGCCTGTCGACCCCGAGCCTGCCGGCCCAGACCGCGCCGACCACACCGCCTGCGGCTCCGGCGGAAGCCGCACCCCAGCCGCAGATCGACCCGCAGGTCACACGCTCGCTGGCGGACATCATCCATGCCATCGACGTGCCCGAATCGGAACGGCAGTCGAGCGTGGCCGCGGTCGACCTGACCGAAATCGCGCAGATTCAGGCGACCCGTCGCGCCGAACGTCAGGCCGCCGCCACCGCCACCGCGGACAAGGCGAAGAAGGCTGCCGCCGCCAAGGCCAAGGCGGAGGCCGATGCCAAGGCCAAGCAACTGGCCGAGGAGAAGAAGAAAGCCGCCGAGGAAAAGGCCCGCCTCGCCGCCAATCCGTCGCGCAACTGGCTTCAGGTGGGGACGGGGGCCAACAAGGGCGCGCTGGCCTTCACCATGAAGGGACTGCGCAAGAAATATGACTCGCTGGAACCGCAGGACGCCTGGGTCGCGGGCTGGGGCCGCACCAATCGCCTGCTGGTTGGGCCGTTCAGCAGCTTTACCCGTGCCAAGACGCTGGAGGAGAAGCTGAAATCGGCGGGCGCGGACGTGTTCGCCTGGAAAAGCGATGCCGGGGAGGTGGTCGAACGGCTCCCGGGCAAGTAAAGGGCGCCCGCATGACGCTGCTTGCTTCCTATGCCTCCCACCCGGACCGGAGCCGGGGCCGCCTTCACGCCGAACCGGGCGGGGAGGTGCGCGGCCCCCGCGATGTGTTCCAGCGCGACCGCGACCGCATCATTCACTCCATCGCCTTCCGCCGCCTGCGCCACAAGACGCAGGTGTTCGTTTCCCCCGATGGCGATCATTTCCGCGTCCGCCTGACCCACAGCCTGGAAGTCGCGCAGATCGGCCGCACCACGGCGCGGACGCTGGGCCTCAACGAAGACCTCACCGAAGCGCTCTGCCTCGCCCATGACATCGGCCATCCGCCCTTCGGCCATGCGGGGGAAGATGCGCTGGAAGCGGCGCTCGACGCCCATGGCGGCTTCGATCACAATGCCCATACGCTGCGGACGCTGATGCTGCTGGAAAGCCCCTATCCACTGTTCCGGGGGCTGAATCTCAGTTGGGAAATGCTGGAGGGGCTGGCCAAGCATAATGGCCCGATCGCCCATCCCGGCTGGGCCATGAGGCAAGTGAACGCGCTGTTTCCGCTCGACTTGCCCAGTCATGCCTCGCTGGAGGCGCAACTGGCGGCGATTGCGGATGACATCGCCTATGACAATCACGACATTGACGATGGCCTGCGCGCCGGATTGCTGAGCCTTGACCAGCTTTTGAGCGTGCCGCTGGTCAAAAGCTGCTGGGAACGGGTGCGCGCCCGCTATCCCGACATCCCCGAAGACCGGCTGCTGCGCGAACTGGTGCGCGAGCAGATCGGCGTCATGGCCAATGATCTCATCGCCTCCACCCGCGCCAATATCGCCGCATCGGGGGTCGAGACGGTGGACGATGTCCGTCATGCCGGGCGCACGTTGGTCGCCTTCTCGCCCGAACTGGCGGCGCAGGAACGCGACCTCAAGCGGTTCATGTATGCCGCGCTCTACCACCACCCCTCGCAATTGGCGGCGGCGGACCGGGCGCGGGTGATCGTCACCGACCTCTTCCGCGCCTATCAGGCCGATCCGAAGCTGATGCCGGAGGAATGGAGCTGGGATTGCGTGTCCGCCGAACCGCAACGCAGCCGGCATATCGCCGATTTCATCGCGGGGATGACGGACCGCTATGCCGAAAAGCGCCACGCCGAACTCTTCGGCCGATTGAGCGATTGACGTCGCGCCCGGTTTCACGCAATGCGAAACGATGTCGCCGGAGCCGAAGACTCGACTCCGGACTTGATGCGGGAGAGCATGGGAAGCCTTTCAGGCCACCCCGTCGCCGAAGGAGCAACCGCCCCGGAATCTCTCAGGCCAAAGGACCGCATCATGGGCAGGCACTCTGGAAAGCGGACGGTTCGGGCCGTCCCACCGAAGGGGTAAGCCATCCGGTCGAATGATCGGTGGTCAAAGCTCTCAGGTTCCGTGACAGAGGGGGTGGCAGGCGCAATGGGTCCGACTCCGGCCATGCGCGTTTGTCGCCCATGATCTCGCACGGAAAGGCCGCCCCCATGTCAGGCAATGACGACATCGCCCATATCGAAGAAGAATTGCCGCTGCAGGACCTGCCGCTCGACGCCTGGCACCGTGCCAAGGGCGCGCGCATGGTCGGCTTTGCGGGCTATCATATGCCGATCCAATATGAAGGCATCATGGCCGAACATAGCTGGACCCGCGAGCATGCCGGGCTGTTCGACGTCAGCCACATGGGCCAGATCGCCTTTTCGGGCGAGGGCGTGGACGAAGCGCTGGAGCATCTGTTGCCCAGCGACATCAAGGGGTTGAAGCCCTGCCGCCAGCGCTATTCGATGCTGCTCGATGAAGAGGGGGGCATCTTGGACGACCTGATGGTGTCGCGCCTCGACGGCGCGGCGTTCGATGGCGCTCCCATCTACATGGTCGTCAACGGCGCGACCAAATATGACGATATCGGCTGGATGATCGAGCGTCTGCCCGACGAGGTCGTCATGAACCATATGGACGAGCAGGCCCTGCTGGCCCTGCAAGGGCCGGAAGCGGGCGACGCGCTCGCCGCGCTGATCCCCGAAACCGCCGACCTGATTTTCATGCAGTCGGGGCCGTTCACCTGGCGCGGCGTGCCGCTGTGGATCAGCCGGTCGGGCTATACCGGCGAGGACGGCTTTGAAATCAGCGTTCCCGCGGCGGACGTGACGCTGCTGGCCGACGCGCTGTGCGCACTGCCGCAGGTGAAGCCCATCGGCCTTGGCGCGCGCGATTCGCTGCGGCTGGAGGCGGGCCTGCCGCTCTACGGCCATGACCTGACGCCTGCCGTCAGCACCATCGGCGCGGATCTGGGCTTCGCGATCCAGAAGCGCCGGCGCGAGGAAGGCGGCTTTATCGGCCATGCCCGCGTGATGAAGGAACTGGCTGATGGCCCCGGCGCCAAGCGCGTGGGGCTGAAGATCGAGGGCCGCATGCCGGCGCGCGAGGGCGCGTCGATCTATGCCGGCGGCATGCAGGTGGGTGAAGTGACCTCCGGCGGCTTTGCGCCGACCGTGGGCGCGCCGATCGCCATGGGCTGGGTCAGCCTGCCGCACAGCGCGATCGACACCGCGCTGGAGATCGAGGTGCGCGGCAAGCGCATCGCCGCCACGGTTGCGCCGATGCCGTTCGTGCCGCACCGTTACCGCCGCAAGGCGTGAGTCTTTCGCTTATTTGTTGGTGGTGATTTCAAGCCCATCACCCAGTTTATGTGTTGACGTGATTTTCAAGCCAATCACACAGTTTGTTGACGTGATTTTCCAGCAAATCACTTCGAGGGGAGTAGAACCATGAGCCGTTATTTCACCGAAGACCATGAATGGATCGATGTCGAAGGCGATATCGCCACCGTCGGCATCACCGAATATGCGCAGGAGCAGCTGGGCGACATCGTGTTCGTCGAACTGCCCGCCGAAGGCGCCCGCTTCGAGAAGGGCGACGACGCCGCCGTCGTGGAGTCGGTCAAGGCCGCTTCGGACGTCTATTCGCCGATTTCCGGCGAAGTCGTCGAAGCCAATGGCGCGCTGGAGGACGAACCCGCGCTGGTGAACAGCGATGCGGAGGAAGATGGCTGGTTCTTCAAGCTGCGCGTCGGCGACGCCAGCGAGTTGGAGGGCCTGATGAACGAAGCCGCCTACAAGAAGTTCGTGGCCTCGCTGTGATCGACAACGTCATCCCCGCACGGGCGGGGATGACGAAGCAGGAAAATAACATGCGCTACCTACCCCTTACCGACACTGACCGGCAGGATATGCTGTCCGTCATCGGCGCCTCGTCGGTCGACGACCTGTTCGTGGACGTCCCCGCCGAAGCCCGCCTTTCCGACAAGATTGCGGGCCTGCCCGACCATGCCAGCGAACTGGCGGTCGAGCGCCACATGGCGGCCCTCGCGCGGAAGAACCTGTCGGCAGGGGAGGCGCCCTTCTTCCTCGGCGCGGGCGCGTACCGGCACCATGTTCCCGCCAGCGTCGATCATCTGATCCAGCGCGGCGAGTTTCTGACCGCCTACACGCCCTATCAGCCGGAAATCGCGCAGGGCACGTTGCAGGTGCTGTTCGAATTCCAGACGCAGGTCGCGCGCCTGCTCGGCTGCGACGTCGCCAACGCGTCCATGTATGACGGCTCGACCGCCTGCTGGGAAGCGATCGGCATGGCGCGGCGCATCACCAAGCGCGGCAAGGCGATCCTGTCCTCCGGCCTGCACCCGCATTATGTCTCGGTCGCCAACACCATGGCGAAGTTCACCGGCGACGCGCTGGTGCATCAGGCCCCCACGCTGGACGCCGCGACCGATATCGACGCGCTGATCGCCGGCATCGACAAGGATACGAGCTGCGTCGTCGTCCAATATCCCGACATATTGGGTCGCATCGCCGACCTGACCCCGCTCGCTGACGCCGCTCATGCAGCCGGCGCGCTGCTGGTCGCGGTCGTGACCGAGCCGGTGGCGCTGGGGGCGATCAAAGCGCCGGGCCATATGGGAGCCGACATCGTCGTCGGCGAAGGCCAGTCCATCGGCGTTGGCCTGCAATTTGGCGGGCCTTATCTCGGCCTGTTCGGCTGCAAGCAGAAATATGTCCGCCAGATGCCGGGCCGCCTTTGCGGCGAGACGGTGGACGCGGCGGGCAAGCGCGGGTTCGTGCTGACGCTGTCGACCCGCGAGCAGCATATCCGCCGCGAAAAGGCGACGTCCAACATCTGCACCAATTCGGGCCTGTGCGCGCTGGCGTTCAGCATCCACATGACGCTGCTGGGCGAGCGGGGCTTGCGCGAACTCGCCACGCTGAACCATGGCCTTGCCGTGCAGGCGGCCGACCGTCTCCGCCAGGTGCCGGGCGTCACGCTGCTCAACGACAGCTTCTTCAATGAATTCACGCTGGTCCTGTCGAAGGATGCGCGCGACGTCGTCCGCAACCTTGCCGACAGGGGCGTGCTGGGCGGCGTGTCGCTGGGCCGCTTGTTCCCGGACGCCTCGGAAATCGGTCATGGCCTGGTCGTCGCCGTCACCGAAACCGTGACCGTGGAGGACATCGAAACCCTTGCCAAGGCGCTTGAGGAGGAACTGGCATGACCATGCTGAAGGAAGGCCGCCCCACCGCGCCGCAAGCCGTCAACGAAGCCGACAGCGCGCCTGCCACCGTCACCGGCAACCGCGCACTGATGCTGGAAGAGGCGCTGATCTTCGAGATCGGGTCGACCGACACCACCGGCGTCGATTTCGCGGAAGCGCCAAAGGTCGCCAGCCGCCTCGGCAACCTCGCCCGTACCGACGGCATCGGCCTGCCCGGCCTGTCGGAGCAGGAGACGGTGCGCCACTATACCCGCCTCAGCCGCCAGAACTATGCCATCGATCTGGGCCTGTTCCCGCTCGGCAGTTGCACCATGAAGCACAACCCGCGCCTCAATGAGAAGGTCGCGCGCATGCCCGGCTTCGCGGACCTCCACCCGCTCGCGCCGCAATCGACGGTGCAGGGCGCGCTGGCGGTGATCCATGAACTGGCGCAGTGGCTGGTGACGCTGACCGGCATGCACTCGGTCGCGATGAGCCCCAAGGCGGGCGCGCATGGCGAGCTGTGCGGCCTGCTGGCGATCCGCTCGGCGCTCGAAGCCCGTGGCGACGCGCGCAGCGTCATCCTCGTCCCGGAAAGCGCGCACGGCACCAATCCCGCCACGGCCGCCTTCTGCGGTTACAAGGTCGAGGATATTCCGGCGACCCCGGATGGCCGCGTCGATCTCGAAGCGCTCAAGGCGCGCCTCGGTCCCGATGTCGCGGCGGTGATGATCACCAACCCCAACACCTGCGGCCTGTTCGAGCGCGAGATGAAGACGATTTCCGACGCGGTCCATGCCGCCGGGGCGTTCGTCTATTGCGACGGCGCGAACTTCAACGCCATTGTCGGCCGGGTCCGCCCGGGCGACCTGGGCGTCGACGCGATGCACATCAACCTGCACAAGACCTTCTCGACGCCCCATGGCGGCGGCGGTCCCGGTTCCGGTCCGGTGGTGCTGTCCGAAGCGCTTACGCCCTTCGCGCCGCTGCCCTTCGTGGAGAAGCAGGGCGACCGCTTCGTGCTGGTCGAGGAGGAAACGGTCGAGGATCATCATGCCAGCAGCTTCGGCCGCATGGTCGCCTTCCACGGCCAGATGGGCATGTTCACCCGCGCGCTGACCTATATCCTCAGCCACGGCGCGGACGGCCTGCGGCAGGTCGCGAGCGACGCCGTGCTGAACGCCAATTACATCCTGCGCAGCCTGGACGATGTGCTCGACGCGCCGTTCGGCGGCAGCGGCCCGTGCATGCATGAGGCGCTGTTCAGCGACAAGGGGCTGGCCGAGGGCTTCACCACGCTCGACATCGCCAAGGGGCTGATCGACGAGGGCTTCCACCCGATGACCATGTATTTCCCGCTGGTCGTCCACGGCGCGATGCTGGTCGAACCGACCGAGACGGAAAGCAAGGCCGCGCTCGACCAGTTCATCCTGGCGCTGCGCAGCCTGGCCGAACGCGCCAAGGCGGGGGATGAGGCGCTCAAGGGCGCGCCCTATTTCGCCCCGCGCCGTCGCCTTGACGAGACGCTGGCCGCGCGCAAGCCCGTCCTCACCTGGACGGAAGGCGCGCTGGCGCAGGCCGCCGAATGACGGAGAGGCCGGAACCGTGGGAACCCGGTTCCGGCCCCGTCGACGCGGGAAAACGCCACGCCCCCGCGACCGAGCGCAACCGCGATGCCATATTGGCCGTGTTGCGGGAGGCACTGCCGCCCTCCGGCCTGATGCTGGAGGTGGCGAGCGGCAGCGGCGAACATGCGATCCATTTCGCCGCCGCCTTTCCCGATCTCGACTGGCAACCCAGCGACCCCGATCCGGTCGCGCTGGCGTCCATCGCTGCGTGGCGGGACGAAGCGGGCCTTGCCAATCTTCGTCCGCCGATCAGGCTCGATGCCGCTGCGCCGTGGCCGGTGACGCGCGCCGACGCGATCCTCTGCATCAACATGGTGCATATTAGTTCATGGAACGCTACGGTCGGATTGTTCACGCAAAGCGCAAAGCTTCTCCAGAAGGGCGCGCCGCTGATCCTTTACGGACCTTACTTTCGCAACGATCACCCAACCGCACCCAGCAATCTGGCCTTTGACGAAAGCCTACGATCGCGAAATGCCGAATGGGGCGTTCGCTGGCTGGAGGATGTGACCGAACTTGCTGAAGCAGAAGGATTTGTCGTGACTGCGGTTCACGAAATGCCTGCAAACAACCTGACTGTGGTGTATCGCCGGGCCTGATGATGGTGTGGGTAACGGTTGGGCGTTACAATACTGTTCATGCTGGTAAGTGCCTTGATGGGTATCGAGAAAATGCAAGAAGCGTACAGGCACGCAATCAAGGAAAGCTATCGTTTCTATAGCTATGGGGACTCAAGCCTGCTGCTGCCGAAGGGATAAGGCGGAAGGCACTTTGGTCTTGTACAATCGGCTTCCCGATCGCGGCCTCAATCATCCAAATCAGTGACACCACGGCTTCGCTGTCTGCCGAAGTTGTCTCAGCTCAACTCAGTCATTAGGTTTGGCCTGAGAATGGAGGAAGCGGTGGCAAAAGCGGCTAGTGATACCCGGAGCATCGAGCAAACGCTGAATGGATTATCAATCGACGTCTGGAACAAAAAATGGGTTCATGTTCCAGACGGGTTCCGATCACTCCAATCTGATCTTCGGCGGAGAGTCGGTGTGTTCGCGGCTAGAGACGGAGATGAAGTGAAATATGTGGGATGTGCCACGCAATTGAAAAATGGCGGCTTGAGGGCAGGTTTGGCACGAGTCAGGCTTAAATTGCAGACAAACAACTCCTCCTACGGTATACTAAAGATAAAAGAAAATATAGATGCTGTAGAGGCCTATGTAATATTTACCGAAGACCCTCTTCATTATGTCATAGATGCTAAAAATCTTGCAGTTGCAATGATCGATCTGCATAATCCGTCGTGGAATGCGCCGAGATATATCACCGCAGCTGCAAGAAAAGCGCGTTACGGAGGCGGATCATAAACGCCATGCCGAGCCGTCATTCGTAATGATGGGGTCACGTGTTCGAGTCACGTAAGCGGCACCATCGCCTCTAACTGATTGAATTTGTTAGGGAAAATCCGCGAAATGGGGCTTGTTGCGACTGTCTGCTACAAACGTAGCAGGTGATTCTTGTCGACATATCTCCTTAAGCGCGATGGCGGCTCTTACTATTTCCGGCGCGCTATCCCTACGAATCTCCGCCCCTTCATTGGTGGGAGGCGGGAATGGGTTAAGTCTCTTGGCACCAAGAGCAGGCACGAAGCCAAGCAGCGCATTCCGGAACTGGTAATAGAGACAGACCGGGAATTGGGTCGGGCCTTTGCTATGCTGAATGGCAAAGTCTGTGCGGATGATGTGCCAGCCGAACGATCGCCGGTGTTCATATACAAGGCGGCGGAGCCTTCTCCTGACGCTCTTGTAGGGGTGCCCGTGCGCCTTTTGGAGACGCTGGACGAATATATACAAGAGCAGCGGATAAAGCCTTCTACGGCCTCAGAATGGCGTTCGATCATAAGGAAGCTGATAGCCTTTGTCGGGCATGATGATGCCCGCCGACTAAGCGTGGAAGAGTTGGACCGATGGCGGGACATGCTTCTTACAGAGACTACAAAGAGGGGAACCCTTCGTGACCCCGGAACGGTCAAAGACAAATATCTGGCGGCAGTAAGGGCCACATTGAATTGGGCTGTAGAAAAGCGGCTCATACCTGTGAACGTAGCAACGAAGGTTGCGGTTAGGGTTCCCAGGAAAGTATTGCTTAGGACAAGGGACTTCAACCCGGATGAAGTAAAGGCGATCCTCTCCGCAACCTTGGATGGCCCTTGGAGTGGTGTCCATGAAATAAAGGCACTTTCAAGAAGGTGGATACCTTGGATTTGCGCGTACACCGGTGCGAGAGTTAATGAAATTAGTCAGATTAGATATAATGATATTTATAAAGTGGGCGATGTCTGGGTGTTTCGGATAACGCCAGAAGCCGGTACGGTTAAATCTAATATTAGCAGAATTATTCCAATTCATAATCATCTTATTGAACAGGGTATCATAGATGCCCTAAAAGTACGAGATGGGGCAATATTTTACGATCCTTTTCGGCGTCGTACTAAAGGTAGCAACGTCCGGTACTGCAAGAAGGTAGGGGAGAATCTCAGAGACTGGATTAGATCAGACATAGGAATAACTGACCCTCATGTTCAACCCAATCATGGCTGGCGGCATACATTTAAAACATTAGCATTAGAGGTAGGAATACCGGAACGGGTTGCTGATTTTATACAGGGACATGCGCCTAGAACGGTAGGTCAATCTTATGGAAGTGTGTCTCTTCCTGTCCTTGTTTCGGCTATTTCTAAGATACCCCGCTATGAATTTGGATAGGGCGGTCGAAGTGAGCATTCGTATTTCATTGCTGATCCCTGTTCCAGCAGCCGTACCAACCTTCCTAATTGGTTTCCTAATGGCTGTTTTGCGTGGGTTCCTGTCCTGCCCGTTGTTAAAACTTAACTTAGCCGGAGCGTCATTCTGGCAATTTTAACCCGGATATTAATCCTACACCTAAACATCGGTATTACATACCTAAACATCTCGGGCGCTTAGCTGATCTGCACATAGCAACCGGACTTTAAACCGGGAGGCTTTTTAATTCTAGGAACAACGCTGACGCTTCGATTCCCGCGAGAAGGTTTAGAGAAGAGCCTGAACGAGAATGACAAAGAAGAAGGGGCAAGTAATTTTATAATAATATAGTAAAATTTATTCATACAATATACAGATAGTAAAAAATTCTACTAGCTGTTCTCAACCCAGAAACTTTTATGTAAATACCCTTTCATTCAATAAAAATCCGTCAATTCTCTATAAGGGAGGATTGACTTGTTTTAAAAATGAAAAGGACGTTTGCTTAAGTGCTATTAGATTATTCTCATTATGATTATTGTTATGATTTGGAAATCCCTTCTTCCTCATGCTCTCTAACATTCCCGGTTAAGCCAAAGGCTGATGCCTTCAAGGCGTTGAAGGAAACGATGAAGGAATGTCTTTCTTCCTGTTCAAAGCCCTTGTTTCATATCTTCCCTGCGGTCTGTGGTGGCGGCAAATCAAAAGCCGTCCAAGAGTTCATTGCGGAATGGAAGGGTACAGGCTTTGCTATCGATAGCAGCGCCTTCATCATGCTGCCGACGCTGGAAGACGTCGATACCTACATCACCGGATGCAGGCTGGAACAGGGGGACTATGCTTGCCTGTCGCCGGACCCAAAATACAGCAGCTACGGCCTAGGTAGAGGGCGGGCTACGGAAGCGAGGGTACTGTTTGTCACCCATGAACAAGCGCGGCGGCGGATGCTTGAACATGGGAGTTTTGGAGCGGTGACGGCGTTCCACTATCACGGCAAGCCAAGGGCGTTAAGGGCTTGTGATGAGGGTCTTATCCCTGCCGTTCCTGTTGCTATTAGGTTGTCTCGCATTGAAGCCCTGCCGGACGTTGTACGCCCCCGCAATCCGGCGTTGGCGGTTAAGATTGACTGTCCGCCGTCAGCGCCCATGG
>NZ_LFCT01000047.1 GCF_008692605.1 Sphingobium estronivorans
GCGTAATGAGTCTACGCGCTAGGGTGTGTGGGGGATTGCGCCCATGGCGGGCTGCAAATGTTGGGGCGAGTCACGTGCCTCGTCCCAACTTTCTGCGCTTCCGGTGCTCACTTACTTTAAGTACGCTGCGCGCCGGTTCTCGAACGCCACCATTTTCGCCTCACCCTGAACTCAATCCCCACACACCCTAGAGCGTCGTGCGAAAAGGTGGAACCCGGCTCCCTGTCATCCGTGCCGGGGGAGCATCGTGGAGCATGGCCCCATGATTGCAACCCCGATCACCCGGATGCGCGGCCGCCTGGGGTCAGTTCCTGAAGATCATGGTCAGGCCATAGGTGCGGGGTTCATCATGAGTGATCGCCCCATTAACGCCGAAGACGGCGAGTGCGGGGCCAAAGCCGCCGACCTCATTCGCGCGATTGGTGAGGTTTCTGCCCCACAGGCGAAGGCTGACCTCGCCAATCCCCTCGATGCCCTTGCGCGTGATCCCGATATTGGCGTCCAGCAATTTGGAATTACGCAGGGTCCTGTCGTCCGAGGCGTTCGGCGAGGTGTGCGATTCCGAGCGGTAGGAATAGCCGACATGCGCGTCGAATACGGCATCGGTCCCGACTTCCCGATTGAAGTCCAGCGACAGATTGTAGGACCGCTTGGGCGTGTATGGCATCACATTGATGAAGCGTTCGATGAAGGTCTGGCCGGTGTCGCGAAGCACGGCCTTTGAATCGTCGCCCAGTTCGGGATGGAGCAGCGCGCCATTCGCGCTGAACGTCAGCCCCTGCACGAGGGCGACGGTGAAATCGCCCTCGACGCCATAGATTTTGTTGCCGTTGATGGCGATGAAATCGCGATCGGCCGCCGTGCCGCCGGTCTGTACGCTGGCCTGATAGCCCTTATAATCCATATAGAAGCCGGCGAAGTTGAACCGGACGCGGCGGTCGAACGCCGTTCCCTTGGCGCCGACTTCGTAGGACAGGATGCGTTCCGGGCTGAATCCGTTGGCGAAGTTGGTCGGATTGGCCGAACGCGACGAGGTGCCGTGGCTCTTATAGCCTTTGACGACCTTGGCGTAGAGGTTGAGATCGGCCGACACGTCATAGGCGACGGTCAGGGCGGGGCTGAAATTCCGGCGGGTATCGCTATATTCCGCGCCCTGAACGACGCCGTTGCAGTTCGCCGGGTTGGTCCGGTCGATCCCCGCCGCGGCGAAAGCGTTGAAGAAATTGGGGTTGGCGCAATCCACCGCGGTAAAACCGCCCAAAGCGGCGAAGCTGAATGAATTTTCATTGAAACGCGTTGCCTGGCGCTTGTCGTTCGACACGCGCGCGCCAAGCGTGACGTGCAGCTTGTCCGCCGATTGTGGCGTAAAGGTCAGCTCGGTAAAGGCGGCGATCGACTGGTTGTTAATGTCGGTCCCGGCCCGGGTAAGCGGTCCGGCGCCGGTGCCGAAATTCTCGGTGGCGGTCGTGTTGTGTCCCTTGTCATCGAAAAAGTACAGGCCGCCGACATATTCAAGATCGAGGCTGCCCAGTTCGGCGGAACCGATCGCCTGCAATTCCTGGCTGAAATTGCGGTAGCGCAGGGTTTCGTCGATAAGATAGCGGTTCGGCCCGATATTGTTCACGATCGTTCCGGTGGCCAGGCCCGCCGTCGTCGGCGAGAAGCGCGTCACGATGCTGACGAGCGAGGCCGGGATGTTGGTGCCCGTGCCCAGATTGTGGAGGATGCGATAGCCGGTGATCGACTTGATCGTCAGATTATCCGCCGCCTGCCATTCCAGCGTGCCGGTATGGCCCCAGACCTTGGTCGAGATCGCCGGAATGGGGATCAGCGAATTGACGGACTTGACCCGGCCCGAAGCGGGAAAGCCCTGGCTGTAGGTCGTCTGGCCAAAGGTCTGGATGAAGCCGCCGGGCACCGCCGACGGGGCGCTGAAGGGCGACTGGAATGTCCCGCCGGCCACGGCCGGGCCGGCATCCGGCTGCAACAGGACGTTCGTGTCGTGCGATTCGCTGTAATCGAAGGCGTAATCGGCGGTGAAATTGCTGCTGGGCCGGAAACGAAGGGCGACACGCGCATTCTCGCGGTCCTTCTTGGCGAAATCCTCCCCGATGCCGGTGTTCTTGATCCAGCCGTCGCGCTTGATGCGCGAATAGGCGCCGCGGATCGCGAACTGGTCGCCCAGCGGCACGTTGAGCATGGCCACGCCGCGACGGTTTTCATAATTGCCCACGCTGCCCTCGAGCCGGTAGCGGAAGGCGCCCAGTTCGGGCGAGTTCGAAATCAGGTTGATCGCGCCGCCGGTGGCGTTGCGGCCGTAAAGCGTGCCCTGCGGCCCGCGCAACACCTCGACACGGGCGAGATCGGGCGCTTCAAACCCCGCGCCGAACGACGTGCCGATATAGACCCCGTCCTGGTACAGGGCGACCGAAGGATCCTGCGTCACCTGGGTGTCGGCCGGGCCGACGCCGCGAATGACGATGGAGGCGATGTCGGAGCGTCCCGATCCGGGCCGGACGTTGAGGTTGGGAACGGTCGTGGCGATATCGGAAATCGACCGGATCTGCTGGGATTCAAGCTTGGCGCCGCCCAGCGCCTGGACGGAGATCGGAACATCCTGGAGATTCTGCTCACGGCGTTGCGCGGTGACGACGATATCCGAAAGTCCGTTCGGATTGGCGGCGTCCTGCGCGCTCGCCACGTGAGGCGTCAGCGCGGCGGAGCCGAGCAGGATGGCGGCAATTTTTTTGACCATGACTCTCCCTTTCATTCTTCTGATCTGGTCGACGCCAAGGTTGCGCACCCGGCACCGAGCCCGTCGCGCCAACCGGCGTGAGACATATATTTCGCAGGACTGCGCACGCGATCCGGTCGGAGAGGCATGAGCGCCTCGCCGACAGCGCAAATCTTCATTTCGCAGCGCGAAGATGAAATTCCTGACATCATTAAAGGCCCTGCACCGGGAACGATGCGAGGAATGATGGGCGTTACATCAGCCTTCCCCCCAAAGCATTATTGCGCCCGATGCTTTCATCGGGTCCTACTATATTCGACGGATGCCAATTAGCGTAACGAAGGTACCTTTAAAGTCAATAGCTAATACCAGCCTGCATTGATCACGCCCCACGCGCCCATTTGCGGCGTCCGATGGTCATGATGCGCCAAGGCTGGTCGACGAGCTTGTTCCAAGCTTCACAGCAGAGATCCACAATGTTTCGCAGGATGTGAAAACGCGGTTGGAGAGCCAGTTGTCGCGCATGAACTGCCAGATGTTCTCGACCGGATTCAGTTCGGGGCATTTGGCCGCGAGCGCGACAATGCGGATGTTGTAGAGGACATAGAGCTTACCGGCCATGTGCCGACCAGCCTGGTCCATCACCACAACCGCGTGCAGACCCGGCGCAACGGCAAGGGATATTTCGGCCAGATGCAGTGACATGGTATCGGTATTGCAAAAGGGCAGGACGAGTCCGGCGCCCTTGCCCAGTTCCGGGCAGATCGCGCCAAAGATATAGGCTGATTTCGTCCGCTGATCCTTCGGTGCTGATGGCCGCGTTCCGCGTCTGGCCCAGCGCCGCGTGATTATATTCTTTTGGCCGACACCTGCCTCATCTTGGAACCGTACCTCTATGGGCGTGCCCTTGGGGAGGATGGCTTTGACTTTTGCCAACCCGGCAGCGAAGCCACCCTTTTTGAAGGCGTCCACGGCATGTTCGTTCTGGGCATGGTGGGGAGGCCGCGCCGTGAGTTTGACGTAGCCCAGCTTCTTCAACTCGCGGCTGATGGTTGTCTCGTCGAGAGGGTGTATCGGATGATCCCGATATCGAGCGACTGGCGATCGATGCGACCGTGATCCGCGCTCAAGCCCAGGCTCTTGGCCGATCCAGAGGCGGGTTCGGCACCAAAATCCACGCCGTAGTCGATGCCCTTGGCTTGCCGATCCGCTTCATCCTTGGCTATGCGCGGCGTCAGGTGGTCGATTTTCACCATCGACCCCATCACGACGGCCCCCTGTGTGCATAATGCAACAAAACAAAAATTACGCATTCTATACCATGTCAATGCCTTGACTTTGAGACTGCGTATCATCACGAGCTCGCGATATTATTAAAATTTGTAAATGGAGTTAGGTCAGGGTGTTGAAAGTTTATCCTGCCGCGGGTTTCGGTAAAAGCCGGATCGGTCTTGTCGCCGGCACGGCCATGTCCCTGTTGCTGGTGCCGGGCGCGGCCATCGCCCAAGACGATTCCACTGATATCGTCGTGACCGCGCAGCGCCGTTCGGAGCGTTTGCAGGATGTGCCGATCGCCATCACCGCACTAAGCGCGGAGACGCTGACCAATCGCGGCACCGTCAACATTGGTGGCGTCGCACAGATCACGCCTAGCCTGAACGTCGTTGCCTATCCCAATTCTTCGGATACCGTTTCTTTGACCATGCGTGGTCAGGGCATGGCGGACGCCGGGCAGATCACCAAGGATGGTGGCGTCGGCCTCTATGTCGACGGTTTTTACATCGCGCGCCCGCAGGCCGCGCTTTTCGACCTTGGTGCGCCGGAGCGTATCGAAGTTCTGCGTGGCCCACAGGGCACGCTTTATGGCCGCAACACCACAGGCGGCGCGATCAACATCATCACCACGAAGCCGAAGGGTGAATGGGGCGGCAATACGTCCCTCACCTTTGGCAGCCGCAATTATGTGCGCGGGCTTGCCAGCGTCGATCTGCCTGAGATCGGCAATTTCGCGATCAAGGGCACCATCCTTTACACAAACAAGGATGGCTGGGTGAAGAACCCGGGCGCACAGCATGATTACCATGAATCGGGCCAGCTCGCCGGTCGCGTCGCTGTTCGCTGGACCCCCAGCACTGACGTGACGGTGGATTATGTCTGGGATCGTGGCCGTGTTGAATCGACGATGCCCTATTTCAGCAACCCGGCGCTTGACGGCACCATTCCGGGCTATGTGGCCGACCGTGACCGTACCTATGCGCCGATCGACATCGGTAGAAGCAAGGCGCTGTTCGTCGATCATCAGCTGACAGCTGAATGGGCGGCATCGGACACGGTGACCATTCGTTCGCTGTCATCTTATCGCGGCTTCGAGGCCAAGCAGTTCGTCAATTACGGCCTTGGCCAGTCCAGCCCGTTTTACCCGGTGAGTTTTGAGCAGTTCCACCGCTATCGCACCAAGCAATATACGCAGGAAGTGCAGCTCATCGGTTCGATCGGCGATCGTGTCGAATATACCGGCGGCCTCTATTATTTCCGCGAAACCGGCCGCCACTTCATTGACGGCTCGCTGGGCCTGCTTGCGGTTCCGGTGATTATACCCAGCACTCGCGACGTAACCACAAAGTCGATTTCCAAGGCTGCCTATCTTCAGGCGACTATCACGCCGCCGGTGCTTGATGACCGGATGAAGCTGACCCTTGGCGGTCGTTACACCGAAGACCAGCGAAATGCGACGCGCAACAGCACATCTTTTGGCTTCCCGGTCGATGTCGATGTGACCAATGACCGCAAGTTCACCAATTTCAGCCCGTCGGCCAACCTTTCCATGCAGTGGACGCCGGCAATCATGACCTATGCCAAGGTTTCGAAGGGGTATAAGGCGGGCGGTTCCAGCGAAGGCGGTCCGGATTTCACCGCAACCTACGCACCTGAAAAGGTGACGACCTATGAACTGGGCCTCAAGTCGCAGTTCTTCGATCGTCTGGTGACCCTGAACGCGGCCCTGTTCTACAACAAGTTCAAGGATCTTCAGGTCGATTTCGTTGCCGATGCGGTCGATACGTCAATCGTGTCGACGGTAAACGCCGGCTCGGCGGAAGTGAAGGGTCTGGAAGCGGAAATCATTCTGCAGCCGTCGGTCGATTTCAACATCCGTGCGGCCTACACCTATCTTGATCCGAAGATGAAGCGGATCACGGCTCCGGCTGGCACGAACTTCGATCCGGCAGTCAATCCGGCTTCGCCATTCCAGGTGGGCGATGATGTCACCGGTTACTTCACGCTGCCGTTCGTTCCGAAGAACGCCCTGTCGGTATCGGCTGACTGGACCTTCCTGCGTAGCGGCGATGCAGAGTTCAGCATGCATGGTTCGTATAACTACCAGCAGGCCATGTACACCTCGTCGGCGGCCGGTGCGATGGTTGTCGGGCGAAACTTCTACCGTAACGATTCCACCAATATCACCAACGCGCGCATCACCTGGAAACAGCCTGTTTCCGTTGGCGATTTCAGCCTGTCGGTATTTGCGGACAATCTGTTTGACGAACGTCACCGCGACTTCGTGATCGGTGTTGGCGGATCATCCCTTACCGGCTTCACCTCGACCACGGCTCCCTGGTCGGAACCGCGCACCATCGGTGTCGAAGCCAGGGTCAGCTTCTGATACATCACTGCCGGGAGCGATCCCGGCAGCTTTTGGGACATGTACGAACCCGCTGCCGCGGGATTGGTGCCTGGATTGAGGTCGTCCTGACCAACTGAGATTTCGCTTTGGTTGAGCGTTGCCAGGCATGGGCAGAGCATTGCGGCTCCTTCAGCCAAGGAGTCGAGCAATGATTGATCCCGTTTTGGAAGTGCCCGCCAGTTCGCTGCGTCAGCGCATGATCGATGACATGAACATGCGCGAATTTACGCGTGAGACCCAGCGCAACTATATTCGCGATGTCGCGCGGTTTGCCGCCTATCTTGGGCGTCCTCCCGATACAGCGACGTCAGAGGACCTACGCCAGTTTCAAATCGACCAGTGAGAGATCGGTGTCGGCGCGCCCACAATGAACAGCATCGTCGCTGCGCTGCGCTTCTTTTTCACGCATACCATTGACCGGCCCGACCTTGCCCGCAAGCTGTACAAGGTCAAGCATCCCCGTGCCTTGCCCGTCGTTCTCAGCCCTGAAGAGGTCGTCCGACTGCTCCAGGCGACAACGTGCCTCAAGCATCAGGCAGCTATGTCGGTGGCGTATGGGGCGGGCCTGCGTGCCGCTGAGGTGACGATGCTCAAAGTCCGCGACATCGATAGTGAGCGCATGTTGATCAGGGTCGAGCGGGGGAAAGGCGGTCGATATCGCAATGCGATCCTGCCGGCCGATCTGCTCGCCCTGCTGGGTGAGTGGTGGAAGGTCGGGCGGCAACAGGGTGTCATGCATGCCGACGGCTGGCTATTCACCGGCCAACATTATCTGAAACCGATGAGTCCCCGGCATCTGCATCGGGTTGTCGTCGAAGCCGCACGGGCGGCCGGCATTGCCAAGCGGGTCGGACCTCACACGCTGCGGCACTGTTTTGCCACCCATCTGCTGGAAGAGGGGGTGGATGTCCGCGTCATTCAGGCGCTGTTGGGCCACGTGAACCTGAGCACGACCGCCTTCTACACCAAAGTTGCGACCCGAACCGCGCGCGCCGTCGTCAGCCCGCTCGACCGGCTGGCCATATGCGGCCCGAAACAGGCGGCGGCCGACGGCTGAGCCGTTGCGCTCGTCACTCGAGGTTGCCGACATCTTCCGCACTGCTGGTCCCGCCTAGCGGGACGCCCATGCCGGGCATCTGAGCTACGTCCAGCTCAAGGTCATGACGGCGATCGAGAACTGTCGCACCGCTGCCCTGGGTGGTCACGTTGAAGCCTGCGAAGACTGTGGGCACTGGCGGATCGCCTATAACAGCTGTGGAAATCGGCATTGCCCGAAATGCCAGGGTGCCGCCGCGCGTACCTGGCTGGCAGAGCGTAAGGCGGACCTGTTGCCGGTCGGCTACTTCCATGTGGTCTTTACGTTGCCGGCAGAGGTCGCCGATATCGCGTTCCAGAACAAGGCGGTCGTCTGCGATCTGCTGTTCCGCACGGCCTCGGAGACGATGCTGACGATCGCGGCCGATCCGAAACATCTCGGCGCCCGCGTTGGCATCACGGCCGTACTTCACACATGGGGATCGGCCATGACACACCATCCGCATGTTTACATGATCGTGCCGGGCGGTGGTATTGCGCTGGACGGGACGCGATGGATCTCCTCGCGCCCCGCCTTTCTCCTACCTGTGCGGGTTCTGGGCGCACTGTTCCGCCGTCTCTTCCTCACGCGGCTGATCCAGTTGCACCGCACCGGCAAGCTCGCCTTCTTCGGATCCATGGCCGGCCTCGCCGACAAGCGAGCCTTCCATCGCCACCTGGCACCGGTCAGGAAAAAGCGGTGGGTGGTTTATGCCAAGCCGCCCTTCTCCGGTCCCGAGGCCGTGCTGGCCTATCTCTCGCGCTACACCCATCGGGTCGCCATCTCGAACCGGCGCCTGATCGCGTTCGACCGTCAAGACGTTACGTTCCGCTATAAGGATTATCGGCGCCCCGGCGACGAGCGGCAGAACATCATGACGATCACCGCCGACGAATTTATCCGCCGCTTCGTGCTTCACGTCCTGCCACGCGGCTTCCACCGCATCCGCCACTATGGCTTGCTCGCGGGTTCCTCGCGCAAAACCAGTCTCGCGCGTGCCCGCGAACTGCTCGACATTGTCCCGCCGACACCCGAGGAGGGCGAACCGGAAAATCCTTGCGACCTGCGCCCACCCTGTCCTTGCTGCGGTGGGCGCATGATTATCATCGAGGCCTTCGAGCGCTGGCGACAGCCCCGGCCGCCGCCGTTCCATGCATTGCCGATCCGGGAGGTGGCGCCACGACCCGGCATGGCATGACAGCAACAATGCTCGTGGGCACTGATTTGCCCCCACCGAGTGGACCGATTGGTTTGTTAGTGGATTAAAGCCGCTGCCGCCATATCCGGGTGGAGGTGGAGCGAAGCGGAACCGGAGGCCGGATATGGCGGTGTCGCCGTTTCCGGTGCCGGTGGCCGGTAGCCCAGGCTGCTATGCGGGCGGACGGTGTTGTAATGCCGCCGCCATGCCTCGATCAGCACCCTGGCCTCGGCGAGGCTGTAGAAGATCTCGCCGTTGAGCAGTTCGTCGCGAAGCGACCCGTTGAAGCTTTCGTTATAGCCATTCTCCCATGGTGATCCCGGTGCGATGTAGAGCGTCTTCACGTCGATCTGCCCCAGCCATTTCTGGACGGCGGTAGCGATAAATTCGCTGCCATTGTCGGACCGGATATTCGCTGGCGGGCCACGCGTGATGAACAGGTCGGCCAAGGCGGCCAGCACGTCTTCGTGGCGGAGCTGCCGTGCGACGATGAGCGCCAGGCATTCCCTGCTCGCCTCGTCGATGATGGTCAGGATGCGGAACTTGCGGCCGTCATGCGTACGCCCCTCGACGAAGTCATAGGCCCAGACATGCCCCGGATACTCGGGCCGCAGGCGGATACATGATCCATCGTTGAGCCACAGGCGTCCCCGCTTTGGCTGGCGCTGCGGGACTTTCAGTCCTTCACGCCGCCAGATACGCTCGACCCGCTTATGGTTCACCGTCCATCCCGCATGGCACAGCAGCGCCGTCACCCGGCGGTAGCCATAACGACCATATTGCTTCGCCAAGGCGATGATGTCCTCGGTCAACGCCTGTTCGTCATCCGCCCCACGCGGCACCTTGCGCTGTGTCGATCGATGCTGGCCCAGCACCCGGCATATCCGTCTCTCAGACACCCGGACTGGAAGCTCTCGTCGCAGATGATCGATGCAGCGCCGTCGTCGCGCGGGGCTCAGAAGTTTCCCCGTGCAGCCTCCTGCAGGATCAGCTTGTCCAGCGTCAGGTCCGAGATCGCCCGACGCAGCCGCTGGTTCTCTTTCTCCAGATCCTTCATCCGCCGCGCCTGGTCGGTCTTCAGCCCGCCATATTCTTTGCGCCAGCGATAATAGGTCTGCTCGCTGACCCCAATCCGGCGGCACGCCTCAGCGGTCGACGCCCCCTGCGCCAGCACAATCTCAACTTCACGCAGCTTGCCGATGATCTCTTCCGGCTTGTGCTTCTTGCTTGGCATTCAAAGTCCCCTTCGTGGTCCAGACTATCATAGTCCCTGGGCCACCCAGCGGGGGGCAGATCAGGATGTGGCAATTGCCAGTCAGGAAATAAAGCATACCTCGAACATCTGCATTAGCGACGCCATCATAATCAGCACAATTATCCAACTCAGCTGCGATCGGCTTGATAACATGATTGTTTATCAAGGCGTCAACCTCTTCTCGTGCAGCGCCTCGCAATATCGCAGGCCTAACATAGGAAATAAATTCTTCCCATATCTTACCCATAACAATAGCGTATATAGTTTGGAACGTTTTAGAGAATAAATTCTCTCGAAGCTGAGCGTATATCCTCTCCTTCATCACCATAGCCATTTCGATTTGATCGATTCTGCTGGCCGCACTCAACTTACCGTCAAGTCCAATTATTTCTTCATTCTCAACGACGCGAGTATAGATTTCGAGTTGCTTAATATACTCTGATAGGCTGTTATCTTCCTGTGCCTCGGCCTTGAGCTTACGATAAAGTTGGCTGAGACGAGATTCCTTCGGAACAGGCGCTTCAAAATGGTTAAAGTCGCCGCTCACATCATAGACGTCGCGACCACCGATGTGGCCGCCTGCATTGTTACCGGTTTGGGTAACTACGCTTTTACCGGTGCTAGGCTCGTCACTCATTTGTGATTGATTTTGACATCCCGTCCGGCGACATGCCCGCCAGCGACATTGCCACTTTGCGCAACCGACGCGCCCGATGCCTCTGCTTTGCCGCTGCTTTTGTTCGACCGAATAGTCATCACGGCCTTGATCGTATAACCGCCGATCAAGCCAGCAACAAAACTGCCGACTGCAACCCAATCCATTTGACACCCCCCAAGATGATAGCATCGTATAGCGAAAATGATAGCTGTTGCAACAAGATCACCATCCAAAGTCGCACACTTGCATGGTTCAGTGTGGATGCTACGGAACGTGAGCTGAGCAGGCGCTGCCGATTTTTCGTCCCGATTTACCAATGATAGCCATGTGCGCTGCCTGGGCAGCTTGGGGAAGACGGAATATGTCAGCGACGCCCCCGTTCTTGATGTGACGCGCACAATAACAGCTTTAGTCGATTGCTTTTCCACGCGGAATGATAGTTAAGTCGTAGGCACCGCCTTTTGATGACGCCCTTTTATAGCTGTTCAGTCAGTCCGCCTCGCCGCGCCGGGGCGTGTACAGGGATGATCGTTTAGGTTCCGTCCCCAATCAGCTCTGCTACAATCCGTCGAATTTCAAACTGATTCTGCGGAGAATCTATGGCAACCCAGTGCGAATCCATCCATCTCGGCGCCCGTTCTGCCATCCAGCGGGTCGTTCGTGATCGCAAGGACGAGATAGCGCTCGGCATTCAAACCGGTGTGGTCAGTCACCAGCACGATGACATCCCTGTGTGGAGGCCTTCCAATCCGCGCGCGCTTGGTCTCGATCGCAGTTGGTGCGACGGCCATTGGCGAAACGTTTACCAACTGACCCTTTCAAGTGCGCCGGTCGAAAGCGAGGAACTATATGGGCGCGAGCATGACGCTGCTGAGGGAGTTGTCGGGCAACTACCAGCCGCCACTCTGTCCTACACCCCAGCACTACGACGCTATCTGCGCCAGCGGCGCTGAGTATGAGGATGAGCTCGGGGGCCAGAACCGTCACACCACTTTTACGCTCGTTCCGCAATGCATATCGAGAAATCGGTCGGTCTATAGACTGAGGTAGCGAGGATGTTAATCTCGCTCGAAAGGAGCTTGGGCATGGGGAAGGCTCGCAGCATTACGCTCAGCACGCGATCGTTTGATAAGGCTGGGGATGCCACCGCATTCTTCGCAGCGATGCTGAATCGCTACGACATCGGCGATCGAGTTCACGCGGAAGATGCAACCGATTTGCGTGCGCTACTCGCTCGGCACGATGAGTTTGAAGAAAAGGTCGGAACGGGCATTGACGGCTTTGAGGTCAACACACCGCCGCAAGATGTTCCACAATTTTCGAAGAGATGTTTCTGGGTGGTCAGAAGTGATGGCACCAAGATAGACTTTTCGATCGGCCACTGCCTCCAGCGGAAACCATACGAATGGCCGATTTACTATTGAGAGACATAATCTCTTATTAAATCATCAATTCCAGGTGGCGGCTGAAGACGTTTTCCATTTGAGGCGGCAGAATTGTTCGCGCTCTACTTAGATTGGGTGTAAGCGCCGACGGAAGGCGGCCT
>NZ_LFCT01000048.1 GCF_008692605.1 Sphingobium estronivorans
GCCAACATCGTCGCACCATCGGCACGTAGCTGTCTCGACCGCGCGCTCCTCATAGGCATACCATCTTTCAAGCGCGCCCTTCGCCTCGAGCAGATGTTTGAAACGCCTGTAGGCACCTTTCCGGGAGAAGATGTTTCGTGCCTCCGCCCCTGCTTCTGGCAGTTCCTCGTCGACGAATGCGAGCGCCAGCTTTTTCCCAGGGTCGAGGTCGCGTCGATGGGGCACCTGGATATAGCCTGCGGTTTCCGGATCGTCAGGCAGCTCTGCGGTATCGTCCATGTCGAGGCCGTCGGCCAGAAAGAGGATGCGGCCCGATTGCCTGCAAATATAGGCCTGATGTTCGTCATATTGGGAAGCGCTGACAAACTCGAGCGCGTCGATGAGGTCGCTTAGGAGCAGGGGCGCAGCCTGATCATTTTCCGGCGTCATGCGAACGACTCGCCTTTGGAAGCCGGCATTCGGGAAAAGGGAGCGCTGGCACCAGAAAGGCAGCAAAATCGACACTCATGCGGGACGCGGGAAAACGTTGCCCGAAAGCCCAATCTCCCAGCCATTGCTGTACGGTGCCGCATAGCCAGAACCCCACCATCGCCGTTAACCGGTCTGCTGACTAGCTATAGCGTCTTTCGCTACGCTCGTATTTGTCTTTAGCGCAACAGCTCGCTCACCAGCGACGGTTTCTTGGCGATCATGGCGAGTAGAACCTGAGCGGGGCCGGTTGGATGGCGGCGGCCATGTTCCCAGTTGAGCAGCGTGCCCTTGGCGACGCCGATGCTGCGCGCGAACGCGCTTTGCGATAGGCCCGTGCTGGCCCGGATCGCGGCGACATCAACGGTGGGAATTTCTACTTTGTGGACGCGGGCGCCGGTCTTCCTGCCCTTGGCATGATCCAGCGCTTCGTTCAGCCCCTGCATGATGCTCTCATAGGCACTCATCTTCGGTCTCCATAGGTTGCGACCAACGCCTTCGCTAATTCGACGGCGGCGGCCTGCTCGGCTTTGGACAGGTTATCCTTCTCGTTCTTGGCGAACACGGTGACGAGGTAGATTGGCATTTCCGAGCCTCCGAACAAATAGATGGTCCGATAGCCGCCGCTCTTGCCACCACCCTCGCGCGGAATCAAAACCTTGCGGAGGCCGTCGCCCAGCGACACACCCGACTCGGGGTGGACCGCGATATAATTCACTAACGCTACACGTTCGTCGTCGCCCGATTTGGTCGGCGCAGAAAGCCGAACGGCAGATGCCCCAGGAATGGCGCGTGTCGGGAGAGTGTGGTGCCGGTTGCATTTTTATCGCTTGATGGATTCGACCGCAGTCGCAAGTGGCACCACCTCAATGCCGTCACCCAGAGGGAAAGGCTCAAATCCGGGATATACGAGAAACTTGCGGTCGGGCTTCAAATCCTCGCACGCGGTGTGAAAGCCACGCTCGACCTTTGGCGAAAGGCTGCGCTTGATCTCAAACACCCAGAGCCTGCCATCGGCAAACCGAAGCAAGAGATCGATCTCTGCCCCTGCGGCGGTCCGGTAGAAATATGCCTCCGTGCCCTCCGGTGCGGCCGCCAGAAGGCTCTCGATGACAAATCCTTCCCAACTGGCGCCAGCCACCGGATGGCCAAGGACTGCTTCTCGGTCGGGAAGGCCCAGAAGTGTATGCACAAGACCGCTGTCCCGAACATAGATTCGGGGAGATTTGACCAAGCGCTTGCTGCTGTTGTTGTTGTGCCATGGCGCAAGGCGCCGCACGAGAAGCAGGTCGACGAGGAGGTCAAGATAATTTGCGACCGTCTGTGACGTGACACCCAGGCTGCGGCCAAATTCCGAAGCGTTCAGGAGACCGGACTGATGGTGGGCCAGCATTGTCCAGAAACGCCTCAGCGTTTCGGCCGGGATCCGTGGGCCCATCATGGGAATGTCCCGTTCGAGATAGGTTCGGATGAAATCCTGCCGCCAGCGTTGGCTGGCGCGATCCGAACTTGCCAGATAGCTGTCGGGGAATCCGCCTCTGATCCACAGATGTTCGATGTCCCCCGGGGGTATTTCCAGCGCATCGAACGGCCCCATTTCGATATAGCTGATCCGGCCGGCGAGGCTTTCTCCGGACTGGGCCAGCAGATCGATGGAGGCCGAGCCCAGGAGCAGGAACCTTCCCGTCCTTAGACCTTTACGCCGTCCACGATCGATGAGGCCGCGCAAAATCTGAAAGAGACCAGGGAGACGGTGAACTTCATCGAGGATGACCAGCTTATCTTCGTGCGCCTCCAGATAAAGCTCGGGCTCAGTCAGCTTGGCCCGATCAGCATCTGATTCCAGGTCGAGATAAATCGATGGCTGGAACTCTCCGACCTCTTGGGCCAGGGTGGTCTTGCCGACCTGTCGCGGACCCAATAAGGCGACGGCCGGGACGCCGCCGAGTCTTTCAATCAGTTCCAGCTTGATATGGCGCTCAATCATCCTTGTATAATTCAAATTAAATTTGAAATTTGCAAGCGTGGAATTCTATGTTTGGGATTCCTGCAGGGCGAAGCCAGGCTCTCATATCGCAGCTCCTACCATGGCTGGCAAAACCTCTGGGGATGGAGCTTCGGCTGGATCAAGCCGCCATCGACGGATGCCGTCCGGCACGTTGCGGCAATAGGGCGATCAGCAGGATCATGACGACCGCCAGGACCAGCGAGGCGAGCGGACGGCTAAGGTTCAGGCCGCCATGATCGATCGGCTTGTCGAGGAAATCGCCCACCGTCGCCCCGAGCGGGCGGGTGAGGACAAAGGCAGCCCAGAACAGTGTGACTCGGCTGATGCCGGTCCAGAAATAGAGCGCGGCGATGATCGCAAGCGCCACCCCGAACAGGCAGGCGGCTCCGACATAGCCCAGGCCGCTGGTGTCGGCCATCCAGTCACCCAATGCCGTACCAAGGGTCTGCGAGAAGGTGATGGTGATCCAGTAGAAGATTTCGGAACGCATGTCGCTGACCCGCTCCACCGAAACACTGCCGGTCACAACCTTCCAGACCGCCAATGACGCAATGACGCAAGCCAGCAGCAAGGCCGATCCCCCTGTATAGCCAATGCCCAGCGAGCGATCCGCAAAATCGGCCAGGGTGGTGCCGGCGGTCGTCGATGCGACGATCGTAGCCCAATATAGCGCGGGATGGAAACGCCGTGCTGCGATCTGGGCCGTGACAAGCACGATCAGCACCGCGGCGAAAATCGCGGTTCCCACCAGATAGCCCAGATTCATCGTCATGGTGATGGTGTCGCCGCCGGTCTCGCCCAAGGTCGTGGCCAGGATCTTTATGATCCAGAAGCCGAGTGTGACGGCAGGAACCTTGGACAATGTCTCACGCATGGGTTCGGTCATGGGGTCTCCCGATTCTGCTCGAAATCGATTCTTCCGGGTGTCGCCGGGGTTTCCGGCGATGCCCTGATGTAATCCATGCCACCTTAATCTGTTGCGGCCGGCACCATACAAAGTCCCAATGTTTGGGGCGTCCATGGGGGCATCGTCCCGTTGCGCTGTGCTCCATGGATTGGCTTGTAATTGGATAAATATGTTATTTATCATGTTGTTATCTGTCATTCTATAGCTGTGCGCGCACCTGAATTCTCCTTGATAAAATGAATGATTTGTAATGCGGCTTGCAGCCGTGCTGTCACAATGCGGGCGAATGACGCGCCTGCCGGGGGACCCGGGGTCCTGCAAGGAGGCCGTCATGAAATTCCGTCACGTTTCGCTCACCGCCATTGCCATCGGCATATTGCCCGCGACCGCCCATGCCGAGGATGCCGAACCATATAAGGCACGCATGATTGTCGTCACGGCCGCGCGCCAGGCGAAGACCGCGCGGGACGAGCAGTTGATCGCGCCGAACATCGTGAACATCCAGTCGGCCGAAACCATTGCCAAATACCCGGATGTAAACGCGGCCGAAGCGCTTAGTCGCCTCCCTGGTGTCTCGCTGTCGATCGATACGGCGGAAGGCCGTTTCGTCAACATCCGGGGTCTGGACGGCAATCTCAACGGCGCGACCTTCGGCGGCGTCAACTTGCTGAACACCCAGCCCGGTGGGACCTATTTCAATGCGTCGGGGCGCGCGGTCGAGTTCGATACCATCCCGGTCGGCGCTGTCGACCGCATCACCGTCACCAAGACCGGCCTGCCCGACCATGATGCCGAAGGCATCGGGGGCTCCGTCGAGTTGACGCCGCGTACCGCCATCGGGACCAAGGAACCATTTGCCGACATCACACTGGGCGGCGGGATCGAGACGTTCAAGGGCAAGGGGCTTTATCGCGACGAGGTCGTGCTCGGCGGTGCGTTCGGCGGCGTCAATGCCAATGGCGACAAGCCTTTCTCGGTAGTTTTCACACAATATCTGCATAACGATCATCGCAGTTTCGACGATATCGAGGCCGCCTATATCGACGACAGCACCGTCGCACCGGACAAGGCCTTCGCGGCCCTGGAACTGCGCAAATATGACTATTACCGCCAGCGGTTCGGTTATTCCGGCGAATTCGATTTCACGCCCAACGCGGACCAGCGCTTCTATCTTCGGGCCAGCCTGGCCGGCTATAATGAGCATGTCTCGCGCAATCGTCTGGAGCTGGATTTCAACGGGACGACGGTGGTCGATCCGGCCAATGCCAACGGCTTTGCCAGCACCGGCGTTAACGCTCTCAAGACGCTGCGGGACGAAGACGAAACACACCGGAATCTTGTCATCCAACTCGGTGGCGACAATCATTTCGGTCTGGCGCATGTCGAATATTGGGGCGCTTATTCGCGCGCGACCTATGACAAGCATTATGATTATAATTCTGAATTCGACAATCCGGCCAATTACGGACTGACCTACGACAACAGCACCAATCCGAACTATCCCCGGTTCGCGGTCACGTCGGGAACCGGGCTCACCGATCCGGCCAATTACTTCCTCGTCAATGTCAAGAACAGCGCGGAGAAGGATCGGGACGAGGAATGGTCCTATGCGGCCAGCGTCGCTATCCCGCTCGGCCTCGCGGCGGGCGACGAGTTCAAGGTCGGCGGGAAGCTGCGCTATCGCGAGAAAGTCGCCGATCCGGTCAACGGCAGATTCGACTATGCCGGTTTGCCGCTTGCGCTCACCGGTTTTGCCCAGGGTCCGGCCGTCACCAACTTCTACCATGCCGGCTATGATATCGGCCCGGTGACCGATGGTTCGGGTCTGCGCAGTCTGTTCGACCAGAGCGGCTCGGCCCTCAAGCGGAATATCGGCGGCTATTTCGATGACAGCGAGGATATCACCGCCGTCTTCGCCCAATATAAGGGCAGCTTCGGTCCGCTCGGCCTGTTGGTCGGCCTGCGTTATGAGCACAGTTCCGCCACCTATCGAGGCATCGGTAGCACGACCGATATCCAGGGCAACACCGTCACCACGCCGATTGCGACAGGTCGCAGCTATGACAACTGGTTCCCGACCGCCCAGCTTCGCTATGCATTCTCGCCTGAGCTGATCGCCCGTGCGACCTATTCGACCGGCCTTGCCCGCCCCGGCTTCTACCAGGCGCAACAGGCGACCAACATCGACCTTGGCGGCCTGACGGTCAGCACCGGCAATCCGACGCTGCTGCCGACCTACAGCCATAATTTCGATGTCAGCCTCGAATATTATCTCCCCAATGCGGGCATCCTGTCCGTCGGCGCCTTCGACAAGGAGATGCTGGACTATATCGTCACCCGGACCCAGCTGGTGAGCGGCTATGCCGGCAATGCGGGCATTTTCAATGTTGCGACTTACGAGAATGCGCGTCACGCCCATGCCCGCGGCGTGGAGGCAAATTATGTCAACCACTTCCGGGGGCTCCCTGGCCTGCTGTCCGGTTTCGGCATCGACGCCAATGCGACCTATGTCGACAGCGCGGTGGCGCTGCGCGACGGTGAGGGGCAGGTCGCACTGCCCGGCACGTTCAAATGGTCTTGGAACGCGGCGGTTTTCTATGAGCTTGGCGCGGTCAAGATACGCCTTGCCTCGCAATATGAGAGCAGCGTGCTGTTCGGGGTGGGCGGCAGCCGCGCCACCGACATTTTCCAAGACAGCCGCTATACGCTGGATTTCAATGGTAGCTATACGGTCAATCGCAATGTCGAGGTCTATTTCAACGCCAAGAACCTGACCAACGCGCCGCTGCGTTTTTATGAAGGCACGCCCAACCGGCCGATCCAGCGGGAATTTTACGATGTCACGCTTGAAGGCGGCGTGAAGCTTCACTTCTGATCCCCATGAAAGGATTCATCATGCGTCGTCTGATCTTTTCTCTGCTGGCGGCATCGGTCGCGATTGCCTCAGCGCCAGCCGCTTTCGCCGGGTCGGCACCGGCATTCGTCAGGGCAGCCGACATTCCCGCGCCGGACGGTCGCTGGGACTTCGCCAGCTGGGACAGTGAACATGGTCATCTGCTGGTCGCGCATGGCCAGGATGTCCTTTTGGTCGATCCCGCACTGAAGCCCGTCTTCCGCACGATCGGCAAGATCGAGGGCGCCCACGCCGCCCTTGCCATTCCCGGCACCAACCGGATCCTTGTCACCAGTGGTCATGACGACAGCGTGCGGATCCTCGATGCCGGCAGCGGCGCGCAGATTGCAAGCATCGCCGTTCCGGCCGACCCCGACGCCGCCATAGTGAGCGCGGATGGGCATATGGCCTATGTCATGGCCGCCAAGGCGGGCATGGTGTCGGTTATCGACCTTGACAGCCTGCGCGAGCTTCGCCGGTTTCCGTTGAAACCGGGTCTTGAAGTGCCGGTGCTGGTCGACAGCCATCTGCTCGCGGTCAACAATGAGGATGCCGGCGAGATCGAGCTGGTCGATCCCGACGCGGGCAAGGCGCTGGGCGCGATTGCGTTGCCGGGCTGCGAAGGCCCGACGGGAATGGCCTATTCGCCGGAAACGGGCCTGGCGCTCAGCGCCTGCGCCAACGGGAAGGCCGCGCTGGTCGATCTCGCCGAACACAAGCTGGTCCGGCTTGTGCCGATCGGTCTTGGGCCGGACACCGCGATCTGGCAGGCCAAGGAACGCAGGTTCCTCGTTCCGTGCGGCAAAATCCGGCACCTTGTCGGTTATCGCCCTCAATATAGCCGGCGATCCAGTCGTCACGGACATTCCGACCGAACCGAACGCGCGCACCGCAGCGCTTGATCCGGTGAGTGACCGCCTCTTCCTCCCCGCGGCCCGTTTCCTGCCGGCCTTGGCAGGCAAGCGCGGAGCCATGGAGCCAGGCAGCTTCCACATCGTGGTGATGTCACCTGGACGCTAGAGCGCGCTGCCTTAAGTCTGCATTTCGGGTAGCTATGCGTCAATTCCCAACCGCTAACCAGCGGCGGTGGTGTTACTGTCGCCGGAGGGTCGTTCATCCGCCGACACAAGCCGCAGCTTGGGGAAGATCGGGCTGGCAAGCAGGAAAAGCCATGTGACAAGGACGAAGGGAAGTGTCAGCGCCGGTACGCCAAGCGGCTCCAGCGCTGCGGAAACCGCCGCGAACACAATGGCGGTGGCAATGGTTGCGAGCAATGCATAGGCGATCGACACCCGGTCCAGCACGAAGAACACGCCGCTCAGCGCGATGGCGACAAGCGTGCTGTTGTATCCGAACGCGCCGGCGCGGATCGCCGGTTCGGCCGCGCCCATGCCCCATGCGACAAGGAGCCCGCTCAGCGATCCGACCAGCGCCGCCGTGCAGGCCATCCTTGAACTGATGAGGAGGCCGACCGCGAAGAGAATGCCGGTGATGACATTGCCCTGAAAAAAGACCTGGGCGATGCCGTTGAAAATGCCTTCGGCTATCGTCGATCCGGTCACCACGCCCTCGACAGTCACCGCCCCGGGAAGACCGGCGGTGGGCAAAAGATGCGTGGACTGGAGCCGGCCAAAGCGCGCGGTCGCCAGGAAGAAGCACAGGGAGGTGAAGACGAAGGGGGCTGTGAGCGCGGGCAGCTTCCAGGCGCTCATGAGGGTGAGAAAGGCGGCCATCATGATTGTCGAGCAGGCGGCCGCGAAGATCACGCAGCACCAGGTCAGGACGCCCGGTTGCAGGAAATAGAGCAAGGCAATGGCGACGAGCCCACCGTTGAAGCCGAACAGCCCCGCCCGCACCTGGGCGCGATCGACACCCAGCAGCAGGGCGGTGGCCGTGCTCACGGCAGTCCCGAGCAGAACCGCCGACCCGAACAGCGCTGAATTACAAAAAATCCCGATCAGGAAGAACAACCCGGCATAGCTGTTGTTCTGCAACAACACCTGTCCGACTCCGCGCAACACCCAGTCGAGAAAATTCGACAGAAAGGAAAGACGGTTTTGGCCGTCGACGGCAAGGCCGGTTGAAGAAAAGCGTGCGGTCATTGTGGAAATCCCCCTGTGACGAAGGACTGCCTACAGCCTCTGGCACGCGGCGAATACTCCTATTGACCGGACTAGGCGTCGCCTGATGACGGCAAATCTTGATGCTGCGCTCAGCGAGGAGCCGCGACCACGAACAGGTTGATCGCCGTGCCGCCCTTGAGCGCAAAATCATTTTCAGTAGCAACGAACGGGATTGCGCGGATGGCGGCAACGAGCGTCGATGATACCCGACCATGTGAAGCAGTTGGAGAATTGCTACTCCATGGTGAGCAACCCGGTCGATTACGAGGCTAAGCCGTGCTCCCGGACCGCGGCTTCCACCATCGCTGCCAAAACCTCTTCGGCTCGCGCGCGGAGGCTGTTGTCCTTTGCGCCGAGATCGTGTCGGATCCATTCGGGCGCCCGCTGCAACACCGTCAGCACAATTTTTGTCAGCTCTTCGTTCATCGCCACCGCTATGCTTCGGGAAACCGGGAGGGGCAATAGCCGATTCTGAGCTAATCCCGGGTGGACCGTTATGGGGCCGTTCGTTGAATTCATCCTCTCCCGATGCAAATATCATCTCCATTAAACGAGGCGATCCTATGGTGCGGCCCGCAACTGGCAACTCTATCGATCTGGATGAAGCGCTTCGTGCACGCATCATGGTGAGCGCCGAACGGTTGCTGAAGGTCATGCCGGTCGCCGCCAAGAAGATCGCTATCGAAAGCGTCGATCTGCCCGAATTCATGCTCAACCTGGCACGAGGCATTCCCGCCACCCAGGTCGATAACCCGGACATTGTCGAGGAACTCGGCCGGACAATCGCCTTCAAGCGGCAGATGATGGCGGCGGCGGGACAGGCCCTCAGCGCGGAGTCGGTTCGCAAGCTGCTCGGCCACAAGACCGTCCAGGCGGTTTACAAGGCTGCGCGCGAGCGCCGCCTGCTCATGCTGGACGACGGGGGCGTGAAACTGTTCCCGAGTTTTCAATTCGACGGCAACAGCGTCCGGCCCGCTATTCCGCAGCTTCTCGCTGCGGCGCCCCGATCAAGCGGATGGGCGATCCTCCAGTTTCTGGTTGGGGGAGAACCGGCATCCGACGGCAGGCGCCGGATCGATCTGATCAAAGGTACGCCCGAGGAAATCGACCTTGTGGTTCGATTCGCCCGTACACTCGACGACTGAAGCCATGGCGAAAGGGCGCATGCCGCAAAAATCCTTCATCGCGTTCATCGTCCTTCGGTCGCGGCTCGCTGGCACGGAAGATGGGATGCGGCATGGCGATGGAATGATCCAGCTGGATGGCCACGGTGTCTTGTACCTCGGGGAACTGACCGGATCGGCCAGCTCCGGCATATCATAAGGGCGAGGCGTGACAGATGCCGATCAGCCGGTCGAGCAGGCTGTTCACCTTGTCAACGCCGCCTTCCGTCATTTCGATGCCGATGCAGCGGCGATCTTGGTCGGACAACTCCCGCATGACCAGGCCTTGCTTCTCCATTTCCAGCACCCTCCGATGCGCCGTGGATGGTGAAACATGCGCGGCCATATACAGGGACCAGAGATAGACGCCCCGCTTCTCATGCCGTGCGAGATACAGATCGAGGAGCATGTCCCAGATCGGGCTGGGGCAAAAATCATAGCCGAGGGCGTCGCCGACGGCGTTGCGCATGTCGATAAGCCTGCGGCACATCGCCATCCGGTGGTTTATTGGCATCATCTGCGTCATTTACGCACTCCCTTGCAGTGGAAGCTGAACTTTGATTTTCATGGCGAATGGCCGGTGAGTGTTGTCGGTGGTCTGGATGGGGAAGGGGGCCCGCCCAGCCAGGGCACCGGGACCTACAGCAGACCAGCCCTACGAAAACTCACATATCCCTCACGACAAATGACCAAATGGTCGTGCACGGTGACGGCGAACACGTGCGCCGCGGCAACCATCCGCTCAGTCAAATTCCGGTCCGTCAGTGAGGGCTCGGCGGTTCCGGCTGGGTGGTTGTGGA
>NZ_LFCT01000049.1 GCF_008692605.1 Sphingobium estronivorans
AGCCTGCCATCGCTCCGCGGAGCAGCTGCTTGCGCCAGGTATAGAGCTGGCCTGTTCCAATGCTGTGCCGTCGAGCTACGGCCGATATGATCGCGCCAGGCGCCGTCGTCTCCTTCAGGATCGCCAGCTTCTCCTCGTCGCTCCAGTTCCGACGCCGCTCCACCCGTACAAGCGCTCCGCCATCACCGCGACCGCTCATACGAGGCTCGTTTGACTGCTCGATGTCCATGCTCACGCCTCCTCAAAGGCCGCGAGCTTTCCTATTCCGGTGCCGGCAACAAGGCCGCCTTCCGTCGGCGCTTACAATGCTCCAGATGTTGATCAGTATCTCTGCGCTGACATAAATCGGGGCGTAGTCGCTGCGAGGGCGTGATCTGCATCCGTGCGACGTTCGCGATGCGCCCCCGCGGCGGTTTGATCGGAAGAAGCATCGTAACCGACTATTCGCTGCCATTGACGGTTGAATAGGGATAATGCCATCACTGCATGTCGCGCTTTTGGATAAGCAAAAGCGGGGGTTGTCTGGCAGTGAGGAGGCTGCCCCGAACCGGCGCTATTGATGGCCGATCCTATCTAAGGGTTGCCTGATGGTTTGCCAGGCAACGCGTCTGAGCCGTCCTGTTTTCTAAATGACAACACATGATCGCTGAGCGGAAGCGAGCGAATCCTCGGCCCACCAGCATCATAAATTGCGTTCAGCATCGCAGTCATCACAATAGGGACGGCATCCTCTCCAACGCCGGCAGGATGATCGTCGCTCTCGACAAGTTCGACCACGATGTTTCTACAGGCAGTGGCAAGCCGAGCGACGTTGTGATCCTGGAAATTGCGCTGGACGACACGGCCGTCCTTGAGTGTGATTTTACCGTAAAGGGCCGTGGTGATTGCCCAGAAGATGCTTCCTTCCACTTGGCCGCGGACTACCTCCGGATTGAGGATGCGTCCGCAGTTCAGCACCGCAAATACGCGATCGACCCTAAGGCCGCCTTTGCCGTCGAGTGTCACCTCCACAACCGACGAGGCGGTGCCGGTCCGGTAGCTGTCCCAATAGCTGAAGTCGCTGACCGAAATGCCTCTGCCGCGCCCCTTCGGAAGAGGCGTTCCCCATTTTGCCATCTGGCAGACCCGCTTTAGCACGGCACGCATGTGCCGGATGCGTCGAACGGCGACGTCGCGGCCCTTCAGGTCGGATGGCACCGATCCCTCGTCCAACAGGTCCATGTAAAGGTCGACCGGATCACGTCCAGCGGCGACCGCCAGTTCGTCCTGAAATCCCTGGTTCATCCAGACATGCTGTGTGAACGCCACGCCGCGCATCCAGCCGAACGGCTGAGGCGTCTTGACGCGAGCATACTCGATCCTAAGGTTCGGCACATAGTGCGGTAGGCGAGCCGGTCCATAGCTTTGATCGGGCGCCGTGCCACTAATCACGCGATTGAACCACGCGATCACATTCCCCTTCTCATCAAGCCCCGCCTTGAAGCGTGAGATGGTAATCGGTGGCGGATAACCGCGCGCCATCATCTCTTCGCGGGTCCATATCATCTTGATGGGCTTGCCAGGAATGGCCTTCGCGATCTGGACCGCCTGCGATACATATTCGTTCTGGCAACGCCGTCCGAAGCCCCCCCCGACATATGGCAGATTGAACTGTACCCGTTCAGGCGGCAGCCCGGCGGTAACTGCGGCGAGTCGATGCGCTTCCTGGGCGAACTGCGTGGACGCCCAAACCTGGAGTCCGTCCGAATTCAGCCATGCGGTGCAGTTGATCGGCTCAAGCGGCATCGCGTCCATGAAGGGGTAGGAATAATCCGCCTCGATAACGCGGTGAGCACGGCCGATCGACCCTGCGAAATCTCCGGCTTCCCGGACTACCGGCTGCGGCCGCCCAGCCCGGCTGACCAGGTCCGCCATGATGGACTCACTGCTGGTGTAAGCAAATTCCCCATCATCCCACTCGATCGGAAGCGCCAGAAGCGCCTTCCTTGCCCTCCAGAAGCTGTCCGCGACGACGGCAACGGCATCGTCCATCCCGTAATCTTCTCCGCCGTCGGCAAGCGGACCGTTGAGGCCGCAAGGTCCTGCCGCGATCCGGACGACCCCGACAACGCCCGGCATCTTGGCAATCGCTTGTTCGTCGAACGAGACAAGCTTGCCGCCATAGACAGGGGATTGTTGCACGACCGCATACAACATGCCCGGCAAATCGACATCGATGCCATATTCCAGCTTCCCGGTCGTCTTGGGAACCAGATCGAGGCGCTTGATCGGCTTTCCGATCAGCCGGTAGTCAGCAGGGTCCTTAAGTTTGACCCGCGAAGGGTGCGGCGGCGCAATATGGGAGGCGGCGGACGCGACCTCCGCGTAGCTTTGCCGTCCCCCGCCGGGCAATATGATGCTGCTCTCCTCGGTTCTCAAATCCGCTACGTCGAAGCCCGAGCGCCTGGCGGCAGCGGTCAAAAGCATTTGTCTGATCTGAGCGCCTGCCATTCTCATGGGATTGAAGAGACGGTCAGCTGACCAACTGCTCTCCGTGCATGTATATACATACACATTGTTGCGCTTGAGGTTCGTCAATGGATCGAAGAATTCGGGCCGGATCGATGACCATTTCAGATCGAGCTCTTCCGCAAGAACCTGCGAGAGGGTTGTGACCACACCCTGTCCAATGTCGCTCTGTGGAATGCGGATGCGAACCGTGTTGTCGGGCATCATTACAACCCAAGAGAATAGCTCGACCGAATCGGAAGGCTTAGGATCGGCGACCCGGCAACCCGTCATGGTGACGGGAAAAACCACACCTGCCGAAACGGCGGCGATCGACTTCAGCAAGGAACGGCGGTCAGTATTCATGGCTTCTTCACGTGCGCCCGTTCGCGGCCGCGTGGATCGCGGCGCGTATGCGATCATAGGTCCCGCACCGGCAGATGTTCGTGATCTCGCGATCGATGTCTTCATCCGTAGGGAAAAGTTTCTTCCCCAGAAGCGCGGTGGCTGCCATTATCATACCGGACTGGCAATATCCGCACTGTGGAACACGAATATCCTGCCAAGCTTTCTGTACAAACTGGTCGCCATTGGCCGAAAGCCCCTCAATCGTGGTTACTTCGAGCCCGACCGCGGCCGTCGCAGCCAAGGAGCAAGATCGGGCGGTCTGGCCGTCCACTATGACCGTGCAGGCGCCGCACTGGCCGATGCCACAGCCATATTTCGTACCTTTGAGCTTCAACGTGTCACGGAGCACCCAGAGTAGTGGCGTATCATCGTCGACCTCGGCGGGCATGGTCGACCCATTAATCTTCAGCTCAATCCTCATCATTATACTGCCCATCTGGCATACACTGCCGACCGCGGTAAATTGGCAATCCTTTTGAGCACGCGGAAGCCGGGGCGTCAATATAATTATCCACACGCTGAATTGGTGCAGCCCGCCTGACGCAAGCAGCGCCTGCACCATTCAGGAGATCCGCACCGCAACGCCGTAGGAGTGCTATGGGTCGGTTGTCCGCGCGCCTCGCCCGCCGGAATTTTCTTGTGAAATGGAGGGCTCCATCTGCCTTGTCGCACGTTGATGATATGTCTAGCGACAGGAGGTCAGGCGCATGATGATTCGAGCTTTAAAGCGCTGTTCATTCCTCGTCGGCGCGCTTCTCCTTCCGATTTCGGCCCCAACTGCGTTTGCCAACGGTCCCCCATCTTCGTCCCCTATCGAGGCCCGGAAGCTTTTAGCCAAGGTGGACGCAGATCAGGACAGGCGAATATCGTTGGCGGAATGGCGAATGCAGAGCCTGCCGAAAGCCAATTTCGAAAAGCTGGACCGTAACCGGAACGGCTTCATCACTTTCCGGGAACTGGCTGATTTCCCGCCGTCGACCCTTGATGCAACGCGCGACGGAAAGCTTTCCGCCCTTGAGTTGAAGTTTGGCAAAGCCGAGGCCCGAATAGGAGCTGCACCAGCTTCCAAGTAATAGTATGGTCGCGTTCGAAAATGGATTCTTCTGACCGGCTTTGGTGAAGGATGAAAATATCCATTGAGAAGCGATCATTGGAAGAGTGATCATCCATCTTTGTAGCATTGCCGCTTTTTTTGGCGGGCGCTTCGACAAAGTCGAAAATTGATCGTTCAGCGTCGTAGAACACAAAATTGCTACCGACCGCGATGCTCGGCAAACACGCGAAAAAATGGGGCGATGCTTGCCCCCTGCATGGCGAGGAGTTGCAGATATCGTGAATTTGGTTTAATAATATCGCCTACAATACCGATCCACTCGCAACTGTCGGCAATGGGGGCGGCAATGATTGTGTTGTGCGCGACGAGTCTTATCTCGTATTGTTCGCGGTCTTGTCCGGAAAGTCGGCCTGGGAAACGTCTGTTTCGCAATCTTCGGCCGTTATTGCTTGTCCCCTTGTGAAGCTGATGGCGCCTGCGCAGCGCAGACCCGAGCCCGATTTAGTCGAATTTTTCATCGTCGAGGATAAGATGAGCGGCTGCGCTTCGTCGCCGCAGAAATTTTGCTCCCATGGCCGCTAATTTATTCGGCTGTTGATTTTCGAAAGGACTATGAAATCGGTGTTGTGAGTGTTTCATTATAACCTTGGATCATATGCTATCTATTTGAATATATAAAGATAATCGTCGGGAAAGGGTCGGCTGATCCATTTGCTGCGAGGCGCGTGCCCTGCCCAGCTCTAATGGGCGTTGACAATGCCATTAATTATGCGACAACGTAATTACTGCATGTTGCTCGGTCGACCCCGCTTAGGCGGAATTCCGTTCGGCGCGAGGAGAAGCAGTGGCGGTTCGCAGGTGCTGAGGGGGCACCTTGGCCGACGCGAACGGGAAGTGCCTTCGGCGAAATGCACTCTCGCTCTGCAGAGGACGTATAATGAAAGGGAGAAGTATATGATTGCTCGCATCACCCGCGGTTCTGCTCATACCGCACTGGCGATTTCGCTTGCTTCGCTGCCGCTGGCAGTCTCTGCTACTGCTTATGCCCAGGATCAGGTCCAGCCTGAACCGAGCGCCGCTTCTGCAAGGGGCAATGGCGATATCGTTGTTACGGCGATGCGGCGCGAACAGCGCCTTCAAGACGTTCCAGTCGCCATTTCTGCCTTTGGCGGGGAGGCGCTTGAGAAGCGTCAGGCGGTGCAGATCTCCGATCTTATTCAGCTGTCTCCCAATTCGCAGGTCAACTATCCATTCGGTGAAGGTGGCCCGCCCAACTTCGTCATCCGCGGCATTTCCTCGACCGACTATTCCGCTAACCAGAGCAAGCCGATCGCGATCTACATCGACGAAGGCATCCGCGGCCTGTCGACATTCGAAACCATGCCTCTTTTCGATGTCGAGCGCGTCGAGGTGTTGCGCGGCCCGCAGGGCACGCTCTACGGCAAGAATGCGACCGGCGGTGCTGTCAATATCGTCACGAAAAAACCGGGCTTTTCCACCGAAGGATATGTGACGGGCAGCTACGGCAACTTCAATCGTGTTCGACTGCAAGGGGCTTTGCAGGTCCCCTTGATTGACAATGTGCTGGCGATGCGCATTGCAGCGCTTTATGTCCACGATACGGGCGTTCTCAAGAATGTCACGCCGGGCCTTGGCGACCTCGATCAGACCGACGTCTTTGCCTTCCGCGGCGCGCTACAATTCGAACCTGCGGATAACTTTGAGGCCACATTGCGCTTCAACCACGTCAAAAGCGGCGGTCGCAATTACACGGCATATGCGGGAAACATCGATTTCAACGATCCCCAAATTATCTTCCCTGGCAATAATTTGTCCAACCTGCCGGGATCTAACCGCGATGGTCTGAGCTTCTTTGAAAGTGCCGTTAATCGCGCGCCGAAGCGGCTTATCCGCAGCGACGGCTTCAACCTGATCATGAACTGGGAAGCAACCGATACCCTCAAGCTAACCTCCGTGACGACCTATGACTGGGGCAAATGGGTTGACACCGGGGATGATGACGGTCTCGCTATCCAAGTGGATGATCCGATTGTCACCTTCGGCAAAAATATGAAGCAGTTCGTCCAAGACTTTCGGTTGGCGACATCGTTTGATGGGCCGCTCAACGTCCAGGCGGGCCTCCTGTACACGTATGATGCGGTAAATGCGGGCTTCAACTATTCGCTCCTGACGGATCCGGGTTGCGGTGCCGTATGTAGCTTCGGCTTCACGCCCACTGGAACCGGCTTTATCCAGTCGAACAGCTTCAACCAGAAGCGCAACAGCTATGCCGCTTATTTTCGTGCTGACTATGAGGTAACCGACACGCTTTCCGCATATGGGGGTGTCCGCTTCAGCCGGGACAAGGTTGCTGTCTCTAATTTCAACGCATTCCTCGGTGACAATGTAGATCCCGTAGCCATTCAATCGATCAGCAATTATTCTGATCGCCGCACCTTCAACAATACGAGTTTCGAGGTTGGCGTAAATTGGAAGCCTACGCAAAATATCCTGCTCTACGCTTCAATGCGCGAAGGGTATCGCAGCGGCGCCGTGAACGCGCAGGCCTTCAGCGATCCCTCCGAAATCACGTTCGCGCCGCCTGAAACTGCGCGGACTTATGAAGCAGGGTTCAAGTCCACGCTTCTCGACCGTGCGCTGACCATCAACGGTACTGTGTTCCAGACCGATTATGCAAATCAGCAAGTTGTCGTGACCGAGGCGGGCGGGCTATTTCCGCTCCGTTCGATCAGCGCCGCGCGCGTTCGCGGGTTCGAAGCTGATATCACCGCGCGGCCGATCGATCGGGTGACGCTTGGCGTCGGCGTCGGCGTGTTGGATCCAAAATACCGGAACAATGCGACAGTTACGGGTACGAGCGGCATCGACGTCTCAGGAAATCAGATATCCAATGCCGCAAAGTTCAGCCTCAACCTCAGCGGCGATTTCGTGCTCGCCGAAATCAACGACGCTACCGTCGACCTCAGTCTCGACGGTGCATATACTTCGCGTGTCTATTATGACATCGCTCAGACCCGAACGCTGTCTCAACCAGGCTACTGGGTAGCCAACGGTCGCATTGCATATAACGCCAAGCGTTTTGCGGTGGGTGCAGGCGTAAAGAACATCTTCAACGAGAAGTATTTTACCTACGGTTTGGGCCTGCGGTTTGTAGGATTGGATTACCTGATCCGTGGTACACCGCGTACCTACAGTGCAGATGTCACTTTCCGCTTCTGATCTTCAAAAGATGCGAGTTTAAATTTTTTGTACTTCTTTCTCGCTGACGAACAATCAGCGAGAAAGAAGTCTTTTATTTAGTATAATCAAACTCCATTTCGCTGACGTTGGTACGAATTTCTCAAGGTTTAGATATAACTTTGGGATTATCATAAAAGATTTATACGGCCGCTTTGCAAAATAACCTAAAACAGGAGTTGGGAATGCGCGATGTTTTGGTTACCAAAGCGACAGGAACGACCGGGCGTTATGTGGTCGAACGCCTCGCGGAGCGCGGGGCGTCGGTCAAGGCCGCATCAAGAAACCCTTCATCGGTCACGCAGGGCAACGTCGTGCCAATATTGTTCGATTGGGAGAACCGATCGACTTGGGATGCTGCACTGGACGGCACTGATGCCGTCTATCTCGTCAAACCAGAGTCGCCCGAGGTAACGCAAATCATCTTCGATTTCATCGAGTTGGCTAAGAGTTTCGGCGTCATCAAAATCGTACTTCTCTCGGAAATAGCGGCGGAAACACGCACGGCCGATGCCGATGAATTAAAAGTTGAGAGAGTGGTCGAACAGAGCGGTTTAACCTACACCATATTGCGTCCAAATTGGTTCATGCAAGACCTCGTCGACGAGCGCTTTTTCGGAGATCTGATCCGTCGAGACGGGGTCATCGTGATGACGACCGGGGGCGCGGCAACGGCTTGGATCGACGCGAGGGATATAGCTGCCGTGGCCGTCGAGGTTCTACTTGGTGCGGATTATGACAAGCAAGCGCTCACGCTTACCGGCCCTGATGCATTCACCCTTGTGCAACTCACGGATCGCATAGCGGCTGTGACCGGGACGGTCGTCCAGCCTGTCGAGGAGACGACCCAGGCGGCAGAAGAGCGGCTTCGGAAATCAGGTGCATCCGAGGGTTTCATTGAATATTTCTCAAATATCGGACGCAGCATAATGAAGGGAGATACCGCCTCGGTCGCCGATCAAGTTGCGCTTATAACAGGACGCGAGCCCCGCACTCTTGACGCTTTCCTCACTGAGTACGCGCCTTTGCTGCAGCGCGGTGCCGGACAATGACGATGCAGGATCCGGTCGAAACTCAGCTTTCGCGTGACAATGAGGCCTTGCTCAAGAAGCAGGTTGATGCTTGGGCGCGAAATGATCTGGATGCGCTCTTGGCGCTCTACAATGATGAGATGGAATATATAGACATTCCGTGATGTCGGTCCCGGCCGCGATGACGTCTTCCAGGCGGATGGTCGAAGTGATCCGTCCCAGCCGCTCGCGATCCAGATCGGTCGCAAGACGCGCCCAGGCTTCGAGACGGCGCGGCTTCGGGCACATGACGGAATCGATGCCGAGTAGAGAGACGCCGCGCAGGATGAAGGGCGCCACCGTGCCCGGAAGGTCCATCCCTTGCGCCAAACCGCAGGCCGTGACCGCGCCGCCATATCGGGTCATCGACAGGACGTTGGCCAAAGTATGCGATCCCACGCTATCGACACCGGCGATCCAGCGTTCCTTACCGAGCGGCCGCCCGGGACTGGACAGTTCGTTGCGGTCGATGATTTCGGCGGCGCCAAGGCCCTCGAGATAGTCCGCTTCCTCGGCCCGACCGGTCGACGCGATGACGTGCCAGCCTGCCTTCGCCAACAGCGTGATCGCGATCGAACCGACGCCGCCGGCCGCACCGGTGACGATGACCGGCCCATCGGCTGGCTGCAGTCCATGCTTCTCCAACGCGAGAATGCTGAGCATCGCGGTATAGCCTGCGGTACCGATCGCCATCGCTTCGGACGGCGTCAGGTCAGCAGGTAACGGCACCAGCCAGTCGCCCTTGACCCGGCTCTTTTCAGCGAAGGCGCCGAGATGGGTTTCGCCCGTGCCCCATCCGTTGAGGATGACTCGATCGCCGGGTTGGAAATCGGGATGGCTGGACGTCTCGACCACGCCGGCGCAATCGACGCCGGGGATCATCGGGAAGCGCCGGACGACCGGGGCTTTGCCAGTGATCGCCAGACCGTCCTTGTAGTTGACCGTGGTGTGCGTCACCCGAAGCTCGACATCGCCTTCCATCAGATCGGCTTCGCTGAAATCCGTCAGCGCGACGGTTCGGCCTGTGTGGTTCTTTTCGATCACGACTGCTCGGAATGTGCTCATGATAATGCTCCTTTCTCAAAATTAGACCGATCGGCTAGAATTGTTCAAAAAAGGGGGTCAGGTGCGGATCATTGCGAAAAACCCTTCCGCGAATGTCCGGAGCGGAGCGCCGCTGCGTTCGAGCTTGGCGCGCAGCACGGCGCCTTTCCCACCCGATCCAGAAGAAGGCGGCGAGGCGATCAGCATCATGGTGGGCTCCGATCTCACCGGCAGCTTGCGCGGCTCGCAGGCATTGGGCCGTGCGATGCGGGGCGGCACATATGGCGAGCTGACCGCACCATCGCGGTCGCCGACCACAATGTTCCGACCGATGGGCGCGGGCAGCCCGATGTATTTCGCTGCCTCCGTCATGACTTGTCTCCGTTGCTGACTAATCCATAGTCAGCATCCCAGATTCGAGCGGCCGAGGCTCCCGCAGTCATTGGGTCTAAGAAGCTCGGTTTCCTCAACGCTTCGCTCGATATTCGGCCAGCCAATTTCCCGTTCGATCGCGTCCCTGGGATCCTCGTGCTTCCAGCGCCCTTCGATCAGCAGCCGCCCGAACGCCGCGTAAATTTTGCCGATTTCCTTCAGGCGACGCGGGCGTGGATTGACTTCCTAGCCGAAGCACTCCCCACTCCTGGCACCGATTGGTGAGATGCCGAGCTAGAAGACGCCCCGAGTTTTTAGTAAGCGTGGGCTGGAGGCCGCAGA
>NZ_LFCT01000005.1 GCF_008692605.1 Sphingobium estronivorans
GCGTGACGGCAGAGGAAGTCGCCGCTAAGACCTCTGCGCATTATCTTGCTTAAGGAAGCGCAATGAGCCTCGACGGCACCTATGACGAGGGCAATGTCTTCGCCCTGATCCTGGCCGGGAAAATCCCCTCGACCAAGCTGTATGAGGATGAGCATACTTATGCCTTCCTCGATATCCAGCCGCAGTCCAAAGGGCACAGTCTGGTCATTTCCAAATGGTCGAAGGCCCGAAACATCCTGGAGGTCGAGGATGAAGCGCTGGCGCAGGTGATGGCGACCGTGAAGAAGGTCGCCAAGGCCACGCGCAAGGCGCTGGACCCAGACGGCATCCATGTCGCGCAATTCAACGGTGCGCCTGCCGGGCAGACCGTGTTCCATCTGCATGTGCATATCGTGCCGCGCTGGGAGGGGCAGTCCCGGAACTTCGTGGCCCATGCGCAGGGCGATTTCGCCGATCCGGCGGCATTGCAGCTGTTGGCGGAAGAGATTCGCGCGCAGTTCTGATGCGGTTTCTTTGACATGGCACTCAAGCCCTTCAAGGCCCCTGGGGCGCGGCTGGCGCTGCGATCCAAGCGGGAAAGCCTGCGCTTTGCCGGCGGCGGCCGGTCGACGGAGGTCATTCTCGATATTTCGCGGCTGCTCTCGCGCAGTTTCCATGCCGCGCCGACGGGCATCGATCGGGTCGAATATACCTATGCCCGTGAATTGCTGGAGCGGATGCCGGAGCGGCTGGCCTTCGCCGCCGTGCATCCGGCGGGCGGCTATTATGGCCGACTGAACAGTGCGGCGGTACGCCAGTTTCTGGCCTTCACGGCGGCGCGCTGGCGGAATACGGATCAGGTGGATGAACGGGAGAGCAAGGCGGCGGTCATTCGCCATCTGATCGCGCTGCGTCCTCGTCCGGTGCCGGTGGCGGACGGGCCGCGCATCTATTTGCAGGTGTCGCCGCATCATCTGGACGATGCCGATCAGGTGGGCGCGATCCTGCGGGCGGAGGGCGCGCGTTTCGTGATTTTGGTGCATGACGTGATCCCGCTCACCCATCCCGAATTCGCGCGGCCACAGGGGGCGGAGGAGCATCTGAAGCGGGTGCGGACGATTGACCGCTATGCCGACGGGATCATCGGCAACAGCCAGGCGACCATCGACGCGCTCGCACCATATCTGACGCGCGGGCTGGACGGGCGGGCGATCCGGGTGGCGCATTTCGGCGCCGATGCGCCTGACATGCTGGTGACGGGCGGTCATGACGTGCCGGATCGGCCCTATTTCGTCTATATCTCCACCATCGAACCGCGAAAGAACCATCTGCTGCTGCTGAATGTCTGGCGGCGGCTGGTGGAAAAGTTGGGCGACAGGGCGCCGGTGCTGGTGCTGATCGGGCGGCGCGGCTGGGAAAATGAGAATGTCGTCGACATGCTGGAGCGCGCGGAGATGCTGCGTGGCCATGTGATCGAGGCGGGCAGCGTGCCCGACAACCGGATGAATGCGCTGGTCGCGGGGGCACGGGCGATGCTGATGCCGTCCTTCGAGGAAGGCTATGGCATGCCGGTGATCGAGACGCTGTCGGCGGGCGTGCCGGTGATTTGTAGCGACATCATCGCGCACCGGGAAGTCGGCGGCGATGCGCCCGACTATCTCGATCCGCTGGACGGCCTGGGCTGGCTGCGCGTCATCGACGCCTATTGTCAGCCGGATTCGCGGGAACGGGCGGCGCAGCTGGCGCGGATCGCGAATTGGCGGCCGCCGACCTGGGAAGCTTATTTCGACAGCATAGAGAATATGTTGCAGGAGATGACGGCCTCGGTCGATGCTTGACGTCTTTCCAGGGCGTGCGCAGAAGCCATTGTATGAATTGCGTTTTTGGCGGCTGAAGCATTGCCCGATGCGCTGCGGATCTGACGGGGGCAGGGGACGGCTTTGACGAACGCGCAACCCTTTCTGCGCTCTCCGCCCTTTCCGGGGGTGCGGCCCGCCGTGGCTGCGATCAGCGCGTTGCGGCAGGATGGCGAACGGGCGGAGCCGGTGTCCGACGCGCTGCTCGATGCCATAGCGGCGGCGCGGGTCGGCGGACCTTTCTGGGGCCATCGGCCCCAAGGGATCAGGCTGGTCGCCCGCGAAGGCGTCGCGGTCATGCAGGCGGCGCTGGACGGTCTGTCACGGCAGGATATCGGAATCGTGCGCGGTGGCGGCGGACGCGCCGTCCTTGCGGGGCGCATCTTGCCGCCGCCCAGCGACCTCTGGGCGGTGATCGCCGGGGCGCGCTCCGTCCACGCTGCACCGGAGGATGAACTGGCGATCATCGCAGGGTTGTTGGACGTACCGGTCTTTGGCCCCGATGGGCAACGGGTCGCGCCGGACCTGCTGCGTCAAACTGCGCGTGCCGCGGTCGGCGCCGCCCGTTATCGCGACTGTTTTAGTGGGGAAGATGTCGACGCGGCACGGGCGGTGAGCCAGCTTGCCGATTGGCGGCGGCATCTGGATGGCAACCGGGGCATCGTCGCGGCGTGCGGCATGGCTTTCTGGAAACGGGAGGCGATCCGCCATTTCCTGTGGGACGGGGTGCGCTCGCCCCCTTTTCTGGCGGCGGAAAAGGGCTTGCGGCGGGCGCGAAAGCAGGGCGGCGCGCTGGCGGTCTGGCCCTCGCGCGTGTCTTTGACCGTGCTGGAGCAGGGCAGCGTCACCATTGCCCGGGTCGAGGACGGCTTTCTTCGGTCCAAGGGGCTGGGCGCCGCGCTGCATCCGCCGGGTTCGGTGGTGGTCGACCGGGCGGGCATCTATTACGACGCGCGGCGTCCGAGCGACATGGAAAAGCTGCTGGCGACCCATGCATTTTCCCCCGAACTGGAGGCGCGCGCCGCGCGGCTGCGCGCGGCGATCCGGGCGTCGGCCGTCACCAAATATGGCCGCGATGCCGGACGGATGATCGACCTGCCACGGGGACGCCGCACCGTTCTGGCCGTGGGGCAGGTGGAGGATGACCTGTCGGTCGCCTATGGCGGCGCGGGGGTGGCGGGCAATCTGGACCTGCTGAAGCGCGTGCGCGCCGCCGAGCCGGAGGCGTTCATCGTCTATCGCCCGCATCCCGATGTGCAGGCGGGGTTGCGCAAGGGGCATTTGAGCGACGCCGTGGTGCTGAGCCACGCGGACTGCATCGACACGGGATCGCCGCTCATGGAACTGGTGCAGGCGGTCGACGAGGTGCATGTCCTCTCCTCCCTTACGGGGTTCGAGGCACTGATGCGCGACCGGCCGGTGACGGTGCACGGCATGCCCTTCTACGCCGGATGGGGCCTGACGCGCGATCTGGCACAGCCCAATGCGCGGCGCGGGAGGCAGCTGACGCTGGATCAGCTTGTCGCGGGCGCTCTCATTCTCTATCCACTCTATCTGGATCCGGTGACGCGCTTGCCCTGCGGCCCTGAAGTGATGGTGGAACGGCTGGCAAGCGGAACATCTTCGCCGGTGTCCTGGTTGATACGGCTGCGGACTTTACAGGGGAAGTTGCAGAGATTTATGACTTTGTCCGCCGAGTATTTGCATGGTTGACGCCGACGCCAAGACCTTCCTGTTCCTTCAGGGTCCGCATGGACCTTATTTCGCTATGTTGGCAGAAGCGTTGCAGGCCAAGGGGCACCGTGCGCTGCGGATCAACATCAATGGTGGCGACAAGGTCGACTGGCCGGGGGAGGGCGCGACCGACTATCGCGGGACGTTCCGTAACTGGCCGCTCTTCTTCGACGATTATATCGTCAACCATGGCGTCACCGACCTGATCCTCTACGGCGATTGCCGCCCCTATCATGCGTCGGCGCACAAGATGGCGCGGCTGCGCAGCCTGCGCGTTCATGTGGTGGAAGAAGGCTATATCCGCCCCGATTTCCTGACGCTTCAGGAAGAGGGGGTGAACGGTAATTCGACCCTGCCGCTCGATCCCGACTGGTATCTGGAGCAGGCCAAGGCCCTGCCGCCGGAGGAAAACGGGCGGGAGCCGCAAATCCCCTCCACCTTCCGTCAGCGCGCCTTCAACACCGGGCGCAACGGCATGGCGTCGGCGCTGATGCGCCCGGCCTTCCCCTTTTACCGGACGCATCGGCCGAACAGCTTCCTTCTGGAGACGGTGGCTTGGTTCAAGAAGCTGAACCTGCGCCATGCCGAGCGCCGCAAGTCCCGCGCCGAATGGGAGCGCGTCAAGGACCGGCGCTATTTCACGCTGCCGCTCCAACTCGATTCCGACTATCAGATCCGCGTGCATTCACCCTTCGGCACGATGCGGGCGGCGCTGCGCTTCGTCATCAAGAGCTTCGCCTCCCATGCCCCGGTGAATACCGCGCTGGTGGTGAAGCGACATCCGCTCGATCCGGGGCTGGTGGCCTGGGGTCGGCTTACGCGGCGGTTGGCCGCCCGTTATGGCGTGGGCGACCGGGTCCACTATCTGGCGGACTGGGACATTGCCGAGGTGGTAGGCAAGTCGCTGGGCGTGGTGACAGTCAACAGCACCGTCGGCACATTGGCGCTGAACGCTGGCAAGCCCGTCGTCGTGCTGGGCCATGCGGTCTACAAGGTGCCAGGCGTGGTGCATAAGAGGTCGCTCGACGAATTCTGGTCGGCGCCGGGGGCGCCGGACATGGCGCTCTATTCCGCCTTCCGCCGGGTGCTGATTGACCGCTGCCTGATCCGGGGCGGGCTGCTCAGCGAGCAGGGGCTGGCCATGCTGGTCGAGAATGCGGTCGAACGATTGACGCGCCGACCGCCCGTGCGCGCGCCCGTTCAGCGCCGGGCGCAGGTGCATGATCTCCATTCCGCGCGAACCGCTGCACGCTAGGGTGCCGTCCACGCTTTCCGGAATAGTGGAAGACGATCTTTCGACCCTGGCATCCGGGGCCAGCGCCAGGGTGTGTCGCGTGGCCGAAGGCCATGTCGTCAAGATTTTTCACGCTGGCGTGTCGGAGGAGATGATCGCCCGCGAATTTGCGGCGGCGACGCTGGCGGCGAACTGCGGCATCGCGGTTGCCCGACCGGTCGAGCGATTGCGGCTGAAGGCAGGACGAGCCATCCTCTACCCGGAGATCGTGGGGCCGACAATGATGCGGCGGATGCGCGTGCGTCCCCTGCACAGCGGCTCGATGCTGCGCGATATGGCGGCGTTCCACCGGCGGATACATGACTGTCCGGCGCCGGGCCTGCGTTCGTTGCGGGAGGTGTTGCGGACCGATATCATCCATGGGCCTGCCGATCCGGCCTTGCAGCAGGCGGCGCTTCGTCTGCTTGATGGGCTGCCCGATGGCGACCGGCTGCTGCATGGCGATTTCCATGTGAAGAATATCCTGGTGACGCAGGGCGGGCCTGTCGCCATCGACTGGTCCAAGGCGGCGCGGGGGGCGGTCACGCCGGACATGCTGCGGACCGAGATGCTGATGCGCTTTGGCGAGGGGCCGCAGGACTGGCTGACCAACCGGACGCGCGATTGGGCGGCGCGCTGTTATGCCGACCATTATCGCCGGATCGCGCCCGCACATTTGGCGCAGGTGCCGGAGTGGCGGGCGATCGTCGCGCTGGCCTGGCTGCGTGCCCGTGCGCCGGTTCGGCAGAAGGCGTTTCTGGCCTATCTCAATCGCGCGCTGATGGATGTGGGTTTGACCGTTACAACGGGATGATCTGGTCGGCCAGCCGGTCCACCTCGGCGCGGTCGTGGCTGACATAGAGGATTGGCATGGCGAGGTCGTGCTTCATCCTCTCGATGACGGAGAGGATGTCTTCCCGCCGCGACGGATCGAGCGAGGAAAGCGGTTCGTCCATCAGCAGGAAGCGCGGACCCGACAGCAGCGCCCGGCCGATGGCGACACGCTGCGCCTCGCCGCCGGAGAGGGTCGCGGGCCAGCGGTCGAGCAAATGACCGATGCCGAGGAAATCGAGCACGGCCTCGAACGGCATGGGCGGTTCGGCATGGCGGCCGTAGAGCAGGTTGGCGCGCACCTTCTTGTGGGGGAAGAGGCGGCCGTCCTGGAATACATAGCCGGCGCGGCGGCGTTCCGGGGGCAGGTCGATGCCCGCCGCGCTGTCGAACAGCGTCTCACCCGCGACTGCGATCCGGCCCCGGTCCGGGGTCAGGATGCCCGCGACCATGTTGAGGATGCTGGTCTTGCCCGCCCCCGATGGGGCGAACAGGGCGACGAGGCCGGCGTCCGTGCGGCATTGAAGCGTGATCCGCCGTTCGCCGACGCGATGGTCCAGGTCGAGGTCAAAGGACATGGTTGGTGCGGCCTCCCGAGGCGCGGCGGGCCAGCATTTCCGATGCGACCAGCGCCGCCAGTGACAGGATGACCGACACTATGGCGAGCCGCGTCACCGCTGTTTCCGCGCCCGGCACTTGCAGCGCGGAATAGATGGCGATCGGCAGGGTCCGGGTTTCACCCGGCACGTCGGATACGAAGGTGATGGTCGCGCCGAACTCCCCGATGGAGCGGGCAAAGCCGAGCACCAATCCCGCCAATATGCCGGGCAAGGCCAGCGGCAGGGATATGGTGAAGAAGACGCGCCAGGGTTTTGCGCCCAGCGTGCGGGCGGCCAGTTCCAGCCGGCGGTCGATGCCCTCGATCGACAGGCGCATGGCGCGGACCATCAGCGGCATCGCCATGATCGCGGCGGCCAGCGCCGCGCCGGTCCAGCGGAACATGAGGCTGATCCCCAGCGTCCGTTCCAGCCATCCCCCCAGCGGGCCGTTGGCGCCGAAGAGCAGGAGCAGCAGCCATCCGGTGACGACCGGCGGCACCACCAGCGGCAGGTGCACGAAGGCGTCGATCAGCAGCTTGCCGGGAAAGCGGGCGCGGGCCAGCAGCCAGGCCAGCGCAAAGGCGAAGGGCAGCATCAGCCCGACCGCGACCAGGCTGACCTGAAGCGACAACAGGACGACGCCCCATTCTTCGGAGGACAGGATCATCCCCCCTTTTTGAACAGGAAAATGGAAAAAACCAGCCTTCGTCATCAGCATTGCATCGCGGGCATGCACAGGGCAAAGCCACCGCCTGTCCAGTCTGGAGCTCCGCCATGAAAGAATTGATCGCCTTCGACCTTGATGGAACCCTGGCCGAAAGCAAGCAGCCGCTGGACGAGGCGATGGGCGCGGCGCTGGCGGGCCTGTTGCAGGTCGCGCATGTCGCGGTGATTTCCGGCGGTGACTGGCCGCAATTCGACAAGCAGGTGGCGAGCCGCCTGCCGGAACGGACGGACCGTTCGCGGCTGTGGCTGATGCCGACTACGGGCACGAAGCTCTACACCTATGGCGCGGGCGGCTGGGCGCCGGTCTATGCCGAACTGTTCGACGAGGCGCAGAAGCAGGCGATTTTCGAGGCGTTCGACGCCTCGCTGGAAGCGACCGGCTTCGTGCCGGAAGAGGTGTGGGGCGAGCGGATCGAGGATCGCGGGAGCCAGATCACCTTTTCCGCGCTCGGTCAGCAGGCGCCGATCCATGCGAAGGAAGTGTGGGACCCGGATTTCGCCAAGCGCAAGGTGATCCAGGCGGATTTGCGGGAAAGGCTGCCCGGCCTGTCGATCAACATGGGCGGGGCGACCTCCATCGACATCACCCGTGAGGGGGTGGACAAGGCTTATGGCCTGAAAAAGCTGCGCGATGCGAGCGGCATCGCGCTCGACGCGATGATGTTCATTGGCGATGCGATCTTCCCGGGCGGCAACGATTATCCGGCGAAGCAATTGGGGCTGGACACGGTGCGGGTGCGCGACCCGCAGGAGACGCTGGCGGTGATCGACGCGATCATCGCCTGTCAGAAATAAAGGGTCGCCCTTTCTTCAGGGCCGGGTGAAACCGTAGCGGGCGAAGATGCTCTGCCCGGCCTGCGAGAGCAGGAAGCGACGGAAGCCTTCCGCATCGGCGTTTCGGCTCTTGACGAGGCGCGCGACGGGATAGCGGATCGGTTCGTGGCTGCCCGGCGGGAACGCGCCGGCCACCGTCACATTTTTCGAGGCGCGGGCGTCGGTGGCATAGACGATGCCCAGCCGCGCCTCGCCGCGTTCCACCAGCGCCATGGTCGAGCGGACATTGTCGCCCAGCGCCAGCCGGTTCGCGACCGAGGGCCAGACGCCAAGCGCGGTCAGCGCCGCCTTGCCATATTTGCCCGCAGGCACGCTGTCGGGATTGGCCATGGCGAGACGCGAATCGCCCAGCGTCCGGGCGAGCGGCATGTTCCGGACGATTCGCAGGCGGACCGGCATCCGCGCGGGCGCGATCAGCACAAGCTGGTTCCCGGCCAGATCGGCGCGGCTGCCGCGCTGGATGAATCCGGCCTTTTCCACATCGTCCATCCAGTCCTCATCGGCGGAGATGAAGAGGTCCGCCGGCGCCCCGCTCTTGATCTGGCGGGCCAGCGCGGAGGAAGCGGCGAAGGACAGCACCGGGCGGGCATGGCGTCGTGCCGTCCATGCGTCGGCGGCGGCGTTCATCGCCTCCTGCATACTGGCGGCGGCAAGGACCAAAGGCCCGCGCTGCTGCGCCATGGCGGGCGCAAGCGATATATGAAAGAATATAGCGAGCAGCGCGAGCGCGCGGAGAATCACTTTCTGCATCGGCGCTTTCTGCCAGTTTTCCGATCGTTTGTCCGCATTTTCCGCAGCTCATGCGCCGCGAGCGATGTCCCGTAAATGGTCCAGCAGCGCGTCGCCATTCGCGCTCCAGGTAAAGCGCTGGACGGTTTCGCGGACGGCCTCGCGCTGGGGCGGGTTGACGAGGATCTCGCTGATCGCGGCGGCCAGCGCGTCCGGCTCGCGCGCGACAATCTGCCCGGCTTCGGGGCGATCCAGCAGTTCCCGCGCGCCTCCGACATCGGTGATGACGATCGGCGTGCCGCAGGCCAGCGCCTCGACCCAGGCATTGGCGAGCCCTTCCGAGGAGGAGGGCAGCGCCATCACGTCGGCGGCGGCATAGATGCGCGGCAGCCGGTCATGCGGCACGGAGCCGAGAAAGCCGATGCGCCGGTCGACGCCCAGTTCCTCCGCCCTTTTTTCCAGCGCCCGGCGATATTGCCCCTGGCCCGCGAACAGGAGCGTCACGCCATGCAGTTGCGGCAGCGCCTCCACCAGCAATTCCTGCCCCTTGCGCGGGATCAGCGCGCCGACGCACAGCACCACCGGTCCCTCGAATCCCAGCGCCTCCTTCGCGGCGGCGCGGTCGACGATCTCGAAACGGTCGAGGTCGACCCCGGTATAATGGACGCGGATCTTGTCGGCATCGATCCCCATATGCGCCATCGACCGGCGCATCGCGCCCGATACGGCGAGCAGTCCCGTAGCGTCGTCGGCGGCGCGCTTCACCATCTTGCGGGTGCCCTTGCGGGTGCCCCAATAATGAATGTCGGCGCCGCGTGCCTTGACCGAATAGGGGATGCCGAGCGCGCGGGACAGACGCTGCGCGACCGGGCCGTCGGGGAAGAAGAAGCTGGCGTCGATCACGTCGAAGGGTTGCTGCTCGTGCAGATGCCGGACCAGCGGCAGGATCGCGCGGGTCATGCTGTGGACGTTCAGCCGGCCGCCGAATTTGGGCAGGATCGGGAAGGTCGGGCGATAGACGGTCAGATCCTTCCACCGTTCCTTGGCGGGCAGCGCGGCGAGGGCCGCATAACGCTTCGACCGGGAAAGCGGCCAGGGCGGGATGCCCAGCGGCGCGACGACCGTGACTGTGACGCCATCCCGGCTCGCCAGCTCCCGCGCCTGCCGTTCGACGAAGACGCCGAAATTGGGGCGGCTCATGTCCGGGAACAGGGTCGACAGGGTCAGGACGTTCAGCGTCATGGCATTTTCCTACAACACCGTGGTTTCTGACGGGTTAAGGATGAAGCGGGCCGCCTGTCTACAGCCTTCTTACCAGTTGAACCGCCACGGCGCCCCAGGGTGGGTCAGTGATCACCTGCTGGCGGGAGCCGCTGCCCAGCGGCAGGATTTGCAGCCGGTCGTCCTCTCGCCCGATCAGCCGTCCGAACAGGAAGCGCCCGGCATGGCGCGGCAGCAGCAGGTCGCGGTTGAGGACGCTGGCGAATTCGTCGGGCATGATGCGGCGGCACCAGATTTCATCGCCGCTGCGATAATCGCCAATGCTGCCCGACACCTGCACGCCGACCATGGCGTCTATCGGGGCCGGCGGGGGGAGCGAGAGCGGGCGGGTCGGGGCGCGGGCGCCATCCGGGCCAAGCAGCGCGGCGACGGGCACGACGCTTTGTCCGGGCAGGGCAACCAGTTCCGAGGAGGCGACCCCCAGTGCCAGGGCGATGCGGTTCAGCCAGTTGACCGATACGGTTCGGGTGCCGGTTTCCAGGCGGCCGATGGTCTGGGCCGTGGTCGGCGGATTGCACAATGCGCCCACCTGCTCCAGCGTCAGCCCCTTTGCCTTGCGCACTTCCCGGATGCGGGTAATCATATGGCGTCCTGTTTTACCTATTTGGTTTTTATCCTTTCCTACAAAGGAGCCTGCATGGCAAGTCCCTTGCATCGGATTCCAGCAGGGAGCGAGCCATGGCCGCGCAATATATCGAGCAGATCATCGAGGACCCCTTTGGCCAGACGCGAAAGGTGGCGGTGAATATCGGGGAATCGCCGCTCGCCTGGCTGCATGCGCGGGGGCATTTGAGCGAGCGCCATTATGTCGCGGGCGACAATCTGCGCGCGGATTGGGAGAAAGCCGGGCTGGGACCGCGCGTCACCATGCGCTGGGATGCGACACCGCCGCAGGGGCGGGCGGGGCGCAAGGCGGAGCCGACGGTGGCGCAGCTATCCGCGCGGGAGCGTTTCGATGGCGCGATCCGCGCGGCGGGGCCGGGCCTGGCGGATATACTCTGGCGGGTGGCCTGTGCGGGGGAAGGATTGGCGGCAGCGGAAAAAGCGCTCGGCTGGCCGACGCGAGCGGGAAAGCTGGTGCTGACGCTGGCGCTGGACCGCGTGGCGGCCTGGTATCGGGTGGCTTAGGAGCCGCGCTTAGCCGACGATCCCCGCGCCCAGCAGCAACAGCAGCTTGACGTCGATGGCAAAGCCTTCCGCGCGCCAGGCGGCGATCCGGTCGTTGATGTCCGCCAAGGCGATGCGATGGACGCGGATGTCCTCGCCATCGACGCCGCCGCCTTCCCCGGTTTTGACAAGACCGTGGGCGCGGAAGAGGGTGAAGCTTTCCGACACCATGCCCGGCGAACTGTAGAATTCGCCCAGCGTCTCCATCCGGCTCGCGAGATAGCCGGTCTCTTCCTCCAGTTCGCGGGTTGCCGCGAGCATGGCTTCCTCGCCTTCGTCATGGTCGCCTACCAGCCCGGCGGGCAGTTCGATGCAGCGGCGGCCCAACGGCACGCGGAACTGGTCGACCAGCAGCACATGGCGGCCGTCGGCAGCCTCATCGACGGCCAGGATGACGGCGGCGTGGATGCCGCGCGCCCGGCCGACATATTCCCAGCGCCCCCGTCGCTTGGCGGTGATGAAGCGGCCCTCCCACATGATTTCTTCGGAAGACGCCATATCCTGTTCGCTCATAAGAGGATCAACCTGTCGGGCAGTTCATTGGGATTGTCGCCGCTTGCCGGAAAGTGGCGGGCAAGCACCAGCCCGACCTGCCGCACGGCTTCGGCCATGCCGTCGGCGGCGCGATCTTCCCGCACGGCGTCGATCAGCGCGGCCATCGCCTCTCCCCAGATGTCGGGCGTGACCTTCGCATTGATGGCGGCGTCGGCTACGATCTCCGCCCGGTGCTCGTCGAGCGAAAGATAGATGAGCACGCCGGTCCGCCCGCGCGTCCGCCCCTGCGCCACGGCGCGGAAAAGGGTGATGGCGCGGCGCCGCACCCGCCGGGCCTTGGTGGCCTTCGGGGTCAGCGCCATGCGCAGCGGCATCCACGCCAGCGCATAGCGGACGATCAGGAATTTGAGGATCAGAATGCCGAGCAGGATCGTCAGCAGCTTCCAGTCCGCGATCTCATGGTCCCAGCTTTGCAGCAGCCAGGAGCAGAGAGCGCGGAATTGCTGCGGGAAAGCCGCCGCTGCGGAGAGGGCCAGGAACACCACCCCAATCGCCCAGTGCAGGCCGACATCATGATAGGCATCGGACCGGCGGGCGACGATGGTGACGATCTCGCCATCGGTCGTCTCTTCCGCTTCGGCTACCGCAGCGGTCACGCGGTCATGATCGGCTTCGCTCAACGCCAGACCCATTACCAGCCCCCCGAAGCGCCGCCGCCGCCGAAGCTGCCGCCGCCGCCCGAGAAGCCGCCGCCGTCTCCGCCGCCCCAGCCGCCACCGCCCCAGCCCGATCCGCCGCCGCTGCCCCAGCCGGAATCGCCCGGTCCCCACAGAATGACCGGACCTGCGCCGCCACGATACCGCCGTCCCCGACCGCGATTGGAAAACATGGCGATGACGATGATCGCGACGACGATCAGCCAAAAGACGACCATGAAGCCGCCACCGTTGTCCGATGCGTCGCGCGCCTTCGCGGCCGCCTGTGCCGCGAGCGCCTTGGCCTCTTCGGGCGGGAGGGTCAGCAATTTCGCGATGGCGTCGACGCCCGCATCGATCCCGCCCGGCATGTCGCCCGCCTTGAAATGGGGGGTGATGTCGTTGCGGATGATCCGGGACGACAAGGCGTCGGTCATGATGCCTTCCAGTCCGTAACCCGCCTCGATCCGCACCTTGCGCTCGTGCGGGGCGACGATCAGCAACGCGCCGTCATTCCTGTCCTTCGATCCGATGCCCCAGCTCCGGCCCAGCTGATAGCCATAATCGGAAATATCATAGCCTTGCAGGTCGGGGATGGTCGCGACGACCAGTTGCCGCCCACTCTGCTTTTCCAGCGCCGCGAGCTTGTCGGTCAGCGCCTGTTCCTGTTGCGGGGAGAGCAGGGCGGCATCATCCACCACCCGCCCGGTCAGCTTGGGGAAGGTCTGCGCCCCCGCCGTGGCCGGCATGAAAACCAGCAAGGCGAGGATCAGGAGCAGGCGGCGGAGCATGGCGGTCGCCTCAGTTGCCGAAGTCGACCTTCGGCGCTTCTTCCGCGCCCGGCGTGGTGGCCTGGAACGGGGTCATCGGCTTGGCGCCGTGGATGATCTTCGCGCCGATGGCGTCGGGGAAGGTGCGGATGCGGGTATTATAAGCGCGGACCGCTTCATTATAGTCGCGGATCGCGACCGCGATGCGGTTTTCCGTCCCCTCAAGCTGCGATTGCAGGTCGAGGAAATTCTGGTTGGTCTTGAGGTCGGGATACGCCTCCACCGACGCGAGCAGGCGGCCAAGGCCCTGGCTGAGCTGCGCCTGTGCCTGCTGGAACTGCTGCACCTTGGCGGGATCGGACAGATCCTCCGCATTGACCTGCACCGACGTGGCCTTGGCGCGGGCCTCCGTCACCTTGACCAGCGTGTCCTGCTCCTGCTTGCCTGCCGCCTTCACCGTGGCGACGAGATTGCCGACCAGGTTCGCCCGGCGCTGATACTGGGCTTGTACATCGGCCCATTTGGCCTTGGCGACTTCCTCGGCGGCGGGGACGCTGTTGATGCCGCAGGCGGACAGCGCGAAGGCGCCGAGCAACGGCAGGAGAAATAACCGGAATTGGCGCAGGATCGTCATGGAGCATCCTCGTCATTGTTTCGTGTGTGGAAATAGGAGGTTGTCGAACCCTTCGCAACGGCTCATGCTGTCATTATCGCAATCAGGACAAGGGGTTTCACCATGGGGCTGATTTCCGAATTCAAGACATTCATCAACCGCGGCAACGTCATGGACCTGGCCGTCGGTGTGATCATCGGCGGTGCCTTCGCCACCATCACCAAGTCGCTGACCGACGACCTCATCATGCCGGTGGTCGGCTACCTCTTCGGCGGCGCGGATTTTTCGCGCTACTTCATCCGGTTGGGCGATCTGCCCGCCGGGTTCAAGGGTAATCCCGAAAGCTATGCGGATCTGAAGGCCGCCGGTGTCGCCATGGTCGGCTGGGGCGAATTTCTGACGGTGTTCGTCAATTTCCTGATCCTGGCGTTCATCATCTTCCTGTTGGTCAAGGCCGTGAACAAGCTGATGCCCAAGCCGGAAGAGGCCCCTGCTGCTACGCCGGAAGAGGTCCTTCTGCTCCGCGAAATCAGGGATAATCTGAAAAAATAAATCGTTTCTGCGACGAAAGGAGCTTGCGGCGGGAACCATCCTGCGCGCGACCGGTTGATCGCGGTCAGGGTTCCGGACAGCCGGCCCTTGCCGAAAGACGTCTGCCCGAAAGGGGCGTAACAGGAGAAAACGCCGTGAAAACCATCGTATCAGTCCTTGGCCTTGCCAGCTTGATCGCACTCGGTGCGTGCGATTCCAAGAAGGAGAACAAGGTCGAGAACGCGTATGAGAATCAGGCGGACGCCATCGACAATCAGGCGGCGAATATGGAAGCCATGGCTGATAATCTGAGCGGCAACGCCGAAAACGCGGCTGAAAATGCGGCCGACGCGCTGGAAAACAAGGCCGATGCCACTCGCGAGGCCGGTGAAAAGGCGGCGGACGCGGTGGAAAAGACCGAGAAGCATTGATTTTACGGTCCGTTGAAAACGAGGCGTCGCGACCGATGGGTCGCGGCGCCTTTTTTGTACCATTTGTCTGAGATTTCTTCTCTTTAACCGGCCTTTAACCACGGGCCGGCCATGGTCCGCGCGCTATCCATGAGGCGCGGGAATGGACGAGTTACTTCAGGAATTCATATCCGAAACGCAGGAAACGCTGGAGGCGCTGGCCGGGGAAGTCGTCGCCTGGGAAGCCGATCCTTCGGACCGCGACCGGCTGGACGCCATTTTCCGCTTCTTCCATACGGTAAAGGGCAGCTGCGGTTTCCTGAACCTGCCGCGCTTCGAACGGTTGAGCCATGCGGCAGAGGATGTGCTGGCCGAGATTCGCGCCGACAAGCGCAGCCCCGACGCCGCCACGGTGAGTGCCGTGCTGGGCGTGATGGACCGGATCGCCGAACTGGCCGAGGCGGTCGCCATCGGCGCGGCGCTGCCGCAGGAGAATGACGATTATCTGATCGCTGCCCTGACCGAACGGGAGGAGGACGCCGCCGCCCTCGGAATGGAAAGCATGGAGCCCGCCCTCGCCGTGGCCCGTTCAAATGGCGGACAGGCCGCGCCGCGGACGATCCGCCTGCCGCTGTCGCTGATCGATCAGTTGATGAATGGCGTGTCGGACATGGTGCTGGCTCGTAATGAGTTGTCGCGCAAGCTGCGTGAGCGGATCGGCGACCCGGAGCTGGAGAGCGCCTTCGAGCGGTTGTCGACCTGCGTGGCGGACATGCGCGACGCCATTTCCAAGACGCGGATGCAGCGCGTCGACCGGTTGTTCACCGCCATCCCGCGCATGGTCCGTGACCTGGGCCGGGACCTCGGCAAGCGCATCGACCTCACGCTGGAAGGCGGCGATGTCGAGATGGACCGCGAAATGGTGGAGATGGTGGTCGATCCTCTGACCCACATCGTCCGCAACAGCATCGATCATGGCATAGAGGCGCCCGAGAAGCGCCGCGCGCTGGGCAAGCCGGAAACGGGTCGGCTGAAGCTGGAGGCGCGCCAGTCGGGCAACCAGATCGTCATCGAGATTTCCGACGACGGGCAGGGCATCGACACCGGGCGCCTGGTCGACAAGGCGGTCGCGGCGGGCCGGCTGTCGCCGGAAGCGGCGGCGCGCATGAGCGAGGGGGACAGACTCGACCTGATCTTCCAGCCGGGTCTGTCGACCGCCAGTCAGGTCACGGCCATTTCGGGGCGCGGGGTCGGCATGGACGTGGTCCGCGCCAATGTGGAGCGGATCGGCGGAGTCATCGCGCTCGACAATCGGCCCGGGCGCGGCCTGACGATCATGCTGCGCGTGCCGCTGACGCTGACCATCATCCCGGGCCTGATCGTGCGGGCTGGGGGGCTGCATTTCGCCATTCCGCGCGCCGCGGTGGTGGAGATTCTGCACGACAACAATGAAACGCTGGTCGTCGCCGAAGTGGGCGGCGCGAAGATCGCCACCATCCGTTCGGTCCGGCATTCGATGATCGATCTGGAGGATGTGCTGGGCATGGAAAAGCCCGCGCAGGCAGGGCCGCGCGCCATCATGGTCGTGCGATCGGCCACCGGCGTCCCCTTTGCCATGGGCGTGTCGGCGGTCGACAATCATGAGGAACTGGTGATCCGCCCGGCTTCGCCGCTGGTGATGGCGACGGGCGTCTATGCGGGCATGACCCTGCCCGACAATGGCAAGCCGATGCTGCTGCTGGATGCGGCCGGCCTCGCCAATGCGGCGCGCCTGCCCAATATCCTGGACGACCGCGCCGCGCAGCAGGCGGTGGAGGCGGAGGACGCGCAGGGCGTCGTCGAAATGGTGGCCGCACTGCGTTTCGAGGAATTGTCGGGCGAACGCCGCCTGCTCAAACTGTCGCTGATCGAGCGGGTCGAGGATGTCGATACGCATCTGTTCGGGCGGTCGGGCACGCGCAACTATGTCCGTCTGGACGGGCGTCTGGTGCCGGTGGCCAATGACCATCACCGCTTCTCCGGGACGAAGGTCGCGGCGCTGCGTCTGCGCGACGGCGCGCGGGAAGCCTGTTATCCGGTCGCGGCGGTGCTCGACATCGTCGACATGCCCGCCATGCCTGACATGGTGACGATGCACGGCATGCTGAGCGGCGTGGCGGTGATCGAGGGCGAGCATCTGGAGGTCATCAACCCCTTTGCCCTGTTCGCTGCGTTGCCGGATGAGGCGATCCTGGAAAAGCGCGGCGGCCGATGCCTGCTGGCCGACAGCGAGGATGGCTGGACCCGCGAGATATTGGCGCCGCTGCTGCGGCAGGCAGGGCACGAGGTGGTGCTGGGCCTGCCGTCCGACGCGGCGGTCGATCCGCAGGACGTGGTGCTGTTCACCGGTGCCGACCTGTCGGAGACGGGCGAATTGCTGGGCTGCCGCGTCGTCCATCTGCGCGCCACGCCCCGGCCCAGCAGCCCGCAGGACGGCAGCATCTATCGCTATGACCAGGACGCGCTGATGGCGGCAGTCGCCGGATCGCGCGCGTGAAGGGGGACAAGGCATGAACCGGCTCTATCTTCTTGCCCGGCTGGCCGGTGCGCGGGTCGCCATCGAAACCCGTGAGGTCGAGGCCGTGGTGAAGCTGACCGATATTTCGCCCGTGCCGGGGATGGGCGCGCATGTCGCGGGGCTTTCCGCGCTGCGCAGCCGGGTGCTGACGGTGATCGACGTGGCCGCGCTGATCCGGGGGCAGCCTACGCCCATCGCGGAACGGGGCTTTGCCGTCATCGCGGATATTGCCGGTCACAGCTATGGGCTGATGGTCGATGCGGTTTACGACATTTGCCAGGTGCCGGAGGGCGAATTGCCGTTGCGGGGCCAGCTCGACCCCGCCTGGCTGCCCCATGCGCGCGGACTGGTCGAACATGAAGGACAGCCCCATCTGCTGGTCTCGCTGGCCGGTTTCATCGAGGCGGGCGCGCTGGCGCAAGCGGCCTGAACAATTTTACTGACGTTTACCAATTGCTTGGGTTTGCCGGATAAATCTCGTCCAAACGGGATGTAAAATAAAGGGACGCTTCATGAAAAATTGCCTGGTTGTCGATGATTCGAAGGTCATAAGAAAGGTTGCCCGCCATATATTGGAGTCACTGGACCTGACGGTCAGCGAAGCGGTCGACGGCCGTGACGCCCTGACCCAGTGCGAAGCCTCCGCGCCCGATGTCGTATTGCTCGACTGGAACATGCCGGTGATGAGCGGGATGGAATTTCTCCAGGCGCTGTCCAGCGCCAAGCTGACGGCCCGGCCCAAGATCATCTTCTGCACCACCGAAAACGGCGTCGGCCATATCAAGGCCGCTGTCGAGGCGGGCGCGGACGAATATGTGATGAAGCCCTTCGATCGCGAAACGCTGGAAAGCAAATTGTCGATCGTCGGAGTGATCTGACCGCCATTTGCCCGACTGCCCCCTGTCCTTCGCCTTCGCTTGAGAAAGTGCTTCCTTCAATGACCGTCCTCGTGCCGATCATGACCAGCAAACGGAGCGAAGAGAGGGCGGTGCGCACCCTGATCGTCGACGATTCGGTCGTGGTGCGCACGGTGATCGAACGGATATTGAACGCGGACCGGGGCTATTTCGTCGCCCACAAGACCAACAGCGCCGAACATGCGCTGGGTTATCTGGGCGAGCATGAGGTCGACCTGGTGCTGCTCGACATCGAACTGCCCGGCCAGAGCGGCCTGATGGCGCTGCCCGCGATCCTGCGGACCAGCCCCAATGCCAAGGTCGTGATCCTGTCGGGCAATTGCGAGGAGGGCAGCGCCGCCGCCATCGAGGCGCTGGCGCTGGGGGCGAGCGACATTCTCGCCAAGCCGGGCAGCGGCAGCTTTGGCGAACATTTTCCGCAGGCTCTGATCGAGCGGCTGTCGCGTCTGTTCAGCGGCGGCGCGCCGCCGGTCTTCGCCCCTCCCGCCCCGGCGATCGAGGCGGGGCAGGCGGCGCAGCCCCTGGCGTGCCTGGGCATCGGCGCGTCGACCGGAGGCATTCATGCCCTGGGGCAGTTGTTCGCGGGCCTGACCGAGCCATTGGGCGTGCCCATCCTGCTGACCCAGCATCTGCCGGCCAGCTTCACTTATTATTTTGCCCAGCAATTGGGGCGCATGACCAGCCTGAAGGTCAAGGTGGCCGAACAGGGCGAACTGCTCGCGCCCGATATCGTCTATGTCGCGCCGGGCGATGCCAATCTCCAGCTGCGGCGGGGTTTGCATGGGCGTGTGTCCGTCATGCTCGATCCGCAGCGCACGCCGGCGGGCAATCTGCCCGGCGTCGATCCGATGTTTGCCAGCATGGCGCAGGTCTATGGCGCGGGCGCGGCGGGCGTGGTGCTGACCGGGATGGGCCGCGACGGCACTGCCGGTGCGCGGGACATGGTGGCGGCGGGCGGCTGGATCGTGGCGCAGGATGAGGCCAGCAGCGTCGTCTGGGGCATGCCCGGCTCAATCGCGGGCGAAGGCCTGAACTGCGCATTGTTGGAACCCCGTGCGATCATGGATTTCGTGACCCGACGAGGAAAGAACAGAAACTGATGGCATTGTCTCCTTCGTCCCGGTTCGCGGATTCCGGTTCTTCTTCGCGCGGGGCGGCCCGCATCCTCTCCGGCCTGCTGGAGGCGCGCACCGGGCAGATCCTGTCGGAAAACCGCGCCTGGCGGATGGAGACGGCGCTGAAGCCCGTGCTGCGCAGCCACGGCCTGGCGGACATAGACGCCCTGGCCGCGCGATTGATCGCGCGCAAGGAGGCCGCGCTGGAAGAGGATGTGGTCAACGCGCTGCTCAACAATGAGAGCAGTTTTTTCCGCGATCTCCAGATTTTCGACATGATCCATCGCCAGATCCTGCCGCAGATCCATGCGCAGCGGGACGACCGGACCCTGCGCATCTGGAGCGCGGGTTGTTCGACGGGGCAGGAGGCCTATTCGATCGCGATCCAGCTTTGCAACGACATGGCGCGGTGGCGCGGCTGGCGGATCGAGATATTGGCGACGGATATTTCCACCGCCGCCATCGATCAGGCGAAGTCGGGCATCTTCACCCAGATGGACGTGCAGCGCGGGCTGGCGGTGGGGGACCTCATCAAATGGTTCGAACCGGCCGGCGACGATTGGTGCGCCAGTCCGGTGCTGCGGCAGATGATTGATTTCCGCACCGACAATCTGTTCGACCATCGCGCACCGATGGGCGAATATGACCTGCTGCTCTGCCGCAATGTCCTGCTCTATTTCACGCTGGAACGGCGCCAGGCTGTTTTCCGGATGCTGGCCCAGCACAGCCATGCGCGGTCGGTCCTGCTGCTGGGCGCGGGCGAAACGGTGATCGGCCATAGCGAGGATTTCGTGCCGCATCCCGACTTTCGCGGTGGCTATGGCCGGCGGACAGGAACGCCTGCGCAGGCCGAAGCCGCGTTCCGCCGGGCGGTCTGAACCCCTCATGCCAAGGCGCGATGAGGTTGACTCATCGGATCTTGGTAAAACCCGCCCGGCGCCTGTGCGAAACCCACTTGTGATCGGTCGCAGACCGAGCGTGATGGTATAATCGCGTTTTTTGCGGCGCAGCGCGCTTGATTGCCCCGGCGCGGTCGGCCATGCTCCGCCGGTAGCCGAGGATGGACGAGTGCGGGTGACTGGCCTTTCGCAATGACCGACTTTCCGATGATCGATACGCCGTCACCCAATTTCGACGAGCGCAGCCTGCCCATATCCATGCTGGTGCTGCACTATACCGGAATGGCTGACGCAGCGACCGCGATCAACTGGCTCGCCAGCCCGGAATCCAAGGTGTCCGCCCATTATGTCGTGACCGAGGATGGGCAGGTCATCCGCATGGTCGGTGAGGACAAGCGCGCCTGGCATGCCGGGCGCGCGCATTGGCGGGGGGTCGACGACATCAATTCGGCCAGTATCGGCATAGAGATCGTCAATCCGGGCCATGAATGGGGCTATCGGCCCTTCCCGGATGCGCAGATGGGGTCGCTGATCCCGCTGATCCATCAGATCGTCCAGCGTCACAAGATCACGCGCGGCAATATCGTCGGCCATAGCGATGTCGCCCCGGCGCGGAAACAGGACCCGGGCGAACTGTTCCCCTGGGGGCAACTGGCGCGGTTGCGGCTGGCTTTGCCGCGCCCGACCAAAAATCTGATGGACCCGCATTGGAGCGACGGCGGCTTCATGCTGGCGCTGGAGCGCTTCGGCTATGACATTGCCGAGCCGCAGGCGGCGGTGGTCGCGTTCCAGCGGCGCTTCCGCCCCGAACTGATCGACGGGATCATCGATGGCGAATGCCGGGCGATCTTGCTGGCGTTGCTGCTGCCAAAACCGCGAGGGGATGACTGAAGGTTCCAACCTGTGTATAGGCGCCGTTGCCAGAGGGCCGGGCGGCCGCGGCGTGGGGGGTAACCGCCACGGCGAGGAAAGTCCGGGCTCCACGAAATGACGGTGCCGGCTAACGGCCGGCTGGAGTGATCCAAGGGACAGTGCAACAGAAAGCAGGTCGCCCAAGGCTTCGGCCCCAAGACTTCGGTCGGGTGAAATTGAAAGGGTGCGGTAAGAGCGCACCGCGTCTCCGGCAACGGAAGGCGGCACGGTAAACCCCACCGGGAGCAAGACCGAATAGGGGCGGCGCGCAGCTTGACTGCTAGGCCTGTTTCGGCTGAGACCGCCCGGGTTGGTTGCTTGAGGGACGGAGCAATCCGTCCCCTAGAGGAATGGTCGCCACTCTTCGCAAGAAGAGGACAGAACCCGGCTTACAGGCCCTCTGGCATCGAAGTGATAGCAATTTCATGGCCTGCCGGGGTGGCGTTCCGCCTGTGGCTTGCCTAATTTGGAACGATGGCAAGAAGCAGCCGATCAAATGACTGGGGCTTTCCCCGCTGGCGCAGCTACGGCGCATCGCGTGAGGCGCAGCAGGTGCGCCTGTGCGACCGGCACGGCTGTGACAAGCCGGGCGACTGCCCCGCGCCCAAATCGCCCAACAGCCGTGAGCGCTGGTATTTCTGCACCGACCATGCGGCGGAATATAACCGTAACTGGGATTATTTTCAGGGCCTCGACCGCGAGGAACGCGAGCAGCGCGAACATGCCGAGCGCCGCGACGCCGGAGGATATCAGAACAGCGCCTATCATGGCTGGGGCGGACCCGGCGACGGCAGCCGATCGCGCGACGAACTCCATGCGCTGAAGGCGCTGGACCTGGAGGATGACGCGGATTTCGAGGCGGTGAAGAAGAGCTGGCGTCGGCTCGCCAAGGAATATCACCCGGATGTGAAGCCGGGCGACGCGCAGGCCGCCATCCGTTTCCAGACGATCCAGGCCGCCTATGAAGTGCTGCGCGCGGCGGAGGAACGGCGGACGTGGAAGCCGCGGGAGCGGGTGGATTGAAGGATATCGTCCATTCGAACTGGGATCATGCGGTTCTCGTCTGCCGCAAATGTTCGAAAAAGCTGGATGGCGGCTTTGGCCGCGACGGCGAGCAACGGCTGGCCAAGGCGCTGCGCCGTCATCTTTCGCTGAAAAAGGGGCGCAAGGCTTCGGCGGGCATTATCGAGGTCAATTGCCTCGGCGTCTGCCCCAAGGGCGCGGTGACGGTCGTCAACGGCGCGCAGGCGCGGGACTGGTTGCTGGTGCGGCCGGGTGCCGATCTGGATGAACTGGCGGAGGCGCTGGATCTTGCCCCGTCCAAAGCGGATCTCGGCCCCCCGGCCTGATGAACATCAATTCGATCGGCCGGTTTGGGCGAACCGCCCGTCGCTCCTGCGGAGCGGCGGGCGGGTCCCTGCCGATCAGCCCTGCTGGTCGGCGCGGCTGGCGCCCTGACCGTCCAGATTCTGGGCCGCGAAGTCCCAGTTGATCGCGTCCTTCAGGATGCGGTCGGCATAGTTGGGGCGCGCGTTGCGATAGTCGATATAATAGGCATGTTCCCACACATCGAGGATCAGCAGCGGCGCATGGCCTTCATGCGCGACCGGCGTGTCGGCGTCATGATAGCTGGTGACTTCGAGCTTGCCGTCCTTCAGGATCAGTGCTGCCCAGCCGCTGGCGAAATGGCCGACGGCTTCGGCTTTGAGCTTCTCGATCAGCGCATCGACCGAACCGAAGGCGTCGTTGATCTTCGCCAGCAGGTCGCCGCTCGGCGCGGTCTTGGTCGGCGAAAGCGACTGCCAGTAGAAAGTGTGGTTCCAGATCTGGCCGACCTGGTTGAAGAGACCGCCCTTGCTCGACTTGATCAGCTCGACCAGCGACTTGCCCTGGAGCGAGGCGTCGGCGGCGACCAGTTCATTGGCCTTCACGACATAGGCATTGTGGTGCTTGCCATGGTGATAGTCGAAGGTTTCGGCGGAAAGAATGTCGCCAAATGCATCCTTGGCATAGGGCAGTTCGGGAAGAACAAAGGCCATGGCAGAACTCCTCGGGTTCGTTTTTCAGACGGCCGCACAACGGATGGCGCGGCCAGTTGGTTCAATGGTCCTGTCGGGGCGTGGACGCCGCCGCGTCCCTCCCATATGCGCGCCCAGGCGCCAAGGAAACAGATATATGCCTATTGCGAAACGATCTCAGGAGCGCGGGCGGATTCAGCCCTGCGGCGGGGTGGTTTCGCCGATTTCCTCGCTGTCGAGCTTGTCGCCAAGGGTGAGGCCGTGCCGCATCAACATCGGAATATTGGCGCCCGCGAAGACCACCGACACGATGGTGACGCCCCAGACCTTGACGGCCAGCCAGCTATCGAAGCTCATCGTCCGGCGCATCACTTCATTGGCAATCGCCATGAAGACGAAGAAAAAGGCCCAGTTGCGCGATAATTTGCGCCAGCCCTCGTCCGTCAGCCCGTCATAGGCGGCCTGAAGCAGATATTTGAGCAGCGCCTTCCCCCGCACCAGGCCGGCGAACAGCATCAGCGCGAAGAAGGCGTAGATGATGGTCGGCTTGATCTGGATGAAGCTCTGGTCGCGGAAATAGATGGTAAGCCCGCCGAAGAAGAGGATCAGCATCGCGGACAGCCACAGCATGGGCGACACGCGGCCCAGCTTCACCTTGGAGATGATGACGGCGACGACGATGGCGGCCATGAAGGCGGCGGTGCCAAAGGTCATGGCGGTGATCGGATTGCCCGGCCCCCAGATCCAGCCCGCGCCCTTGTAGCTGAGGAAGAAGACCAGCAGAGGCCCGAAATCGAGCGCGAGGCTGAGGTTGCCGCCATGGGCCGGTTTCTTTTCAGCGGGCATAAGCGGTTCCTGCAATGGCGCGCGCCATGTCGCCCGGATCGAAGGGGCGCAGATCCTCGATCTTTTCGCCGACGCCGATGGCATGGATGGGCAGGCGATATTTCTCCGCTGCCGCGACCAGCACGCCGCCGCGTGCAGTGCCGTCCAGTTTTGTCATGACCAGGCCCGTCACCTGCGCGACTTCCTTGAAAACCTCGATCTGGCTCAACGCATTTTGTCCCGTGGTGGCATCCAGAACCAGGACAACGTCATGCGGCGCCGCCGGGTTCAGCCGGCCAAGCACGCGGCGGATCTTCGCCAATTCGTCCATCAGTTCGGTCTTGTTCTGAAGGCGGCCCGCCGTGTCGACGATCAGCACGTCGATGCCGGTGGCGGTCGCCTGCTTCACTGCGTCGAACACGATGCCCGCCGCGTCGCCGCCCTCCTTGCCCGCGACGATGGGGATGCCCAGCCGCTCGGCCCAGACCTTGAGCTGGCCGATGGCGGCGGCGCGGAAGGTGTCGCCGGCCGCCAGCATCACGCCATAATCCTGCTCCAGGAAATTATTGGCGAGTTTGGCGATGGTGGTGGTCTTGCCCGATCCGTTGACGCCGATGACCAGGATCACCTGCGGGCGGGGGAAAGCCTCGATCTCCAGCGGGCGGGCGACCGGGGCCAGGGTTTTCTCGATCTCCTCCGCGATGATCTCGCGCAGATAGTCTTCGGTCAGTTCCCGGTTGTAGCGGCCTTCGGACAGGCGGTCGCGCACGCGGGCGGCCATGGTGGGGCCAAGGTCGCTGACGATCAGCGCTTCCTCGATCTCGTCCAGAGTCTGTTCGTCGAGCGCAGCCTTGGTGAAGAGGCCGGTGAGATTCTCGCCGAGCTTGTCGGAAGTGCGCTTGAGGCCGCCGAAAAGGCGGTCGCGCCAGCTGGTGCCGGGTTCAGTCATTGCTGCGCCTCTTGCGCGATCAGCGCGCCATTCTCAAGGCCCGTGATCGTCGCGCGGACGATGGAGGAGGGGGATTGCGGTGCAAGGAAGCGCACCGGGGCGAAATTCTCGGCATGGCCGGAGGCGCCGTTGCGTTCGACCAGCACGGATTGCCGGGTGCCGATCAGGCTGTGGAGCCAGCTTGTCCGCTGCGTTTCGCAGGCGGCGCGCAGGCGGGCGGCGCGGGTCTTGATGGTGGCGCGGTCGACCTGCGGCATGCGGGCGGCGGGGGTGCCGGTGCGCGGCGAATAGGGGAAGATGTGGCCGTGGACGATGGCGCATTCCTCGACCAGCTTCAGGCTGTTTTCGAACATCGCATCGTCCTCGGTCGGGAAGCCGGCGATGATGTCGGCACCGATGCTGATGTCCGGGCGGGCGCTTTTCAGCCGTTCGACGATGCGGATCGCGTCGGCGCGGCCGTGGCGGCGCTTCATGCGCTTGAGGATCATGTCGTCACCGGCCTGAAGCGAGAGATGCAGATGCGGCATCATGCGCGGCTCATGAGCGAGCAGGTCGAACAGGCGCTCATCGATCTCCACGCTGTCGAGCGAGGAGAGGCGCAGGCGGGGGAGGTCGGGCACGCCTTTCAGGATCCGCTCGATCAGCAGGCCGAGCGACGGCGCGCCGGGCAGGTCCGGGCCGTAGCTGGTGACATCCACGCCGGTCAGCACGATTTCCCGATAGCCCGCATCGACCAGTTCGCGGGCCTTGTCGATCACCGCGCCTGCGGGGACGGAGCGGCTGTTCCCCCGGCCATAGGGGATGATGCAGAAGGTGCAGCGATGGTCGCAGCCATTTTGCACCTCCAGAAAGGCACGGGCATGTTCGGCAAAGGCGCTGGCCATATGCGGCGCGGTTTCGCGCACGGCCATGATGTCGGAGACATTCGCCTTTCCCGTCACCCCAGCATAGGCTGGGGTCTCAGGCCCCACGTCGTGCCCTATCGCCTGAGATCCCAGCGTTGGCTGACGCCGCTCTTCGGGTCGCGGGGATGACGAATAGTGGCTCGCCTCCATCTTTTCCCGGTTGCCGATCACCGCATCGACTTCGGCCATGGCGGCGAACGTCTCAGGCTCCGTTTGCGCGGCGCAGCCCGTCACCATGATCCGCGCATCGGGCCGGTCCCGCCGGGCGCGGCGGATGGCTTGGCGCGTCTGCCGCACCGCTTCGGCCGTCACGGCGCAGCTATTCACAACGATCAGATCGTCCTGCCCGCCCGCCATTTCGCGAATAGCCTCGCTCTCCGCGATATTGAGGCGGCAGCCCAAGGTGATGATCTGCGGCCCGCTCATATCAGAAGCGCGCCCAGTCAGCCTCGCCGTCGAAGACATGGGTGGCGGGGCCGGTCATCAGGATATGACCGCCCGGCGCCCAGTCGATCACAAGATCGCCGCCCGGCAGGGTCACGCGGGTCGGCCCGCTCACCAGCTTGCGGCGAACAGCCGCCACGGCGGTCGCACAGGCGCCGGTGCCGCAGGCGCGGGTCAGGCCGGCGCCGCGTTCCCAGACGATCAGGCGGATATGATTCTCCCCCACAATCTGCGCGAAGTTCACGTTCACGCGTGCCGGGAACAGCGGGTCTGTCTCGATCATCGGGCCGAGCCGGTCGATATCCACCGCGTCGAGATCGTCGCAGAAAAAGATCACATGCGGGTTGCCGACATTGACCGCGACCGGGGCGGGCAGATCTTCCCAGCTGACCGGCATGGTCAGCGTATCCATGGCGTAGGACAGCGGGATCGCATCCCACTCCAGCCGGGGTTCGCCCATGTCGACGCTCGCGCCGCCGTCCACGCCCCTCGCGTCCAGCAGGCCCGCCTTGGTTTCGATCAGCACGTCCCGGCCAACGAACAAAGGCACGCAGCGGGTCGCGTTGCCGCAGGCTTCCACTTCACCGCCGTCGCTGTTGAAGATGCGCATCGACACATCGGCGCGATCGGAATTGCCGATCAGGATCAACTGGTCGCAGCCGATCCCGGCGTGGCGGTCGGCAATGGCCTGAGCGCGCCGCTCCGTCATGTCGACCGCGGCATCCCGCGCGTCGATCACCACGAAATCGTTGCCCAGTCCATGCATTTTGGAAAAACGGCCCATAGTGGGCGCGCATGTAAGGCTTGCGGGACGAAAAGACCAGCCTATCCCGCGCCCAACGTCGCGCGGCGGCGTCCATAGAGGAAATAGACGCCCAGCCCGATGGCATTCCAGATGAAGCAGGCAAGGATCGTCTTCATCGGCAGGCTGACGAACAGATAGGCGCAGCCCAATACCGCGCCCATCCCGACCAGCGTCGCCGCCGGGGTGCGGAAGGGACGCTTCATATCCGGCATCCGCCGCCGCAGGATCAGCAGGCAAGCGCCCACGGCGGTGAAGGCGATCAGCGTCCCCGCATTGGCGAGCGCCGCGATCTCGTCGATGGGCAGCACGCCCGCGATGATCGCGACCAGCACGGCAGTGACGGCGGTGATGCGGGCGGGCGTGCCGCGCTTCGAAATCAGCGCCAGCCGTTGCGGCAGGAAACCGTCGCGCGCCATGACCAGGAAGATGCGGCTCTGACCATAGAGGAAACCCAGCAGCACGGTGGGGAGCGCAATCACAGCGGCGATGGCGACGATCCGCGCCACCTGCCCCTGGCCCATTTCGCGCAGGATGAGCGCCAGTGGCTCCGGACTGTCGGCAAAGCGGGTGAAGGGCATGGCGCCGATGGCGGCGGCGGCCACCAGCACATAGATGAGCGTGCAGGCGATCAGCGATCCGACGATGCCGATGGCCAGGTCGCGATCCGGGTTCTTGGCTTCCTCTGCCGCAGTGGAGATCGCGTCGAAGCCGTAAAAGGCGAAGAAGATGATTGCCGCCGCCGCCATGACGCCGCGCTCGATTCCGTCCGGTCCCATCGACTTGGCGAAGCCGAAGGGCATGAAGGGCTGAAGGTTCTGGGCGTCGAAGGCAGGGAGGGCGATGGCGACGAACAGGCTGAGCGTCGCGATCTTGATGAGGACGAGCAGGGAGTTCAGTCGCGCGCTTTCATGCGTGCCCAGCATCAGCAGGCCGGCAACGACGGCGATGATGAAGATGGCGGGAGCGTTGATGAAGCCGCCCAGTTCCGGTCCCTTGGTCAGCAACTCGGGGAAGCCCACCGATGTCAGCAGCGGCGCGGCATAGCCCGACCAGCCCACTGCCACCGTCGACACCACCAGCGAATATTCAAGGATCAGGCTCCACCCGACGATCCAGGCAATGCCCTCGCCCAGCACGGCATAGCTGTAGCTATAGGCGCTCCCGGCAGCGGGCATCATGGTGGAGAGTTCGGCATAGGCCAGCGCCGCGCAGGCGCAGATCGCGCCCGCAATGGCGAAGGACAGCAGCACCGCGGGCCCGGCCCGGTCCGCGCCCACGCCGATCAGCGTCAATATGCCGGTGCCGACGATGGCGCCCACGCCCAGCGCCAGCAGGTGCGGCCAGGACAGGGTGCGCGCCAGCCTGTGCCCTTCCTGCGCGGGCATCATGGCCTCCATGGGTTTGCGGCGCGTCCAGCTCATCATCTTGTCTCCCTTGCGCGCCCTAAGTCGCGTGCGGGACGAGCGGATGACAAGAGAAATCTCGGCGGCTCAGCCCATGGGGTCGGATTTTACAGCAGGGATGCCGCGTGGCTCAGCACCATGCCGCACAGTTTGGACTTCACCTTGCCCTTGAGGTTCGCGACCGAAAGCCGGTTGTCCTGCGTCTGCAACACGCCCTTCTGGCCCAGAGAATAGCCGCTGGATTCCTTGACGCCCTGCTTTCCCGTCAGCTTACCCAGCACGGATGTCGCGCTCGCGGCGTTGACCAGCTTGTTCTTGACGCAATAGCTGAGCATGCCCGCGGCATTGCCAGCGCCCGTGGTCGCGAGGTTGGGCAGCATTCCGCCCAGCAGGCCGCCAGCCTTCCCCGACAGGTCGGGCAACTGGGCCGAGGAGGGAAGGGCGAGGGATGCGCTGGTGAAGGCGAGGGCGGTGATCGCGGCGCGACGGGTCATGCGGTGCATTGACGCTTCTCCTTGGGTCTGTCGACTCGAGGCGGTGGGACAGGGAGCCTGCGCCCATCCTTCCGTCACCGCAATCTGTCATCGCCATGCCTGCGCCGCTGTTGCAACTCGCCCTCCCTTGCGCTAAAGGCGCCCCTGCAATCGGGCGGTCCGCTGCCTGATGCCCTGACAGATCCATGGCGCCCAGGTGGGGCACCGGATGGACGCTGGCCGGCGAGATTTCGCCCGCCGGCGATTTTGTCGTTTGGCGGGGTAAGCGCTTGTTTTCCGGGCTCTTCGGCCCAAATGAGGTGATGATGTTCGATTCGCTAAGCGATCGTCTCGGTGGGGTATTCGACAAGCTGCGTGGGCGCGGTGCGCTGACGGAGGACGATGTCCGCGCCGCGATGCGCGAGGTGCGAATCGCACTGCTGGAGGCTGACGTCGCGCTTCCGGTGGTTCGCCAGTTCGTCGAGCAGGCGACGGAGCGGGCCGTCGGCAGCGACGTGCTGCGTTCGGTCACGCCGGGCCAGATGGTCGTCAAGATCGTCTCGGACACGCTGACCGAGACGCTGGGCGCCGAAACCTCGGAACTGCTGATCGACGTCACCCCGCCCGCCGTCATCATGATGGTCGGCCTGCAGGGGTCGGGCAAGACCACCTCCACCGCCAAGATCGCCAAGCGCCTGAAGGAAAAAGAGCGCAAGAAGGTGCTGATGGCGTCGCTCGACGTCCAGCGTCCGGCCGCGCAGGAGCAGCTTGCGGTGCTGGGCACGCAGACCGATGTGGCGACCCTGCCCATCGTGCCGAGCCAGCAGCCGGTCGATATTGCCAAGCGGGCGTTGCAGGCGGCGAAACTCCAGGGCTTCGACGTGGTGATGCTCGACACCGCGGGTCGTCTGCACGTCGATCAGGCGCTGATGGACGAGATGAAGGCGGTCGCCGAAGTCTCCAACCCGGCGGAAATCCTGTTGGTGGTCGACTCGCTGACGGGTCAGGACGCGGTGAATGTCGCGACCAGCTTCACCCAGCAGGTGCCGCTGACCGGCGTGGTGCTGACCCGTATGGACGGCGATGCCCGTGGCGGCGCGGCGCTGTCGATGCGCGCGGTCACCGGCCGTCCGATCAAGTTCGCGGGTACGGGCGAAAAGCTCGACGCCATCGAGCCGTTCCATCCGGCGCGTGTGGCGCAGCGGATCCTGGGCATGGGCGACGTCGTCTCGCTGGTCGAAAAGGCGGCCGAGACCATCGATGCCGAGGAAGCCGACAAGCTCGCCAAGAAAATGGCCAAGGGTCAGTTCGACATGAACGACCTGCGCGCCCAGCTCAATCAGATGCGCCGCATGGGCGGTCTTGGCGCGCTGGCCGGGATGCTGCCGGGCCTCAAGAAGGCACAGGCGGCGATGGCGAACAGCGGCGCCAACGACAAGACCTTGATCCATCTCGACGCGATGATCGGCTCCATGACGCCGAAGGAGCGGGAAAAGCCCGCGCTCATCAACGCCAAGCGCAAGATTCGGATCGCCAAGGGGTCCGGCACCACGGTGCAGGAAGTGAACCGTCTCCTGAAAATGCATCAGGAAATGGAAACGGCGATGAAGAAGATCCGCAAGATGGGCGGCCTGAAAGGGCTGGCCAAGATGTTCACCGGCGGCGGCATGGACAAGCTGATGGGCGGTGCCGGTGGGGCGCCGGACCTTGGCGGATTGGGCGGTCTCGGCGGGGGCGGTACTATGCCGACCCTGCCGCCCGGCTTTCAGAATTTCATGAAGAAATAAGCAAATATAGTCATTTGGTTTAGAGTAGAAAGGCAAGTTTAATGGCAACCTCCATCCGTCTGTCGCGCGGCGGCTCCAAGAAGCGCCCCTATTACCGCATCGTCGTGGCCGACAGCCGCGCCCCGCGTGACGGCAAGTTCATCGAGCGCATCGGCAGCTACAATCCCGTTCTGCCCAAGGGCGACGAAAAGCGCGTCGTTCTGGACGTCGAGCGCGCGAAGCACTGGGTTGCCGCTGGCGCCCAGCCGACCGATCGCGTCGCCCGCTTCCTCGACGCCGCGGGCGTGAAGGAACGCGCCGCCCGCAGCAACCCGAAGAAGGCTGAGCCGGGTCAGAAGGCCAAGGACCGCGCCGAGGAGCGCGCCGAGAAGGCTGCCGCCGCTGAGGAAGCCGCGCGCGAAGCCGCCGCCGCTCCGGCCGAAGCGCCTGCTGAAGAAGCCGCTCCGGCTGAAGAAGCTGCTGCCGAGCAGGCCGAAGGCTGATCGACTTGACCGACAAGCCCGTCACTCTCGCCGTCATTATCGGCGCTCATGGGGTGGCGGGCGAAGTCCGTCTGAAACTCTTCGGAGAGGGGGCGGATGCCCTCAAATCCTACAAGGGTTTCGATGCGGCGGGGCGCATATTGACGCTGAAGTCGGTGCGCCCCGGCCCCAACGGCGCGGTCGCGCGCTTTGCCGAGATCGGTGATCGCACGGCGGCGGAATCGCTGCGCGGGACCGAATTGACGGTGCCCCGTTCCTCCCTGCCTCCGCTGGGCGAGGGCGAATATTATCATGCCGACCTCATCGACCTGCCCTGTTTCTCCAGTGATGGCGAAGGGCTGGGCCATATCGTCGCGGTCGAGAATTTCGGTGCGGGCGACATCATCGAGGTGGAGCGTCCCAATGGGAAGCGCTTCATGGCGCCGATGCATGCCGTGACCATCGCCGATGAAAAGGCAGTCGTCGAGGCTGCCTTCGCGGCCTGACCGATGAGTTTCGCGGCGCAGATCCTGACCCTCTATCCGGAGATGTTTCCCGGGCCGCTCGGCGTATCGCTGGCGGGCCGTGCGCTGGGCGAGGGGAAATGGTCCTGCGACCCCATCCAGATTCGCGATTTCGCGACGGACAGACATCGGACGGTGGACGATACGCCGGCGGGCGGCGGCGCGGGCATGGTGCTGCGCGCGGACATTCTGGGCCTTGCCATCGACCATGCTTTGGACAAGCGCCCGGACCTGCCGGTCCTCGCCATGACGCCGCGCGGCGCGCCGATCACGCAGGGGCGCATTCGCGAACTGGCCGCCGGTCCCGGCGCGACCATCCTCTGCGGTCGGTTCGAGGGTTTCGACGAGCGCATTTTCGAGGCCCGTCCCGTGGAACAGATCAGCATGGGCGACATCATCCTGTCCGGTGGAGAGATGGGCGCGTTGATGCTGCTGGATGCTTGCATCCGCCTGCTTCCTGGGGTAATGGGCGCCGCTTCCAGTGGGGATGAAGAGAGCTTCGAAAGCGGCCTTCTCGAATATCCGCACTATACCCGACCTGTTGAATGGGAAGGGCGCACGATCCCTGAAGTGTTGCGATCGGGGGATCATGCGAAGATCGCCGCCTGGCGGAAACAAAGGGCGGAAGACGAGACACGGCTAAGGCGGCCGGACCTTTGGGAACGTCATATCGGCGTTCGGGACCAGTCGCCCTCTGGTGCGCAACGCAAAAAGTAGGACCTAGGTTATGAACTTGATCCAGCAGATCGAGGCCGAAAACATTGCGGCTCTCGCCAAGGATATCCCGGAATTCCGTCCCGGCGACACGCTGCGCGTCGGCGTGAAGGTCGTCGAAGGCGAACGCAGCCGCGTCCAGAACTATGAAGGCGTCTGCATCGCCCGCTCCAACAAGGGCATGGGCAGCAACTTCACCGTGCGGAAGATTTCGTTCGGTGAGGGCGTGGAACGCGTTTTCCCGCTCTATTCGCCGAACATCGATTCGATCACCGTCGTCCGTCGCGGCGTCGTGCGTCGTGCGAAGCTCTACTATCTGCGTGGCCGCACCGGCAAGCGCGCTCGCATCGCCGAGCGTCGCGACGTGCGCAGCGAGGATTGATCTCCTTCGCCTGACGGCATGTGAACAACAGGCAGGCGGCGCTCCCCCGGAGCGCCGCCTGTTTCTGTTTGGGGACCGTTGCCGGTTACCGCTTCACGCCTCGTTCCGGCTCGTGAACCACAGCCCGCCAAGGCTGATCGCCGCCGCCGCCGACATATAGAGGCCGGCCAGCGCGATGCCCTGCATCCCGATCAGCCAGGTCGCGACGATGGGCGCCAGCGCGCCGCCGATGATCCCGCCCAGGTTGAAGGCGAAGGATGCACCGGTGTAGCGCAACTGCACCGGGAAAAGATGCGGCAGATAGGCGCCCAGCGGGCCATAGACGAAACCCATCAGGAACAGCGCGAGGCTGAGGATCAGGAAGATCGGCAGCAACTGCCCGGTGCCCATGGCCGGGCCGAAGATCACGCCCATCAGCACCGTGCCGATGCACCCCGCGACCAGCACGCGGGTCGGGCTGCTCCTGTCCGACCACCAGCCGGCGATGACGATGCTGACCGCCATGAACAGGATTGCGCCGAGCTGGATGGCGAGGAAGGTTTCGCGGTCGATCTTGAGCGTTGTCGTGCCATAGCCGAGCGCGAAGGCGGTCGCGATATAATAGACGGCGAAACAGGCCGCGCAGGCGAAGGTGCCGGCAATGGCTGCGCCCAAATGGCTTTTGAACAGCGTGGCCAGCGGCACGGCGGGCGGCGGGGCTTCAGCGCGGGCAGCGGCGAATTCGGGCGTCTCGGTGAGCTTCAGGCGAATCCACAAGCCCAGGAGCACCAGCACCGCGCTGCCCAGGAAGGGCAGGCGCCAGCCCCAGGCGAAGAAATCCTTGTCGGTCAGGAAAGTACCGAGGATCAGGAACAGTCCATTAGCGGCCAGGAAACCGACCGGCGCCCCCAATTGCGGGAACATGCCAAAGCGCGCCCGCCAGCCCGGGGGCGCATTTTCCACCGCCAGCAGCGCCGCGCCGCCCCATTCGCCGCCCAGGCCGAAGCCCTGACCGAAGCGCAATATGCAGAGGATCAGCGGCGCCCACCAGCCGATGCTCTGGTAGGTCGGCAGAAACCCGATCGCCAGCGTCGATCCGCCCATCAGCATCAGCGATGTCACCAGCGTTGCCTTGCGTCCGATGCGGTCGCCATAATGGCCGAACACGGCCGCGCCCAAGGGGCGGGCGAAAAAGGCGAGGGCGAGGCTGCCATAGGCCGCCAGCAACTGCGCGGAAGGGGAGGAGGCCGGGAAGAAAAGCGGGCCGAAGACAAGGCTGGCGGCGGTGGCATAAATATAGAAGTCGTAAAACTCGACCGCCGTGCCGATCAGGCTGGCCGCCAGCACCCGCTTGTGGCGCAGCATCGCGCCCAACCCGCCCATTTCCACCGCGTGCACCGCCCCCGTTGCCATTTATTTCGCTCTTTTCTGATTCAGCAATTCATAGGCCATCACCGCGCAGGCCACCGCCGCGTTCAGGCTGTCGGCCTTGCCCAGCATCGGCATCTTCACCAGCAGGTCGCACTCCGCCTCATAGCTTTCGGGCAGGCCCTGCGCTTCATTGCCGACCAGCAGGAAGCTGGGGCTTTGGTAGCGGGGTTCCTGATAGTCATGCGTGGCCTTCAGGCTGGTGCCGATCAATTCGCCCGGCCCTTCGCGCAGCCAGTGCATGAACTCGCCCCAGCGCGCCTGGGTGATCGACTGGGTGAAGAGGGCGCCCATGCTGGCGCGCACGGATTCCACCGAAAACGGGTCGACGCAATCGTCGATCAGGATGAGGCCGCCCGCGCCCACCGCGTCTCCGGTACGCAGGATCGTGCCCAGATTGCCAGGATCGCGCAGCGACTGGGCGACGATCCAGATATCCGCCTTGCTCCGGTCAAGCTTCGCCAGCGGGGTCAGCCGGTCGCGATAGACGCCGACCACTGCCTGGGCATTGTCTTTGCCGGAAATCTTGGAGAGAATATCGGGCGTGGTTTCGATGACGTCGCCGCCCGCCGTCTCCATCGCCGCGATCAGTTCCGCAGCGAGGGGGTGGGTCGATCCGGCATGGAACAGCATGTCCGGCAGCACGCCTTCCTCGCGGGCTTCCGTGAGGATGCGCAGGCCCTCCGCCAGGAACAGCCCCTCGGCCTTGCGGAATTTCTTCTCGCGCAAGGCGCGGACGCGCTTCACCAGCGGGTTGGAAAATCCGGTGATTTCTCGCGCCACGATCCTGTCTCAAGCCTCTTCAAGGTCCGTCGAAGCGGCCTCTCTATAGGGGGATCGGGGAAAAGGGTAGGGGGTCAGGTCGCGTGCAGGGCATCATGCCGGGCGACCGCGATGCGGTTGCGGCCCGAACGCTTGGCTTCGTAGAGCGCCATGTCCGCCACCGCCAGCCAGCTTTCGCATGTCGACCAGTCGCCGCGCGCCTCCGCCACGCCGAAGCTGACGGTGACGCGGAGAGCTGGCGTGCCGGGGATTTCGGTCGCGGCAATCGCCTCGCAGAAGCGCTGCGCTGCCTTGGCCGCATCGGCCTCGCCGGTTTCAGGCAACAATATGCCGAATTCCTCGCCGCCCAATCGGCCGAGCGAATCGCTGGGCCGTTGCAGGCCCGCGCAAAGCCGGGCGATGCTGCGGATCACGCGATCTCCGACGGGATGGCCGTGATTGTCGTTGATCTGCTTGAAATGATCGATGTCGAACAGCAACAGGCTCGCGGGCCGCTGATGGCGTTCGAACAGGGCCACGGCGCGGTTCATTTCGCTGAGGAACGCGCGGCGGGTGAGCGCGCCGGTCAAATGGTCGCGCTCGGCGATTCGGCGCAGTTCGAGCTGTTCGACAACCAGCGCCGCCAGATTGTGCAATATGGCGATCTGGCCGGGGTCGAACTCGCGGGGCACGGTGTCGATCGCGCAGAGCGAACCGATATTGTAGCCGTCCGGCGTTTCGAGCGGGACGCCCGCATAGCTGCGGATATTGGGGTCGCCGGTGACGAGCGGATTGTCGCAGAAACGGGCATCCTCCCGCGCGTCGGCGATCACCATCGGCGCCCGTTGGCGGATGGTATAATCACAAAAGGCGACGTTTCGCGGGGTTTCGCTGGCATCCAGACCTGCCAGCGATTTGAACCATTGCCGATCCTCGTCGACCAGCGAAACCGCGGAAATCGGCACGCCTAAAACGCTGCGCACCAGATCGGTGATCCGGTCGAAACCAGGCTCTCTTGGCGTGTCCAGCACTTCGTAGCGATCGAGCGCGGCCAGACGCGCGGGTTCGTCCATCAGCTTCGGATCGAGCATTGCCAATTGCACCTCAATGGGTGACGCAGCCTCTCTTGCGTCCCGCGACTCTCGTTCAATCTTGTCCCGTGATAATCGCTCGGCGTTTCTTAACAAAGGCTTGGCGGATTCGATCCGCCTTATTCCTCGCCGAACTTGTCCTCGACCAGCGTGACCAGCTTGCCCAGCGAATCGGCGGCCTCGGGACCGGTGGCGCTGATGACGATGCTGTCGCCCATCGCCGCGCCCAGCATCATCAGGCCCATGATCGAGGTGCCGGTGACTTCGCTGCCGTCCTTGCGCACGGTGATCTGCGCGGGAAGGCCGCTGGCCAGGGTCACGAATTTCGCGCTGGCGCGGGCGTGGAGGCCCCGTCGATTGCTGATCCTGACTTCCTGGCTGATTTCGCTCATGTGGTGCTGCCCAACAATTCCGACGCGACGCTGATATATTTCTGACCCGCTTCCCGCGCCGCGGCGACGGCCTGGCGCACGTCCATGATCTTGCGCGCGCTTTCCAGGCGAATCAGCATGGGGAGGTTGATGCCCGCGATCACCTCGATCTCGCCGGCCTTCAGCAGCGAAATGGCCAGGTTGGACGGGGTGCCGCCGAACAGATCGGTGAGCAGAATCACGCCTGAGCCGTCATTGACGCGCGCGACCGCATTCGCGATGTCGGCGCGGCGCATTTCCATGTCGTCCTCCGGCCCGATGCAGATGGTTTCGATCTGCTGTTGCGGACCGACCACATGCTCCATCGCGACGACAAATTCCGTCGCCAGCGCTCCATGGGTGACGAGTACCAGTCCTATCATCTACTTACGTGGCCCACCTGTTTCATGATTTTGCTTTCGGGCCTCCCGGTCTGCGCTTCTCCAGGGCGTCCTGGGGCGCTGATTCCATATTTCGGTGCGAGACCGTGGGCGAAAAGCCCGCATCTTGCAAGTATCTGGCGACACGTTCGGCCACATGAACCGAACGATGGCGACCGCCCGTACATCCGAAAGCAACGGTAATGTAGCTTTTTCCGCTTTCCGCATAGCGCGGCAGCAGCAGGGTCAGCAATTGTTCGATCCGCCCGACCGCTTCCTCATAGGCGGGATCCGCCATGATATAAGCGGCGACATCGGGATCGAGGCCGGTGTTCGGACGCAATGTCTCGTCCCAATGCGGATTGCGCAGGAAGCGCATGTCGAACATCAGGTCGGCGTTCAACGGCACCCCGCGCGAATAGCCGAAGGACAGGATCGTCAGCACCGGGTCCGACAGTCCGTCGCGCGAGAATCGGTTGCGGATTTCCTGCTGCAACGCATTGCTGCTGAGGCTGCTGGTGTCGATCACCTGGGTCGCCCAGCGGCGCAGCGGCTCGGTCAGCTCGCGTTCGCGGGCAATGCCGTCGCGGGCGGGGCGGTCGGACGCCAGCGGATGGCGGCGGCGCGTCTCGGCAAAGCGGCGCTCCAGTTCCGCGCCCGAACAATCGAGGAACAGCGTCTCCACATCATGGCCATGGCGGGAACGCAGCGCCTTGATCCGCTGCACGATGGCGCCGGCGTCGAAGCCGCGGGTGCGCGCGTCGATGCCCAGCGCCAGCGGCCGCTCGATGCCCTCGTCATGTCCTTCGGGCAGCGGCGTGTCGAGCAGCCGGTCGAGCAGCACCAGCGGCAGATTGTCGACCACCTCCCAACCCATATCCTCCAGCGTCTTGAGCGCGGTGGTCTTGCCCGCCCCCGACAGGCCCGAAACGAGCAGGATGGTCTTGCGTGTTTCGGAACTCACGACAGGCTCATGCTCTTCAAGCCCATGCTCCGGACGGCCAGTTCCACCTTGATCGGGGCGGAGGCTTCGAAGGGGGCGAGCCGCACCACGGGCACGTCGATGCCGGCAATGGCCCGCACCGCCGTTTCCGGCGGCATGCGCTCCACCGTGTTGCTAAGGTCGACGGCGAGCGCCACCGGAGCGTTGTCGGCATGGGGCATGTCGATGAGGCCAAGGCCGCGCACCTCCATCATGCCGACGATACGGTCGGGCGCGCGGGCGAACAGGCGCCCCTCAATGGCATGCACGCGTGTATAGTCATCGCTGACCAGCATGGCGCCGCGATCGATCAGGCGCAGCGCCAGGTCGGACTTGCCCATGCCGCTTGGGCCGCAGAGCAGCACGGCATGGCCCTGAATCGCCACGCTGGTCGCGTGAAGGGTTTCGCAGGAAGAGGGTGTCGACGCCATATCGCCTTATCGCTTTGCCGCCATGTTAGCTCTTGTTGTGATGGGTGGAAATGGAATTAGCGGAAGGGGGCCTCATTATGCAGGGCGCCAGATGCGCCGCCGCGCTTTCCGGGCTGTTCTCTATTCCGAAACGATGCCCGGATCGCGCGCCACCGCCATGGGCAGGCGCACGATGAAGCAGGCGCCGCTTTGCGCATCCTTGCGGTCCGCGATGCCGATTTTGCCCTGATGCCCCTCCACGATGGAGCGGGCGATGGCGAGGCCGAGGCCCGAATGCTTGCCGAAGGTCTCATGTTCCGGCCGGACGCTATGGAAACGGCGGAAGACATGCTCGCGCTCGCCCTCGGGGACGCCGGGGCCTTCATCCTCGACGCTGACCAGAACTTCATCGTCCGCGACGGTGGCGACGATCTGCACCAGCCCATCGTCGGGGGAGAAGGAGATCGCGTTGTCGATCAGATTGTCGAGCACGCGCACGATCCGCTGTTCCTCGCCCAGCGCGACGGCCACATTCTTGCGCGGGCGGGCGAAGGCCAGGCGCACGCCACGGGGCACGCCGCGCGCTTCCCGGGCGACGACCATCCGCTCGATCAGCAGGCCGAGATCGATGGGTTCGAAACGGGTGCGGGAAAGCTGGGCATCGATGCGGGAGGCTTCGGCAATGTCCGTGACCAGCCGGTCGAGCCGCCGCACATCGTCCTGCGCGATGGCCATCAATTGCGCGCGCAGGTCGGGCTTGTCCACCCGGTCGAGCGCGTCGAGCGCGGAGCGGAGCGAGGCAATGGGGTTCTTCAGTTCATGGCTGACATCGGCGGCGAAAGCGTCGGTGGCATCGATCCGCTGGCGCAGCGCATGGCTCATGTCCGACAGGGCGCGGGCCAGCATGCCGATCTCGTCGCGGCGGTCGGGCAGGCGCGGCACCGTCACCTCGCGCGCGCGGCCGAGCCGCACCCGCACCGCCGCGCGGGCGAGCCGCTGCAACGGCTGGACGATGGTGCGCGCCAGGAAGAGCGAGAGCAGCACCGACGCCAGCATCGCCGCCGCCAGCACCATGCCCAGCCGGAAGCGTTCGGCCCGGACAGTGCGGGTGATGTCGCGGGCATTTTCGGTCGCGAGCAGGCTAGAGCCGTCCTTCATGTTCACCGCGGCGGAGATCATGAAGGTGCGGTCGGGCGCATAACGGTTCATCGTCTGCGCCTGTCCGGTCTTGCGCGCCAGCACCATTTCGGGCCAGGCCTGCGCCCGGTCGACCGCCGGTTCCTCGAAATTGGGCGGTCGGTCGGCGGAAACGATGCGGTCGACGGCCTTGTCGAGGAAGCGGGCGACATGGCGCTGCCATTCCTCCTCCTCCGGCAGGCGCAGGCGGTAGCTCGGCGCCGCCAAGGTGAAGCTGTCCGCGATCAGCCGGCCATCGCGGTCATAGCGGCGCACCCGGTCGCTCGTCTGCCGCGAATAGGCCGCGATCAGGGCGTTCTGCCGCTCGGCAGGCGCATTTTCCAGGCCGATGGCCAGCAGCTTCAGTTCGCGCGCCGACTGGTCCAGCCGTTCATCGACGATTCGCGTGCGATAGCTGTCGAGATAGAAGAAGCCGCCCGCCAGCAGCGCCAGCGCGAACACATTGACCGCCAGGATGCGCGGGGTCAGGCTGATCCGTCCGGACCAGTTCCACCCCGCGCCCGCGTCATCCTTCTTCGGAGAAACGGTAGCCGGCGCCATAAAGGGTATCGATTGCGTTGAATTCGGAGTCGGCTTCGCGGAACTTGCGGCGAAGGCGCTTGATGTGGCTGTCGATGGTGCGGTCGTCGACATAGACGTCATCCTGATAGGCGGCATCCATCAGTTGGTTGCGGTTCTTGACCACGCCCGGCCGCTGGGCGAGCGTTTCGAGGATCAGGAATTCCGTCACCGTCAGCGTGACGTCGCGGCCCATCCATTTCACCCGGTGCCGGGCCGGATCCATTTCCAGCCGGCCACGAACGATCGGGTCGGCCACCGGCTCGTCCGAGGCGGCGTCGGCGCGACTCACCTCGGTCCGGCGCAGGATGGCGCGGATGCGCGCGATCAGCAGCCGCTGGGAAAAGGGCTTGCTGATATAATCGTCGGCGCCCATGGCGAGGCCCAGCGCCTCATCCAGTTCATCCGCCTTGGACGTCAGGAAGATGACCGGCATATGGCTTTTCTCGCGCAGGCGGCGCAGCAATTCCAGACCGTCCATGCGCGGCATCTTGATGTCGAACACGGCGAGGTCCGCCGGATTTTCGACCAGCGCCTTCAACGCCGCTTCCGGGTCGGAATAAAGGCGCGTCATGAACCCCTCCGTCTGCAACGCGATCGATACAGAGGTCAGGATATTCTTGTCATCGTCCACCAGCGCGATGGTTGCGGTCATGCTTCGTCCCGGAAAAATCGTGGGATGGAAAAGGGGAAACGGTCAGTCCAGCGTTAGACCATGCCCGCTCCGCCCGCAAGGAAGGTGCTGGGACAGGTTTATGCGGTGTAGCCATGGGTATTCGGGATAAACGCGGGAGTTGCACGGTTTCCGGGGGTTTGACGCACCTACCGCAAAGGCTTATGGGCCTTTTGTCTGCAGCAACGGACGTCAGCGGCATCGAGATCGCGACGGCGAGAAGCGGACCGGTCGTGAACATGATAAGATGGCGACCGGACATAATGATATTCAGGAGCAAAGGCGTGCAGGCCAAATCCTCTTTCACCCTGGACCGGCAGGGCATTTCCACCAAAGCCGCGCAACATTGGAATCTGGGCACCGCGCCCCTGGTCGAAGCCGCGCTCGCCAATGGCGAAGGCATGATGGCCAAGGACGGTCCGCTGGTCGTCAAGACCGGCAAGCATACTGGACGTTCGGCCTCCGACAAGTTCATCGTCAAGGATGCGGAAACCGAAAACACCGTCTGGTGGGGCAAGACCAACGTCCCCATGACGCCCGAGCATTTCGCCGCGCTGAAAGAAGATTTCTTCAAGGCTCTGGGCGAGAAGGACAAGCTCTACGTCGCCGATCTCTTCGGCGGATCGCAGCCCGAATATCGCGTCAACGTCCGCGTCATCAACGAACTGGCCTGGCATAACCTGTTCATCCGCACCCTGCTGGTCCGTCCGGCGGCCGGGGAACTGGCGGATTTCGCCCCCGAATATACGATCATCGACCTGCCGACCTTCAAGGCCGATCCGGCCCGCCACGGCAGCCGCGGCGAGACGGTGATCGCGGTCAACTTTTCCGAAAAGCTGATCCTGATCGGCGGCACCCGTTATGCCGGCGAGATGAAGAAGTCGGTGTTCGGCATTCTCAACTATCTGCTGCCCACGCAGGGCGTGATGCCGATGCACTGTTCGGCCAATATCGGTCCCGATGGCGATACCGCCGTCTTCTTCGGCCTGTCGGGCACCGGCAAGACCACCCTGTCCGCCGATGCCAGCCGCACGCTGATCGGTGACGACGAACATGGCTGGTCGGACACCGCCGTCTTCAATTTCGAGGGCGGCTGCTATGCCAAGATGATCAACCTGTCGGCCGAGGCCGAGCCGGAGATCTTCGCCACCACCAAGCGCTTCGGCACGGTGCTGGAAAATGTCGTGATCGACGAGGAAACGCGCGAGATCGACCTGGACGACAACAGCCTGGCCGAGAACAGCCGCGGTTCCTATCCGATCGACTTCATCCCGAACACGTCGGAAAAGAATCTGGGGCCGGTGCCGAAGAACATCATCTTCCTCACCGCCGATGCCTATGGCGTGCTGCCGCCGATCGCGCGGCTGACGCCGGACCAGGCCATGTACCACTTCCTCTCGGGCTATACCGCGCGCGTCGCGGGGACCGAGATCGGCGTGACCGAGCCTTCGGCGACCTTCTCGACCTGCTTTGGCGCGCCCTTCATGCCGCGCCACCCATCGGTCTACGGCAATCTGCTGAAAGAGCGGATCAACAAGGGTGGCGTCACCTGCTGGCTGGTCAACACCGGCTGGACCGGCGGCAAATATGGCGTCGGCAAGCGCATGCCGATCAAGGTCACGCGCGCTTTGCTCAACGCGGCGCTGGACGGCAGCCTCAACAATGCCGAATTCCGCACCGATCCGAACTTCGGTTTCGAAGTGCCGGTCGCGGTGCCGGGCGTCGAATCGGCCATGCTCGATCCGCGGGCGACCTGGGCCGACAAGGCGGCCTATGACGAGACGGCCTCGAAGCTGGTGAAGCAGTTCGTCGACAATTTCGCCCAGTTCGTTGATCATGTCGATGAATCCGTGCGGGATGCGGCGCTGACCGCCGCCTGACGCCACGATCGTCCGCAAGCGGCAGAGAGAGGCCGGGGATAGGCTCCCCGGCCTCTTTTGCTTTCTGTTCCCGCAAGACAATGCTATCCTGCATCAAATTCTGCAGGGATTTGTCCTATGGCTATGTTCGATGATCTTCTGGGCAATATGGGCGGGCTTGAAGCGGTAGCCGGCAAGATCGGCCTGCAACCGGAACAGATGCAGGCGCTGATGAACGAAATCGGCGGCAAGATCGGCTCGGGCGAAACCGATGTCGCCGCGCTGGCGACCACGGCGGCCGAACATGGCGTGTCAGCCGATAAATTGCAGGAGCTTTTCGCGCATTTCGGCGGGCCCGAAGCGATGTTGTCGAAGCTGGGCGGGCTGTTCGACCGGGATGGCGACGGCAATCCGCTCAATGAACTGGGCAATCTGGCCAAGGGTCTTTTCGGCTAAGGCCGACCGCTTCCGAGAATTATTTGCCGTCTCGCCACGGGCATACCCTGCTTTGGGTATGGCTTTGGATAGATAAAGGACTATGGGCGCTGCCCGGGGCATGGCCGCATTTCGCGACCATGGGCAAGGGAAGCTACCATGATCGGGGAGATGCTGCGGGACAGCGCCGCCATGATGGCGATGTTGAGCGTTCAAGGTCCGATGCCGGGCCACTATCTGGCCAATGAGCAGAGGCAGGACGGCGCCTGCGTTCAGGTCGGAATTTTTCACGCGCCACCGCATGGGGAGCCGCTCTGCTGCGTACCCGACCGGCGCGCAAATCCCCGCCTCTGTCCCCGCGCCTGATCGTCAGCTTTCCTGGCGACAAGTTTTTTTCGCCTTGCCTTCCCCCGCCCGTGAGCGCATTCGCGCTGCATAGCTTATTGCGAAGCCCACGCAACTGACGTTCCTTGCGGGCGTTGGCGGATGTGGATTTGGCAGGGGAAAAGATTTTGAACGACGTGACCATCGAAAAGCCGGTACTGGAACCGACCGGCGCGCTCTCCGTGGAAACCGTGCTGTCGGTGAAGCACTGGAACGAGCATTTGTTCAGCTTCCGCATCACGCGGCCGGCCAGCTTCCGCTTCCGTTCGGGCGAATTCGTCATGATCGGTTTGCAGGGCGAGAACGGCAAGCCGCTGCTGCGCGCCTATTCGGTCGCCAGCCCGTCCTGGGACGAGGAACTGGAATTTCTGTCGATCAAGGTGCAGGACGGCCCGCTGACCTCCAAGCTCCAGTTGATCCAGCCGGGCGACCAGATCTATCTGGGCCGCAAGCCGACCGGTACGCTGGTCACCGACGCGCTGCTGCCCGGCAAGCGGCTGTTCATGCTGTCGACGGGCACGGGCCTTGCACCGTTCCTCAGCCTGGCGCGCGACCCGGACGTCTATGAATTTTACGAGCAGGTCGTCGTGGTCCATTCGGTTCGCCGGGTGAGCGATCTGGCCTTCCATGACGAACTGACCGGCAAGCTGGCGGAAGACCCGCTGGTGGCCGAGCAGGCGGGGGCGCAGTTCCATTATGTGCCGACCGTGACGCGTGAGCCGTTCCGCAACAATGTCCGCATCGACAAGCTGATGGAGACGGGCGCGCTGTTCGAAGGCATTCCGGGCGACGCCAGGTTCAACCCGGAAACCGACCGGATCATGATGTGCGGCAGCATGGAGATGATCAAGCAGTTCGGCGCCTATTTCGAGGAACAGGGCTTTGCCGAAGGGTCCAACGCTGCACCGGGCGCTTATGTGATCGAGCGGGCATTCGTCGGCTGATCGTTCGTTGCACGGGCTTTGGTTAAGCCCGTGCGGCGCTTGAGCATGTCCAAGGCGTGATGCGTCAGCATCTCAGCGCCTTGCTATAAAAAGGGGGCTGGCGGTGACGCCGGCCCTTTTTATTTGGGTGTCGGGTTTCCGCCGGAAAACCAGCCCTTCAGGCCAGTTCCACGTTCAAAACCGATGCCTCCGCCCCGATCACCCTGACTTTCGTGCCCGCCGGCGCATCGGGGCCGCGGCACGACCAGACGCTGTCGCCGACTTTCACCCGGCCGCGACCATTGTCGATCGGTTCGACCAGGGTGACGATCTCGCCCACCAGCCGCGCCGTACGGTCATTGAGCAGCGGGTCCTGCGACGCTACCGGATTGCTGCTGTACCAGCGCCGTCCGCCCCAGACCGAAATGAGGCAGAGCGCGGCGAACAGCAGCAACTGGACCGGAATCGAGATCGGAAGGGCAAGGGCGACCAATCCCGTCACCGCCGCCGCGAGCGCCACCCAGATCAGGAAGACGCCGGGCAGAAGCACTTCGCCCACGCCCAGCAGCGCGGCGAAGATCAGCCAGCCCCAATGATCGTCCAGCACGTTGAGCCACGCCATCATGCCGGCCCTTGTCCGAACGGTCCGCGACGGGGCGGTGCGGGCTGCGGCGGGGTTGCTTCGCCGCCCAGCGCCTCCTTGGCAAGGGCGCCGATGCCGCCCAGCGTGCCGATCAGCTGCGTCGCCTCGACCGGGAAGAGGATGGTCTTGGCGTTGGGCGAGGTGGCGAACTGGCTCACCGCCTCCACATATTTCTGCGCGACGAAATAGTTGATCGCCTGCGCATTGCCGCTGGCGATGGCTTCGGACACCATCTGGGTGGCCTTGGCTTCGGCCTCCGCTTCGCGTTCACGCGCTTCCGCGTCGCGGAAGGCGGCTTCGCGGCGCCCTTCGGCCTCCAATATCTGGCTCTGCTTCTGCCCTTCGGCTTTCAGGATTTCCGATGCGCGCAGCCCCTCCGATTCCAGGATCAGCGCGCGCTTCTCCCGTTCCGCTTTCATCTGGCGGCCCATGGCGTTCACGATGTCGGCGGGCGGGCGGATGTCCTTCAATTCGACACGGGTGATCTTGATCCCCCAGGCGTTGGTGGCATGATCCACCACGGACAGCAGGCGGGCGTTGATCTCGTCGCGCTTGGACAGGGTTTCGTCCAGATCCATCGACCCCATCACCGTCCGCAGGTTGGTGGTCGCAAGCTGCATGATCGCGACATACAGTTCCGACACTTCATAGGCGGCCTTGGCCGCGTCGAGGACCTGAAAGAACACCACGCCGTCGACCGACACCATGGCATTGTCCTTGGTGATGATCTCCTGCCCCGGAATGTCGACCACCTGTTCCATCATGTTGATCTTCCGCCCGACCGCATAGAAGAAGGCCGGGTAGAAATTGAGGCCGGGGCGGGCGACTTCCGTGAAGCGGCCAAAGCGTTCGATCGTATATTGATAGCCCTGACGCACCACCTTGACGCTCACCGCCAGGTAGAACAGCACCAGAAATGTCACTGTCAGCGCGAATGTCGTCAGCATGGCTGTCTTCCCCCCTGAAACCTGCCTGGATTAAATCCGCTTGGACTATGCCGCGAAATCATTAACGGGAAAAGGGAAAGCCAAGGAGAGACATCATGTTGTTGCGCCATGCCCGTTCGCTGCTGTTCCTGCCGGCGTCGAACCCGCGCGCCATCGCCAAGGCGCGGGTCCTGCCGTGCGACATGGTGCTGCTCGATCTGGAAGATGCCGTGCCCGACGACCGCAAGGAAGAGGCGCTGGCCCATGCGGTCGAGGCGCTGGCGGAGGGCTTTGGCTCGCGGCTGACGGCGGTGCGCATCAATGTCGCGGGCGTTCCGTCGCACGGACGGGAAATGGTGGCGATGAAGACGTCGGCCGTCGATTATGTGGTGCTGCCCAAGGTCGAAAATCCCAAGCAGGTGAAGGACGTGTTCAGCGTCTGCCAGAAACCGGTGATCGCCATGATCGAAAGCGCGGCAGGCGTTCTGGCGGCGCCCGCGATCGCCGCGGGGGAGGGCTGCGCCGGGTTGTTCATGGGGAATAATGACCTGCGGCAGGATCTGGGCATTCCGCCGTCTGCCGGGCGCGAGGGACTGTCGCTGTCCTTGCAGGCCGTCATCCTGGCGGCGCGGGCAGTGCGGGTCGCCGTGTTCGATGGGGTGTTCAACCGGCTGGACGATGAGGCCGGGTTCGAAGCGGAATGCGCTGCCGGCCATGTGCTGGGCTTTGACGGCAAGACGCTGATCCATCCCAGCCAGGTGCCGGTCGCCAATCAGGTTTTCGGTCCCGATCCCCAGGCCGTGGCCGATGCGCGGCGGTTGGTGGAGGCAGCGACGGGCGGTGCGGAGCGCTTTGAGGGGCGCATGGTCGAAAGCATGCATGTGGAGGAAGCGAAAGCCCTGATCGCCCGAGCGGAAGCGGTGGGCGAATAGCGACAAGGGCAGCCATGGTTTTGCCCGATTTTCCCAAACCTGTCCCTCGATCGTCGTCGCGTTAAACGGGAAGGCGGAGCGGTGGCAATTAAGGATGAGGGCGCCTCCGTCGTTCGGAGGAATGGCCGCATTCCGGGATCGTTTCGGCTGCGTCCTTTATGCCACTGTCAAGTTAATAAACATGGCATTTTCATGGCAAAATGTTAATATTTTCTCAGCGGGGTCTGGTCGAGTCTGCGAGGTCCATCATGTCTAGATTGCGGATGGCGGTGGGAACCGCCTGCTGTTTTGGCGCGCTCTTTTTTGGCGGGGTTGCGGCGGCGGGGGAGGCGCAATGTTGGCAACCGCATGAAATAGAGGCGGCGCGAGTCAGGGATTTGCAGATCATGCTGATGCTGGGATCTTTGAAATGTCGGGCATCCAACAGCGAAATATCGACGAAATACGACAAGTTCTACGAGAAGTCAGGGAGTCTTGATAAATATAATAATGCGCTGAAGCTGCATTTCATGCGGGAAGGTGGCATTGCTGGCGGTCAGGATGCTTATAATGATTTCATAACGCGCCTGGCCAATAGCCATACCGACGGCATGCAAACGGCGGGATTCTGTCAGATGGCGGATACATTGCTGTCATTGGCGACCAACGCCAATGAAAGCGAGATCGCGGTGCTGGCCCGGAATTTCGCGGAAAAACCCGCCGGCGTGGGCGATGTCTGCGAGATAGCGGTGGCAGCCCCTGCTGCGGCCCCGGCTATGGCCAAGGAAACGGCGGTGGCAAGCGATCCGCTTGCGGTTGCGGCCGCCACCGAGCCTGCCCCGGCGGCGCAGCAGGTGACGCCCCAGTCGGCGGCAGCAGCGCTGGAAGCCGCGGCCGCGGCGCTTCAGACGGCGGCTGCGTCCCTGAAGACGCAGCCTGCAACGCCGGTCAATGCCGCCGCGCCCGCTGACGGCAAGCCGGAGGTGCAACCGGCCGTCATGGCGTCGGCGAAGCCGGTAGGCTGAGTTTGGCGGGAACGGGACCGCGCATTTGGGGAGCGCGGTGCCGCCGATGTCATGCGCCCCTTATGACCGCTTTTCATATTTCCAGTTGCGGCCCTTGCCTTCCGCGATCCACGCCACGGCCTGCGCGATGCGTTTGTCGCGGGTGGCGTCGCTCTTCGCATCGTTGATCCACTCGCAATAGTCGCGGACCTTGCCGGGCGGGAAGGCTGCCCACACGGCCGTTGCCGCAGGATCGGCCTGAATTGCGGCGGCGAAGGCGGGGTGGAGGGGCAACGGTTCGCGCGCCTGCTTCGGGCCTGAGCGCGGTTTTTCGCCCGCATCGATCAACGCCATGGCCTGGGCGACCAGGGCGGTGAGTGTGGCGTCGTCGGGCAGGTCGTTCAGGCTGGCGATCCGGCCGAACTGGCCCATCGCCCCTTCGCTGGCGCCGTCCCTGGCGACCTTGTCATGCCAGAAGCCGAAGGCGACATGGGCCTTGAACCCCGCCATGTTGCAGAGATTCTGCCCTTTAAAGGTGAAGAAGGGCATCCCCCATTTGACCGCTTCCTCGATTTGCGGTGAGGCGGCGTGGACGACTCCCCGCAAATGGGTGAGGATCGGGCGGGCAAAATCGGCCTGCCGGGCGATATAGGCATCGACCTTCGGCTCGGTTGCCATCGTCGCTCAATCCCTCCGATGCCGGGCGGTCAGCAGATAGTTGATCGCCTTGTTGGCCGAGAGGGTGAAGCCATAGCGCGGATCGAAGCTGAGGCCGGTGCTGTCGGTGACGTCCAGGCCCGCGTCCTGGAGGAGGGCGGTCAGTTCCTCGGGATTGAGGAATTTGTGCCAGTCATGCGTCCCCTTGGGGATGCCGCCGATGCTTTCGCCGATCGTGATCATGGCCAGCCGGGACAGGGGCGTGCGGTTGGGCGTGGACAGGATCATCAGGCCGTCGGGCGCCAGCTTTGCCGCCAGCGCACAGACGAAGGCGGCGGGATCGGCGACATGCTCGATCACCTCCATGGACGTGACGAGGTCGAATCCGCTCGCCTCCAATTGCTCCACAGGGGTGGCGCGATAGTCGATGGCAATGCCCTGTCCCGCGGCATGGGCGCGGGCGACCGCGATATTTTCTTCCGCCGCGTCCAACGCGGTCACGTTGGCGCCCATGCGCGCCAATGGCTCCGCCAGCAACCCCGCGCCGCAGCCGACGTCGATGGCGCGCTTGCCGGAAAGAGGCCGAAATCCGCCGCTTCCCTGCGGCCAGTGATGGTCGATGGCGTTGCGGATATAGTGTAGCCGGACCGGGTTCAGCTTGTGCAGCATCGCGCTGGACCCATGCGGGTCCCACCAGTCGGCGGCCATCGTGCCGAAATGCGCGGCCTCGCGTGGGTCGATGGTTGATGTGGGTTCGCTTGCCATATTTGTATCCGCTGCTAATAGAGGCGCCGTTTTCGTTCCTCTGGGTCGCCCTAGGGGGACATTTTCTTTCCTACAACCAGGCAGGCTCGACAAGCAAATGGCGCGCATCGTGATGAAATTCGGCGGCACCTCCATGGCGGGGATGGAGCGAATTCGCAACGTGGCCGCGCGAGTCAAACATGTCGTCGAACAGGGCCATGAAGTCGCTGTCGTCGTGTCCGCCATGGCGGGCGAAACGGACCGGCTGGTCGGTTTCTGCAAGGAAGCCTCCGCGCTGTACGATCCGGCGGAATATGATGTCGTCGTCGCCAGCGGCGAGCAGGTGACGAGCGGTCTGCTTGCCATGACGCTCAAGGCCATGGGCGTGGACGCGCGCAGCTGGCTCGGCTGGCAGCTCCCGATCCGCACCAACGAAGCCCATGCCAAGGCGCGCATCGGGGAGATCGACACCATCGACCTGCTGGCGTCGATGCGTTCGGGCACCGTGGCGGTGATCCCCGGCTTCCAGGGCATGATGGAGGATGGCCGCATCTCGACCCTGGGCCGTGGCGGCTCGGATACCTCGGCGGTCGCGGTCGCGGCGGCGCTGAAGGCGGACCGTTGCGACATCTATACCGATGTCGACGGCGTCTACACCACCGACCCGCGCATCGTGGCGCGCGCGCGCAAGCTCGACCTCGTCACCTATGAGGAAATGCTGGAACTGGCTTCGGTCGGGGCCAAGGTGCTCCAGACCCGCTCGGTCGGCCTCGCCATGAAGGAAGGCGTGGTCGTGCAGGTGCTTTCCTCCTTCGATGATCCCACCCAGACCGACCTCCCCGGCACGCTGATCGTCAGCGAAGAGGAACTGGAAGCCAAGCTCAAGGAAGACAAGATGGAACGTCAGCTCATCACCGGCATCGCCCATGACAAGAATGAGGCGAAGATCACCCTGACCCGCGTGCCGGATCGTCCGGGCGCCGTGGCGCACATCTTCGCGCCGCTGGCCGATGCGGCGATCAACGTCGACATGATCATCCAGAATGTCGGTCGCGACAAGGGCGAGACGGACGTCACCTTCACCGTGCCGGGCGCGGATCTGGCGCGGGCGCTGGACGTGCTGGAAAGCCAGAAGGACATCATCGGCTTCAACCGGGTGATCCCCGATACGAAGGTCGCCAAGGTGTCCGTCGTCGGCGTCGGCATGAAGAGCCATGCAGGTGTCGCGTCGACCATGTTCCAGTCGCTGGCCGATCGTGGGATCAATATCCTCGCCATCTCGACCAGCGAGATCAAGGTCAGCGTGCTGATCGACGAGGACGAGACCGAACTGGCGGTGCGCGTGCTGCATACGGCATACGGGCTGGACGCGCCGGTCGCTTGATTTTTTCTTTCTCCGCCGTCAGGGGGAGAAATAGGAAGGGCGTGGGCGCTGCTTCGGCACGCCCCACCCCAACCCCTCCCCTGAAGGGGAGGGGCTTTTTGATTCTTGAGGCTTGACCATGACGAACGCCAAACTCGCTTCCCTGATGGCCCGCGGCACCGAATTTCTGGGCTGTGAGGTCGCGATCATGTGTGGGGCGATGAGTTGGGTTTCGGAGCGGAACCTGGTGGCGGCGATCTCCAATGCCGGTGGCTTTGGCGTGATCGCCTGCGGGGCGATGACGCCCGAACTGCTCGACAAGGAAATCGCGGCGACCAAGGCGCTGACGAGCAAGCCCTTCGGCGTCAATCTTATCACCATGCATCCGCAGTTGTTCGAACTGATCGATGTCTGCGCGAAGCACAATGTTGGCCATGTCGTGCTCGCGGGCGGCCTGCCGCCCAAGGGCAGCATCGAGGCGATCAAGGAAAAAGGCGCGAAGCTGATCTGCTTTGCCCCCGCATTGGCGCTGGCGAAGAAGCTGGTGCGCTCCGGCGTGGACGCGCTGGTGGTGGAGGGCATGGAGGCCGGCGGTCATATCGGCCCGGTGGCGACCAGCGTGCTGGCGCAGGAAATCCTGCCGGAAATGGCCTCTCAGGTGCCCGTGTTCGTCGCGGGCGGCATCGGTCGGGGCGAGGCGATTGCCGCCTATCTGGAAATGGGCGCGGCGGGCGTGCAGTTGGGCACCCGCTTTGCCTGCGCGACCGAGAGCGTTGCGCATCCGAACTTCAAAAAGGCCTTCTTCCGCGCTTCTGCCCGCGATGCGATTGCCAGTGTGCAGATCGATCCGCGCCTGCCCGTCATTCCGGTGCGCGCGCTCAAAAACGCCGGGACCGAAGCGTTCACCGCCAAGCAGCGCGAAGTCGCCAATCTGCTGGACGGCGGAACGGTCGACATGGGCGAGGCGCAGTTGCAGATCGAACATTATTGGGCAGGCGCTCTCCGCCGCGCGGTGATCGACGGCGATGTCGAGGGCGGCTCGCTGATGGCCGGGCAGTCGGTCGGCATGGTGTCGAAGGAAGAGCCGGTGACCGACATCATCGCCCAATTGCTGGCCGAGGCGGCGGTCGCGCTGGAGCGTCGCGGTTAAATCGGACGAACCGAATCCCTCTCCCGACGAAGCGATTCGCCGGCGGTCGTCGGGAACGCCCGACTTTGCGAAGAGTTGTGCAGTCTGGATGATCTTCAAAGGGATGACAGGTTGCCGCCGCGTGCCGTTTTTCACCGTTTCTGCCATTTAGGTTCCGTCGGTGCGCTGGCGCTGGTCGCGGGGTGTTCCACGCCCGAAAAGGCGCCGCCGACGCCCCCTCCGCCGGTCGTGAGTACGATCAAGCCGCTGCCCCCCATGGGGGCGGTGGACGGGATGAGCATTCCGGAGGTCGCGAGCGACGGCCAATATCTGACGCCCAATCGCGGGGTGACGGCCAATACGGCGCTCTGGCATGTGCGCATGGCGCTCAATGTGGCGGCGCTGTCCTGCCATGGCGTCAATGAACCGGCGCGCATCCAGTATAACCAGATATTGCATGTGCATGAGGCGGCGCTGCGGGAGGCGAATGCGGCGGTCGACCGCAATTATCTGGCCGCCTATGGGACAGGCGGGCTCAAGGCGCGGGAACTGCTGAACACCGTCGTCTATAATTTCTTCGCCCTGCCGCCGGTGACGAAAAGCTTCTGCCCCGTGGCGATCGAGGTGGGGGCCAAGATCCTGGCCATGCCGTCCAGCCAGTTGCTGGCTTACGCGCCAGAGGCGCTGACGGCGCTGGAAAAGCCGTTTCAGGAATTTTACGCAGCCTATGCCGATTATCTGCGGCGGCTGGCCGAATGGCAGTCGCGCTTCGGCGGGACGGTGACGGTGGTGGTGTCGCCCACGCCGCTGCCGCCGCCGCCCATGGCGCCCAGGGAGGTCGCGTCCGGTTTCGCGCCCAATGCGGCGGCCATGACCCCGCCTTCGGCCCTTCTGCCCAACGCTCCGCAAGCGGGGGCGCCGGTCCGGGTCGAAGTGCCGACTTTCCCGCTGACGCCGATGCGGGAAACGTTCATCCCGGCGAAGTAGGCGGTTGCGAAGGGCGGGCGCCTATCCTATCCCGCTCACCAAGCGAGGCCACGTCCTCCCCCCTTGCGGGTTTCAAGTCCGGGACGGCCCGGCTCTCTTGCAAAGGAGGGCCGCATGGCCTGGGTCTATCTGATTATCGCCGGTTTGCTCGAAATCGTCTGGGCTTTTGCGATGAAGCAGTCGCAGGGCTTTTCGCGGCTGACGCCGACGCTTGTCACTCTGGTCGCGATGATCGGCAGTTTCGCGCTGTTGTCGCTGTCGATGAAGAGCCTGCCGCTGGGCACCGCCTACACGATCTGGACCGGCATCGGCGCAGTGGGCGCGTTTCTGGTCGGCATTGCCTTTCTGGGCGAGGCTGCGACGGCCATGCGCCTGCTCGCCGCCATGATGATCCTGGGCGGGCTGGTCCTTATGAAGCTGTCGAGCTGACGGTCGAGGGCGCCTTGGGAGGCAGGGGAAAGAGGCGGACGAAACGCTCCGCCAAGGCCCGGTCCCCCTCGACCCGCAGCGCATCGGCGACAGCCTCGAACGGCGCGCCGCCATAGACCATAGCGGCCAGTGCATTCTGGTCGCCGGACAGGATGACGTCCGCGCCGGCCGCTTCGCCGCGATCGGCGGTGAAGTCGCCATGCTTCAGGATCAGGCGGAATTCTTCCTCCCCGAAGCGCAGGCCGATGGTGGCGTCCATATCTCCGATCCGGCTGCGGTCGATCATCGTGCGCAGCGACAGGATCACCGACACATTGCTCATCGGCATGCCCGGCTCCATCGTTGGCGAACGGCAAGCCCAACGGCCCAGGACCCGGAACAATATTTCCGACTCGAGGCCCCAGTCCGTCAGCTCGTAAATCTGGCTGGCGGCGGGCGGGGGCAGGCGGCGGCGGATGAGGATGCTGGCGGCTTCCAGTTCCTCCAGCCGCTGGGTCAGCACATTGGCGCTGATTCCGGGCAGGCTGGCGCGCAGATCGGTGAAGCGCTTGGGGCCGAGCATCAATTCCCGCATGATCGGCATCGCCCACCGATCCCCGATCAGATCCAGCGCATGGGCGACGGCGCAGCCATCCTGATAAGCCCGTTTCTTCACTTTGGCTGAGTCCTTGGTTATCTTTTCTAACTTAACTGTTGTAGAAGATAATCTACCAGTGCATAAAGTTCAAGTCGGTGAGTCGGCCAAGGACAGTCTTGCACGACCGCCGGACCAGATAATCCCGAGGAGATGTGCGATGTCGAATGCCCCTACTCCGAAGATGATTTTCGTGAACCTGCCGGTGCGGGACCTGCCGGCCTCCATCGCCTTTTACGAGGCGGTAGGCGCGGTCAGGAACAAGGATTTCGCCGATGACAGCGCCCAGATGCTGAGTTTTTCCGAAAGCATCCATGTCATGCTGCTGACGCATGAGCGGTTCACCGGTTTCACGCCGCGCAAGATTCCCGACGCGCATGCAACCGCCCAGGTGCTGCTGGCGTTGAGCGAAGCGAGCCGGGCGGAGGTCGATGCGACGACGGAAAGGGCACTGGCCGCGGGTGGGACCGAACCCAATCCGCAGCAGGACCATGGCTTCATGTATGGCCGCAGCTTTGCCGATCTGGACGGCCACATCTGGGAGGTGACGTGGATGGACGTGGAAGCGGCGCTGGCGGCGAACAAGGAAGCAGCCGCCTGAAACTGCGCCTTTCATCAGGAGAGATGTCATGAGCTATATGGACGGTTTCGTGATCCCGGTGCCTAAGGGCAATAAGGAAAAATACCGGGAAGTCGCGGCCTATGCCGCGCCCATCTTCATCGAATATGGCGCGCTGCGGATCGTGGAGTGCTGGGCGAACGATATCAAACCCGGCAAGGTGAATGACTTCCGCACGGCGGTCATCGCGGAGGAAGGCGAGGAAGTCGTCTTTTCCTGGATCGAGTGGCCCGACAAGGCCACGCGCGACGCGGGCGCGGAAAAGGTGATGAAGGACCCACGGATGCAGCCCAAGGAAGGGGAGGAGATGCCCTTTTCCGGCGCGCGGCTGATCTATGGCGGATTTGAGGTTCTGCTCGACGCAAAAGCCTGAAGGAGAGGGACGATGACCGATTTGAACGGCAAATTCTTCTGGTACGAGCTGATGACCAGCGATCCGGCAGCGGCACTCGCCTTTTATGGGGATGTGGTCGGCTGGACGGCGCAGGCCTTTGGCGGCGGCCATGACTATCAGGTGATTTCCGGCAGCGCCGGGCCGACGGGCGGGATCATGGCGATCCCGGCGGAGGCCAGGGACTGTGGCATGAAGCCCTGGTGGGGCGGCTATGTGGGGTCGGCCGATGTCGATGCCGATGCGAAGCGGCTGGCCGAGGCCGGCGGTTCCGTGAAGCGCGCGCCGGAGGATATTCCCGGCGTCGGACGCTTCGCGGTGATGAGCGATCCGGGCGGCGCGGTGTTCATGCTGCTCAAGGGCTCCAGCCCGGAGGGGATGGATGCGCCGCCGCCGATGGCGAACGGGCATATCGGCTGGCATGAGCTGTATAGCGGCAATTTCGATGCCGATCTGGCCTTCTATACCTCCCAGTTCGGCTGGGGGAAGGGTGAGGCCATGGATATGGGGGAAATGGGCAGCTACCAGCTTTTCTCCCAGGACGGATCGACGGACTTCAACGGCATGAGCGGCGGCATGATGGCGCGGCCCAAGGAAGTGCCGGTGCCGGTCTGGCTGTTCTACTTCGTCGTGCCGGACATCGATGTCGCGACCGACAAGGTGAGGACGGGCGGCGGAACCGTACTCAACGGGCCGGTGCAGGTGCCGGGCGGCGCATGGATCATCCAGGCGAGCGATCCGCAGGGCGCGATGTTCGCCCTGGTGGGCATGCGTGCAGACGCGAAATAGGGAGAGTTGTCATGTCCAGGATTTCACCCTGCCTATGGTATAATGGGAAGGCCGAGGAAGCCGCGCGCTTCTATGTCTCGATTTTCGGCGGATCGGTGGATGCCGTCAGCCATTATCCCGAAAATTCGCCGGTGCCTTCGCCCTTCAAGGGGGGCGATGTGCTGGTGGTGGAATTCACCTTGTTCGGCGACAGCTATCAAGCGCTGAACGGCGGGCCGGAATTCGGCTTTACCGAGGCCCTGTCGCTGTCCGTATCCTGTCAGGATCAGGCGGAACTCGACCGCTATTTCGATGCGCTGACCGCCGATGGCGGGTCGCCCGGACCCTGCGGCTGGCTGAAGGACAAATATGGCGTGTCCTGGCAGTTGGTGTCGCAGGAGATCATGGACCTTTACAAGACCGGCAACGGCCCCGGCATCCAGCGGATGATGGCGGTGATGATGACCATGCAGAAGCTGGATCTGGGCCGGATGAAGGCGGCGTTCGAAGGAGAGGCGGCATGAGCGGCACGGAATTCGAACTGTCCGTGACCTGCCATATCGCCGCCCCGCGCCAGATCGCGTGGAAGGTGTGGACCGACCTCAAGGACGAATGGTTCTGTCCCAAGCCGTGGCGAGCCGAGGTCATCGAGGAGGATCTGCGACCCGGCGGGCGCAGCGCCGTGCGGATGTTCGGCCCCGATGGCGAGGACACCGGCCCGATGGAGGGCGTGATCCTGGAGGTGGTGCCGATGGAGAAGGTGGTGACCACTGACGCCTATGCGTCCGGCTGGGTGCCGCAAACGCCGTTCATGACGGCGATCTGGCACTTTGCCGACGAAGGGGAGGGGACGCGCTTTACCGCGACGGCCCGGCACTGGAATGGCGAAGCACAAGGAGATGGGATTCCATCCCGGCTGGGATCAGATGGCGGAGCAGTTCAAGGCGCTCTGCGAAATTTCGGCGGCAAGCGCCTAGGGCTTTTTACGTTGCCTGCACCGGACACGCAAAAACCGCTGGAACCGCGCATATTCGCCTTGGAAAGCGGGGGGGCGATCTGTTAGCGCTTGACCATGTCCAGCACGCCCGCCGCCGCCGCCCGCCAGATCCTCACCCGCTTGCAGGAGGTGATGGCCGCGCGAACCAGCGCGCAGGCGAAGCTGAACAAGGTGGTGGAGATTATCGGCGAAGCCCTGTCGAGCGAGGTCTGCTCCATCTATCTGGTGCGCGAGGGGGTGCTGGAACTGTTTGCGACCCGCGGGCTGAAGCAGGAAGCGGTGCACGTCACCCGCATGGCGATGGGCGAGGGTCTGGTCGGCATGATCGCCACCAATGTCGAGACGCTGAATCTGGACGAGGCTGCCTCGCACCCCGACTATGCCTATCGCCCCGAAACGGGGGAGGAACTGTTCCACAGCTTTGCCGGCGTGCCCATCGTACGGCGCGAGCGAGCCATTGGCGTCTTGTGTGTGCAGCATGTGGAACCCCGTCGATATGAGGAGGTCGAGATTGAAGCGCTCCAGACCGTGGCGATGGTGTTGTCCGAACTGATCGCCAATGCGGAACTGGCCGATGACGGGCCGCTTGACAGCCGGGTGCAGGATACGGGCAGTTCGGTGCTGCACGGGCTGCAACTTGTCATGGGCATGGCGCGGGGCCATGCGGTCTTCCACCAGCCGCGCGTCCATATCGAACATACCGTGGCCGAGGATACGGAGGCCGAACGGCAGCGCGTCATTTCCGCCTTCACCAAGATGCGCGAGCAGATCGACCGGATGACGGGCGCGGCCGAATTCGGCACGGAAGGCGAGCATCAGGAGGTGCTCGAGACCTACAAGATGTTCGCCTATGACGAGGGGTGGATCAGGCGCATCAACGAAGCCATTGACAGCGGCCTGACCGCCGAAGCCGCCATCGAGCGCGTGCAGCAGCGCACCCGCATGCGCATGCGGCAGATTGACGACCCGCTGCTTCAGGACCGGATGCACGATCTGGAGGATATGGCGAACCGGCTGCTGCGGATCGTGTCGGGGCAACTCGGGACGGCGGCGCAACTGGGGTTGCGGCAGGATGCGATCCTGATCGCGCGCAATCTGGGGCCGGCGGAGCTGTTGGAATATGACCGGCGGCGGCTGAAGGGCGTCATTCTCGAAGAGGGATCGCTGACCGCCCATGTCACCATCGTCGCGCGGGCCATGGGCGTGCCGGTTCTGGGGCGCGTGCGCGACGTTCGCCATCAGGTGAATGAGGGCGACCTGATCCTGATGGACGTGGCCGCCAATAATCTGCTGATCCGCCCGACGCCCGACATGGAGGAGGCGTTCGAAAACAAGCTGCATGTGACGCAGAAGCGCCGGGCCGAATTCGCGGCGATGCGCGACCTGCCCTCCGTCACCACGGACGGCCAGCGGATCGAGCTGATGGTGAATGCGGGACTGCGCGAGGACGCGCAGGCGCTGGATATCGTCGGCGCCGATGGCATCGGCCTGTTCCGCACCGAATTCCAGTTCCTGGTGTCCGCCACCCTGCCGCAGCGGGAAAAGCAGCAGCGGCTCTATCGCGACGTGCTGGATGCGGCGGGCGACCGGCCCGTCATCTTCCGCACCGTCGACATCGGCGGCGACAAGGCGCTGCCCTATATGAACCGCGACGATGACGAGGAACTGGAGGACAATCCGGCGATGGGCTGGCGCGCCCTGCGGCTGGCGCTCGACCGCGACGGGTTGATGAAGGCGCAGGCCCGTGCCTTGCTGGAGGCGGCTGCGGGCAAGGTGCTGCACGTCATGTTCCCGATGGTGTCGGAACCCTGGGAATATGAGCAGGCGCGCGCGCTGGTGGAGCATCAGCGGCAATGGCTGGCATCGCAGAAGAAGAAGCTGCCGGTGGCGGTGCGCTATGGTGCGATGCTGGAGGTGCCGGCGCTGGCCGAGGTGCTGGACCTGTTGCTGCCGCGTCTGGATTTCCTCTCCATCGGCACCAACGACCTGACCCAGTTCCTGTTTGCCGCAGACCGCGCCCATCCCCGGCTGGCGGAGCGCTATGACTGGCTGAGCATCGCGATCCTGCGTTTTCTGGACCGGGTGGTGCGCGCGTGCGAAGCCTATGAAGTGCCGGTCGGCGTGTGTGGCGAAATGGGCGGGCGGACGCTGGAGGCGATGGCGCTGGTGGGTCTGGGCGTGCGGCGGCTGTCGATCACGCCGGCCTCGGTCGGGCCGGTCAAGGCCATGATCCGCTCCATCGATGCAGCGGAATTGCGGGCGCTGATGCGCGAATTGCTGGACAAGGGCGTCACCGATATGCGTTCGGCGCTGACCGAATGGGTCGGTGAACGGGGTATCGAATTGAATTAGCGGCATGGATGCGCGCTTTTCCGCCCGAATGGGCGGCAAGCGGCGTTGACAATCCCCGTCCCGGAATGAGACAGAGCAGCATGGCAGAAGAAGTCGAACAGGAACCCGGGGTCGCGGCGCCGGAACGGCTGGGTACTCCGGGCGCGCGGCTGCGCGCGGCGCGGGAGGCGCAGGGGCTGTCGATCCAGGATGTGGCGACCCGCACGCGCATTGCCCAGCGGCAGTTGGAGGCGATTGAGCGCGACGATTATGCCGCTTTGCCGGGCATCCCCTATGCAGTCGGTTTCGCCCGCGCCTATGCCCGCGCCATCGACGTGGACGAGGTGGGGATCGCCGCCGATGTGCGCAACGCCGTCCATAATTCCGATCTGGGCGCGAACCGGTATGAGGCGTTCGAGCCGGCCGATCCGGCGCGGGTGCCTTCGCGCATGCTGGCCTGGACGGCGGCGGCCATCGTCGTGGTCCTGGTGGCAGGCTTCGCGATCTGGCGGACGCAGGTGATGACTCCGCCGACGACCGACGAAATCGCGGCGCAACAGACGGCGCCCACGCCTGCTGCGGCCAAGCCCGCCGCGGGCGCACCTGTCGCGCCGGTGGTGCAGACGGTGGTGTTCACCGCCAATGACGATGTGTGGCTGCGCATCTATGACGAGGCGGGCGAGCGGTTGAAGGACGGCCTGATGAAGAAGGGGGACAGCTTCACCCTGCCGGCCAATGCGCGCAATCCCATGATCCTGACGGGCCGTCCGCAGGCCCTGACCGTGACGGTCGGTGGCAAGGCCATCGCACCGCTGGGTCCGCCGGACCGCACCATATCGGATGTGCCGGTCAATGCCGAAGCGCTGCTCGCCCGCGCCGCGCCCGCGCCTCAGGCGGGGGCGACGCCCGCCACGCCCGCTGCCGCGTCGGCGCCGGTCGTTCAGGCTCCCATGCCTGCCGCCGGCAACTGACACGGTACTGACAGCGGCAAGGGGGGACGCTTCGACGCCGGGCCGTCAACGTCCCGCTTTACCGCGCGAAATCTCGCCCTATGGTTAAGGGCGAATATCTAAAGTCGGGGATTATCATGCGTAACGCCTTTCTTGCGGGCTCTTTGGCGCTGGGGGCGCCCGTGCTGTTCGCTCTTGCTTCGCCGGTCGCGGCCCAGAATGTCGGCATCGATGTGCGGGTGGATCGACTGGAAAAGGAAATGCGCGCGGTGCAGCGCAAAGTGTTTCCGGCAGGTACACCGCTGGAGGCGGAAATCACGCGCCCAGCCGCACCTGCGGTCGTGCCGGGTTCGCCCAGCTCCACGCCGGTGGCCGACCTGACGGCGCGGGTGAATGCGCTGGAATCGCAGCTTGCCTCCATCACCGGACAGGTCGAGGAAAACAGCTTCAAGCTCAAGCAGTTGGAAGATGCGTTCAACCGCTACAAGGCCGAACAGGAAAGCCGCGCCGCGCCGGTGGTGGTGCCGCCGGCCGTGCGTCCCGCTGATCCCGCGCCCGCCGCGACCCGGCCGGGCGCGCCGAAGCCCGCCGCCAATGGCGCAAGCGACGAACGCAAGGCCGCCGTGGCCGGGATCGAACGGCCCTCCACCGGCAATGAAGCGGATGACGCCTACACCTACGGGTTCCGCCTGTGGGATGCGAAATTCTATCCGGAGGCGCAGGCGCAGCTCAAATCGACCGTCGACAAATATGGCGCCAGCCCGGTCGCGAGCAAGGCGTCGAACCTGCTGGGCCGCGCCTATCTGGACGATGGCAAGCCCGCGCTGGCGTCGGTCGCCTTCTATGAAAATTACCAGAAGCGCCCCAGGGGCGACCGCGCGCCCGACAGCCTCGCCTATCTGGGCGAGGCGCTGATCCAGCTCAAGAAGCCCGCCGATGCCTGCAAGGTCTATTCGGAACTGGAGCAGGTCTATGGCGCGAGCCTGTCGACCGGCTTGCGCGGCATGATGGACAAGGGCCGCGCCCGGGCGAAGTGCAGCGCCTGACGCCCCATGGCTGAAGGCGATCTTCCGACGCATCTGAGGCAAGCGATCGGGGCGCTGGTGGAGGATGCCGCCAGCGCCCGTTTCGGCGTCGCGGTTTCGGGCGGGCCGGACAGCATGGCCCTGCTGGATCTGATGGCGCAGCTTTTTCCGGGGCGGGTCGAAGCGGCCACGGTCGATCATGGCTTGCGCGAAGCCTCCGCTGCCGAAGCGGCGATGGTGGCGGATTGGTGCCGGGCGGCGGGCATCGCCCATGCCACCTTGCACCCCGATGGGGCGGTGCGCGGCAATGTGCAAAGCTGGGCGCGGGCGCAGCGCTACGCCTTGCTGGAAGGCTGGCGGGCCGAACGCGGGCTGGACTGGCTGCTGACCGCGCATCATGCCGACGACCAGTTGGAAACGCTCCTGATGCGGCTCAACCGCGGGGCGGGGGTGAGCGGCCTTGCGGGCGTGCGGGCGCGGCAGGGCGTCGTGCTGCGGCCGTTGCTGGAGGTGCGCAAGGCGGCATTGCGCGACCATGTTCAGGATCGTGGCCTGCCCCATGTGGAGGACCCGTCGAACAGCGATCCGCGTTTCGACCGGGCGGCGTTGCGCGCCACGCTGGCCGGGGTGGACTGGATCGACGTGGCGGCGGCGGGCCGGAGCGCGGCGGCGCTGGCCGAGGTCGGGGATGCGCTGGATTGGGTGGTCGACGGGCTGGAAGCGAGCCATGTCCGGGCGGATGACGCAGATGCCAAGGGGCTGGTGCTGGATCGGACTGACCTGCCGCGTGAATTGCTCCGCCGGTTGGTGCTGCGCATGTTGGCGCGCTTGCAGCCCGCAGCCGCCGCGCCCCGGGGGGAGGCGATCGACCGGCTGATCGCGGCCGCCCGGGACGGCGGCCAGGCGAGCATCGGGCGGGCGTTGCTGAAGGGCGGGCCGCGCTGGACGATGCGGATCGCGCCCCCGCGACGGTGGCAGTAAGGTCGTTACGCAAAGGTTCCACGGCCTGGCGCATGACTCGCCCATTCCGTCGAATCGGGCGTACGCAATGACCTTTCCTTAACGGCTGGGCTGGTTAATGGGGGGCGACTGAGCGTGGGAAGTTTCGATTCATGATGGAATTTGCGGCACTGACTTATGGTCTGCTGGCCAGTGTCATCCTTTCGGCGGCACAGCGTAACCGTCGGCTGGCGCGGCCTCATCCGCCGTTGCTGCTGTACACGGGCTATGTGCTGTGCGGCCTTTCGGCCGGGGTCGCGGTGATCCTGGCCTATATCGCCCTGTCGCAATTTGTCGGCGGTTAAGCCTTTAGCGCTGTGCTTGCGATTTTGCTGCGGCATCCTATCTTGCCGGGTGAAAGAGAGTGGTGAATGAACGACGAGAAAGACCCGCAGGGTAATCCCTGGATCAAGAGTGCGATGATTTGGGCAGGGGTCATTGTCGCCCTGCTCCTCTTCGTCTCGATGTTCGACAGCCGCACGGCGTCGAGCGCAGGGACCGGCATTGCCTATTCGGAATTCCGCGCCAAGGTGCAGGAAGGGCAGGTCAAGGACGTCGCCATCGCCACCGACCGGATTTCCGGCACGCTGTCGAGCGGGCAGAAGTTCAGCACCGTGCCCGTGAACGATCCGGGCCTGACCGGCCTGCTGGACGACTATAATGTCAAATATTCCGGCCAGGCGGAGGAGCAGCCGAGCTTCTGGATGATCCTGATCTACCAGTCGCTGCCGTTCCTGCTGATCCTCGGCATTGCCTTCTTCGTGCTGCGTCAGATGCAGAAGGGTGGCGGCGCGGGCGGTGCGATGGGCTTCGGCAAGTCCAAGGCCAAGCTGCTGACCGAAAAGCATGGCAAGGTGACCTTCGACGATGTCGCGGGCATCGATGAGGCTCGTGAAGAGCTTCAGGAAATCGTCGAATTTTTGAAGGACCCCACCAAATTTGCGCGGCTCGGCGGCAAGATCCCCAAGGGCGCGTTGCTGGTCGGTTCGCCGGGGACGGGCAAGACCCTGCTCGCCCGCGCCATTGCGGGTGAGGCTGGCGTGCCCTTCTTTACCATTTCGGGTTCGGATTTCGTCGAGATGTTTGTCGGCGTCGGCGCGAGCCGCGTGCGCGACATGTTCGAGCAGGCGAAGAAGAACGCGCCCTGCATCGTCTTCATCGACGAAATCGACGCGGTCGGCCGTCATCGTGGCGCGGGTCTGGGCAACGGCAATGACGAGCGCGAGCAGACGCTGAACCAGCTTCTGGTCGAGATGGACGGTTTCGAGGCCAATGAGGGCATCATCATCGTCGCGGCGACCAACCGCCCCGACGTGCTGGACCCCGCTTTGCTGCGTCCGGGCCGCTTCGACCGTCAGGTCGTGGTGCCGCGCCCCGACATTGAAGGCCGTGAGAAGATTCTGGCCGTGCACATGAAGAAGGTGCCGTTGGCGCCGGACGTTAATCCGCGCACCATCGCGCGGGGTACGCCCGGTTTCTCGGGTGCCGATCTTGCGAACCTTGTCAATGAAGCGGCGCTGATGGCGGCGCGGCGGGGCAAGCGTCTGGTCGCGATGGATGAGTTCGAGGCGGCCAAGGACAAGGTGATGATGGGCAGCGAGCGCCGCTCCATGGTCATGACCGACGATGAAAAGAAGATGACCGCCTATCATGAGGCGGGTCACGCCATCGTCGCGGTCCATGAGCCGGCCTCCGATCCGATCCACAAGGCGACGATCATCCCGCGCGGCCGCGCGCTGGGCATGGTGATGCGCCTGCCGGAGCGGGACAGCTACAGCTACCACCGCGACAAGATGCACGCGAACATGGCCGTCGCCATGGGCGGGCGCGTCGCCGAGGAGATCATCTTCGGTTATGACAAGGTGTCGTCGGGTGCTTCGGGCGATATCCAGTACGCGACCAAGCTGGCGCGGGACATGGTGACCCAGTGGGGCATGTCGGACAAGCTGGGGCCGCTGCAATATGAAGAGCAGCAGGGAGAGACCTTCCTCGGCTATTCGCAGAGCCAGCGCGTCCATATGTCGGATGAGACGGCGAAGCTGATCGATAAGGAAATTCGCGGACTGGTGGAGCAGGGTTATGACCGTGCTCAGGAAATCCTGAAGGGTCATGAGGATCAATTGCACCTGCTCGCCAACGCGATGCTCGAATATGAGACGCTGAGCGGCGAGGAGATCAAGACGCTGCTCGACAAGGGCGAGATCACCCGCGACGACGGCACGACGATCAAGCCTTCGGTCATTCCTGCGGTGGGGTCCTCAATCCCCAAGACGCGGCGGCGAAAGGGGCCGTTTGGCGACCCGACGCCTGCCGGGGCCTGATTGGGCGGATGGTTTTGAAAAAAGGGGCGCTGCCGGAAGGTGGCGCCCTTTTTTGATTCCGCCGCCGGCCATCCAGGCTGGCTGCGATTGCGAAGGCGGTCATGCTGCGATAATGGCGCCGCATGGCTAAAGCTGATCGCCTTGAACGTTTGGATGTCCGCCGTCTGGAACTGGAAGCGGAATATCGCGACCTATTGCTGGAGGCGCTGCGGGTCACGGCTTCGGGTAAATGGGGACTTTTCGACCATAATGGGAATCGTGCGACCCGCGCCGCGATTGCGCCCGTCATCGCGCAACTGGCGGAAATCGGCGAAGCGATCGACGATATGCGCGAACAGTTGATGATGGATCCGTTTGAATTGCAGCAGCAATTTCTCGCGGCTCGCGGCCCGGTCAGCGCGCACGCCGTCGGCGAACCCAAGCAGGCGCAGGCCTGGCTCGATCGTTTGGCACGCGACGAGGGCGGCAGTCGCCAGCCATAAGAGCGCCGGTTAAAGCGCGTTTCTTCCTGCCGTCGCGGCGGCACTTTGCACCGCACGCAATAAAATGACTGCAAGGGACTGGTCGTTTTCCTGCTTAATGGTTACATGGGCCGCCACGAATCCCCCAGCGGCCTGCCTCCGGCCCGCGCAGTAGAAAGTGGCTTTCACATGGATATCCGCCTCGGCCTCACCTTCGACGACGTGCTGTTGCAGCCCGGCGAATCCGATGTGCTGCCCAGCCAGGCAGACACCAGCACCCATGTGACGAAGGCGATCAAGCTCAACATCCCGATCCTGTCGTCCGCCATGGACACGGTGACCGAGGCTGACATGGCGATCGTCATGGCGCAGTTGGGCGGCATCGGCGTGCTGCATCGCAACCTGTCGGTGGAGGAACAGGCGGACGCCGTGCGCGCGGTCAAGCGCTTCGAAAGCGGCATGGTCGTCAATCCCATCACCATCCTGCCCACCGCCACCCTGGCCGATGCGCAGATGCTGATGCAGCGTCACAAGATCAGCGGCATTCCGGTGGTGGAGTCCTCGGGCAAGCTGGTCGGCATCGTGACGAACCGCGACGTGCGCTTTGCCGAAAATCCGGCGCAGCCGGTCAGCGAGCTGATGACGAAGGACAATCTCGCCACGGTGAAGGCGGGCGTCGGTCAGGATGAAGCGATGCGCCTGCTGCACCAGCGCCGGATCGAAAAGCTGCTGGTGGTGGACGACAGCTATCACTGCGTCGGCCTCATCACCGTCAAGGATATCGAAAAGGCGGTCACCTATCCGCAGGCGACCAAGGACGCGTCGGGCCGCCTGCGCGTCGCCGCCGCGAGCACGGTGGGCGACAAGGGGCTGGAACGCAGCAAGGCGCTGATCGACGCGGAATGCGACCTAATCGTCATCGACACCGCGCACGGCCACAGCAAGCAGGTCGCCGTCGCGGTGGAGGCGGTGAAGAAGCTGTCCAACCATGTTCAGGTGGTCGCGGGCAATGTCGCCACCGCCGAAGCCACCAAGGCGCTGATCGACGCGGGCGCGGACTGCGTGAAGGTCGGCATCGGGCCGGGGTCGATCTGTACCACCCGCGTGGTGGCGGGCGTCGGCGTGCCGCAGCTCACCGCCGTCATGGATTCGGCGGAGGAAGCCGCCAGGCAGGGCGTGCCGGTGATCGCCGATGGCGGCCTGCGCACCTCCGGCGACGTGGCCAAGGCGCTGGCGGCAGGCGCGGGCTGCGTCATGGTCGGGTCGCTGCTGGCGGGCACGGCGGAAGCGCCGGGCGAAACCTTCCTCTATCAGGGCCGCGCCTATAAGAGCTATCGCGGCATGGGCAGCGTCGGCGCCATGGCGCGCGGCTCGGCGGACCGCTATTTCCAAGCGGACATCAAGGACCAGATGAAGCTGGTGCCCGAAGGCATTGAGGGTCAGGTGCCGTTCAAGGGACCGGCCAAGGACGTCATCCACCAGCTGGTCGGCGGGGTGAAGGCGGCGATGGGCTATACCGGCAGCCGCACGATCAAGGATCTTCAGGAACGCGCCCGCTTCGTCCAGATCACCAATGCGGGGCTTTCGGAAAGCCATGTGCATGACGTGACGATCACCCGCGAAGCGCCCAATTATCCGACGCGCTAAGGGCGCCATATCGTGACGCCAGCCGCGCGGGTGCAGGCCGCCATCGAATTGCTAGACGCCATCATCGCTTCGGCGCGGGATGGCGGCCCGGCAGCGGACACGCTGATCGCGCGCTATTTCAAGGAACGGCGTTATGCCGGGTCGCGCGACCGACGGGCGGTGCGCGACCATGTCTATGATGCGGTGCGCCGCGCCGCCGAAAGACCAGAGAGCGGGCGCGCGGCGATGATCGGGCTGGCGCGCGAGCGGGCGGAACTATCCGCGCTGTTCGATGGATCGGCGCATGGGCCTGAAGCGATCGACGAGGGTGAGACGGGCGCGCCGGCCGGAGTCGTGCCCGGCTGGATCGAGCCGCTGTTGGCCGCGCCGGTGGAGCGGGAGGCGCTGCTGGGCCGTGCGCCGGTCGATCTGCGCGTCAATCGCCTGAAGGCCGAGCCGGACGAGGTGGCTCCGGCTTACGCCGATGCCGTGCGACTGCCGGGTCTGCCCGATGCGCTGCGCCTGCCGGAAGGGGCGCCGGTCGAACAGAGCGAACCCTGGAAACAGGGGCTGGTCGAGGTCCAGGATGCAGGGAGTCAGCTGATCTCCGCGGCGTGCCTGGTCGCGCCGGGCATGACCGTCATCGATCTCTGCGCCGGGGCGGGCGGCAAGACGCTGGCGCTGGCGGCGGCGATGGCGGGTAAGGGCAGGGTGATCGCGGCGGACACCATCCGGTCGCGGCTGGCGCGGCTCGATCCACGGGCCGAGCGGGCGGGCGCGACCTTCATCGAGACGCTGTTGCTCGATCAGGGGCATGAGACAAGGGCGCTGGAGAGCCTGGCCGGCCGCGCCGATGTCGTGCTGGTCGATGCGCCCTGTTCGGGCACCGGGACATGGCGGCGCAACCCGGAGGCGCGCTGGCGGCTGACCCCCGCGCGGCTCGATCGACTGGTGGCGGAACAGGCTCGGATTCTCGATTTCGCGGCACCCTTGCTGGCGCCGGGCGGCGCATTGGTCTATGCTACTTGCGCGCTGACGGACCGGGAGGGGCGGGATCAGGTGCGGGCATTTCTGGCACGGCATGACGGATGGACCGTCGAACGGATCGAGGCGCCGATGGGCCGCGCCCATGGCGACGGGCTGCTGCTGACCCCCGGCCATGACGGCACCGATGGCTTCTATTTCGCGCGCCTGCGTCGGGTCGCCTGAAAGAGTCGATGGACAAGCGAGCGCAAAATCGCGACACTCGCCCCCCTGGATTTGAGCCGGAATCAATGCCTGAAACATGGCTGGAGTTGTGCATGCGTTTTACCCCCGCTTCGATCGCCTTGGCCGTCCTGCTGACCACCGTTTCCAGCGCAGGATTGTCGCAGCGACCGGATTCGCAGATTTCGCCGCTGTCGGTCGAATGGCAGAAGGCCGGTGAAGCAGCGCGCAAGGCGGGCCAATATCCCGCCGCGACCGACGCGCTGGAAAGTGCGCTGGCGGTCGATCCGCGCAACCGCATGGCCTATATCGAGCTTGCTGAAGTGGCGCGGGCGCAGGGTTTGCAAGGCAAGGCGATTCGCCTCTATCGCGAGGCGCTGACGCTGGAGCCCAATGACGTGACGGCGCTGGTCGGGCAGGGTGAGGCCATGGTCGAAAAGGGCGCGATCGCCAAGGCCAAGGAAAATCTGGCGCAGGCGCGGAGCTTGTGCAAGGCCAACTGTGCGGCGGTCGGGCAACTGGCTGCGGCGATTGAGAAAGGCCCGCCTGCAACGGTGTTGAGTGCCAAGGATGTGGTGCCGGCGCCTAAGGCGGCAACCACCGAAACCCCTTGATTTTGCGGGTTTCTGTGACAGCGCCGCTCTTGGGTGCGCTGCGTTAAACCCGGCGCAGGCCGCTTGCTCACCTCCTTTGTTGGCGCATCGTTTTTTACGAAAAACCCGAGCTCGGAGTCACGTGCCTCCGGCTCGCCCATTTTTTCGCACGATGCTCTAAAAGCGGCGGGAAATGCCGATATAGACTTCCGCGTCGGGTGTGGCGTGGTTGAGGCCGAAATTGGCACCGGCATCCAGCGCCAGCGAAGAACCGGGCTGGAACGCCAGCGACACGGAACTGAGTGCTTGCGTTGAGGCGCCGCCCGGATCGCGGTCGCGGATAATCTGCATTTCCACCGAGGCATTGATCCTGGGACCGAGGTCGGCGGACAGGCCCGCTGCGCTGCCATAGGCAAGGTGGCGGCCATCGCCGTCGCCGTCCGCCGCAGCGTCGATTTCAGGCGTGGCGATCAAGCTGAGGCTGTCGGAAAGCGCATAGCTGGCGGGAAGCAGGAAGGATGCGCTCCAGGTGCCGTCGCCGATGCCATGGCTACCCGTCGGCAAGGTGATGCCGGGGGCGATGGCAAGGGAAAAGCCGCTGCCGTCGGGGTTGAGCAGCGCGTGCTTGATGCTGAAACCGAGATCGCCGACGCCTGAAAATTGGCTGCGTTCGCCGCCGACCCTGTCATGTTCGCGTTGCCGGGTATAGGCGGTCCAGTTCGCCCGGATTTCCGTGCTGTCGTCCAACCCGTAGCGCAATTCGGTGTCGCCCAGCGACACTGTCGTGGTGGATTGGCCAGCGCTTCGATCGCGGGTCCAGTCGGCAAGCCCCATTTCGATCTGGAAATGCCCCTTGTCCACGATGCAGGGTGGGGTGTCGAGGCCGGGCCGTTCGGGGCAGAAATCACGCAATTGCGCCTGGGCGGTCGCGGGGAGGAGCGCGAGGCCAAGAGTTGCAAGGGCGAATTTTGCGATCATGCGACTTCTATAGATCAGGATTGGCCCAGAATGCGCGCGACTTCGACAAATTCGTCCACGCTGACGGTTTCGGCGCGGCGTTGCGGGTCGATGCCCACCGTGTCCAGCGCGTCCAGTGCACCGGGTAGGCCCTTGAGGCTCTGGCGCAGCATCTTGCGGCGCTGGCCGAAGGCGGCGGCGGTGAGGCGTTCGAGATGCTTCAACGGCACGTTTTCGGGCGCGGGCTTTGGTGTGATGTGGACGACCGCCGACATGACCTTGGGCGGAGGCGTAAAAGCGCTGCGGTGCACCTTCATCGCGATGCGGGCGTCGCTGCGCCATTGGGCGAGCACGGCCAGCCGCCCATAATGATCGCCGCCGGGCTTGGCGACGATCCGTTCGGCGACTTCCATCTGGAACATGAGGGTCAGCGTCGACCACCAGGGGAGCGGCGTCCAGTCCGTCGAGAGCCAGCCGACGAGCAAGGCGGTGCCGACATTATAGGGCAGGTTGGCGATGATATGCGCGCCTTCACCCGCTTCGGCGCGGGCGTCGACCTGCATGGCGTCGCCGGACATGACGCGGAGCTGGCCGGGAAAGGCTTCCGACAGCTCGGCCAGAGCGGGGAGGCAGCGATGGTCGCGCTCGACCGCCACCAGCTTCGCGCCTGCCCGCAGGATCGCGCGGGTCAGGCCGCCGGGGCCGGGGCCGACTTCGAAGGCGGGCTGGTCCCTCAGGGCGCCGGGGATGGCGGCGATCCGGTCGAGCAACTGCTCGTCGAGCAGGAAATTCTGCCCGAGCGCCTTGCTCGCCTGAAGCCCGTGGGCGGCGATGACGTCTCGAAGCGGCGGGAGTTTGGGGCGGGTTTCAGCAGCCATGGGTCATGCGGGCACGGGCGGCCTCTGCGGCCATCTTCATCGCGGCCATCATCGCGCCGGGATTGGCGCTGTCCTTGCCGGCAATGCCGAAGGCCGTGCCATGGTCGGGCGAGGTCCGCACGATGGGAAGGCCCAGCGTGATATTGACGCCTTCATCGAAATTCAGTGTCTTGATCGGGATCAGCGCCTGATCGTGATACATGCAGAGCGCGGCGTCATAGGTTTCACGCGCGCGCGCATGAAACAGCGTGTCGGCGGCGAGCGGGCCGGTGATGTCGTACCCCTCGGCCTGAAGCGACTCGACGGCGGGCTGGATGATGTCGATCTCCTCCCGGCCCAGTGCGCCGCCTTCGCCGGCATGGGGGTTGAGGCCGGCCACGACCAGACGCGGGCGGCCGATGCCGAAATTGCGCTGAAGCCCCTTGGCCGCAGTGATGGCGCGGGCGCGGATCAGGTCGACGGTCAGGACCGAGGGTACGTCGGCCAGCGGGATATGGATGGTGATCGGCACGACCTTGAGTGAAGGGCCGGCCAGCATCATCACCGCGTTATGCTGTGCGACGCCGCAGCGTTCGGCGATGAATTCGGTTTGCCCCGGATGGGTGAAGCCGACGCCGTACAGTTGCTCCTTTCCCACCGGCGCGGTGACGATCCCCGCCGCGGAGCCGCTGCGGGCGAGGCCGACCGCCGCCTCCAGCGCCTGAAAGGCCGCGCGCGCGCCATCGATGCTGGGCGTGCCGGGAACGACCTCCCCGGCATCGGCGACTTGCAGGCAGGGCAGGGCGCGGTCGAACACCGTGGCGGCTTCTTCGGGGGAACTGACCGTCTCGACCGGGCCGAGCCAGACTGCGCGCAGCGTCGCCGCGTCACCCACCGCGAAAAAGGGCGGCAGGCCGCGCGCCTCGCGCATGACCCAGCTTTTGGCGACGATTTCCGGGCCTATACCTGCCGGATCGCCGAGCGACACGGCGAAGGGCGGCCCCATCGCATGAGGGTCCACCGGATCAGTTATAGTCGATGACGGCATCGCGGCGGAGATCGCGCAGATAGATGCGCGCACGCTTGTTGACCCGTTCTTCCTCCATTTGCGCCATGATCTGTTCGGCATTGGGCGCGGCGGCGGAGCTGGCTTCGTCACGGCCGCAGACGACAAGCACGCGCACGCCGTCGTTGATCGAGCCGAAGGGCGGCGTTGCCTCACCCACCTGGAGGTTGATCAGGATGTCCTGCAACTGCGGCGGCAGGTCGCGCAGCTTCACATTGTCATTGTCGACCACGTCGGCGCCCATTTTCGCGCCCAGTTCATTGGCTTGGCCGCAACCCTTGATCGCCTTGGTCTGGGCGGCGAAGGTGGCGGCCTTCGCGCTCGCCTGTTCCTTGGTGGTGCCGGCGGGGAAGCTGACGGACAGCTGCTTGAGGCTGAGCAGCGCGTCGCGCGGGTCGGCGGTTAGCACTTTGCGCTTGTCCATGACGTAGATCAGCGACACGCCGCCGGACACGCTGATCGGACCGGCGATCTGGCCGACCTGCATCTCGGCCGCCGCATGGGCCAGTTCGTCGGGAAGCTGGGCGGGACGGACCCAGCCCAGATCGCCGCCGACCGCCGCGGTGGACGCTTCGGAAAATTGCCGCGCATAGGCCGCGAAACTGCCGCCCTGCTTGATCTGTTCGATGATGTTGCGCGCGTTGGCGATGATCTGCTGCTGATTTTCCGGCGTGGCCGACAGATAGATTTCGCCGATGCGAAACTCGTCGCTGCCCTTCGCCGCGTTCATGCGATCCACGACCGCCTTCACCTCATCCTCCGACACGTTGACGAAGGGCTGGATGTTGCGGCGGAGCAGGCGGCTCCAGGCCAGCTCGCCCTCGATCTGGCGCTTGATGCTGGCGGCGGACGACCCCTGCTGGCGCAGATATTGGTCGAACTGGCCAGGGGACTGGCGGAAATTGGCCGCGACCCGCTCATAGCTCTGTTCGATCTCGGCCTTGTCGACCTTGATGTCGTTGGCGGCGGCTTCCTGGATCTGGAGCGTCTCGTCGATCAGGTTGCGCAGCACCTGGACCCGCAGCCGTTCCTTTTCCTCGTCCGACACCTTGCCGCCATTGGCGGTGATGATGAGGGCGAGGCGCTGGTCGACATCGGTGCCGGTGATGATGCGGCCGTTGACGATGGCGGTTGCCTTGCGGACATTGGGATCGCTCTTGCCGAAGACGGTCACGTCCTTGGGCAAGTGGAGTTGCTGCGCGGCGACGGTGTCATCGTCATTGACCGTCTGCGCGGCGACGCCATGCACCCCCGACGCGAGCAGGGCGGAGGACAGAAGCAGGGTGCGCAGGCCCTTGGCGGCCGTGCTGCCAATGCGGGAAATCGGGAAAACGACAGGCTGCATCGTCGACAAAACTCTCCAATCGGTTCGACGCGAGATGCGCCGATCCGCCTTAACCGGCCCTGAGCAGGAAACGGGAAGGCTGATCCTTATATGCCAATATTGCGAAAAGCCAGCCGAAGCTGGAAGCTGTTGCCCTTTCGTGCGTCACCCAGCACCTGATAATCGCGCCGCCAGGTCAGGCCGAGCGTCAGGCAGTCGTCCTCATAGGCGATGCCCAGGCGATGGCGGACCGGCTGATAACCGTCCGCGACGCTCAGCGGATCTTCCTTCGCGTCGGTCAGGTCGATGACGGTCGATCCGAACACCGACCAGAAGCGCGCGAACTGGACACGGCCGCCCAGACGCAGTTCCTCGCGGTCCTGCAAATCCTCCAGGCTGAGGTTCGCATTGCGATTGAGCCGCAGATAGCCGACCATCGCGTAGGTTTTCTTGCTGCCGACCGTCGCGTCGATCTCATTGCGGCGGACGGCCAGACTGTCCTTGTCCAGCCGGAAACGGTGGGTGAAGCTGATGAAATCCTTGTAGCGGACGGTGGTGCGGCCGACGATGTCGGACAGACGGTCCGACAGGCCGGTGCCGTCGGGCAGGATGCTTTCGCGGGCGTTGAGGCGGTAGCTTTGCCCGATCACGCTTTCCAGCGAGAAGTCGGGGAGCGACAGGCTATATTCCAGGCCATAGGTGACGCGGCTCGAATCCTCGAACCGGTCATAGCCGGAAAAGCGGTTGAGCGCGAAGAGGTTGCTGTCCTCCAGATCGATGGCGCGGGCGTCCTCATTGGGGACGGACAGGTTGGCGATCTTCGGCGCCGCGACGATCTGGACGCGCGGGGCGATGCGCTGGATGCCGCCGAACGCCTCGCCCATGAAGGGCCAGCGCACATCGATGGCCGCGGCCGCGATGCCGCGCGCCTTCCAGCCCGGATCGCCGGCATAGCTGGTCACGCTGCTCAGCAGATTGTCGCTGCTGTGATAGACGTCGCCGCGCAAATAGGTGGTGAAGGTCACTTCCTGCCCCATGGCGGTCAACTTGCGCAGATTCCATTCGAAGGCCGCGAAGGCGCGCTGCGTGTCCTGCCCATGGGTGCGAGTGAGGGCGAGGCTGTTGAGCTGAAGCTGGGCCACGCCGCCCAGCCACGGGTCCTGCATCCGCAGGCGATAGTCGATGACGGGCAACGCGATCGGCTGCTGTCCCTGCGAATCGCCGGTGCGCAACGTCTGCACCGCCCAGCCTGCGATGGAGAAATAGCTGTTCTGGCCGATGCGTTGCGCATTGAGGGTGGAGCGCAGCCGATCGTCATTGCTGATGTCGTAGCGGCGCAGGAAGGTGCGGTCGGTCGCCAGGCGAATCGATCCGTTGATGCTCCATTCGGGCGTCAGTTGCAGCGCGCCGCTGGCGTCCAGATGGCCGCGAAAGTCCTTCTCCGATCCCGCCGGCGTCGTCGACGCGGCATCGCTGGTGGCGAGGCGGCTGCCATAAGTCGCGTATCCCGTGATCTGATAGGCGCCGCGATCCCATAAATGCCGGTAATTGGTCTCCAGCATCGGCAGGACGTTGGTGTAGACATGGGGCGTGATGGTCACGTCGCGATTGGGCGCGAGCTTCAGATAATAGGGCAGCGCGACCTCGAACCCGTTATTGCGGTCGTAGCGCAGGTTCGGGACCAGCAGGCCGCTGCCGCCATTATCGCCCACCGGATGGGAAAAACCGGGCAGCGGGATCAGCGGCAGGCCGAACAGTTCGACGCTGGCATTGGTATATTTGACGCGGGCCTTCACGGGATCGTAGACGACCTTGACGGCCTTGATCTGCCATGTCGGCTCCTTCGGGCAGCCATTATGATCTTCGACCTTGCAGCCGGTATAGACGGCCTTGTGCAGCGTATAGACGCCGTTCACCCGCTTGCCGCCGACCGCGGCGAGGCGTCCGCCCGATTGCAGCACCAGCAGCATATTCTCGACCGCGCCGTCCTGCAGCGTGTCGGTGACGTCGAAACGGTCGCCATAGGCGATATTGCCTTCAGGATCGGTGACGGACACATTGCCGGTCGCCTCTACCTTCCCGCTGTTGCGGTTCCAGACCACCTTGTCGGCGCGCAGCCGGTTGCCCTGGCGGAGCAACTGCACGTTGCCGCTGGCGGTCACGATTTCATTGTCGCTGTCATATTCCAGCGCGTCGGCGGCAAAGCCGATCTGCTCGTCGCTTTCGGGCGCCGGAGCGTCGGGCGCGCTGATCGCCGTCTGTGGCTCATTGAGCTGCTGGGCGGCGGCATGGGGGACGATCGCCAGGCACGGAAAGGCGACGCCGGCGGCCAGGGCCTGTTTGAAACGCAAGGGGAAAGGGATATTCTGCAAAGGAACGGGGCCTCTTTGACGGGGCGCTTTGTTTCCCGCCTATCGCATTGCTTTGTCCGCGCTGCAATCGTCTGAGCCAAGACTTTTGCCCGAAAATCAGTCGAACGGCTTTGCCAGACAGGGTAAGCCGCACTATCTGGGCACCAGACACATAACGCCTTGCAGAAAATAAAGGACCTTTGATGGAAATCGCGTTCAGCCCGATCCGTCCCGAAGCCGACACATTGGCCTTTGCGGTGCCCAAGGGCGGTTTCGACGCCCTGCCCCTGAGCGCGGCGCCGGTGCTGGCCGCGGGCGCGTCGGCGGCGCGTTTCACTGGCGAGGCGGGGTCGAGCTTCGAAAGCTTCGTGGACGAGGGCGGCAAGGTGCTGCGCGTGGTGCTGGTGGGCACCGGGGCGGGCAGCGCGGCGGATTATGAGCGGGCTGGCGGCGCACTGACAGCGCGGCTGGCGACCAGCGGCGCGACCCATGCGGCCGTCGAGTTCTTCGGCGGCGCGAGCGGCGAACAGGCGGCGCAACTGGCCTTCGGCGCGTCGCTGCGCGGCTGGCGGATCGACAGCTATCGCACGCGCCAGCCGGACAAGGCGAAGCCGACGCTTCAGAAGATCACGCTGGTTTCGGCCGATGCCGAAGCCGCCTGGGAACAGCAGGCAGCCGTCGCGGCGGGCGTGGCCTTTACCCGCGAACTGGTGTCGGAGCCGGCGAACATCCTCTACCCTGAGAGCTTCGTCGAACGCTGCCGCCATCTGGAGGAACTGGGCGTCAAGATCACCGTGCTCGACAAGGCGGCGATGACCGAACTCGGCATGGGTTCGCTGCTCGGCGTGGCGCAGGGGTCGGTGCGCGAACCCCGGCTGTTGGCGATGGAATGGGACGGAACCGGCGGCACGACCGAAAAGCCGCTGGTCTTCGTCGGCAAGGGCGTGACCTTCGACACCGGCGGCATCTCGCTGAAGCCCGGCGCCGGCATGGAAGACATGAAGTGGGACATGGGCGGCGCTGGCGCGGTCGCGGGTGCGATGAAGGCGCTGGCCGGGCGCAAGGCGAAGGCGCGCGTCGTCGGCATTTGCGGGCTGGTCGAGAATATGCCGGATGGCAATGCCCAGCGGCCGGGCGACATCGTGACCTCCATGTCGGGACAGACCATCGAGGTGCTGAACACCGACGCCGAAGGCCGTCTGGTTCTGTGCGACGTCATCACCTGGGCGCAGAAAACCTATGCGCCGGAGGTGATCGTCGATCTCGCCACGCTGACCGGGGCGATGATTATCTCGCTGGGTCATGAATATGCGGGCATCTTCGCCAATGACGATGGCCTGGCCGACGACCTGATCGCGGCGGGCAAGGCGGCGGGCGACCAGCTTTGGCGCTTCCCGCTGGGCGACGCCTATAACAAGCTGATCGACAGCCCGATTGCCGACATGAAGAATATCGGGCCGCGCTATGGCGGGTCGATCACGGCGGCGCAGTTCATCAAGCGCTTCGTCGACGAGGGCGTGAAATGGGCCCATCTCGACATTGCCGGGATGGTGTGGGCGGACAAGCCCGGCGCGACCTGGGACAAGGGCGCGACCGGCTATGGCGTGCGGCTGCTCGACCGCTATGTGGCGGATAAGTTCGAGGGTTGATGTCGGAAAGCCGATGCAGGTCGATTTCTATCAGTTGAGCCGTGATCCGGTGGAACAGGTGCTGCCCGCCATTGCGGGCCGCATTCTGGACATGGGCGCGCGGTTGCTGGTGGTGGCGCAGGAAGCGGGGCAGCTGGAGCGGATTTCCGCCGGCCTCTGGGCGGGACCGCCGGAGAGTTTCCTGGCCCATGGCAAAGCCGGCGAGGGGGCCGAGTCGGTGCAGCCGGTGCTGCTCGCGTCGGATTGCGTCGCCGCCAATGGGGCACGGCATATCGCATTGGCGGACGGCCTCTGGCGCGAGGAAGCGCTGGATTTCGAGCGCGCCTTTTATTTCTTCGACGCGCAAACCATTGAAGGCGCGCGGGCAAGTTGGCGCGATCTTTCCAAACGCGAGGGCGTGACGCCGCGTTTCTGGCGGCAGGAAGGCCGCAAATGGGTTCAGGGACCGTAAACCACGCCCCTCTTGCGATAGGCAACGGCCCGGTCTAAAGGGCGCGCCATCTTATCCCAAACAATTCGGAGCTTTTGAGCCTCATGGCCGTGACCCGTACCTTTTCGATCATCAAGCCCGACGCGACCCGTCGCAACCTGACGGGCGCCGTGACCAAGAAGCTGGAAGAAGCGGGCCTGCGGGTCGTCGCTTCCAAGCGCATCCGCATGAGCCGCGAGCAGGCCGAAGGCTTCTACGCCGTGCACAAGGAGCGCCCCTTCTTCGCCGATCTGGTCGCGTTCATGATCTCCGGCCCGGTGGTCGTGCAGGTCCTGGAAGGCGAAGACGCCGTGAAGCGCAACCGCGACATCATGGGCGCCACCAACCCGGCCAATGCCGATGAAGGCACCATCCGCAAGGATTACGCCGAATCGATCGAAGCCAATTCGGTCCACGGTTCGGACAGCGAGGAAAATGCCGCGATCGAGATCGCCTATTTCTTCAAGGCGGACGAAATCGTCGGCTGATCCAGTCCGCGAGAGCGACACGAAAAAGGGCCGGGGCCGAGTGCCTTCGGCCCTTTTTCGTGGCTGGCTTGGGTGGGTGGGAGACGCCCGCCCCTCCGTCACGCCTAGGCCCTCATCGTCACCTCAGCGCACGCTGGGGTCTCAGGCCATGTCGCGCGCTATCTCCCGAGATCCCAGCCTTCGCTGGGATGACGAAAAGCGTCGTTAGCGGCTTGTCTCAATCCGTTTTCGATAGAGGGCATCAGGGGCTTTCGCTGCCTCGATTCGAATGCGGCGATGAAGTATGCCTACTGAGAGCGGGACGCCGATAAGTAAGATGCCAACGATAGCTTCGATTATTGATGGCAACCAGCCTGCAATGAGCGCGCCGCCGTAGACCAATGCGAAAAATCCGAACCAGACAAATGCCGCAAGGTCTGTGAGAAGCATGGGCTTACGCCCTTGATAGCGCGAATGCGCGAACCGCCAGAATGCAGCCTTCATGTTTCCCCGCGTCAACTGCCTGCCGCCTTGTGTCGGCTATGCGGGCATCGATCAAGAGGTATAAGCGTCCAATTCTGGTCGCTTGCCGTCCTACACCGACTGTGGTGGTCCCTCGAACCGATCGATCACCCATTCCTCCGCCTGGGCGCCGCCGATCCATTCCTGCATCCAGGGATGGTTGATGACGGCACGCATATACGCTTCGGCGAAGCGCGCGACGGGCAGTTGATAGGTGATGAAACGGGTGACGACCGGCGCGAACATGACGTCGACCGCGCTGAATTCCCCGAACAGGAAATCGCCCTCGCCGCCATAGCGCGCGCGGGCCTGCGCCCAGAGCTGCATGATCCGGCCAATGTCCTGCGCGACGGCCTCTGAAGGCGGAACAGGTGCATAGATCTGACGGATATTCATGCTGTGCTCGCGGCGCAGCGCGGCGAAGCTCGAATGCATTTCCGCCGCCATCGACCGCGCCATGGCGCGGGCGGCGGTGTCGACGGGCCAGAATTTGTCGCCGCCTGACTTCTCATTGAGATATTCGACGATGGCCAGGCTGTCCCACACGACAATGTCGTCGCCATCCCAGAGAATCGGCACCTTGCCCGAGGACGGCGCGAATTCGTCGCCCTCGCGCCGCTTTTCCCACGCTTCGTCATAGAGGGGGACGACGACTTCCTCGAACGGCAGGCCGGACAGCTTGCACGCCAGCCAGCCGCGCAGGGACCAGCTCGAATAGGCCTTGTTGCCAATGAACAGCTTCATCATGTCCCTGTCTTTAGACGGGCGGAGGAAGCGGTGTCGAGAAAAAGCCGGCGACGAAAAAGCGGACAGCATTTGTTTTCGGTGGCGAAAAATTTCCAATCCATAAGGGGGCTGGCTGTTCGGGGATTTGGGCCGTAAATGTCTACCAAATAACTCACATAACAAGCTTGGGACTTCATATGGATTGGTTGCACGCGGTCGCGGGCTTGTTCGTCGGCGTAATGGTCGGCATGACCGGGGTAGGGGGCGGGTCGCTGATGGCGCCCATATTGATCCTGCTGTTCGGCGTCGCGCCCACCACGGCGGTCGGCACGGACCTGTGGTTCGCTTCGATCACCAAGGCGGTGGGCGGCGCGGTGCACCATCATCATGGCGGCACTGACGGCGGGCCGGACTATCAGGTGGTGAAACGGCTGATGATCGGCAGCATTCCGGCCGCGCTGATCGTGCTCGCCTGCCTGTCGCAAATGCATGTCGGCCAGATCAAGACCGGCGTCATCACGTCCGCCCTCGGCTTCGTACTGATCGCCACGGCGGTCGCGACGCTGCTGCGTGGCCGTTTCCATGCCTGGGCGCTGGCGCGCCGCGTCGGCACCGCGGATCGGTTCACCCGCTGGCAGCCTGCGCTGACCGTGCTGGCCGGCGCGCTGCTGGGCGCGATGGTGACGCTGACCTCCGTGGGCGCGGGGGCAATCGGGGCGACGCTGCTGCTGGCGCTGTATCCCCTGCGGATGCGGATGCAGCGGCTGGTGGCGACCGACATCGTCCATGCCGTGCCGCTGACCCTGGTCGCGGGACTGGGCCATTTGTGGATCGGCAACGTCAATCCGATGCTGCTGGTCAACCTGCTGGCCGGGTCGTTGCCGGGCATCGTGATCGGCTCGCTGCTGGCCGCCAGGGCATCGGACCGCGTGCTTCAGCCCCTGCTGGCGACGGTGCTGGTGGTGGTGGGGTGGCGCCTGATCGCCTGACCGGCGAAGAGTTGGAGGCCCGAGCCGGAATCGAACCGGCGTGCACGGATTTGCAGTCCGCTGCGTCACCACTCCGCCATCGGGCCTCGGCGTGGGTGGCCGCAAATGTGCGGCTTTTGTCGCAAAGTCAAGCGGGGCTGTGTTATTGTCTGTCGGTTTTCGGCAAGATTCTGGACGTCAGGCGCGCAAAGCCGCTTGGCGTGGGCTGCCCGCTGATTTAGAGGTCCGATAATCTCTTTACTGTATTGTCTTCCCAATACAGTTGTGCCAATCGGGGAATTGTCGTGACCGAGCAGAATTTTTCATCGATGCGGACCGCCATGGTCGAAAGCCAGCTTCGCACCAGCGATGTGGACGATCAGCGCGTGATCGCGGCGATGGCGCATGTCGCGCGCGAGGATTTCGTGCCGGCCGGGCGTCGGGCGATGGCCTATGTCGACCGTCCGATTCCGCTGGATAACGGCCGCTCGCTCAATCCGCCGCTGATCACCGGGCGTCTGCTGAAGGAAGCGCAGATCGCACCGGGCGACAAGGTGTTGCTGATCGGCGCCGCCACCGGCTACAGCGCTGCCTTGCTGGTCGCGATGGGGGCGAAGGTAACGGCGGTCGAGGAAGAGGGCGGGCCGGAAATTCCGGTCGCGGGCGTCACCGTCGTGCGCGGTCCGCTGAACGCCGGCGCGGCGGCCGGCGCGCCCTATGACGTGCTGTTCATCGAAGGCGCGGTGGAGGAAGTTCCCGCCGCTCTCGTCGGGCAGCTGGCCGATGGCGCGCGCGTGGTGACGGGTATTGTCGAGCGCGGCGTCACACGTTTGTGCAGCGGCCGGGCGGTGGTCGGCGCCTTGGGGCTTGCCAGCCTTGCCGATCTGGAGATGGTGGTGCTTCCGGGCTTTGCCGCGCCGGAGCGATTTGTGTTCTAGAGGAACGGCTTGGGGGGGACATGACGGCACGACATCAGGGTGTTCGGCGCTGCGCGCTATCGGTTTTGTTGCTCGCCTCCGCCATGGGGAGCGCGGCTGAAGCGGAAACGTTGCAGGGCGCGCTCGCCAAGGCCTATCGGTCCAATCCCACGCTGACCGGCGCGCGCGCGGGCCAGCGGGCGACGGATGAAACCGTGCCGCTGCAAAAGGCGGCCGGACGGCCCGCGCTGAACGCCACGGGCACCTATACCGAAAGCATCTTGAAGCCGACGATCAGCTTCACCTCGCCCCAGCGGACCGTCGATGCCACGGCCCAGCTCACCGTGCCGATCTATACCGGCGGCAGCGTGCGGAACGGCATAAAGGCCGCCAAAACGCGGGTCGCGGCGGGACAGGCCGATTTGCGCGGCACGGAAGCCAGCGTCTTTTCGCAGGTCGTCGCCGCTTATATGGACGTCATCCGCAATGGCGCGGTCGTGGCGCTCAATCAGGCCAATGTGAATGCGCTGGACGTCAATCTCCAGGCGACGAGCGACCGGTTCGAGGTCGGCGACGTGACCCGCACTGATGTCGCGCAGTCCGAGTCGCGGCTCGCGCTCGCCCGGTCCGATTTGCAGAATGCCGAAGCCAATCTGATCACGAGCCGCGAAAATTACATCGCGCTGGTGGGCGAGGCGCCGGACAATCTGGAGCCGCCGCCGCCCTTGCCGGGCCTGCCCGCGACGGTGGATACCGCCGTGCAGGTGGCGCTGAAGGACAATCCCGACATTCTCGCCGCGCAAAAGCTGCGGGAAGCACAGGGTTTCGACGTACGCGCGGCCAAGGGTACGGTCCTGCCGACGGTCACTGCCTTCACCCAGGGCGGATACACCAATTATCTCGACACGCTGACCGGCAGCGTCAACGGATCGCAGATCAACAAGCAGGCGGCGGCGGGCGTTCAGCTCAACATTCCCCTCTACCAGGGCGGGCGGCCGGCGGCGCAGGTGCGGCGCAACCAGGCGCTCGAGTCGCAGGCGATGGAGAAGGAGATCGAAGTCGAACGCGGCGTGATCGCGCAGGCGCGTTCCGCCTATGCCAGCTGGCAGGCTTCGCTGGAGAGCATCCAGTCCAACCAGAAGGCGGTCGATGCCGCCAATCTGTCGCTGGAAGGCGTGCGGGCGGAAAATTCGGTCGGCAGCCGCACCATCCTCGACATATTGAACGCCGAACAGGAAGCGGTGAATGCCAAGGTTCAACTCGTGACGGCGCGGCGCAACGCCTATGTCGCGGGTTTCAGCCTGCTGGCCGCCATGGGACATGCCGAAGCGGACGACCTCAATCTGGAAGCGGGCGCGCTGTACGATCCCATGGTTAATTATGACCGGGTGAAGGGCAAGTGGTTCGACTGGGATTTCGACCCCGCGCCCAAGGTGCAATCGACGCGAACCGTTGACTCGCCGGCGCAAAACGCCAATGTGGATCCCGCATTGGCAAAGCCTTAACGCAATTTTTACCTCGGCATGAGTTCCTTGGTTCTGCTATTAAGCATCTTTGCGGCCGGTCGGCAGGACGGCGACTGGCCGGATGCTTGGCGGAAAATGCGGTAACGGGAACGGAATTGGGGGTTAACCATGGGTGACATGAGCAAGGAACCCTCGATGGAGGACATCCTCTCTTCCATCAAGCGGATCATCGCGGAAGAGGGCGAGGAGGTCGTGCAGACCCTGCCGCGCCGGGGGCGGGGCGAAGGGGCGACCAAGACGCCCGCGCCGGAGGCTGTCGCGGAGCCGGCGCCCGAAGCCGCGATGGATGAAGTGTTGGAGTTGACCGACGAGGTCGCTGCGGAGGAACCCATGCCTGCCCATCGTACGTCCCGAGCGCCCCGCCCCGTCACCGAGGAAGGCGACGCATCCATCCTCTCGGTGGAGAGCGAGGTCGCGGCCCGCCATTCTCTGTCGGCCCTGTCGTCCATGCTGGTGACGCCGAAGGAAGGCGAGGACAATACGCTGGACGGTCTGGTCCGCTCGCTGCTGAAGCCGATGCTCAAGGACTGGCTGGATACGCGGTTGCCGCAGATGGTCGAAGAGATGGTGGCCAAGGAAATCGCGCGCATCACCGGGCGTTAAACGTCGAAAGCGACGGTGAGTCGCGGGCTTCCCCGCGTCGTTGCGTCCCATCGCGTTTTGGGAGTGCCGGGCCTTCCGACTCTTCCATTTCTTTGTTTCTTTATTACGCGCCTGTGATTGATCCTTGCGAGCGACACAGGCGCGGCCTACACCCTTTTGCATAGCTGTCGACGCGCGCCCCTGTGCGCCGTGCGATCCGATCCGAGGGTGTCACTGCATGAAAAATCTTCTCCATGTCGGGCTTGGCGCGCTGGCCTTGGCCCAGGCGGCATTGACCGTCGCGCCGGCCTCTGCCCGGCCGTTCACGGCCAGCGATATGGTCAACCTCAACCGCGTGGCGGCGCCGGCGGTATCGCCCGACGGGCAATGGCTGGCCTATCAGGTGCGGACGACCGACCTGGCTGGGAACAAGGGGCGGACGGACCTCTACCTCCTGGACCTGAACAAGCCGGGCGCGGCGCCGCGCATGATCGCATCGGCGGCGGACAAGAATGAGAGCGCGCCGGTTTTTTCGGCGGATGGCCGGTCGCTTTACTATCTGTCCAACCAGAGCGGCGACGACCAATTGTGGCGCACCCCCGTTGCTGGCGGCACGGCCGAACAGGTAACGCGGGCGCCGGGCGGCATTTCCGGCTTCCTGCTCAGCCCGACGGGCGACCGGGTGGCGCTGTGGGCGGATCGGCCGGTGGGCGCGAAGACCATCGACGATGCCAAGCCCGCGACGCCGCCCGGCGCGGGAACGGGGCGCGTCTATGAGCAGCTCTTCGTGCGGCATTGGGACACATGGGCGGACGGGCAGCGCTCGCAGATCTTCGTCATGCCGCTCAGCGGTGGAAAGGCCGTGTCGGTGATGGGCAATCTGGTCGGGGACAGCCCATCCAAGCCCTTTGGCGGGGGCGAGGAAATTGCGTGGAGCCAGGACGGCAAGACGCTGTTCTTCGCGCTGCGCGAGGCGGGGCGGACGGAACCGCTCTCGACCAATCTCGATATCTTCGCGGCGCCTGCGGATGGCAGCGCTGCGCCGGTGAACCTGACCGACGCCAATGATGCCATGGACACCATGCCTGCCGTTTCGCCGGACGGGAAGTGGCTCGCTTATGGCGCGATGAAGCGGCCGGGCTATGAGAGCGACCGGCTGGTGCTGATGCTGCGCAACATCGCGACGGGAGAGACCAGGGCGCTGACCGAGGGGTGGGATCGTTCGGTCGCCTCCATCGTCTGGGCTGCGGACGGAAAGGGCATTCTTGTCACGGCCGATGACGTGCTGGATCATCCGGTATTCCGGGTGGATGCGGTTTCGGGCCAGGTCACGCGGCTGACGCAGGCGGGCCATGCGGGTAGCGTCGTGCCGCTGCCCAAGGGCGGGTTCGTCTATATGCTCGACAGCATCCAGTCGCCTGCCGATTTCTGGAAGATGCCCCCCACCTCCTCCAAAAAAACGCAGGGCAAGCCCGTGCGCCTGACCAGCGCCAATGCGGACAAGCTGGCCGGGGTCGATGACGTGTCGGTGCAGCGCTACAGCTTCAGGGGCGCCCATGGCGACACCGTCTGGGGGCAGATCGTGAAACCCAAAGGCGCGACGGGCAAGCTGCCGGTGGCCTTCCTGGTCCATGGCGGGCCGCAGGGCAGTTTCAACGACAGCTGGTCCTATCGCTGGAATCCCAAGGCGTTCGCGGCCCATGGCTATGCGGCGGTGATCGTCGATTTTCACGGGTCGACCGGCTACGGTCAGGCCTTTGTCGACAGCATCAACAAGGATTGGGGCGGGAAGCCGCTGGAGGACCTGAAGCTGGGTCTGGCTGCGGCGGCGGCCAGGGATGCACAGGTCGATGCGGGTAACGCCTGCGCTCTGGGGGCGAGCTATGGCGGCTATATGATGAACTGGATTGCGGGCAACTGGCCGGACGGCTTCAAGTGCCTTGTCCAGCATGACGGCGTGTTCGACGCCCGCGCCATGGCCTATGAGACCGAGGAACTATGGTTCGACGAATGGGAACATGGCGGCCCTTATTATGAACAGGCCGAGCAGTTCGAGAAATGGAACCCGGTCAACCATGTGACGGCGTGGAAGACGCCGATGCTGGTGGTGACGAGCGAGAAGGACTTCCGCATTCCCTATACGCAGGGGCTGGCGGCGTTCACGGCGTTGCAGCGGCGCAATGTGCCCTCAAAGCTGCTGGTGTTCCCGGATGAAAATCACTGGGTGTTGAAGCCGCGCAACTCGCTGCAATGGTATGATGAGGCGCTGGGCTGGCTGGACAAGTGGACGAAGAAATAAGCCGCTAAAGCGCCCGGATAAAGCGGATCAGTATCTCCGCCAGCTTTTCGGGCGCTTCGACCGGCAGCATATGGCCCGCGCCCGCCACGACCTCCAGCCGGGCGTCGGGCGCGCGGTCGACCATTTCCTGATGCTGGGCGGGCGGCGACCATCTGTCCTCGCTGCCGGCGACGGCCAGGATGGGACAGGGGATGGACGCCAGCAAATCCAACCGATTTGGGCGGCTGAGCAGCGCCTGTTGCTGAGCCGCGAAAATATCCGCGTCGGCGCGAAGCAGCATGGCGGTGATGCCATCGACCAGCGCCCGGTCATCCCGCCGGTCCGGCGCGAGCATCGGCGGCAACCAGTTTCGAGCGACGCTGGCCATGCCTTCCGCGCGGGCGAGGGCGGCCAGCTTTAACCGTCCCTCCGCTTCCTGCGCGGACGGCCCTGCGGCGCCGGTGTCGAGCAGCACCAGCCCCACGATCCGCTCCTTCGCCTGTTCGGCCAGTTCCAGCGCCACCCGGCCGCCCATGCTGTGGCCGATCACGACCATCGGGCCGCTGACGCTCTGCGCGATCCGGCTGGCCATGGCGGCCAGGGAATCGCAACCGTCGGTGCGAGCGATGAATAGCGCGCCCAGCCGGCTGAGCGGCCCGATTACGCCATGCCAGGCCCATCCATCGTTCATCAGGCCCGGAATGAGGACGATGGTCAGGGATTTTTGGGGCATGGGCACGGCTTTTTGCGTCTCAAAAGGATGAAAGATGCAGCGGATATTTGACGCCGCCGCCGCCTTGCGTAAAGGCCAGTCTATGACCGAATTGCCCAAGACCTTCGACCCCGCCGAAATCGAATCCCGCTGGTACGCCCATTGGGAGGAAAAGGGCTTGTTCCGCCCGGAACGGCCCGATGCGGAACCCTTCACCATCGTCAACCCGCCGCCGAACGTCACGGGCAGCCTGCATATCGGCCATGCGCTCGACAACACGCTTCAGGACATCGTGATCCGTTATGAGCGGCTGCGCGGCAAGGATGCGCTGTGGGTGGTGGGCACCGACCATGCGGGCATCGCGACCCAGATGGTGGTCGAGCGTCAGTTGAACGCACAGGGCCAGAAGCGCACCGATTTCAGCCGCGACGATTTCGTCGCCAAGGTCTGGGAATGGAAGGCTGAAAGCGGCGGCGCGATCACGCGCCAGCTTCGCCGTCTGGGCTGCTCGATGGACTGGGCCAATGAGCGCTTCACCATGGATGAGGGCTTTTCGCGGGCCGTCATCAAGACGTTTGTGGAATTGCACAAGCGTGGCCTGCTCTATCGCGACAAGCGGCTGGTGAACTGGGACCCGCATTTCCGCTCGGCCATTTCCGATCTGGAGGTCGAGACCAAGGAGGTGAAGGGCGGCTTCTGGCATTTCCGCTATCCGCTGGCCGACGGTGTGAAGCTGGCCAACGGCGCGGACCATATCGTCGTCGCCACCACCCGGCCCGAAACCATGCTGGCCGACATGGCGGTCGCCGTGAATCCCGAGGACCCGCGTTACAAGGACGTCATCGGCAAGGACATCCTCCAGCCGATCACCGGCCGCCGCTTCAAGGTGGTCGCGGACGATCATGCGGACCCGGAACTGGGGTCGGGTGCGGTCAAGATCACGCCGGGACATGACTTCAACGATTTCGAGGTCGGCAAGCGGGCGGGCTTCCGCGCGGCGGACATGCTCAACATGCTCGATGCCGACGCCAATGTCGTCCAGACCGCCGACGGCCTGATCCCGGACCGCTTCCTGGGGCTGCATCGCTTCACGCGCGACGGCGTCGATGGCGCGCGCGAACGGGTCGTGGCCGAGATGAAGGCGCTGGGCCTGCTGGTGCCGCATGTCACCAGGACCAAGGATGGCGAGGAGGTCGAATCCGACGCCGAGCCGCGCACCATCCAGACGCCCTTTGGCGACCGTTCGGGCGTGGTGATCGAGCCGTGGCTGACCGACCAATGGTATGTCGATGCCGAAAAGCTCGCCGTGGCCCCGATGCAGGCGGTGCGCGACGGGCGGATCGAGATCGTGCCCAGGACGTGGGAAAAGACCTTCTTCAACTGGATGGAGAATATCCAGCCCTGGTGCGTGTCGCGTCAGCTCTGGTGGGGGCATCAGATTCCGGCCTGGTATGACGAGGACGGCAATCCCTTCGTCGCCGAGAGCGAGGAAGAGGCGCAGGCACTGGCGGGCAACAGGAAGCTGACCCGCGATCCCGACGTGCTGGATACCTGGTTCTCCTCCGCGCTGTGGCCCTTCGGCACGCTGGGCTGGCCGGAGCAGAGCGCGACGCTCGACCGCCATTATCCCAACGACCTGCTGATTTCCGGCTTCGACATTCTGTTCTTCTGGGATGCACGGATGGCGATGCAGGGGATGGAGTTCATGGGTGACGTGCCGTGGCGCAAGCTTTACCTGCACGGGCTGGTGCGCGCGGCGGACGGGCAGAAAATGTCCAAGTCCAAGGGCAATGTCGTCGACCCGCTGGGCCTGATCGACAAATTCGGCGCGGACGCGCTGCGCTTCTTCATGAGCGCCATGGAAAGCCAGGGCCGCGACGTGAAGATGGATGAGAAGCGCGTCGAGGGCTATCGCAACTTCGCGACCAAGCTGTGGAACGCGGCGCGCTTCCTGCAATCCAATGGCGTGACCGCATCGACCAGCCATGAGGCTCCGGCCGCCGAGGCGCCCGTCAACCGCTGGATCATCGCCGAGACGGTCGCGACCGTGCAGGCGATCGACACCGCGATGACCGAACTGCGCTTCGACGCGGCGGCGAACGCCATCTACCACTTCGTCTGGGACCAGTTTTGCGACTGGTATATCGAACTCACCAAGGGGTCGATGGACGAGGAGACCCGCGCCGTCGCAGGCTGGGCCTTTGATCAGATCCTCGTCATGCTCCACCCCTTCATGCCCTTCATCACCGAAGAGCTGTGGAATCTGACCGGCGCGCGCGAGAGCGAATTGATCGTTGCCCGTTGGCCGCAGGCGCTCTATGCCATCGACGCGCAAGCGCAGACCGAAATCGACTGGCTGATCCGCCTGATCAGCGCGATGCGCACCGCGCGCACCGAACTCAACGTCCCGCCGGGCGCGAAGCTGGCCGTGGTGGTCCACGACGCATCGGAGGAAACCCGCCGCCGCATCGACCGCCAGGGCGCGGCGCTGGCGCGGCTGGGTCGCGTCGAGAGCCTGTCCTTTGGTGAGACCGTCGCTGGCGGCGCGGCGCAGATCGTCGTCGATGAGGCGACCTTCATCCTGCCGCTGGAAGGCGTGATCGACATTGCGGCGGAAAAGGCGCGCCTCGCCAAAGCATTGACGGCGGCGGAGAAGGAACGGGATTCCCTGTCCGGGCGTCTTTCCAATCCCAGCTTCGTTGAAAAGGCCAAGCCCGAAGCCGTCGCCAAGGCGCGCGAGGACCATGGCGAAAAGGCGGCCGAAGCGGAAAGATTGAAGGCGGCGCTGGAACGGCTTGCCTGACAGGCTTTCCCCGTTCACCGACAGACAGGAAAAGCGAGGAACGATGAACGGGGCAGCCAAGGGAAGGGATTTGACGCAGGGGCCGATCGGTCCGGCATTGCTGCTGTTCGCGCTGCCGACCCTTGGCTCCAACGTGCTTCAGTCGCTGAACGGATCGATCAACGCGATCTGGGTTGGGCGCTTCCTGGGCGAACGGGCGCTGGCGGCGACGGCGAACGCGAACATCATCATGTTCCTGCTGTTCTCGGTCGTCTTCGGCTTCGGCATGGCGGCGACGGTGATGATCGCACAATCCTATGGCGCTCGGGACTTGCCGTCGGCGCGGCAGGCGTTTGGCGCAGCGGTCGGTTTCTGCACGATATTGGCGCTGGGCGTCGCGACCGCCGGATGGCTCGGCGCGCCTGCGCTGCTGCGGCTGCTGGCGACGCCGGCCGAGGCGTTCGATCCGGCGCTGGCCTATTTGCGCGTGATCTTCATCGCCATGCCCGCCAGCCTGCTTAGCGTCATGATCATGATGGGGCTGCGGGGCACGGGCGATTCGCGTACGCCGCTGATCTTCATGTTCGTCAGCGTCGGGGTCGATCTGGTCCTCAATCCGGTTCTGATCCGGGGGATCGGTCCCTTTCCCCGCATGGGCATCGCCGGATCGGCGACGGCCACCGCCACGGCGGGTTTCGTCAGCCTGATCGGCGTCATCCTCTATATTTACCGCAAGGACCTGCCGTTGCGGCTGCGGGGCGGCGAACTCGCCTATCTGCGGCCCAGCCTCGCCCAGGTCCGTATGCTGGTGGGCAAGGGTATGCCCATGGGCCTGCAAATGATCGTCATGTCGGCATCGGGGCTGGTGATGATCGGCCTCGTCAACCGGGAGGGGCTGGTGACGACCGCCGCCTATGGCGCTGCGCAGCAGTTCTGGACCTATTTGCAGATGCCCGCCATGGCGATGGGCGCAGCGGTCAGCGCCATGGCGGCGCAGAATATCGGCGCGGGCCGATGGGACCGGGTCGGGCGGATCGCAACCTACGGCATCGTCTATCTGCTGCTTGTCACCGGGGTGATGATCGTCACACTGCTGCTCTTCCACAAGCCGTTGCTGGCATTGTTCCTGGGAGCGGGCAGCCCCGCCGTCCCGGTTGCCGGGCACATGCTTTTGCTGGCGAGCTGGAGCTTCATCCTGTTCGGCTGCGCGATGATCTTCTTCGGCATCATGCGGGCGAACGGCGTGGTGGTCGGGCCGCTCCTCATCCTGACCTTCACCATGTTCGCGGTGCGGCTGGGCTTCTACAGGCTCAGCTACGGCGCGCTGGGCGCGGATGCGCTGTGGCTGAGCTTCCCCATCGGTTCGGGCACGACGCTGCTGATGGCCGTCGTCTATTATATGCAAGGCGGCTGGAAGAAGGCGAAGCTGCTCGCCCCACCCCATGAGGAAGAATGCCGCGAAACGATCCATGCGGAGGGTGAGCCTGCCGGGCGAATTCTGCCCACAGGCTGAGCATGAGAGCGCGCTGCGTTACATGGGACGCACGACGCGCGCTTTCATTTTGTTGTCGCATCGTTTCAGGCGCAAAATGCTTTAGCGGCCCTGACTGCGCCAGCGGGTAATCGTCCGGTCGAGGATATCTGCCTCTCCGCCCGACTGGCGCCAAAGCTCCGTGAAACTGGGATCGCTCGAGGCCGGGCGCCGCTCTTCCTCCAGATTGTCCAGCGCCACGCGGATCGGCACTGCGACGCCTTCGCCGCAGATGATCGCCTCCCGATTGCGCAGCGCGGGAATGGAATCGAGGAAGCCGCGCGCGCCTTCGGGCATGGCCGCCTTCACGAATGCCTGGTCGCGGTCGTTGTTGAGGCGCATCGAGATGATCGTGCCGCACTGCGACAGCACGCCTTCGGCAAGGTCGGAGGGACGCTGGGTGATGAGGCCCAGCGATACGCCATATTTACGGCCTTCCTTGGCGATCCGTTCCAGGATGCGCCGCACCGCCTGGCCGCCGCCGGTCGTGCTGCTGGGGATGTAGCGATGCGCTTCCTCGCAAACCAGCAGGATCGGCCGCTGCGGCTCATCGCGCGCCCACAGCGCATAGTCGAACACCAGCCGCGACAGCACCGATACGACGACCGAGGTGATGTCGGACGGCATGGACGACACGTCGATGATCGAGATCGGCTTGCCGCCCGAGGGCAGGCGGAAAATCTTGGCGAGGAATTCCTGCATCGAATCCGCGACCAGCATGCCGGAAAACATGAAGCTGTAGCGCGGATCGGTCTTGATCTCGTCGATCTTGGTCTTCAGCCGCATATAGGGCAGCGATCCGGTGCCCTTGTCCAGCTTGCCCATCTCGTTCTGGAGGATGTTGGTGAGGTCGGACAGCAGATAGGGGACTGGCGAATCGACCGTCAGCCGCCCGATGCTTTCCGCGAGCCGGTTCTTCGACCGCGCGGCGAGCAGGCATTTGGCGAGGATGTCGCAATCCACCGTCCGCTCGGAGCCTTCGGAGGTGACGAACACCTCGCAATGCTCCTCGAAATTCATCAGCCAATAGGGAAGGGCGAGGTTGTTGACGTCATAGACCGCGCCATTGGACTGGAACGCCGCGCCATATTCGCCATGGGGATCGATCATCACGATATGCCCCTGCGGCGACAGGTCGCAGATGCGGTGAAGGATCAGGGCGGCGCTGGTCGATTTGCCCGTGCCGGTCGAACCCAGCAGGGCGAAATGCTTGCCCAGCATCGAATCGACATAGAGCGCGGCGCGGGTATCGGCGGTGGGATAGACAGTGCCGATCTGCACATGGGCGCGGTCGTCGGCGGAATAGATTTGCTGCATGTCCTGACTGGACACGGGGTAGACCTCCGTGCCTGGCGTCGGATAGCGGGTGACGCCGCGGCGGAAGCGGTAGATGCGCCCGGTCAGCTTTTCCTCGTCGCCCTCGCCCAGAAAGTCGATGTCCGCGATGATGTTGCCGCCGTCCTGCCGGTCCATCGCCATGGTGCGGACGCTGGCGATCAGCCAGACATTGCCGACGCGCATCTTCACCTGCGCCCCGACCTGCCCCGCCATGGCGATGCAGGGATCGGCGTCCTGCGCCAGCAGGGCGAGCCGCGCGCCGTCGAGGATCAGTTGCGAACTGGACCCGGCAATCTGGAACACCATGCCCATCGGATCGACCGACGCCTGCAGGACTTGCGCTGGCGCGCCGGCGAAATGGTCAGCACCGTGCATATGGGTCATGAGCCTTTTGTTCCCCCTCGGCCGGACCGGATTCCGGCACGTTGGAGCGATTTAACGTGCGACTGGTAAAGAATATGCTTATCTCGCCCCCATAAAGCAGGTGCGGCCTTGCCCGCGCCGCCATGTGCAGAGGAACCTGGTGTCGGGCTTGGTCGTTGAAACATTTGCCGAAAATCGGGAAAATCGCTTGGTTCACACGCTGACGACCGACGCGGCCCGCCGATCCGATGCGATCTCCATCGCGCGCGTCATCTGCATATTGGGCGTGGTCTATGTCCACGCCTGGACGGGCCTGAGCGGCCATGATCTGGAAGGCCTGCGCGGTACGCCGCAGGACAGCCTGCGCTGGGTGCTGATGGAGATTTTCGGACGCAGCGCGGTGCCGTTGCTCGGCCTGATTTCCGGCTGGCTGGTGGGAGGGTCTTCGCGCACGCAGAACTGGATGCGTCATGTCGGCCGCAAGACGCGGACCATATTGCTGCCGATGGTCCTGTGGAACGGCCTGGCGATCTTGTTCGTGTCCGGCGCGGCCTGGATAGTGGGCCTGTCCGCGCCGGTGCCGTCCTCGACCGACTGGATGTTCCAGGAACTATTCATCGTCAGCCGCAACCCCGACATCAATGTGCAGATGCCGTTCCTGCGCGACCTGTTCCTGTGCATGATCGCCGCGCCCCTGTTCGTGCGGCTGCCCGGCTGGATGCTGGGCGTCATCGCGGCGATGGCGGCTTTGTGCCAGATCATGGGCTGGGGGCCGCCGGTGTTGATGCGGGCGTCGATCCTGTTCTTCTTCATCATGGGCATCATCGCCCGGCGCGGGGGCTTGGCCGACCGCATGGCGGCGTTGCCCTGGACGGTCGCTGCGCCGCCCTATGCGCTGCTGATGAGCGTGCAACTCTATTTCTCGCTGCATCCGGGGAGCGTCGCGCCGGGCATCGACCTTGCCATTCTGGACATGGCGGTGCGGATCGCGGCGGCGGTCTTCTTCTGGCGTCTTTCCTGGGGCCTGGCCGCCAGCGTGGCGCGAGGGATGTTGCTGCGGATCGAGCCCTTCGTCTTCTTCCTCTTCTGCTCGCACCTCATCCTGATCTGGCTGGGCGGGCCGGTGCTGGGCGCTTTGTTCGGGAAGCTCGGTTCGCCTTTCTATCCGGCCTATCTGCTGGTGCAGCCCTTGCTGGTGCTGATGGCCGTCATCCTGTTGGGGTCGCTGCTCAGCCGGGCTTCTCCGCGGCTGGCGAAGCTATTGAGCGGCGGCCGCCTCATGGCCGCCTGATACCGCCTTGGCGGCGGCCATGGCGATGCTCAGGCTGCGTTTGCGCGCCTCGAAATCATGGATTTGCCCGCCCAGGATGATCTCGTCCACCCGGGTGCGGCGGATGAAGGCGGCAAGATCGCGCTCGACATCCTCCTGCGTGCCGATGGTGGAGGCGCTCAGCACATCGGCCAGCATCGCCTGTGCCTGGGGCGGCAGGCTTTCATAATAGCCGGGAACGGGCGGTTGCAGCTTGCCCGGCCGGCCGGTACGCAGGCGCACGAAGGCCTGCTGCATCGAGGTGGCGATCAGGCGCGCTTCCTCCGCCGTGTCGGCCGCGAACACGTTGAAGCCCGCCATGACATAGGGATATTTGAGTTGCGCCGAGGGCCGGAAATCGCGGCGGTAGATCGCGATGGCCTCGTCCAGCGCACCGGGCGCGAAATGGGAGGCGAAGGCATAGGGCAGGCCCAGCGCCGCCGCCAGTTGCGCGCCATAGAGACTGGAGCCGAGAATCCAGAGCGGTACATCCTCCCCCGCGCCGGGCGTCGCCTGAAAGCCGAGCCGCTCGTCCCCGGCGAAATAGGCCTGCAATTCCATGACGTCGCGGGGAAATTCGTCCGGCCCGCCGGCCAGCGTCCGGCGCATCGCCTGGGCGACCCGCTGGTCCGAACCGGGCGCGCGGCCAAGGCCCAGATCGATTCGACCGGGAAACAGCGCGGCGAGCGTGCCGAACTGCTCCGCGATCAGCAGCGGCGCATGATTGGGCAGCATGATGCCGCCAGAGCCGATGCGGATGCGGCTGGTCGCCTGGCCGATATGGGCCAGCACCACGGCGGTCGCGGCCGATGCGATGCCGGGCATGCCATGATGTTCCGCCACCCAATAACGATGGAAGCCGAGCGTTTCGGCATGGGCGGCAAAGGCGGCGGCATTGGCGAGCGCCGCCTGCACATCGCTGCCTTCGATGACGGGGACAAGGTCCAGAACGGAAAAACGGATCATGGCCCGGATATGGGGCGCTGACCCGTTTTATTTCAACACGTAATTTGTAGGGTGGTTTGCGATTTGACGGGAAATCGCCCTAAATCAGACTGAGCGGCCGAAACCCTGGGTGGGCGTATCGGCGCGCCGGCCGAAGCCGGAGGGCCGCCGCGCGACCAGCGGATTGGCGTCGCGGTCCAGCAGCGCCATGGTTTCGGTGAAGCAGGGGCGCAGTGCCACCACATCCTCGATCAGTTCGTCGGGGCTTTCGCGGCTTTCGATGCAGCGGCGGGCGACCATCTCGATCTTTTCCGCCATGGCACTCAACCGATAGGCGCCGAACTGGGCCGCTTCGCCCTTCAGCGTGTGCGCAGGCGTCACCAGCGCCACGGCATTACCCGCGCGAATCGCTTCCTCTATGGCGCCGATCGCCTTGGCGCCATCTTCCCGGAAATAGCCGAGAATTCGCAGAAAGGCGCTGCCAAGCTCCGATCGCGATTTGGCAAACTCGGTCCAGTTGACCAGTTCAGCCTCTTGATATGACACGCTGCGCCACTCCCTGTTTTGCGGCGGCAGCATAGAAGAGGTGCGTAAACAGCAGGTTAAGCGGGCTTGTCCACGGGCCGGCCAAAGGCGAAGAGATGCGGTCCGCGGGTCGTGAAGGTCCAGCCCTGTTGCCGGGCGAGCGCTTCCAGTTCGCCGGGGGCGATGGGGTCATCAGCCTCTATGGTGACGGCATCCACGCCGCGCATGGCTCGGGCGGCGCGCAAGGCGGGCCAGGGGCATTTCATGCCCCTGGCGTCGACATGCACCGGATCATTTATTGGCATAGGGGTTTTTGGCGCTGCGCAGCGTCAGGCGCACCGGCACCGCGCCGAAGCCCAATTCCTTGCGGATACCGTTCACCAGATAGCGGCGATAGCTTTCCGGCAGTTCGTCCAGCCGCGTGCCGAACAGCACGAAGGTCGGCGGGCGGGTCTTGTTCTGGGTGATGTAGCGCAGCTTGATCCGCTTGCCGCCCGGCGCGGGGGGCGGATTGGCCTCCAGCGCACGTTCGAACCAGCGGTTGAGGATGCCGGTCGACACGCGCTGCGACCAGGCGGTGCGGGTATCGAAGGCGACGCGGATGAGGTCGTCCAGCCCCTTGCCCGTGGCGGCGGAGACGGTCATGATCGGTACGCCGCGTATCTGGGCGAGGCCGTCGGACAGCGCCTGCTTGATGCCCTGATAGAGCGCCGAGCCGTTGTCCACCGTGTCCCATTTGTTGAGCGCGATGACGAGGGCGCGGCCCTCCTCCAACACCTTGTCGGCGATCCGCAGGTCCTGCGCTTCCAGGCCGCGGGTGGAATCGAGCAGCAGCACCACGACTTCAGCGAAATTGACCGCGTTAAGTCCGTCCGAAACCGCCAGCTTTTCCAGCTTGTCCTGCACCTTGGCGCGCTTGCGCATCCCCGCCGTGTCGATCAGCCGGACGGGGCGTTCGTCGCCGTCGGGGCTGGTCCATGTCCAGTCGACGGCGATGCTGTCGCGGGTGATGCCCGCCTCCGGCCCGGTCAGCAGGCGGTTTTCGCCCAGCAGACGGTTGATGAGGGTGGATTTGCCCGCATTGGGCCGCCCGACAATGGCGAGCTTGAGCGGTGCGGATTCGAGGTCGGCCTCATCCGGCTCGCCTTCCTCTTCCTCCTCCTCGCGGTCGATATAGGGGAGGAGCGCCTGGAAGAGATCGGCCAGACCCTGGCCATGTTCGGCGGAAAAGGGAATGGGGTCGCCCAGGCCCAGGCTGAAGGCTTCCATCACGCCATCGTCGCCGGCCTTGCCCTCTGCCTTGTTGGCCATCAGCACGACCGGGGCGTCGCCCTCGCGCAGCCAGCGGGCGATTTCCTCGTCCAGCGGGGTGATGCCGGCGCGGGCGTCCACGACGAACAGGGCGACATCGGCGTTTTCAACCGCCGCCTGCGTTTGCATGCGCATCCGGCCCGGCAGGGTCTGCGGGTCTTCATCCTCATAACCGGCGGTGTCGATGATGGTGAAGTCGACGCCGAGCAGGCTCGCCTGCCCCTCGCGCCGGTCGCGGGTGACGCCGGGCTGATCGTCGACCAGCGCCAGCTTCTTGCCGACGAGCCGGTTGAAGAGGGTGGACTTGCCGACATTGGGCCGCCCGACAATGGCAATAGTGGGCAGCATGGGAAGCCCGTTTCCTTTAAAATATCAGTGCTCCTGCGTCGGCGGGAGCCCAGTCCAAGCACGGAAACTGGGCTCCCGCCAGCGCAGGAGCACATCTGTTTACAACATTGAAGGCGTCAGCGAAACGCCGTCAGTTTTCCGTCATCCGCGAGGATATAGAGCGTATTGTTCGCAACCACCGGCGACAGCGACATGGACCTGTGCATGTCCACTTCCGTCTGGACCTTGCCCGTGGTCGGATCGACATAGTTGAGGTCGCCATGGGTCGACACCAGGATCAGGCGGCCACCCGCCAGCACCGGCCCGGTCCAGCGGATTGCCTTGTCCTTCTTCTTGACCTTTTCCCAGCGGCGCAACTGGCTGATCCAGCGAATCTTGCCAGTGGCGCGGGCGACGCAGAGCAGCTTGGCGTCGCTGGTCACGGCGAACACCCATTCGCCCACGACCGACGGCGTGGAAATGCCCGCGATGTTGATTTCCCAGAGGCGCTGGCCGCTCACCAGTTCATAGCTGGCCATGCGGCCGCCCTGGCCAATGGCGAAAACCCGGCCGCGATCGATCACCGGATCGGCGTCGATGTCGGTCAGCGTCGCCACGGCGGTCGAGATGCTGGTGCGCGACAGCGCGTCGCCCCACAGAGTCCGGCCATTTTCATAGCGATAGGCGGTGAGTTCGCCCGAGCTATAGCCCGCGATCACCGTGCCCTGCGCGGCGGCGGGGGCGGCCACGCCGAAAATGCCGGTGACCTGCAGCGTGCCGCTGTCGGTCCATTGCACTTCGCCGTCGGTCTGGTTGAGGGCGAAGATCTGGTTGTCCTGCCCCATCACATAGACATGGCCGTTGGCCAGCGTCGGCGCGCCGCGCAGCGGACCGCCGGGACGCTTCTTCCACAGGATCGCGCCGGTATTGGCATCCAGCGCGGCGACATCGCCGACGCCGGTGCTGGCATAGAGCTTGCCATCGACGAAGCTGACGCCGCCGCCGAACAAGGCGCGGCCGCTGCCTTCGGCGGGCAGGGCGGTCTGCCACAGCCGCGCGCCGCTGGTTGAATCGAAGGCGACGACGCGGGCATCGGCGTCGATCACATAGAGCTTGCCGCCCGCGACGACCGGCGCGGAGGCGAGGCGCGCCTGCGGCGTGCTGCCCGCGATGGATGCGGTCCAGGCCTGCGCGGGCGAGGCGCCGAGCGCCAGATTGCCCATGGTCTTGGCGGGGCTGCCGCCCGGCTGCGCCCATTGGTCGTTGGCATAGGGTTCGGGCAGGGTCACGGGCACGTCGGCCAGCGTCGGATCGACCTCCACCCCCTGTTCATTGCTGAGGATCGAGGTGCGCTTGCCGACCACCGGGGTCTTGGGACCGCCCTTCTTGCCGCCGACCACGCCGCAACCTGCAAGCAGGGCGATCATCATGGCAACAGTCACGGCGCGGCTGGCGCCCGAAAATTTCGTCATGCTGTGCATTCCCATGCGCCCAATCATTCCTGTCCCGCCGCGTTCGGCGTCTCGACTGCATCCACACCCAATAAACCAGCCATCTGTCGCGCGCGTGAACGGATCGACTGAGGCACGTTCCTGTCCTTCGCCATGGCGGCGAACAGCGGCCCGGCCAAATCATTCTTGCGCATCTTCATATAGGCGATGGCGACCAGTTCCCCCGCGCTACCGAACCAGGGCGCGCCTTCGACCGCCAGGGGCTTCAGGCGATCGACCACCTGCTGCGGTTGCAGGCTCTCAAATTCCAGCGTGGTCTGGCGGATCAGCGCCAGGTCGCGATAGGGCTGGTCGAGCGAGCTGTCGCTGGCCATCGCCTTATAGGAAGCGATCGCGGCCTTGCTGTCGCCCTTGCGCGCGGCGGTGCCGGCCTTCACCAGCAGGGCCGATGCGCGGTAGCCGGGCTGGCTCGCCTGCGTCAGCGCGTCGAGTTCCTTCGCGTCAGGCGTGCCGCCGCCGACCGCCGTGGCGATCACCTGGTCCATCTTCTCCGAAACGGCCTGTGACTGGGTTTTGGTATAATGCTGCCAGTAGAGCCAGCCGCCGAACGCCACGAGGCCCAGTATCACCAGCCCCACGATCCAGCGGCCGAAGCGCTGCCAGAAGGTCAGCAACTGGTCCTGCCGAACGGCCTCATCGACCTCACGCATGAAGGCTTCGCTGTTTTGCGGCGTCAGGGCCACTTGGGTCTCCAGAAATTCGTCAGATAAGGCACGCGGAAGGCGCGATCATTAGCGGCGCTATTGCTCCGCGCAAATCACTTTTTGGGGCGATAGACCTGATCTTCGGTCGGAAAGTGCCGGTTTCGGACATCGTCGGCATAGCGCGCGGCCGCTTTTTCGATCGTTTCCGCGATATTTTCATAGCGTTTCACGAAGCGGGGCACCCGTTCGAACATGCCCAGCATGTCTTCCGCCACCAGCACCTGGCCGTCGCAATGGGCGGAGGCGCCGATGCCGATCACGGGGACGTCCACGCTGTCGGTGACGGCAATGGCGATATCTTCCATCACCCCCTCTATCACCATGGAGAAGGCCCCGGCCTGCGCCACTGCCCGGGCGTCGGAGATGATCTTGGCATGCTCCTCCTGACTCTTGCCGCGCGCGCCATAGCCACCCAGCGCGTTCACCGCCTGAGGCGTGAGGCCGATATGCGCCATCACCGGGATGCCGCGCTGGCTGAGGAAGGCAATCGTCTCCGCCATGGCGACGCCGCCCTCCAGCTTGACCCCGGCGCAGCCGGTTTCGGCCATGACCCGGCTGGCGCTGGCAAAGGCCTGTTGCGGCGAAGCTTCGTAGCTGCCGAAGGGCATGTCGACCAGCACGACGCTGTGATAGCTGCCGCGCACCACGGCGGCGCCATGGGCGATCATCATGTCGAGCGTGACGGGCAGGGTGGAGGGCAGGCCGTAGATCACCTGGCCCAGCGAATCGCCCACCAGCAGCATGTCGCAATGCGGGTCGAGCAGTTGCGCCTGCCGCGCGGTATAGGCGGTCAGCATGACCAGCGGTTGCTGCGTCTTCCCCTCGAACTTGCGGCGCTGGATGGCGGGCACGGTCAAGCGCTTCATCGGCGCGGGGGTGGGGTTGGCGCGGCTGGTCGAGGTGTCGAGCGTGAAGGTCGTGGACATGGCTGCGCTCTACCCCAGCGGCGCGCCGGGCGCAAATCGTGCGAAGGGCCAGTCGGAGGCAAGCGGCATCGAAAGAAGCGGGAGCGGCAGGCCTGTGCCGCTCCCGCAGGGGGTGAACATCGTCGATCGGTCAGAAAGAGACTTTCATCGTCCCGCCCCAGGTCCGCGGGTCGCCGGGCGTGCCGGCGATCAGGCCGGTGTTGCCGGGTGCGACCTGAAGGTTGTCGATATAGTTGACGTCGAAGGCATTGCGGACCCACCCGAAGATGTCGAAGCCTTCGCCCCGGAAGCCGGCGCGGAAGTTGGTCAGGGCATAGCCCTTCACCTCCGTATAGATGGACGGCGAGGCGTTGGAGTTCCAGTGCGACCGATAATTGCCGTCGACGCCCAGATAGACCTGCCCCTCCTTCTCCAGCAGCGTGACCGGAACATTATATTCCGCGCCATAGGAGAAGGCCCATTTCGACACGCCGGGCAGGTTCTGGCCGGAAATGTCGCACTGGCGCGGGCTGGCGGTGTTGGGGATGCCCGCATTGGAATAGTCGGGCGTTGCGCCGGCGGGCTGGAGCGTGCCGCCCGACAGTTCGGGCGGGCAGGGCGCATTGGTGAATTTCCTGTACTGGGCGTCAGTATAGGCGCCATTGGCATAGGCGGTGAAGCGATCGCTGGCGACGATCTTGAAATCCGCCTCTATGCCCTGCGACCGGACCTTTTCCGCATTGGCGAGGTAGCCGCGCACCGTCCCGAACTGGCCGCCATTCACCGTCGCCTGGAAATTCCTGATCTCCGTGCGGAAGGCGGTGAGGTTGAAGGTCGCCCGGCGATTCCAGAACTGGGTCTTCAGGCCGACTTCAAAATGGTTGACCGATTCCGGCTTCACCGTGCTGGCGTCGTAATTCACTGTATTGTCGGCGTTGAGCGGCAGGCCGTTCTGGTTGATGCCCAGCGTCTTGAAGCTCTTGGCATAGGTCGCATAAGCGAGGATGTCGGGCGCGATCTTGTAATTGACGTTGAAGTCGTAGGTGAAGTTCCAGGCGCTGTCGGACGGGGCGCTGACCTGCGGCTGGTAGACGCCGCACTGCGCCGCCAGCACCGGCTGGGTGGCGGCACTGGGGGTGGGCGTGCAACTGATCGCCTGACCCTGGCCGTTGGTCACGACGCGCTGGTAGAAGCCCGATTTCTTGTCATAGTTGAGGCGCGCGCCGGGCTGGATGGTGAGGGCGCCCGTCACTTTCCAGCTGAGCTGGCCGAACAGCGCCGCGCTTTTGCTCTTGAGCCATTGCGTGTTGGTGGCGGTCAGGCCGTTGAGGACGCTCGGATCGTTCGCCAGCGCGCCGGTCAGGCTCCACTGGCTTGCGGCGCTGCCCTGCTGTTCGGTGCCCTGAGTGTCGATCCGCTGCTTGAAGCCGAACAGGCCGATCACGAAGTCGATCTTCCGGCTTTCGTAATTATAGCGAAATTCCTGGCTATACTGGTCCTGCTGCGAGGGGTTTTGCGATTTGGAGACGATCGGCAGGCCGGTGAAGTCGCGGTCATTGGCCGGCTTCCAGTCCCAGAAGCGCCAGGCGGTGACGGAGGTCAGGGTGCCGGGGCCGACGTTCCAGACCGCCTTGGCCGACACGCCGCCAATCTTGTTGCCGGCATTGAGTTCGCTGTCGAGATCAGTCAGCCGGTCATAGGGATTGCGGCTGGGGACGACATAATTCTGCGCGGCGGCGAGCGCATCATATTGGCGGGTGATCACGCGCTGGGTCTTGCCGACGCGAACGAAGACGGTGCCGCAGCATTCGGGGTCCTGCCGGCTATAATCGCCCGACAGGGTGAGGCTGAAATCCTCATTGGGCTTGAACAGCAACTGGCCGCGCAGGCCCAGATTGTCCTGTTCGTTGATCCAGCGGCCTGTCGTCACATTGTAGATCGTGCCCCGGCGGCTGGTCGTGGCGACCGCGATGCGGGCGGCGATGGTGTCGGACAGCGGACCGGATATGGCGGCCTTCGCCTGCTTGTAGTTGAGATTGCCCACGGTCAGTTCGGCGCGGGCCTCATAATCGAAGGTCGGCTGGTTGGTCGTGATGTTGATCGCGCCCGCCGTGGTGTTCTTGCCATAAAGCGTGCCCTGTGGGCCGCGCAGCACTTCGACCTGCGCGACATCGAGGAAGTCGAAAGTCGCGGCGGCGACGCGGGAGTTATAGACATCGTCGACATAGATGCCGACACCCTGTTCGAACCCGTCGCTGGTCAGGCCGAACGGCACGCCCAGGCCACGGATATTGACCGAGGTGTTGCGCGGGTTGGTGGTGTAGACCTGCAATGTCGGCGCCAGTTGCTGGAGCTTCACGACGTTGAAATTGCCCGTGGCCTCGATGCTGTCGCCCCTGACCACGGAAATTGCCAGCGGCACTTCCTGCGCGGTTTCCGCGCGGCGGCGGGCGGTGACGATGATCACATCGCCCCGAGGGCTGGCCTGTTCGGCATTGTCCGCCGCCGATTGAGGAGCGGACGGAGAGGCGTCCTGCGCCTGCGCGCTGGACATGATGATGGATGCGCCCGCCACGCCGGCGAGCAACAGGAAACGCGCAATCATGGTAATTCCCCTTCCGGATGTCCGGTGAATTGATCGCGGCATTTCCGGCGGTCCGGTCAAAGCCGTAGGTCTGGGAATGGTAGATGTGGCCCACCCCTTGCCACTTTATCGGCCCGCCTTTTCGCGGACCTTGTTCAGCAACCCTGTCTTTATGTCTTCGCGACCGCGTTCAGGCGGCCAACGTTCAAGCGATCAGACGCGTTTTTTCGGTGACGTCGATCTGGACCACGCGGGCGTCATGCACGGTTAGTGTGACGGACCCGAAACGAAGCGCTTCGAGCACGCTGCGCACCTTGTCGATGCTGAGCGCAATGTCATGGCGCTGCCCATCGCCGCGGCCGTCGCGGGCAAATTCTATCGAACGGTTTTCACTCATAAATACCTCTTCGCCGCTCTTTATCTCAACTATATTGATAGACAAAAAAGCAAATATAAGGGGCGCTCAAGTTTCTCTTGCCGCGCCCTTGATGAAAGTTCAGCCATGGGCCCGCAGCGCGGCCAATCGTCGGTCCTGATGGGTCAGCGGAATGGCCGGCCGCAACTGGCGCATCGCGGATGCCTGCTCATGGGCATTGTCGATCAGCTTTTCGAGCAGCGCCTGCCCAAAGCGCCATTCGCCCAAGCCCGAGTCCGCATTGATATGGCCGCAGAAACCGGCGTCGACGAAGCTGCTGCCCCAATTCTTGCCGATGCTATGGGCCCGTTCGAAAAAGATATAGGGATCGTTGCGGCTCGCCACGACGATCGACGGGAAGGGCAGGTGCGCGCGTGGCGTGGGGCCAAAGCCGCCGATCGTCTCGGGCGTTTCCATCCGGTCGCAGTCGGGCGGCGCGACCAGCAGCGCGCCCGTCACGGGCCAGCCATAGGCCTGACTCTGCAAGGCGCCCCACCAGGCGACCGCCAAGCAACCCAGGCTGTGCGCAGCCAGAATGATCGGGCCATCGACCTGTCGGATCGCGGCGTCCAACCGGGTGACCCAACTGTTGCGGCTGGGGCTGGCCCAGCTGCCCAGATCGACGCGTTCGCAATCGCCGCGCTTATCTTCCCAAAGGGTCTGCCAATGGCCCGGACCGCTGTTGTTGAGGCCCGGAATGGTCAGCACGACCGGCTGGCGCGCGTCCCCTGAATGTCCGAATCGCTCCATGGTCTCATCCTCGTCCTGTTCGAAGGACAGAGATAATTCTATTTATTAAGTAGACAATGGGCAAGCGACAAAATGTGTCGAAATCTCGGCAATCCGATTCATCTGGCGTTCATGTTCGGGAGGCACTCGGCAAGCCATCTGCGGCTCCAAAGACAAGTCATTGAAAGCCAATGTTTATTGGCGCGCGCGGGCCTGTTGAGCGCGAGATGGCATGGAGGTTCTTTATCCCGAATTTCCTCGGTCGCCGCGCTTGTTTCGTGACGGTAGACTATCATCGTCCGGCGAATTTCGCCTCATGCTGGTGCAACCAAGGGGGAGCGAAGTGTTTCCCCCTGGAAACAGGAGGATGGACATGAAGATCAATCGCAGCGGTTCAGCCGTATGGAGCGGCGGCCTGAAGGACGGCAAGGGTGCGATCTCGACCCAGAGCGGCGCTCTGGACGCGCATCCTTATGGTTTTGCGATGCGCTTCGAAGGGGTGCCGGGCAGCAATCCGGAAGAACTGATCGCGGCGGCCCACGCCTCCTGCTTCACCATGGCGCTGTCGCTCATTCTGGGCGAGGCGGGGCTGACGGCGGAGAAGATGGAAACCAACGCCGTCGTGACGCTGGAACAGAAGGATAATGGCTTTGCCATCACCGCGAGCAAGCTCAGCCTGAAGGCGACCGTTCCCGGCGCCGACGATGCGCAGTTTCAAGAGCTTGCCGCCAAGGCGAAGGAAAATTGCCCGGTATCCAAGCTGCTGAATGCCGAGATCAGCCTGGATGCCGAATTATTGAGCTGAGGCGGGCCGCCGGGCGCGGACATGCTCGCGCCAGGCGATATAAAGACCGCTGGCGACGATGAGCGCGGCGCCGATCCAGGTCGTGCTCATCGGCCAGTCGCCCCAGATCGCCCAGCCCAGCAGCGTGGTCCAGATGATGGTGCTGTAGTCCATAGGCAGCACCACCGACACCGGCGCCCAACGCAGCGCGGCGGTGAGGCAGATTTGCGCGATGCCGCCGACCACGCCGATCAGCAGCAGCAGTCCCCAGGTGACCGGATCGTGAGACTGGCCATGGAACAGCATCCCGACAGCCAGCGGCGGGAGCGAGAGCAGGGTGAACCAGAACACGATCACCCCGGCATTTTCCGTACGGCCCAGTTCGCGCAGGACCAGACTGACGCTGGCGGTGACGAAGGCGGCGGCAATCGCGACCGCGACGCCGATAGCGGGGAAATGCCCCGCATCCGGGCGCACCATCACCAACACACCAAGGAAGCCGATCAGCACCGCGCCCCAGCGGTGAACCCCCGTCGCCTCGCGCAGGATCAGCGCGGACAATATGGTGCCGAAGATCGGCATGGTGAAGCCGATGGTCGCGGCTTCGGCGGGGGGCAGCAGGATATAGGACAGGAAATTGAGCGCCATGCCGGTCAGGCCGATGGCCATGCGGGTCGCGTGGACGCCGATCCGCCGGGTGCGGATCAAGCCGATGCCTGTCGTTGAGGCGATCCACGCGAACACCACCGGCAGCGCCAGCGCCTGCCGGTAGAACAGCGATTCGATTACATGCACGCCGCGCGCATCGGCCAGCCGGACCGTCACGAACATGACCGACAGGCAGATCACCGCGATCAACCGCAGGACGATGGCGTAAAGGGGACGATGTGGGCGGCTGTAGGGAGGGACGGGCGACACGCGCCCGCCTTAACCGGCTTGCGGGATCACGCAACCCTTACAAGCAGGCTTCCAGGAAGGGCTGATCGAAGCCGAACTGCCGCGCCTTGTCCAGCGTGTAGGGACGCAGGCCCATGGAGCGATATTCGCCGATGATCCTCCCGCTGTCATCCTCGTCATGATATTCGAACTTGAACAGTTCCTGGGTGACGATGACGTCGCCTTCCATGCCGATCACCTCGGTCACGTTGGTGACGCGGCGCGAACCGTCGCGCAGGCGCTTCACCTGCACGATCAGATCGACCGAGTCGGCGATCTGCTTGGAAATGGCTTCCTTGGGGATCTTGATGTCGCCCATCAGGATCATATTCTCCATACGGCCGAGGCACTCGCGCGGGCTGTTGGAGTGAAGGGTACACATGGAGCCGTCATGGCCGGTGTTCATCGCTGCAAGAAGGTCGAAACACTCCGCGCCACGAATTTCGCCCAGGATGATGCGGTCCGGGCGCATACGCAGGGCGTTCTTGACAAGGTCGCCGATGGTGATCGCGCCCTGGCCCTCCAGGTTCGGCGGGCGGGTTTCCAGCGGCAGCCAGTGCGGTTGCTGCAACCGGAGTTCCGCGGCGTCCTCGATGGTCAGCACGCGTTCGCCCGGGTCAATCATCTTCGACAGGGCGTTGAGCATGGTCGTCTTGCCCGAACCCGTGCCGCCCGAGATCACGATATTGAAGCGGCAGGCGCCCGCGATCTTGAGCGCGGTGCACATCTTCTGGCTCATCGCGCCCCATTGGGCAAGCATGTCCAGCGTGATCGGCTTGGCGGAAAATTTACGGATCGAGATGGCCGTGCCACGCAGGGAAAGCGGCGGCACGATCACGTTCACGCGGGAACCGTCGGGCAGGCGGGCGTCGGCCAGCGGCGTGGTCTGGTCGACGCGGCGGCCGACCTTGTTCACGATGCGCTGGGCGATCTGGAACAGATGCTCCTCATCGCGGAACTTGATCGGCGCGATCTGGAGCTTGCCCTTCTTTTCGATATAGGTCTGGTCCGGGCCGTTGACCATGATGTCGCTGACATCCGGGTCGGACAGCAATTCCTCCAGCGGTCCCAGGCCAAGAAGCTCATCGACCAGCACCTTTTCCAGCGCGAACTGCTCGCGGCGGTTGAGGGTGAGCTTCAGTTCCGCCAGCACTTCCATGATGATCGGCCGGAATTCCTCGGCCAGTTCATCCTTGGTCAGCGTCGCGGCGGCTTCGGGATCGACCCGCTCCAGCAGGCGGGGGAGGACCTGTTCCTTGATCGTGTGGACCGACGCTTCAAAGCCCTGCGGCCCGGTATCGGTCGCATGTTCGGCATTGGCGCGTTCCGACAGGCGCTGCATCGCGTCGGCATTGCGCTGCATCTGGCCGGTGGGTGCGGACAGGGGGTCGACTGGCGTTTCGGCGGGCAGGGCCGTCATATCCAGCGGCGGGAATTGCTCACCGCCCTTGACCTCTTCGCGCGGCGCGCCGCCCTGCATCGGCCGGGCTATGCCAAAGGCTGGCTTGATGCCGGCAGGTCCGTTTTTCCGTCCAAACGCGCTCATGATTCTCCGCCGAAATGATCTGGATCAGCTGTGACTCACAAGGTGAATAGGATGGAAACTTTGATAAATGGCTAATGGCGCGGCGTCGGCGGCGCCGTGACGCAGCCCCAGTGGCGGACGGGTTCGGCATCCGATGAGCGGGAACAGCCCAAACAGGAGCTCAACAAAAAGGCCGCGTTCCGATGTGGAGCGCGGCCTTTTTGCAATGGCGGTATGACGGTGTGGCCGGTCAGCCGGCATGCTCGGCAAGGACGGTCAGGCCCTTTTCATTCACTTCGGCAAAGCCTCCGCGAACCGGAATGACTTCCGGCGCGCTGCCGGCGGTGGCGAAGATCTGGATCGCGCCGTCGCGGACCGTCGACATGAAGGGGGCGTGGCCTTCCAGCACGCCGAAGTCGCCATCGGTGCCGGGGACGACCACCTGATAGACCTCTTCCGAGCGGACGAGCTTTTCCGGGGTCACGAGTTCGAAATGCAGTGCCATTCTTTATGTCCTATGCCCCCTCCCCGCGTGGAGGAGGGGTGAGTTCTGCTTTACGCCGCTTCGGCAGCCAGCTTCTTCGCCTTTTCGATGGCTTCGTCGATGCCGCCGACCATGTAGAAAGCGTTTTCGGGCAGATGGTCATATTCGCCTTCGACCACGGCCTTGAACGACTTCACAGTGTCCTCGATCTGGACGAACTTGCCCGAGATGCCGGTGAAGACTTCCGCGACGTGGAAGGGCTGCGACAGGAACTTCTGGATCTTGCGGGCGCGGGCGACGGTCAGCTTGTCCTCTTCCGACAGCTCGTCCATGCCCAGGATCGCGATGATGTCCTGAAGCGACTTGTACTTCTGCAGGATCGCCTGAACCGCGCGGGCGGTTTCATAATGCTCCTGACCGACGACGCGGGGCTCCAGAACGCGGCTGGTCGAGTCCAGCGGGTCGACCGCCGGATAAATGCCCAGTTCCGAAATGGCGCGGTTGAGAACGGTGGTGGCGTCCAAGTGCGCGAACGAGGTCGCCGGCGCCGGGTCGGTCAAGTCGTCCGCAGGGACGTAGACGGCCTGAACCGAGGTGATCGAACCCTTGTTGGTCGAGGTGATGCGTTCCTGAAGGGCGCCCATGTCGGTGGCGAGGGTCGGCTGATAGCCCACGGCCGAAGGAATACGGCCGAGCAGAGCCGACACTTCCGCGCCCGCCTGGGTGAAGCGGAAGATGTTGTCGACGAAGAACAGCACGTCCTGGCCTTCCTGGTCGCGGAAATATTCCGCGATGGTCAGGCCCGACAGGGCGACGCGCGCGCGGGCGCCCGGCGGTTCGTTCATCTGGCCGTAAACCAGCGCCACCTTCGAACCTTCGCTGATCGCATTGCCGTCGGCGTCCTTGGCGATAACGCCGGCGTCGAGGAATTCGTGATACAGGTCGTTGCCCTCGCGGGTACGCTCACCGACGCCCGCGAACACGGAGGTGCCGCCATGGCCCTTCGCGATGTTGTTGATCAGTTCCTGAATGAGCACGGTCTTGCCGACGCCCGCGCCGCCGAACAGGCCGATCTTGCCGCCCTTTGCGTAGGGAGCGAGAAGGTCGATGACCTTGATGCCGGTGACGAGGATCGACGCGTCGGTCGACTGGTCGACAAACTCAGGCGCCTTGGCGTGGATCGGGGCGGAGAGGGTGGTGCCGACCGGGCCGCGCTCGTCGATCGGCTCACCGACGACGTTCAGGATGCGGCCGAGCGTGGCCGGGCCGACGGGAACGCTGATCTGCGCGCCGGTGTCGGTGACTTCCTGACCGCGGGTCAGGCCGTCGGTCGAGTCCATCGCGATGGTGCGGACGGTGTTCTCACCCAGATGCTGGGCGACTTCCAGCACCAGGCGCTGGCCGTTGTTGCTGGTTTCCAGCGCCGAGAGAATCGACGGCAGCGCATCGGGGAAGGTCACGTCGACGACAGCGCCGATGACCTGCGAAATGCGGCCTACATTGTTGGTGGTTGCCATGACTTCTGTCCTTGCCTGCACTTAAAGGGCTTCGGCGCCCGAGATGATTTCGACGAGTTCGGTGGTGATCGCGGCCTGACGGCTGCGGTTATACTGAATGGTCAGCTTGTTGATGAGGTCGCCGGCATTGCGGGTCGCATTGTCCATGGCGGTCATCGACGCGCCCTGTTCGGACGCATTGTTTTCCAGCAGCGCCTTGAAGATCTGCACCGTCACATTGCGCGGCAGCAGATCGTCGAGGATCGCTTCCTCGCTCGGTTCATATTCCACCGTCGCGCCGATGGCGTTGCGGTCGGCGTCGGCGGGGATCTTGACCGGGATGATCTGCTGCTCGGTCGGAATCTGGGCGAGAGCCGACTTGAAGCGCGAGAAGAAAAGATGCGCGACGTCGAACTTGCCGTTCAGATACATCTGCGTCAGCTCATGCGCGATTTCTTCGGCCTGGGCGTAACCCGGCTCCTTGGCGGCGGTGGTGTCGAACTGGGCGACGATCATGCCGGGGAAGGTCCGGTTGATGACCGGGCGGCCCTTGCGGCCGATCAGGTAGAACCGGACGGTCTTGCCCTGCTGGATCAGCTCATCCGCCTTGGCGCGGGCGGCCTTGACGATGTTCGCGTTGAACGCACCGGCGAGGCCACGGTCCGAGTTGGCGACGACCAGCAGATGCACCTCATCCTTGCCGGTGCCGGCGAGCAGCGGGGAAGCGCCTTCGCCCGAACCGCCCGCGATCTTCGAAGCCAGCGAGGCCACGACCGCTTCCAGGCGGCTGGAATAGGGGCGGGCAGCTTCGGCAGCGGCCTGCGCCTTGCGCAGCTTGGCCGCGGCGACCATCTGCTTCGCCTTGGTGATCTTCTGGGTCGACTTGACCGACCCGATGCGCAGCTTCAGTTCCTTGAGGCTAGCCATAGTTCAAACATTCCGAGCAAGGGCCAGACGGCCCGCGAGACCAAAGAAACCGACGCCCATGGCGCCTTCGAACCAGCGCATCGCGCTGCTCTGACCCACTTTGCGGCCTGCCTTGGTGGCAAGCACGGCCAGCAGGGCGCACCAGAAGAAGCCCAGCACATAGACGATTGCGATCAGCATCATGCCCTGCCACGGGGCGTCCGGGCCGGTGCCGACGAATTGCGGCAGCGCGGCGAGGAAGAAGATCGCGACCTTCGGGTTCAGCACAGTGCTGATGAACCCCTGGGTGAAGGGCGATCCACCGATCCGCAGCTTGGGCGCTTCCGAAGCGGGCGAGGGCTTGATCGCGCCCCGCAGCATCGAAAGACCCAGCCAGGCGAGGTAGATGGCCCCTGCAATCTTCACCGCCACGAACAACCCCGGCACCGCGTTCAGCACGCTGAGGAAGCCGAAGCCGCACAACGCCATGTAGAACAGCCCGCCGATCAGGATGCCGCCGATCGCCGCCATTCCCGCCTTCAGCCCAAGCCGTGCCGAGTGACCGGCCACCAGCATGGTGTCCGGTCCCGGCAGCAGCACCAGACCGATCGCCATGACGGTCCAGGCCAGGAGGGAATGAGCGGTCAGCACTTCGTTAAGCGCCCGTCTTACGCAAAGGTCTTGCCGAAGCTGTCCAGCGCAGCCTTCAGCTTGCCCTTGGCATCGTCGCCCAGATCCTTGCTGTCGCGGATCGCGGCCAGCACTTCGGGGTAATCGTGACGCAGATAGGCGAGCATCAGCTCTTCGTAACGGGTCACGTCCTTGACGGCGACGCTATCGAGATAGCCGTTGGTGCCGGCGAAGATCGACGCGGTCTGCTCTTCGAACGGCAGCGGCGAGAACTGGCCCTGCTTCAGCAGCTCGGTCAGGCGCGCGCCACGGTTCAGCAGCTTCTGGGTCGACGCGTCGAGGTCCGAACCGAACTGGGCGAAGGCCGCCATTTCGCGATACTGGGCCAGCTCCAGCTTGATCGAGCCGGACACCTTCTTCATCGCCTTGGTCTGCGCGGCGGAGCCGACGCGCGACACCGACAGGCCGACGTTAATGGCCGGACGGATGCCCTGGTAGAAGAGGTTGGTTTCGAGGAAGATCTGGCCGTCGGTGATCGAGATCACGTTGGTCGGGATGTAGGCCGACACGTCGCCCGCCTGCGTCTCGATGATCGGCAGCGCGGTCAGCGAGCCATTGCCGTTGGCGTCGTTCATCTTCGCAGCGCGCTCCAGCAGGCGGCTGTGGAGATAGAAAACGTCGCCCGGATAGGCTTCGCGGCCCGGAGGACGACGCAGCAGCAGCGACATCTGACGATAGGCGACGGCCTGCTTGGAAAGGTCGTCATAGACGATCACGGCGTGCATGCCGTTGTCGCGGAAAAATTCGCCCATGGTGACGCCGGTGTAGGGCGCCAGATACTGGAGCGGAGCGGGTTCCGAAGCGGTCGCGGCGACGACGATGGAATATTCCATAGCGCCGTTTTCTTCGAGCTGCTTGACGATCTGCGCGACGGTCGAGCGCTTCTGGCCGACGGCGACGTAGATGCAATAGAGCTTCTTGCTCTCATCATCACCGGCGTTCGCGGTCTTCTGGTTGATGAAGGTGTCGATCGCGACGGCGGTCTTGCCGGTCTGGCGGTCGCCGATGATCAGTTCGCGCTGACCGCGGCCGACGGGGACGAGGGCGTCGATCGCCTTGAGACCGGTCTGCACGGGCTCGTGCACCGACTTGCGGGGGATGATGCCCGGCGCCTTGACTTCCACGCGCTTGCGCTCGGTGTACTGGATCGGGCCCTTGCCGTCGATCGGGTTGCCGAGGCCGTCGACCACGCGGCCGAGCAGGCCCTTGCCGACGGGAACGTCGACGATGGTGCCGGTGCGCTTGACGGTGTCGCCTTCCTTGATCTCGGCGTCCGAGCCGAAGATCACGACGCCGACATTGTCGGCTTCGAGGTTCAGCGCCATGCCCTGCACGCCATTGGCGAACTCGACCATTTCGCCCGCCTGGACGTTGTCGAGGCCATGGACGCGGGCAATGCCGTCACCCACGGTCAGCACGGAACCGACTTCGCTCACCTGCGCTTCGGTGCCGAAATTGGCGATCTGGTCCTTGATGACCTTCGAAATTTCTGCGGCGTTGATATCCATGTTCAGCCTTTCATCGCCTGGGCGAGACTATTCAAACGGGTGCGGATGGAGGAATCGATCATCTGGCTGCCGATCTTGACGACCAGCCCGCCCAGGATCGCGGGATCGACCTTGGCATCGACTGCGACTTCGCGGCCGACGCGGGCCTTGAGGCTCTTTTGCAGGGCGGCGACCTGATCGGCGTCGAGCGGGTGAGCGCTCGTCACTTCGGCGCGGGCCTCGCCCTTGTGATTCGACAGCAGCGTCTCATAGGCGCGGATCACCGCGGGCAATTGAGAGAGGCGGCGATTCTGGGCGAGCACGCCCAGGAAATTCGTCGTCAGCGCGTCGATTCTCATGGCGGATGCGACCGCTGCGATCGTCTTACCCGCTGCGTCGCGGCTGAGCACGGGGCTGTTGATCAGCCCCTTGAAATCAGCCGATTCGGCAATTGCCGTCTTGAGCGCCGCCAGGCTCGCTGCGACGGTGTCGAGCGTCTTGCCGTCGCGGGCCAGATCGAACAGCGCCACCGCATAGCGGCCGCTGAGGCTGGCCTGAATACCGCCGGTCGTCTCCACGCGCTTACCGTCCTCCATTCGTTCACTGGCACTTCATTTGCCGGTCATGCAAAAAGAGGGGAGCAGTAATTGCCCCGGTCCCCTGTTGGGGGGCCGGTTAGCAGCGGGATTATGACTATGCAAGCCATGGAACGCGATTCCGCCGTCAGGATGACAGCATTGCGATTTGCCTGAGTTTTTATGAGTGGCGAATCGGCTATTGCCGGGTGTCGGCCGGGGCGAGCCGTCCCTTCTGGCAATGATAGACGATCCGCTCATTGGGCTGGGCCGACAACAGGGCGCCAAGATCGGTCTGGAGCGAGGCGATCTTCGCCAGCAACGCAGGGTCGCTGCCGCAGCCCTTGATCGGGCCGTTCTTCACCAGCGCCCGCGCCCTGGCCATGGTGTCGAGATCGGGCAGCCAGCGCTGGACCCGCAGGATGCCGGTGGCCGGGTCGAAGCGGCTGACGGTCACGAAATTGCGGTCGTCGGGGATGCCCGCCCGCTGCCAGCCGGTGCCGGACGACACATATTGGGTGTGCCCATCGACGCAGCCGCCATCGGCCCAGTTGAACCCGATGTCATTGGGTTCCGACACGGTGAGGCGGCTGCGGTCGAGGTCGACCTTGCACAGATTGTCGCCCGCCCAGGCATAGGCATTGTTGGCGGTGACGCTCTTGTCCTCGGGCAGTTTGACGCGCTCGTCGATGCTGGAGAAGCTGGGCTTGAGGAAGAACAGTCCGATCGCGCCGAACAGCAGCAGGCCGCCCCCGGCCAGCCAACAGGTCGCGCGCCTTTCCTTGCCCTGGCTGTAGAACAGGCCGCCTCCGCCAAGGCCCAGCACCGCCAGCGCCAGCAGCACGGCGGCGCCTGCCATCGCATTTTCGCGGGCAGAGATCACGTCGCGCTCGGCGGTGTCGCGCGCCTTGTTCATCGCGGCTTCGCGGGCGTCGGCGCGGGCGCGTTCGGACTGTTCGCTCCGCGCCTCCTCGCGCTGGGTGAGGGCGGCTTCGGCGGCGTCGGCCTCCGCCATGGATCGGCAGGGAAGGACCGTGTGCAGCGAAGAAACGCCCGCCTGCCGCAGGAAAGAGGCGACCTCCCGCCAGGATACGGCGAATCCGAATTCGGCATCATTGCCGTCCGACACCGATCCGAAGCTGTTGACGCCCAGCACGCGCCCGCAATCGTCGACCAGCGGGCCGCCGCTATTGCCCGCCGCCAGCGGCGCGGTGTGCAGCACCGTGTCGAAATTCTGGCTGGCGCGGCCGGAGGAGACATTGCCGCTGGTCTTGACCGTGCCCAGCGGCTCGACCATCTGCTTCAGGCCCAGGCCCTGCGCGCGGTCGACCGTGCCGGGATAGCCGATGGCGGTGACATGCTGCCCGTCGCTGACCGCCCCGCCGTAGAAGGTGCTGACCGGCAGGCTCCCTTCCTCCAGCTGGATCAGCGCCAGGTCGTTGCCCGGCGAATAGGCGATGATCCGGCCGCCAAAGGTCTTGCTCCCTTCCGAAGGGATGACGCCGATGACGAGATTTTTTTCCTGCCGCGTCAGTTCGACCACATGGGCGTTGGTCAGTATCTTGTCGGGCGCGACCGCAAAGCCGCTGCCATGCCCCACGAAATAGGCGTCGGAGCCGTTGGTCGCGACCAGCACGACGCGAACCACGCCGCGGGCGGCGGCGGCGATATCCTGCTGCTCCGCACGCGCGCTCAGGGGCGCGACGAGGGCGAGGATCAGGGCGAGGCGACGGAATAATGCGACCATGATTTGCGGCATTCATATGCAATGGCGGGATTGAGGCAATGCGGAAATATGCGAAACCGCCTTTTGACCGCAAGCGGCGGGAAGTCTGGCGCATTCCAACGCCCTATCCCATATGCATGACCGAGATGAGACATATCGAACCTGCGAAGCGCTCGATGCCCGACGCCGAGGCGTGCTGGGACGCTTTTCTGCGCCGGGATCGCGCCTTTGACGGGCGGTTTGTCGGCGCCGTGCTGACCACCGGCATCTATTGCAAGCCGAGTTGTGCCGCGCGCCATCCCCGGCGGGAAAATATGATATTCCTGCCCGATCCCGAAGGGGCGCGGGCGGCGGGTTTCCGCGCCTGCCTGCGCTGCCGCCCGGACGAGGTGGGGCGCGACCGGCTGGCGGTGGACGCCGCCATCGCCTTCATCGCTGCCGCCGAAACGCCGCCTTCGCTGGGGGAGGTGGCGGATCATGCCGGCTATGCGCCGCATCATTTCCATCGGCTGTTCAAACGGGAAACGGGGATGACGCCCGCCGCCTATGCCCGGTCGCTGCGCACCGAACGGTTGAAAAGCGCGCTGGAGGAGGGGAGCAGCGTCACCGCAGCCATCTATGAAGCGGGCTATAATGCGCCGAGCAGGGCCTATGCCGATGTCGGGCAGCATCTGGGCATGACGCCCAGCGCCTGGCGGGACGGGGGCCGGGGCGCGGTGATTCGCCATGCGGTGGTGGCGACCAGCCTTGGGCCCGCGCTGGTTGCGGGGACGGAGCGGGGATTGTGCCGGATCAGCTTCGACGAAGGCGAATCGGACCTGCGCCGACGCTTTCCCAAGGCGGAGATTCTGCCCGGCGATGAGGCGCTTCTCGGATTGGCGGCGCAGGTGGCACGGTTGATCGACGATCCGGCGGCAGCGCTGGAACTGCCGATGGATGTGTCGGGAACGGCCTTCCAGCAGGCGGTCTGGGCGGCGCTGCGCGCCATACCGCCGGGCGAGACGCGGACCTATGGCGAAATCGCGGCGGCGGTCGGCAAGCCGGGCGCGGTGCGGGCAGCCGGAACGGCTTGCGGCGGCAATAATCTGGCGGTGCTGATCCCCTGCCATCGCGTTCTGCGGAGCGATGGAAGTCTGGGCGGCTACGCCTATGGGGTCGAGCGGAAGAGAGCGCTGCTGGAGCGGGAAGGGCAGGGTTAGGCCTTTTTCAACCGCTCCATGATCGCTCGCCGCTGCGCCTTGCTCATCCCTCGCCAACGGGCGATCTCATCGGTCGTGCGCCCGCAGCCGGTGCAGACCCGCCGGGCCTTGTCGAGCGTGCAGATATTGACGCAGGGGCTTTCCATCACATGAAGCTGTAGGGGTCGACGTCCACCGCCACCCGCGTGCCCGATTTCCATGTCAGATTGCCCAGCCATTCGCGGATCGCGCCCTGCACGTCGACCTGCCTAGTGGCGTGGATCAGCAGGCGGTGGCGATGGCGGCCCCGCAGCACGGAAAGCGGCGCGGGCGCGGGACCGTAGACGCGCATGCCCTCGATCAGAGGAGCCGATTTGCCGATCAGGCGGGCGACTTCGGCGGCTTCGTCGGCATCCTCGCTGGAGATGATGATCGCGGCGAAGCGGCCGAAGGGCGGGGCGTTGGCGTGGCGGCGATTGGCCGTCTCCACCTCATAGAAGCGTTCCGAATCGCCCGCGATCAGCGCCTTGATGACCTCCGCCTCCGGCATGCGGGTCTGGACGAAGACGCGGCCCGGCTTTTGCCCGCGCCCGGCGCGTCCCGCCACCTGCACGATTTGCTGGAAGGTGCGCTCCGACGCGCGCAGGTCGCCGCCCTCCAGCCCCAGGTCCGCGTCGATCACGCCCACCAGCGTCAGGTTCGGGAAATGATAGCCCTTGGTGATGAGCTGCGTGCCGACGATGATGTCGATGGCGCCCGCCTCCACCGATTTCACGAACTCCGCGACCTTGGCGGGCGACCACAGCGTGTCGGAGGTGACAATGGCGGTGCGGGCATTGGGCCAGAGGGCCTTCACCTCGTCCGCGATGCGCTCGACACCGGGGCCGCAGGCAACCAGCGAATCCTCCTCCTTGCATTCCGGGCAGAAGCGCGGGGCCGGGATGACATGGCCGCAATGGTGGCAGGCGAGGCGATGGGTCAGCCGGTGCTCGACCATCCAGGCGGTGCAATTGGGGCATTGGAAACGATAGCCGCAATGACGGCAGAGCGTCAGCGGCGCATAGCCCCGGCGGTTGAGGAACAGCAGGCTCTGCTCCTCCTTCGCCATATTTTCGTCGATGGCGCGGACGAGGGGCGGGGCGATCCAGCGGCCGCGCTCGGGCGGATCGGTCAGCAGGTTGACCTCCTCGATGGCGGGCATGGCCGCGCCGCCGAAGCGGGAGGGGAGCTTGATCTCCCTGTACCGGCCCAGTTCCACCTGATGCCGCGTCTCGATGGCGGGCGTGGCCGAGGCGAGGATGACCGGGAATTTCTCGATCAGGCCGCGCATCACCGCCACGTCGCGGGCGTGGTAATGGACGCCGTCCTCCTGCTTGAAGCTGGCTTCATGCGCTTCGTCGACGATGATGAGGCCGAGATTGGGATAGGGCAGGAACAGCGCCGAGCGCGCGCCGACCACCACCGGCGCCTCGCCCGCCGCGATTGCCCGCCACGCCCGACGCCGCTCGCTCTGGCGCAGGCCGCTGTGCCAGTTGACCGGCACCGTGCCGAAGCGCTTTTCGAACCGTTCGAGAAAGGGTTCGGTCAGTGCGATTTCGGGGAGCAGCACCAGCACCTGCCGCCCCTCGCGGATGGCGGCGGCAATGGCTTCGAAATATACCTCGGTCTTGCCCGATCCGGTCACGCCATCGAGCAGGAAGGGGGCGAAGGTCCGGTCCTTCACGGCCGCGATGAACTGATCGGCGGCGGCGCCCTGCTTGTCGGACAAAAGCGGCGGAGCATGGTCGGGATCGGGCCTGGGGAAGGGCGTATCGACGCTGACTTCCACCGCTTCGAAGGCGCCCGCCTTGATAAGGCCGCGAATCACCGCATCGCTGACGCCGCCGATCATCGCCAGTTCGCGGATCAGCCCCTGCCGCTCCCCGATGCGCTCCATCGCCTGGGTCCGCTGCTCGGTCATGCGGTCCGGCAACTCGCCGGTGGCGCGATATTCGATGACGGTGCGGGCCCCCTCCAGCGCCGCCATCGATGCCAGCGTCATGCGCAGCACGGCGGCGATGGGCGCGAGATAATAGTCCGCCGTCCACTCGATCAGGCGGCGCACCGTTTCGGGCACCGGCGGTGCATCGACCAGCGCCACGATATTGCGCAGGCGGTTGTCGCCCACCGTCTCGATATCGGGGAAGCTGTCCTCCTCCCACACCACGCCGACGATCTGGCGCGGTCCCAGCGGCGCGACGACGATGCTGCCGGGCCTGGCGTTCATCCCATGCGGCACGCGATAGTCGAGCGGCCCCAGGGCAGCGTTCAGCAGGATGACACGGGCGCGCGAACTCATCGCCCCTTCCCTAATGGCAGGGACGGGGGAGGCAAGGGAGGAAGCGTCAGATTTTCCAGCTCAATGTCAGCCAGGGGATATGCGCCACCGCATCGGGCTTGCCGTCGCGGAAAGTCTGCTGCCGCATATAGAGCAATTGGGCGTCCAGCGCCTTGCCGATCGGATGGCGCAGGCCGATCTGATGGCGCATCACGGCCAGGCCGGTCTTGTCGCTGGGCTTGGCGCGATTGAGCTGGACCATCAACTCGGCGGCTGCGACCAGCGTCCATTGCTTGCCGACGTCGAGCGGAATCGACGCCTGCACCCGCTGGCGCAGGCGCCAACCCGCCTTGTCGGCGGTGTCGAAGAAGCGCTGCTCGATCCGGGTGCGGGACAGCCACATGCCCTTCGCCATCGACAGCTGCTGGAACAGGCGCATTTCCTGTTCGGGACCGGAGTGGAAATAGGCAAAGCCCGCGCCGATCTGCACGCCCGTCGCGATGCGATGATCGAGCGAGACGCGCGCGACCTGCTGATCGCCATTGGAACGGTCCCGCCGGAAGCGCTGGCTGGCGTCGATCAGGACGGTGTCGGCATCGCTTGCCTTGACGATAAGCGATTCGGTCATCCACCCCTGGGTTTCGCTGGTCGCGGCGGCGGCGGGCATGGCGGCGCTCATTGCGATGAGCAGGGACGCGTCCCATATAGAGCGGGAACGCTGAAGGCGGAGCATCGATCGGTCCTTTGGAAAGGTGTCACCGTCATAATGTTGCGCGGGCGCGGCGGTAAAGCCTCGGCGAACGGCAATAATGGCTAAATCCGCCATCAGCCGCTAAAGGGAGCGCGATTCGCCACTCTCCCTTCGGAGCCACGCCATGAAATTCTTCGTCGATACCGCCGACACCAACGAAATCCGCGACCTTGCCGCCACGGGCCTGCTGGACGGCGTTACCACTAACCCCTCGCTGATCCACAAGTCGGGCCGTAAATTCCTGGAAGTGGTCGAGGAAATTTGCGGGCTGGTCGAAGGGCCGGTGTCGGCCGAAGTCGTCGCGCTCGACCATGAGACGATGATGAAGGAAGCCGCCGTGCTGCGGAAGATCGCCGACAATGTCTGCATCAAGGTGCCGTTGACCATCGACGGCCTCAAGACCTGCAAGGCGCTGACCGGCGATGGCGTCATGGTGAACGTCACCCTCTGCTTCTCGGCCAATCAGGCGCTGCTGGCGGCCAAGGCGGGCGCGACCTTCATCTCGCCCTTCGTCGGCCGGCATGACGATAATGGCTTCGACGGCATGAAGCTGATCGAGGATATCCGCCTGATCTACGACAATTACGCGTTCGACACCGAAATCCTGGTGGCCTCGGTCCGTCACCCCATCCATGTGCTGGAAGCGGCGAAGATCGGCGCCGACGTGATGACCGCGCCGCCCTCGGTCATAAAGGCGCTGTTCAACCATGTGCTGACCGACAAGGGCATTGCCGGCTTCTTGGCCGACTGGGAAAAGACCGGCCAGTCGGTTCTCTGATTTTCGCTTCCCAAAAAGGGCGCGCGGGGAACCGGGCGCCCTTTTTTCTGTCGCAACCTTCCCCGCATCGCATCATTCTCTCCCGCAAAGGAGAGAGCCGATGTTCGTCGCGGTTTATTGGTGGCGCGTCCACCCCGGCAAGGAAGAGCAGTTCCGCAAGGCCTGGCGCCGGGGAACCGACCTGATCCGCGAAAAATACGGCAGTTACGGTTCGCGCCTGCACCGCGATGCGGACGGGCGCTTCGTCGGTTACGCCGAATGGCCGGACGAGGCGACCTGGCGCGCGGCCTTCGACCGGAAGATGGTCTATGACGAGCCGGAGACGCGCGCGGCCTTCGTCGATGCCATTGCCGAAGTGCCGGCCGACGCCGATCCCATCTTCACCATGACCGTGACCGACGATCTGCTGCTGCGCGCGCGCGGTTGACCGATCGCCCTACCACTTTTGCCCTGCGCGCCTCTCCCGATGCCCTGATGCGCTGGCTGGTACAGCCTCTATCACTGCCCAATCCCTTTGAAAAAAGGAGGGAAAGAGCATCGCCACCCGTGCATCCCCTGCCATCCTGCCGGTATCGCCGGAGGACTGGGCGCAGCCGCATATCGCCTATCGCCGCGACGTTGACGGGCTGCGCGCGCTCGCCGTGCTGCCGGTGCTGTTCTTCCATCTCGATCTCTGGCCCTTCTATGGCGGCTTTGTCGGGGTCGACATCTTCTTCGTCATTTCGGGCTATCTGATCGCGTCGATCATCGCGCGCGAACTGGAGCAGGGCCGGTTCACCCTGACCGGCTTTTACGCCCGCCGCATCCGCCGGATCTTCCCGGCGCTGTTCGCGATGATCGCCGTGACCATCGCGGCAGGCAGCCTGATCCTGCTGCCGCTCGACTATCGCGCCCTGGGGACGAGCGCGGTGGCGACGGTGCTGTTTTCCAGCAACTTCTATTTCGCGCGGCATAGCGGTTATTTCGGCACCGCCGCGGAGGAGGCGCCGCTGCTCCATGGCTGGTCGCTCGCGGTGGAGGAACAATTCTACATTGTCTTTCCGCTGCTGATGCTCCTCATCTTCCGGGCGGGCGGGCGCTTCCGTCCGATGCTGGGGATGGTGGCGCTGCTATCCTTCCTCGCCGCGCTGCTGCTGGTCGATCGGTCGCCGGTCACGGCCTTCTATTTGCCCTTTCCGCGGGCGTGGGAGTTTCTGGGCGGGGCGTTGCTGGCGACGGGTCGGATTCCCGCCATCCGCAGCCCCTTCGCGGCGCAGTTGTGCGGGTTCGCCGGCCTGGCGCTGATCGGATGGGCCATCCTCGACTTTTCGAACGCGACCGTCTTTCCGGGCGTCAATGCCCTGTTTCCGGTGCTGGGCGCCATGCTGATCCTGCATGCGGGGCTGACCGGATCGCTGGTCAACCGACTGCTCGGCCAAGCCGTGCCGGTGGCGATCGGCCGCATCTCCTATTCGCTCTATCTTTGGCACTGGCCGATCATCGTCTTCTGGACCTATCGCACCGATGGCGACTGGCGCTTGCGGGAGCAACTGTTGGTCATGCTGCTGTCGCTGCTGGTCGCCTGGATCAGCTGGCGGTTCGTCGAAGAGCCGTTCCGCCGGTCGCGCAGCTTCACCACGGGCCGCGCCTTCGCCTTTGCCGGGGCGCTGGTCATGACCGGGGGCGGGGCCGGGGCGCTGCTTTATTTCTCCGACGGTTTGCCATCACGGGTCGCGCCATCGGTCGCGGCGCTCGATGCCGCGAGTCGGAGCATGGCCTATTTGCCCGCGCACTGTTCCGGCATGGCGCCGGCGCGGCATCACAGGCTTTGCCCGGTGGGCGCGCGCAACGGCACGGCGCCCAGCTTCCTCCTCTGGGGCGATTCCCATGCCCATGCGCTGAAACCCGCGTTCGACCGGGCCGGAAATGCACTGGGCCTGTCGGGGCGGATCGCGTCCTACCCCGCCTGTCCGACGCTGATGGGCCTCGACCGGCTGGACCAGCCGCCGGCCCATGATTGCAGCGAGTTCAACCGGCTGGTGCTGGAAACGCTGCGCACCACCCCGTCCATCCATACGGTTTTCCTGGTGTCGCGCTGGGGGCTTTGCGCCAACGGCAAGCGGCCGGAGGGGGGTACGCCCTGCTATCTCGGCCGGGACGAGGATGACGACCGCAGCCTCGGCCGCGACGCGCAGCTCTTCCGCGCGGGCCTTCAGGAAACGGTGCGGACGCTGGCGGCCATGGGCAAGCAGGTGATCCTGGTCGCGCCCATCCCTGAATTCCGCCGCAATGTGCCCGAAACGCTGGCGCGGGCGGAGCTCTACAGCGAACCTGCGCCGCTCAATCTGTCGCGGGCGGACTATCTGCGGCGGCAGCGTGGCGTGTTCAACGCCTTCGACCAGATGCAGCGCCATTTTCCGGTGAAGATTCTCTATCCCCACCGCCTGCTCTGCCGCACCGGCCATTGCGCGATGACGGCGCATGGCGTGCCGCTTTATTCCGACGACGATCATCTGTCGCGACAGGGCAGCCTGATGCTGACCGGCATGGTTTATGATGCGATGAAGCCCGCGATCCGGGGCGCTGACAAGAAAGGCTGACGGCGTCGGATTGGCGACCCCGGCAGGATTCGAACCTGCGACCATTCGCTTAGAAGGCGAATGCTCTATCCAACTGAGCTACGGGGCCGTCACCGGCTCGATAGCCGGGCTTGGCCGGTCGCGCAATCATGCGCGGCATTGCTTTTGCCGGAATGCCATTTATGCACAGCGGCATGAGCGAAGAGGGGATCAGAAAAATCGACGCCTATGCGCTGGGCGCACGCCCCTTGCGCTACTTCGATTTTTGCATGGCGGCCTTTGTCGCCATATTGCTGTTGTCCAACCTGATTGGCGCGGCGAAGCTGTCGACCGTGGGTGGCTTCACCTTCGGCGCGGGCATTCTGTTCTTCCCCTTGGGCTATGTGCTGGGCGACGTGCTGACCGAAGTCTATGGCTATGCGCGTGCGCGGCGCTGCGTCTGGGCAGGCTTCGGCGCGATGCTGTTCATGGCGTTGATGAGCTGGGTGGTGGTGCAATTGCCGCCGGCGGAAGGCTGGCCCGACCAGAAGGCGTATGAAGCCGTGTTCGGCAGCACCTGGCGCATCGTCTTCGCATCGGTCACGGCCTTTTGGGCTGGGGAGTTCGCCAACAGCTTCGTGCTCGCCAAGATGAAGCTGCTGACGCAGGGCAAGCACCTGTGGACCCGCACCATCGGTTCGACCATCGTGGGACAGGGGGTGGACAGCCTCTTCTTCTATCCGCTCGCCTTCTACGGCATCTGGACCCAGGAACAGGTGCTGACCGTGATGATCACCAACTGGGCGATGAAGGTCGGCTGGGAAGTGGTGCTCACGCCTGTGACCTATATGGTGGTCAACGGCCTGAAGCGGGCCGAGGGGCTGGATGTGTATGACGAGGGCACGAATTTCACGCCCTTCCGCGCCAGCCTCTGATCACCCGCCCGGATAGCGGGCGCTGACGAAATATAGTCCGTCCGGCGGCGCATTGAGGCCCAAGGCGGCGCGATCCTGCGCATCGCGGGCCGTTTCCAGATCGCCGATGGACCAGCGGCCCATGCCTACCATGGCCAGACAGCCGACCATCGATCGCACCTGATGATGGAGGAAGGATCGTGCCTCCGCGTAGATCGCGATGCGGTCGCCGACACGCTCCACGTCCAGCCGGTCCAGCGTCTTGACCGGACTTTCCGCCTGGCAATGGGCCGAGCGGAAGGTGGTGAAGTCATGCCGCCCGACCAGAAGCTGCGCCGCATCGTGCATGGCGGCTTCGTCCAGCGGCTGGATCACGCGCCAGCATAGCCCGCTCTCCCAGGTCAGCGGCGCGCGCCGGTTGGCGATGCGATAGACATAGGAGCGGCCAAGGCAGGAAAAGCGCGCATGCCAATCGTCGGGTACGACCTCGCAGGCCAGAATCGCAACCGGATCGGGCCGGAGAAGCGCGTTCAGCGCCTCCATCAGGCGGAACGGCGTCATCTCCTTTTCAATGTCCGCATGGGCACGCATGGCCAAGCCATGGACGCCCGCATCGGTGCGCCCCGCCGCGTGGATCACGGCCTGTTCGCCGGTGACGGCGCGGATCGCGTCCTCTATCGCCTGCTGGACGCTGGGGCCATGGGCCTGCCGTTGCCAGCCCATGAAGGGGCGGCCGTCAAATTCGACGGTGAAGGCGAAACGGGTCATAGGGTCAGGCGTCGATCCGGCTGCCCGCAGGCATGTCATAGCCGCGCAGCAATTCGCCCGCGGACATCGCGCCCTTGCCTGCGCGCTGGATCAGCGTCGGGCGGATCGCGCCATGGCCGCAGCCGATCAGCAGGCTGTTGTCGAGCAGTTCGCCCGCCCTGTTCTCCCTGCTGCCTTCATGATCCTCGACATGGGCGGTCAGGATGCGGAACCGTTCGCCGCGATATTCGAAAAAGGCGCCGGGGAAAGGATTGAAGGCGCGCACCTGCCGCTCGACCTGATGCGCGTCGCGGCTGAAGTCGATGCGCGATTCGGCCTTTTCGATCTTGGACGCATAGGTGACGCCGTCCTCCGGTTGGGGCACCGGGGGATGCAGGTCGATGTCGTCCAGCACCTCGACCATCAGTTCCGCGCCCGCTTCGGCCAGTTCCTGCGTCAACGCGCCGGCGGTCTTGTCCTCGACCGGGGTGACATGCTTGGCGCGCATCGGCCCGGTGTCGAGTCCCGCTTCCATGTCCATGATCGTGACGCCGATGACATTGTCGCCCGCCAATATGGCGCGTTGGATCGGCGCCGCGCCCCGCCAGCGGGGCAGCAGGGAGGCATGGATGTTCATGCAGCCCAGGCGCGGCGCATCGAGAATCGGGCGCGGCAGGATCAAGCCATAGGCGGCGACCACTGCGACATCGGCGTTCAGCGCGGCGAAGGCGGCCTGCACTTCCGCATCCTTAAGGGACACCGGCGTGCGGACTTCGATCCCCATTTCCTCGGCCTTGGCATGGACAGGGGAGGGGCGCAGCGCCTTGCCGCGCCCCGCCGGACGGGGCGGCTGGCTGTAGACGGCGACGATCTCATGCCCGGCCTTGGCCAGTGCGGCCAGAGCCGGAACGGCGAAATCGGGGGTTCCCATATAGACGATACGCATGGCGGCACCTCAAACCCCTTGTGCCCACGACTTGCAAGCCCTTATTCCGGTTCCATGGCTTCTCCCGAAATCGAAGCGCTGACGCAGGCGCTCTCCCGCCTGCCCGGCCTTGGCCCGCGTTCGGCGCGGCGCGCTGTGCTGCATCTGCTCAAGAAGCGCGAATCCGCGCTGGAGCCGCTGCTGCGCGCGCTCGATGCGGTGAACGATCGGCTGGTGACGTGCAGCCTATGCGGCAATGTCGATACCGTCGACCCCTGCGGCATCTGCGCCGACACGAGGCGCGATGCGCGCGCGCTCTGCGTGGTGGAGGATGTGGCGGATCTGTGGGCGCTGGACAAGTCGCGGCTGTTTCCGGGGCGCTTCCATGTGCTGGGCGGGCGGCTTTCGGCGCTGGAGGGTGTCCGGCCGGAGGATCTGAGTATCGACGCGCTGGTGGCGCGGGTTGAGGCTGGGGGTATCGATGAGGTTGTGCTGGCGATGAACGCCACGCTGGAGGGGCAGACGACCGCCCATTATCTGGCGGAGCGGCTGGAGCAATTTCCCGTCCGTCTGACCCAGCTTGCCCATGGCGTGCCGGTCGGCGGGGAGCTGGATTATCTGGACGAAGGCACGCTGGCACAGGCGCTGAGGGCGCGGCGCCCGGTCGCTTGAATTTTCCCGGCTATCCGATTATTTTAGGCGCATGGCCATTCTTCCCATTTTGGAGGCGCCCGATCCGCGCCTGCGTACCATTTCGTCTCCGGTTGAGGCGATCGATGATGATTTGCAGCGTCTGATCGATGACATGTTCGAGACGATGTACGATGCGCCCGGCATCGGCCTGGCGGCGATCCAGGTCGGCGTGCCCAAGCGCGTGCTGGTGATGGACCTCCAGGAACCGGAATCGGACGAGGAGGATGCGCCGCCGGTCAAGAAGCCGATGGTGTTCATCAATCCGGAGATTCTCGAAGATTCGGAAGATCTGTCGGTTTACAATGAGGGTTGCCTGTCGGTCCCCGACCAGTTCGCCGAAGTCGAACGGCCCGCATCCATCCGCGCAAGCTGGATGGACCGCGACGGCCGCATCCATGAGGAGCGACTGGAAGGGTTGCTCGCAACCTGCCTCCAGCACGAGATGGATCATTTGCAGGGCGTGCTGTTCATCGACCATCTGTCGCGCCTGAAGCGGGACATGCTGATGAAAAAACTGACCAAGGCGCGCAAGGCGGCTTGAGGTCCGGCGAGAGGTTGAGACAAAAGCGCCCCGGCCAGAAGGCCGGGGCGCTTTTGTTTGGCGGCAAGACCCTGCACAGAGCATCGTGCGAAAAGGTGGAATCCGGCTTTTCGCAAACAACGATGCGACACAGAATTAGTCGTCCTTACGCCACCCCATCCGTATCCAGCGCATAGCCTGCCGATCGAACGGTACGGATGATGTCGTGATAGCGTCCATCCGCATTGATGGCCTTGCGCAGGCGGCGGATATGCACGTCCACCGTGCGCAGTTCGATGTCGCTGTCCTGCCCCCACACGCTGTCGAGTAGACGCTCGCGCGAGAAGACCCAGCCCGGATGCTCCAGGAAATGTTTCAGCAGGCGGAATTCGGTCGGCCCCAGCGGGATCACCTGTCCGCCGCGACGGACCTTGTGGCCCACCGTATCCATCTCGACATCCGCGAAGGTCAGCGTTTCCCCCGCCAGCGCCGGGCGCACGCGCCGCAGCACCGCGCCGACGCGCGCCACCAGCTCGCGGGGCGAGAAAGGCTTGGTCACATAATCGTCCGCGCCGGTTTCCAGCCCCCGGACGCGATCCTCTTCCTCGCCGCGCGCGGTCAGCATGATGATCGGCACGTTCGCCGTGCCGTTCATGCGACGCAGGCGGCGGCAAACCTCGATCCCCGACAGGCTTTCCACCATCCAGTCGAGCAGCACGATGTCGGGCACATTTTCCTGCGCCATCAACAATGCCTCTTCGCCGTCGACGGTGTGGGAAACCTCGAAATCCTCCCGTTTGAAGTGCCAGATGAGGAGTTCGGCCAGCGCCGCGTCATCCTCCACCAGAAGCATTTTGGCGCGGGCCATGCTCAGTCCTCCTGGTTCTGGCCGCCGCGCTCGCGTTCGGGCGCCGTATTGCCGGTTGCGGCGTAATAGACCATTTCCGCCACGTTCGTGGCATGGTCGCCGATGCGCTCGATATTCTTGGCGATGAACAGCAGATGCGCGCATTCGCTGATCGTCTTGGGATTTTCGACCATGAAGGTGACGAGCGTGCGAAACACGCTGTTGTAGAAATCGTCCACCACCGTATCGCGCTCGATCACGGCCAGGGCCAGATCCGCATTGCGCGCGGCAAAGGCGTTCAACGCATCCTGCACCATCTCACCCGCGACCTGGCCCATGGAAGGGAGAAGCGCGATCGGCTCCTGCATGCGCTGATTGGCATTCATCAGCGGCACGCGCTTGGCGATGTTCTTCGCATAGTCGCCGATGCGTTCGACCACGCTGACGATCTTGAGCGCCGCGATCACGTCGCGCAGGTCGTTCGCCATCGGCGCGCGAAGGGCGATGACCTCGATCGCCAGCTTTTCGACTTCCGCCTCGATCGCGTCGATGCGCTTGTCATCGGCGACGACGTCCGCCGCCATCGCCCTGTCATGGCGTTGCAGCGCGAGCATCGCCTTTTCGATCGCCTCTTCCGCGCGACCGCCCATTTCGGCGATCAGACCGCGCAGCTTGTCCATTTCCTGGTCGAACGCCTTGATCGTATGTTCCGCCATATTCTTGTCTTTCCCCTGATCAGCCGTAGCGTCCGGTGATATAATCCTTGGTCCGTTCCTGCCGCGGATTGGTGAAGATGTCCGACGTCACGCCATATTCGACCAGCTCGCCCAGATGGAAGAAGGCGGTCCGCTGCGACACGCGGGCGGCCTGCTGCATATTGTGGGTGACGATCACGATGGCGTAGCGGCCGCGCAGTTCGTGGATCAGTTCCTCGATCTTGGCGGTCGCGATGGGGTCCAGCGCCGAGCAGGGTTCGTCCATCAGGATGACTTCGGGTTCCACCGCGATGGCCCGGCCGATGCAGAGGCGTTGCTGCTGCCCGCCCGACAGGGCCGTGCCGCTGTCATGCAGGCGATCCTTCACCTCGTCCCACAGGCCCGCGCGGCGCAGCGATTTCTCGACGATCACCTCCAGGTCCGCCTTGCCATGCGCCAGCCCGTGGATGCGCGGGCCGTAGGCGATATTTTCGTAGATCGACTTGGGGAAGGGATTGGGCTTCTGGAACACCATGCCGACGCGGGCGCGCAGTTGCACCACGTCCATGCTGGGGGCGTAGATGTCTTCGCCGTCCAGCGTGATCGTGCCTTCGACCCGCGCGCTCGCCACGGTGTCGTTCATGCGGTTCAGCGTCCGCAGGAAGGTCGACTTGCCGCAGCCCGACGGGCCGATGAAGGCAGTGACATTGTCCATGTCGACATCGATCGACACGCCCTTGATCGCCTGCTTCTCGCCGTAGAAGACCTTGACGTCGCGCGCGGTCATCTTGGTTTCGACGGTCGGGGTCATATTGTGCTGTTCATGGATCATGGCTGTCATCGCGGTTACCACCGCCTTTCGAACTTGTTGCGCAGGTAGATGGCGAGGCCGTTCATCGCGAGCAGGAAGACCAGCAGAACGATGATGGCGGCAGAGGTCTTTTCGACGAAGCCCTTGGAGACTTCGTCCGACCAGAGGAAGATCTGCACCGGCAGCACGGTTGCGGGGTCTGTGATCCCGCCCGGCGGCGTGGCGATGAAAGCACGCATGCCGATCATCAGCAGGGGCGCGGTTTCACCCAAAGCGCGGGCCATGCCGATGATGGTGCCGGTCAGGATGCCCGGCAGCGCCAGCGGCAGCACATGGTGGAACACCACCTGGACCGGCGAAGCGCCGACGCCGAGCGCCGCGTCGCGGATGCTGGGCGGCACCGACTTGATGGCGTTGCGGCCCGCGATGACGATGACCGGCATGGTCATCAGCGCCAGCGTCATGCCGCCGACCAGTGAGGCGGAACGGGGCAGGTGCAGGACATTGAGGAAGATGGACAGGCCCAGCAGGCCGAAGATGATCGAGGGCACGGCGGCCAGATTGTTGATCGACACTTCGATGACGTCGGTCATCCAGTTCTTGCGCGCATATTCCTCAAGGTAAACGGCGGTGGCGACCCCAACCGGGAAGCTCAGGGCCAACGTCACCAGCATGGTGAGCAGCGTGCCCTTGAACGCCCCCCAGATGCCGACCTGCGTGGGATCGGTGCCGTCGCTGAGCGTCAGGAAACCCCAATTGAAGCCGGTGGAGATCAGCCTGGCCTTGCTGAGCCGGTTCACGGCCGCTTCCGCGTCCGGGGAACCCTGGCTCTTGGCGGCGAGGTCGATGGCGGTCGAAGCAGGCAGCTTAATCGTCTCGATGCGGCCCAGAATCCTGGGATCGGCCTTGATCCTGTCGCGCAGCACGGTCCAGGCCGTGGGCGACACCCATTCCTCGGCATCCGCGCCAAGCGCCTTCTTCACGACCGCGCCCGTTACCATCGGCAGATTGGCATTGGCCAGCGCCTGATCGGTAATCGCATTGGGGTCGAGCAGCAGCGGGGAAGCAGGGAAATCCACCTGCACCGCGATCTCGGTCCGGGTAAAGCCGCGCAGGCCGTTGCCCAACATGCTGAACAGCAGGAAGGCGAGGAAGGCGGCGCTCAGGCCGACAGCCAACAGGCCGGCCAGCTTGAAGCGACGTTCGGCGGCATAGCGCCGGGCGATCCGCTTGCGCATCGCGTCCGACTTCCAGTCGGTGGGAAGCCTTTTAGGGACTGTGGGTGTCGCGCTCATTCGTAAGCCTCGCGATATTTCTTCACGACCCGCAGGGCCACGATGTTGAGCAGCAGGGTGACGATGAACAGCACCAGACCCAGGGCAAAGGCCGCCAGCGTCTTGGCGCTGTCGAATTCCTGGTCGCCGGTCAGCAACTGGACGATCTGCGTCGTCACCGTCGTCACGCTGGCAAAGGGGTTGAGGGTGAGGTTGGCCGCCAGACCCGCCGCCATCACCACGATCATCGTTTCGCCGATGGCGCGGCTGACCGCCAGCAACACGCCGCCGACCACGCCGGGCAGGGCGGCGGGGATCAGCACGCGGCTGATCGTCTCGCTGGTGGTGGCGCCCATGGCCAGGCTGCCGTCGCGCATCGACTGCGGCACGGCGGCGATGCTGTCGTCGGCCATGGAGGAGACGAAGGGAATGATCATCACGCCCATCACCAGACCGGCTGCCAGCGCGCTTTCGGAGGAGGCTCCGTGGATGCCGATCTTCACCGCGAAGTCCCGCAGCGCAGGGGCGATGGTGAGCGCGGCAAAATAGCCGTAAACAACAGTCGGCACGCCCGCCAGCATTTCCAGCGTGGGCTTCATCCACTTGCGGACGGTCGGGCTGGCATATTGGGTCAGGTAGATGGCGCTCATCAGGCCCAGGGGAATGGCGACGATCATGGCGATGATCGCGCCGATGAAGATCGTGCCCCAGAATAGCGGCACCGCACCGAAGGCATCATCATTGCCATAGCCGAGCGCGGCCGACTGCGGACTCCATTTGATGCCGAACAGGAAGTCGATGGGGCTGACCATGGAGAAGAAGCGGAAGCTTTCCCACAGCAGTGAGGCGACGATGCCCAGCGTGGTGATGATCGCCAGCAGGGAGGCGATCAGCAATGTCGCCATCACCAGCCGTTCGACCCGCGTGCGCGTCCGGAAATCGGGGCGGACGCGGGTGAAGGCATAGGCGCCACCCGCAAAGGCCAGCACGATCGCGAGCGTCGCGCCCGCCATGCCATATTTGCCGATGGCGTCCTTATAGGGTTCGACCAGGCCCTGCGAGAGCGGGTTGAACGCCCCCGCCTGCGCCCCGACCGCGATCGCCCGCGCTTCGCCCAAAATGGCGGAGCGCGAGAAATCGTCGGCGGGCAGGCTCTGCGCTGCCGGGCTGCTCAGCACTGATTCCGTGACGAGGCCAGGGGCGACATTCGCCCAGACCGCCAGGAAGATACCGGCAGGCACCAGCGTCCAGAGCGCGACATACCAGCCATGATAGCCCGGCAGGCTATGCACGGCATCGCGGCGGCCCGACGCCCGCGCGGCGGTTTGCAACCGCATCGCACGGGCGCGGGCGCTGACCCAGGCGATGGCGCCCAGACCTGCCAGCAGCAGGAGAATTGCAGGACCGGTCATATTCCCTGTCTTACTTGAGCTGCGAACCGTCGAGCACGGTCAGCGACTTGACCGCTTCGGCGCTCGCCTTGCGCACGGCTTCGGGCGCCGCGACCATGCCGCGCTTGGCCAGCGCGCCATCGGGCCCCCAATTGGCCGCGAAGGCGTTGAGATAAGCCTGAAGACCGGGGATCGCGGTCATGTGCGCCTTCTTCACATAGATGTAGAGCGGGCGCGCGCCGGGATAGGTGCCGGTCGACACGGTTTCATAGGTCGCCTCGACGCCGTTGATGGACACGTCCTTCAGCATGTCCTTGTTTTCCTCCAGATAGCTGAAGCCGAACACGCCCAGTGCGTTGGGGTTGGCGGCCAACTTCTGGACGATCAGATTGTCGTTCTCGCCCGAATCCACATATTTGCCGTCCTCGCGAACGCGGGTGCAGGTGGCCTTGAACTCGTCCTCGCTCTTCTTCTTGAGTTCGCCCATCGCCGGGTCGGTTTCGCAGCCCTTGGTCAGGATCAGCTCAGCCAGCGAGTCGCGCGTACCGCTGGTCGACGGTGGGCCGAAGACGGAGATGGCGGTGGCGGGCAGGCTGGGGTCGACATCCTTCCAGGTCTGCGCCTTGTTCGGACCCTTGCCATAGGGATTGGCGGCCAGGGCCTCATAGACGATCTTCGGGGTCAGCTTGAAGCCGGGGCCCTTGTTCGATTCGGCGAAGGCGAGGCCGTCGACGCCGATCTGGATCTCGATGATGTCCTTGACGCCATTCTTCTGGCAATCCTCATATTCCGACTTCTTCATGCGGCGCGATGCGTCCGCGATGTCGGGGTGCTGGGCGCCGACGCCCGCGCAGAACAGCTTCATGCCGCCGCCCGTGCCGGTCGATTCGACGATCGGCGACTTCATGCCGGGATTGCCCTGAACGAACATCTCCGCAATCGCCGTGGCGAAGGGGTAGACGGTGGAGGAGCCGACCGCGCGAATCTGGTCGCGGGTCCCGCCAGCCGCGCCGCCGGATTGCTGGCCGCAGCCGGCAAGAGTGAGTGCGGCCGCAGTCGTCGCAGCAAGCAGAGCGATATGCTTCACGGAATGTCTCCTTCGTCAAAAGGCCGCGATTCGCCGTCGCTGCCCCCTCTGAGCACGCGCCGTAACCTCGGTACATCGCGCCTTTGTGACAATTGAATTGCACTTTTATGACAATGCGGCCGGAGGCGCGAGCCACCCCCTCTTTTTTATTCAGGCCCTTGCCGCGACGGCCTTTTCCTCCACCGCCATCCGGGGCAGCAGAATGGAGATCGTCGTCCCCTTGCCCAGCACGCTGGCGATGTCGAGCCGGCCACGATGCCGTTCCACGATATGCTTGACGATGGCGAGGCCAAGCCCCGTGCCGCCGACCGCCCGGCTGCGACCCGAATCGACGCGATAGAAGCGCTCGGTCAGACGCGGGAGGTGATCCGGGCCGATGCCCTCGCCCTCATCCGCGACGCCCAGCCGCACCATGCCGTTGGGACCGTCCATCAGCGTCACGCGGATCGGCGTGCCGGCGCGGCCATATTTGACCGAATTGCCGATCAGATTGTGCAGCAGTTGCGACAATTGCGCCCGGTCGCCCTGCACGCTGGGCAGGTCAGCCGCGATGCCCATCTCCACCTCGCGCCCCCGCTCGCCATGGCTGGAACGGAACACGCCGACCACCTCGGCCACCAGCCCCGACAGGTCGACGGCGCAGTCGGGCACGCGATATTTCTCCGCCTCGATGCGGGAGAGCGAGATCAGGTCGTCGATCAGCCGCTGCATCCGCCGCGCCTCCCCGTCCATGATCGACAGGAAGCGTTGGCGCGTTTCCACGTCGCGGCCCAGATCGGGGTCGGCCAGCGTCTCGATGAAACCCAATATCCCGGCCAGCGGCGTGCGCAGTTCGTGGCTGGCATTGGCGACGAAATCGACGCGCATCTTCTCGGCGGCATGGGCGCCGCTATGGTCGGCCAGATGCACCAGTCGCCGGACCTGCTCCGGCTCCCCTACCGGTGCGATGCGCATTTGCCAGCGCTGGTCGCGGGTGCCCAGACCCACCAGTTCGATCACCACCGGCTCGGCCATGGGCGCCAGGCTGGCGAGCCGTTCGGCGGCCGCCGGATGGCGAATGGCGATGCGGGCATCCTCCCCCTCTATATGCGCGCCCAACAGGCGTTTCGCCGCGCGGTTGGCGGACAGGATCCGGCCTCGTTCGATCAGCATCAGCGGATCGGAAATGCCCTCCAGCAATCCGCGCGCATCGGGATGGGCGACGATGTCGGGCATGTCCATGACCGCTGATTTCGGCTTTTCGGCGCGACCATCGCCCCCCGCCGCGATGATCAGGATCACCAGCCCCGCCAGCACCGGCAGGATGATCTGAAGCGGCTTCGCGCCGATCATCAGCGCGCCGCCGGTTGCCAGCAACAGGACGGCGAGCGAAGCGGTGATCTGGGATGTCGAGAGGCGATTCATGGTTACCATGGTTGGAAATTGGGCGCATTTGCTGCAAAGCCTGTCGCAATAGCGTGCAATTTTTACATTTTGGCAAGCGCGATAGCGGATCAGGATGACATGAGCGAGCCATTGCCACCCGAGAAGAATGCCGGATCGCCTGATGCCGGGCTGGATCAGGCCGTTGCTTCGCGCCGCCAGTTGCTGATGGGCGGGGCGGTGGCGGCATCGGCCATCGTGTCGATTCGCCCGGCGCTGGCCAACACCGCAGCCTCGGTGCTCAACTGCACGATTCCGGTGCCGGATCAGAGCCGGGGCGGCAACTATATCGCGCCCAATGGCCAGGTCGTGCCGGCAGGCACGCAGGGGGCCTTTCCGGGCGCCGGACAGGGTTTTACCGGGGAACAGGTGAAGCAGGCGCTGCGCGGTGGGCGGCTGCCGGGGACCGGCTATGACCAGAATCAGGCCTATCTGAACTATATCCGCCGCCTCCAGTCGGGGACGAGCGGCTTTACCTGCTACGCATCGCTGCAAATGCCGCGTTAGGCACTTGGCTACTCCTTTGCCCTAAGGGTGGCGGGGACACTCCCGTCCCTGGAGGCCCTTTCGTGACCGTGCATCGCCGTTATTGTCAGGACAGCCCCGACGCCATCGCGTCCTGCGCGCTCGACGATATGGTGCTGCTCTATCATCGGTCGTCGGGGCAAACCCATATGGTCATCAGCCCGGTGCCGGAGATTCTGGCGACGCTGGACGATGGCGCGGCATGGACGGCGGGTGAGGTGCTGGGCCAGTTGGCGCGGCTCTACGATCTGGGCGCGGCGGAAGAGGCGCTGCCGCAGGTCGAGGCGCATCTGGTGGAACTGACCGCGCTGGGACTGGTGCGCATCGCGTGAATCATGGGCTGTCCCTGAAGATCGGTCCCGCGACCTTCCGCATCGGATCGGCCTGGCGGCAGCCGGTCGAGGCGCTGGCGCGGCTCTATGCCGATTATCCCGCGCCTGCGGACGGGATTGCCGATTTCACCGTCCGGCTGGAACCGGCCGGCCCGTTCCGGCGCTGGCTCCGCCCGTCCATCTTCATCACCGGCGATCATGGGTTGGCCGATGCCGCGCCGATGAGCCTGGCTCATGGCCTGCTCGCGGCGGAAATGGGGATGAACCTGCAAATGGCGCTGGGCTGGCGGCGGCATCTGCTGCTGCACGCCTCCAGCGTGGAGAAGGGCGGGCGGGCGCTGGTGATGACCGGCGAATCCGGCTCCGGCAAGTCTACCCTCGCCGCGCAACTGGGGGAACGGGGCTGGCGGCTGATGGGCGATGAGTTCGCGCTGCTCGATCTGGAAACGGGGGCGATCTTTCCCTTTCCGCGCCTTGTTTCGCTCAAGAACCGCGCCATCGACGTGCTGGCGGCGGAGGCTCCGGCGGGGCGCATGGGACCGCTGCTCGCGGGGACGGCGAAGGGGGATATTCGCCACCTCCTTCCCCGCAGCGATGCGGTCGAGCGGATGAACGAAGGGGCGTTGCCCGCGCTGCTGCTGTTCCCGCGCTTCGGGCATGAGAGCGACGTGCGCCCGGTGGGGCAGGGCGAGATGTTCATGCGGCTGACCCAGGCATCGACCAATTATGTCGCCTTGGGCGAGCCGGGCTTCGCGGCGCTGACCCGTTTCGTCAAGACCGTGCCGGCCCGCGCCATCGACTTTCCCTCTGGCGAGGAAGCCATCGCTTTGGTCGATCGGCTGTGGGCGGAATGGGCATGACCGCGCTGCTGCTGGTGCGGGCGCTGCGCGATCCCGATTGCGTCGCGGCGCTGGATGCGCGGGGCTGGAACAGCCTGATCGCGATGGCACGGGCGGAGCGGCTGATCGGCACGCTGGCCCTGCGGATCGGGGAGCGGCCTGTGCCCGGGGCGGTGCGGGCGATCCTGACGGATGCGCGGGCCGATGCCGAACGGGAGGCGCGGCAGGCGCTCTGGGAGGCGGATCGCGCGGCGGAGGCGCTGGCCGGGCTGGGCCTGCCGGTCGTGCTGCTCAAGGGCACGGCCTATGCGGCGGCGGGGCTGAGCGCGGGGCAAGGACGCTTCATTGGCGATCTCGATATATTGGTTCCCCGCGCGGCGCTGACGGAGGTCGAGCACGCCCTGATCCGCGCCGGATGGGAATGGGTGAAGGATGACCCCTATGACGACGCCTATTATCGGCAATGGATGCATGAACTGCCGCCGATGATCCATGCCGGCCGGGATCGGATGATCGATGTGCACCATACCGTCCTGCCGCTAACGGCGCGGCAGACGCCGGACGCGGCCGCGATGATCGCCGATGCGCTGCCCATTACCAATGAGTTATATATGCTCTGCCCGGAAGACCGGGTCTGCCACGCGGCGGCGCATCTGCTGGCCGATGGCGATCTGGCGGGCGGGCTGCGCAATCTCTGGGACATATATTGCCTGCTCGACGGGATCGATCCAGCCGCGTTGTCCGTGCGGGCGGAACGGCATGGCCTGGGGCGGCATGTGCGGCAGGCGCAGCGGCTGGCGGCGGCGCTCTATGGCGAGGGCGCGCGGCTGACGCTCTGGGACCGGATCGTCGCGGCGCGGCTGCTGGCGCGGGACGGGTGGGGACGGGAAAGGCGCAAGCTGCTGGGCTTCGCCTTTTACGTGCGCTCCCACTGGCTGCGGATGCCGCCGGCGATGCTGGCGCGCCACCTGATGACCAAATGGCGCAAGGGGCATCGGCCCGTTTGATCCATCTGACTGGAAGCGACCAGAAGTGGACCTTCAGCATGAGCGCTTCACTTCCTAATTGCCGCCGTTCCTGAAGAGTGCTGCTAAGCTTTTTGACCATCGCCTCTACGCTCGGCACTCTTGGGCAGATATTTTTTCCTCATGGAATAGGCGAGTGACGACCAAAGCTTTAGGGATGTGGCTTGCTGTTTCAGCGTTGGCGTTTGTCGCCTGCTGTTTCGTGATGCTTCAATTTGGTCCTTCTATGGACACGCCCGTATTGGTTTATCCGTTTATGGCCGTCTCGGGAGTGAGCGCACTCGCTTGGCCCCTATTTCTTGTTTGGTTGCTGCGTAGGTCCATTCGGGCTGCTTTTCTCAAGCCACGTCCATAACAGACTGTCGCAAACCCACCCCTTTTTCGTCATCCCAGCCTGCGCTGGGGCGACAATGGGGGCGTTGACGTGACGGAGGGGCGGGCGTCTGCGAACCACCCATTCCAAACCTCAATCCCGCTTCAATATGCTCATCGCCAGCACGGTCATCGCCTCGCTGGCGGTGGCGATCAGCCTGTCGGCCTCCGGCGCCCAGAACGGGCTGTGCAGGGAGGGAAGGGTGATTTCGCCCGCAGCCGCCTTTGCCATCTGGCCTGCCGGGACGCCGCCCACCCAGAAGATGAAGCTGTTGATGCTCTTGTCGGCGCGGTAATAGCGGCCGAAATCCTCGCCCGCCATGGACGGCTTCGTTTCGCTGACCGTGCCTGCGGGGAAATGCGCCTTCAGCACATCCGCCATCTGGTTAGCAAAGGCGGGGGGGTTATAGGTGGAGGGGGTGAATTCGTCCTTCACCGTGACCACCGGCATTTTGTCCTCCGGAACGCCCGCCGCGATAGCTTCCCCCCGGGCGATGCGTTCGATGCCGTGGATCAGCTTTTCGCGGGTCCGGTCGGAATAGCTGCGCACGGTCAGCAGCATCTTCGCCTCGTCGGGGATGATATTATGTTTGGTGCCGCCCGTGAAACTGCCCACCGTGACCACGACGGGGTCGAACGGGTCCTGTTCGCGGCTGACCAGCGTTTGCAGCGACGTCACGATCCGCGCGCCGAGCACGATGGGATCGCGGGTCGTCTGCGGATAGGCGCCATGGCCGCCCGCGCCCCGCACCAGCAGGTCGACGCTGTCGACATTGGCCAGCACGAAGCCGGGTGTATAACCGATCTTGCCCGCCTCCAGATCGGCGGAGTCGTGGAAGGCGATGGCATGGGTCGGACGCGGGAAGCGGGTATAAAGCCCATCCTCCAGCATCAGCCGGGCGCCGCGCCCCACTTCCTCGGCGGGCTGGAGGATCATGACCAAAGTGCCCTTCCACTGGTCTTTCATGGAGGACAGGAGCCGCGCCGTCTCGATAAAGGCGGTCATGTGCGTGTCATGGCCGCAGGCGTGCATCACGCCTGTTTCGGTGCCGTCGGCGGTCTTGGTCTTGACCCTGGAGGCGAATTCCAGCCCCGTCTGCTCGGTGACGGGCAGGGCGTCCATGTCGGCGCGGATCAGCAGCACCGGGCCGGAGCCGTTCTTCAGCACCGCGACGACGCCTGTGCCGCCGACCTTTTCGGTGACGTCGAACTTCATCGCCTTCAGGCGGCGCGCGAGCTTGGCGGCGGTGGCGGTTTCCTGCTCCGACAATTCGGGATTGGCGTGCAGGTCGCGATAGAGCGTCGTCAGCCCGTCCATGTCCTTCGCGATGGTCGTCGCGATCGCACTGGGGGCTGGGGCATTGGACTGCGGGACGGCGGCGACGGGGGAGGGCGCCTGGGTTTGTGCCCTGGCGATCGAGGCCGGGGCAATTGCGGTAAGGCTGGCGGCGGCCATAATGGCCGTCAATGCAGGACGCATCACTATGTCTCCCTGGATATGCCGCGAAGCATAGGGGAGATTTGCCGGGGTTTTAAGGGTGATTTTGCGGCAGTTGCGAACAATCCCTTCCCTCCGCAGGTCCGAAGGGAAGGGATTGCGAGATTATTGCGCGGTCCAGCCGCCGTCGATGCTCATATTGGCGCCGGTGATGTTCGCGGCGGCGTCGCTGCACAGATAGAGCGCCATGGACGCGACCTGCTCCACGGTGACGAACTGCTTGGTCGGCTGCCCGGCGAGCAGCACGTCGTTCATCACCTGCTCGCGGGTCATGTTGCGCGCCTTCATCGTGTCGGGAATCTGGTTTTCCACCAGCGGGGTCCAGACATAGCCGGGTGAAATGCAATTGGCGGTCACGCCGAAGGTCGCCAGTTCCAGCGCCAGCGTCTTGGTGAAGCCCGCCAGCCCGTGCTTTGCCGTCACATAGGCGCTCTTGAAGGGCGACGCGGTGAGTGAATGCGCCGACGCCGTCTGGATGATCCGCCCCCACTTCTTCTCCTTCATATAAGGAATGGCGAGGCGCGAGGTGTGGAAGGCGCTGTTGAGGTTGAGCGCGATGATGAGGTTCCATTTGTCGACCGGGAATTCCTCCACCGGCGCGACATGCTGCGTGCCCGCATTGTTGATAAGGATGTCGACGCCGCCGAAGGCGCCGGCCGCTTCCTTCATCATCGCCTCGATCTGGTCGACCTTGGTGAGGTCATGGCCGCTGTAGAGCGCCTTCGCCCCGCTCAGGCCCTCCAGCCCGACGCGCTCCTTCTCGATGGCGTCCGCATCGCCGAAGCCGTTGATGACGACATTGGCGCCTTCCCCGGCCAATGCCTTGGCATAGGCGAGGCCGATGCCGGAGGTCGATCCGGTGATGAGTGCGGTCTTGCCTTGCAACGATTTGCTCATGCCTGCTTCTCCTTGAGATGGTCGGGTGCGTCGAGGTCGAAGGTGGAGCTTTTCCCGTTGACGATGTTGCGGGCAATGAGGTCGCCCTTGTGCATCACTTCCTCCACCGCGTCGCGGCCCTGCGACCAGTGATCGAGCATGGTGGAGCGGGAAAATTCGAAATCGCGCGCGCCGCTTTCCCAGGCGCGGCTGCGATAGATCAGGTGGACGATGTTGACCGAGCCTACGTCCAGAAACTGGCGCAGCCGCTTGGCGTCGGCATCGTCCTGCAATTCGGGGGGCAGCTTGTCGAGCAGGGCGCGGATCGCCTTATGCTCCTTGCGCAGCCGCAGATACTGGTCGGTCACCTGCCGGGTGCGGCTGGAATATTGAATATCCTTGGTGCGGGAATAGACGTCCGTCATCTGCCGGGGCATCGGCCCTTCGGCGGGGAACAGGTCGACCTGAAACACCAGCATGTCGTCGGTCTGATGGTCCAGGACATGGGCGAGCGGCGTGTTGGACACGATGCCGCCGTCCCAATACCAGCGCCCGTCAATCTCGACCGGGGGCAGGCCGGGGGGGAGGGCGCCCGACGCCATGATGTGCCGGGCGTCGATCCGGGTGTTGCCGCCGTGGCCGCGCGTATCCCAATAGGCGAAGTTGCCGGTTTCCACGTCCACCGCGCCGACCGACAGCCGTACCGGGCCATCGTTCAGCAGATCCCAGTCGACGCAGGCGTCCAGAGTATCCTTCAGCGGCGCGCTGTCGTAGAAGCTGATTGCGCCCGGCGTGCCTTCGGGCATCAGCGGCGCGGGCCACAGCCGCGGGCGGAACATGCCCGGCACGCCGAAGGTCGCGACCGTGCCCGCCGCCATCAGATGCGCGGCCTCCCGGATATGGTCGATTTCGGGCAAAACGATATTGGGCATCCCGCCCGACACGGTGAGCCAGAATTTCTTGAGACGGCTGAGCCGCTTATGCGGCGGGTTGCCGGCGATGATGGCGGCGTTGACCGCGCCGATGGAAATGCCCGCGACCCAGCTGACGTCGATTCCCAGCTCATCGAGTCGCTGATAGACGCCCGCCTGGAATGAGCCGAGCGCGCCGCCGCCCTGCAGCAAAAGGGCGACTTCGCGGGGCAGGGGGAGCGGCGTATGGGCGCGGTGGCGCAGCGGTGGTTCGGTATCGGCCATGTCGCAGTGCAATATAGAGGTCTCTATCGCCATTCCAACTGCCATCCTTTCCTTGCCCTGTCTCGTTACAATATGGTCACGGGCGCAACCGGTACGCACGGCGACCGTTTCCACCGGCAGCCGAATGGATTAGGCAGGGCGTGGAAAGAGAGGGACGAGATGCGGCTGGACGACGAACAGGAAAGCTCCAATTTCGAGGTTCAGGACGGTCGCGGCGGCGGTTTCGGCGGCGGCATGGGCGGCGGCCTTGGGATGTTGCTGCCGCTGATCGGCAGCCGCTTCGGATGTGGCGGGATTGTCGTGGTGCTGATCGTCCTGGCGGTGATGGGCGTCAATCCGCTCAGCCTGATGAGTGGCGGCGGCGGCCAGATGCCGCAGGGCGGAGAAGTGAGTCGCGACGCGTCCAAGCTGAGCGACATCCAGCATTGGTCGCTGAAGGTGCTGGGATCGACCGAACGGGTCTGGGGGCAGGTTTTCCAGCAGGCGGGCGAGCAATATCAGCCGACCGTCCTGTCCTTCTACTCGCAGAGCGGGACATCGGGGTGCGGCGCGGCGCAGAGCGCCATGGGGCCCTTCTACTGTCCCAATGACAAGAAGGTCTATCTCGACACCGATTTCTTCAACGAACTCACCCAGCGGTTCGGCGCGCCGGGCGATTTCGCCCAGGCCTATGTGATCGCGCACGAGGTGGGCCATCATGTGCAGGATCTGGAGGGCACGCTGGGCCAGGTGAACAAGCAGCAGCGCACGGTGGGCGAGGAACAGGGCAATGCGTTGCAGGTGCGGGTGGAGTTGCAGGCGGACTGCTATGCGGGCGTCTGGGCCAAGCGCACGGGGCTGATGGAACCGGGCGATCTGGAAGAAGGGATGAAGGCGGCGCAGGCGATTGGCGACGATACGCTGCAAAAGGCGGCGGGGCGACGGCCCGTGCCCGAAAGCTTCACCCATGGCACCAGCGAGCAGCGCATGAGCTGGTTGCGCAAGGGGCTGGACAGCGGCGACCCGGCCCAGTGCGACACGTTCAGCTGACGGTTATTGCGGAATCTCGTTCGATGCGGGGGACGGCATCTCGACCGGCGGGGTGGTGGCGGGCAGGCCGGTGCCGGGTGACAGGGAGGGCTTGCCCGCATCCGACATGGGCTGGCCGAAGGACGCCGAATCGCTGGGCGGCGCCCCGACTGGCGCGTCTGCGACAGGCGCGGGCGCGACCGCAGCGGGGACAGCCGCGGGCACGGGCGGCGGCGTGACGGGCATGGCGGGGCCAATCGCGGCCGGCTGGTTCGTCTGCGGCACGAAGCTCTGCACGGCGAGGACGATGATCGGGGCTGCGATCAGCGTCAGGACGGCGAAGGATTTATAGATCATGGCGGCACGTTCCGGTCAAAGTCGCGCCATCCTAAAAGGCTGCGGTAAATAAAATGCTGCTTTTCAGGTCAGTGCCGCTCAAGTTTAGCCAGCAATTCCAGCATATCGTCGGGCACGCTTTCCCGCCCGGCGCGGAAGGTGGAGCGCAACGCATTGCCGATGCCTTCATAGGGCTGCGGTACGCCGATCGTCAGGACGCGGCGGATCGCGCCTTCCTGGATCTTCGCCGACCGGCCAAGAGGTTTGCGTTGCATTTCCATAGCTCAGATAACTGTCCAAACGCGCAAAAGTTTCTGGCGTTCGTCGCAAGCGCACGCAATATCAGCGCCATTGTGGGAGATTGACGGGTGACGGACGGTAAGGCGGCTGCGGCGAGGATGCGGGCGCATTCGCCATTTCTGGCGCGGCAAATGGATCGTTTCCCCGATGTGGCCGGGCTGCTGGAAAGCGGGGATTTCGAAGGCGCATGGGCCGCCGCGCAGCAGGTGGCGGGGCCCGAAGACGGCATTGCACGGTCCTTGCGGCGCAGGCGCGGCGCGGTGGCGCTGGTGACGGCGGCGGCCGATCTGGCCGGTGCATGGGATGTCGACCGGACCACGCGCACCCTGTCCGATTTTGCCGACCGGGCACTGGAAGAGGCGCTGGCCGCTGCCATGGCGGAGCGCTATCCCGATGCGGAAAACCGGGGTTTCGTCGTGCTGGCGCTGGGCAAACATGGTAGCCGGGAACTCAACTACTCGTCCGATATCGATCCGATCCTGCTCTACGATCCCAAGACCCTGCCCCATGGCGAGCGGGAGGATTCCGCCGATGCGGCGGTCAGGATCGGGCGGCGGGTCAGCGAATTGCTGAACGCCCGCGACGGCGACGGCTATGTGTTCCGCGTCGACCTGCGCCTGCGTCCCTCGCCCGAAGCGACGCCGATTGCGCTGCCGGTGGAGGCGGCGATCGGCTATTATGAGTCGACCGCGCTCGGCTGGGAGCAGGCGGCGTTCATCCGGGCGCGTCCGGCGGCGGGCGATATGGCGCTGGGCGATTATTTCATGCAGGCGATCCGGCCCTTCGTCTGGCGGCGCAGTCTGGATTTCGGCGCTATCGACGCGATCACCGACATTTCCCGGCGCATCCGCGACCATTATTCGCAGGGCCAGGCCTTCGGGCCGGGATATGATCTGAAGCGCGGGCGCGGCGGCATCAGAGAGGTCGAATTTTTCGCGCAGGTCCACCAGCTGATCCATGGCGGACGCGATCCATCGCTGCGTTCGGGCAATACGCGGGAAGCGCTGCGCGCGCTCGCGGCGGCGGGCGTGTTCGAACCGGAGGTCGCGGCAAAGCTGGACGAGGCCTATGTCCTCTTCCGCACCGTCGAGCATCGCCTGCAAATGGTGGAGGACCGCCAGACCCACGAACTGCCCAAGACGGCAGACGCGATGGACAATGTCGCGCGGCTGCACGGGCTGGAGGACGGCGTGGCGCTGCTCGACCTGCTGCGCCCGCATGTGCAGTGGGTGGGCAGCAATTACGACCGGCTGACCCCGGCGGCGAAGCAGGAATCGCTGTCGCATGACGAGGACCGGTTGAAGGAACAATTGGCCGGGCTGGGCTTTGCCGATGCGGAAACGCCGGTCGCGCGGATCACGCGCTGGCGCTCCGGCTCGATCCGGGCGCTGCGCAGCGGGGCATCGCGCGAGGCGCTGGAGGAATTATTGCCGGGGCTGATGCGCACGCTCGCCGTCGCGCCCGATCCGACGCGGGCGCTCAACCGGCTGGACGATCTGATCGGGCGGCTTCCGAGCGCGATCAACTTCTTCAAGCTGCTGGCGGCGCGGCCGGGGCTGGCGGAACTGCTGGCGGAAGTGCTGAGTCATGCGCCGACGCTGGCCGATGCTTTGGGGCGGCGGGCGGAATTGCTCGATGGATTGATCGACACGTCCGCCTTCGATCCGCCGCCCGCCGTCGCGGCGCTGGCGGACCAGTTCGCCCGGCTGGAGGAAGGCGAGGACTATCAGGCCCTGCTGGACCGGGTGCGGCAGCGCGTGAATGACCGTCGCTTTGCTTTGGGCGCGCAGATCATTCGCGGCGGCGACCCGCTGGAGGCCGGACGAGGCTATTCGCGCGTGGCCGAAGCAGCCATCGAGGCGCTGAGCGTCGCCACCGTGGCCGAATTCGAGCGCGCCCATGGCAAGGTGCCGGGCGGCGAGATGGTGATCCTGGCGCTGGGCAGGCTGGGGGGCGGGGTGCTCACCCATGCCTCCGACCTCGATCTCGTCTATCTGTTCACCGGCAGTTTCGAGACGGAATCCGATGGCCCCAAGCCGTTGGGCGCGACGCAATATTTCAATCGCCTTGGCCAGCGGATCACCAATGCGCTGTCCGTGTCGACCGCGGCGGGACCGCTTTACGAGGTGGATACCCGTCTGCGGCCCTCGGGCGCGCAAGGCTTGCTGGCGGTCAGCCTCGACAGTTTTGCCCGCTATCAGCGGGAGGAGGCGTGGACCTGGGAGCATCTGGCCTTGACCCGCGCCCGGCCGGTGTTCGGGTCGGATGCGGCGCGGAGGGCGCTGAACGCGATCCTGACCGAAACGCTGGAACGGCCGCGCGATTTCGATGAACTGGCCCGTCATGCCGTGAAGATGCGCGGCGACATTTCCAAGCACAAGCCACCGGCGGGCGACCTCGACGTCAAGCTGGTTCCGGGCGGGCTGGTCGATCTGGAATTCCTGATCCACATCACCCAGTTCCGCCATAATATGGCTTTCGACCCCGATCTGCGCGCGGCGCTGGAGCAGCTGGTCGCGGCGGGGCATCTGCCGGCTGACCTGATCGCGGCGCATGACCTTATCACCCGGTTTCTGGTCGTTTCCCGGCTCGTCTCACCCAAGTCGACCGAGCCGCCGGAGGCCACCCGCCCCCTCGTGGCGCGGGCCTGCGGCGTCGAAAGCTGGGACGCGCTGCTTGAAAGCTACGCGCAGGCCCGGCAAAGGGTGCGCGCGGCCTGGGATGCGCTGGCTGCATCTTTTACGGAGGAATGACGATGCTGGATGTCGGCGATGCCGTACCCGATGTGGGGCTGAAGGATGCGGACGGCGCGGATTTCACGCTGGCCCGCTATCGGGGTCAGCCGCTGGTCGTTTATTTCTATCCCAAGGCGGACACGCCCGGCTGCACCAATGAGGCGAAGGATTTCACGGCCCTGTCCGCCGATTTCGCGGCGCTGGGCATTCCCGTGGTCGGCATTTCCAAGGACAAGCCCGCCAAGCTCAGGAAATTCGCCGATAAATATGGCCTGACCGTCACGCTGGCATCGGACGAGCCGGGCGATATGTGCGAGGCATTCGGCACCTGGGTCGAAAAGTCGCTCTATGGCCGCAAATATATGGGGATCGAGCGGGCGACCTTCCTGATCGGCGCCGACGGCAGGATCCTGCGCGTCTGGCCCAAGGTGAAGGTCAAGGGCCACGCCGCCGAGGTGCTGGAGGCCGGACAAGCGCTTTGAGCCTGGCTGTGCCGACAGATGGCGTGGGCGCGGCCTGCGCCCACGTGTTGCTGACGCCCGATCCGGTGGCCAAGCTGATGGCCGCGCGGGCGGTCGCGCGGGGCTGGCGGCTGGGGCGGCTGGCGCATCGGTTCGACGCGGCGATGCCGGATCGGCCCGCCCGGCCGGAGAGGCCGGAGCTTCTGCCGCCCAATCAGATGCCCAAGCGCGGCAAGATCGGCTCGGACCGGGCGCGGATCGCGATGTTGCACGCGCTTGCCCATATCGAATTCGTCGCGATTGACCTGGCCTTCGATCTGATCGGGCGCTTCGGCGCGGAGTTTCCCCCGGCATTCACCGATGAATGGATGCGCGTCGGCGCCGATGAGGCGATGCATTTTGCGCTGCTCGACCGGCGGTTGCGGCAATTGGGCAGCCATTATGGCGCGCTGCCCGCCCATGACGGACTGTGGGAGGCGGCGCGGGAAACGGCGCATGACGCGCTGGCGCGCCTCGCCATCGTGCCGATGGTGTTGGAGGCGCGGGCGCTGGACATCACCCCCGCCACCGTCGAGCGCTTCGAAAGTGCGGGGGACGGAACGTCCGCGCGCATGTTGCGCAGGATCATGACAGACGAAATCCGGCACGTCGCGGCCGGGACGACATGGTTCGGCCATGCGGCGAAGCGACTGGGGCTGAACCCCGCAAATCATTACCAAATCCTTGTGAAACGCCACTTTCGGGGAGCGTTAAAGCCTCCGTTCAACGACTCGGCGCGTCGACAAGCCGGTTTAACGCGGGAATTTTACAGTCCGCTTGCACAATAGGCCGCGTCATGTCCTTTTGATGACAGCGGGTGGCGGCATCTGCCGCTTTTTTGGTAAATGTGGGGATAGCCGAGAGGCATAAGCCTCCGGTCAATAGTCGGGGTCGGCATGTTGGTTCTTCAGTCTCAAAATGCGCGCGCGGCGCGATGGTTCCGTTCCGCTCTGAAAATTGCCGGCGCTGTCGGCGTGGCGGGCGCGCTCTGCGCCGCACTTCCCGCCCAGGCGAAGAGCGACGATGACGATCCCTATGGGGATGCGTCGGAAATCAACACCAGCGCGCTCGGCCCGGCCGATGTCGGCTTTTCCAACCTCTTTTCCAGCCTTCAGCGGCTCGACGGCCAGAGCAAGGCCAGCAACAACATCCCTTCGGGACGTCCGGTCGCCAAGCTGTCGCTGACCTCCAATTTCGGCGTCCGCTCCGACCCCTTCAACGGCGGCGCCCGGATGCACAAGGGCATCGACATTCCCGGCCCGATGGGCACCCCGATCTACGCGACCGCCGACGGCATCGTCAGCCGCGCCGGTTGGGCCAGCGGCTATGGCAACCTTGTCCAGATTTCGCACGGTGGCGGCATGGAAACGCGCTACGGCCATATGTCGAAGCTGCTGATTTCGCCTAATGCCTATGTCCATCGCGGCCAGCTTATTGGCCTGATGGGTTCGACCGGTCGCTCCACCGGCAGCCATCTGCACTATGAAGTGCGCGTCGATGGCCAGGCGATCAACCCGATCCCCTTCGTCGCCGGTCCCGACTATCTGGTGGCGATGAACACCAAGCCGCCGGTCGCCATGGGCGGCCCGACCAAGGCCCAGGAAAAGGCGGCGGACGAATAAATCCCTCATTTTCCTGTCTTTCCAAAGGTCCGGCGATGCGAGAGCTTGCCGGGCCTTTTGCGTGACCCTATCTAGGCGCCATGGCTGAAATCGATCTGACCCCCTCTGCCGCTGCCCGTGTCGCGGCCATCGCCGCCAAGCAGGGCAAGCCCGCCATATTGCGCCTCGCGGTTGAGGGTGGCGGCTGTTCGGGCTTCCAATATCGTTTCGGCCTCGCGGAAGCGGTGGAAGCCGATGACATCACGGTCGAACGGGACGGTGTGACGCTGGTGGTGGATGACGTCAGCCTCGATCTGGTGCGCGGATCGGCGGTCGACTTCGTGTCCGATCTGGGCGGCAAGGCGTTCAAGGTGACGAACCCCAACGCCACGGCCGGTTGCGGCTGCGGGACCAGCTTCTCGATTTAAATCCATCCCGCCCTTGTCGAAGGGCCGCTCACCTCTTTAGGGATGCGCGCAAGGAGATTTCGTCCATGCGCATCGCGACCTTCAACATCAACGGGATCAAGGCGCGGCTGCCCCGCCTGCTCGAGTGGCTGGACGAAACCCGGCCGGACATCGCCTGCCTTCAGGAAATCAAGACGTCCGACGACACCTTCCCCCTGAAGGATATTGAAAGCGTCGGCTATGGCGCGATCTGGCATGGGCAGAAGGGGTTCAACGGCGTCGCTATATTGGCGCGCGGGGAAACGCCGGTGGAGGTCCGCCGCGGTCTGGAGGGCGAGCCGGAGGACGAACATAGCCGCTATCTGGAAGCGGATGTGAAGGGGTTGCGGGTCGCCAGCATCTATTTGCCCAACGGCAATCCGCAGCCGGGGCCGAAATTCGACTATAAGCTGCGCTGGATGAAGCGACTGCGGGACCGTGCCGCCGAAATCTGGGCAGAGGAAGTCCCCGCCATCCTCGCCGGCGACTATAATGTCATTCCGCGCGACAAGGATGTCTATTCGGTGAAGGCCATGGCCGACGATGCGCTGATGCAGCCGGAAAGCCGCGCGGCCTATCGGCGCCTGCTTGGCGATGGTTGGACCGATGCCATCCTCTCGCGCCATCCGGCGGGCGGGGTGTGGACCTATTGGGATTATCAGATGAACGCCTGGCCGCGCGATGCGGGCTTTCGCATCGATCATCTGCTGCTCAGTCCCGCCGCGGCGGACCGGCTGATCGACGCGCAGGTGGACAAGGAGTTTCGCGGGCGGGAAAAGGCCAGCGACCATGCGCCGACGTGGGTGGAGCTGACCGAATAATTTTACCCGGGCGATATTGACTCAATAATATCCGGGTAATAATAGTCCTGCCGAAGGAGATTGCGGCATGACCCGGACTTTGACGGCCTTTGCAGGCGACCTGTGGATCGCGACGGGCGATGAGGAAGAGGTGCGCGCCGCCCTCCATGCCATGGGAGAAGAGGCGCAGAATCTGCTGCTGTTCGACGACGAGAGCGGGCGGCAGGTGGATATCGATCTGCGTGGGCCCGCGCCGGAGCCGAGCCGGGGACGCGGGCGGCCGAAACTGGGGGTGCAGGCGCGGGAAGTGACCCTGCTGCCCCGCCATTGGGACTGGCTGGCAACGCAGCCGGGCGGCGCTTCGGTGACGCTGCGGCGGCTGGTCGAGGCTGCGCGCAGGGCGGCCCGGGAAAAGCCCTCGCCGCGTGCGGCGATGGACGCCGCCTATCATTTCCTGACCGTGATGGCAGGGGATCGGCCGGGTTATGAGGAGGCGATGCGGGCGCTCTATGCCAGGGACAAGGCGGGTTTCGAGCGCGCGTCGGCGGATTGGCCGAGGGCGGTTCGCGATCATGGCGCGGCGTTGGCGGGCGCGGCGTTCGATTAGGGAAGGGCAATTCAGGCCCGCGCCTTTGCCGCCACCCGCATGCCGGGCTGAGCCAAGGGATCGGCGATCTCCTGTCCGATCCACTCCCCGTCCGACTGGGAATAGGCGACATGATGCCCCCGCTGGAAGCTCGCCCCGTCCCAGACGACGACCTGCAATTCGACGGCGTCATGACGATGGACATGCAGCCAGTTGAAGCTCTGCGGCTCGGCATTGCGCAGCCGTGTGGAGGTGGCCGTGCCCGCCTGAATGACAAGAGCGCCGCCGGCATGGGCGACCATCTTCTGCGCGGCCTCCGCATAGGTGCGATGGAAATGACCGGCGAGCGCGATATGAATGCCCGCCTGCGCCGCTGCCCGCACCGCGTCCTCATGCCGCCCGACCGCCTCGCTCAACTCGTTGCCCCGTCCGATCGGCATGGCGAAGAGCGGGTGGTGGGTGACGAGGATGCGCGTCTTTCCCGGCGCCACCGATGCGAACCGGTCGCGCAGCAGCCGCATCTGATCATGATTGATGCGCCCGTCCTTGATCGTCAGCGACCGCGCCGTGTTGAGACCGAGTATCGCGACCTCTCCATTCTCGAAAAAGGGGCAGAGGTCGTTGCTGATATACCGCCGGTAGCGCCGCAACGGTGCACCGAACCGTTGGACGAGATTATAGAGCGGCACGTCATGATTGCCCGGAATGACCAGCAGTTTCAGTCCCGCGGCGCGCAGCCGGTTGAGCCACACGGCGGCCTGCCGGAACTGGTCGCGCTTCGCCCGTTGGGTGAAGTCGCCGCTGACGACGACCAGGTCGGGCCGGTGCTGTTGCAGCCAGGCTTCGGCGGCGTCCACGATTTTGGGATCATGCGCGCCGAAATGAATGTCGGACAGATGGGCGATGCGGGCCATGGCGGATGAACGAGCGCGGGCGTGAATTGGTTTCGGACCTCTCTGCTGGCTCAGGAGTTGTTAAGGCATGGAAACAAAATCCCTGCCGCGGGAGGCGGCGCTGATCGTCAATGTGCATTCCCGCCGGGGGGAGGCGCTGTTCAAGGAGGCGAAAACCCTGCTGGAGCAGGCGGGCCTGCGCCTGATCGCGGCCCATGCGGTGAAGGAGCCGGATCGGTTGCAGGCCATGGTGCGGCAGGCGGTCGCGCAAGGCGCGCCGATGGTGATCGTGGGCGGCGGCGACGGGTCGATGTCCGGCACGGTGGACGAGTTGGTCGGCAAGGATTGCGTGTTCGGCGTGCTGCCGCTGGGGACCGCGAACAGCTTTGCGCGGACTCTGGGCATTCCGCTCGACCTGGAGGGCGCGGTGGCGGTCATTGCCGGTGGCCAGCGGCGGCGCATCGACCTTGGCATGATCGAGCATGATTATTTCGTGAATGCGGCATCGCTCGGCCTTTCTCCGATGATCGGGGAAACGGTGCCGCACAAGCTCAAACGCTATCTCGGGCGGATCGGCTATCTGCTCTGGGCGGTGAAATGCTCGGTCGGCTTTCGCGCTTTCCGGCTGGTGCTGGACGATGGCGGCGGCGCGCGGCGGATGTGGTCGACGGAGGTGCGCATCCTCAACGGCCCCTATCATGGCGGGGTGGAATTGTCCGACCAGGCCGATGTCGATACCGGGGAGATCGTGATTCAGGCGGTGGTCGGGCGCAGCCACGCACGGCTCGCCTGGGACTGGTATGCGAAATTCTTCAAGCTGCGCGACAGGGACGCGCATACGGAGGAATTTCGCGGGAAGTCCTTCCGGGTGGAAACGGTGCCGCCGCAGCGCATCTCCATCGATGGGGAGGTGCTGGCGACAACGCCCGCGACGGTGAAGATCGCGGCGGGCGCCGTGGACGTGGCGGTGCCGTAATTCATCCGCCGCGGCTTGCGGGAGGGTGGGTCAGAGATCCTTCTCGTACACCTGATAAATCTTGTTCACCTTGCTTTCGATGGCGTCGGCAATAGCGTTCATGCCCTGATTGTCGTCCAGCACCCAGCCGATCTCGCCGCGCGTCGCGCCATAATGGGCCGTCGCGTTGCGGCGGATATATTCGATCATCATGAAGGCAAGCTGGCTTGCCATGCGCGAGGATTGCAGCCGCTGCACCACGCCCATCAGCGGCACGCGCATGGTCCGCACCTGGGGCTTGCGCAGCCACCAGAGCAGCTTCGCCCAGCCGAAGGGGAAGAGCGAGCCGTTGAGCGGCGCGATCGCCTCGTTCAAATCCGGCAGCGTCATCATGAAGGCGACGGGCTCGCCCTCCAGCTCTGCGATCATGATGAGGTCGTTGAACACGATCGGCTTCAACTGCTTGCCGAAATGCGCGACCTCCTCGTCGGTGATCGGCACGAAGCCCCAATTATTGCCCCAGGCGTCGTTCAATATGTCCAGGATGATTGCCGCCTCGCTGTCGAATTTCGATTTGTCGACCTTGCGGATGCGGATGCGCGCATTTTTCTCGCCCGACTGGACGATGCGCTGGATCAGCGGCGGGAACTGCTGGGCGATATCCAGTTCATAGGTTTTGAGCTGCTTGACCGGCCGATAGCCCGCGCCCTCGACCATGGCGCGATATTCCGGCTTGGCATGGCCCATCATCACCGTCGGCTTATGGTCGAAACCCGCGATCAGCAGGCCCGGCTCTTCCCAGATGGACAGCGAAATCGGCCCGAGCGAGCGGGTCATGCCCTTGGCCCGCAGCCAGCCTTCCGCCGCCGCGATCAACGCCGCGCCGACTTCGGCATCTTCCGCCTCGAACAGGCCGAAATTGCCGGTGCCCGGCCCCATGCCCTGCTCGGCGGGCTGGCTCAGCGCCAGATGATCGAGATGCGCGGACACGCGCCCCACGACCTTGCCGCCCCGGCGGGCGAGGAAATATTGCGCCTCGGCATGGCCGAAAAAGGGATTCTTGCCCGGCGTGATGAGGCTGTACACCTCATCCTTCAACGGCGGCACCCAGTTGGGATCGTTGGCGTAAAGCCGCCAGGGCAGGTCGACAAACGCCTTGCGATCCGCCTTGGACATGACGGGGGTGATCACCAGTTCGGTATTGGCCACGGCGGAGCTTTCGCTGGAGAGGTTTGGGCAGAGCAGTTCGGCGCTTGTCGGACGAATGTCAATCGGGACATGGACGGATCGTCCAACATGGCGAAATCGTCATGTTGCTGCCCCAATTGCAGCGCATTTACCCTTTAGGAACCACGGCATGACTGTGCACGATCCCCATATGGCAGCCGTTTCGCGAACGAAGAGCGCGATCCCCGACGATGCGGCGATGCTGCGCGCCGCGGCGGATTTGACGCGCGAGCTGTCGACGGCCCAGGCCTCCATCTACTGGCCCGACCTGCTGGTGTCGGCCCTTGTCGGCTATGCGGCGCTGGCCGGAGCGATCCTGACCCAGGGCGCGCCGATGGTGGCGTTCGGACTGGTGGCGATGCTGGCGCTCTACCGCGCGGCGAGCTTCATCCATGAACTGACCCATATCCGCAAGGGCGCGTTGCCGGGCTTCCGCTTCGGCTGGAACCTGATCGTCGGCATTCCGCTGATGATTCCGTCCTTCATGTATGAGGATGTGCATACCCAGCATCATGCGCGCACCCGTTACGGCACCGCCAACGATCCGGAATATCTGCCGCTGGCGTTGATGAAGCCGTGGTCGCTGCCGCTGTTCATCCTGGTGGCGGCGCTGGCGCCGGTCGGCCTGATCCTGCGCTTCGGCGTGCTGACGCCGCTCAGCCTGCTTTTCCCGCCGCTGCGGCGGAAGGTCGTGGCGGAATTTTCCGCCTTGTCGATCAACCCTGCCTATCGCCGCCGCGCGCCGGAGGGGGCGTTTGCCCGGGCATGGGCATGGCAGGAGGCGGGTGCCTGCATTTTCGCGCTGGCGCTGGTCGGCAGTGTGTTCGTCCTCGGCTGGAAGCCGCTGCTGACCTACATGGCCGTGCATTCGGCCATGACCGTCATCAACCAGTTGCGCACCCTTGTCGCGCATCTTTGGGAGAATGAGGGCGATGCGATGACCGTGACCGCGCAATATCTCGATTCGGTCAATGTGCCGCCGCCGTCGCCCTTTGCCGAGATCTGGGCGCCGGTGGGGCTGCGCTACCATGCGCTGCATCATCTGCTGCCCAGCGTCCCCTATCATGCATTGGGAGAGGCGCATAAGCGGCTGGCGACGACGCTGGCGGCGGATTCGCCCTATCATCGGGGCAATTACCCCGGCATGTGGCCGCTGGTCGGCAAGATCGCGCGCAGCACGATGGTGCGCCGCTAAAAAAAGGCCGGGAATTCCTATTCCTCGGTCCGGAACAGCAGCGTCTCGCCGACCAGCAGGAACAGCAGGAACGGCGCCCAGGCGGCGAGGAAGGGGGGGTAAGCCCCCAGATTCCCCATGGCGAGCGAGAAATTGTCCGCCACGAAATAGGCGAAGCCCAGCGCCATCCCCAGCACCGCCCGCACGAAAAGCTGGCCCGACCGCGCGAGGCCAAAGGCCGCGACCGAACCCAATATCGGCATCAGCAGGGCGGACAGCGGCCCCGACAGCTTGTGCCACAGGGTCCCTTCCAGTTCCGCCGTGGGCCGCCCGGCATCGTGCAGGTCGCTGATCGCGGCCTGCAACTGGCCGAAGGTCAGGGCGTCGGGATCGACCTTCGCCAAGGTGAACTGATCGGGCCGGATGTCGTGCCCGAAGCGCACCGTGCCGATCTGCCGCTCCGTGCCCCGCGCCACGTCGAACTGCCGCGCATCCTCCAGCACCCAGCTTTTGCTGGCGGCGTCATAATGCCCCCGGGGCGCCTGCACGATGGTGGTCAGCGTGTTGTTGATGCGGTTGAAGATTTCGACCCGGCGCAACTGGACCGCCGTGCCCCGTCCGGCGACGATGGCGGCCGTCACCAGATTATTGCCGTCGCGCACCCAGGGACTGGCCTTGATCCCGGTTTCCGGGGGCAGGGGGCCGTATTCCACGGCCTGCCAAGCCGAAAGCCGGGCGGTCGAACGCGCCACGATCCGCTCGTTGAAGGCGAAGCTGATGATCGCCACGCCCATCGCCGCCGCCAGCAGGGGCGCCAATATCTGATGCGCGGACAGTCCCGCCGCCTTCATTGAGATGATTTCGCTGTTCTGGTTAAGGCTGGCGAGCATGATGAGCGTGCCGAGCAGCACCGAGAAGGGCAGGAACCGGGCGACGATCTGCGGCGCGCGCAACGCCACATAGTGCCAGAGCTGCGCGTCGCCATTGCCGGCATAGGCCAGGATATCGCCCGATTCGCCCAGCAGGTCGAGCGTCTGGAGCACCGCGACCAGCATCGCCAGCACCGCGAAGGTGCGGGTCAGGAACAGCCGTGCCATGTACCAGCTGATCTGGCGCGACGGGAAGAAATTGAGCTGATGCATGGGTCAGGCGGCTCCTTCCGCCAGATTGCGCTGCCGTCGGACGACGCCCAGCAGCCGGGGCATCTGCTTGGCGATCTTGGCAAAGGCATATTCGAGCGCGGCGATCGGCTGGCCGCCGGGACGGTGCGCGATCACATGATACATCCACAGGATCAGCCCCGCGAACAACAGGAACGGTCCCCATAGCGCGATGATCGGATCGATCTTGCCCAGCGATCCGACACCCTGCCCATATTCGTTGACCTTGTGATAGGTGACGATGAACACGATGGACAGGAACACCCCCAGCGCCGAGGTGGATCGCTTCGGCGGGATCGCGAAAGCCAGGGCCGCAAGCGGCAGCAGCAGCATCATCGCCACTTCGACCATGCGGAAATGGAAATTGGCGCGGATCTCGTTGCGCAGCTTGTCAGGGGTTCCGGGATCGTGGCCGATCACCACCAGTTCGGGAATGGTCTTTTCCCGGTCCACGTCGCGCCCCCGGAACTTTTCGATCTGCGGCAGGTCGATCGGCAGGTCGTGACTGGAAAAGGACAGGATTCGCGGCGACTTATATTTGGGTGCGTCGTTGACCAGCACGCCGTCGCGCAGGCGGAAGATGATGGTGTCGGGATCGTCGGTGGCCAGGAAACTGCCCTGCGCCGCAGTCACCGCCACGGTCTGGCCGTCCTTGCCGATGGCGCGGACGAAAATCCCCTGCAGGTTGCGGCCTTCGTCCAGGCTGCGTTCGATCCGCAGGGTCATCCGCTTGCCCAATGTGGTGAATTCGCCCACCTTGATCGAGGCGCCCAGCGCGCCCGACCGCAGTTCGAAGCGCAGCGCTTCATAGGCATGGCGGGACAGCGGCTGGACGAAGCCGACAATGCCGAAATTGAGCAGCGCCAACGCGATGGCGTACATATAGGGCACGCGCAGCAACCGACCGTAGGACAGGCCGACCGCCCGCATCACGTCCAGCTCGGACGACAGGGCGAGCTTTCGGAAGGCCAGCAAAATTCCCAGCATCAGGCCGATGGGAATGCCCAGCGACAGATATTCGGGCATCATATTGGCCAGCATCCGCCACACGACGCTGACCGGCCCGCCCTCCGCCGCGACGAAGTCGAACAGGCTGAGCATCTTGTCGAGCACCAGCAGCATGGCGGAGATCACCAGCGTCCCCAGCATGGGCAAGGCGATCAGGCGAGCGAGATATCTGTCGGTGGCTGTCAGCATTTCTCTATGTGGTCGTCCCATCACCATGATTTGGCCGCAAACCCTGCCCATATCGAAAGACAGGTAAGTTACGGGGCGAACAGGGGCTCGCCGTCCAGTGTCAACGGGCGGCTATAGCTTCACGGAGTGTGATGGTCATGTTCAAAGTTGCATTGGGCCTGATGTCGGTGGGGGCCCTGTTCGCCGCCGCCCCGGCTATCGCCCACGGCATGGAAATCGGTAACGATCTGGAACGCTGCGCGGCCAATGCGAAGGGGTCGGCGGTTCTGGTCGATGTGCGCGGCTTCGCGGCCGCGACCGGCACGGTACGCGTGCAATCCTATCCCGCGACTAGGGCGGCCTGGCTGGCCAAGGGTGAATGGCTCAACCGCATCGACGTGCCGGTGAAGGCCGTGGGCGGCGCGATGCGCTTCTGCATGCCGGTGCCGCAGCCCGGCAAATATGGCATTGCCGTCCGCCACGACCGCGACGGCAATGGCAAGACCGATATTTCCCGTGACGGCGGCGGCTTTTCCAACAATCCGTCGATCAGCATCTTCAACCTGGGCAAGCCGGGGGTCGACAAGGCCGCCTTCTATGCCGGGCCGGGCGTGACGAAAATCACCATCAACCTCAAATATATGTGATCTGCCATGGTTCGCGTCGCCCTTTTGTCCAATCCCAAGTCCACGGGCAACCGGCAGACGCTTCCGCGCGTACGCAGCTATTGCGCCAGTAATCCCGACATCTTCCATTATGAAGTGGAGCATGTCGAACAGATCGGCCGGGCGTTGCAGACCATCGCCCGCGTCGATCCGGTCGTCATCGTCATCAACGGAGGCGACGGGACGGTGCAGGCGGCCCTGACCGAACTTTATCAGGGCGAGCATTTCCAGGGGCGTGTGCCGCCCATCGCAGTGCTGCCCAACGGCAAGACCAACCTGATCGCGCTCGACCTCGGCATCCATGGCGATCCCATCAAGGCGCTGGAAAAGATCGTCCAGATCGCCAAGGCGGGCGTTGACGATCATGTCGTGGCGCGCGAACTGATCGCCCTGTCGGACGGCAGCGCGGAAACGCGACCGGTGCTGGGCATGTTCCTGGGCGGGGCGGGGCTGGCCGACTATATGCTCTATTGCCGCAACCAGATTTATCCGCTGGGTCTTTCCAACGGCATGAGCCATGTCCTGACGGTTATCGCTGTGCTGCTGTCGCTGGTTTTCGGCATTCGTGCCCGATTTCTGCCGCAATCGAGCCATCCGGTGCGCATTTCCCTGATTCGTGACGGGCAATTGGCCGGGCGTTTCGCGGTGCTGATCGTGACGACACTGGAACGATTGCTGCTGGGCGTGCAGCCGGGCGACGGCCAGCGCGGTCATATGAAGCTGATGGCGGTCGACCAGAATCTGCCCGCGCTGCTCCGCCTGTTCTGGGCCAGCGTCACCCGCCGTGTCGGCAAGGCGCAGATGCAGGGCATCCATCTGGAACATGGCGACGTGATCCGCATCGAAGGCGACCACAGCAGCGTCATTCTGGACGGCGAACTGTTCGAGGCATCGGAAGGCAAGCCGATCGTCCTGCGCTCGACCGAGCCGGTGCCGTTCCTGCGACTGGCGGCCTGACCATCCGATAATATAGTCGGGGCGTCAGGGCTTCGGTTTCAGCGCCTCGGCCAGCGACATGGTCGCACTGCCCCGGCGGGCCGGTTGGGCTTGGCTCGGATCGGGTTTCCAGCCGCTCAGGAAGACGATAGCCATCTGCTCGGCGATCCGGCCATCGCCATCGGCACCCGCCGCGAAATGGCGGGG
>NZ_LFCT01000050.1 GCF_008692605.1 Sphingobium estronivorans
TGTGGGTAATTGGAAGCGTCAGACCTCGCTTACCCTGGACCCGTTCTTCGGAAACCCGAAACGGGGCTGGTCAGTTACCGCGGCATATCCAGGCTCCAGCACGGAAGGACGCGAGATGCCCACCGAAACCTACACCGACGCCATTGCCCTCCTCAAGGCCGATCACCGCAAGGTCGAAGGCCTGTTCGAGAAGTTCGAAAGCGCCAAGGGCGGCAACAAGATGAAGATTGCCCAGGAGATCTCAACGAGCTCAAGATCCACACCGTGATCGAGGAGGAGGTCTTCTATCCCGCGCTGAAGGGCAAGATCGAGACCGATACCCTTACCGAAGCCTATGTCGAGCATGACGGGGCCAAGGTCCTCGTCAACGACATCGTCGCCGGCGATCCCGAGGATGAGTATTTCGACGCGAAGGTCAAGGTGCTCTCCGAGGAGATCAAGCACCACGTCCACGAGGAGGAGTTGCGCCAGGAAGGCATGTTCGCGCAGGCGCGCGACGCCGGTGTCGATCTCGTGGCACTCCGCGACGAAATGCTCGCCCGCAAGGAAGAGCTGAAGGCCAAGGCTGAGGCAGGCACCCTGCCCCCGGCCGAACTGAAGGTCGTTCACGCCTGAAGCATGGGCGAAGAACCCGCTATCGATGGCAAAGCCGAGGACCTTGCCGCCCTGGCGAGCGAGGTCCTCGAGTTGGCGCAGCACACCGGCCTGAGGATTGTCACGGCGGAGAGCTGCACCGGGGGCATGCTGTCATCGCTTCTCACCAATATCGAAGGTCTGAGTTCCTGCTTTGAGCGCGGTTTTGCGGTCTATAGCGATGACGCCAAGACCGAGATGCTGGGTGTCGAGCCCAAATTGATAGAGCGCTACGGTGCGGTGAGCGCCGAAGTGGCGCGCGCCATGGCGCAAGGCGCGCTCGCGCGCTCGCTGGCTCAAATCGCTGTCGCCATCACGGGTTTTGCCGGGCCGGGTGCCAAGGAGGACGAAGAGGGCCTTGTCCATATCGCGCTTGCACGCGAAAGCGCGCGACCACAGTTGCGCGAGTATCACTTCGGACGCGGCGGGCGCGATCGAACACGACACCATGCAGTCCAAACTGCGCTTCAAATGATGCACGACGCTCTCCGCTGAACCAATCCTTCGTAGAGGACCTCCTACCGCTGTTGTGTCACTGCCCGCAAAGATCCAACTCGCCGTCATTGTGCCTTGACCGACATCAAGCGCTCTGCCCATCCTTGCGGCGATGCAGAACGGTGCGGGCAGGATCGGGTTTATCGGCCGTTGGCTGATCGTCTGCGTCAGCATCGCGGCGCTGATCCTTTGGTATGGTCTGTCCGGCAGATTCGGTGCGGCGGATCCGCCAGCGACCGCGCAGCGCCTGGTCACGCCAAGGGGTGAACTTGCCGCCGACGAGCGATCGACAATTGAGCTTTTCGAAAAATCGCGCGCCTCGGTGGTCTACATCTCGACGTCCCAACTCGTTCAGGATGCCTGGTCGCGGAATATCTTCTCAATACCCCGCGGCACGGGCTCCGGTTTCTTCTGGGACGAGGCCGGGCACGTCGTCACCAACTTCCATGTCGTCCAAGGCATGTCGGAAGCCTTCGTGCTGCTCGCCGATGGCCGCAAGTACCGAGCGCGCCTGGTCGGCGCGAGCCCGCAGCACGACATTGCCCTTCTCAAGATCGGTGTCGGGTTCCAATCGCCGTCGCCGGTTCCGATCGGCACGAGCGGCCACCTTAAAGTCGGCCAGAAGGTTTTCGCCATCGGCAATCCGTTCGGGCTCGACTGGAGTTTGACCACCGGCATCGTCTCGGCGCTGGATCGCACCCTACCCAGCGAGAACGGCGGCCCGGATATCCAGCACCTCATCCAGACCGATGCCGCCATCAATCCTGGCAATTCGGGAGGTCCGCTGCTGGATTCGAGTGGTCGCCTTATCGGTATCAACACCGCGATCTACAGCCCCTCCGGGGCCTCGGCCGGCATAGGCTTCGCGGTTCCGGTCGACACGCTCATGCGCGTGATCCCGCAGCTGCTCAGGAGCGGCAGATATGTGCGTCCCTCGCTCGGGATTTCGGTTGACGAGCAGGTCAACGGCCGGCTCAAGGCGCTGACCGGCCGTGACGGTGTTTTCGTGTTGGCGGTTGAACCCGGTTCCGCCGCCGCCAAGGCCGGTATGAGCGGTGTCACGACCGGTCCGGCCGGTCTCCTGCCCGGCGATGTCATCACCGCCGTCGAGGGGAAACCAGTAGGCACTATCGGCGCGCTCCTCGCGCGACTGGACGACTTCGAGGTCGGCGCCAACGTCCGGGTCACCCTCCAGCGGGGGCAAGCTACGCGCGAGGTCAAGATCGCGCTTCAGCCGGGCGAGTAGCTGCCACCAGGTGCGCGCAATCGGAAATCCTCCCGCGACTCGCAGGTGCCGTGACGTTTCATGCGTTTCGAGAAAGGGTCAGGCATCGATCGGCCGGAGGACTTCTCCGGTTTCGTCGATCAGGTATGAGCCGTCGGTGCGGCGCGTGACGACAAGACCGCTATCCAGGATGAAATCGATTTCCTCGCCCTTTTCCATCTGGACGATAGTGTGTCGCCGGCCACTCTCGCCAGCTGCGGGCAGCCGCTTCGTTACGCGCCAATGCATCGCCAGGTTCCTTGGCCTGTCCCATAGATTGTTGCTGACAGACAAAGGAGCCCCGGCGGCTGGCTCGGGGCTCCCCTGTCCATTCTCGCGAGCTTCCCCGAACGGGGCGGACGACCATGCAACGTAGATGGCCGCCATCGGGTTTCCGGCAAAAGCTCGCTGCCGGTAAGCGGTGGGCACTTGCGCGGATCGTCCGCACCAGACTCTCGCTCAAGCGGCTTCGCGCTCTTCCTCGTGACCCGAGCAGGCCGCCATCTGGTCCTTGACCGCCAGCTTCAGCTTCTTGAGCCGGCCGATCAGGAAATGGCGCGGATGGAGACGCTTCTCCTCTTCGCGGATTTCGGCATCGAGACGCGCATGTTCGCGCTCGAGGTAGCGCAGATAATGGTCGTTCATCGTCGAGTTCCTCATATTCGATGATAGGGCCCGGCCCCAGCCGGGCCCTTCGTCTGTCAGTACTCCATTTCGGGCATCGCAGCCTTCGCGCCCCTGTCATCCTTTGGCGCTTCGGCGACGAGCGCCTCGGTCGTGATCAGTAGCGAGGCCACCGAAGCTGCGTCCTGGAGCGCGGTGCGGACCACCTTGGCGGGATCGATCACCCCGGAGCCGACCAGATCCTCATAGTGGCCGGTGGCGGCGTTGAAGCCCCAATTGTAGTCCTCGCTCTCCAAGAGCTTGCCGACGATGAAGGCACCGTCCTCGCCGGCGTTGTCAGCAATCTGCCGGGCCGGCGCGCGCAGCGCCCGGCGGACGATATCGATGCCCGACTGCTGGTCGTCGTTCGCCGCCTTGAGGCCGTCGAGCGCCTTGAGCGCGCGCAGAAGCGCGATACCGCCGCCGGGGAGGATGCCTTCCTCTACTGCGGCGCGCGTCGCATGGAGCGCGTCGTCGACGCGGTCCTTTTTCTCCTTGACCTCGACCTCGGTTGCGCCGCCCACGCGGATCACCGCTATACCGCCCGCGAGCTTGGCCACGCGCTCCTGCAGCTTCTCGCGGTCGTAGTCGCTGGTCGTGGTCTCGATCTGCGCCCTGATCTGCGCGACGCGGGCGTCGATGTCCGAATGCGCGCCGGCGCCATCGACGACGGTGGTGTTGTCCTTGTCGATGATGACTTTCTTGGCGCGGCCGAGCATGCCGATCGTGACATTCTCGAGCTTGGTGCCGAGTTCCTCGCTCACGACGTTGCCGGCGGTGAGGATCGCGATGTCCTCGAGCATCGCCTTGCGGCGATCGCCGAAGCCCGGCGCCTTGACCGCCGCGACCTTGAGGCCGCCGCGCAGCTTGTTGACGACGAGCGTCGCCAGCGCCTCGCCCTCGACGTCCTCGGCGATGATGAGCAGCGGTCGGCCTGACTGGACGACCTGCTCGAGCAGCGGGATCATCGCCTGCAGGTTAGAAAGCTTCTTCTCGTGGATGAGAATGTAGGGATCTTCGAGTTCGACCTTGAGCTTCTCCGTATTCGTGACGAAATAGGGCGAGAGATAGCCGCGGTCGAACTGCATGCCCTCCACAGTCTCGAGTTCGGTCGCAAGGCTCTTGGCTTCCTCGACGGTGATCACGCCCTCGTTGCCGACCTTCTCCATCGCCTCGGCGAGAATGCGGCCGACTTCCTCGTCGCCGTTCGCGGAGATGGTCGCGACCTGCGCGATCTCGCTGTTGGCGCTGACCTTGCGAGCATGGGTTTCGAGGTCCCTGACCACGGCGCCGACGGCGAGATCGATGCCGCGCTTGAGGTCCATCGGGTTCATGCCGGCGGAGACCGCCTTCGAGCCTTCGCGCACGATCGCCTGGGCAAGCACGGTGGCTGTAGTAGTGCCGTCGCCGGCCTTGTCGTTCTGCTTCGACGCAACCTCGCGCAGCATCTGCGCGCCCATGTTCTCGAACTTGTCCTTGAGTTCGATTTCCTTGGCGACGGTGACGCCGTCCTTGGTGATGCGCGGCGCGCCGAACGATTTCTCGATGACCACATTGCGGCCCTTCGGACCCAGGGTCACCTTCACTGCGTTGGCCAGCGTATCCACGCCGCGCAGCATGCGATCACGCGCGTCGGACGCAAACTTGACTTCCTTGGCAGCCATTGTCTCGTCTCCTTTCTTCGATTTCCTTCCACGTGTCAGAGGATGCAGGTCGCTGTCAGGCGGCCTGCTTGAGCTCTGCCTTGGCCTCGATCACGCCGAGGATGTCGCTCTCTTTCATGATGAGCAAATCCTCGCCATCGATCTTGACCTCGGTCCCCGACCATTTGCCGAAAAGCACGCGGTCGCCTGCCTTGACGGCGAGTTCAACGAGCTTGCCGCTGTCGTCGCGCAGGCCCGCGCCGACGGCGATCACTTCGCCTTTCTGCGGCTTTTCCTTGGCGGTGTCGGGGATGATGATGCCGCCCGAGGTCTTCTCCTCGGCTTCGATGCGGCGGACGACCACACGGTCGTGCAAGGGGCGGAAATGCATGCATAACCTCCAGATGCAAAACTGAGATGTGATAGGCCCGGCGTTTATTCGAACGTCAGGTGACGCGGAATTAGGAAAGCTCATTTTTTGCGTCAAGATGGTGCGCGAAAATTTTTGGCACTCGCAGGCATCGAGTGCCAGGTGTCGGCTTATCGAGTTGTTACGGTGCGATTTTCCCTCTTGACGCGACTCGCCAGCGTTCCAAAATTTGCGGCGTGGGCGGCGCGCCCGCTCATGAGAAAGGAGCGACACCAAAGGAAGGAGGCAGAGCCATGTCGCAGCCATTTTCCCGCTATCTTCATCCCTTCGACGTTGCGCACAATCCGAGCCTGGAGCCGGAAGTGAAGCGCGCCATTCTGGCATCCTGGGCGTCCGACCGCGCCGCGGTGCGCGACCATCCCGGCCTGCGCATGCCGCCCGGCGCCACGCGCGCGGTGCCGATCGATGACATCCTTGCCGCCATGCATGCGATCGACAGGCCCGCGGAAGGTTCCCGCGCTTCGCCATGAGCCGACGCGATGTCATCCGGCAGCTCGAGGGCCATCGGCTGACGACGGCAGAAATTCGTTACTACCGTCCGGATGCGCCCTCGCTGCTGCAGCTGTTCGTTTGGCAGGAGTACGATCTCGCGCCCGACTTTCCAAGGCTGTTCGCGTTTCTCGAGCATTGGCGACGCGAGATCGAGGCCCCGCTCCACTCGGTGTGCATTTCCTATGACGGGATGATCCGCCCCACCGAGTGGCGCGCGGTCGATGGCGTGATCGATATCCGGTGAAGCGCTTGTCGCTCAAGCGGTGGCGCAAGCCGAAGCCGGACGACGTGCCGGTACGCCTGCCCTTCAGCGACATCATGGAATTCGCGATGGCGCTCCTGTCGATCTCGCCGCACGAGCTGCGAGCGCTGGGCTTGACCTTCGCCCATCGCAAGAGACTTCTCGATCACATGCTGGCTTGTGGCCGTGCAGCCGAAGGCATCGAGCCGAACAAACTGACCACCAAGCAGATCGAGCTGCGCTTGCCGAAGGGGGACCTTGCCCGCTTGCAGCATTTCGCGGTGCGCGAACTGGCCAAGGCGGCGAGCAACGCGGCGGTTATCGACCGGGTGCTCACCGCCCTCGATGAGGCATGGCATCAACACGAGCGTCCATCGCACGCTGCATGCTCTGGCGAGCAGTCCTCGCCCTCATGAAGCGCCCCGAGGTTATGCAGACCTGCGATCGTCCTCCTCATTGGCGGCCATGCTGGCGCAAGGGAAATTGCCGCAGCACAGAGCATGCGGGCCGGTGGGCCAGCAGCAAAGCACGGGCCCCAAGGCATCGGGGATAGCAGGACGGATTTGGCCTAGCGACGGCTCCGTCCGGCATTCGAAGTCAAGACCCTGCCTTTGGCAATATCGCTCGGCCGAGGCGCGGTCAGGAAAGCGCAGCTCGATCGTCGCGAGGGGATCGCCTCCGCCGGTCCAACCCATCAGCGGCTCGGCAACCGGCCCCCAACGCGGCGCGAACCTGACCCGCCATCGATTTTGGCGGCGTCGGCCGCCGCTTGTCGCCAAGGCCAACGGCTCAATGATCGCATTGGCGCCATGCGGGAACGAGGTCGCACCAGCAACGGCAACCGCCTGGTTGTCGTTGGCCGAAGGCCCGGACTCGAAAGTCCGGGCCCGGCCGTCAGCGGGCGCCGCCATTGACGGGAATCCGGCGGATGTGCTGCTCCGCCGCCTCTGTCCTCGGCAGCGTGACCGTCAGCACGCCGTTTTTGAAGGTGGCTGCGACCTTGTCGCGTTCGATGCCCCTAGGCAGGCCGATGCGGCGCTCGAAGCGGCCATAGCTGCGCTCCGAGTAGCCGCGATCCTTGTCCTCGACTTCGGACTTCTTTTCGCCGCGCAGGGTCAAGGCGCCGTCCTCGACGAAGATCTCCACGTCCTTCTCGTCGAGGCCCGGCAGTTCCGCCGTTACTCGAATCTCCTTGTCGGTCTCGCCCAGCTCAAGGTGCGGCCATCCTGACATGCGGTCGAAGCCGGCGAAGGCGGGCATGCCGAAGTTGCGAAAGACATCGTCGAAGAGACGGTTCACGTCGCGGTGAAGCGACTGCAGCGGATGGGTTTCCCTTTCCCGCTCGGCGCTGACCGGAACGGGCAGCCGGTTTTCCTGCCGGCTCCAGGGAATGAGATCACGAATAGCCATGATGACATCTCCTTTTCTGGCTGGATGAAAGGCTGAACCTGCCGGACGCCGCGTGCGGGGGGTAGCGGAAGGCGGCGCCGGCAGGCCGATGGGCGCGGGATCAGGCCGGCTCGGCCGCCTTTTCCTTCACTTCGCCCAGTCGCTTGTCGTTGGAAGCGGCGCCGAAGATCTCGATGCGGCGCGGCTTCATCGCCTCGGGCACGACACGAGTCAGCTCGATCGACAGGAGGCCGTGCTCGAAGTTCGCATTCCCGACCTCGATGAAATCGGCGAGCTGGAAGCGCCGCTCGAACGCCCGGGCCGCGATACCGCGATGCAGGTATTCGCCCTTGTCGGCGTCATCGGCACGCTTGCCGGTGACCGAGAGCAGGTTCTGGTGCGCGACGATCTCGATATCCTCGGGCTTGAAGCCGGCGACCGCGATGGTGACGCGGAAATTGTCGTCGTCGATCCTCTGGATGTCGAAGGGCGGATAGCCATCTTCCTCCCGCGCACCCGCTTCGAGCAGGTTGAACAAACGATCGAAGCCGACCGTCGAACGGCGATAGGGCGTAAAGTCAAAGTTCGGTCTCATCTCCAAATCCTCCAAATGAAGCAATTCGGGCATGAGATGCGCCAGTAACCAAGAGCCGGCGCTCTCATGTGTCCAACCGGACCCGGTTTGGCGTCCGGTACCCGTGAGCTAATTTTGGTCGCGCGGCTTTCAAGATAGTGCGGCCAAAAAATTTTTGCGGCGCGCGCAGATTTGCTCAGGCGCTGTGCTCAGCCGGGGAACCGAGCGCCAGCAAGACCAATTTACCGGGCGATTTCAATCCAAATAGAGGTAATGTGTTCTCATGAGGTACCGACTGCTGCGCGATGACGACCGCTCGGTGGCGACGACGAGCGAGGATCTCGAGGGCGAACTGGCCGCGACGACGTGGGCTCGCGCATGGCTCGAAGACCATGCCGATCACGATCGCTACCGGCTCGAGCCTATGGGCGGTTCGCGGCCCATGCTGATGATTCGAACGGTCGCCGGACATGGTACGCTATTCCGATTGCTGCAGAGACGGAACGCACCTGAGCTTGCCGAACGACGCGCAAATTTCGCGTCAGGACGCGGGACCACCCTCTTCGTAGATCGGGCCGAGCGCTAGCCAGCGTCCGCTGCGCGAGCGCTCGATTGGTGTGCCGCACCTGTCGCACAGTGAGGTGGCCTCGCCTTCTTGGAC
>NZ_LFCT01000051.1 GCF_008692605.1 Sphingobium estronivorans
CTCCGGAAAAGCCGGGGCGCTTCAGGGTGTGACAAGATGAAGCTCGAGGCCGTCTCGCGCAGTCGCGAACAGGCTCGCAAGCATCCGTCAGGAAGTCAGGGGAGGTGAAAGGGCCATCTGATCCGCTTCCCCCGACCGATCGATAAGAGCCAGTGCGACAAAAGTGCTCTTCCAAGGATGAACTGCATGAAAAGGAACGAGGCTTCCCATGTTGAGTGAAGAGAGCAGACTGAATTTTTATGCAGAACCGGTTGAGCAGGTCCTCCAGCAGCTTCGGACAGTCCCGCAGGGACTGAGCGGCGACGAGGCGGCCCGGCGTCTGGCTGCACATGGCGCCAACAAACTGCCAGTTCCTGAGCAACGTAGCACCGCCGCCCGGTTCGTATCGCACTTTCACAATATCCTCATCTACGTCCTGCTGCTCTCCGCTCTGGTGACAGCGATCCTTGTACTCCTTCGGAGAGAGCTTGATGGTCTCGCCCATCAGCTGGACGTCGCGCTTGGCGAAATCGACGCGCAGCGGCCCGCTCTCGAAGACAACGGCATTCGCGCTCCCCGCCTGGGAGCGGCGGACTGCTGCCCGGATGCGGGCCATCAGTTCCCCGATCTCGAACGGTTTGTTGACATAGTCGTCGGCGCCTTCGTCAAGCGTACAGGCGCTCATCTCGGTCGCACAGATGATCAAGCTGGGCGAATGCGAGTTCGCGGTTGCCGGCGGCGTCGAGAGCATGAGCCAGTCGCCCCATGTCGTCAAAGCCGTGCGCTGGGGGCGACGCATGGGCGACGAGGCCATGATCGACGCGATGAACGCCATCCTGCACGACCCTTTTGGCGCGGGCCACATGGGTGTGACCGCCGAGAACATTGCCGAGCGTTTTTCGATTACGCGCCAGATGCAGGACGCACTCGCCGCACAGAGCCATCGCCGCGCGTCCGCCGCACAGGCTGACGGACGCTTCGAGGAGCAGATCGTAGCGGTCGAGGTCCGGAGCAAGGGCGGCACGAGCCTGTTCCGGATGGACGAGCATGTAAGAACCGAGCTTTCGGAGGTGCCCCTTGCGGGCCTGAAACCTGTCTTCCGGGAGAAGGGCGGCACCGTCACCGCCGGCAACGCGAGCGGCATCAATGACGGTGCCGCCGCGCTGGTTCTCGCCTCAGGTGACGCGGCCGCACGCCACGGGCTCCGCCCGCGAGCCAGGGTCCTCGCCTGGGGCCATGCCGGCGTGGCACCCGAGGTCATGGGGCTGGGGCCCGTCGAGGCGGTCCCCATTGCGCTCGATCGCTGCGGGTTGACGCTCGCGGACATGGACGTGATCGAGGCCAATGAGGCCTTCGCCGCGCAGGCCTGTGCTGTCGCCAAGCTGCTCGGTTTCGACCCCGAGAAGGTCAACCCCAATGGCAGCGGCATCGGACTGGGGCATCCCGTCGGCGCGACCGGCGCCATCATCACCCTCAAGGCCCTTTACGAGCTTGAGCGTAGCGGCGGGCGCTATGGCCTCGTTACGATGTGCATCGGCGGCGGGCAGGGCATTGCCCTCGTGATCGAACGACTGGCGCAAGATGGAGCCGGGCCTGCCAGGCACTGATGCCGCCCGGCACTCGCGCCGGCGCAGCTCAGCCTGGTGGGTCGAGCGCACCCGTCAGACAAATTGAAGCGGTCGCGTGCTGGAGAATATAATGGACGACGAAAGCTATGTGTTTGACGAGGAAACCGGTGACTGGATGCCCACCTCCGAGCTCGTAGAACGCCGCGCGCAAGCGAGCCGGGTCGAGGTTCGCGATGCTGTGGGCAATATCCTCGCCGACGGGGACCAGGTTACCCTGATCAAGGATCTCGAGGTAAAAGGCGCGGGCCAGACCTTGAGGCGCGGCACGCTCATCAAGTCGATACGGCTGACCGGCGATGCGCAGGAGATCGATTGCCCTACGATGGGATCAAGGGGCTGGTTTTGCGCGCCGAGTTCGTCAAGAAGCGGACCTGATCTCAAAAGGCCGGACGCTCGATCCCGAGATCGCCGCCAGTAAATTTCCCGTTCGGGAGATTTCCGTAACAAACTATCCGCGCCTATGTTGGATTTTCCCGATCGGGAAATATTGATCTTGAAATGCGCATCAATATCGCATAATTTCCCGTTCGGGAAAGCGAGGGGCTATGCTCGACATGATAACCATCGGCCGGATCGTTCGCGACGAACGCAAGGAACTGGGACTGCGTCAGGATGAACTGGCGGCAGCAAGCGGCGTGGGACTGCGCTTTATCGTCGAGGTCGAGCGGGGTAAGCCGACGGCGCAGATCGGCAAGGTCATCGCGGTCCTGGCCGCGCTCGGCTGCGAGCTTGAGATCCGCCGGCCGGACGGCATCGTGATCGCCGGCCGGCCTGCGTGAGCACCGACATTCTCGATCGTCTTATCGTCTGGTCCGACCAGCATATCGCGGGCGAACTCTCCATCGACCGTGCAGGCGCGATGCGTTTCAGCTACGCGCCGGACTGGCTCGCCGATCCCGATAGAACAGCGCTCTCGCAGGCCATGCCCAAGAGGGTTGAGTCATTTGGCGATGCGCTGTGCAAGGCCGTCTTCGGCGGGCTGCTGCCCGAGGAAGGGCAACGGACCGCCATCGCCCGCGCCCTCGGTGTATCGCCCGACAATCCCTTTCGCCTGTTGGCGGCGCTTGGCGGCGACGTTGCCGGCGCCCTGGCCTTTTTGCCGGAAGGGGAAATGCCGCCAGCGGCACCCGCCGGCCGGCCGGCTCGCCCGCTTGATGACACAGAACTGGCGGCGCTGATCGCGCGTTTGCCGCGCGTACCGATGCTGGCCGGGGAGGGGGGCGCACGGCTCAGTCTGGCCGGCGCGCAAAGCAAGTTGCCCGTCGTTCTGGTCAAGGGCGCCATCGCCTTGCCGCGTGTCGGCGAGCCATCGACCCATCTCATCAAGTCCGAGCCCGATCGCTTTCCGGGACTGGCGGCCAATGAGGCATTCTGTCTCGCCCTGGCGCGATCGGTTGGGCTCGATGCGGTCATGGCCGAGTGGCGCGCCGTCGCTGGGAAGGGCTATCTCCTGGTGACCCGCTACGATCGCACCGTACAGCCCGGCGCGACCTCGCGCCTGCATCAGGAGGACTTCGCACAGGCGCTGGGCGTACCGTCCAACCGGAAATATGCGAGCGAGGGCGGGCCGACGTTCCGAGACGGCTTCGCGCTCGTCCGCGCGGCCACTTCACGGCCGGCCCGCGAGGTGCTGAAACTCGCCGATGCCGCGATCTTCAATGTGATCATCGGCAATGCCGACGCGCATGCCAAAAACTACAGTCTGCTTCGCCGCGCCAACGGCGAGGTGGTCCTTGCCCCCCTCTACGATCTGGTTGCGACCCATGTCTGGCCGGAGCTGTCGCCAAAGCTCGCCATGCGATTTGGGCGTGCCGCGACGCTCGAGGATCTGGACGCTGCAAGCTTTGTACGCTTTGCGCAGGATGCCGGTCTCGCGCTTCCCTTCCTGCGCCGGCGGGCCGCGGCGATCGCGGCGCGCGTGCAGGCTGCGATTACCGATCGCGTCGAGATCCCCGGGCTGGAGGATACCGCTTGTCTGGAGGACCTGCCGGCAACCGTGCTCGACCGGGCGATGCGGTTGTCACTGAAAGCGGAAGCGAGAGGCCGCTAGTCGTCCAGGCGGCCGAACGAATATGCGTGCGTTGCTCCAGCAAGTCCTTGAGCTTCTGGGCGTAGGACAGGCTCATGGCATGTCCGATGGCGCCGGCCCTGACATTGGCGAAGACATATTCGCTGCCCGATTCAAAGGCCGGCAGATATTCGTCGCTGGTCAGATAATCGACGTACATGTTGAGCACATAGTCGTGTACCGGCACACCGCGTGTCCGACCGGATTTCGCGCGGGCGCCATTGCTGTTGTCCTCGCGTGGAATGACCCAGATGACCTTTCCCAGCAGATCGATATCAATATGGTGCAGGCCCAATGCTTCGCCGATCCGCAGACCCGTATTGTAAAGCAGCACGATCAGGAACGCGTCACGCGCCAGGTTGCAGCCCTCGATCAGCCTCAACACCTCGGTCGGTGTCAGCCGTTTCTTGAGGACCTTCTGCTGGATGCGCCCGGTATCGCCCGACAGGTAGCGGTCCTTACGTCGCGTCGTGCGGCGCTGGCTGATGTGCTCCAGGAAAGGCTTGTAGATGCGATGACCGTCGTAAGCCTTGGCAACCTCGGCCGTATCGATCGTAAAGTCGTCGGTACCATTGAAGAAGCGGTAGAATGATTTTATCGCAAGCTGGATCTGGTTCCGCGTCGCAGGAGCCAGGACCCTCGTTGCCTGCTTTCCCAGCAAGACCAACCGGGGACTCGGCAAAGCGTCTTTCCGCGTGGCAAGCCGCCAAGCCAGAAAGCTATCATAAAGCGGCACCGTAGCCTGGTGGAGCCCGGCGTCGTTCGCGCTCAGGAAATTCGCGAACTCGACGACATGGCGGACGTAGGCCCGAACGGTGTTGGGCGACGCGTGCGTCTGCTCAAGATGAACGATCCAGCGACGACAGCACTCTACGATATCGCCGCGGTCATCCAGCACCGTCCACGATCGACGACCATCGGGCAACTCGATGCGCGCGGCCTGCCAAGGCGACGGTGAAGACGCAGTGGACATGGTGGCAGATATTGGTGAAACATGCCCCGAACCGCAAGCTTTCCGCCCTCACAGTGGACACACTTGTCGATTCCCTAGTTCGGTGAACA
>NZ_LFCT01000052.1 GCF_008692605.1 Sphingobium estronivorans
GATAATAAGAATTATGTTAAATATCAATATCTTATAAGAATATCAGTCCCGATGTCGATTCCCGAAGATCGGTGGACTCCGACTGTTTCGAGATTGATTTACCCGAGATCACTGGACAAAAATTACCCAAGATCGGTGGATATTTCCCTGAGATCGGTGGACTCGTCTGGCCTGCTGTTCCTTTATTCATGAGAGGACTCGCACTGCTACATTACCACGAACTCCCGGTTTCCGGCCATAGCGTAAGAGCGTGACCGGTGAATTCGACACAGCGCCTGATCACTGAAATTCAACTGTCCAGCAGATAGATGAAAGTGCCGCCTGACTGAAAACCGGTTTTTGCTTCAGTACAGGCCTGTGACCCCAGCGCGATATCGGGCGCGCAGCCGCGGTGGCCAATGCGTTGCTCGCCGATACAATCCATGCCGATAGGCTGGGCGGATGAAATGGATCAGCCATTCCAGTGACCCGCTCCATTGCCGAAATTCTTCGAGGATCGGTCTTTCTTCCAGGCGTTGATCACTCGCCATAACGGCGCAGACATTTGCGTCCCCAATCACCGCCAGAACCGCCGCGATGACCTGTCTGCGCCAATCGGCTGAGAGGCCGCACAGTTTGTGGTGCACGTTCGGAAGATGGAGCCGGGGTCGATAATGGGAGCATGTATCAAAGGCATCGAGCGGAACGTCGCCCCTATGACCGGACGCCGCGCAAAGAACATCGGCAATGTCGCTGACCGCAGCCAGCAATTCAGCCGGCTTGGCCGCGCCGCACCACCTGACGCCCACCGGCTGCCCGGATAGCGCCGCCATTAAATCCTGTTCGAAGGAAAGCTGGACACTCGCGGCAGCGAATGTCCGCAGCGGCTCTTGCCTCGACCGCCGCCTCCCCTGTCCAGCCAGGAGGAGTCCGCATTGGCTGCAGCAAAGCCGGCTTTCCTTACCACTCGCGACATGAACAGGTCGCTCACGGGAACCGCATAGGCAATGATTGAGAAGCGGCCGTTGGTGACGCGCACATAGGGTTACAGGGGCAAAGCACCATTCCATCCGGAGGAAGTCCTGACCGGTCTGCTTATGGCTCTCCGTCAGGCAGTCGGGACACCACGCCCATGCGAACTGCGATGCCCGTGGTTCGCCGTCACCGGCAACGGCGAGACAGTTGGGCCAGCTAAACCAGAATACTGGTACAAGAGGAAAACGCTGCGCCGCGTCACAGGATGCAACGACGGTAGAATGAAGATGGGTTGCTTCAGCAATACAGAGTTGATGGGGAAGCGACATTCCCCAATCGATGGCTGCGCCATCACTCCACTCCGCTTCCTGCTTGGACGACAGCAACAATGTGAACAGTGGTTCCGGTTCACAGTCATATCGGCAAGCCACGCGCGAAAGCCAGGATGACATGATTTCATCCGGGCATGGTCGTGGCGCGAACGGCAACGCCAGACTTTGTTTCGCCTGTAGGCCGGCCACGATCTCGCGCTATCCGGCCACCGGTATATGCCTCGCTCGACCGTGGCGCTGCATCGACGCCAGCGGAGGTACGAGCAGTTCGTCGGCAAAGGTTTCCTCGTCCATGAATTCGCGGCCGCTCAAGACGGCCGCGACCGCCGCCTCCTCGACCAATCGGAATATTCGTCCGGTAATCCCTCCGCTTAGATCCATGAGTCGCCGTCTCACCCCACGGCTCTCCAGATCAGAGGCATGGCGCAGCGGGCGCGTCGAACCGAGGCAACGCAACAGGAAAACGAAACTCTCGTCGTCCCGCCACGGAGACAGCTCGAGCGCATCGAACCGGTCCGCGAGATGCTGATCGAACAGCAGCGCGCGGTGCGCTTCGGGCGTGCCGGCACAGACGATCGGCAAGGCAAGCTCATTGGTCATGAAGCGGATGAGGTTGAGAAACAGCCGTTGCTGGCGCGACGTCCCAGCCAGGAGATTGTTCATCTCATCGATAATGAGAACCCGGGTATCCAATTCGCCCAAAAGCCGGAGGCACAGGCGCTCGGCGTCCCGTTTGGTCATGCCGCCCCGAACCGGGACGCCCATGGCGCGCAGCATCTGCTCGTAGAAATCCTGTTCCAGCGGCTCTCTGGGCATCTGGAAGGCTACAACGGGCATGGTCGTGCTGCCTTCGGTCTCGTTGAAGGTCGGAGGATGGGCGTTGCAAAATCGGGCGATCGCCATCGATTTGCCCATGCCGCTGCGTCCATAGACCAGCAGGCACGGCATACGCGGTCGCTTGGGATAGGCAAGGAGCGCTTCGAGGCGCTGCACGATTGCCGCCGCCTTCGGGAAGCCCACCCAGCGTTCCGTCCGAATCCATGCGATCCGTTTCTCATCTGATACCAGAGCATTGGCGCGGAAATCCGGGTGGAGATGGGTAAGCTCGTCTGTCACGACCAGTTCTCCATGGGGTAAGGCAGGTAAGGATCGCTGGTCAAAGGCGCCTGCCGGTCGACCAGGTCAGCAGGCGCTTTGGTTGTCGTGATAATGGGCGCATCGTCCCGCGGCATACGTCTCGCCGCTTTCCGCGCCGTCTTGGTGCGTGCAGTTGCCATCGCTACGATGGCACGCTGCGCTTCGATAGACGCGAAAATCTGCCCCTCATCAACCGATCGCCGCCCTTCTTCGTGCAACTCGGCCAAAGCGCGCTTTTGTTCCCAATGACTGATCGCGGGTCGCGAAAGATCGGCATAGGGAATCGGCAGATGTTGGCCATCCGGCGCCTGCAGGAAGACGCAGGAGAGGTTCCGCGGGTCATATTTGATGAGCATTTGGAGTCCCTCCCCCACCCAGGATGAAAGGACATTGTCCCAATAGCGGATGTGGAACAGCCGAACGCCATCGCGCCTGACTTTCCGCATTTCGAATGGCAGAAAGTCGAGGAGAAACTGATCGAAGTCCGCGGGATGGCGGATTGGGTCCGGTTGGCGCTGCACCGCCCTCTCCCACGCGCTCGCGGGCGTGAGTTGAAGCGCGGAATGCAGGCTGCAATGATAGACGCCCGCAATCTGTAGGGCGATCCAGCTCTCCAGTTCGGCAAGCGTCATGGCAGCGTGACGCTCTGGGTCATAATCGCCTTTTTCCGCTATGTTTGAAAAGGTTGTCCCTGGAAGCAAATGCACGGCGCCCATCATCGTGCCGATCAGTCGTTCGATATGCCCGCCATAATGGGGCGTGGCCGGCGGTCGAAAGATCTGCTCGATGCCGTGCTCGGTACAGCCACGAGCCAAAGCGCGCGAGTGAAATTCGCGCGCATTGTCCATGTGGAGGCAATCGGGAATGCCTGAAACCTCCCAAGAAACGTCTATGCTGCGCTCCTCAAGCCAGGCTTTCTTGGGAAGCACGGCGTGACGCAATGCCATGGCAACCGAGGTGGCCGACGGCGAATCCATCGTCAGATAAAAGCCGGTTACGACACGGCTCGCGACATCAACCGCGATCGTCAGCCATGGCCTTCCCAGTGGAAGCCTGTTCCGTTCATCGACGACAATCTGATCAACCAGCGTGTGATCAATCTGGACAATCTGCAGAGCATGTTCAGCACCATAGTGGGCTCGCACCGGGCGAAATCCATCGTCCGCTGCCTTGCGTCCCTTCCGTCTCCGAATAACATGCGCGCGGCGAAGGCGCATGACGCGCACCTCGACCGCATGACGTGACGGCTTGCTTACGCCGCGGGCCGCACATTCATGGGCAATTTTTCGCCACAGATCGCTGATGTTGGGCTGCTGGTCGGTTAGGAAAAAACTCTCGATCATCCCATTGATCAGAGCGTCGACTTCAGGGCCAAGCCGGGAAAATCCGCAGGTTGGTCCGGGCCGGCTATCGACGAGACTGCTAGCCACTGAGCGGGTGCGATATTGCTTCACGAGAGCATAGAGGCGAGTTCGACCCAGCGAAAGTTCATCCATTGCCAGTCGCAGATCGGCGTCGGGAATGCGGGCCATTGCGGCCAGATTCCTGATAACAGGTTCGCGCTCAGCTGCCCGGCTCCATGCCGGTTCTGCAACACCGTGAAGGTCTGCCCTCTGACGCACCATCACGACTTCCCCAGCTGGACGAATCGCGATGAACATTGTCCACCGATCTCGGGTAAAAATCCACCGATCTTAGGGAATCTCGTGCCCGTAAAATCGCGGAAATCCGTGCGGTGCTGTTCACCGAACTAGGGAATCGACA
>NZ_LFCT01000053.1 GCF_008692605.1 Sphingobium estronivorans
GCCAACATCGTCGCACCATCGGCACATCGCTGCCTCGACTGCGCGATCCTCATAGGCATACCATCTTTCAAGTGCACCGTTCGCCTCGAGCAGATCTTTGAAACGCCTGTAGGCGCCTTTCCGGCTGAAAATGTCCCGTACGTCCATCTGTGCTTCTGGCAGTTCCTCGGCGACGAATGCGAGCGCCAGCTTTTTCCCAAGGTCGAGGTCGCGTCTATGGGGCACCAGGATATAGCCTGCGGCCTCCGGATCGTCAGGCAACTTCGCAGCATCGCCCATGTCGACACTGTCGGCCAGAAAAAGGATGCGGCCCGTTTCCCTGCAAATATAGGCGTGATGTTCGTCTAGTTGGGAAGTGCTGACAAATTCGAGCGCATCGATGAGATCGCTCAGCAGAATGGGCACTGGCTGACGATTTTCCGGTGTCATGCGCACGACTCGCCAATCAAAGACCGAGAATATTTTACCTTCGGGAAATGGTGGCACATCGTGGCGAACGAAACGAGCATAAGCAAGCCTTAGGGGCGCGCTGTATGGAACTGCGTCCGGCGCCAATTCCTCCGTTCTTCGGCATGCCGTGGACGGTATTCACTCGGGAAACAGCACGCTTCGCAGGTTCTCTACGAGGGCGTTGCGCCGTACGGGCGAGAGTTTGCCGAGATTGTGCATTTTCCAGTTCACTGCGGGCAGAGATTATGCGTTGGGGAAGTCCATTAACGACCAATCCGGCGGCTCTGCGACTTCTGCCTTCTGGCGCCCATGCCCACCGCGCATCTACAGGCGGACGGCATGCTCGGTAATGCGCGCGAGCAGCGCATCGAAGGGTGGCTGACCCTGATAATAGAGGGCTTGGGTCGTCTCGTAGGCGCGGGCAAAGCGCATGCGAAGGCCGGCATCCGCAAGCTGGAATGCCGGATTTTTCGTGATGTCCTTCTCGTCCGCAGCGGGAAAGCGGCGCGACTTGTGAGTGAAATAGGCGTCCGAGCCAATGAAGGCCTGGACATCGGCGTCGTCGAGCAGGCAATAGACATCATAATAGTGGCGCAGGAAGTTTTGCGGCATGCCGCCATCCTCGACATGCCGCCGGAATTTGGTCGATATCGTCTGTAGCTTCTCGATGAGCGTATAGCCCGGTTCATAGCAGGGTACACCGATGGCCCGGTTATCCGTCAGATCGTCAAGGCCCGATGCCAGCGCCTTGTCATAGGCCCAGCTGCTGATCAGGCAGGGGCGGTTGGGCGCGACTTGGTCGAAGCCTGCTTCGAGTAGAATGCCGGCCTTCACGCCTTCTGGTAGGCTATGTACGCTCGCATAGTGGAGCCTGATACCAGCGCTGCGCATCCGTCGGTCGTCAAAGGCCTCGTCGCGTTCCACGTTCTCGAAGCCCGGAATCGCGATCCGGGGTGGCAGGCCGTCATAAAATGCTCGTCTTGCCGCGACATGCTGATCCTTGTCCTGGTTCTTTCCGGTCGGGAGTTCGCCGTCCGGCCGGATCAATATGTCGATATCTTCCGAGAAACGATGGATGAGGCCAAAGCCCTTGGACAGCGATGTTCCACCTTTCAACTCGAAGGTGAAGCCCAGCTGTTGCAAGCCCCATAGCGCGTGCATGAGCCAATAGTCCTTTTCCACCAGCGCAGGGTCTATGCCGCGCTCGCGGCCGGCCACGTCGAGCAGGTCGGAGAATTCACTGATCTCATGCAGAAGGATTGGCACGGCGCAGCCCGTCAGGCCTGATCGAGCACGGGCGCAAGCAGGCGAGCGGCGCGGGCGGAGCCAAATTCCTTCACCGCGCGCGCCAGGCGGGCAGGGGCCATATCCCGAGCCTTCGACAGTGCGCGGGGCAGTATTTCTGAACGGTCTTCAGGCAGGCGGTCGAGATTGTGCAGCAGGTCTACCAGCAGCACTTCCTTCGAGAGCTGCCGGGGCACCGATGACCGCATCCTGAAATCATAATAGCGGCCATCCAGCCTGAACCGGCCGTGCCGTTTGAGATTATAGACCACCGGCTCATTATGGAGTTGCGTCGTGCCGACACCCAGGCTGTTGAAGGCGGTGGGCGAAACCATGAGGAAGCGGTCATCGCCCAAGAACGTTTCGACGAGTTTCTCTGGCTTTGCCGGCGCGGCGCCGAATCGCGTCTTGCGCGGCGCCATGTAGACGCCTGCCGACACCTTCTCAAGCCGCCCCTCATCGAGCAGCTGTCGCAGGTGACGATCGACAGCCTTCGACCAGCGCGACAAATCCTTCCGGCGATAAACCTGGCCTGGGCGCAGATGGCGTTTGAGTTCGGAAAGGGCTGACATGGTCTGGTTCTCCGCCGGAGATATAGGCAGATACGCTGTGAAATGCAAGAAATATCATTAAAAATTCATGCAAAATGATCGATAGCGAGGCAGGATATGCCTATGCCTGACGAGGCGAAGTGCCCAATCATGTCAGCGTTGTTCACGATCATCCGTAATGGTTCGCGGCCGCGCCCTCCGCCTTGTTTCGGGGCTTATGTCATCTCGCCCATATCCGCGATCATGTGCCGATCATCGCCTTGCGGCTGGATGAAGGCTCCAAACTGACGTCCTGTTTAAGGATCATTCATTTTCGAAAGTCTGGCTTAGCAAAACGCGGATATGTCAAACCGGGATTGAGCGACAGGGGAGCGGCACCTCCCAGGCAACATCGCCTGCGACCCCTCCATGGTCAGAAACCCCGCCAACTACTTGGCGAACCCGCGCTCACGAATCGCAGCTTCCACCATCGCTGCCAAAACCTCCTCGGCTCGCGCGCGCAGACTGCTGTCCTTTGCGCCAAGATCGTGTCGGATCCATTCGGGCGCCCGCTGCAACATCGTCAGCACAATTTTCATCAGCTCATCGTCCATCGCATTCGCTATGCTTCGGGGTGGCTGAAGGGGCAATAGCCGATCCTGAAGTAATCCAGGGTCGAGCATCGCGGGCCGTTCGTCCGATTTATCCCCTCCTGATGCTATGATCGCGGCTCGCTGGCATGGAAACAGGAATCGACCTGGCGATGAGATGATCCGAAGGGCTGCGATATCTTGTACTGGGGAGCTGACCGGCCCCGTTGGCACGGCATATCATAAGGGCGAGGCCTGACAGATGCCGATCAGCCGATCGAGCAGGCTATTCACTGTTTCAACGCCGCGTTCCGTCATTTCGACCCCGATGCAGCGGCGATCGCGGTCGGACAACTCCCGCATGAGCAGGCCTTGCTTCTCCAGTTCCAGGACCCTCCGGTGCGCCGTGGATGGTGAAACATGCGCGACCATATACAGGGACCAAAGATAGACTCCCCGATTTTCGTGCCGCGCGAGATACAGATCGAGGAGCATGTCCCAGATCGGGCTGGGACAAAATTCATAGCCGAGCGCGTCGCCAACGGCATTGCGCATATCGATAAGCCTGCGGCACATCGCCGTCCTGCGGTTTATTGGCATCATCTGCGTCATTTGCGCACTCCCTTCCCGTGGAAGCTGAATTCCCATTTCATGACGAATTGCCGGTGCGTGCCGATGGTGCCGCGTGGGGCTAGGGCGATACCCAGCCGGGGGCGCCGGAACCTACATCAGACCAGCTCTACGAAAGCTCACATATCCATAACGGCAGATCACCAGATGGTCATCGACCGTGATGCCGAGCGGTTGCGCCGCGGCCATCATCCGTTGCGTTAAATTCCGGTCGGCCCGTGAAGGCTCAGCGGTTCCGGCTGGGTGGTTGTGGA
>NZ_LFCT01000054.1 GCF_008692605.1 Sphingobium estronivorans
GGGCCTTAGCTCAGCTGGGAGAGCGGTTGCTTTGCAAGCATCAGGTCATCGGTTCGATCCCGATAGGCTCCACCAACCATACTCTAGGGATGAAGATAGCGGTTTACCGGCTTTGGCCGGTGATATGGCACGCAATGCGTGCTTCTTTGACATTGTGAATGGGTTTTTTAATCGATGCCGTGGCGACATGGATCGGTTTTCGAGGTCTTCGGGCCAAGGAAGCGGATCGATGATCGTACACACAAGATTATCTGGCTGAGTTAAATCACCACACCAATCAAGCCGATGCAGTGCTACTCCAGTGCTGTCATTGGTGGTGTGGACTCTCAAGCGTGAGGTAAGGGCATCTGGTGAATGCCTTGGCATGTACAGGCGATGAAGGACGTGGCACGCTGCGATAAGCGTGGGGGAGCTGTGAGCAAGCTTTGATCCCGCGATTTCCGAATGGGACAACCCACCTTCACCATTTAATCTCTGGTCTGAGGAAACTCAGGTCTAGCGGTTAAATGGGAGAGGTATCACTAAGCTGAATAAAATAGGCTTTGGTGAAGCGAACCCGGGGAACTGAAACATCTCAGTACCCGGAGGAAAAGACATCAACCGAGATTCCGTTAGTAGTGGCGAGCGAACGCGGACCAGGCCAGTGCCTGGTGCTTAATTAGCAGAACGATCTGGAAAGTTCGGCCATAGCGGGTGACAGCCCCGTATGCGAAAATGAAGCATCAGGACTTGAGTAGGGCGGAGCACGTGAAACTCTGTCTGAACATGGGGGGACCACCCTCCAAGCCTAAATACTCGTACATGACCGATAGTGAACCAGTACCGTGAGGGAAAGGTGAAAAGCACCCCGATGAGGGGAGTGAAACAGTACCTGAAACCGGATGCCTACAAGCAGTGGGAGGGTCCTTGAGACCTGACCGCGTACCTCTTGCATAATGGGTCTGTGACTTAGTGTATCGAGCAAGCTTAAGCCGTTAGGTGTAGGCGCAGCGAAAGCGAGTCTGAATAGGGCGACCATGAGTTCGATGCATTAGACCCGAAACCCGGCGATCTATGCATGACCAGGTTGAAGGTGCGGTAACACGCACTGGAGGACCGAACCGTTTAATGTTGAAAAATTATCGGATGAGTTGTGCTTAGGGGTGAAAGGCCAATCAAGCCGGGAAATAGCTGGTTCTCCGCGAAATCTATTGAGGTAGAGCGTCGGATGATTGCCGTTGGGGGTAGAGCACTGGATGGTTGCGGGGGTCGCGAGATCTACCAATACTAACCAAACTCCGAATACCAACGAGTCTAGTCCGGCAGACAGACGGCGGGTGCTAAGGTCCGTCGTCAAAAGGGAAACAGCCCTAACCTACAGCTAAGGTCCCCAAGTCACGTCTAAGTGGGAAAGCATGTGGGATTTCCAAAACAACCAGGAGGTTGGCTTAGAAGCAGCCATCCTTTAAAGAAAGCGTAACAGCTCACTGGTCTAAATAAGAGATCCTGCGGCGAAGATGTAACGGGGCTCAAGACGTGCACCGAAGCTTAGGGTGTGATCGTTTACGATCACGCGGTAGCGGAGCGTTCCGTAGGCCGTTGAAGCGATCTGGTAATGGGTCGTGGAGGTATCGGAAGTGCGAATGCAGACATGAGTAGCGATTAACAGTGTGAGATGCACTGTCGCCGAAATTCCAAGGGTTCCTGCTTAAAGCTAATCTGAGCAGGGTAAGCCGGCCCCTAAGACGAGCCCGAAGGGGGTAGTCGATGGGAACCACGTTAATATTCGTGGGCCTGGTGGTGTGTGACGGATGGCGTAAATTGTTCGGCCTTATTGGATTGGTCCGGGCAGTGAAGTTGTCCCAGGAAATAGCCCCACCGTATAGACCGTACCCTAAACCGACACAGGTGGAATGGTAGAGTATACCAAGGCGTTTGAGAGAAGTATCCTGAAGGAACTCGGCAAATTGCCTCCGTACCTTCGGAAGAAGGAGGCCCCACATCAAGGCAACTTTTTGTGGGGGGCACAGGCCAGGGGGTAGCGACTGTTTAGCAAAAACACAGGGCTCTGCTAAGTCGGCTTCAAGACGACGTATAGGGCCTGACGCCTGCCCGGTGCCTGAAGGTTAAGAGGAGGAGTGCAAGCTCTGAATTGAAGCCCAGGTAAACGGCGGCCGTAACTATAACGGTCCTAAGGTAGCGAAATTCCTTGTCGGGTAAGTTCCGACCTGCACGAATGGCGTAACGACTTCCCCACTGTCTCCAGGATATGCTCAGCGAAATTGAATTCTCCGTGAAGATGCGGAGTACCCGCGGTTAGACGGAAAGACCCCGTGCACCTTTACTGCAGCTTCAGAGTGGCATTAGGAAAGAACTGTGTAGCATAGGTGGGAGGCTTTGAAGCGATGACGCCAGTTGTCGTGGAGCCATAGGTGAAATACCACCCTGTTGTTTTCTGATGTCTAACCTCGCACCGTTATCCGGTGCAGGGACCCTCTGTGGCGGGTAGTTTGACTGGGGCGGTCGCCTCCTAAAGAGTAACGGAGGCGCGCGATGGTGGGCTCAGGACGGTTGGAAACCGTCTGTTAGAGTGCAATGGCATAAGCCCGCCTGACTGCGAGACTGACAAGTCGAGCAGAGACGAAAGTCGGTCATAGTGATCCGGTGGTCCCTCGTGGAAGGGCCATCGCTCAACGGATAAAAGGTACGCCGGGGATAACAGGCTGATGATTCCCAAGAGCTCATATCGACGGAATCGTTTGGCACCTCGATGTCGGCTCATCACATCCTGGGGCTGGAGCAGGTCCCAAGGGTTTGGCTGTTCGCCAATTAAAGTGGTACGTGAGCTGGGTTCAGAACGTCGCGAGACAGTTTGGTCCCTATCTGCCGTGGGCGTCGAAATTTGAGAGGAGTTGACCCTAGTACGAGAGGACCGGGTTGAACATACCTCTGGTGTACCTGTCGTCCTGCCAAGGGCGCAGCAGGGTAGCTATGTATGGACGGGATAACCGCTGAAAGCATCTAAGCGGGAAGCCTCCCTCAAGATAAGATTTCTTCGAGCGGTCGTAGACCACGACCTTGATAGGCCGGATGTAGAAGTGTGGTAACATATGGAGCTAACCGGTCCTAATTGCTCTGATCGCGCCTGAGAGTCCCACCATCAATGACAACACTGGATACATTCCAGCGTCGGCGATGTGGTGATCCACTCAAGCCAGATACC
>NZ_LFCT01000055.1 GCF_008692605.1 Sphingobium estronivorans
CTAAATCAAACTTATTGGATGACGCGTTTCCCAAGCGAAACGCTCATGTGCACGGCATCGATTATAACCCAAAGCGCAAGCTTCATTGCTTGGTGACCATAGCGTCTGTGACCCACCCGATCCCATCCCGAACTCGGCCGTGAAACCAGTCTGCGCCGATGGTACTGTGGCTCAAGCCCCGGAAGAGTAGGGCGTCGCCAGGCATTGAAGCTTGCGCTTGGAAAACAAACACAAAACCCATTCACACCAAAAGGGCGGCCCATAAAGCCGCCCTTTTTGCGTCAACGCCCAGTGTCGCGGGGTGGAGCAGCCCGGTAGCTCGTCAGGCTCATAACCTGAAGGTCGCAGGTTCAAATCCTGCCCCCGCAACCA
>NZ_LFCT01000056.1 GCF_008692605.1 Sphingobium estronivorans
AAGGCGGTCTGGATGACGGTGTGCAAGCGGTCGAGCCGGATATTGAGGGGGACCTCCAGCGTCCGACTGACGGCTGGCGTGACATCGTCCAGCGTAATCTTCATCCGCACGACAGTGCCGTTGCTCACGCAGCCTTCTCCAGATCGTTGGTCAGCCTTGCTGCCTGCCATCTCCAGGGCAAAAAGTCATCGATCCGATTGATTGGGTGGCTGCCGATGCGCTCGATGACGTCAGTGAACCACGCCTCGGGTTCGACGCCGTTGAGGCGGCATGTGCCGGCCAGGGCGTAGAAGAGCGCCGCCGCTTCTCCACCTTTCATAGAGCCGACGAACATCCAGTTCCGACGTCCAAGAGCCACGCCACGCAGGGCATTTTCCACCAGATTGTTGCTGATCTCGAGCCGACCATCATCGCAGTAGCGGATCATGGCCTGCCAGCGGTTGAGCGGATAACGACACGCACGCGCCAGATTGCTGTCGGAAGACAGGCCACGGTTCTGTGTTTCGAGCCAGACGCGCAGAGCCTCCAGCTTCGGCACCGCCTTGATCTGGCGGATGCGTCTCCGTTCATCGGGTGGCGTGCCCTTGATATCGCGCTCGATGGCGAAGATTTCGGCGATCCGCACGACCGCCTCCGCCGCGATCGGCGACGGGCTCTTTTCCAGTATGTCGGTAAATTTCCTGCGACTGTGAGCCCAACATCCCACTTCGACGATATCCCTGGGCGCCTTGGTTTTAGGGTCGCGGTAAAGCGCGTTATAGCCCGCAAAACCGTCCGCCTGGAGATACCCCTGATAGCCGGCGAGATGTTCTGCCGGATGCGCTCCGCCACGATCTGCGCTGAAGCGGAAGGCCACCGCAGGCGGACTCATGTCACCGCTTGAACGGTCATCGCGCAGATATACCCAGAAGTGCCCGGTCCGACTGCCGTCGCCATTGCCCAGCAGCGCGACCGGCGTGTCGTCACCGTGGATCTTGGCGGCTTCCCGGATATAGGCGAACAGCCGCTCGCCCAGTGGCGCCAACAACCATGCCAGTTTCCGTGCCCAGCGGCTCATCACATCCCGATCGATATGCAGCCCCACGCGGCGGAAGATCACCGACTGCCGGTGCCAGGGCTGATGATCGACAAAGCGGCTGACGACGAGGTGGGCCAGCAAAGCGCTGCTTGCCATCACCTTGGGCAGCGGCAGATCGACAGCGGGCGCCTGACGGATTTGTTCGCAGGATCGGCACGCCAGCCTGGGCCGGAAATGGCGGATAACCCGGAAGCGTGCCGGGACATAGTCGAGAACCTCAGTTACGGCCTCGTCGATCTGCACGGTCTGGCCGTTACAGCCAGCGCCGCACGGACCGGGCTGATGATCGACCGTCTGACGCGGGAAGTGCGCAGGAAGCGGAACGCGGCTGCCGGGTTTGCGAGCCGATTTCGTTACAGGCGCCGCCGGCACCTCATCGTTGGCGGGTTCCGGTGCCTCGACCTCCTCGAACATCAGCCGCAACTGGACGATATCCATTTTCTCGGAACTGCGGCCGAACTGGACGCGCAGCAGCCGCGCAACGCGATGCTCGAGTTTTTCGATCCGCAAGGTCTGAGCTTTTACGGTGGCTTCCGCAGCCCTCAGTTCGGCCCGTTCCTGCTCCATGACATCGGCCATCTCCAGCAGCATTTTCTGCAGGAGGACCGGGTCTGTGGGAAGGCGATCAAGGGCGAACCGCATGCCGCTGATGATAGCGCAAGCCCACGGTAAAACCTACATAAAATGGCGGTTTTCCTAATCTTTTTGACTATGCGAGGCTGGGCGTGACGACCTCGTCATGGATAATCGCCTGCTTCCAGTTCAGCCCTTCGACGAGCATCGCAAGCTGGGCTGCGGACAGCCGGAGCGCGCCCTCATGGGCACGGGGCCACACGAACTTTCCACGCTCGAGACGCTTCGCGTACATGCATAGCCCGGAGCCGTCCCAGACCAGGGCCTTCAGCCTGTCGCCCCTTTTTCCGCGGAACAGGAAGACCGCCCCAGAAAATGGATCAAGCTGAAGGATATTGCGCACCTGCGCCGACAACCCGTCAAATCCCTTGCGCATGTCG
>NZ_LFCT01000057.1 GCF_008692605.1 Sphingobium estronivorans
CCGCCGAAGAGGGTGGCCGCCCCGACCTTCTCGGGTCGGCCGCCCCTCGTGGCTGCATAGAGGCAGCTCAGGATGAGCAGCAGCAGAAATCCAGATTGTCGTGTCATAACAACGTGAAAAGCACAGAACTGCTGCAATCCGTCAACAACTGCCTGGAAGCATGGATCATGCCGCCCGAAGATGCCGACCATCTGCCGGCTGCTGCCTGTGCTCTGCCTTGAACAGGTCGCCATAGCTGACCTCGGCCAGCCCGACATCATCGTTGGTCTGTTTGAGATTGGCATGGGTCGCGATGATCTCCTGTCGCGTCTGCGCGATCAGCATGACCGCCGAGGCCGAACTGACGAGCGCGTCCTGTCCGATGGCGGCCCCAAAGCGGGCATCCAGCCTGGCGATCGGCAAGGCGGCATTGAGTTCGGCAATCCTTGCAGCAGCGATGTCGATGGCCTCCTCGGCGGCAAAGAGTTTTCCGGCGACGGATTTGGCGATGGTTTGACGTTGTGAGCGCATGATTTCTCCTTCCCGCGTCCGGACGGAGCGGGTCCTTGCATTTGACGATGTGGAAAATGCTGCCTTACGTGTATGCGCTATTGAGCGCCGAAAGCAGCGAGGCGGCCGACCCCGCCATGACAAGAGCGAGGACGGCAACGGCAGCAATTACGGCCAGGGTCATTAGTAGCTTCAGGTCATTGTCTTGCCTCCCGCTTTTGCGGAGCGTCAGAATGTCCCGACGGGCCAGACGGCGGAGGAAGCTGGACAAAGCATCCTGTTCCAACGCCGGTGGTTCTGCCTGTGGGATCTGTACATCCGCTTGAACATCAGCGGGTTCATCTGGTCCGAAATCATCGGGTTGTGGAAGGTATAATTTTTGGGGGTATAAAGAATGTACCCCTTCTTCGGTCGCTTTCTTGGCCGCCTCCATGGCGGCTTCCCAGGCTATCACAATGCGCCCCGCTTCATTTTTTGAATATTGGCCGCCCAGGCGCTTGCGTCCGGTGAAGATCGCCTTGGTGACCATGTTTTGGCTAGTGCCGACCAGCTCTGCTATTTGCTTCGCAATAAATCCATGCCCGGACCTTTTGAGTACTTCGCGCTCAAGGTCGTTAAGGCGTTCGAGTGGCTCTCGATGAGGTTCCCAATCGATCGCGTCAGGGTCGAGCGGCATGTTCGTCACTACCTCCAGTTCTTGACCGTCTCGAATTTGCCCCGGGTATCCATGCGCGGTCGGTCTCGCATGGCCGCAGTGTCATGAAATGGAAACACAAAAGCAACGATGAATGGGCGTAGAACGGGTCCATCACATCCTTCAGCCATTGCAGGAGCCGCAAGAAAACAGATTGCCGAACAGGCCCCACGAATCGGGGTGCCGCCTGGCCATGAGCGGGAGGGAAAGAGGGAGGAGGGAATGATGCGGCAAATGGGTCGCACATGTTCCTTCAACCCGGAGATTTCCATGACATGGCGGCTGGCTTTTCAGGCGTTGCGCGGTCTGCGGGCCGTTGGAACGTGGTGTCGCGGCTCGTTACGCAATGACGCTGTGGTGGCACGGGCGATCAGGGCCTATCTTGCCGCTGGCGAACATCCAGACCGGCAATGCCAGGCCCTTGCTGAAACGGAACTGGCGGCTGTCTGCGATCGAGTCGGTGCCCACCAGAACGAAGGGTTTTCGCATGCACCGGACGCCGCGATGCGGTCGGTGGTTGATGCCATGCCTCCATTGACCGCTGCGATTCTTGTTCTTCGGGTGCATCATGGCATGGACGTCGATGCCATCGTCGAGCGATTTGCGATTCCCCGCTGGAAGATCCGCAGGCATCTTCGTCGTGCGATCCGCACAACGGCAAGGGGGACCGTGCCCAACGGCCGCGGTCCTTCGGGCTAACCTGTCATGGTTTCGCTGCTCGCTGCGCAAGGGCGCAGGATCGTCGAAAAGCTGGGTGGCGTCTGGACGCCGCAGGGCGGCATGTGCCGCTGTCCTGCGCATGATGATCGAACGCCGAGCCTGTCCGTGCGGGTCGGCGAACGCGCGCTGCTGTTCAAATGCTTCGCCGGTTGCGACACGAGAGACGTGCTGCGCA
>NZ_LFCT01000059.1 GCF_008692605.1 Sphingobium estronivorans
GCAAGGCGGCCGTCAGACCCTTCCAATTACCCACAACTTCTTCGGCTGACGTCGGCGCCGATTTTGATGTCCATCAGACGGGACCACCCTCTCCAGATGACGATGTTGCCGGGAGGTGGATCGTGGGCTCGCGCAAGATAGCCTCCGAGCCTGGCGATTCGGGTCAGATAATCGGCAAGGGTTCTGCCTGCGGACACGTTCTTTCGTGAAGCTGCAAGGCGGTCGATCAGCGCGATTTCGACATCGGTCAAGACAAGCCGAGGCGAGGCATCAGGAGCGGCGCGGTTGATCATGGTCATCCAGAACAGGCGCCAGGACAGAATGCAGAATATGGCGATCAGATTGGCAAGGCGCTCAGCAGTTCGCAGCCGCGCATCTTCGGCTCGGCAGCCGGATTTGAGTATCTTGTGGAAGAGTTCGATCTTCCAACGCTGGGCATACCAGTCGAGTTTTTCGATGGCTTCATCGGGCGTTGTTACCGGCAGATCGGTGATGAGCCGCCAGTCGATCGGGGGGCGTCCTTCTGGCGTTCCACTCTCACGAGCGTGTAAGATCGTCAGGGTGAGAGGGGGATAGCGTTTTTGCTTTCCGATCGGCGGCAAAACCTGGATGCGCCGATAGCGTAGCTCGATGTCGGCATGATCGTCTTTGCCAACGGCGACCCGATGCATGCCCTGCACGGTGGTTTCGCTCATTTCGTCGGCGATCGTATGGCCACCGTCACCGGCCAGACGGTCGACACAGGTGCGCACCAGGAAATGCGTGCCGAGCGCCTGTGTTTCGCAGAAGAACTCGTAAATGTCGTTCTCCCGGTCGCCAATGTGGACGAGCCGCTCCGGCTCGCCCAGTAAGGACGTCGATTGGCGCATATTCTCGAGCCAGCGGTAGCTCTCCTTCTCCTCGATCGGCACGCGTGTGGGATTGATCCGCCGCTTCAAAGCGTTGGTGCCCTTGAACCTGGTGCGGGTCCAGAATTTCGTCGCCGTCAGGCCCAGCGGCAATCCCTCGGTCGTGACCGCGAGGCTGGAGTGCATGAGCAGGCCGCAGACCGTATGAAGCCGGAGTCGACCATTCTCATCGCGCCGGCTCGGCGCAAGACCGATGGCGCCAATCCTTTCGGGATCGCGCCGTTGATAGGAGAATTCGGTGGTGTCCTGCAAAACGAGGATGAGCCCGTCAAGGGCAGCCACACGCGCCTGTGTTGCCTGAAAATGCCCGGCGAGAATCTCGCCCTCGTTGACCGATCCATTCGACAAAAAGCGGTACGCCGCCTTGGTATTGGCCCAGTCCTGACAGGCCATCGGAATCGGCGCGCCGATTGCCCCTGCCATCTGCACAAGCATCATGCGAAGCCGCTCGCCCAGCCGCTTATCACGAAAGGCGCCGGGATCGACTTCCCTATCAGCCCATCCAGCCGCATCAAAAACGGAATTTTCCACCTTGCACCCCCGCTCCAGCGAAATGGTGCTCGTGGATGAATCATGGGCAGTTCCCTTCAGGCAATCACCATGAGTCAAACGGAATCAGGCGTGCGGCGAGATGTGGGTAATTGGAAGCGTCAGACC
>NZ_LFCT01000006.1 GCF_008692605.1 Sphingobium estronivorans
CCATCAGCGCCTCGCGCCGCAGCGCCGGCGGGCGGGAGGCCAGCACATTGCCCGCCCCCATGCCGCGCAGGTCGTGCATCAGGCGCAGCATGTCGCCATAGCGCACGGTCAGCACATCGCCGTCCGCCACCGGCATGGCGAAGCCCGCCCGGCTCAGCAGGTCGCCCGCCGAACGCACATCGACCTGCGGATGGATATGCTGTCCCGGCCGGTCGCCTTCGCCGGCCATCAGCGCGGCGCGCAGGCGGGGCAGGGAGCCCGCGCCGGTAAAGGCCGCCAGCATCAGTCCATCGGGCCGCAATATCCGCCGCATCAGGATCAGCGCGCCGGGCAGGTCATTGACGCTGTCGAGCGTGCCGCAGGCGATCACCAGATCGAAACTGTCGTCGGCAAAGGGCAGGGCATCCTCATCCGCCTGCACTCTCCCGAGCCCCCCGGCCTGCGCCTGCGCCGCCGCGAAACCGGGATCGACGCAGACGACCGTCTTGCCCATCGCCTCCAGCGCGGTTCTGGCGCTGTCGTCGGGACAGCCGATGACCAGCACTTCCTTCAACTCGCGCTGCACATCGCCCAGCCGGTCGAGCAGTTCGTCCAGCATGGCCCGGTAAAGAAAGTCATGCTCGGCAAAGCGCGCCGCCATCCGGTCGCGCCGCACGGCGCGCAATCGGCGGTCGAAGATGTCGGGGTTGGTCATGGCGGGCCTTGTGCATCGGTGAAGGAGCGGGAACAAGGGAGATGATGCCCCTTTCGCCGCTTCTCAAGACCATGCTGCGCCCGGCGCTCGATTTCGCCCTGCCGCCGCGCTGCCCCGGTTGCGGCATGATCGTGGATGCGGACGATGCCTTCTGCCTCGCCTGCTGGAGCGGGATGCGTTTTCTGGGGGAGCCGTGCTGCGCGCGCTGCGGCGTGCCCTTCGATCACGATCACGGGGCGGGCGCGGAATGCGGCGCCTGCCTGGCCGATCCGCCGCCCTTCGACAGCGCGCGGGCGGTGCTGGCCTATGGCGATGTGGCGCGGGCGGTCGCGCTGCGGCTCAAATATGGGCGGCGCATCGGCCTCGCCCGGCTGATCGCGAAGCAGATGGCGCGGCAACTCCCCACGCTGGCGGACGCGCTGATCGTGCCCGTTCCTTTGCACCGTTCGCGCCTGTGGTGGCGGGGGTTCAACCAGTCCGCACTGATCGCCGGGCATCTGGCGCGGATGACGGGCCTGCCGGTCGACAATCACGCCTTGCTCCGCGCCCGGCGAACCGTGCCGCTCAGGGGTATGAACCCCAAAGCGCGGGCAAAGGCGGTGCATGGCGCCTTCGCGCTGGTACCGGACCATGGCCTGAGCGGCCGGGCTGTGCTGTTGATCGACGATGTGCACACCAGCGGCGCAACGGCGGCTGCCTGCGCCCGGACGTTGAAACGCGGCGGCGCGGCGAGCGTTCACCTTCTCTGCTGGGCGCGGGTGCTCCCCGATTGACAAAAGCCCGCGGAGCCACAATTTCGGCGGTCAAGGAGTATCGGAATATATGGCGAAGGTCGAAATCTATACCAAGGCGTGGTGCGGCTATTGCGCGCGGGCAAAGGCGCTGCTGGAAGGCAAGGGCGTCGCGTTCGAGGAATATGACATCACCATGGGCGGCCCGAAGCGCGAGGAAATGCTGGGCCGGGCCAATGGCGGAACGACGGTGCCGCAAATCTTCATCGACGGCGCGCATATCGGCGGCAGCGATGATATGGCGGCGCTTGACCGGCAGGGTAAGCTCGACGCGCTGCTCGGAGTATAAGGGCAATGCGCGCCGCGATCTTCCAGATGACCAGCGGGATCGATCCCGCCGCCAATGCCGCCGCGATCGCGGAGATGGCGGCACGCGCCAAGGGGGAGGGGGCGGACATGCTCTTTACCCCGGAAATGGCGGGCTATCTGGACCGCGACCGGCAGCGGGCGACGGCGACGCTGCGCTCGGAGGCGGACGATCCGGTGCTGGCGGCGGTGCGCGATGCGGCGGCGAAGCAGGGGCTCTGGGTGCATCTTGGTTCCCTGCCGCTGAAGGACGAGCGGAGCGACGGGCGCTGGGCCAATCGCAGTTTCATGATCGACGACAGCGGCGTCATCCGCGCCCGCTATGACAAGATCCATCTGTTCGATGTCGATCTGGCGACGGGCGAGAGCTGGCGCGAATCCTCGGTCTATGGGCCAGGCGAGCAAGTGGTGGCGGTCGATACGCCCTGGGCGCGCATGGGGCTGTCGGTCTGTTACGACATGCGCTTTCCCGATCTTTACCGCGCGCTCACCAATGCGGGCGCGACGGTGCTGCTGATGCCCGCCGCCTTCACCGTGCCCACGGGCAAGGCGCACTGGCACATTTTGCTGCGGGCGCGGGCGATCGAGGCGGGCTGTTTCGTGATCGCCGCCGCGCAGACCGGCCATCATGCCGATGGCCGCGACACCTATGGCCACAGCCTGATCGTTGACCCATGGGGGGACATTGTCCTGGATATGGGCGAAACGGCGGGTCTTGCTCTTGCGGAGATCGACCTGTCGCGCATAGAGGACGTGCGCGGACGAGTCCCCGCGCTCGCCAATCGGCGATCATTGCCCATGGATGTGACAGTGTCGTGATCGTTTTCGACCTCAAATGCGAATCCCAAGGCCATGTGTTCGAGGCGTGGTTCGGTTCCAGCACCGATTATGAAGACCAGAAGGCGCGGGGCCTGCTGTCCTGCCCGCTCTGCGGCGACATGCAGGTGGGCAAGGCCGTGATGGCGCCCGCCGTCGCGGCCAAGGGTAACAGCCGCACCGAACTGCCGGCGCAGGTCGGCCCATCCGACGGCGCGTCCATCGCCATGGGCGCGGGCGAGGAAAGCAAGATGCGGGAATTGATCCAGGCGCTGGCGGACGCGCAGAAGAAGGCGCTGCAAGATTCCACATGGGTCGGCAGGGGCTTTGCCGAACAGGCCCGTGCCATGCATTATGGCGAACAGGACCGCAGCAGCATCCATGGCGAGGTCGCGCTGGAAGAGGCGCGGGCGTTGATCGCCGAAGGGGTGGAGGTGGCGCCGCTGCCTTTCCCGGTGATACCCTCCGAAGCAAAGAATTGACCACACGCCGCACGCAGCATAGAGCCGTGACCGGGCGCCCATAGCTCAGCAGGATAGAGCGTCGGATTCCTAATCCGAAGGCCACAGGTTCGAATCCTGTTGGGCGCACCACATATTCTCGTATTACGACGTCTTTAGGCAGTGCCTGTGCCGGGCCTCGAAAATGGCGCAGTTCCGCGCCATTCTGTCGAGCTGCCGCAGAACCGAGTGCCGCAGAGACGTGCTTTTGGGCCTCTTCGGGTGGCACACGGTTTTGCCAAGACTCACTGGAAGCCGAGCGCCTCGCGCTGCGCTTTCCAGTCCAGCGGAATGGCCGCATGCTTCATGAGTCGCCGGGACGTGAGTGTCGCCGGTTGCCGGCCTTCTAGAATGGCGGTGATGATGTCCGGCGCGAGGAAAGCCAGTCGCGCGACCCGCTCGGCTGTGCGATCGCTCGTCACTGAAGCTTGCGTGAAGAGCTGCTGCCGAGCGACTTCCGCTTTGCGGATCAGAGCGATCAGCTCCAGATCGACGTTGAGCTTCTGCTCCTCGCCTGATCGCAGCACCAGCTTGAGATTGCGCCCACGCCGATCCGGCACGGTTTCGATGTGGAGCGGCAGGCGGTGGCCGTCGTCTTCGACGACTGGCGCCGTGCCATCCAGCAACGCAACAAGACGGCGGCGGCTGGTCAAGAACTCCCGCTGCTCGGCCTCAGTCGAAAAGCCGCCATAACTTGGGTGAGCGCTTACGCATAGCAACCGACTATAGCGGTGATCAGCCCGTTGCATTAGTGTCCAAGCCCGGCAAATCTGAAATCATCGGAATTCGAGCGCATTTTGTACTGATGACGAAACTGAAGAGGCGCCTTTGGAGAAGATAATTTATATACTTTGGAAGCCGGATACCCAGCCCATCGAACAATTCAACTCGTTGTTGCTGGGAAGCGTTCGGGACCATCTTCTCTCTCTTCCCGTAGATCGCCTCCAGATCAACATCGTCGATGAGACCGTGGCACCTGGAGCACCGCTCAGGGCCGAACCGGTACAGCCATCGCCAACCGCCATGGTGGCCTTCTGGCTGAACGCTGCGCATGACAGGCAGCCTGTGGAGACAATCCTGAACAGCATTGCCCCTCGCATCGCAGGCTATGCTGTGGCGGAATCGACCGTACTCCCCAACACCGAAGCGCCTGATACTACCGACCGCGTGCGCGGATTTTCGCAGTTGGCATTTCTGTTCAAGCTGCCCGGCATAACGCGCGACGGCTACATGGAAATCTGGATGCGGGATCAGACCCGTGTCGGCGTGGAAACGCAGGATACATTCTATTACTGCCAGAATATCGTGACCCGCGTCCTCACGCCCGGTGCGCCTGCCTGGGACGGGATCGTGGAGGAATGTTACCCGATTGAGGCCATGACGGACCCGCTCGTTTTTTGGAAAGCCGACGGCTCCGAAGAGGTGTACAAGGCCAATTATGCGCGAGAAATGGCTAACGTCGCTCGCTTCCTGGACCTGCCCAATGTTTCAGTCATGATCACCAGCGCCTATCGCGTCGGCGGGTGGACGGATCCGGAAGCCTTGCAGAGTAAGCAACGGTGAGTGGGCCCCTCGACTTCACGGGAAAGATTGCGCTTGTCACCGGCGCGAGCAGCGGCATCGGGCAGGCAACTGCGGAGTATCTGGCCGAGCGCGGCGCAAGCGTTGCCGTTGTTGCGCGGAACGTGGATCGCGGACGCGAAACAACAGACAGGATCCTGTCTGCCGGGCGCATCGCCATTTTCATCCATGCGGATGTGGAAAAACCAGAAGCGATCGCCGCAATGGTGAAAAAAACCGTCGATCATTTCGGTCGGCTCGACATCGCCTTCAACAATGCGGGTATGACCGGCACCGTCGCGCCTTTCCATGAGCAGGAACTGGCTGACTGGGAACAGGTCATTCGCACCAATCTCAGTTCCATATTCCTCAGCATGAAGCATCAGATTACCGCCATGCTGAAATGTGGCGGCGGGACGATCGTGAATAACTGTTCGGGTGCGGGCGTGATGGCGGCACCGGGTTTGCCTCATTATACAGCGGCAAAGCACGGCGTGTTGGGGCTGACCAAGGCGGCGGCCAAGGAATATGCGCCGCACGGCATTCGCGTGAACGCGATCTGCCCGGGCTTTATCGAAACGCCCCAGCTCGGCCAATACATTGACGGGGCCGATACACGCGCTGCCGTCGAGGCCAGCATCCCGATAGGCTACATGGGGCAGCCGATCGACATTGCCCATGCCGTTGCGTTTTTGGCGTCGGCCGAAGGCGCTTATATCTCCGGCGATACGATGTTCGTGGACGGCGCCATTATGTGCCGATGACGACGGACCGAGCCGTCGCATCATCTTGCATCCGGTGAGGCGACGGTTCGGCGTTCGCCAATTGGGTTGCGGTATGTGCGCGGTGTGTGCCCCGTGATGCGTCGAAATTGACGCACGGCAAGCGAGCATATCCATCGCCCGAGCCGGCGGTCGACAATCTCTTCGCGACGATCCAACCCGTCTTTCCCGACTGATCGTTCGGTGACGGCTGGGACAGTGTGAAGGCACGTCCGCCGGTGATCTGCATGTGTCGCGAAAGGGCATCCGCAAGGCCGAGCGGTATTAGAGAGACTGTCCCTCCCGCGCGACCTGGAAGCCAGCGAAGGACTGGGTCACGGGCATCAACTCGATCCGGTTGAGGTTGAGGTGCTTGGGCTGGCTGGCGACCCAGAACAGGGTTTCGGCAATATCCTCGGCGGTCATGGGATTGGCATCGCCATAGAGCGCGTCGGACGCGCTTTGGCTGCCGGTGCGGACCAGGGTGAATTCCGTTTCGACCATGCCCGGCTCGATGGAGGTGACGCGGACGCCGGTGCCATGCAGGTCCGAACGCAAGCCGAGCGAGAACTGGGTCACGAAGGCTTTGGTCCCGCCATAGACATTGCCGCCCGCATAGGGATAGGTCGCCGCGACGGAACTGATGTTGATGATCGCGCCCTTGCGCTCGATCAGACGCGGCAGCAGCTTGTGGGTGATCGTCACCAGCCCGGTGATATTGGTGTCGATCATCTGACGCCACTGGTCGAGATCGGCCTTTTGCCCGGGCGCGGTGCCCAGCGCCAGCCCGGCATTGTTGATGAGCAGGTCGATGCTGGAAAATTCCGTGGGCAGGCCCGCCAGCGCGGCATCGATGGCGGCCTCGTCCCGCATGTCGAAACCGATCGCATGCGCCTTGTCGCCACCCAGTTCGGCGACCAGCGCCTCCAGCCGGTCGGCTCTGCGTCCGGTGACGATCACCTTCCATCCCGCGGCGACGAAACGCCGCGCCGATGCGGCGCCGATGCCAGCGGTTGCTCCGGTGATGAATGCAGTTCCTGCCATGGTGCGACTCCATCCTTCTTGCGCCCGCGAAGGGGGCGATAACGGTTCCGCGATCTATTTTTTGTTTTACCGCGATTTCTTGACCGTCAGATGATGCCATCTGACTGGAAATCGCTCTAGGGATGATTGCGGCATTGCCAAGTGCCACTTGCCGGTCGGTTGCCCTTTCATGTCCGGTTTTTGCGCTGGAATGACCCGGTTCGGCTGATCGCCGGAAAGAGGCCGCCGACATCATTTTCAGCGCGGCTGACTTTGGACTGCAATAGTCCCTTTCTAGGAAGGGCGCATCGAAAAGCTGGCTGGCCGGTCTGGAGAGGGGCGGACACGGCCTTGAAACATGGAGAGTAACTTGACGATCCTCACGATCGATTTCGAGGCGTCGTGCCTGCCCCGGCACGGTCTGTCCTACCCGATCGAAGTCGGCATTGCCGATGATGGGAAAGCACAAAGCTGGTTGATCCGTCCGCATGACGATTGGGCGGGTTGGCATTGGTCGGCAGAGGCCGAGGCGCTGCACGGCATCAGCCTTGCCCAGATATATCGCAACGGCCTGCCTGCGGAAACCGTGCTGACGGAACTTGCCGTCGCCTGCGACGGGCGGCGCATCGTGGCCGACAGCATGATCGACCAATATTGGCTGGACACGCTGGCCGATGCGGCGGGGCAGGCGACGCCCTTCCTCATCGACCATGTCTCGCTGCTGCTGGACGAACATCGCGCGGATGAGGAGCGGATCAGCGCCGCTGTCGCGTTCGCCGACGCCCATTATGTCGAACGGCATCGGGCGGCGAGCGACGCGCTGTGGCTGTCGGCTTTGCTGGACCATATATCGGGCAAGGCGGCTGTCGCGCGGCCTGCGTTGGTACGGCTGGGTTGAGCGATATTGCCTGCCAGCAATAATTTGTAACGCTCGGCAAATTACGGAGACATTCAGGGGGCCTAATCCCGATCGACCATGCCGGTTGTCAGGAAGGAGGCCCTCTTGTCGCACATTCTCGTCGATGGACTGCGCGGCCTCCATGCGCCGTCCGTGGCCGGGCAATGAGTCTGCCGCTCATCGTGATCGCGGAGGCTGAGCCGGAGGCGCGCCATGAGGTGCGCCAGTCACTGGAGCAGAGCGGATTCCGCGCCTTGCCCGCCGCCAACGCGAACGACATCTGGAAGGCGATGGACAGCATGGCCGTCGGCGTGGTGGTGCTCGACGCCGCCTTGCGCGGGCCGGATGGCATGGACCTGTGCCGTGACGTGCGGGAGCGCAGCGACGTGCCGATCATCCTGGTGGGCGCCAACAGCAGCGAGGTCGACCGCGTGGTCGGGCTGGAACTGGGCGCTGACGATTATATGGCGAAACCCTATTCTCCGCGCGAACTGGCCGCCCGGCTGCGCGCGGTGCTGCGCCGGCGCCGCAATGACCGCGCGCTTGGCACGCGTCGTCCGGCCGAGGCGCGCTTCGACGGCTGGACGGTCGATTCTTCCCGCCGGGAGGTGATCGATCCCGATGGAGACCGAGTGGAACTGACCGCTGCCGAATTTTCATTGTTGCTGGTATTGCTCGATCATCCGCAGGTGGTGATCGCCCGGGCGCGCCTGATGGAGTTGGCCGGGGTGCGCGATACGCCATCCTCCGACCGCAGCGTCGACGTGCTGGTCAGCCGGTTGCGGCGAAAGCTTCGCCATGGCGGACGGGCCGCCCCCATCGTCACGGTGCGCGGCGGCGAATATCTGTTCAGCGCCGTGGTCGACCGGCGCTGAACCTCTTATCCTTTCCAGTCTATTGCTCTGATTTTCCTGGAGAATCGGACGGATTGCCGTTCGCGATGCTCCTCCCGCCGCACAGACACAGTATTTAACAAAGCCGCTGCGCCGCAGCAAAAACGCGTCCCTATCCTTCCTGCCTAACGCCGGTCTGCCCCCTGACCGGCCCACTCATGAAGAAGGATGCAGTGACATGAACGAGCTTATCGGTCGCGTCTTCAGCTTCGAAAGCCATGTCTTTCCGAACCAGAGCACGCTTTACAACCGCCTGGCCAGCGACGGGCAAAGCCCCAAGGCGCTGATGATTTCCTGCGCGGACTCGCGGATCGTGCCTGAACATATCATGCAGGCGGACCCGGGCGATCTGTTCGTTTGCCGCAATGCGGGCAATATCGCGCCGCCCCATGCGACGCAGAATGGCGGCGTCACCTCGACCGTCGAATATGCCGTCATGGCGTTGGGCGTGCGCGACATCATCGTCTGCGGCCATAGCGACTGCGGCGCGATGAAGGCGCTGTCCACCAATGCCGATCTCACGGCGATGCCCAATGTCGCCGCCTGGCTGCGCCACAGCCATGCCGCGCAGAAGGTCTGCCGCGAAAGCTATCCCGACGATTTGAGCGACGCGGAGAAGCTGCGCAACATGGCGCTGGAAAACATCGTGGTGCAGCTTTCCCATTTGCGGACCCATCCGTCGGTCGCATCGGGCATCGCGCGTGGCGAGATTGCGCTGCACGGCTGGTATGTCGACATTCATGCGGGTCAGGTTCTGGGTCTGGACGGCGAAACCGGCCGCTTCATACCGCTGCGGGAAGGCCAGCCGCTGCCGATCGCGCTGCCCCATGCCAAGCGGCTGGCCGCCGACACCGGCTATGCCGTGGCGGCGGAGTAACTTCCCATGATGAAGGCATTTTCCGGCGGCACCTTCAGCCGCGACTTCACGGCGTCCATCGTCGTCTTCCTGGTGGCGATGCCGTTGTGCATGGGCATCGCCATCGCGTCCGGCGTGCCGCCGGAAAAGGGCCTGATCACCGGCATGATCGGCGGCCTGATCGTCGGCCTGTTGGCGGGGTCGCCCCTGCAGGTCAGCGGCCCGGCGGCGGGCCTGGCGGTCATCGTTTTCGAAATCGTGCAGAAACAGGGGCTTTCCGCCCTGGGTCCGATTCTGATCCTGGCCGGCATCATCCAGGTCATCGCCGGGCTGTTGCGCGTCGGCGGCTGGTTCCGCGCGATCTCGCCCGCGGTGGTGCACGGCATGCTGGCCGGCATCGGCGTGTTGATCGTCGTGGGGCAGTTCCACGTCCTGTTCGACGACAAGCCGCTGTCCAGCGGGCTTGCCAATCTGGTCGCGATGCCGGGGCAGATTTTCGGCCTCACCCATCAGGACGCGGCGATGGCTTTCGCGGTCGGGCTGGTCACGATCGGCGGCATGCTGGGCTGGGAGAAATTCCGCCCCGCTTCGCTGAAACTGGTGCCCGGCGCGCTCATCGGCGTGGTGCTCGCCACGCTGGTGGCGTTTTTCCTTGGCCTGCCCGTCGCGCGCGTGGTGGTGCCGGAATCGATCGTCGCCGCCATTTCGCTGCCCGAACAGGGGCTGCTGGCGCAGCTCATGAACCCCACGGTCATCACCACCGCCATTGCCATCGCCTTCATCGCCAGCGCCGAAACGCTGCTGTCGGCGGCGGCGGTCGACCGGATGCATGATGGCGTTCGCACCAATTATAACCGCGAACTCAGTGCGCAGGGCGTAGGCAATCTGCTCTGCGGCGTCGCAGGCGCGTTGCCGATGACCGGCGTGATCGTCCGCAGTTCGGCCAACGTCCAGGCCGGGGCCAAGACCCGTCTGTCGACGATCCTGCACGGCATCTGGATTTTGGGCTTCGTGGCCCTGCTGCCCTGGTTGCTGCGGGAAATCCCGATGGCGGCGCTGGCCGGCATATTGGTCGTCACCGGCATTCGTCTGGTCAGCCTTGACCACGCGAAGCACCTGCTCCACCGCTACGGCCCGCTCCCGGCTGTGGTGTGGGCGGCGACGCTGATCTGCGTCGTGGCGACCGACCTGCTGACCGGCGTGCTGGTGGGCATCGGCCTGTCGCTGCTGGAAATGCTGCCCCACGTCCGGCGCCTGCGCCTTGGCATGGAAGAGGAAAGCCGCGAGGACGCGCATGAAGTGGCGCTGCACGGCACCGCCACCTTCCTCAATCTGCCAAGCCTCTCGGCCCGGCTGGAATCGGTGCCTGCGGGGCGTCTGGTGATCCTGAACGTCGAACGGCTGGGCCATATCGATCATACCTGCGCGGAAATGGTGCGCGAGTGGGTCGACCGTCGCCGGGGAACCGGCGCGCAGGTCGAACTGTTCGGCGCTACCGGCCGGATGCGTCATCTCGTCGCCTGATTTCCCCCCTCATCAGGCCACCAGCAGGCCGCCGCGTCACAGGGACCCTGTGAGGCGGCGGCCTTTTTCTTGCTGTTTGGAAATCAAATAGAAACATTCGGCATCGTGAAGGAAAAATAGCGTGTTGGTGGCGCCACAGCGCCAGGCCATCCTCTCGCAGTTGCGAAAAACCTGTTTCCTGAACCGCTCCCTTCCCAATAACCTGCTCCTGTTCCGCAAATATCGAAGACGTTTGACTTCACACAGATTTTCGAATGCGCGGACGCAGGACGGAACATTCTTGCCTTAAAGGGGAATGTTCATGAAGTATCAGATTGCCTGTGCCGCGCTTGCGCTGTTTTTCAGCGCCCCGGCCTTCGCTCAGGAAGAGCCCGCGGGTCCCGTCGCCGTTTCCGGCAGCGTCGCGCTGGTGTCCGATTATCGCTTCCGTGGCGTGTCGCAGACCGACAAGGGCATGGCGGTGCAGGGCGGCGTCACTGTGACCCATGAAAGCGGCGCCTATGCCGGCACCTGGGCCTCCAACCTTTCCGGCTGGGGCACTTTCGGCGGCTCGAACATGGAACTCGATCTGTTCGCGGGCTACGCGATCCCGTTGGGCGGCGCGACGCTGGACGTCGGCCTGACATGGTATATGTACCCCTCGGGCGCCGACGAGACCGATTTTGCCGAACCCTATGTGAAGCTGTCGAGCGAACTCGGCCCGGTCAAGGGCCTTCTCGGCGTCGCATATGCGCCCAAGCAGCAGGCGCTGGGCAACTGGTCGAACACGCCGGAAAGCCGCATCGGTGACAAGGAGGATAATCTCTACATCTGGGGCGATGTCAGCGGCGCCGTGCCCAACACGCCGGTCACGCTGAAGGCGCATCTGGGTTGGTCGAATGGCAATCCGGGCCTTGGTCCCAACGGCACCTCGATCGCGCCCACGGGCAAATATCTCGACTGGCTGGTGGGCGCCGACGTCGCCATTCCCGGCACGCCGCTGACGCTGGGCCTCGCCTATGTCGACACCGACATTGCCTGGGTCGAGGAAAATTACATCCGTCCGAACTTCTCGGACGCGGATGGGTCGTCCATCGCGCGGAGCCGGGTGGTCTTCTCCCTTTCGGCCGCTTTCTGATGCGATTCACGCCGGGCCTTGGCAAGAGGCCCGGCGTGACAAATCTTGCTGCGGCGGGGCAGGCGGTTGTCGCGACCATGACAAATTGTTGCTGAACTTCGCCCCGGCTATTGCTGTGGCAACGTCCGGTTGACCGCCTATCCTGCGGGACCTATCTCCCTCCCATGAGCAGATTTTCCCCGGCCACCCTTCCGGCATGACCGCCCCCACGATCATCCTGGTGGAGGACGACCCGCCGCTGCGCACGCTGACCGCGCGGGCATTGCAGGAACATGGCTATCAGGTCCGCCCGGCTTCCTCCGGCCCGGAAATGTGGGTGGCCTTCGATGCGGGTCCGGTCGATCTCGTCGTCCTCGACGTGATGCTGCCCGGCACGAATGGCATCGACCTCTGCCGCCAGATCCGGCGCAAGAGCGACGTCCCCATCATCTTCATCAGCGCCAAGGGCAGCGAGACCGACCGTATCGTCGGCCTGGAACTGGGCGCCGACGATTATCTTCCCAAACCCTTCGGCACCCGCGAACTGATCGCCCGCATCCGCGCCATCCTGCGTCGCGTCGGCGTGGAGCGCGGCCCGGACGAGCATCGGGAGAATGAAGCGCGGTTCGACGGCTGGATCGTCAATTTCCCCCGCCGCGAACTGCGCTCGCCCACCGGTGCCATCGTCGACCTGACCGGCGCGGAGTTCGACCTTCTCGGCTCCTTCCTCAGCCATCCGCAGCGCGTCATCGCCCGCGAGCGGCTGATCGAACTGTCCCGCACCCGCATGGGCGACAGCTCCGACCGCAGCATCGATGTCCTGGTCAGCCGCCTGCGCCGCAAGCTGTCCACGCAGGATCGCGCCGCGCCGATCACCACCGTGCGAGGCGTCGGTTATATGTTCAATGCGGAGGTCAGCCGGGCTTGAGACGGCATGTCAGCCTGGTCGGCCAGATCTTCGCGATCCTGCTGCTGACCCTCACGCTGGAATTTGCCCTTGGCACCCTGGTCAATGAACGTGCGAACCAGCTTTCGCTCCAGGATGACGAGGCCCGTCGCCTGGCCGAGCATCTGGTCATCGCCCGCAAGCTGCTGACCGAACAGCCACCGGACGAGCGGCACGCGCTGGCGCTGCAACTGACCACAGACCGCTACGACATTCACTGGACGGCCGCATCGCCCCCGCCGCCGCCGCTGGCGCCGGGGCTGGAGCGGATGCGGCGCCAGATCATCGACTGGGAACCGTCGCTGGAACAGGCGCATCTCTGGCTGCGGCTCGCCGCCCCGGCGCGCATGTCGCAGATCGATGGCGGCCTGAGGCTGGCGGACGGAAGCTGGCTCTATTTCGGGATGCGGCATAGCGGCGGCAAATGGACCTTCACCCTTGGACGCATGGGATTGGCGCTGATCCCGGTGCTGGCGTTGCTGATCGTCGGCGGCATGTTGATCCGCCGCACGCTGGCGCCGCTGCGCGACCTCACCCGCGCGACGGAACGCATCGGCCTTGGCGACGAAGTCATGGTGGAAGAGGGCGGTTCCAACGATGTGCGCAACCTCATCCGCGCCTTCAACGCCATGCAGACGCGCATCCACCGCCTCATCACGGAGCGAACCGAGACGCTGGCTGCGGTCGGCCATGATCTGCGCACGCCGCTCGCCCGGTTGCAACTGCGGCTCGAAAGCCTCCCTGAAAATGAGGCACGCGAGGCGATCGAGGGCGACCTGGAGGAAATGGGCGAGATGATCGACTCGCTCCTCGCCTTTCTGGGCGGCGAAAAAAATGGAGAGCCACCGGTGCGGACCGACGTGGCGGTGATGGTCGCCACGGTGGTCGACGATTTTCAGGATCATGGCAAGGACGTCGATTATGCCGGGCCGGATCATCTGGAAATGGCGGTGCGTTCTCTTTCGCTGCGGCGAGCGGTCGGCAACCTGATCGAGAACGCGCTGCATTATGGCGGCCGTGCCCGCGTGACGCTGGAGCGGCGGGAGAGGGAAGTGCTGATCCGGATCGATGACGACGGTCCCGGCATTCCCCGCGACAAGCTGGAGGAGGTGTTGAAGCCCTTCGCCCGGCTGGATGTGGCGCGCCAGCGCAACACGCGCGGACTGGGTCTGGGCCTGGCCATCGTCGCCCGCGCGGTCGAGCAGGAGGGCGGGCAGTTGGTCCTCGCCAACCGGCCGGAAGGGGGATTGCGGGCGGAAATCTGTCTGTATCCGCCGGCGGAAGGGCATTGAAAAAGACAGCCCGGCCAAAAGAGAATCTGGCAACCCCCAAGCAAAACTCGTTTATCGCCGCGCACTCCGGCGGGCTATGCCGATAGCCTGTTCGGTAAGAGGCACATATGACGGCGCAAGGCGAAGGCTATTGGGACATTGACCGGCTGGCGGCTGAACTGGGGACCGTGCGGCGGCGCTGGCGGGAGGGGCAGGAGCATCATGCCGAATATGGCGCGGAGGGCTTTCCATCCCGCGCATCCCTGACCAAGATCATGGGCGCGCTGTGCGGCGCGCTGTTCCCGCTGCGCCTCGGTCCCAGCTTCGTGCGGCTGCATAATGAGGATGCCTATGTGGCGCAGACCTTGCAGACCGTGCTGAGTCGCCTCTATGGCCAGATCCGCCTGGAACTGATCTATGCGATGCAGGGGGAGCCGTCCGAGGCATTGGACCGGGAGGCTTCGCGGATCATCGGCGCCTTCGCCCAAAGCCTCCCAACAGTGCGTGAATTGCTCGACAGCGATGTGGAGGCGGCCTTTCTGGGCGATCCCGCGGCGCGCAGCGTGGACGAGGTGCTGATCTGCTACCCCTCGATGATGGCGATCATCCATCATCGGCTGGCGCATCGGCTCTATCAGCTGGGCGCGCCGCTGGTGGCGCGAATCGTTTCCGAAATCGCGCACAGCAGCACCGGGATCGACATTCATCCGGGCGCGAAGATCGGCCGCAGCTTCTTCATCGATCATGGCACCGGCGTCGTCATCGGGGAAACCGCTATCGTCGGTGACCGGGTGCGCATCTATCAGGGCGTGACCCTGGGCGCGCGCAGCTTCCCGGCGGATGAGAAGGGGCGGCTGGAAAAGGCGCTGGCGCGCCATCCGATCATCGAGGACGATGTGGTGATCTATGCCGGGGCGACCATATTGGGGCGCATCATCATCGGCAGCCGTTCCGTGATTGGCGGCAATGTCTGGCTGACCGACAGCGTGCCCGCCGACAGCAATGTCCGGCAGGCCAAGGCCCATTATGAAGTGACCAGCCGGGTCGAAGTCTCCGCCCCCCATCGCGTCCACGCGGTGGTGGAGGGGGAGGGGATCGCGGAGAATATCTGATCGCTTGAGCGGGACGAGGAGTCCTCGTTCCGCTCAGGACATATTATACTATCGCGCTCGGTCTTCGACCGATCACAAGTGGGTTTCGCTCAGGCGCCGCGCGGGCTTTACCAAGGTCCGATGAGTCAAACTCATCGCGCCGTAGTATTAGTCGCCCGCGCAGCTATCCCCATTGCCCGCGATCAGGTCCAGGCAGCGTCCGTCGATTTCGCCCTTCGGCACCGGCAAATGGATGAGCGCCGCGAGCGTCGGCAGGATGTCCACCGTCTCGACGCCCAGCGGCTGTTCGAAATGGGTGAGGCCCTTGCGCCAGAACAGGATCGGCACCCGCCGGTCGGTGTCCCAGGGACTACCGTGGGTGGCGACGCTGTCCATCACCGCGCTTTCGGGGATCGACATGACGCGCGGCTTCAACAGCAGCAGCAGGTCGCCCGACCGTTGCGGATCAAAGCTGGCGCGGGCTTCCTGCAACAGCGACCAGCTTTCCGGCGGGCCGGAGGGGGAGGGGGTGGCTGCGATTTCCGCCTTGGTGAACACCAGCTGCACCTGGGGATGGGCGCGCAGCAGGGTCAGCGTCGCGGCTTCCACCTTGTTGCGCTGGGCGACGGTCAGCCCCTTGTCGAAATAAAGGTCGCCCGCCGGGCCATCGCCCCAGATCAGCGTCTTGCCCTTGATGCCGGTCTTGTCCGCGATGGCGGCCGACAGCGCCTTGGGCGTGAGCGCCTTGTCGACGCGCTGCTCCATCGGCATGGCGTTCATCCGGTGTCGTTCGGGCAGGTCATGGCCGCCATGGTCGGCGGTCAGCACCACCACATAGTCCAGCCCATCCGTGTCCAGCAGGTCGAAGAAGGCGCCCAGTTCCCGATCCAGCCGGTCGACCTGGATGCAGCTTTCCGTCCCCTCCGTGCCGAAGCTGTGGCCGACATAGTCGGTGGCGGACAGGCCGATGGAGATGATGTCGGTTTGCGCCTGCTTGCCCAGCGCCATATTCTCGATGGCGGCGGCGGCGAAGGCCAGCGTCATCGCGTCCTGCTCGGGGGAAATGCGGAAGCCCTTGTAATCGCCGGCCGCGCGCGCGAAGCGTCCGGTGCCGACCGTTTTGTCCCCCGCCGTCACCGGAAAATCCTTGGCCGCGCATTGCGGCGGCAATTCGAAGCCCGGATTGGGCTGCGCCAGCCGTTCTGCCATGACCGCGTTGACTTTGGCCACCAGCGGCGGGACAGCCACGCCCTTGTAACTGACATAACCCTGCGGCCCGCCCAGCCACCAGACCTGATCGGCGGTCGGCCCGCCCATCATGATGGCGGCGCGATCCTTGCCGGAAATCGACACGACGCGGGTGGCGGGGTTGGCGATCTTCATCCGCCCGCCCAGCGTCGGCACCTTCAAATGCACGGGCGACGCCTGATAATGGTTGCTGTCGGTGCCCGGCTGCGCCTCGTCCTCCGCGCAATAGACCAGCTTGTCGGCGCGGGCCGCGTTGAGGTCGTACCAGCTGTTCGCGATGATGCCGGTGCGCGACGGGCGGCTGCCGGTCAGGATGGTGCTGTGGCCGGGGCAGGTTTCGGTCGCGGCATGGCTCTGATAGCCGCGCGGGAAGACCACGCCCTGTTCCGTCAGCCGCCTGAGGCCGCCCGTATAATATTGCCGATATTCGCTGAACAGATCGGCGGAGAACTGATCGACGGAGATGGCGACGATGAGCTTGGGTGGCGTCGACGGGGCAGGAGCGGCTGCCGCCGAAACCGCCGGGGCCTGGGCCAGCGCGGGGAGCGAACTGGCCAAAAGCAGGGCGGCAGCGACTTTTTTCAACATGGGCGGAGGATACCTTCTGATGCCTTGACGGCGCATGCATCGGGACCTAGCCCCCTTGCATCCAGCCGAACAGAGGTCCGATGCGGATTTTTCATGTCTTTCTGATGACAGTGCTTTTGACGTTCGCGCCGGTGGCGGCGCGGGCGCAAGGCGCGTTCGGGCAGGGTGTTCCCCACATCGCGGCGGAACTGACGGCGGAAACGACGGTGCCGCAGCCGGGCAGGGACGCGACCATTGCCTTTTCCATGACGCCGGAAGCGGGCTGGCATGGCTATTGGGAAAATCCCGGCGATGCGGGTCTGGGCATGACGGTCAAATGGACGCTGCCCAAGGGCGTGACCATCGGCGCGCTGCGTTACCCGGTGCCGGAGACTCTCCTGATCTCGGGCCTGATGAACCATGTCTATGAAGGTCCTTATGGCGTCCTGGCGAAGCTGACGCTCGCGCCGGATGTCGCCGCGGGCACGAAGCTGCCGATCACGGTCCGTGCCGACTGGCTGGCCTGCACTGACAAGGTGTGCGTGCCGGAAGGCGCGGAATTGCGCCTCGATCTGACCGCCGGAGACGGCACCATCCCGCCATCGCGGCGGGCGCAGTTCGACGGCTGGCGCAGCCATCTGCCCCGACCCCTGGGCGGCGAGGCGCGCTATGCGGTTGCCGATGGCCGGCTGCGTCTGGCCATTCCCTTTCCGGCGGGCGCCGACGCGCGCGACGTGCATCTCTTCCCGCTCGCCGATGGCCTGACCCGCTATGCCGCGCCGCAAGCCGTTTCGCGGCAAGGCGACCGCCTGCTGATCGAGACCGAGGTGGGGCAGGGCCTGAAGCCCGGTCCGATGCAGGCCGTGCTGCGCACCGGCGACCATGTCGGCTTCCTGCTGACCGCCCGGCCCGGAGAGGTTCCGGCTATCCGGTCCGGCACGCTTCGCACCGCGCTGATCGCGCTCGGCGGAGCCGTGCTGGGCGGTCTGCTGCTCAATATCATGCCCTGTGTTTTCCCGATCCTTGGCCTCAAGGCGATGAAGCTCGCCAAGGCGGGCGGGGATGAGCATGTCGTCCGCCGTGAAGCGCTGGCCTACGGCCTTGGCATCGTCCTGACCTGCCTTGCGCTGGGCGGGCTGTTGCTGGGACTGCGCGCAGCGGGCGCGGCGGTCGGCTGGGCGTTCCAGTTGCAGGACCCGCGCATCATCCTTGGCCTGCTGCTGCTGGTGACGGCGATTGCCTTCAACCTCGCCGGGCTGTTTGAACTCAGCGCCTATGGCGGTGGCGGGAAGCTGGCGGGGAAGGGCGGCCTTGCGGGCGCCTTCTGGACCGGCGTGCTGGTGGCCTTTGTCGCGACGCCCTGCACCGGGCCGTTCATGGGCGCGGCCATGGGCGCGGCGCTGGTGCTGCCGCTGGCGGCGTCGCTGGCGATCTTTGCCGGACTGGGTCTTGGCCTTGCGCTGCCGTTCCTGCTGCTGGCCTATCTGCCCGCGCTGCGGACGCGGCTGCCCAAACCCGGCGCATGGATGGGCCGGGTGCAGAAAATCCTGTCCGTGCCGTTGTTCCTGACGGCGCTCGGCCTGGCGTGGTTGCTCGGCCAGCAGCGGGGCGTGCCCGCCATGACGCTGGGCCTCGGCGCCGCGCTGATCCTCGCGCTGCTGCTCTGGTGGCTCGGCAGCCGCCAGCATCAGGGCAAGCGCGGCGGCCTGTTGGTGACCGTCGCGGCGCTGGCCCTGCTCGGTGGATCGACCATGCTCTTGCCCACCCGGGCGCCCGCCGTTGCCGCCGAAGTCGAAGGCCGAATTCCCTTTGACGAAGCCCGCCTTGCCAGCCTGCGCGCTGCCAGCAAGCCGGTGTTCCTCTATTTCACCGCCGACTGGTGCCTCACCTGCAAGGCGAATGAAGCCGCCGCCATCGACCGCAGCGAAACCCGCGCCGCCTTCGACAAGGCCGGCGTGACCGTGATGGTCGGTGACTGGACCAATGCGGACCCCGCCATTACCCGCTTTCTGGAAGGGCAAGGCCGGTCGGGCGTCCCGCTCTATCTGTGGTACGCCCCCGGCAAGGACGCGCAGACATTGCCCCAGATCCTGACCCCCGCCACCCTGACGGCTTTGGTGTCCTGATGGCCAAGATCCGCGCCGATCAACTGCTCGTCGACAATGGCCTCGCGGAAAGCCGCGCCCGCGCGCAGGCGCTCATCCTCGCGGGCCTCGTCTTCCTGGGCGACAAAAAGATCGACAAGGCCGGGCAGCAGGTCGCCGCCGACGCCGAACTGGAAGTGAAGGGCCGCGACCATCCCTGGGTCTCGCGCGGGGGCATCAAGCTTGCCCATGCGCTGGAGGCGTTCCACATCGACGTGACGGGTGCGGTCGCCATCGATGTCGGCAGCTCGACCGGCGGCTTCACCGACGTATTGCTGACGAACGGCGCGTCGCGGGTCTATGCGGTGGACAGCGGCACCAACCAGCTTGCCTGGAAGCTGCGCTCCGACCCTCGCGTCATCGTCCATGAACAGACCAGCGCCCGCATCCTGACCGCCGATCACATACCGGAGCCGGTGGACATCATCGTGTGCGACGCCAGCTTCATCTCGCTGGCCAAGGTGCTGGACCGCCCCTTGAGCTTCGCCCGCCCCGGCGCGCGTCTCATCGCCCTCATCAAGCCCCAGTTCGAGGCCGGGCGAGAGGAAGTGGGCAAGGGCGGCGTCGTCCGCGATCCCGCCATCCATCAGCGCGTATGCGACGAAGCGCGCGCATGGGCGGAATCCAAAGGCTGGCAGGTGGAGGGCATCGCCACCAGCCCGATCACCGGGCCGCAGGGTAATGTGGAATTTCTCCTCTCCGCCATATTGGGCGGATAATGGGACACTCATCGCATTATTCCCGATCCTGATCTTCTATTCACGGGTTGCAGGACGAACCGTTTCACCGCAAACCGTCAGGCGGCGGCTTGACTCGGCCTTGAAGGATTCGCTCGAAGCCGCTGAGTAAATCGTGGAGCTTCGTTGCCGATGAACGAGATTGCGTCTCCGGGTCAATTACGCCTCGCCTATCTGCGCTGGGCGCTGGTTACTGTGCCTGCGATTGTTTTCCTTGGCTTCCTCTCCGGCAAGCTCGCCAATAGTGGTTATGGCAACCGCTGGTTCGCGGCACTGGCCAAGCCGGAACTGATCCCGCCCGGCTGGGCGTTCGGCGTGGCGTGGACGGTTCTTTATATCCTGATGGCGCTTGCCCTGGCGATCGTCCTCCATGCGCGCGGCGCGCGGGGGCGGGGGATCGCCATCGCGGCCTTTCTCGTCCAGCTTGCGCTCAACCTCCTCTGGTCGCCGCTCTTCTTTCGCGCGCATCAGGTGGATCAGGCGCTGGTCCTCATCGTCGTCCTGCTCGCGCTGGTGGCGGTCACGGCGGCGCTTTTCTGGCGGGTCCGGCGCATCGCGGGCCTTTTGCTGCTCCCCTATCTGTGCTGGCTGGCCTTTGCATCCTACCTCAACTATGAGATTGGCCGCCTCAATCCGGACGCGGAAAGCCTTGGCAAACCCGCATTCCAGACCCAGATATGATTTTTGGCGGCCTGAAAGGGGCGCCCCATACAAGGACCAAGCATCATGCAGAGCGAAAACCGCTTTTTCGACGACCTTGCCAAGCTGGTGAATGGCGCGGCCGGAACGGTCGCGGGCATGAGCCGCGAGTTCGAAACCAATGCCCGCGAAAAGGCCAAGCAGTGGATCGGTGGCATGGATTTCGTCAGCCGCGACGAATTCGATGCGATGAAGGCGCTGGCCGCCGCCGCCCGCGAAGAGGTGGAGTTGCTGAAGGCCCGCCTCGACGCGCTGGAGGGCAAGGCCCCCGAACCCGTCACGAAGACGGTCCGCGCAAAAGGCAAAGACGCGGAATAAGCGGCGTTTTTGCCCGCCCGCCTTTGGTTGTCCACGCATTTTTCCATGGCCGTGCTTTCCCCGGCGTGGAAAAATGCTCTAAGGCGCCCTGATGATGGACAGCGACGAATTTGAAAATGGCGGCCAGGAAGCCGCGCCGATCGACATGCTGGCCGCCTATTTCGAGGCGCATGGCTGGAGTTTCGATCAGGTGGGCGAAGACGAAATCGTCGCCAGCACCCAGGGGTCCTGGGCTCAATATGAACTGCGCGGCATCTGGCGCGATGAAGATCAGGTGCTCCAACTGCTTGCGCTGCCCGACATCCGGGTGAATGACGACAAGCGTTCAGCCATCTATGAAACGCTGGGCCTCATCAACGAACAGCTCTGGCTCGGTCATTTCGAGCTTTGGTCGTCGAGCGGCATTGTCCTTTTCCGCCACGGCGCGCTGCTGGGCGCGGGCGGCACGCTGACGCTCGACCAGGCGCAGATCCTGATCGAAACCGCGATCGACGAGTGCGAACGCTTCTATCCGGTATTTCAGTTCGTGCTCTGGGGCGGCAAGACCCCGACCGAAGCGATTTCCGCCAGCCTGATCGAAACCCGCGGCGAAGCTTGAGTAGCTCTTCCATGACCCCAATCTGGCCCGATCATCTGTTCCTTGTTGGCTGCGGCAATATGGCGGGGCAGATGCTGTCGCGCTGGCTCGCCTGCGGGCTCGATCCCGCCCGCGTTACAGTGCTGCGCCCCAGCGGCAAACCCGTGGCGGAGGGCGTCCGGGTGGTCACCGACTATCCCGCCGCGCTGTCCAACGGGACGACCGTGCTGCTGGGCATGAAGCCCTATCAATTGGGCGATGTGGCAAGGTTGCTCGCGCCGCTTTGCACGGGTGACACGCGGATCGTCTCGATCCTCGCGGGGACGCCGCTTGCCGAATTGCGGGCGCGTTTCGCGCAGGCGGGCGAAGTCGTCCGCGCCATGCCCAACCTGCCGGTGGGGATAGGGGAGGGCGTTACCGCGCTTCACGCCGATGCCGCGCTCCCGACCGCTTCGCGCGCTGCCGTCGAAGCCTTCATCGCGCCGCTGGGCCTTGCCGAGTGGATTGCCGATGAGCGGCAATTCAACGAAGTCACGGCGCTGTCGGGCTGCGGCCCGGCCTTCCTATTCCGCTTCATCGATGCCTTCGCCCGTGCGGGTGAGGCGCTGGGCCTGCCCGCCGATCAGGCGGCGCGCATGGCGCTCGCCACGATGCGCGGTTCGGCCAGCATGGCGGCTCAGGCCAGCGAAAGCCCGGCGATCCTCGCGGACCAAGTCGCCAGTCCGGGCGGCATGACCCGGCAGGGGTTGAATGTGCTGGACGCGGACGACCGGTTGCTGAAGCTGCTCACCGACACGCTTGTCGCCGCCCGCGACCGGGGTGAGGAAATGGCGAAAGGCGGGTAAGGCCAAGCCCGCGCGGCGCTTGAGCGCTGCCAAGTCGTGAAGTGTCAGCATCTCAGCGACTTGGTATAAAGCCGCCGGTTCACGGCTTTGCTGAAATGCTCTAAAGAGGCGGCCAATCCGCCTTGGAGTCCTGCCATGTTGCCCCCCCAAACGCCCATCCTGCTGCTCACCACCGGCGGGACCATCGACAAGATCTATTTCGACGCGCTGTCGGATTATCAGGTCGGGGAAACGGTGATGGCCAAGCTGCTGGAGATCGCCCGCGTCAAGCGCCCCTTCCGGGTCGAGGAAGTGGTGCGCAAGGACAGTCTGGAACTGGACGATGCCGATCGCGCGCTGATCCGCGACCGCGTGGCGGCGGCGCCGGAATGCCATGTCATCATCACCCATGGCACTGATACGATGACCGAGACGGCAAAGTTGCTCTCTGCCATCCCCGGCAAGACGGTGGTGCTGGTCGGCGCGCTGGCCCCGGCGCGCTTCGGCGAGAGCGACGCCAGCTTCAACCTCGGCATGGCCTTCGCCACGGTTCAGGTGGCGGAGCCGGGGGTCTATATCACGATGAGCGGATCGGTGTTTCGCGCCGACAAAGTGGTGAAGGACAGAGCCAGGGGGGCGTTCGTTCCCGTCGAGGAATGATGGATTTCCGCTTCCGGCATTGCCACCCTTATACCATCGTGCTCGGTCTTCGACCGATCACAAGTGGGTTTCGCTCAAGCGCCGCGCGGGCTTGAACCTTGCTATTAGCCAAGCATGACGCGACGGCTCGCCAGGCTCATCATCGCAAAGCCGATGATGGAGGCGATGACATTGGCCGCCGCAGCGCCGATGGTGCCATAGAGCGGCAGCAGCGCCGCCTGCATCCCCAGCAGCAGCACGGTCGACACCAGCGTGATGCGCAGCGACAGGCTGGACCGGTCGGTCGCCATCAGCAGCGGGCGATAGCTCACGCCCACCAGATCGATGCAGGCCGCGATCCCGAGCAGCACCAGCAGCGGATAGGCCGGCAGAAACGCCTTCCCCGCGATCAGCCCCAACAGCGGATGACCGACGGTCAGTATCAGCCCAATGATGACCGCGCCGGCGATCAGCGCCAGCCGGTTGGTCCGCCGGAACAGCGTCCCCAGCGCCTCATGTCCCTGGCTGGAATGGGTGCGGCTCAGTTCCACGAAGATGCTGCGGGACAACAGGCCGGAAATCTTGGTCAGCGAATTGGCGAGCTGGTTGGCGAGCCGATACAGCCCTGCGCCGGTCGGCCCGACGAACAGGCCGACCACCAGCACCGCCACCTGCTGCCCCATGGACGAGAGGGTGGTCTGCAAATTGGTCGCGGTCAGGAAACCGACGATGCCGGGATTTTCCGCCCGCGCGTCTAGCGCCTTGCCCGCTCGCCAGCTGCCCAGCTTCTCACCGCCGATCCGGAACGCCAACAGCCAGTAGCTCGTCGCGCAGAGCAGCTCGGCCGCCCCCCAGGCGATCAGGAAGCCAGTGATATTGGGCATCAGCACCCAGGCGAGTGCGGCGCCGATCATCCGTCCGACCGGGATCATCGTTTCGGCAAAGGCGCCCGAATCGAAACGGTCGAACAGCCGCAGCACGCCGGTCGGGCTGGACCGGATGGTGATCATCGTCACCATGCAGAAGATCCAGGCCTGCCACCCCATGCCCGACGACAATTGCATCAGCGGCCCGAAGACGAGGATGATGAAGGCCGCGATCAGCCCGCCCACCGCCGCAGAGGTGAGGTCGATCAGGATGCAGAAGCGCAGCACCCGGTTGAGCGCATCGCCGTTGCCGGCGGCCAGATGCGGCTGGCCATAGCGCACCACGATCTGCCAGCTGTCGAAACTGACCAGCGTCTGGATGACATTGGCGGCGCTCAGCACCAGCGCGAACCGGCCGAAGTCCGCGACGCCCAGCGTCCGCGTGACGATGGCCAGATAGGCCAGGCTCAATATCCCGCCCACGCCCTTGCCGCCCAGCAGCCATCCGGTATTTGCCAGGATGCGGGCAAAGCCTTCCTGAGCGCCACCCGATCCGCGCTTGATCTTCACTGAAACTCGGGCCTTTCGTTGTGACGCCGCCGTCCGGGCGCGCGCCTATCTAGGATTGGGAGGGATGCGATGCAACACAGGCTGTTCCTGGCGAGCCCTTTGCTTTAAGGCGGCGGCCCATGAGTATCACCAAAGCCATCATCCTTTCCGCGGGCCAAGGGTCGCGCTTGCTGCCGCTGACCCGCGACGTTCCCAAATGCATGATCGACTTCAACGGCCGGACCCTCATCAGTTGGCAGATCGCGGCGCTGGTCGCCAATGGCGTGACCGATATCGTCGTCGTCACCGGCTTCCGCACCGAGCGGGTGGAGGATCATGCGCTGCAACTCTACCGCGACACCGGCGCGCGCATCCGCACCATGTTCAATCCCTTCTTCCAGGTCGCGGACAATCTGGGCACCTGCTGGATCGTGCGGGAGGAGATGGACCGCGACTTCATCATCCTCAACGGCGACACCATCGTGTCGGACGAGATCGTGGCGAAGCTGATCGAGGGTGCGCAGGACGCCATCACCGTCACTGTCGACGTGAAACCGGGCGATTACGACGATGACGACATGAAGGTGAACCGGGACGAGACGGGCCGCCTGCACGCCATCGGCAAGCGGCTGTTGCCGCCCGACACCAACGCCGAATCCATCGGTATGCTGGCGTTCAGGGGCGAGGGGCCCGCGATCTTCCGCAACCAGATCGATCAGATGATGCGGACGCCCGAGGGCGTCGAGCGCTGGTATCTGCGCGCCATCGACCTCATCGCCAAGGGCAATCGCATCGGCACCGTCTCGATCGAGGGGCTGGACTGGCAGGAGGTCGACTTCCCGCAGGATGTCGAAGCGGCGAAGGCGCTTACCGCCCGCTGGCTGGCCGAAGGGCGCTACGCGAAATAAGGCTTCAGCCAATCGGTCAGCGCGGCGATCTGCCCAGGGGTGAGCTTCACCGCGTTGCCGAGATCGGGCTGCCCCGGCCATCCGGCGTCGGAGGCTGCGACGCCCGCCTGTTCGCGGCTGCCTTCATAGCGGGGCAGCACGTGGAAATGGACGTGCGGATCGACCATCATCAACATCAGATAATTGATCTTCGCATAGCCGACGGCTTGGGCGAGCGCGCGTTCGATCGCCTTGGTCACGGTGGCGAGTTCGGCATGGGCTTCGCTCGGCAAGTCTCCGAAGGCCGTGGCGTCGGACTTCGCCGCCAGCACCAGCGATCCCAGCGTCGGTTGCGCCGGTCGCAGCAGGACGACCCAATGGGTGAACTCGGCGATCAGGGTCGCTGGGAAGCCGAATTTGTCGATCGTCGCGTTCATGCCTGCGGTTCCATCCAGCTTACGACCGGTTGCCCCGCCCGCTTCGCGCCATGGGCTTGCAGCAATTGAACGGCATGCACCAGCAGCGAGATCCCCGTCCACCAGGCAATCCCGATCAGGCCCAGGTCTGGCCGACCAAATAGCAGCGCGACAAACAATATCACCATATTGGGATTGCGTCTCGCGGTGATCAGGCGGAACCGGGTGTCGAACCGGCGCCAGACATGGATATGCATGCCGTTGAAGGCGCGCATGAAGGTGCCTTCGATGAGGCGCTGGAGGACGTAGCCCCCCAGGATCACGCCCATGACCATCCAGAAGATTTCAGGCGAAAGGGCCAGCCCCCAATGCTGAAGGCCCAGACCCCAGGCAAACCACCAGAAGGGCGGGTGGATGAGATCGACGCCGTGGTCGAATATATTGCCCCATTTGGATGAGGTGATGGTGCAGCGGGCGAGCTTCCCGTCCACCGTATCGAGCACCATGAAGAGGAAGCCGATGAGGAAACCAGTCCAATACAGGCCTTGGGCAAAAAGGAATGTCGCGGCGATGCAGCACAGGGCGCCGATGCCCGTCACCATATTGGGCGAAAGGCCGATCCGCGCGGCCAAGCGCGTCAGGTGAAAGGCGAGTTCGGGCCAGAGATATTTGGTGAGGAGGTCGGTGACCCCCTTATAGGAAGCCTGATAGCTTGCGCGTTCGATCGCCGGAACATTGGCGGGCGTCAGCGGCAGGAGAAACGGCCACTCCTTTTTGCGGAGGCTTTTATTGTAGAAACCCTTGTGGTCCTCTGCCGCCACGGGCTGAAGTCCCGCGGGCATCCGGCTGGAAAGCAGGGCTTGCGCGGCTTCTTCGTTATTTCCGGTGATATGGGCGATGGCTGGCACGCCGTCGATGGTCAGTACGGCATTCGGACGAAGCTTCATGAAACCCAGCCATTGCGGGTCGAAGGCAAAGGCGCTGTTGATCAGCAAGGTGGGGCCGTCATTGCTGTCGGTCACAGCAAATCCGGCGGCCTTGGCGATGCGATGCACACGCTCGGCGCAGGAGATGCTCCATATGCGGGTCGGGTTGTCGCCGATCAGGCGAACGGAAAGTTGGGACATGAATGGCTCATTTTCGATTGCTGGCTCCTCCTTGGCAGAGGCGGTCTGCGACGCCAAGTGCTTAAGGGACCCTTCAACCGGTTACGGCCAGATTGTCTAACGGGCGGCGGCGGCTTATGGCCACTCCCATGACAGGTCGGAAGAATGAGGTCGTGAAGGGCCCTGCATCGAGCAAGACTATTGCCATCCTGTTGGGTCGGTTCGGTTCGGGAGGCGTGGAGCGAGTGAGCTGCCTGATTGCCAACGGCCTTGCCGAGCAAGGATGGCATGTGCGCTTCTGGGTTTCCAATGATACGGGCCCCGCCCGCTCGCTTCTGAATGAAGGCGTCAGGATCAGCTCTTTCCTGTTCGGAACATGGGGCGGACGCAAGCTGCGCCTGCTGCTGTCCATTCCGCAAATCGCCTGGCAGATACGGCGGACACGACCCGCCGTGTTTCTCTCGCCCGGCAATCATACGCATCTGGCGGCCGGACTGGCCCATGCGCTGGCGAGGTGCCGAGACGTGCGGCTCGTTGTGAAGCTGACCAATCCCGTCTTGAAGACGTGGCACCAGGGCGCTCGGCGGGGGATGAAGTCGCATTATTATCGCTGGCTTTACCGGCGGGCCGATCAGATTTTGGTTCTCTCTCAAGAAAGTTGTCCGGAGGTTAGGGCGCAGGCGGGGCGCCCTGTGCCGGTCAAATTCGTGCATAACCCCTATATCCAGGCAAGAGCCGCGGTCGCAGCGCCATCGGCGGAGAATATGCCAGTCATTCTCGGCGTGGGCAGGCTGTCGCGGCAGAAGAATTTCGGCCTGCTGCTGGAGGCGCTGGCCGAAATCCAGCATCGCGAATGGCGCCTGGTCCTGTTGGGTGAGGGGCCAGAAAAGGACGCGCTCCAAGACCGGGCCGTTGCGCTGGGCATTGCGGATCGTGTCGAATTTGCAGGCTATGTCGTGGATCCCAGCCCCCATTATGATCGCGCCCATTTTCTGGTGCTGTCCTCGCTTTGGGAGGACTTGCCGGCCGTCGCGCTGGAGGCGATGGGCGTGGGGTGCCCGGTGGTGGCGACCGATTGTTCTGCGGCCTTGACTACTCTCATCGCCGCGACAGGTTTCGGCAGAGTCGTTCCGGTCGAGGCCGGTCCACTGGCGCAGGCTATGGCGCAGATGCTGGATCGCCCCCTGGACCGGACGGTACCGCCGGCGGTCCTGGCCTATAGCGTCGCGAACGGGGTTAATGAACATGCCGAAGCGATGGCGGCACTGCTTTGATGCGGGTGGCGTGAATATCGGGAAAAAGAGGGCTTCCCCCACGGCCTCTGTTTGGCTATCGCGCGCCTAACAGAAGGGAATGCGATAAATGGCCGAATTTTCTCTGCCCAAGAACAGCAAGATCAGCGCCAAGGGCGTGACCCACAAGGCGCCGGACGGGGCGACCAACGTCAAGAGCTTCAAGGTCTATCGCTACGACCCCGACTCCGGCCAGAACCCCCGCTATGATACGTTCGAGATCGATCTCGACAATTGCGGGCCGATGGTTCTGGACGCGCTGCTGAAGATCAAGAATGAATATGATCCGACGCTGACCTTCCGCCGGTCGTGCCGCGAGGGCATTTGCGGTTCCTGCTCGATGAACATGAACGGCCGCAATGGCCTGGCCTGCACCACTTCCATCGAGGAATGCTCGGGCAAGGAAGTGCGCGTCACGCCGCTGCCGCACATGGACGTCATCAAGGATCTGGTGCCCGATTTCACGCATTTCTACGCCCAGTACAATTCGATCAAGCCCTGGCTGCAAACCGTTAGCCCGGCGCCGAGCGGCAAGGAGCGGCTTCAGTCGCCCGCCGACCGCGAAAAGCTGGACGGTCTTTATGAGTGCATCCTGTGCGCTTGCTGCTCGACCAGCTGCCCCAGCTATTGGTGGAACAGCGACAAGTTCCTGGGTCCGGCGATCCTGCTTCAGGCCTATCGCTGGCTGGCCGACAGCCGCGACGAATATACCGGGGAGCGCCTGGACGATCTGGAAGATCCGTTCCGCCTCTATCGCTGCCACACCATCATGAACTGCGCGAATGTCTGCCCCAAGGGTCTCAGCCCGGCCAAGGCGATCGCGGAAACCAAGAAGATGATGGTCGAAAGGCAGCTCTGATCGACGTGAGCGATGGAGCGGGCCATCTGAGTCCGGTGGCCGAAGGGCCTTGGGCGGGCTGGCTGTCCTGGACCGACACGGTGCCGGGAACGTTCCTCGACTCGGCGATCGGGACCAGCTATTCGCGGAGCGACGCGGCAGGCAAGGCGACGGTCATGCTGGCAAGCCTGCCGTCGCACGCCAATCGGTTGGGCGCGCTGCATGGCGGGTTCCTGGCCGGTTTTGCCGATCACGCCTATTTCGCCGCGCTCGCGGCCATGGGGCGGCCGGAACAGGCGGCGGCGGTGACCGTTGATCTGGCTATGCAATATTGCGGTTCCGGGAAAATCGGTCCGATGCTGCGTGCGGAGGTCGAATTGCTGCGCGAGACGGGTCGATTGATGTTCCTGCGCCTCACCATCCATCAGGATGCAGATCTGATCGCGGCATCGACCGCGACGGTGCGCAAGGCGCCCGGTCCGAAGTGACCAGCGTCATCGCCAGATATGACGCGCTCGTCGCGGCGGGCGAATTGCGGGCCGATCCTGACCAGCGGGCGGCGGCGGAACGGCTGGACCGTCTGCAACGGGAACTGGAAACGGCGCCGCCGCGGGGTTCGACGCTGTGGAAACTGCTCCGCAAGGCGTCGGAGCCGCCCCGGGGCCTTTATATGTGGGGCGGCGTCGGGCGCGGCAAATCGATGCTGATGGACCTGTTTTTCGACACGGTTCATGTCCAGCGCAAGATGCGTGCGCATTTCCATGAATTCATGCTCGACGTCCATGCCCGGCTGGCCGAGGCGCGCAAGTCGGAAACCGGCGATCCGATCCCTCCGGTGGTCGAGTCGCTGGCCGAGGAAGCGCGGCTGCTGTGTTTCGACGAGATGGTCGTCAACAATATGGCGGATGCGGCGATCATGTCGCGCCTGTTCACGGGCTTGCTCGACAAGCGGGTGACGATTGTCACCACCTCCAACCGGGAGCCGGGCGAGCTGTATAAAAACGGGCTCAACCGTCAGCTTTTCCTGCCCTTCATCGACCTTATCAAGGTCAAGCTGGACGTGATGACGCTGAACGGGCCGACCGACTACCGGCTCGATCGTCTGGGCGATGCGACGCTGTGGCATGCGCCCAATGGACCGGACGCGACCAGGGCGCTGTCGGACGCCTTTTTCCGCCTGACCGACTATCCGGTCGAGGACCGTGCCAAGGTGCCGGCCGAGGATCTGAAGGTACAGGGCGGGCGCATCTTGCATGTGCCCAAGAGCCTGAAGGGCGTGGCCGTCTTTTCCTTCAAGCGTCTCTGCGCCGAGGCGCGCGGCGCGCCGGACTATCTGGCGATCGCGCGCAGATATCACACGGTCATCATCGTCGGCATTCCCGTGCTGGGGCCGGAAAACCGCAATGAGGCAGCGCGTTTCGTCACGCTGATTGACGCGCTGTACGAATATAAGGTGAAGCTGCTGGCCTCTGCCGATGCGGAGCCTGCGCGGCTCTATCCCGAAGGCGACGGCGCGTTCGAGTTCGAGCGCACCGTATCGCGCCTTATGGAAATGCAGTCGGACGACTATCTGGCGCTTGGCCACGGCGAGAAATAATCTCGTCCTGCCGCGCGGCCATTCATGTGGTAATAATCTGAAATCAGGAAGAAGGAGCCCGCACGCTTCCGGGTAGGGAAGGGTGCGGCAGGTGGCCGCTGTGGGGAAGGGCCATGCGCCAGGGTAGGAGCGCTTGGGCAACAGAGGTGAAATCGTCTTTAATGCAATTGCGAATAAGTTGCAAAGATAATTTGAAACGAAGGCTTTTGCGCGGTTGAATCCTTGACCGTATGGGCCTAAGCGCTCTCTCAATTCCAGTTTCCACGGCTTGGAGGATTATATATGGCCCGTAAGAAGATCGCGCTGATCGGCGCTGGCAACATCGGTGGCACCCTCGCGCATCTCGCGGCCCTCAAGGGGCTTGGTGACATTGTTCTCTTCGACGTCGTCGAAGGCGTGCCGCAGGGCAAGGCGCTCGACCTGTCGCAGTGCGGCCCGGTCGAAGGCTTCGACGCCAAGATCACCGGCACCAATGACTATGCCGACATCAAGGACGCCGACGTCATCATCGTCACCGCCGGTGTCGCCCGCAAGCCGGGCATGAGCCGCGACGACCTGCTGGGCATCAACCTCAAGGTCATGAAGTCCGTTGGCGAGGGCATCAAGAACAACGCCCCCAACGCTTTCGTGATCTGCATCACCAACCCGCTCGACGCGATGGTGTGGGCGCTGCGTGAATTCTCCGGCCTGCCGCACAACAAGGTCGTCGGCATGGCGGGCGTTCTCGACTCCGCGCGCTTCAGCCACTTCCTGGCCGAAGAGTTCCAGGTGTCGGTGAAGGAAGTGAACAGCTTCGTTCTGGGCGGCCATGGCGACACCATGGTGCCGGTCGTCGAATATTCGACCGTCGCCGGTATCCCGATCCCCGACCTCATCAAGCAGGGCCGCTCCACCAAGGAGCGCATCGACGCGATCGTGCAGCGCACCCGTTCGGGCGGCGGCGAGATCGTCGCGCTGCTCAAGACCGGCTCGGCCTTCTACGCGCCCGCGACCAGCGGCATCGCCATGGCGGAGGCCTATCTGTTCGATCAGAAGCGCCTGCTGCCCTGCGCCGCCAACCTGACCGGCCAGTATGGCGTCGACAACCTCTATGTCGGCGTGCCCGTGATCATCGGCAAGGACGGCGTCGAGCAGATCGTCGAGATCGACCTCAACGACGAAGCCAAGGCCAACCTTCAGGTGTCGGTCGATGCCGTCAAGGAACTGCTGGAAGCCTGCAAGGGCATCGATTCCTCGCTCGCCTGATTTCGTAAGCGAACTTGCACCGGTCCGTCCCAGGTAAGTGTGCAGCCTGGGATGGGTCGCTTTAGACCCAAAGTGCCACGTCCACAGAATATGAAGGGACACACATGTCCATTCTGGTGAACAAGAACACCAAGGTCATCACCCAGGGTATGACCGGTGCCACCGGCACCTTCCACACCGAAACCGCGCTTGCCTATGGCACGCAGATGGTCGGCGGCGTCACGCCGGGCAAGGGCGGCACGACCCATATCGGTCTGCCCATGTTCGACACGGTTGCCGAAGCCAAGTCGAAGACCGGCGCCGACGCCTCGGTCATCTATGTTCCACCGCCGTTCGCGGCCGACTCGATCCTGGAAGCGATCGATGCCGAAATCCCGCTGATCGTCTGTATCACGGAAGGCATTCCGGTGCTCGACATGGTGCGCGTGAAGCGCGCGCTTTCGGGTTCCAAGTCGCGCCTGATCGGCCCGAACTGCCCCGGCCTGCTGACCCCCGGCGAATGCAAGATCGGCATCATGCCCGGCAACATCTTCTCCAAGGGCAGCGTCGGCGTCGTGTCGCGTTCGGGCACGCTGACCTATGAGGCGGTGTTCCAGACCACCAATGCGGGCCTGGGCCAGACCACGGCTGTCGGCATCGGCGGCGACCCGGTCAACGGCACCAACTTCATCGACGTGCTGGAACTGTTCCTGGCCGACGACGCCACCGAATCGATCATCATGATCGGTGAAATCGGCGGCGACGCGGAAGAGCAGGCTGCCCAGTTCCTGATCGACGAGGCCAAGAAGGGCCGCAAGAAGCCGATGGCTGGCTTCATCGCGGGCCGCACGGCGCCTCCGGGCCGTCGCATGGGCCATGCCGGCGCGATCGTGTCGGGCGGCAAGGGCGACGCGGAAAGCAAGATCGCGGCGATGGAAGCGGCCGGGATCAAGGTCGCTGCCAGCCCCTCCGAGCTGGGCACGACCCTGCTCGAAGTGCTGAAGGGCTAATCAAGCCAGACCAGACAAGACGGCCGGGCTGCACCCCGGCCGCCTGTTACGCCGCTCCGCGACTGCACGCGGCACGGATGGGACGTGAGAAATGGGTTACGAGAAGCAGGATTTCGAGATTGAGCGCGGGCCGAGCTGGGCGCGCACCAACTGGCCGCCGATTGACACCGACGACCTGACCGGGGCGCTTGACCCCACTCAGATGCAGGTGGCCGTGAAGGCCGCCGCCAAGGCCGCGGGGAAGGCGGTTTCGGACGCCGATATCGCAGAAGCGGCCGAAGATGCAATCCGCGCCCAGATGCTGATCCGCACCTATCGCGTCCGCGGTCATCTGGCGGCCAATCTCGATCCGCTGGGCCTGGCCAAGCGTGACCTGCCTGCGGACCTCACGCCCGAATATCACGGTCTCACCAATCTTGAGAAGAAGATCTATCTCGGCGGCACGCTGGGCCTGCAATATGGCACGGTGGGCGAGATCGTCGCGATCCTGCGGGCCAATTATTGCGGCAATGTCGGCCTGGAATATATGCACATCGCCGATGTGGAGGAGCGCCGCTTCCTGCAGGACCGCCTGGAGGGCAAGGATAAGGAAATCCACTTCACGCCCGAGGGCAAGAAGGCGATCCTGACCAAGGTGATCCACGCCGAGCAATATGAGAAGTTCCTGGGCCGTAAATATGTCGGCACCAAGCGCTTCGGCCTGGACGGCGGCGAATCGATGATCCCGGCGCTGGAAGCGGTCATCAAATATGGCGGCCAGTCGGGCGTGCGCGAGATCGTGTTCGGCATGGCGCATCGCGGCCGTCTGAACGTGCTGGCCAATGTCATGGCCAAGGGCTTCCGCGTCATCTTCCACGAATTTTCCGGCGGCACCGCCAACCCCGAGGATGTCGGCGGTTCGGGTGACGTGAAATATCACCTCGGCACCTCGACCGACCGCGAGTTCGACGGCGTCAAGGTCCATATGTCGCTGGTCCCCAACCCCTCGCACCTCGAAACCGTCGATCCGGTGGTGCTGGGCAAGGTCCGCGCGCAGCAGACCTTCCGCGACGACCTCGAAAAGCATGAGCAGGTCCTGCCCGTGCTGATCCATGGCGACGCAGCCTTTGCCGGACAGGGCATCGTCTGGGAATGCCTCGGCTTCTCGGGTGTGCCGGGCTATAATACCGGCGGCTGCATCCACTTCATCGTCAACAACCAGATCGGTTTCACGACCAGCCCGCAATTCTCGCGCGGCTCGCCCTATCCGAGCGACGTGGCGAAGGGCGTTCAGGCCCCGATCCTGCACGTCAATGGTGATGATCCGGAAGCGGTGACCTTCGCCTGCAAGCTGGCGATGGAATATCGTCAGGAATTCCATCGCGACATCGTGATCGATATGTGGTGCTATCGCCGCTTCGGCCACAATGAGGGCGACGAGCCTTCGTTCACGCAGCCGCAAATGTACGCGAAAATCCGCCAGCATCCGCCGGTCAGCGACATGTATTCGTCACGCCTGAAGGCTGAAGGCGTGGTCGATGACGACTATGTCAATCAGGTGACCGGCGATTTCTTCAACCATCTGGAAGACGAGTTCGAGGCGGGCAAGAGCTATAAGCCCAACAAGGCCGATTGGTTCGCCGGCCGCTGGTCGGGGCTGCACAAGCCCGCCGATGCTGAAACCACCCGCCAGAGCGTGGAGTCCGCAGTCAGCCAGAAGCTGTTCGACAGCCTCGGCAAGACGCTGACGACAATCCCGGAAGGGCATAATGTCCACAAGACGCTGAAGCGCGTGATCGACGCCAAGGCGGAAATGTTCAAGTCCGGCGAGAATTTCGACTGGGCGACCGGTGAGGCGCTGGCCTTCGGTTCGCTGCTGTCGGAGGGCTATGGCGTCCGTCTTTCGGGGCAGGATTCCGGACGCGGCACGTTCAGCCAGCGTCACGCCGTATGGACCGACCAGGATACGGAAGCGAAATATATTCCACTCTCCACCGTGCCGCATGGCCGGTTCGAGGTGCTGGACTCGCCGCTGTCCGAATATGGCGTGCTGGGCTTCGAATATGGCTTCGCGCTGGCCGATCCCAAGAGCCTTGTGCTTTGGGAAGCCCAGTTCGGCGACTTCGCCAATGGCGCGCAGATCATCTTCGACCAGTATATCAGCTCGTCGGAGACCAAGTGGCTGCGGTCCAACGGCCTCGTCTGCCTGCTGCCGCATGGCTATGAAGGGCAGGGGCCGGAGCATAGCTCGGCCCGTCTGGAACGTTACCTCCAGCTCTGCGCCGAAGGGAATATCCAGGTCGCGAACATCACGACCCCGGCAAATTACTTCCACGTCCTGCGTCGTCAGATGCTGCGGCCCTTCCGCAAGCCGCTCATCATCATGGCGCCCAAGTCGCTGCTGCGCCACAAGCTGGCGGTCAGCAAGGCGGAGGACTTCCTGGGTGAAACGCACTTCAAGCGCATCCTGTCGGACCCCAATGCGGCACCCGACAAGGACACCAAGCGGCTGGTCCTGTGTTCCGGCAAGGTTTTCTACGACCTGATGGAAGCCCGCGACGCCGCCGGCGACAAGGACGTGCAGATCGTTCGCATCGAACAGATCTACCCGTTCGCGACGGAAGCTCTCGCCGAGCGCATCAAGCGCATGACGAACCTGCAGGAAGTCGTCTGGTGTCAGGAAGAACCGCGCAACAATGGCGCCTGGTTCTTTGTGGAACCCTATATCGAGGAAGCTCTGGCTACGGCGGGCAAGGCGCCGATGCGCGCCCGCTATGCCGGTCGCAAGGCCTCGGCGTCGCCCGCAACGGGCCTTGCCAAGCGCCATGTCGCCGAACAGGGCGCCCTCGTCGCCGATGCGCTGGGTCACAGCGTCCGTGAAGAAATCCGTCGCCAGAAGAAAGGCTGAACAAGCTCATGGCTACCGAAGTTAAAGTCCCCACGCTGGGCGAATCCGTTACCGAAGCAACCGTTGGCCAGTGGCTCAAGAAGCCCGGCGATGCCGTGAAGGCCGATGAGCCCATCGTGTCCCTCGAAACCGACAAGGTGGCGGTCGACGTGCCGGCGCCGGTCGGCGGTACGCTGGGCGACATCGTCGCCAAGGAAGGCGACACGGTGAATGTCGGCGCCCTGCTGGCCTATGTGAACGAAGGCGCGGCCGCCGCGGCTGCTCCTGCCGCTGCGGCGCCCGCTGCCAAGGCGGAAGCCGCGACCCCGGCTCCGGCCGCTGCGGCTCCGGCTGACGAGGACGAGGGCGGCAGCCTGACCCTGTCCCCGGCCGTTCGTCGCCTGGTGCTGGAACATGGTCTGGACCCGAGCAAGATCAAGGGCACGGGCAAGGATGGCCGCCTGACCAAGGATGACGTGATGGCCGCTGTCGCCGCCGGCACCGCCAAGGCAGCGGCTTCTGCCCCGGCCGCTGCGCCTGCCGCCGCTGCCCCCGCCGCTGGTCCCAGCCGCGCGCAGGAACGCGTCAAGATGACCCGTTTGCGCCAGACCGTCGCCAAGCGTCTGAAGGAAGCGCAGAACAACGCCGCGCTGCTCACCACCTATAATGACGTGGACATGACCAACGTCATCGAGGCGCGCGCCAAGTATAAGGACCTGTTCGAGAAGAAGCATGGCGTCCGTCTGGGCTTCATGGGCTTCTTCACCAAGGCCGTCTGCATGGCGCTGCGCGACATTCCGGGCGTCAACGCGCAGATCGAGGGCGACGAGATCGTCTATAACGATTTCGCCGACATCTCGGTCGCCGTGTCGGCCCCGAACGGTCTGGTCGTGCCGGTCATCCGCAACGCGGAATCGCTGAGCGTGGCCGAGATCGAAAAGACCATCGGCGGCTTCGGCAAGAAGGCCAAGGAAGGCACGCTGACCATGGACGATATGAAGGGCGGCACCTTCACCATCTCCAATGGCGGCGTCTTCGGCTCGCTGCTGTCCAGCCCAATCATCAACCCGCCCCAGTCGGCGGTGCTGGGCCTGCACCGGATCGAGGACCGTCCGGTCGTCCGCAACGGCGAGATCGTCATTCGTCCGATGATGTATCTTGCGCTCAGCTATGACCATCGTCTGATCGACGGTCGCGAAGCGGTCACCTTCCTCGTCGCGGTCAAGAACGCGATCGAAGATCCGACCCGCCTGCTGATCGACCTGTAATACATCACGCCAGAGGAAGACGAACCATGGCTGAATTCGATTATGACGTTCTGGTAATCGGCGCGGGTCCGGGCGGCTATGTCGCCGCGATCCGCGCGGCGCAACTGGGCCTCAAGACCGCTTGCGCCGAAAGCCGCGAGACGCTGGGCGGCACCTGCCTCAATGTCGGCTGCATCCCGTCCAAGGCGCTGTTGCACGCTTCGGAGCTTTATGAGGAAGCTGCGAACGGCGCGCTCGCCAAGCTGGGCGTGAAGATCGACAAGATGAGCCTGGACCTCGACACCATGCAGGGCCAGCGCAAGGACGCGGTGAAGGGCCTGACCGGCGGCATCGAGTTCCTGTTCAAGAAGAACAAGGTCGATTGGCTGAAGGGCCTGGCGACCTTCACCGGCGCCAACACCGTCGAGGTGGCTGGCAAGACGGTAACCGCGAAGAATATCGTCATCGCCACCGGTTCGTCGGTCACGCCGCTTCCGGGCGTTCAGGTTGACAATGCGGGCGGCAAGATCGTCGATTCGACCGGCGCGTTGGAACTGGACAAGGTTCCCGGCCATTTGGTCGTCGTCGGCGGCGGTGTCATCGGCCTGGAACTGGGCTCGGTGTGGCGCCGCGTCGGGGCCAAGGTCACGGTCGTCGAGTATCTCGACCAGATCCTGCCCGGCATGGACGGCGAAGTCCGCAAGGAAGCGAACAAGATCTTCAAGAAACAGGGCTTCGAATATAAGCTCGGCACGAAGGTTACGGGCGCTGAAGTCGGCAAGAAGGGCGTGACCCTGACCGTCGAACCCGCCGCCGGTGGCGATGCCGAGACAATCGAGGCCGATGTCGTGCTGGTGTCGATCGGCCGTCGCCCGAACACGGACGGGCTGGGCCTCGACAAGATCGGCCTGGAACTCAACGCACGCGGCCAGATCGAGACCGATCATGATTTCGCGACCAAGGTTCCCGGCGTCTGGGCGATCGGCGACGTCATCCCCGGGCCGATGCTCGCGCACAAGGCCGAGGACGAAGGCATTGCCGTGGCCGAGAATATCGCGGGCCTGACCGGCATCGTGAACCATGACGTGATCCCCTCGGTGGTCTACACCAAGCCGGAGATCGCAGGTGTGGGCCTGACCGAGGAAGCCGCCAAGGAAAAGGGTGCGGTCAAAGTCGGCAAGTTCCCGATGATGGCGAACAGCCGCGCCAAGACCAATCATGAGCCGGATGGCTTTGTGAAGGTGATCGCCGATGCCGAAACCGACAAGGTGCTGGGCGTCTGGATCATCGCTTCGGTGGCCGGCACGATGATCGCGCAGGCGGCGCAGGCGATGGAATTCGGCGCGTCGAGCGAGGACATCGCCTATACCTGCCATGCGCATCCGACGCACAGCGAAGCGATCAAGGAAGCGGCCATGGCCGTGACCGGCAAGCCGATCCATATGTGATCGCTGCCTGCTTTTCGTAAGCATGAGGAGGTCGCCCCTGGGGGCGGCCTTTTTCATTTGGGGCGCTGGATCAGGCTCGGTTGGAGAGATGCGCGGCTACCGGCTCGATACCGGATGCACTCGGTGACGATAGCGCCCGTCTCACGCAAACCCTGTTACGGCCGCGCGCCTTTGCTTCATAAAGCGCCGCGTCGGCCCGCGCGATCGCGTCATGAATCGCGCTATCGGTCCGTTGGACCGTCGACAGGCCAAAGCTGGCCGTGAGCGGGCGAGCCAGGCCGAATTTGCCTGCGACGTCCTGGGCAAGCGTTTCGCGAATGTCATTGGCGATACCCGCTGCCCGCGCCGCGTTGGTGTCGGGCAGGAACAGCACAAACTCCTCACCCCCGAAACGGGCGGTGACGGCGCCCGGCGGTGTGGCTTTTGCCAATATTCCGGCAAGGGCAACGATGACGCGGTCGCCGAGCGCGTGGCCATATTCGTCGTTGATCGTCTTGAAATGGTCGATGTCGCAGACGATCAGGCTGCCATCCGGGAGGGGCTTGCGCACCTGCGTGGCTATGGCTTCGTCAAAGCCGCGCCGGTTTAGCAGGCCGGATAGCGGATCATGCAGCGCTTCGTGTCGGTAGCGGGCGAGGAGATCGAGCATGTTCGCCGCGAGCGCCGTGAGCGCGAGGAAAAGTCCGAAGACACAGGCCAGCGCCTGCATCAGAAAGGCATAGGCGCTGTTCTGGAAATCGTTGCTCGACAAAGTGAGCGGCACGGTGCTGCCTCGCACCAAATTGTCGAGGGCGACCAGCGTGACCGCGCCGAACAGGGTGCGGTCGGGCCAATGGCGCAGATGTTTCCTGCCCGCGATCAGGGGCAACCCGATCAGCAGGAAGCAGCCGAAATCGGAGGCCACCAGTTCCAGAGGGAGATTGTCGAGGGCGACGGCGATCGCGCAAAGCAGCATCGACAACCCCAAAATGGCGAACCGTTCCCGCAACAGCCAGGATGGATGCCAGCGTTCCAGCAGCGCCTGACTGAACAGCAGGAAACCGGTGCCGAAGAGCAGGTCCGCGACGAAGCCCCAGATCGTGCTGGGCAATGCAGCAAAGGCCGCCGGAATGGCGAAGCCGCCCGCGACGGAGAAAAAGGCGCCGCTCCAATAACCCGCCGATCGCACGCGCAATCGCCAGACGCCCGCGAACAGGACGCCGAAGCTTGCCATCATGACGGGCAGGAAGAAGGCGAAATTTTCTCCCACGCAGCTCTGTCGTTCCTTGTTTGCGGAAATATATGCGGGCCAGCACCTGTTCGGGCCGACAAGCGGGTATCGGCTGATCCTTAACAAATATTTCCAGATCGGATGAGATGTTAGTCCGATATGGATGAATTACATGGCGAAGGGAATGTAGTTCAGAAGCGGGGTCGCCTCTTTTCGCGAAACGCCTGCACGCCTTCCTTGAAATCAGGCAAGGTGAAGGCATCGCGGAACAAGCCGAGCGTCGTTGCGTCATCATCGGCCTGGCCGTCCAGAATGCGGCGGATGATCGCCTTGGACGAGCGGATCGAATGTTGCGCATTGGCCGCCATCACGCCCGCCATGGCTTGCGCGGCAAGCAGGGGATCGGGTGCGATCTCGTCGATCAGGCCGATGGAAAGCGCGTCGTTCGCGTCATGGAGCGCGCCGGTGAACAAGATGCGCTTGGCCCGTGCCGGGCCGACCAGATCGACCAGCAATTTGGTGTCGAACAATGAATAGACGATGCCGAGTTTCGCCGGGGTGATGCCCAACCGCGCCTTGGGCGAAGCGATCCGCAGGTCGCAGGCGATGGCCAGCCCGCAGCCGCCGCCAACGGCGTCTCCGTCGATGGCGGCGATCACCGGCTTTTCGGCATGGGCCAAGGCATATTGGGTCGAACGGATCGCGGCTTGATTGGCGATGCGCCAGTCTTCTTCGCCCGAATGGCTGGCGAATTCGTGAATGTCGGCGCCCGCGCAGAACAGGCCGGGCGCGGCGGAGGTCAGGATGAGGACGCGCACCGCATCATCGGCCATGGCCTGCCCGACCAGTTCAGGCAGCAGCTCCCACATCGCCTGCGTCATGGCATTGTGCCGGTCGGGCCGGTCGATCAGCAGCGTCGCGACGGCGCCGTTCCGTTCCAGCCGCAGCGTCATGCGGGCCAGCGCTCCAGCACAGGCAGCAGTTCATCGAAATGATGGATGACGGCGTCCGCCTCCAGATCTTCGACCGGACCGTCGAGAAAGCCGAAGCTGACCGCGATGCTGGGAATGCCCGCATTGCGCGCGCCCGCAATGTCGTTGATCGTGTCGCCCAGGAAGATCGTCCGGCCGCCACCGGCGCGCGCGATCATGGCATGGATCGGCGCCGGATCGGGCTTGGCGATGCCGACCGTATCGCCGCCGACCACACTGGCGAAGCGTTCCGACAGGCCGATCTGGTGCAGCAGCGGAATGGTGAAGCGCTCCGCCTTGTTGGTGCAGATGGCGAGCTTCACGCCTGTTGCCTGCAACGCGTCCATCGCCGCGATCAGGCCGGGATAGGGGAGGGAATGGATCGCCAAATTTTGCTCGTAATAATCGAGCAGGATCGGCAACATCTTAGCCAGCATGGCCTCATCATAGCCGCCCGAAGCATCGAGCGCGCGCTGAAGCATCACCTTCGCGCCCTTGCCGACGAAGGGATGGATCGCCTCGACCGGGAAGGGTGGGCGGCCATCGGTAGCGATGGCGTAATTGACCGCGGCGGCCAGATCGCCGCTGGTGTCGAGCAAAGTGCCGTCAAGGTCGAAGCCGACGATGTCGAAGGGGATGGAGGCCATAGGCGGCTCATGCCGTCTCGGCGGTGGCAATGGCAAGCCAAACATGGCAGAGAGCGCTCAGATTCTTGGCCTCTTTGCCATAAAGGACGTTCCTGTGACTGCCACTCGCCCACCTGCTCGCCCTTTGGCCGTCATCATCCTTGCCGCTGGGCAGGGGACCCGCATGAAGTCCGCAAAGCATAAGGTGCTGCACCCGATTGCGGGGCGGCCGATGCTGCTCCATCTGCTCGCCAGCGTCGCCGAATTGCAGCCGGAGCGGCAGGTGGTCGTGGTCGGCGCCGGACGCGAACAGGTGGAAAAGGCGGTGGAGGGTAGCGGCACCGTGATTGCCGTGCAGGCGGAGCAACTCGGCACGGGCCATGCCGTCGCGCAGGCGCATGATGCGCTGGCCGGTTTTGCGGGCGACATCCTGATTCTCTACGGCGACGTGCCGCTGGTGCGGACCGAAACCATGCGGACCATGCTGGAGCGGCTGAACTGGGGCGATGAGCCGCGCGCCGTGGTGCTGGGCTTCCGCCCGGAGGATGCGGCCGCCTATGGCCGGATCATCGCCCGCGATCAGGGCGTGATCGAGAAGATGGTCGAATATAAGGATGCCAATGCCGAGGAGCGGGCGGTGACGCTGTGCAACTCGGGGCTGATGGCGGTGCGCTCGACCGACTTGTTCGTGCTGCTCGACAAGATCGGCAACGACAATGCGGCGGGGGAATATTATCTGCCCGACATCGTCATGCTGCCCGGTGCCCAGAGCGCGGTGATCGAGGCGGAAGCCTGGGAAGTGGCGGGCGTCAATAGCCGGGCCGAACTGGCCGGTGTCGAGGCCGTCTGGCAGGACCGCCGCCGCGCCGAGGCGATGCGCGAAGGGGTGACGCTGATCGCGCCGGAAACGGTGTTCTTTGCCCATGATACGGTGCTGGGCCGGGATGTGGTGGTCGAACCGCATGTCGTCTTCGGTCCTGGCGTGACGGTCGCGGACGAGGCGACGATCCATGCCTTCTCCCATCTGGAAGGCGCAACGGTCGGGATCGGCGCTCAGATCGGCCCCTATGCCCGCCTGCGCCCCGGCGCGAAGATCGGCGTCAAGGCGAAGGTCGGCAATTTCGTCGAGGTGAAGAAGGCCGAACTGGGAGACGGGGCGAAGGCCAATCACCTGTCCTACATCGGCGACGCCAGCATCGGCGCGGGCGCCAATGTCGGCGCGGGCACCATCACCTGCAATTATGACGGCTTCTTCAAATACAGGACGGAGATCGGCGCGGGGGCGTTCATCGGCTCCAACAGCGCGCTGGTCGCGCCGGTGAAGATCGGCGCCGGCGCGATCGTCGCCGCGGGCAGCGTCGTGACGCAGGAGGTGGAGGCCGACGCGCTCTGTCTCGTGCGGCCGAAGCAGGAGGGCAAGCCGGGCTGGGCCGCCCGTTTCCGGGCCAGGATGCAGGCGCGCAAAGCCGGCAAGTGATGGGATTTGTCCGCAGGCGGCGCTGGCTGACGGCGCTGCTCATCTTTCTTTTCGCTCTGGTCGGCGGGATCGTCTGGCTGATCGCCAATGCGCGGGCGATGCCGGTCGTCCGGCATATGGAGATCGCGCTGCCCTTTCCGGCGGATGCGCCACGCCGCCCGATCACGGTCGCCCTGATGACCGACAGCCATTTGTCCGGGCCGGACAACAGCCCGCAGCGGATGGCGCGGATCGTGGCTCTGGTGAATGGGCTGAAGCCCGATCTGATCGCGCTGGGCGGCGATTATATAGGGGATGCCAAGGGGGGCGCCACCTATGATCCGGTGCAAAGCCTTGCGCCTTTCGCGGCCTTGCGCGCGCCCTTGGGCGTGCTCGCCGTGCTGGGCAATCACGATGCCCGCAAACATGCCGGGATCGGCCGCAAGCAATGGCGCATCCTGTTCAATCGGATCGGCATCCGCCTGCTCGATAATGAGGCGGTGCGGAAGGGGCCGCTGGTGGTGGGCGGCCTGCGCGACATCTATACCGCCCGGCCCGATATTCCCGGCACGCTGGCGGAGATGCGCGTGCTGGGCGGGGCGCCGCTGATGCTTTCCCATGGGCCGGATGTCTTTCCGCTGCTGCCGGACCGGGCCATGCTGACGCTGGTGGGGCATACCCATTGCGGGCAGGTGGCGCTGCCCTTTGCGGGGATCGTCTATGTCCCGTCGCGGTACGGGACGCGCTATGCCTGCGGCACCTATCGCGACGGTGCGAAGACCATGGTGGTTTCGGGCGGCCTGGGTACCAGCGGCCTGCCGATCCGGATGCTCGCGCCGCCGGATGTCTGGCTGATTACAATTCGTCCACGATGAACCATGCCCCTGTCGCCGGTCGCGCGAACATGGCATAGGCATCGCATTGTTGAATTTCTTGGGGTTTGGGGCTTCAATCCATGTGCGGCATCATTGGAATCATCGGCCAGGACGACGTGGCGGAGCGGCTTGTCGAGGGGCTCAAGCGTCTGGAATATCGCGGCTATGACAGCGCGGGCGTGGCGACGGTGTATGAGGGCGCGATCGACCGCCGCCGGGCCGAGGGCAAGCTGGTCAATCTGGTGAAGGGATTGGCGGAGGCTCCGCTGCCCGGCACGACCGGCATCGCGCATACGCGCTGGGCGACCCATGGCGCGCCGACGACCAGCAATGCACACCCCCATGCGACGCGCGAGGTGGCGCTGGTCCACAACGGCATTATCGAGAATTTCAAGCCGCTGCGCGAAGAACTGATGGCGCGCGGCCGGACCTTCGACAGCCAGACCGACACCGAAGTCGTCGCCCATCTGGTGAGCGAACTGGTCGAGCAGGGCGCTTCGCCGAAGGAGGCCGTGCAACAGGTTCTGCCCCGCCTGCACGGCGCCTTCGCGCTGGCGATCCTGTTCCGCAGCCATCCCGACATGCTGATCGGCGCGCGCCTCGGCTCGCCGCTGGTGGTGGGCTATGGCGAGGGCGAGACCTATCTGGGTTCCGACGCGCTGGCGCTTGCGCCGCTGACCCAGCGCATCGCCTATCTGGAGGAAGGCGACTGGGTCGTCATCACCCGCGACGGCGCGGAGATTTTCGACAAGGACAATAATCCCGCCGAGCGTCCTGTCACCATCTCCGGCGTGACCGGCGAGCTGATCTCCAAGGGCAATCACCGCCATTACATGCTCAAGGAGATTTACGAGCAGCCGGTGGTCGTGGCCCAGACGCTGAAATCCTATCTCCAGCGGATGGAGGACCGGGTGTCGCTGCCGATCCCCGATTTCGATCTGGGCACGATTCGCCGGGTGACGATCGTCGCGTGCGGAACCAGCTATTATGCCGGCATGGTCGCCAAATATTGGTTCGAGCAGTTCGCCCGCGTACCCGTCGACATCGATGTGGCCAGCGAATTCCGCTATCGCGCGCCGGTGATGGAGGAAGGCGGGCTGATGATCGTCATCAGCCAGTCGGGGGAGACCGCCGATACGCTGGCCGCGCTGCGCCATGCGCGGGCCGAGGGGCAGAAGATCGCCGCCGTCGTCAATGTGCCGACCAGCACCATGGCGCGGGAGGCGGACCTGCTGCTGCCGACGCTGGCCGGACCGGAAATCGGCGTGGCCTCGACCAAGGCCTTCACCTGCCAGTTGGCGGTGCTGGCGGCGTTCGCGGCCAATCTGGCGCGGGCCAAGGGACGGCTGGACGCGAAGGCCGAGAAGGAACTGGTGCGGCATCTGGCCGAAGCGCCCGCCGCGCTCAACGGCGCGCTGGCCTATGACGAATCGATCGAGGCGATGGCGCATCTGATCGCCGGGGCGCGGGACGTGCTCTATCTGGGGCGCGGGCCGGATTATCCGCTGGCGCTGGAGGGGGCGCTCAAGCTCAAGGAAATCAGCTATATCCATGCCGAGGGCTATGCGGCGGGCGAGATGAAGCATGGCCCGATTGCCCTCATCGACGACAAGGTGCCGGTGATCGTGCTGGTGCCCAGCGGGCCTTTGTTCGAAAAGACCGTCAGCAACATGCAGGAAGTGCAGGCGCGCGGCGGCAAGGTCGTGCTGATCTCCGACTATGACGGCGTGGCTGCAGCGGGCGAGGGTTGCATGGCGACCATCACCATGCCCAAGGTGCATCCGCTGATCGCGCCGATGGTCTATGCCGTGCCGGTGCAACTCCTCGCCTATCATGTCGCCGTCGCCAAGGGCACGGACGTCGATCAGCCCAGGAACCTCGCCAAATCCGTCACGGTGGAGTGAAGCGGGACAGGCGGGTGAAGCGATAGCGATCGCGGATCAGGCGGTTGAAATAACCGCCTTGCGATGCCGCCGCCCGCATGCCTTCCGCCACTTCGGCGGGCACGTCGAAATAGCTGTAGCGTTTGCCGCTGACGAACTGCACGTCCAGCCGGTGCCAGTCCGGATCATAGACAAAGCTCTGGATGGCGATCGACGGCATGCCCGTTATAATGCGCGGCGGCGGGCGATGTTTCGGGAGAGGCTATGGCAGCGCATCTGGTGATTGTCGGGGGTGGCCCCGCGGGCATGATGGCGGGCCTGTTATTCGCGCGGGCAGGCGTACCGGTCACGGTGCTGGAGAAGCATGGCGATTTCCTGCGCGATTTCCGGGGCGACACGGTGCATCCCTCGACGCTGGAACTGTTTCGCGAACTCGGCCTGCGCGACCGATTGCTGGAGCGGCCGCATGACAAGGTGAGCGAACTTGCCGGACGCATCGCCGGCCAGCGGTTGCGGATTGCCGATTTCCGTCGCCTGCCGGTGGACAGCAAGTTCATCGCCCTGATGCCGCAATGGGATTTCCTGGATTTCGTGGCGCGGGAAGCGGAATGCTATCCCGACTTCACCCTGCGCATGCGTGCGGAAGCCGTGGGCCTGAGCCATGATGCGGCCGGACGCGTGAATGGCGTCATGCTGGCGGGCGGGGAACGGGTGCCCGCCGATTATGTCATCGCGGCGGATGGGCGGCGATCCGTGCTGCGCGATGCGGCGGCGCTGCCTCTGGAGGATCTGGGTGCGCCGATGGATGTCTTCTGGTTCCGATTGCCCAAGGCGGCGACGCTGGAGAACCAGACCATGGGCGTGTTCGAGGCGGGGCGGCTGTTCGTTCAGATCGACCGCCGCGATTATTGGCAGTGCGCCTATGTCTTCGCCAAGGGGCAGGCGGATGCAGTGCGGGCGCGCGGTCTGCCGGCTTTTCGGGAGGAGATTGCCCGTTTGCTGCCCGAATTGGGCGCGGCCGCCGGGGCATTGACGGATTGGGATCAGGTGAAGCTGCTCTCGGTGGCGCTGGACCGGCTGACGCGTTGGTATCGACCCGGCTTGCTGGCGATCGGCGATGCGGCCCACGCCATGTCGCCGGTGGGTGGGGTCGGGATCAACCTTGCCATACAGGATGCGGTGGCGGCGGCCAACCTGATGGCGCAGACCATGGTTGAGGGCGGAGACGTGGACGCCGCCGCGTCCCGCGTTCAGCAGCGCCGGCTGTTTCCCACGCGGGTGATCCAGCGGGCGCAGAAGATGGCGCATGACCGGATCATCGGCGCGCTGCTCGATCTCGACGCGCGCCTCGTCCGGCCGCCATGGGTGGTAAGACTGCTCGACCGCTGCGCCCCATTGCGTGGCATCCCGGCGCGGCTTGTCGGTCTGGGCATCCGTCGCGAGCATATCCGCTCGCCGGATGCCGGGAAGCGGGGTTAACCCCCACCCGGCGCATTATGCCCGCCCGCAGGCACCGGGCCGCCGCTGGGGGCGTGGCTGTGATCGGGATTGCTGTCCCAATCGATATGATAGAGGTCGAACCGCCGGTCGCGCAGGTTGCGCACCGTGCCCTCCGCCCGCGCCCAGCTCAGGTCCGCGAGGTTCACGTCCGCCATGGTCAGCGTCTCGACATTCTCCGTCGATTCCGCCGCGATGCCGTCCCGCGCAAAGGGCAGGTCGCAGGGGGTCAGGATCGCGCTCTGGGCATATTGGATGTCCATATTGTCGACATTGGGCAGATTGCCGACATTGCCCGACATCACGACATAGCATTGATTTTCGATGGCGCGCGCCTGCGCGCAGTAGCGCACCCGCATATAGCCCAGCCGCGAGTCGGTGCAGAAGGGGACGAAGATGATCCGCGCGCCCTGGTCGACCAGTCGCCGCGCCAGTTCCGGGAACTCGCTGTCATAACAGATGAGGACGCCGATCGGCCCGCAATCGGTCTGGATCACGTCCAGCGAATCCCCGCCCTTGATGTTCCACCAAAAGGCTTCATTGGGCGTCGGGTGAATCTTCTCCTGGGTGTGGACCGATCCGTCGCGCAGCGCCACATAGGCGATGTTCTGAATATCCTCATCCTCGGCGCGTGTCGGGTGGGAGCCACCGATGATATTGATATTATATTCCAGCGCCATCCGCGTCAGTTCCCGGGTGAGGCGCGGTGTGTAGCCGGTCAGCCTGTCGATGGCCTCGATGGGCGACAGCTTCTTCGTTTCGAAGGAGAGGAGCGGGAGGGTGAACAGTTCGGGAAAGACGATGAAGTCGGATCGGTAATCCGCCGCCACGTCGACGAAATATTCGATGTTGCGCACGAACTCGTCGAAATCCTTCACGGCGCGCGCCTGTAGCTGGCAGGTGGCGAGGCGAACGCTCTCCACCCCCCGCGGAACCCGCATTTCCGGCGCTTCGTCGGGATCGACATAGGGATTGCGCCAGACCAGATGGGCGGCATGTCCGTCGGACTGCCTGTCCTCGGGCAGATAATTTTCAAGGATGCCGATCGGTTCGAACTGGTTTTTCAGCTGGAAGCTGATCACCTGGTCGCGGATCTTGCCGTGAACGACCCTCTCCAGATAGTCGGAGGGACCCTGAACGCGCCGTTTGGCGCGGGCATAGCCCGGCATCCGCCCGGCGATCACAATGCCGTGCAGGTCCAGTTCCTCGGCCAGTTCCTTTCGCTCATCATACAGCCGCTGACCGATGCGCAGGCCGCGCAGCTTGGGGTCGACGGCCATTTCATAGCCATAGAGCCACTCGCCCGCCGCGCTGTGCCGCGTGCCGAAGCCATTGGCGGTGATTTCTTCCCAATCATGGGTGGAAAAGGCCATGCTCCTGCTGACGCGCATGGTCGCGCAATAGCCCACGACCTTGCTGTCGTAGAGCGCGACGAAGCAGCCGGTCGGGAAATTGTTGATCTGCCCGCGCAGGGTGGCGAGCGAATAATTGGGGAGGCCCGGATAGACGCGGGCGATCAATCGCTGGATGCCGCGCACGTCAGCAGGAACCGCTGCGCGGACCTCCAGACGTTTCTTGGCCGTCGTCGTCATCGCTGTAATCTCCCGTCCAATACGACCCATGAAAAAAGGCGGCGCCGGGATGCGGCGCCGCCTCGTTCCGTTAGCGTATTGAACCTAGGAAAAGCGGATCAGTTCCACTGGCCCATAGCGGTTTCCAGGTTGACGCGGATTGCCTCGAAGAACTGTTCGGTGGTCATCCACGCCTGATCCGGACCGATCAGCAGCGCCAGATCCTTGGTCATCGCGCCGCTTTCGACGGTCTCGATGCAGACCCGCTCCAGCGTTTCGGCGAACTTGGTGACTTCCGGCGTCTCGTCGAACTTGCCGCGATAGGCCAGGCCCTGCGTCCAGGCGAAGATCGAGGCGATCGGGTTGGTCGAGGTCGCCTTGCCCTGCTGGTGCTGGCGATAGTGGCGGGTGACGGTGCCGTGCGCGGCTTCGGCCTCGACGGTCTTGCCGTCGGGCGAGAGCAGTACGGAGGTCATGAGGCCGAGCGAACCGAAGCCCTGCGCCACGGTGTCCGACTGGACGTCGCCGTCATAGTTCTTGCAGGCCCAGACGAACTTGCCGCTCCACTTGAGGGCGGAGGCGACCATGTCGTCGATCAGGCGGTGTTCGTAAACGGCGCCCACAGCCTTGAACTGGTCGGCGAATTCCTTGTCGAACACTTCCTGGAACAGATCCTTGAAGCGACCGTCATAGGCCTTGAGGATGGTGTTCTTGGTCGACAGGTACAACGGCCAGCCGCGGCCCAGCGCATAGTTCATGCTGGCGCGGGCGAAATCGCGGATCGAGTCGTCGAGGTTGTACATCCCCATGGCGACGCCGGAGCTGGGGAAGTTGAACACGTCCTTTTCGATCTTCTCGCCATTTTCGCCGTCCCAGATCATGCGCAGCTTGCCGGGGCCGGGGACGAGGAAGTCGGTGGCGCGATACTGGTCGCCGAACGCGTGACGGCCGATGACGATGGGGTCGGTCCAGCCGGGCACCAGGCGGGGCACGTTGCGGATGACGATGGGTTCGCGGAACACCACGCCGCCCAGGATGTTGCGGATCGTGCCGTTAGGCGACTTCCACATTTCCTTGAGGCCGAATTCCTCGACGCGCGCTTCGTCCGGGGTGATGGTGGCGCACTTCACGCCGACGCCATATTCCTTGATCGCGTTGGCGGAATCGATGGTGATCTGATCGTTGGTCTCGTCGCGCTTCTCGACACCCAGATCGTAATATTTCAGGTCAACGTCGAGATAGGGAAGGATCAGGCGCTCACGAATCCATTCCCAGATGATCCGGGTCATTTCGTCGCCGTCGATCTCCACGACGGGGTTCTTCACCTTGATCTTAGCCATGCGCCTGTTCGCTTTCTTCGTTCGGGTGGAATTTGCGACACGCCCTAGGGAAAGCGGCGGCAATGTTCAACTGCGCAATGCCATCTGCACCGGCAGGATCATTTCATGGCGCGCCGGGCGGCATCGGACGTTGTCACTCTAACCGACTGTCCCTAAAGACGTGGCCATGGAAAATGACGAACTGACCGTCGCGCTGGGCGGCAATGTAAAATGGCGATTCCCTTCGGTCCATCCGGAGGGCATGAAATTCGGCCTGATCGCGGTGGCGATCACCGTCCTGCTGTTCCTGGTCGGCTGGCAGATTCCGGCCTGGCTGATGGTGATGGTGTCGATCTGGGTCTTTGCCTTTTTCCGCGATCCGGTGCGTGCCGTGCCGCAGGACGAACGCGCCATCGTCGCCCCGGCCGACGGATTGGTGACGCTGATCCAGCGCGTGCCGCCGCCTCGGGAAATGGCGGGGCCGGACGGGCTGGGGGATCAGCCGATGATCCGCGTGTCGATCTTCATGAGTGTGTTCGACGTGCACATCAACCGCACGCCGATCGGCGGGACGGTGAAGTCGGTCGTCTATATTTCGGGCAAGTTCCTGAACGCCGATCTCGACAAGGCGAGCGAAGATAATGAACGCCAGCATATCCTGGTCGAGCGGCATGACGGCGTGCGCGTCGGCTTCACCCAGATCGCCGGGCTGGTGGCGCGGCGGATCGTGCCGTTCGTGAAGCCTGGCGACATGGTCGCGGCGGGGCAGCGGATCGGCCTGATCCGTTTCGGCAGCCGGGTGGATGTCTATCTGCCCGCTGGAACCGCGCCGCGCGTGGTGCTGGGACAGCGCACCGTCGCGGGGGAGACGATTCTCGGCCAGATGGGCGATATGCGCGTCATTTCGGGGATTCAGCAATAATGCGACAGCGGCGCGCCATCCCGCGCGGCCTGCGCCGCGGGATCACCCTGCGGATGGTGGCGCCCAATGCCGTGACGGCGATGGCGCTTTGCTTCGGCCTGACCGGAGTGCGCTACGGCATTTCCGGCGAGTGGGAGAAAGCGGTTCTTTCCATCCTGATCGCAGGTGTGCTGGACGGTCTGGACGGCCGCATCGCCCGGCTGCTGCGGGGTGAAAGCCGCTTTGGCGCGGAGTTGGATTCGCTGTCCGATTCCATCGCCTTCGGCGTGGCGCCGGCGTTGGTCCTCTATCTCTGGTCGCTTCATGCCATGCCGAAATTCGGCTGGATTTTCGCGCTGGCGCATGCCCTGTCCTGTGCCCTGCGCCTGGCGCGCTTCAATGCGAATATCGATGCCGATGTGCAGCCGCATAAATCGGCTGGTTTTCTGACCGGCGTACCCGCGCCGGCGGGCGCCGGACTGGCTTTCGTACCGCTCTATCTCTGGCTGGTGACGGGCGAACCGCTGTTCCGCGAATGGTATGTGGTGGCACCCTGGACGGCCTTTACCGCCTTTTTGATGATCTCCAGTGTCGCGACCTACAGCTGGTCCGCGCTTCGTCTGCGCAAGCGGATCAGGTTGGAGGCGATCGCGCTTGCCGGTCTGTTGGGGGCTTTGTTGCTCACCGATCCCTGGCTGACGCTTCTGGTTCTCTGCGCCATTTATCTCGCGCTTATCCCCTTCGGCATGATGTCCTATGCCAAGGTCCGGCGTCACCGGCTGGACGAGGGGCAATAACCCTTTACGCGGCGAAGGCGGTTGCCGGGAAGGCGCGGGCTGGACGCTGCGCTGTTGCAGGGGCGGCCCGGCGGCGGCTGATCCGCAAGCGATAAACCGGCGCTTCCTGAGGGATCGGTTCGAACGTCAGCGCCGCGACCATCTTGTCATGATAGGCCAGAAACATGCCGACGATGGTCCCTGCGGCGAGCAGGAACGATCCAGTAAAAACCAATGCGGCGATCAGTGCGAACATAAGGCATCCACTTTCTGTCTTGCCATTTGCACGGCTTGGTTCACTATGGGTGGGCAAACGGCGGAAAACCGTCATTTGTTCCCTATGTTCTCCTTATGTTCCATCCAGAACGGAGAGTCAACCCCTTGCATTGATATTCGGACGCGTCTAAAGGCGCGCCCATTCCACATGGGAATCGACATATCCGGTGCTGTGGCGCGACGCCCAGTTCCTGATTCCCAGAGGTGTAACCGGAAGGAGAAGTTATTATGGCGGCACCTGTCGTCACCATGCACCAATTGATCGAGGCTGGCGCCCACTTCGGCCACCAGACCCACCGCTGGAACCCGCGCATGAAGCCGTACATCTTCGGCGAGCGCAACGGCATCCACATCCTCGACCTGTCGCAGACCGTGCCGCTCTTCGGCCGCGCGCTGGATTTCGTGTCCGGCACCGTCGCCGCCGGTGGCAAGGTGCTGTTCGTCGGCACCAAGCGCCAGGCGCAGGATCCGATCGCTGAAGCCGCCCGCAAGTCGGGTCAGCATTTCGTCAACCACCGCTGGCTGGGCGGCATGCTCACCAACTGGAAGACCATTTCGGGTTCGATCAAGCGTCTGAAGACCCTTGAGGAAAAGCTGTCGGGCGACACCCACGGCTTCACCAAGAAGGAAGTCCTTCAGATGACCCGCGAGCGCGAGAAGCTCGAACTGTCGCTGGGCGGCATCCGCGATATGAACGGCATCCCCGATGTCATGTTCGTGATCGACGCCAACAAGGAAGAGCTGGCGATCAAGGAAGCCAACACGCTGGGTATTCCGGTCGTCGCGATCCTCGATTCGAACGTCTCGCCCGACGGCATCGCTTTCCCGGTTCCGGCGAACGATGACGCCAGCCGAGCGATCCGCCTCTACTGCGACGCCATCGCCGCCGCCGCCACCAAGGGCAACCGTGGTGCGCAGCAGGCTTCGGGCGTCGACCTGGGCGCTCTGGACGAGCCCGAGGCCGAAGAGGTCGTCGCTCAGGCCTGAGACGCGGTCTTCGAACTGCAAGAATGACAGGCTAGGGCGCGCTCCGATGGAACGCGCCCTAGCGCTTATTTGAACCCTTTGAACATTTAGGAGCCGAAACATGGCCGAGATTACCGCTGCTGCCGTCAAGGAACTGCGCGACCGTTCGGGCGCGGGCATGATGGATTGCAAGAAGGCGCTCACCGAAGCCAATGGCGACATCGAAGCGGCAACCGACTGGCTGCGCGCCAAGGGGCTGGCCGCTGCCCAGAAGAAGTCGAGCCGCACCGCCGCTGAAGGTCTGGTGGGCGTCGCCGTTGCGGGCACCAAGGGCGTTGCCGTTGAAGTGAACAGCGAGACCGACTTCGTCGCCAAGAACGACCAGTTCCAGGACTTCGTCCGCACCGTATCGACCATCGCGCTGGAAAACGGCACTGCCGATGCCGATGCGCTGTCGAACGCGGCCTATCCCTCGGGCGGCACGGTCGCTGAAAAGCTGGTCGCGAACATCGCCACCATCGGTGAGAACCAGACCCTGCGCCGCGTCGGCCAGATCGAAGTGAGCCAGGGCGTGGTCGTTCCCTACGTCCACAATGCGGCTGCTCCGGGCCTGGGCAAGATCGGCGTTCTGGTTGCGCTCGAAGGCGACGCGCCGGCTGACGTTCTGGAGCCGCTGGGCAAGCAGATCGCCATGCACATCGCTGCTGCCTTCCCGCTGGCCCTGTCGGCTGCCGACATCGACCCGGCGTTGCTGGAGCGTGAGCGCGCCATCGCCGCTGAAAAGGCTGCCGAATCGGGCAAGCCTGCTGAAATCGTCGCCAAGATGGTCGACGGCGCGGTCGCCAAGTTCGCCAAGGAGCAGGCGCTCCTCTCGCAGCTGTTCGTGATGGACAACAAGACCCCGGTTGCAGACGTCGTTGCCAAGGCGGCGAAGGATGCCGGCGCGTCGATCACGCTGAAGAACTATGTCCGCTTCCAGCTCGGCGAAGGCATCGAGAAGGAAACGAGCGACTTCGCGGCGGAAGTCGCGGCGGCCGCTGGCGTCTGATCTGGCAGAAGGTTCGCTTCGGACGATGACGGGAGGCTGAGGCTTCTCGACAAGTCCGAAGGGGGCGCTAAGGAAGCCGGGGGCTTAAAACCCCGCTTCACATAATGGCGCGTGCTGTTAAGGTGCGCGCCATTTCCTTGCCCGTAAAATGGGCCTGATCATTAATGGAACATTGCCCGGCATGACCCGACCCGCCTTTAAGCGCATCCTGTTGAAACTCTCGGGCGAAGTGCTGATGGGGCAGGGGCAGTTCGGCATCGAGCCGGAAACCGTGAACCGGGTCGCGGGCGAAATCGCTGCGGCGAAGGATGCGGGTTTCGAGCTGTGCGTCGTTGTCGGCGGCGGCAATATTTTCCGTGGGCTGGCGGGCGCTGCCAAGGGTTTCGACCGGGCGAGCGCCGATTATATGGGCATGCTCGCCACCGTCATGAACGCGCTGGCGGTGCAGAATGCGCTGGAAAAGCTGGGCTATGACACCCGCGTCCAGTCCGCCATTCCGATGGCCTCGGTCTGTGAGCCCTATATCCGGCGCAAGGCGGTGCGGCACATGGAGAAGGGCCGGATCGTGATCTTCGCGGCGGGGACCGGCAGCCCCTATTTCACCACCGATACCACGGCGGCGCTGCGCGCGGCGGAAATGAACTGCGATGCGCTGTTCAAGGGCACCAGCGTTGACGGCATCTACAATGCCGATCCCAAAAATGTGCCCGATGCGGCGCGTTATGAGGAAATCAGCTTTGATCGCGTGCTGAACGACAATCTGAAGGTCATGGACGCAAGCGCCATTGCCCTTTGCCGCGAAAACAATATTCCCATCGTCGTGTTCAACATCCGTGAAACCGGTAATCTGGCCAAGGTGCTGGCCGGTGACGGTGTGGCGACGATCGTGCAAAATCAGGAGCGCTGAAAGACAATGGCTCAATATGACAAGGCCGACCTCGAACGCCGTATGCACGGTGCCGTCGAATCGCTGAAGGGCGATCTGGCGGGTCTGCGCACCGGCCGCGCCAATATCCAGCTGCTCGACCCGGTGACGGTCGAGGTTTATGGCGCGCATATGCCGCTCAATCAGGTGGCGACCGTCTCCGCACCCGAACCGCGCATGCTGTCGGTGCAGGTGTGGGACAAGAGCAATGTCGGCCCCTGCGACAAGGCGATCCGTTCGGCGGGCCTGGGTCTCAACCCGATCGTCGACGGCCAGACGCTGCGCCTGCCGATCCCGGACCTGACCGAAGAACGCCGCAAGGAACTGGCGAAGCTTGCCAGTAAATATGCCGAGGGCGCCCGTGTCGCCGCCCGCAACGTGCGCCGCGATGGCATGGACAGCCTGAAGACCGACGAGAAAAAGGGCGAGATCAGCGAGGACGAGCGCAAGCGGCTGGAAACTGAAGTCCAGAAGCTGACCGACAGCACCATCGCCGACATCGACGCGGCGGCGGCGACGAAGGAGAAGGAAATTCTCGGCCAGTGAGCCGGGGCTTTCCTTTCGTGATCAAAGCACGCATCACCCTCTGATGGCCAGCCAAGCCAAGCCCGATCTGACCAGCGGCGCGCCAGCCCATGGCGCGCGTCACGTCGATGGCATCCGCACGGGGTCCCCCGGGCCCCGTCACGTCGCCATCATCATGGATGGCAATGGCCGCTGGGCCAAGAAGCGGTTCCTGCCGCGCGTCGCCGGGCATCGTGCCGGGGCGGAGGCGGTGCGCCGCGTCGCGCGCGCGGCGCAGGAACTGGGGCTGGAGTGCCTGACGCTTTACGCCTTTTCCTCGGAAAACTGGAAGCGCCCGGCAAGCGAGGTGGCGGACCTGATGGGCCTGCTGCGCCATTTCATCCAGTCCGATCTCAATGAGTTTCACGCCAATGGCGTGCGACTACGGATCATCGGTCATTATCAGGCTCTCGATCCGGTGCTGGTCGACCTGATCGAGGACGCGATGGCCCGCACGGCGGCGAACACCGGCCCTATCATCGCCATTGCGCTCAACTATGGTGCGCAGGACGAACTGGTGCGGGTGGCGCAAACGCTGGCTCGTCGCGTGGCTGCGGGCGAGATCGGGGCAGAGGAGATCGGCATCGGCGATATCGACGGGGCGCTCTATACCGCCGACCTGCCGCCGCTGGACCTTATCATCCGCACCTCCGGCGAGCAGCGGCTCAGCAATTTCATGCTGTGGCAGGCGGCCTATGCGGAACTCTACTTCACCGACATGCTGTGGCCCGATTTCGACGGGCGCGCGCTGGCCGACGCGCTCGATGCCTTCCGCCTGAGGGACCGCCGTTTCGGCGGGCTGTGACGCATATGTCGAGCGAGCTTCGTACCCGCGCGATTGTCGGCGTCGTCCTGATCCTGCTGGCGCTGGGCGCGCTGTTCGCCGGTGGCTTCTTCTTCTGGCTGCTGCTGGTGGTGGCGGGCGTGCTGATGCAGGGGGAGTGGGGCGACCTGACCGGCGCCACGCCGGACAACCGCAAGCTGGCGATGTTTGCCGTTTCGGTGCCGCTGGCGATTCTGTGCCCGGTCGCGGCCGGGGTATCGTGGTTGGCCTTCACCCTGATGGCTGCCGCCTTTTTCTTTGTCGCGCTGGTCGGCCGTTCGATCAAGCTGGCATTGGGGGTGCTCTACATCGTCATTCCGGTGATGGCGCTGCTGTTCCTGCGCGGACAGGCGCCGAACGGATATGGCCTGCTGCTGACCTTCTGGGCGCTTGGGCTGGTCTGGGCGACCGACATCGGCGCCTATTTCGCGGGCCGTTCCATTGGCGGGCCGAAGCTGGCCCCGCGCGTGAGCCCGTCGAAGACATGGTCCGGCCTGGGCGGTGGCGTTCTGGCCGCGTTGCTCGTCGGCTTCCTGCTCTATCGTTTCCTTGATCTGCCGGTCCAACTCGCCGCGGCCAGCGGCCTGCTGGCGGTGGCGGCGCAACTGGGCGATCTGCTGGAAAGCTGGATGAAGCGCCGCGCCGGCGTCAAGGACAGCGGCACGCTGCTGCCCGGCCATGGCGGGGTGATGGACCGGTTGGACGGCGTAGTTGCGGCGGCGCCCCTGGCTGCGATGTGCTATATGTTTCTGGTGGTGCCCTGATGAAGACGGTTTCGATCTTTGGCGCGACCGGGTCGGTCGGCATGTCGACGCTGGACCTGGTTCAGCGCAATCCCGAAGCCTATCAGGTCCTGGCGCTCACCGCGCATAGCGATGTTGCCGGGCTGGCGGCGGCTGCGCGGCAGACCAACGCGAAACTCGCTGTCATCGGCCAGACCGCCCATTATGAGGCATTGAAGGATGCGCTGCGCGGTTCCGGCGTGGAGGCAGCGGCGGGCGAGGATGCACTGGTAGCGGCGGCTGAGGCTGGCGCGGACTGGAGCATGGCGGCGATTGTTGGCTGCGCAGGTCTGCGCCCTACCATGGCGGCATTGAAGGCGGGGGGGACCGTCGCCCTCGCCAACAAGGAATCGCTGGTGTCGGCGGGCGCGCTGATGATGGATGCGGTCGCAGCCTCGGGCGCCACGCTGCTGCCGGTCGACAGCGAGCATAATGCCATATTTCAATGCCTTGCCGGCAGCCGCATGGAAGATGTCGCAAGGATCATCCTCACCGCCAGCGGCGGTCCCTTCCGCACCCGCAGCCGGGACGAGATGCGGGAGATCACCCCGGCGCAGGCGGTTGCTCACCCCAATTGGTCGATGGGTGCGAAGATCAGCGTCGACAGCGCGACGATGATGAACAAGGGCCTGGAACTGATCGAGGCGGCGCATCTTTTTCCCGTCGGCCTCGACCGGATCGAGATCCTCGTCCATCCGCAATCGATCATCCATTCCATGGTCGAATTTCGCGATTGTTCCACCCTGGCACAGCTCGGCTCGCCCGACATGCGCATTCCGATTGCCCATGCGCTCGCCTGGCCGGAGCGGATCGCCACCCCTTGCCAGCGGCTCGACCTGGCCCGTGCCGGCCGCCTGGACTTCGAGGCGCCCGATGACGTCCGCTTTCCTGCGCTGCGCCTGACGCGGCAGGCGGCGCAGCAGGGTGGGGCGGCGCCTGCCATATTGAACGCGGCCAATGAGGTCGCGGTCGCCGCTTTCCTTAAAGGGGCCATCGGCTTCCTTGATATCGCCATGATTGTCGAGGATGTTCTGAACCGCTATAGCGCGCCTGTGCCCCGTCAGGTCGACGATGTGCTGGAAGCGGACGCGGAGGCGCGTAGAATGGCCGGCCTAGTGATGGAAAGATTGATCGCTTGATCCACAATCCCGGTTTCCTGCTGACTATATTGGCTTTTGTGGCAGTCATCGGACCGCTTGTCTTCGTGCATGAGCTGGGCCACTATCTGGTGGGCCGCTGGTGCGGGGTGAAGGCGGAGGCGTTTTCCATCGGCTTCGGCCCGGAAATCGCTGCATGGGTTGACCGGCGCGGCACCCGCTGGCGGATCGGCGCGCTGCCGCTGGGCGGCTATGTGCGGTTCAAGGGCGACATGAACGCCGCCAGCCAGACGGACCCGCGCTGGCTGGAAATGCCCGCCGCCGAACGGGCGGAGAGCTTCCCGGCCAAGCCGTTATGGCAGCGCGCGGCCATTGTCGCGGCCGGTCCGGCAATCAATTTTCTCTTCGCTATCCTGATCCTCGCCACCTTCGCGTTCGTCCATGGCGAGAGCCGCACGCCTGCCATCGCGGGTCAGGTGCAGCCCGGTAGCGCGGCGGCCGCGGCGGGCATCGTCGCGGGAGACCGGATCGTCTCGCTCAATGGGCGGGAGATGGCGACCTTCGACGACATCCGCCTCTTCGCGCAGATCCGCCCCGGCGAGCCGGTAGCCATCATTATCGAGCGCAAGGGCAAGCTGATCGACAAACAGGGCAAGGTCGGCGCGGTCGAGGAAGGCGATGGTTTCGGCAACAAATTCCGCATCGGCCGGCTGGGCATCGCGCCCGGCGAGCCTGTCATCGAGCCGGTCAGCCTTGCCCGCGCGCCTGTAGTTGCGGTGGAGCGCACCGGGCAGATCGTCCGCACCATGGTCGAGACGTTGGGTCAGATCGTCGTCGGCGGCCGGTCGGTCAAGGAATTGGGCGGGCCGCTGAAGATCGCGGAGGTTTCGGGGCAGGCGGCGACATTGGGGGTGGAGAGCTTCGTATTCTTCATGGCCCTCATTTCCATTAATTTGGGGTTCATCAATCTCTTGCCAATCCCCATGCTGGATGGCGGTCACCTGCTGTTTTACGGGATGGAAGCGATACAGCGACGACCGGTCAGCCCACAGGTGCAGGAATGGGCCTATCGGTCGGGTCTGGCTGTCCTGCTGGCGATGATGGTGCTGGTAACATTCAACGATTTATCCTCTTTCGGTCTGTGGGAACGTCTGTCTGGCTTGATCGGCTGAGCCGTATCGGGCAGGGAGACGCGATTTGACGCCGTCTTTCCGATTGTGAACGCAATTGGTCCGGTGTGTAGAAACATTGCTTTTTTGTAGAAGGTGGAGCGGGTGACAGCGATGATGAGCAGCAACAGGCAGCGCCCGGTCGTCGTGGCCCTGTTGGCGACCACGGTGATCGCGGGCATGTCTGCGATGCCGGCGATGGCGCAAAATGCCAAGCCGGCTGCCGCTCCGGCGCCGATTCCCGCCGTTGCGCCGACCGCCGGGACGATCCGCAGCGTCACCGTCTCCGGCCAGCAGCGGCTGGAACCCGATACGGTGCTGTCTTACACCAAGCTGCGCGTCGGCCAGCCCTTCACTCAGGAAACGCTCGATCAGGCGCTGCGTGACCTTTACGAGACGGAACTGTTTGCCGACGTCCAGATCCGTAACGACAATGGCGCGCTGACGGTCGAGGTGAAGGAAAACCCGGTCATCAACCGCATCGTCCTTGAAGGTAATAAGCGCCTCAAGGAAGACAAGATACGTCCTGAAATAAAACTGGCTCCGCGTCAGATCTACACCCGGTCGAAGGTCCGCGCCGACGTCGCCCGCATCATCGAACTGTATCGCCGTCAGGGCCGCTTCGCCGCCACGGTCGAGCCGAAGATGGTGCAGCTCGACCAGAACCGCGTCGACATCGTGTTCGAAATCTCCGAAGGGCCCAAGTCCAAGGTCCGCCAGATCAACATCATCGGCAATGAGAAGTTCAAGGACGGCGAACTGCGCAGCCAGATGGTGACGAAGCAGTCGCGCTGGTTCCGCATCTTCTCCTCGGGCACCAGCTATGACCCCGATCGCCTGGCCTATGACCAGCAGAAGCTGCGGCAATTCTACCTGACCAACGGCTATGCGGACTTCCGCGTGATTTCCGCGGTGGCCGAACTGACCCCGGACAAGCAGGACTTCATCATCACCTATGTGGTGGAGGAAGGGCAGCGCTACAAATTCGGCGACGTGAAGGTGAACAGCGACATTCGCGACCTGTCGGGCGATTCGCTGACCAAGATGCTGCCGATGAAGAAGGGCCAGTGGTACAACGCCAAGCAGGTCGAGGACACCGTCGACACGCTGAGCGAGACGGCGGGCCTGTTCGGCTATGCCTTCGCGGATGTCCAGCCGGACTTCAACCGCGACAAGGACACGCTGACGATGGGGATCGATTTCCGCATCGCCAACGCGCCGCGCGTCTATGTCGAGCGGGTCGACATCAACGGCAACACGCTGACGCAGGACAAGGTGATCCGCCGCGAATTCCGTCTGGCGGAGGGGGACGCCTTCAACAGCTTCCTCGTCAAGCGTTCGAAGGATCGCATCAACTCGCTCGGCTTCTTCCAGGAAAAGCTGGATATCGAGCAGAAGCCGGGGTCTGCCCCCGACCGCATCGTGCTGGAAACCAATGTACAGGAAAAGTCGACCGGCGAACTGTCGCTGTCGGCCGGTTTCTCCTCGCTGGAGCGCTTCATCGTTTCCGCGTCGATCACCCAGCGCAACTTCCGCGGCAAGGGTCAGGAACTGCGCACCAGCGTCAACTACTCGGCTTATAGCAAGTCGGTGGAAGTAGGCTTCACCGAGCCTTATTTCATGGACAAGAATATCGCGCTGGGCGGCGATATCTACCGTCGCGACCTGAACAGCTTCAACTATATCAACAATAATGATCGCAACACGACCTATGAGCAGACCACCACGGGCTTCCAGCTTCGTGCGGGCGTGCCGATCACTGAATATATGTCGCTGGCGCTGCGCTACACGCTCAATCTGGACGATGTGTCGCTCGATAAGAATACCTATTATTCGGCCGACGCGAATGGCGTGTTGCAGTGCGATCCGATCCTGGCAGGCCGCTATCTCTGCGACGCCATCGGCAAGCGGACGACCTCCTCCATCGGTTATTCGCTGATCTACGATACCCGCGACAACCGCATCCGGCCGACGCGCGGCAACAATATCGTGCTGAGCCAGGATTTCGCGGGGCTGGGCGGCAGCGTCAAATATGTCCGCACGCGGCTGAACGGGTCGAAATATTGGCCGCTGGGCAAGGGGTTCATCTTCTCGCTGTCGGGCGAGGGCGGCTATATCCACAGTCTGGAAGGCGACCGCCGGGATTCGACGGGCGCTCTGGTCGACCCGGTTCGCCTGACCGATCGTTTCTTCCTGGGCGAGCCGCAAATTCGCGGCTTCGATATTCGCGGCATCGGCCCTCGCGTGGTACGTCGCTATTATACGACGACCACGAACAGCGACGGCTCGTTCACGGGTGTGGAAACCACCGGGACCAACAATCGCACGGATGACGCGCTGGGCGGCCGGATTTATTATATGGCCCGTGCGGAAGTCGAAATTCCGCTCGGTTCGGGCGCGCGGGAAATGGGCCTTCGTCCCTCCGTATTCCTTGATGCCGGTGCCGTCGGTGGCCTGAAAAATCCGGGTCTGATCGGTGAAGTCAATGGCGTCAACAATGGCTTCCCGGGCTATTGCTCGTCGAGCACCAATTCTTCTTTGACTACGGTCAAGGCTACAGGGTCGGCAAAAGCGCCGGTCTGTCCCGCCAATTATGACACGGTCACGAACGGATTTGTGGAAGAATATCTGGGCGACACGCTGAAACCCCGCGTGTCCGTCGGCTTTGGCGTCAACTGGAACTCGCCCTTTGGGCCGTTCCGCATCGACATCGCCAAGGCCCTGCTCAAGGAACCAGGGGACGACACCAAACTCATCACCTTCAACGTAGGGACTCAATTCTGATGAAGACGATTTTCAAGGCTGCTGCGCTCGTTCTCGCGCCGATGACTGCCATGGCGCTGACCAGCGTTCCGGCCGCCGCCCAGTCGAAGACCGGCATCGCCGTCGTCGACCTGCAGCGCGCCGTGGCCACCAGCGCCGCCTATTCGACCGCACGGACTCAGATACAGACGACCTACAAGGCGCAGATCGACAGCTTCACTGCGCGCAAAAACGCCATTGACGCTGACCTGAAGGCGAAGGGCACCGCGCTGGAAGCCGCGATGAAGGCGGCCGGCAACAAGCCGACCCCGGCGATCCAGACCCAGTATGAAGCCTATCAGAAGGCGGGTCAGGACGGTCAGGCCGAACTGCAGCGCATGGGCCAGCCCATCGCGCTCGCCAACGCCTATGTCGAGGAGCAGATCTCGGCCAAGCTGTCGGACGCGCTGAAGTCCGCCATGACCAAGGCGAAGGTCGACCTGATCCTGTCGCCCGACGCGACTGTGTCCTATCAGCCGACCGTCGACATCACGCAGCAGGTCGTGACCGAACTGAATGCGCTGGTGCCCAGCGTCGGCATCACCCCGCCGGCCGGCTGGCAGCCGGGCCGTCAGGGTCAGGCCGCCGCTCCGGCCGCCGCTCCCGCCAACCCGTCGCAGCAGCCGACCTCGCGCTGATCCCTAGATGACGGATAAGGTTGAACAGGCTGCGGGCGCCATCGGTCCTTTCGATATTCGAGGGGTCATGGCGTCGCTGCCGCATCGCTATCCGATGCTGCTCGTTGATCGCGTGGTTTCGATTGTGCCCAACACATCGATCCACGCGATCAAGGCGGTGTCGATCAATGAGCCGTTTTTTCAGGGGCATTTCCCCGGCCGGCCCATTATGCCGGGCGTGTTGATCGTGGAAGCGATGGCGCAGGCGGCGGGCGTGCTGACCGTGCAGTCGCTCGATCTCGCGGGATCGGGCAAGCTCGTCTATTTCATGAGCATCGACGCGGTGAAGTTCCGCAATCCGGTGGAGCCGGGCTGCCTGCTCGACCTGCATGTCGAGGTGGTGCAGATGCGCGGCGCCGTCTGCAAGTTCAGCGGCAAGGCGCTGATCGACGGCAAGGTGCATGCGGAAGCCAATTTCGTCGCGATGATCGCCGATCCGCCGAAGGATTGACGGTGAAGGGGAGGGGCAGGCTTCTCCCCTTGCTTTTGCGCGAGAACCCATGTAACCGCGCGCCTTCGCAATTTTTCGCATCCATGGCCGGTCGGAAACCGGCCCTTTGACGGAGCAGTCTCATGAAGGCCGATACGCATCCCGATTACCACTTCATCACCGTCCAGATGACCGACGGCAGCACCTTCCGCACCCGCTCCACCTGGGGCAAGGAAGGCGACACGCTGGCGCTCGACATCGATCCCAAGTCGCACCCGGCCTGGACGGGCGGCACGCGCCAGCTGGAGCAGGGCGGCCAGGTCGCACGCTTCAACAAGCGTTTCGGCGGTCTGACGCTGAAGAAGTAATCGGCGCCTTCACAGGCACGAATAGGAAAGGGCGCCTTCGAGGCGCCCTTTTTTGTGTTTGGAGGGGGTGGTTGGTTTCGACCAATTGCGGACATCCAGATCATCCGGCA
>NZ_LFCT01000060.1 GCF_008692605.1 Sphingobium estronivorans
CTGCCGGATGCGCTCCGCCACGATCTGCGCTGAAGCGGAAGGCTACGGCAGGCGGGCTCATGTCACCGCTTGAACGATCATCGCGCAGATACACCCAGAAGTGCCCGGTCCGGCTGCCGTCACCATTGCCCAACAAGGTGACCGGCGTGTCGTCCCCATGGATTTTGGCGGCTTCCCGGATATAGGCGAACAACCGCTCGCCCAGCGGCGCCAGCAGCCATGCCAGTTTTCGCGCCCAGCGGCTCATCACATCCCGATCAATGTGAAGCCCAACGCGGCGGAAGATTACCGACTGCCGATGCCAGGGCTGGTGATCGACAAAGCGGCTGACGACGAGGTGGGCCAGCAGGGCGCTGCTCGCCATCACCTTGGGCAGCGGCAGATCGACGGCGGGCGCCTGGCGGATCTGTTCGCAGGACCGGCACACCAGCCTGGGCCGGACATGGCGGATGACGCGGAAGCGCGCCGGGACATAATCGAGGACCTCAGTGACGGCCTCGTCGATCTGGACTGACGGTCCGTTACAACCGCCACTGCATGGGCTGGGCTGATGATCGACGGTCTGACGCGGGAAGTGCGCCGGAAGCGGAACGCGGCTGCCAGGTTTGCGGGCCGATTTTGCTACCGGGGCGGCCGGCACCTCATCGTTGGCGGGTTCCGGTGCCTCGACCTCCTCGAACATCAGCCGCAGCTGGGCGATATCCATTTTCTCGGAGCTGCGGCCGAACTGGACGCGCAGCAGCCGCGCGACACGATGCTCGAGCTTTTCGATCCGCAAGGTCTGGGCTTTGACCGTGGCTTGCGCCGCCGTCAGTTCGGCCCGTTCCTGCTCGATGACATCGGCCATCTCCAGCAGCATTTTCTGCAGGAGGACAGGGTCTGTCGGGAGGCGATCAAGGGCGAACCGCATGGTCTCAACCATAGCGGAAGCCCACGGCAAAACCACCATAAAATGGCGGTTTTCCTGATCTTTTTGGCTATGCGAGCCTCGGCGTGATCACCTCGTCATGGACGATCGACTGCTTCCAGTTCAGCCCTTCGACGAGCATCGCAAGCTGGGCGGCCGACAGCCGGACCGCGCCCTCATGAGCGCGGGGCCACACGAACTTTCCGCGCTCAAGACGTTTCGCATACATGCAAAGCCCTGAGCCATCCCAAACCAAGGCCTTCAACCTGTCGCCCCTTTTCCCGCGGAACAGGAAGACCGCCCCCGAGAATGGATCAAGCTGGAGAATATTGCGGACCTGTGCCGACAGCCCGTCAAATCCCTTGCGCATGTCGCATGGCGCCAGCGACAGATAGATTTTCGTCGAAGGCGGGAAAGCCAGGCTCAATGATCCAGCTCCCGCAGGATATCGAGCACCTGTTTCAGGGCGGCCCGATCAACATCGCCATCAACCAACACCGTCAGGCCGCACCGCCCTCGAACCTCGATCCGCCCAGCTTCTCGAACTTTGGCCGACGGCGACGACGATGCCAGTTCGACAGGCGCGAAGCCTGCCATCGCTCCGCGGAG
>NZ_LFCT01000061.1 GCF_008692605.1 Sphingobium estronivorans
GTCCGAATTTCCGGCACCACCTCAGGGGTCGATGCCATTGGATTTATGCAATCCTTCATCGAGCGATACAGACAGTTGCGACAGCCTCGTCGAACCCCGTTCCGCTCGATCCCGCAGCATGTTCGTGGCGATCCGGGTGATATAGGCCCGCGGCGTCGCCACCGCGATGGCGGGAGAGGCCCCCAGGAACCGGGTCATCACTTCCTGCGCCATTTCGTCCGCGTCAGCGCGGTTGCCCAGTTTTTGCAGGAAGTAGCGCAGGAGGCGGGGCTTTTCCCGCTGATATACGACGGCAAAATCATGGGTGGCAGGCGCTGCGTTGTCGGCGCCGTCATCGTCAAGTGACGCGCGCCGTTGAGGAGAGATGCTCATGATGGCATTCTCTTTGGGCGCGCGCCGCGCAGCTGGCACGGATTCCTGCAGCTGTCGCCGTGAAAGGGAAATATTCCCGGATTTGACCGGTCCCGCGCCGGTCGTGATTGGCCCTGGCTCATTCGTCGCACCTATGTCCACTCGGGGCGACGGCCTAAGCCGGATGTTCGAAACCTGACCAAAGGAACAGGCGCATGCGCCTTTACCGTTGCCGGCTGGACATGCGCGCATGCCACCCGGCCCCAGTGAAACTGTGTGACCGAGCTACCTTTGGTTGGGGTTTCGACGCCCCGCTTCCGGGCTTTTTCCGGAAGCCGGTTCAGTTTGCGCGTTTAACGCCTTGAAGCAAGCTCGAATTTGTCGGGTGGTGTATAATACACCATTCTCTGCCCACAGTCGCCGGCGCATTGTGATCGCGCTATAGCGGTTCAGAAGCGAGCAATGTCATTCGAGCGGCGGTCCGCTATAGCGCGATCTTGGCGGTCCCGGTCCCCTACGAGCTACCCTGTATGGAGATTGGCGTGAAACGGGAACTGAGCTAGGCCTTGTCCCCGTTGGCCGTCGACCCTGCGTGTTCGCGCTTGTGGTGATGGTGAGATAGTATCGTGCGTAACGTCGTTCGCCGACCCGCACCAACGCGCCCAGCTCGACAAGTTCAGCCAGGTCACGTGTGGCAGTTGCCGACGCAGCATCTGTTATCGTGCGATAATTGTGGGCGCTCAGACCGCCAACGAAACCGTCCGGCCCCTCCGCCATCATGCGGATGAGCGCCTTTTCCTGTCTTGTATTGATCTTGCCGCGCAGGCGATCGAGCAGATGAGTTTTCTCGATTAGGAAGCTGATGCTCGTGATGGTACGGGACTGCGCTTCCAGCACGATATCTGCAAACCAGTTCATCCACGTCTCGATCTGGTTGCTCTGACTGGCCCGCTGCAATTCAGCATAATAAGCCTTTTTGTGCCGATTGATGGTGGCAGCCAGCGCGGTCAGCGTTGGCGCCTCCAGGCTCTGCGCCAAAGCCTTTTCCGCGATAGCGCGACCCAGGCGACCACTACCGTCCTCGAAAGGGTGGACCGTCTCGAACCAGAGTGTCCGCCGTCAGCGCCCATGGCAC
>NZ_LFCT01000062.1 GCF_008692605.1 Sphingobium estronivorans
CTGAAGCGCCCCGGCTTTTCCGGAGGCTCCAACTTGTGAGAAGGAGCATCCGATATGAGCAAGACGACCAACAAATTTTCACCTGAAGTTCGCGAGCGGGCGGTTCGTATGGTGGCGGAGCAGCGAGCTGAGTATGGCTCGGAGTGGGAAGTGATGAAGTCGATCGCGGCGAAGATCGGCTGCTCGCTGGAGACGCTGCGCCGCTGGTGCCGCGAGGAGGCGAGCCGACGAGCGGGGCCAGCGGCGCTTGCCGCTGATGACCGGGAACGCCTGAGATTGCTTGAGCGCGAAGTGAAGGAACTGCGCAGGGCCAACGAGATTTTGCGCAAGGCATCAGCATATTTTGCGATGGCGGAGCTCGACCGCCCCGGGAGATGATGATGGCGTTTATCGACGCCCATCGCGAGGATTTGGGGATCGAGCCGATCTGCCGCGAGCTGGCAATCGCCCCTTCCTCTTATCGTGAACATGCCGCGCGCCGTGCCGATCCCGGAAGGCGTCCGGCACGTGCCCGGCGCGATGAGGAGATCAGGGAACAGATCAAGCGGGTCCATGAGGCCAGCTTCGGCCTTTATGGCGCACGCAAGGTCTGGCACCAGATGCGGCGTGAAGGCATCATGGTGGCGAAATGCACGGTGGAACGGCTGATGCGCGCCATGGGGCTGGCGGGCGTCCGGCGTGGAAAGAAGACGATCACCACCATCAGCAACCCGAAGGCGCAGTGTCCGCTGGACAAGGTCAATCGGGAGTTTCGCGTCAGCCGGCCCAACGCTCTGTGGGTTGTCGATTTCACCTACGTGCATACCTGGGCGGGCTTCGTCTACGTCGCCTTCGTGATTGACGCTTTTGCTCGGCGGATTGTGGGGTGGAAGGTCAGCACATCAGCCACTGCAGGCTTCGTTCTGGATGCCCTGGAGCAGGCAATTCATGCCCGCAGGCCAGGCCCCGATGACGGGCTGATCCACCATAGCGACAGGGGAGTTCAATACCTCGCGATGAACTATACTCAGCGCTTGGCCGAGGCCAAGCTCGTTCCCTCGGTTGGTAGCGTCGGCGACAGCTACGACAACGCCTTGGCCGAGACGATCAACGGCCTTTACAAGGCCGAGGTCATCTGGCGGCAGCGGTCATGGCCAAGCGTTTCGGCCGTGGAAATGGCAACGCTGCGCTGGGTCGATTGGTACAACAATCACCGGCTCTTCGGCCCTATCGGGCACATCCCGCCCGCTGAGGCTGAAGACAATTACTATGCAGCCCTCGAGAACCTCGATATGGCTGCATAGCCCAATGGAAACTGCCTCCTGAAAAGCCGGGGCGCTTCAGT
>NZ_LFCT01000063.1 GCF_008692605.1 Sphingobium estronivorans
GTGCCATGGGCGCTGACGGCGGACAATCCTGCCGACCATGAAGAACTTCGGCATAGTCGGAAATCCATTTGGACAGACGGTGATCACAGGCCTCAGCGGTGAGCGACATTACTCCCGCGAATACATAGACGAGACAAAAACAGAAACCCTGATGTACGACTTCATCGGCGTCGGGTACACGATCCGCAGCGGCACCAACAGCAGTGTCGTTTTGAAGACCGAATCGCAGGATCTGATCACGGTAGGATCTGCCGGGATGTCGGCAAGTTCGATCATTCTCGGAGCTTCCGGTGCAGGCTACTCCACATCGTCAAGGGACGACCTGATCGGCGGGAGTGGCAACGACTTCCTTATCAGTACGTCACTGCAGGGTGGAAACCACCTCAATGGCGGAGCTGGCAACGATGTTCTAGTTGGTCCAGGCCTGTCCGGAGATGTGCTTTCAGGGGGCGAAGGCGAAGACCTCCTCATCGGACGGTCCAAGGGGGCATTCTACGATGGAGGCGCCGACAGTGATGTCCTGTCATATTATCACTTCGGATCATCGTCGCCGATCACACTGAACGCGGGCTTTCATGCGGTTAGCTCCCGGTTCGGCACGGATAACTTTGCAAATATCGAGAGGCTAATCGGCACGCCCGGTAGCGACATTTTCAATCTGGGCGCAGATCATCCCGTCATCTACGGAGGCGCCGGAAGCGACACTTTCTATGGTAATCCAGCAGCTGACCTCTTAGGCGGATCTGGTTTCGACACGCTGGATCTCACGGGAACGGCCACCCCTCTTCATACTGCCGATGTTATGCTCCACAGCATAGAAAACATCCGCGGATCAGACGGCAACGACGTCTTTTCCGGCGTCAACGGCGTCATCTTTACCGGGGTCGACTCCGGGTACACTCCGTCGATCTACGGCGGAAAGGGCGATGACTATGTGGAGGTCCGGGGTACTATCAATGTCCGCGGAGAAGAAGGCAACGATACGGTCGTCATTATCGGCGGCGGTTATGGCGTTCTTGATGGTGGAGATGATTTCGACACGCTCGACTTCTCACGGTTCGAAGCCTCAAGGCTCATCGTCACCTTGGATTGAGGTGGCCTCGCCTTCTTGGACA
>NZ_LFCT01000064.1 GCF_008692605.1 Sphingobium estronivorans
AAAAAAAGCATGATCGCGGATGGGGAAGACGACGCATGAGGTATCCCGCATCCGAGAAGCTCGAGATCATCAGGATCGTTGAGCAGTCGCACCTGCCGGCCAAGTCCACGCTGGACAAACTCGGCATTGCCCGCCGGACGTTCTATCGCTGGTACGACCGCTACCTCGAAGGCGGGCCGGAAGCGCTGGAAGATCGGCCATCGGCGCCGAGCCGGGTATGGAACCGCATCGGCGACGACATCCAGGACCAGATCATCGAAATGGCGCTGGAGGCCGACGCGACCAATCTCAGCCCGCGCGAACTGGCGATGCGCTTCACTGACAAGAAGCGCTACTTCGTATCGGAATCCACGGTTTACCGCCTGCTCAAAGCCCACGATCTGATCACCAGTCCGGCCTATGTCGTGATAAAGGCCGCCGATCAGTTCCACACCAAGACTACCCGGCCGAACGAGATGTGGCAGACCGACTTCACGTACTTCAAGATCATCGGGTGGGGCTGGATGTACCTGTCGACCGTACTCGACGACTTCTCGCGCTATATCATCGCCTGGAAGCTGTGCACCAACATGCGGGCCGAGGACGTCACCGACACGCTGGACCTCGCGCTCAAGGCCTCGGGTTGCGACAGCGCCACGGTGCTGCACAAGCCCCGGCTGCTGTCCGACAATGGCCCCAGCTATATCGCAGGCGAACTGGCGGAATACATCGAGGCCAACAAGATGAGCCACGTGCGCGGCGCCCCGATGCATCCCCAGACCCAGGGTAAGATCGAACGCTGGCACCAGACCCTGAAAAACCGCATCCTGCTGGAAAACTACTTCCTGCCCGGCGACCTTGAGGCCCAGATCGAGGCCTTCGTCGAGCACTATAACCACCAGCGTTACCACGAGAGCCTGAACAACGTGACGCCCGCCGATGCCTACTTCGGCAGGGCACCAGCCATCATCAAACAACGTGAAAGGATAAAACGACAGACCATCGAATATCGGCGCTTGCAGCACCGCAAGCTCGCCGCCTAACATCAAACCCCAGACGAGGCCCGCACTCCGCTAATTTACGCCGCGATCTGCGCCAAATGTTCTGACGACGGACA
>NZ_LFCT01000065.1 GCF_008692605.1 Sphingobium estronivorans
GCGTAATGAGTCTACGCGCTAGGGTCGCTTCCGGGAAAAGAACGGAAGTGGGGCGTCGAAACCCCTCCGATAAAGCTCGGCCACAGTTTCTGGGGCCGGGTGGCATGCGCGCATGTCCAACCGGAAACGGTAAAGGCGCATGCGCCTGTTATCGGCAGGTTTCGAACATCCGGCTTAGGCCGTCGCCCCGAGTGGACATAGGTGCGACGAATGAGCCAGGGCCAATCACGATCGGCACGGAGCCGGTGTAATCCGGGATTATTTCCCTTTCACGACGAACGCTGCTGGCACCTGTTCCAGCTGCGCGGCGCGCGCCCAAGGAAAATGCCATCATGAGCATCTCTCCTCAACGGCGCATCGCACCCGACGATGACAATGCCGACAGTACAGCGCCTGCAATTCAAAGCTTCGCAGACGTGTATCGACGGGAAAAGCCCCGCCTCCTGCGCTACTTCCTGCAAAAGCTCGGCAATCGCGCCGATGCCGACGAGATGGCGCAGGAAGTGATGACCCGGTTCCTGGGGGCCACTCCGCCGGTCGCGGTGGTAACCCCCCGCGCCTATATCACCCGCATCGCCACAAACATGCTGCGGGATCGCGCCGAACGGGGGTCAACCCGCCTGGCGCACCTACCCGCGCACGGTCGATACTGACCTCGGGATAGGTGCCGCCCTTCAGCGTCTTCTGCCTGTAGTCGAAGCGATAGGAGAGGCGCCACTGCGCCTTGCCGTTGGGCAGGACGCAGATGTGGAGGCCGCCGCCATCGGCTTTCTTGACGGGGCGTTCGGAGGGTAGAATCGATTGAATGAGACTGTTGGTCAGCACCGGTCAGGACTCCTGAAAACGGTGCGTGGGATTTGAAATCCGTGACCTACGACCAACAAAAAGACCAACAAATCCCATGCAAACCACCTGAGCGGTCATGATCCCATAGGAGACCATGTTACATGAGACAACTGCTTGAAAACAGCAGTTTTTTTGGCGACCTCTTGAGACTTTGTTGGTCCATCTGGACCAAAATTTGGTTGCGGGGGCAGGATTTGAA
>NZ_LFCT01000066.1 GCF_008692605.1 Sphingobium estronivorans
TAGCGCGTAGACTCATTACGCGGCGCACCAGATGCGCACGCAGATGAGTTTGATAGCGGCGAGGAAGTTGGCCGGATCCTTGTCATACCGGGTGGCGATGCCGCGGAACTGTTTGATGCGGTTGAAGAAGCGCTCGACGAGGTTGCGCTGCTTGTAGAGCCATGGAGAGAAGGCGAAACGCTGCTTGCGATTGGATCGGTTGGGAATGTTGGCCCAGATGTTCCTGGCCGCAGCAGCCTGGCGGATGGCATTGCTGTCATATCCCTTGTCGCCCAGCAGGGTTGCTCCTTCTGGAATGGCCTCGATCAGCGCCTGAGCCTCGCACGCATCGTGGACCTGCCCGCCTGTGAGGCTCAGGCTGACAGGGCGTCCGTCAGCATCGACAAGAGCGTGGAGTTTGCTGGTGAGGCCGCCCCGGGAACGTCCCATGCCACGATCGCAGCTTCCCCCTTTTTGCCCGTCGCACCATTCTGGTGGACGCGCATGCAGGTGGAATCGATCATTACCAGTTCGCCATTATATCTCGCTGAAACCGCTGCCAGCAGCCGGTCCCAGACCCCGGCCTTGCGCCAGCGGACGAACCGGTTGTAGCAGGTCGTCGGCGGCCCATAGCGCTCGGGGATCTCCGACCATGTCGCGCCAGACCGGAACCGCCACATGATCCCGTTGAGAACCCGACGATCATCCACTCGCGCCACGCCACGCGGCTTGTTGGGCAGCAAGGGCTCGATGACCGCCCATTCCCGATCTGTCAGTTCGTATCGCCGCCGTGCCATCAAAACCTCCAACTCTGGAGGCCCTGAATCACGCAAACCGCCGATCCTCAAGTCATTTTATGAGTTTACGGCCTA
>NZ_LFCT01000067.1 GCF_008692605.1 Sphingobium estronivorans
TTTAAGGAAAGAATTGAGATGGAACTGGGATTGCAGGGCAAGACCGTCATCGTGACGGGCGGCAGCGGCGGGATCGGGCATGGCCTGGTGGTTGAATTTGCGCGTGAAGGCGCGAACGTGGTTTCCGCCTCGCGCGACGTGGCGACGGGCGAGCAGATCGCGGCGCGGGCGAGGGAGCAGGGTTGCACGGGTACTGTCCTGCCGATCAAGACCGACGTCACCGATCCGGCGAGCGTCGATGCGATGCTCAAGGCGACGCATGAGCGTTTTGGCCTGGTGGACGTGCTGGTCAACAATGCCGGAGGGGTGGGCAGCACCTGCCCGTTCGACGAACTGGATGCCGAAACCCGCCGCTGGGAAATCGCGCTGAACATCGATGGCGTGGTCAACTGCACCCAGGCGGTGGCGCAGGACATGCTCTCGCGCGGCACCGGCAGCGTGATCAACATCTCCTCCAACTCGTCCCTGCTGGGCGAGGCGGCGCAGAACATCGTCCACTATGGCGCGGTCAAGGGCTTCGTGAACAGCTTCACCAAGCTGCTGGCCTATGAATGGGGTCCCAAGGGCGTGCGCGTGAACACCATCGCGCCCGGCTGGATCGTGCCCCACCGCAATGAGGATATCGCAGAGGGCAGCTTCTGGAACCGCCTGCAACTCGGCACGCCCGAAGGCATGCAGACCGCGCTCGAGGACGGCACCCTGTTCAACATGAGCAGCCTGCCGATCAAGCGCCTCGGACGCCCCGAGGACATCGCCAACCTCACCATGTTCTTCGCATCCGACGCATCAAACTATATCACCGGACAGCTCGTCTCCGTGAGCGGCGGCGTCTACATGCCCTGAAAA
>NZ_LFCT01000068.1 GCF_008692605.1 Sphingobium estronivorans
GCGTCCATGGTGTTCGATAGCCGCCAGGCCAGCACCTTGCGGCTCGCCCAGTCCATGATGGCGACCAGATAGAGGAAACCCCGGCGCATGGGCAGATAGGTCACGTCCGCGCACCAGACCTGGTTGGGGCGCGTGATTTCCAGATTGCGCAGCAGATAGGGATAAATCCGATGCTCGGGATGCGGATCGCTTGTGCGAGGACGCTGGTAAATTGCCGTCAGCCCCATCACCGCCATCAGCCGCCGGACACGGCGACGGCCGATCGCATGGCCCAGACGCCGCAAATGCCGCGCCATCTGACGGCTGCCGTACCACGGACATTCCATGAACGTCTCGTCGATCACCGTCATCAGCGCCAGCGTCTCCTTGGTTTCCGGCACCGGCGTGTAGTAATAGGACGACCGGCTGATCGACAGCAGGCGGCACTGCATCGCGATCGACAGGTGCTGGTGTGTCGGCTCGATCTTCGATCGCCTCCAGGCCACGCTCATCGACCGGAGGCTTTCGCCAAAAAATCCCTTTCCACCAGCAATTGCCCGATCTTGGCGTGCAACTTCTCGATTTCCGCCTCACTGGCAGCCTTCGAGCTCTGATCGCCGTTATCGAACAGGCTGGCCATCCCATCCATCGCCTGCCGCTTCCATGCACCGATCATCGTGTGGTGGATGCCATGCTTCGCTGCCAGTTCCGCCAGCGTCAGATCGCCACGGATCGCCTCCATCGCAACCTTCGCCTTGAAATCCGCGCTGTAGCGCTTTCTCGTCGTCTTCATTCCCGTCCATTCCTTCAGGTCGGGATGAGCTTAACACCCTGTCCGAATTTCCGGCACCACCTCA
>NZ_LFCT01000069.1 GCF_008692605.1 Sphingobium estronivorans
CGCCAAATGTTCTGACGACGGACAGGCCGCGACCACATCTGGGCCTATTACGTGCGTAACCTTGCACGGCCTATGTGGCTGGCCCGAGAGGGCAACAAGGTTGATCTGCTGATCGGCAATCCACCCTGGCTCGCATATCGATTTATGACACCATCCATGCAAGCCACATTTCGCCAGATGAGCTTAGCGAGAGGTATGTGGGCGGGTGCGGAGCTATCGAGCCACCAAGACTTAGCTGGTCTGTTCGTCGTCCGCAGTTCCGAACTGTACCTGCGGCAAGGGGGGCGTTTCGCGATGGTTCTTCCTAACGCCGCCATTGATCGTGCTCATTATGAAGGCTTTCGCTCGGGCGCCTACGGAGACGGGGCCGGTGGCCTACAGCTTGGTTTCGATCGGTCTTGGGATCTCCGTCGTATCAGGCCCCACTTCTTCCCGCGTGCAGCTTGCGTTGTCTTTGGCGAGCGCGCCGATGCAGGACAGTCGATGCCCACGGATATTGTAATTTGGTCCGGGCAACTTCCCCAGCGCGGCCTTTCTTGGCCCGGCGCGAGCGAACACCTTGCGCGCACTGGAGGATTTGCGCGCCGCCTAACTGGCACGGACCGCTCTCCCTATCATTCCCTTTTTACCCAAGGTGCGGTAATCCTCCCGCGCTTAGCTTTTATTGTCGAGCGACAACAAGCTTCTGCCCTCGGCCTGCCCGCCGGACATGCAGCAGTTCTTTCCCATCGATCAAGCAATGAGAAAAAGCCCTGTGAGGTGGCCTCGCCTTCTTGGAC
>NZ_LFCT01000007.1 GCF_008692605.1 Sphingobium estronivorans
GCCTGCGCTGGGGTGACGATGGGGGCGTTAACGTGACGGAGGGGCGGGCGTTCCCTCACCACCCATCTTCACATCACAAGCCGCGCCAGCGTCCCGTCTCCATCCACGCCAGCAACCGCCGCAGCGGCAGCACCCAGATCCAGACCAGGCCGAGAAAAACATAAATGGGCACCTGTGCGATCATGGGCAGGCGGCCGATCAGGGCCGACAGGCTGCCGACCAGCACGGCCCAAAGCGCGATCAGCCCCAATATGATGAACATGCCCGCCGGTTTGCGCCAGCTTGGCTTATAGACGTGCCGGGGGTCGATGCTCATGCTTCGTGGCTTTCGATCAGTTCGACTTCGGTCAGGATCAGGTGCAGCGGCAGATCCCACGGATCGGCGGGCAAGGCGTCATGCTCCTGCACCGACCAGGCGAGGCCTACGCGCAGGGCGTCGGGATAGCGGGCGAAGATCCGGTCATAATAGCCGCCGCCCTGCCCAAGCCGGTTCATCGCCCGGTCGAAGCCGACCAGAGGCGCGATGATGACGTCGGGAGTCACCGGATCGCCGACGGGTTCGGGATGGCTGGTGCCGAACAGGCCGGGGAACAACTGGTCCTCTGGCCGCCAGCTCAGGAAATCCATGCTGCCCAGGCGATCGATCACGCGGGGCAGGGCGATGGTCTTGCCCATGGCCTGAAGCGGCGCGGCCAGCCGCTGGGCGGGGGCTTCGTCGTCCAGGCCCATATAGAGAGCCACCACCTGCGCGTCGGCCAGGCGCCGGGCGAGGGGCGAAGGGACCACCTTGAACGCCAGCCGGTGAGCCAGAGGATCGAGCGAGGCCACGAAAGCGCGACGCCTCTGCCGGGCGATGGCGCGCAGGGCCGCCTTGTCGGTATCGTCGCTCATCTTGCGCCTTGGGTTGCGGGAGGGAGGGTGACGGGACCACCTCGGCCGTGTGCTGGAATATCCTCTGACGCCTCAACGTCAGGTGGGGACCATGTAGATCGGGCCGGAACCCGCCCAGGGACAGCCCCCTTGGATGTGATTATCGCCTCAGGGATGTTCGCTAAAGCTCGTACCGCGCAGTGCCCGTCGCCATTCTATTTAGGCTTGGGGCGCAGCGGCGGCAAGTCTGTCGCGCAGCTTTTCTATGCGGGTGGCGAGGGATTCGAGTGCGCGGACGGCGGGTTCGTCCTCCGGCTCCAGCGCCAGGCTCTGTTGGCGGCCGATGGCCTCCCGCTTCAGGTCGTTGAGTTCGTCGGCCATGAAAAGGGCGGCGAAGAGGAGCGTGCGCACTTCGGTCAGGCCCGGCGTGTTCTGCTGCGCCAGCCGAGCCTTGCGCTCGATCAGATTGGCGAGATGGGCGAGATGCGCTTCCTCGCCGTCGCGGCAGCGCAGGTCATAGACGCGCCCGGCGATATGCAATGTCGTTTCAGCCACCGGCCTGCCCCTTGAGTTCCGTGATAAGACTGTCCAGCGATTGCAACGCCGCGCGGGCGGCAGAGGCATCCATGCCGGGAGATATGTCGGAGGGGGCGGCCGATAAAAGGCCGTCCACATCCTGTTCGAGCCGGCCGATCGCACGCTCCAGCGTGGCGATCGCCTTCATCATGCGGTCGCTTGCCATGTGTCCACGCATAGACAAAGTTTTCACCGTGCAAAAGCCGTCATTGGGCGGCTTGGCGCACCCCTGGGGCCACCTATAGTTGACGCATTGTCCCGGAGTCGACAAAGGGGGCGCAATTTCGATTCGCCGGCCTTACAGGGGGCCGCTTGCAAGCAGGAAAGGCGCCAGCCTCGATGACCGTTTCCGAAAAGTCGCTCGCCAATGCCATCCGGGCGCTCTCCATGGACGCCGTGCAGGCCGCGAACAGCGGTCATCCGGGCATGCCGATGGGGATGGCGGACGTCGCCACAGTGCTGTTCGGCGATTATCTGAAATTCGATCCCAAGGCGCCGAAATGGGCCGATCGCGACCGTTTCGTCCTGTCGGCGGGCCATGGATCGATGCTGATCTACTCGCTGCTGCACCTGACCGGCTATGCCAAGCCGACCATCGAGGATATCGCGAATTTCCGCCAGCTGGGCAGCCCCTGCGCCGGTCACCCCGAGAATTTCGAGCTGGCGGGCGTCGAGGCGACCACGGGGCCGCTGGGTTCGGGGCTGGCCACCGCCGTCGGCATGGCGATTGCCGAGCGGCATCTGAACGCGCAGTTCGGGGACGATCTGGTCGATCACCGGACCTGGGTGCTGGCCGGCGACGGCTGCCTGATGGAAGGCATCAACCATGAGGCGATCGGTCTGGCGGGCCATCTGAATCTCGGTCGCCTGATCGTTCTGTGGGACGACAACAAGATCACCATCGACGGTTCGGTCGACCTGTCGAGCAGCGAGGATGTGCGCGCTCGCTACGCCGCGACCGGCTGGCATGTCGTGTCCTGCGACGGCCATGACGTCGCCGATGTGCGTCGCGCCATTGATGAGGCGCTGGCCGATCCGCGTCCGTCGCTGGTCGCCTGTGCCACAAAGATCGGTTATGGCGCGCCTAACAAGGCGGGCACTTCGGGCGTGCATGGTTCCGCACTGGGCGAGGCCGAAGTGGCTGCGGCCCGCGAGTTCCTTGGCTGGGATGCCGCGCCCTTCGTGATCCCCGACGACATTGCCGCGGCGTGGAAGGCCATCGGCGCCAAGGGCGCGGACGTTCGAGCCGCCTGGGAAGGCCGTCTGGACGGCAGTGCGCAGAAGGCGGAATTTTCGCGCCGCATGGCGGGCGAGTTGCCCGCCGGTTTCTCGCTGGACGCCTATATCGACACGCTGATCGCTAATCCGCAGAAGGTCGCGACCCGCAAGGCGAGCGAACTGACGCTGGGCGCGATCAACGATCTGCTGCCTGAGACGCTGGGCGGTTCGGCGGACCTCACCGGCTCCAACAATACCAAGACCAAGTCGACCGGACCGCTGACCAGGGACGATTATTCGGGCCGCTATGTCTATTATGGCATTCGCGAATTCGGCATGGCCTGCGCGATGAACGGCATGGCGCTGCATGGCGGTGTCATCCCCTATGGCGGCACCTTCCTTGTGTTCTCCGACTATATGCGCGGCGGCATCCGTCTGGCCGCGCTCCAGCAGACCCGCGCGATCCATGTGCTGACGCATGATTCCATCGGTCTGGGCGAAGACGGCCCGACGCACCAGCCGATCGAGCATGTCATGTCGCTGCGCATGATCCCCAATCTCGACGTCTATCGTCCGGCGGACATTGTCGAGACGGCGGAGTGCTGGGAACTGGCGCTCAAGGATGCCGAAGGCCCGTCGGTGCTGGCGCTGACCCGTCAGAATCTGCCGCAGCTCCGCACGGAGAAGGCGGGCGAGAATCTCTGCGCCAAGGGTGCCTATCGCCTGCGCGCCGCAAGTGCCGAGCGTAAGGTTGTGCTGATCGCCACCGGCTCCGAAGTCGAGATCGCCGTCGCCACCGCCGCGCTGCTGGAAGAGCGGGGCATCGGCGCCGACGTCGTTTCCATGCCGAGCTGGGCGCATTTCGAGGCGCAGCCGCAGGCGTATAAGGATGATCTCCTTCCGCACCATGTCCTGCGCTGCTCGATTGAGGCAGGGACGACCTTCGGGTGGGAACGCTATACCGGCATTGCCGGCCTGCGCTTTGGCATCGACACGTTCGGCGCCTCGGCTCCGGCGGAAGTGCTCTACGATCATTTCGGCCTGACCGCCGCCAAGATCGCGCCGCAGATCGCGGCCGCGCTCGACTGAAATTTAGACCAACCGTCAAAATCGGGAGACAACAGCAGTGGCAACGAAGGTAGCAATCAACGGTTTCGGCCGTATCGGCCGTCTGGTGGCGCGCGCCATTCTTTCGCGCACCGACCATGATCTGGAACTGGTGAGCATCAACGACCTGGGCGACGCCAAGGCGAACGCCCTGCTGTTCAAGCGCGACAGCGTCCACGGCAACTGGGCCGGCGAAGTCAGCGTCGACGGCGACGCATTGGTCATCAACGGCAAGCGCATCGCTGTCACCGCCGAGCGTGACCCGGCCAAGCTGCCGCACGCCGCGCAGGGCGTGGACATCGCTCTGGAATGCACGGGCATTTTCGCCAGCAAGGAAAAGGCGAGCGCCCATCTGACCGCCGGTGCCAAGCGGGTCGTCATTTCCGCGCCTGCCACGGGCGTCGACAAGACCATCGTGTTCGGCGTCAACCATGACGCGCTGAGCGCCGACGACATCGTCATCTCGAACGCCAGCTGCACCACCAACTGCCTGGCCCCGCTCGCCAAGGTCCTGCACGACGCCATCGGCATCGAAAAGGGCTTCATGACGACGATCCATAGCTACACCAACGACCAGAACACGCTGGATCAGCTGCACAGCGACATGCGCCGCGCCCGCGCCGCTGCCCTGTCGATGATCCCGACCACCACCGGCGCCGCTCGCGCCGTGGGTGAGGTTCTGCCCGAGCTCAAGGGCAAGCTGGACGGCTCGTCGGTGCGCGTGCCGACCCCGAACGTCTCGGTCGTTGACTTGAAGTTCATCGCCAAGCGCGAAACGAACAAGGAAGAGGTCAACAATCTGCTGAAGGCCGCTTCGGAAGCTGGTCCGCTCAAGGGCGTTCTGGGCTATTCGGACGAGCCGCTGGTGTCGATCGACTATAATGGCGATGCCCGCAGCTCGACCGTCGACAGCCTGGAAACAGCGGTCATCGAAGGCACGCTGGTCCGCGTGCTTAGCTGGTACGACAATGAATGGGGCTTCTCGAACCGCATGATCGACACCACGGGTGTCGTGGCGAAGTTCCTCTAAGCGACACGAACCCCGCCGGAACGCTCCGGCGGGGTTTTTCATCACTGACTAGTTATACGATCACAGGGAGCGATCATGGCCAAGCCGTTCAAGACACTCGACGACATGGGGGACATCACGGGCAAGGTGGTGCTGGTGCGCGAGGATCTGAACGTGCCGATGCAGGATGGCTCCGTCAGCGATGACACCCGCCTGCGCGCCGCCATGCCGACCGTGCTGGAACTGGCCGATCGCGGCGCCAAGGTGCTGATCCTCGCCCATTTCGGCCGTCCCAAGGGGCAGAAGAACCCGGAATATTCGCTGTCCAAGATCACCCGCCCGCTGACGGCCGTGCTGGGGCGCGACGTGCAGTTCATCCCCGATTGCCAGGGCGAAGCAGCGATCGACGGCATCAAGGTCATGCGCAACGGCGACATCGCGATCCTCGAAAACACCCGCTTCCATGCCGGTGAGGAAAAGAACGATCCGGCGCTGGCCGAAGCGATGGCGGCGATTGGCGATCTCTATGTGAACGACGCTTTTTCGGCCGCGCACCGCGCCCATGTTTCGACTGAGGGTCTGGCGCACAAGCTGCCTGCCTTCGCTGGCCGCTCGATGGAAAAGGAACTGGACGCGCTTCAGGCGGCGCTGGGCGAGCCGGTAAAGCCGGTCGCGGCGGTGGTCGGCGGTGCGAAGGTGTCGACCAAGCTCGACGTGCTCAACAATCTTGTCGCCAAGGTCGATCATCTGATCATTGGCGGCGGCATGGCCAACACCTTCCTTTTTGCGCGCGGCGTCGATGTCGGCAAGTCGCTGTGCGAAAAGGATTTGAGCGAAACGGCCGAGGCGATTTTCGACAAGGCCGAGGCTGCGGGCTGCACCATCCATCTGCCCTATGATGTGGTGGTGTCGAAGGAATTTGCGGCAAACCCCGCTTCGCTCCGCACCTGCAATGTGCATGAGGTGGCCGAGGATGAAATGATCCTCGACGTCGGACCTGCCGCCGTCGAGGCGCTGGGCGACGCGATCAAGAATTGCCGGACTTTGGTCTGGAACGGGCCGCTTGGCGCATTCGAGATCGCACCCTTCGACAAGGCGACCGTCGCGCTCGCCAAGACCGCTGCGGCGCTGACCAAGGAAGGGGGCCTCACCTCCGTCGCGGGCGGCGGCGATACCGTCGCGGCGCTTAACCATGCGGGCGTGGCGGGCGATTTCAGCTTCGTGTCGACCGCTGGCGGTGCTTTCCTCGAATGGATGGAAGGCAAGGAGCTGCCCGGCGTGAAGGCGCTGATGGCCTGATAGAATTGCGGGGTGGCCTTTAAGAGTGGCCCGCCTCGCTCGACTGTGGACGCCGTGCAAGGCGTCCTCCTTTCATGTGCGCTGCCGGAGGGGTGGCGCTTCAGACAAAGAGGTATGTGCAGATGCAGTTCGAGGACATGAAGGCGAAGATCGAGGGCGGCAACGGCTTCATCGCGGCGCTCGACCAGAGCGGCGGTTCGACCCCCAAGGCGCTCAAGGGCTATGGCATCGAGGACGACGCCTGGACCAATGAAGAGGAAATGTTCGGCCTGATCCACGCGATGCGCAGCCGCATCATCACCTCGCCGGTTTTCTCGGGCGAGAAGGTGCTGGGCGCGATCCTGTTCGAGCGCACCATGGACGGCGAAGCGGGCGGCCAGTCCGTGCCGCAGGCGCTGATCGAGCGCGGCGTGGTGCCGTTCATCAAGATCGACAAGGGTCTGGAGGATGAGGCGAACGGCGTGCAGCTGATGAAGCCCAATCCGACCCTCGACACGCTGCTGCACCGTGCCAAGGCGCTGGGCGTGTTCGGCACCAAGGAGCGTTCGGTCATCAACCTCGCCAACCGCGAGGGCATTGCCGCCGTCGTCAAGCAGCAGTTCGAAGTCGGACAGCAGGTGCTGGCCGCCGGCCTGGTTCCGATCATCGAGCCGGAAGTGAACATCAAGAGCCCTGAGCGCGCTGACGCCGACCAGATTCTGCTGGAGGAAATCCTCAAGAATCTCGACGCGATGACGGGCGATGACAAGGTCATGCTGAAGCTGTCGCTGCCGGTCAAGGCCGGCCTGTTCGATCCGCTGGTCGACCATCCGCGCGTGCTGCGCGTCGTGGCGCTGTCGGGCGGTTTCTCGCGCGCCGAAGCCTGCGTCGAACTGGCCAAGAATCGCGGCATCATCGCCAGCTTCAGCCGCGCGCTGCTGAACGATCTGCGCCACCAGATGAGCGACGCCGAGTTCAACGCCTCGCTGGGCGAAGCGATCGACGAAATCCACGGCGCTTCGACCAAGAAGGCGGCCTGATTTTCCAAAAGGCTATGGCGGTTGTCGAACGAACGGCGCCGCCATAGCCCTTTCGTCGGCCGTGGCCTTGCTCTACTGAGCAGCCATGACCGATTTCACCGACGAGGAACTGGCCCTCGATCCGCATTTCGCAGACCGTTTCGAGCAGGGCTTCCGCCCGGCCTGCCAGCTTTATTTGATTTCGCCGCCGAAGATCGAGGCGAACTTTGTCGATAGCCTGGCCGCTGCCTTTGACGGGGACAAAGACGGGCCGAGAATCGCAGCCTTCCAGTTACGTCTGAAGGGGCTGGACGATGATGCCATTGCCCGCGCCGCCGAGCCGTTGCAGAAGCTTTGCGCAGACCGGAATGTCGCTTTCATCATCAACGACAGTGTGGCGCTGGCCCAGCGGCTCGGCGCGGACGGCGTGCATCTGGGGCAGGGGGACGGCGATCCCAAGGAAGCGCGCAAGCTGCTCGGGCCCAAGGTGCAGATCGGCGTCACCTGCCATGACAGCCGCCATCTGGCCATGGAAGCGGGCGAGGCGGGGGCGGATTATGTCGCCTTCGGGGCCTTTTATCCCACGACCACCAAGGAAACCCATTACCGGCCCGATCCGTCGATCCTGAGCTGGTGGACGGCGCTGTTCGAATTGCCCTGCGTCGCGATCGGCGGGATCACGGCGGACAACGCCGTGCCACTGGTGAAGGCAGGGGCCGATTTCCTGGCGGTGAGCGGAGCGGTGTGGAACCATCCCCAGGGTCCGCAGGCCGGCGTGGCGGCTTTCAGGGCGGCGGGTCTGTAAGGGCTTCGGTTCGCAGCTTTCTGCAATTTCGCGCGTTTCTCCCTGATAAAAGGAGAGAATGGCTCGTGAAAAACACTTCCCTGATCCTGACGCTGCTGTGCGCGGCCTGCAACATGTCGGTGACGGAGGCGAACGAAAGCGCCGCCTCCAACACGATGCCGGAGGCGCAGCCCAGACCTGCGGCACCGGCTCCCGATCCCTATGCCTTCGTCATCGTGCCCGAGCCGACGGGTGCGCCCGCGCGCGTGGAGGCCATCCTTCAGGCGCAGGTGGCGCTGGACCGGGCGGGATTCTCGCCCGGCGTGCTGGATGGGAAGGAAGGCATGTCCTTCACCAGCGCTCTTAAAGGGTTTCAGGAGGCACGGGGGCTGCCCGCCAACGGCAAATATGATGAGGCGACAGCCAAGGCGCTACTCGGCGACCGGCCCCAGCCCGCGACATGGCTGGTGACGATTCCGGCTGGCTTTGCCAAGGGGCCGTTCTTCAACGTGCCCAAAGGGTTGGACAAGCAGGCTGCGTTGCCCGCGCTTGGCTATCGCAATTTGCTGGAGAAACTGGCGGAGCGCTTCCATACCAAGCCGGAGGTTCTGGTGGCGCTCAACCAGCCCGATACGAAGGTGGCGGCGGGGACGACGATCCGGGTGCCGGCGATTGCGAACCAGCCAGTCGCGCGGATCGAGGGCGACGAGCGCGGCTGGGGCGAAACGCTGGCCGGGCTGGGGGTGGCGAAAGACCAGCCGCAGGCCGACCATGTTGTCGTGGACAAGTCGGACGGCGTGCTGCGGGCTTATGATTCCGACAATCGGTTGATCGCCCAATTTCCCGCAACCATGGGATCGCAGCATGATCCTTTGCCCATTGGAACGTGGGAAATCAAGGGTTTGAGCCGCAATCCTGATTTTCATTATAATCCAGACCTTTTCTGGGATTCTTCGGCCAAGGATCAAAAGGCGGTGTTGAAGCCCGGTCCCAATGGGCCGGTCGGCGTGGTGTGGATCGACCTGTCCAAGCCACATTATGGCATTCACGGCACGCCCGAGCCGCAGTTGATCGGACGGACGGAGAGCCATGGCTGCATCCGCCTGACCAATTGGGATGCGGCGCGTCTGGCGCAGATGGTGAAGTCGGGCGTCAAGGCGGTGTTTCAGGAATGAGGCCGCGGGGCTGGGCGGGGGTCGGGCTTGCCCTTCTGCTCGGCGTCGGCTTCCTCCATTTTTGCGTGCGGATCGTTCCGGCCGATGCGCCTGCGCCGGTTTCGGCACCTCGTCCCGCCTCCGCCGAACTGGGCGAGTTGCTGATACCCGTCGAGGGCGTGCCGCCATCGGCGCTCACCGATACCTTCACCCAGGCACGGGCCAGCGGCGCGCGGCCGCATGATGCGATCGACATCATGGCGGCGCGGGGCAGGGCGGTGCTGGCGGCGGCGGATGGATGGGTGGAGAAACTGTTCTGGAGTGCGGACGGCGGCCGGACCGTCTATCAGCGATCGCGCGACGGGCGGCGCATCTATTATTATGCGCATCTCGACAGCTATGCGCCTGGCCTGGCCGAGGGGCAGCCGATCCGGCGCGGCCAGCGGATCGCCAGTGTCGGCAGCAGCGGCAACGCCGATCCGACCGCCCCGCATCTGCATTTCGCGGTGCATGAAATGGCCGCGGGCGAACGCTGGTATGGCGGGCGTGCGGTCAATCCTTATCCGCTGCTTGCCAGGCCGCGATAAGGGCTGCCTCTTGCCCTTCGCGCCGTCAGCCTGTATGGGCGCGCGCAGCCTCATACAGGCCGGCTCTTTTCACCTTCAGACATATAGGCAGGCTCTTCCCATGAAGATCAGCGGCGTCGAGATTCGTCCCGGCAACAACATCGAATATGACGGCGGCCTGTGGCGCGCCGTGAAGATCCAGCACACGCAGCCCGGAAAGGGCGGCGCCTATATGCAGGTGGAACTCAAGAATCTGATCGACGGGCGCAAGAATAATGTGCGCTTCCGGTCGGCCGAGACGGTCGAGCGCATCCGACTCGACACCAAGGATTTCCAGTATCTTTATGCAGAAGGCGACATGCTCGTCTTCATGGACACGGAGACCTATGAGCAGATCAACCTGCCGCAGGACCTGATCGGCGATGCCGCCGCTTTCCTGCAGGACGGCATGATGGTCATCCTGGAAATGTATGAAGAGCGCCCGATTTCCGTGCAGCTCCCCGAAACCATCGAAGCGACGGTCGTGGAGGCCGACGCCGTGGTGAAGGGCCAGACCGCTTCGGCCAGCTACAAGCCTGCCATCCTCGACAATGGCGTGCGCGTCATGGTGCCGCCGCATATCGTCACCGGCACGCGCATCGTCGTCGACGTGTATGAGCGCGAATATGTGAAGCGCGCGGACTGACATGATTGTCTCCCCTCCCGCTGGCGGGAGGGGTCTGGGGTGGGCGGCAAGCGAAAGCAAGCCTTCTGCCCCTTCCTTTTGAGGGCCGCTGGCGCGGCCTCCCACCCCCGGCCCCTTCCGCTTGCGGAAGGGGGGAGAAGAGAAAAATGGTATCGCACTCGGGCCTTCTGACCGTCATGGAACGCGCCGCGCGCAAGGCCGGCTCCAAGCTGCGCCGCGACTTTGGCGAGGTCGAGCATCTCCAGGTGTCCCGCAAGGGGCCGGCGGACTTCGTGTCCAAGGCCGACAAGCAGGCGGAAAAGACACTGGTCGAGGAATTGCAGAAGGCGCGGCCCGACTGGGGCTTCCTGCTGGAAGAGGGCGGCGAGATTGCCGGCGATCCCACCAAGCCGCGCTGGATCATCGATCCGCTCGACGGCACCACCAACTTCCTGCACGGCATCCCGCATTTCGCCATCTCGATTGCCGTCGAGGAACCGCTTTTCGGCGGATCGAAGCGCGAGGTGACGAGCGGTATCGTCTATCAGCCGGTCACTGACGAAACCTATTGGGCGGAAAAGAGCCGGGGCGCCTGGCGGCATGACCAGCGGCTGCGGGTATCGGCGCGGCGCGATCTGGGCGAATGTCTGATCGCCACGGGCATCCCGTTCATGGGCCATGGCAATATGGCGGAATGGACGCGCATCTTCGGCGCGGTGGCGCCGTCGGTGGCGGGCATCCGGCGTTTCGGTGCGGCTTCGCTCGACCTCGCCCATGTGGCGGCGGGGCGCTATGACGGCTTCTGGGAAAGCGGTTTGCAGCCCTGGGACGTGGCGGCCGGCCTGCTGATGGTGCGCGAGGCGGGCGGCTTCGCGACCGACTTCCGGGGCGGCGACCAGCCGATCGAGCGGAAGGAAGTCATTGCCGGGAATGACGCCATTCACAGCAAGTTGCACAAGCTGGTGGCCGGCGCGCTCCGCTGAAGATCATGCTTTCGCTAGCGTGACTTGGCCTGTGCAACTGTTGCGAATCATTCTCACAGGTTCGCCCCTTGCTTCGCATATGCGGCAGGCCTAAAGCGCCAACACATTTCATTCGCCCAGGGGATTCCGTTGGTCGATCTTGCCCAATATCTGCCGATCCTGATTTTTCTCGGGATCGCCTTGCTGCTTTCGAGCGCGTTCGTATTCCTGCCGATGCTGGTGGGGCGCCTGACCGGAGCGCATCAGCCCGATCCGGCCAAACTTTCCGAATATGAATGCGGTTTTCCGGCATTTGAAGAGCCGCGCAGTCAGTTCGACGTGCGATTCTACCTCGTCGCCATCCTGTTCATCATCTTCGATCTGGAAGCGGCGTTTCTCTTTCCCTGGGCGGTCAGCCTCGACCAGATCGGCTGGGCCGGCTGGGCGACGATGATGATCTTCATAGCGGAGCTGGTGCTCGGCCTCGTCTATGCGTGGAAGAAGGGAGCACTCGATTGGGAGTAGAACTTGACCGTCCCATCCCCGGCACCATGCCGCCGGTGGGAACGCAGCCCGACCAGAATTTCTTCAATGCGCTGAACAGCGAGGTCAGTGACAAGGGTTTCCTCGTCACCTCGACCGAGGAGCTGTTCCAGTGGGCGCGGACCGGATCGCTGTGGTGGATGACCTTCGGCCTCGCCTGCTGCGCGGTGGAGATGATCCACGTCAACATGCCGCGTTATGACATGGAGCGTTTCGGCGCCGCGCCGCGCGCGTCCCCGCGCCAGTCGGACGTGATGATCGTCGCGGGAACCCTCTGCAACAAGATGGCCCCGGCGCTCCGCAAGGTCTACGACCAGATGTCCAACCCGAAATATGTGATTTCGATGGGCAGCTGCGCAAATGGCGGTGGCTATTATCACTATAGCTATTCCGTGGTGCGCGGCTGCGACCGGATCGTGCCGGTCGACATCTATGTGCCGGGTTGTCCGCCGACCGCCGAAGCGCTGCTTTACGGCGTGATGCAGTTGCAGCGGAAAATCCGCCGGATTGGGACGGTTGAGCGTTAATATGGGTCATTCTGCTCCTAAGATCGCGACCATTGACGGGATCGCGCAGGAAATCGCCGGTCTGCTGGGTTCGATGCTGGTCGAAACGGTCGACCATGCCGATGAGCTGAGCTTCACCGTGGTTCGGGAAAAGCTGGCCGATGCCATGGCTCTGCTGAGGGATCGCGCCCACTATCAGCAACTCATGGAAGTGGCGGGCGTCGATTATCCGGAACGGCCGGACCGTTTCGAGGTCTGCTATCATCTGCTCAGTGTTACGCGGAACCATCGCATCCGCCTCAAGGTGTCGACCGACGAGAATATGCCCGTGCCGACCGTCACGCATCTCTGGCCCGTCGCGGGTTGGCTGGAGCGGGAAGTGTTCGACATGTATGGGGTCATCTTCGAAGGCAATGCCGACCTGCGCCGCATCCTGACCGACTATGGCTTCAAGGGGCATCCGCAGCGCAAGGACTTCCCGCTGACCGGCTATGTCGAATTGCGCTATTCCGAGGAAGACAAGCGCGTGGTCTATGAGCCGGTTCGCCTCGCGCAGGACTTCCGCAGCTTCGACTTCATGAGCCCGTGGGAAGGCGCGCAATATGTGCTGCCGGGCGACGAAAAGGCTGAGGCCAAGGACCAGGGGAGCAAAGCCTGATGTCCGATTATTTGGAAAAGCTGGATCATGTGACCGACGCGGTCGACCCGACCTATGGTGACACGCAGATCCAGAACTACACGATCAACTTCGGTCCGCAGCATCCGGCTGCGCACGGCGTTCTGCGTCTGGTCATGGAACTGGACGGCGAAATCGTCGAACGCTGCGACCCGCATGTCGGCCTGCTGCATCGCGGCACCGAGAAGCTGATCGAGTACAAGACCTATTTGCAGGCGCTGCCCTATTTCGACCGGCTGGACTATTGTTCGCCGCTCGGCATGGAGCACAGCTATGTGCTGGCCATCGAAAAGCTGCTGAATCTGGAAGTGCCGCTGCGCGCGCAATATCTGCGCGTGTTCTTCGCGGAACTGACGCGCATCTGCAATCACATGCTCAACCTCGGATCGCACGTCATGGACGTCGGCGCGATGACGCCGAACCTGTGGCTGTTCGAAATCCGCGAGGATTGCCTCAACTTCTTCGAACGCGCTTCGGGCGCCCGCATGCACTCGGCCTATTTCCGGCCGGGCGGCGTGCATCAGGATGTGCCGCTCAAGCTGCTGACGGATATTGCTGACTGGCTCGACACCCGCCTGCCGCGCCTGTTCGAGGATGCGATGAGCCTGGTGGTCGACAACCGCATCTTCAAGCAGCGCAATGTCGACATCGCGGTCGTGTCCAAGGAAGACGCGCTGAAATGGGGCTTCTCCGGCCCGATGATCCGTGGGTCGGGTATCCCCTGGGACATCCGCAAGGCGCAGCCTTACGACGTCTATGACCGGATGGACTTTGATGTTCCGGTCGGTACCAACTTCGACTGCTACGACCGGTTCATGGTCCGCGTCGAGGAAGTCCGCCAGTCCGCGCGCATCATGAAGCAGTGCCTGAGCGAGATGCCCGAAGGGCCGATCGCCAGCTTCGACCGCAAGGTGTCGCCGCCCAAGCGTGGGGAAATGAAGCGCTCGATGGAAGCGCTGATCCACCATTTCAAGCTCTATACCGAGGGCTTCCATGTGCCCGCTGGCGAAGTCTATGTGGCGACCGAAAGCCCCAAGGGCGAATTCGGCGTCTATCTGGTCGCGGACGGTTCCAACAAGCCCTACCGCTGCAAGATCCGCCCGACCGCCTTTAGCCACCTTCAGGCAATGGATTTCATGATGAAGGGCCACATGCTGGCCGATACCACCGCTGTCCTGGGCGCCATGGACATCGTGTTTGGAGAATGTGACCGCTAATGGCTGACGCAGTTCATATCCCGGACGAGGCCGAAACCCGCGCGCGCTGGGGCGCGTTCGCGTGGACGGCCGAGAATGCCGAACAGGCGAAGAAGGTGATTGCCCGCTATCCCGCCGGACGTCAGCAGTCGGCGGTGATGCCGCTGCTCGATCTGGCCCAGCGTCAGGTGGGTGCGGACACGCAGACCAATGGCTGGCTGCCCGTGCCGGTGATGGAATATATCGCCGACCAGCTCGAAATGCCGTACATGCGCGTTTACGAGGTCGCGACCTTCTACACCATGTATAACCTCGCGCCGGTCGGCCGCTATCATGTGCAGGTCTGCGGCACGACGCCCTGCATGCTGCGCGGTTCGGACGATGTGTTTTCGGCCTGCAAGAATAAGGGTCTGGTCAAGGGCGGCACGACGCCGGACGGCCTGTTCACCCTGAGCGAAGTGGAGTGTCTGGGCGCCTGCACCAATGCGCCGATGGTCCAGATCAACGACGATAATTTCGAAGACCTGACCTATGACAGCATGAGCGCGATCCTCGACGATCTCGCCGCTGGCAAGCAGCCCAAGATCGGGCCGCAGATCGAGCGCCAGACCAGCTGCCCCGAGGGTGGGCCGAGCACGCTCAAGGAGATGGTCAGCGAAAATCACGATTATCGGGGGGATTGGGCATGAGCGACGTCATCGCACCCCTTGCCGACAAGGATCGCATCTTCACCAACGTCTATGGCTTCCAGGATTGGGGCATCGACGCGGCGATGAAGCGCGGCGATTGGGACAACACCAAGAAGCTGCTGGAAATCGGCCAGGACGAAATCATCGAACGCATCAAGGCCAGCGGCCTGCGCGGTCGTGGTGGTGCCGGCTTCCCGACCGGCATGAAGTGGAGCTTCATGCCCAAGGAAAGCAAGGATGGCCGTCCGAGCTTCCTCGTTATCAACGCTGACGAATCCGAGCCGGGGTCTTGCAAGGACCGCGAAATCGTCCGCCACGATCCGCACAAGCTGCTGGAAGGCGCGCTGATCGCCGGTTTCGCGATGCGGGCGCGCGCCGCCTATATCTATATTCGCGGCGAGTTCATCTATGAGGCGAAGGTGCTCTTCGCCGCCGTCGAGCAGGCCTATGAAAAGGGCTTCCTGGGCAAGAATGCCTGCGGGTCCGGCTATGATTTCGACGTCTTCGTCCATCGCGGCGCGGGCGCATACATCTGCGGCGAGGAAACCGCGCAGATCGAAAGCATCGAGGGCAAGAAGGGCCAGCCGCGCCTGAAGCCGCCTTTCCCGGCGGGTGCGGGCCTCTATGGCTGCCCGACCACGGTGAACAATGTGGAGTCGATCGCGGTTGGCCCGACGATCCTGCGCCGTTCGCCCGAATGGTTCGCCAGCTTCGGCCGCGAGAACAACAAGGGCACCAAGCTCTTCCAGATCAGCGGCCATGTGAACAAGCCCTGCGTCGTCGAGGAATCGATGGGCATCAGTTTCAAGGAACTGATCGACCGGCATTGCGGTGGCATTCGCGGCGGCTGGGACAATCTGCTGGCGGTGATCCCCGGCGGGTCCTCGGTTCCGCTGGTGCCGGCGAAGGAGATCATGGACGCGCCGATGGACTTTGATGGTCTGCGCGCTTTGGGTTCCGGCCTTGGCACCGCCGCCGTTATCGTCATGGACAAGTCGACCGACATCGTCCGCGCCATTTCGCGCCTCTCCTACTTCTACAAGCATGAGAGCTGTGGCCAGTGCACGCCCTGCCGCGAAGGCACTGGCTGGATGTGGCGCGTGATGGAGCGCCTGCGTTCGGGCGAGGCCGACATCAGCGAAATCGACATGCTTCAGCAGGTCACCAAGCAGGTCGAAGGCCACACCATCTGCGCGCTCGGCGATGCGGCGGCCTGGCCGATCCAGGGCCTGATCCGGCACTTCCGCCCGGAAATCGAGCGCCGGATCAACGAAAACAAGGGTAGCGCCCCCGTCATGGAGGCAGCGGAGTAACCATGCCGAAGGTCAAAGTTGACGGCGTAGAACTGGAAGTCCCGGCCGGGGCGACGGTTCTTCAGGCCTGCGAGCTGGCGGGGAAGGAAATCCCGCGTTTCTGCTATCATGAGCGGCTGAGCATCGCGGGCAATTGCCGCATGTGTCTGGTCGAGGTGAAGCCCGGACCGCCCAAGCCGCAGGCGTCTTGCGCGCTGCCGGCCAGCGAAGGGCAGGAAATCCGCACCGACAGCGAGATGGTCAAGAAGGCGCGGGAAGGTGTGATGGAGTTCCTCCTCATCAACCACCCGCTCGACTGCCCGATCTGCGATCAGGGCGGCGAATGCGATCTTCAGGATCAGTCGGTCGCTTACGGCAAGGGCACCAGCCGCTTCGACGAGAATAAGCGTGCCGTCACCGAAAAATATATGGGGCCGATCGTCAAGACGGTCATGACCCGCTGCATCCAGTGCACCCGCTGCGTGCGCTTTGCGGAAGAAGTCGCGGGCGTGCCGGAAATCGGCGCGATTGGACGTGGCGAGAATATGCAGATCACCACCTATCTCGAAAGGGCCGCCAAGAGCGAGCTGTCGGGCAATGTGGTCGATCTCTGCCCGGTAGGCGCATTGACCTCGAAGCCCTATGCGTTCGAGGCGCGTCCCTGGGAGCTGAAGAAAACCCATGCCATCGACGTGATGGATGCGGTCGGCACCAACATCCGCCTCGACAGCCGTGGCCGTCAGGTGCTGCGCGCCGTGCCGCGCATCAACGATGACGTGAACGAGGAATGGGCGTCGGACAAGACCCGTCACAATGTGGACGGTCTGGTGCGCAAGCGGCTCGACAAGCCCTTCGTGCGCAAGGACGGCAAGCTGGTCGAAGCGACCTGGGCCGAGGCATTCGCGGCGGTGGCCGCCGTCAAGCACGGCGGATCGGTCGCGGCGCTTGCCGGAGACCTGCTCGACTGCGAGACGATGTTCGCGGGCAAGGCGCTGGTCGAGAAGCTGGGCGGGTCGATGCTCGAAGGCCGTCAGACCGGGCTTGCCTATGATGTGTCGAGCCTGAGCGCCGTCAACTTCAACACCACGCTCGCGGGGCTTGAAACTGCTGACGCGATCCTGCTCGTCGGCACCAATCTGCGCTGGGAAGCGCCGCTGGTGAACACCCGCATCCGCAAGGCGATCAAGAAGGGCGCAAAGGTCTTCGCGATCGGTCCGCAGGTCGACCTGACCTACAAGGTCGAGTGGCTGGGCAATGATGCGTCGTTGCTCGCCAAGCTGCCGGAAGCGGTGGTCGAAGCCTTTGGCAAGGCGGCGCGTCCGGCGTTGATCGCGGGCGGCGGCATCCTGGCGAAGGACGGCGCGCATGGCGATACGCTGGCGCTGGTCGAGACGCTGGGCCTGATCAAGGACGGCTGGAACGGCTATAACGTCCTGCACTTCGCGGCGTCGCGCATGGGCGGACTGATGCTCGGCTATGCGACACAGGGTGGCATCAAGGCGGTGGCGGCGGCCAAGCCCAAGCTGCTCTTCTCGCTGGGCGCGGACGAGGTCGATTATTCGGCGTTCGAGAACAGCTTCAAAGTTTATGTCGGCCACCATGGCGACAAGGGCGCCCATGCGGCGGACGTGATCCTGCCGGGCGCGAGCTACGCCGAAAAGGCTGGCACCTATGTCAATCTGGAAGGCCGGGTGCAGCGTGGCGAAAAGGCCGTGTTCGCGCCGGGCGATGCCCGTGAGGACTGGTCGATCCTGCGTGCGCTGTCCGAAGTGCTGGGGGCCAAGCTGCCCTTTGACAGCTTCGAACAGCTGCGCGCCGAAATGGCGAAGGCCGTGCCGGCGCTGGGGCAGGAAGGTCTGGCCGATTACGGTTGGTCCGCTCCGTCGCTGCCGACCGGTGCAAGCGGCGAATTCGGTTCGCCGATCAAGGATTTCTACCTGACCAACGCCATCTGCCGCGCCAGCCCGACGATGCAGCAATGCTCGGCCGAGCTGGTCCACGGTGAGACGTATGCGGAGGCCGCAGAGTGACCGCTTTCTTCCAAAATCTCGGCCTGCCCTTCGAAGGCGCATGGCTGCTTTCGACGATCATCGGTATTTTGGTGATCGCCCTGCCGCTGATGCTGGCCGTGGCGATGATCATCTATGCCGACCGCAAGATCTGGGCGGCGATGGCGCTGCGCCGTGGTCCCAACGTCGTCGGTCCTTTCGGCCTGCTTCAGTCCTTCGCGGACGGCGCCAAGGTGTTCCTTCAGGAAACCATCATCCCGTCGGCGTCCAACCGGACGCTGTTCCTGATCGCACCGATCATCACCTTCACCGTCGCGCTGATGGCCTGGGCGGTGATCCCGTTCCAGGTGGGGGTGGTGCTGGCCAACATCAATGTCGGCCTGCTCTACATCCTCGCGATCAGTTCGCTGGGCGTCTACGGCGTGGTGCTCTCGGGCTGGGCGTCCAACTCCAAATATCCCTTCTATTCCGCGATCCGCGCCAGCGCGCAGATGATCAGCTATGAAGTCTCGATCGGCTTCATTCTGATCACCGTCGTCCTGTGGGCGGGCAGCTTCAACATCTCGACCATCATCGAGAGCCAGAAGGGCTATTATGGTTTCCTGAACGGCAACGGCTTCAACCCGCTGCTGTTCCCGATGGCGATCATGTTCCTGATCTCGGCCATGGCGGAAACGGCGCGTGCGCCCTTCGATCTCACCGAAGCGGAATCGGAACTCGTCGCGGGCTACCAGACCGAATATTCGTCCATGGCCTTCGCCCTGTTCTGGCTGGGCGAATATGCCAACGTGATCCTGATGTGCGGTCTGAACGCCATCCTGTTCTGGGGCGGGTATCTGCCGCCGTTCGACTGGGCGCCGCTGTATCTGGTGCCGGGCATCATCTGGTTCCTGGCTAAAATCGCCTTCTTCTTCTTCGTCTTCTCCTGGGTGAAGGCGACGGTGCCCCGTTACCGTTACGATCAGCTGATGCGGCTGGGCTGGAAGATCTTCCTGCCGACCTCGCTCCTGTTCGTCTTCCTGGTTTCGGGCTTCCTCATGCTGACGCGCTATGGAGGCGCACAATGAGCCTCGGTTACTACGTCAAATCCTTTACCCTCTGGGAGTTCGTGAAGGCGCATTGGCTGACCTTGAAATATTTCTTCAAGCCCAAGGCGACCATCAACTACCCCTATGAGAAGAACCCGATTTCGCCGCGGTTCCGGGGCGAGCATGCGCTGCGCCGCTACCCCAATGGGGAAGAGCGCTGCATCGCGTGCAAGCTGTGCGAGGCGATCTGCCCGGCCCAGGCGATCACTATCGAGGCGCAGCCGCGTGACGATGGTAGCCGCCGCACGACCCGCTACGACATCGACATGACCAAGTGCATCTATTGCGGCTTCTGCCAGGAAGCCTGCCCGGTGGATGCCATTGTCGAAGGTCCGAATTTCGAATTTGCAACGGAAACGCGCGAGGAGCTGATCTATGACAAGGCCAAGCTTCTTGAAAATGGCGACAAATGGGAACGCGCGATTGCTGCGAACCTTGCCGCCGATGCGCCCTACCGTTAAGCCGCAGCCGCCGAAGGGGATAATGGTCCTGTGATTCACGTCTTCGCCTTTTATCTGTTCGCCGCGATCGTGGTGTGCAGCGGCGCGCTGACGATCCTGTCGCGCAATCCGGTTCATTCGGTGCTGTGGCTGATCCTTGCGTTCTTCAACGCGGCGGGCCTGATGGTCCTGCTGGGCGCCGAATTCATCGCGATGCTTCTGGTTATCGTCTATGTCGGCGCCGTCGCCGTGCTGTTCCTGTTCGTCGTCATGATGCTCGACATCGACTTCGCCGAACTGCGTGCCGGTTTCGTCGATTATCTGCCGTTCGGGCTGCTGATTGCGCTGGTCCTTCTGGCCGAGATCGTGCTGGGCATTGGCCTGTGGAGCGCCGGTCCCATCGAACTGGCGCAGCGCGCCGCGCCGGTGAACCCGGAACTCAGCAATATCCAGGCGATCGGCGGGCTGCTCTACACCCGCTATATCTTCCTGTTCGAAGCGGCGGGCATCGTTCTGCTGGTTGCGATGATCGGCGCTATCGTGCTGACCCATCGCGCTCGTGGCGGCGTGCGCGGCCAGAATGTCGCGCGCCAGAACCGCCGCCGGCCGGAAGATGCCGTGCGTAATGTCAATCAGCCCGTAGGGCAGGGGGTGGAGCTGTGATCGGCCTTCAGCATTATATGGTGGTCAGCGCGATCCTGTTCGTGATGGGGGTGCTGGGCATCTTCATCAATCGCAAGAATGTCATCATCATCCTGATGGCGATCGAGCTGATCCTCCTCAGCGTGAACATCAACCTTGTGGCTTTCAGCGCCTTTCTTGGCGACCTGGTGGGCCAGGTGTTCAGCATGTTCGTGCTGACCGTCGCGGCGGGTGAGGCGGCCATCGGCCTTGCCATCCTCGTCATTTATTTCCGTGGTCGCGGCACGATCGCCGTCGACGATGTCAACCGGATGAAGGGCTAAGCTTCGTCATGATCCAGCTTATCGTCCTTCTTCCGTTGCTGGCTGCTGCCATCGCCGGTCTTGGCAACAAGGCCCTTGGCAAGCTGCCCGCGAAGATCGTCACCACCGGCGCGCTCTTTGCCTCTTGCGCAATGAGCTGGCCGATCTTCCTGTCGTTCGTGACGGGGCATGCCGAAGCCTATGTGGCGCCGGTGTTCACCTGGATCCAGTCGGGCAGCTTCGATGCCCAGTGGGCCCTGCGCGTCGACACCATGACCGCCGTCATGCTGGTGGTCATCACCAGCGTGTCGAGCCTCGTCCACCTCTACAGCTGGGGCTATATGGAGGAGGAGCCGGATCAGCCGCGCTTCTTCGCCTATCTGTCGCTCTTCACCTTTGCGATGCTGATGCTCGTGACGGCGAACAATCTGCTCCAGATGTTCTTCGGCTGGGAAGGCGTCGGTCTGGCCTCCTATCTGCTGATCGGCTTCTGGTTCCGTAAACCCTCGGCCAACGCCGCCGCGATCAAGGCGTTCGTCGTCAACCGCGTTGGCGACCTGGGTTTCATGCTGGGCATTTTCGGCACCTATCTGGTGTTCAACACCATCTCGATCCCTGAAATCCTGGCCGCGGCGCCTTCCATGGCCGGTTCGACCATTGGGTTCCTGGGTCATCGTTTCGACACCATGACCGTGCTTTGCCTGCTGCTGTTCATCGGCGCGATGGGCAAGTCGGCGCAGCTTGGCCTTCACACCTGGCTGCCGGACGCGATGGAAGGCCCGACCCCGGTGTCGGCGCTGATCCACGCGGCGACCATGGTGACCGCGGGCGTGTTCATGGTCTGCCGCCTGTCGCCAATGTTCGAAACCTCGCCGACCGCGCTGCACTTCGTCACCTTCATCGGTGCGGCGACCTGTCTGTTCGCGGCGACCGTGGGCACGGTGCAGACCGACATCAAGCGCGTCATCGCCTATTCGACCTGTTCGCAGTTGGGCTATATGTTCTTCGCGGCGGGTGTGGGCGCTTACGGTGCGGCGATGTTCCACCTCTTCACCCACGCCTTCTTCAAGGCGCTGCTGTTCCTCGGCGCCGGCTCGGTCATCCACGCGATGCACCATGAGCAGGACATGCGTTACTATGGCGCGCTGCGGAAGGAGATCCCGATCACCTTCTGGACGATGACCCTCGGCACGCTGGCCATTACAGGCGTCGGTTTGCCGCTGGTCGGCGTGGGCTTTGCGGGCTTCTATTCGAAGGATGGCATTCTCGAGGCGGCTTATGCTTCGGGCGGTGCAGGCGTCGGCGCCTACCTCGTCGGCGTGTTCGCAGCGTTGCTCACCAGCTTCTATTCCTGGCGTCTGGTGTTCCTGACCTTCTTCGGCAAACCGCGTTGGGCCGCTTCGGAGCACATCCAGCACGCGGTCCATGGCCATCATGAAACGCCGGAAGAAGAAACCGAGCATGACGGCCACGGCCATCATGGCCATCATGGTCAAGAACTGACGGGCACGGCGGGTTATCATCCCCATGAAAGCCCCTGGGTCATGTTGGTGCCGCTGGTGGTGCTGAGCCTTGGCGCGGTGTTCGCGGGCTTTGCCTTCCACGACCAGTTTATCGGTCCGGAAGGGGGCATCGAGTTCTGGAAGGGCGCGATCGCGTTCGACAGCCACCTGATGCACGCCGCGCATGAAGTGCCCACCTGGGTCAAGTTCGGTCCCTTCACGGTGATGTTGACCGGTCTGGTGATAGCCATGCTGGCCTATCTCAAGTTCACCGACTGGCCGCGCCGCTTCGTCGCGACCTTCGGCGCTCTCTACCAGTTCCTGCTCAACAAATGGTATTTCGACGAACTGTACCACTTCCTGTTCGTCAAGCCTGCCTTCGCCATCGGCCGCTTCTTCTGGAAGTTCGGTGACGTCGGCTTCATCGACCGGTTCGGGCCCAATGGGCTGGCTGCGCTGGTCGTGCAGGGCAACAAAGTCACCCGTCGGCTTCAGTCCGGCTATCTCTACACTTACGCGCTGGTGATGCTGATCGGCCTCGCCGCGGCCGCAACCTGGGCGATGACACGATAATGGACGGCTTCCCCATCCTTTCCCTGATGATGGCAGTGCCGATGGCCGGCGCCATCGCCTGCCTGTTCGCAGGCGCCAATCAGGCCCGCTGGATCGCGTTGCTCGCAACGCTGGTCGATCTGGTCCTGGGCGTTGTCCTCTGGATGAACTTCGACCAGTCAGGCACCGCCGCCCAGTGGCAGTTCCAGGAATATGCCCCGATCTTCGGGCGGTTCGCCTGGGCGTTGGGCATTGACGGCATCGCCTTGCTGCTGATTGCGCTCACCGTGTTCCTGATGCCGATCTGCATCGGCGCAAGCTGGCTGGCGATCGAAAAGCGCGTGCCTGAATATATGGCGGCGTTCCTGTTCATGGAGGTGCTGATGATCGGCGTCTTCACGGCGCAGGATCTCTACCTCTTCTACATCATGTTCGAGGCTGGCCTGATCCCGATGTATCTCATCATCGGCATCTGGGGCGGCGCGGAACGGATTTACGCTTCGTACAAATTCTTCCTCTACACGCTGCTCGGCTCGGTGCTGATGCTGATCGCGATGATGTGGATGGTGCACGAAGCGGGCACGACCGACATCCCGACGCTGATGGCGTATCATTTCGATCCGAAGATCCAGATCTGGCTGTGGCTGGCCTTCTTCGCGAGCTTCGCCGTGAAGATGCCGATGTGGCCGGTCCATACCTGGCTTCCCGACGCGCACGTTCAGGCGCCGACCGCCGGTTCGGTCATTCTGGCCGGCGTGCTGCTGAAGATGGGCGGTTACGGCTTCATCCGCTTCTCGCTGCCGATGTTCCCAGAAGCTTCGGCGCAGCTCGCGCCGCTGGTCTGGGGCCTGTCCATGGTGGCGGTGGTCTACACCAGCCTCGTCGCGCTGGTGCAGTCGGACATGAAGAAGCTGATCGCTTATTCGTCGGTGGCGCATATGGCGATCGTGACGGTCGGTCTGTTCGCCTTCAACCAGGCGGGTCTTGAGGGCGCGATGATGGTGATGCTGGGCCACGGTCTGGTGTCGGGCGCGCTCTTCCTGTGCGTCGGCGTGATCTACGACCGGCTGCATACCCGTGAGATTGCCCGCTATGGTGGCCTCAGCATCAACATGCCGAAATATGCGGTGCTGTTCATGCTGTTCACCATGGCATCGGTCGGCTTGCCGGGCACCAGCAACTTCGTGGGTGAATTCCTGTCGCTGATGGGCATTTACCAGGCGTCGAGCTGGGTGGCGCTGGTCTGCACCACGGGCATCATCCTGGGCGCGGCCTATATGCTCTATCTCTATCGCCGGATTTGCTATGGCGACCAGAAGAACGCGGACGCGGCGGCCATGCCCGATCTGTCGGCGCGTGAAGTCTGGTTGCTGGCGCCGATCGCCGCGGCGGTGCTGTGGATGGGCATCTATCCTGAGAGCTTCCTCAGTCCGATGCGGTCCGACATCCGTGCGCTGGAAGCGCGCCTCGCCTCCGCCGCTCCGGCCGGAGATTCCCAGATCAAAATGGGTCCGGCCATCCCGGCTGCAGAGGCCCATCATGAAGAAACACCCGCAATGTCCCATGGTGAAGCGTCGGGGGAGGCGCACTGATGATTGATTCCGCTTCCCTCCTGGCGGTCCTGCCGGAGCTGATCCTGACGGCCGGCGGCCTGATCCTGATGCTGATCGCGGCCTATGGCGGCGACAAGTCGGCCCAACTTGTCAACTGGCTGTCGGTTGTCACCCTGATCGGCGCCGGCGTGTCGCTGTCCTGTTCGCTGGCCCATGGTCCGGTGGCCTTTGACGGTCTGGTTCGGGCCGATGCCTTTTCGGTTTTTGCCAAGGCGTTGATCTATGGTGCGGCGGCGGCGGCGATTCTGCTGGCTCCGCGCTATTTCTCGGTCGGGGGTCATCCGCGGCCCGAATATCCGGTGCTGATCCTCTTCGCCGCCATCGGCATGGGAATGATGGTGTCGGCCGGCGACATGCTGACGCTTTACGTTGGCCTCGAAATGAACAGCCTTGCCTCCTATGTGCTGGCAAGTTTCATGCGGCAGGACGAGCGGTCGTCCGAAGCGGGGCTCAAATATTTCGTCCTGGGTTCGCTGGCGAGCGGCATCCTGCTTTACGGCATCGCTCTGCTTTACGGCTTCACGGGCAGTACGAACTTCGACGGAATTTCGCTGGCGCTGACTGACGGCGTGTCGAAGGGCGAACTCTTCGGTCTGGTCTTCGTGCTGGCCGGTCTGGCGTTCAAGATCAGCGCCGTGCCGTTCCACATGTGGACGCCGGACGTGTATGAAGGCGCCCCGACCCCGGTCACGACCTTCTTCGCCAGCGCGCCCAAGGTGGCGGCCATCGGACTCACCGTGCGTGTGGCGATCGAGGCGCTGGGGCCGGCGGGTCTGGACTGGCAGCAGGTCGTGATCTTCGTGGCGCTCGCCTCGATCCTCTTCGGTGCGGTCGCGGCCATCGGCCAGGGCAATATCAAGCGGCTGATGGCCTATTCGTCGATCAACAATGTCGGTTTCGCGCTGATCGGCCTCGCCGCGGGTACGCCTGCTGGCGCGGCGGCGACGATGAGCTATATGGCGATCTACATCGTCATGACCATCGGAGCCTTTGCCTGCATTCTGCAGATGCGCGATGCCGAGGGTAAGCCGATCGAGACGATCGCCAGCCTTGCCGGCCTGTCGCGCTCGCGCAAGGGGCTGGCGGCAGCATTGGCGATCTTCATGTTCTCCATGGCCGGCATTCCGCCGCTCTTCGGCTTCTGGGCGAAGTTCCTGGTGTTCGATGCTGCGGTGGCGGCCGGGCTGACGGCACTGGCGGCCTTCGGCATCGCCATGTCGGTGATCGGCGCCTTCTATTATCTGAAGGTCATCAAGACGATGTATTTCGACGAACCCGCCGCACCCTATGAGGCGCGGGGCGGGGCGGTCGAGAATATCATCCTGACGGCCTGCGCCGTGGTGATCGTCTTCGGTTATTTCCTCAATCCGATGCTCGACAAGGCGAGCGCGGCGGCAGCGGCGTCGCTGTTCTGACCGAGCTTCGCTTCGTCGAGGAGACTGGCTCCACCAATGCCGACATGCTGGCGTTGGTGGAGCAAGGCATTTCCGAGGGCTGCTGGTTGCGCGCAGGGCGTCAGACCGGTGGACGGGGCCGCATGGGACGCGATTGGGACAGTCCCGATGGCAATCTCTATTGCTCGACGCTCATCCGTCTACGGCAGGGCGATCCTCTGCCGCACACGCTGGCGCTGGTTGCGGCCAATGCGGTTCATGCGCTGGTGGCGCCGCTTTGCGCAGGACAGGCGCGGATCAAATGGCCCAATGACGTGCTGGTCGATGGCGCGAAGATGGCCGGAATCCTGCTGGAACGGGCCGGCGACGCCATCGTTGCGGGAATCGGCATCAATGTGACGGGACATCCGACAGGGCTGGACCGCCCGGTGACGAATCTGGCCGCGCAAGGGGCGCAGGATGTGGACGCGGCTTCCTTGCAGCTACGGCTGGCGGAGCTGTTCGCCCATTGGCTGGCGGTCTGGCGGGCGCAGGGGCTGGAGCCGGTGCGGACACATTGGCTGCTCAACGCCCATCCCACCGGCACGCCGATGCGGGTGGTGCAGCCCGATGGCGAGACCATCGAGGGCAGTTTCGATACGCTCGACCGGGATGGGATGCTGATCCTGCGCTTGGCGAATGGCGAGAGCCGTGCCATTCATGCCGGCGATATCCTTCTTATCTGACAACCGGGGGACCGGCCATGCTTCTCGCGATCGACGCGGGTAATACCAATGTGGTTTTCGCACTGCTCGACGGGCGGGAAATCCGCGCGCGATGGCGGATCGCGACCGACCCCCGCCGCACGGCCGACGAATATGCGGTGTGGCTGAACCAGCTTCTGATGCTGGAAGGCTATAAGATCGCGGATGTCGAGGCGGTCATCATCGCCACGGTGGTGCCGCGCGCGCTGCATAACCTTCAGGTGTTGGCTGAGAAATATTTCAGGACGACCGCGTTGATCGCCGGGCAGGCGCCGGTGGAGTGGGGGGTCTCGCTCGACGTGGACGAACCGGCGTCGGTCGGGGCGGATCGGGTTGTAAACGCCATTGCCGCCCACCATCTCTATGAAGGCGACCTCATCGTTATCGATTTCGGCACGGCGACGACGTTCGACGTGATCGATTATCACGGCGCTTACAAGGGCGGCATCATTGCGCCGGGCATCAACCTGTCGCTGGATGCGCTGGTGGCTGCCGCCGCGAAGCTGCCGAAGATTGCCATCGCACCGCCGGAAAACCCGTCGGTTATCGGGCGTACCACCGAGGCGCAGATGCATATCGGTGTCTTCTGGGGCTATGTGGCGATGATGGAAGGGCTGGTCGCCCGGATGCGAGCGGAGATCGGTCGTCCCGCAAAGGTGATTTCGACGGGGGGCCTCGCGGTCCTCTTTGACGATAATAGCGATATTTTCGATGCGATCGCGCCCGATCTCACGATCCTGGGCCTCGCATTATTATACGAACGGAGTTTACAAGCAGAATGACACCTGGAGAAGAGCTGATCTTCCTGGCCCTTGGCGGGTCGGGAGAGATTGGCATGAACGTCAATCTTTACGGTTGCCAGGGCAAATGGGTGATGGTCGATCTGGGCCTGACCTTTGCCGATCCCGCCTATCCGGGCGTGGAACTGGTGCTGCCGGATCTCGCCTTTATCGAGGAACGGCGCGAGGATTTGCTCGGCATTGTCCTCACCCACGGGCATGAAGATCATATCGGCGCGATCCCCTATCTCGCCGCCGATCTGGGCGTGCCGCTTTATGCGACGCCCTTCACTGCGGGGTTGATCCGGCTGAAGCTGGAGGAAGAAGGGCTGACGAAAGAGGTCGAACTCAACGTCATCGACAATGAGGGCAGCTTTGCGCTGGGGCCGTTCGGCTTCCGCTATGTGCCGCTGGCGCACTCGATCCCCGAAGGCAATGCGGTGCTGATCGACACCCCCTATGGGAAAGTCTTCCACACCGGCGACTGGAAGCTGGACGAGCGACCCCTGCTGGGTCAGCCGTCCACGCCGGAGGAACTGACGGCCATTGGCGATGAGGGCGTGCTGGCGCTGGTGTGCGACAGTACCAATGTCTTCAACCCGGAGGCGAGCGGCTCCGAAGGCGATGTGCGCGAAGGGCTGATGGGCACGATCAAGGGTGCGAAGGGACGCGTGCTGGTCACGACCTTTGCATCCAACGCCGCGCGCTTGCAGACCTTGGGTGAGGTCGCCAATGCCGTCGGGCGCAAGCTCTGCGTGGCGGGGCGGTCGCTCGACCGGATCATCGCGACGGCGCGCAATGCAGGCTATTTGAAGGATTTTCCGCCAACCGTCGATTGGGACGATGCGATGGCGCTTCCGCATGGAGAGGTGATGATTATCGCCACCGGCGGACAGGGCGAGGCGCGGGCCGCGCTGTCCCGCATCGCGTTCGACAGCCATCCGATCAAGTTGGACGAGGGCGATTTGGTCGTCTTCTCCTCCAAGCAGATTCCGGGAAATGAGATCGCCATCGGTCGCATCCAGAATGCGCTGGCAGCCAAGGGCGTGCTGATGGTGACGGATCGCCAGGCGGAGGTGCATGTGTCCGGCCATCCGGGGCGGCCCGAATTGCAGGCCATGTATGGCTGGGTGCGGCCGCAGATTTTGCTGCCCGTGCATGGCGAGCGGCGCCATATGGCCGAGCAGGCACGCCTGGGTCTGACGAGCGGGGTGCCGCGCGCGGTGGTTCAGTCCAATGGCGACCTGCTGCGGTTGGCGCCCAATGGACCCGAGATCATCGGCCATGAAGCGACCGGGCGGCTGGTGCTGGACGGCGACGTCATCCTGCCGGCGGACGGTTCGACCATGAATGAGCGGCGGAAGATTGCATTGCATGGGCAGATCAGCGTCGCTGTGGCTCTCGACGGCAAGGGGCGCGTGCTCGGAACGCCTGCGCTGCGTACGCAAGGCGTACCGGTAGAGGAGGACAAGGCAGCGTTTCTGGAAGAAGCGGCTAAGGAGGCTGCCGGCGCGGTTGCCAAGGGCTCGCAGGACGAAGAAGCCCTGCGGGAGCGTGTGCGGCTGGCGGTGCGCCGCACGGCGACGCGGTGGACGGGCAAGAAACCGGTGGTGGACGTGCTGCTCATTCGGGCTTAAGCCGGTTTCCCATGAACCTGTACGCCATTTTCGCCATCTACCTGTTGTTCTGGACGATCAGCGCGTTCATCGTCCTGCCCTTCGGCATTCGCACGCCCGACGAAACGGGGGAGGAACTGCTGAAAGGGCAGGCCGACAGCGCGCCCAGCAACTTCCGGCCCGGCATCGTGATCTTGCGGGCGACGGTTCTTTCGGCGGTGCTGTTCGGCATTTACTACGCCAACTATGTGGAGGGCTGGGTGACGTTGGATCGGTGGACGCATATCGGCTGAGGGCGGATTTTCGGTGCCTCCGTCTCGCCGCCAACGGATGACGGAGTGCATGGCGGCCGGTTGCGCCAATGATTGCTTCCCAATCCCGCCAAAAATGCTCTAGGGCGGGCGGCATGAACAATATCCTCCTCGTCATGACAGGCGGCGCCGTCGGATCGGCGCTGCGCTATCTGCTCGGGCGTCTCGCAGGCCATATGCTACCCGGCGCCGCTTGGCCCTGGGGCACCTATGCGGCCAATATCGTCGGCGGCTTCGCCATGGGCCTGCTGGCGGGTTTTCTTGCACGCTTCAATGCCGGGCCGGGTGAACCGATCCGCCTGCTGCTGGCCGTCGGTGTGCTGGGGGGCTTCACCACATTTTCTTCCTTCAGCCTTGAGACGGTGCTGATGATCGAGCGCGGTCAACTGGGCATGGCGCTGGCCTATGCCGCCTTTTCCGTCATCGGCGCGGTCGCCGCGCTGGCTGGCGGCCTTGCCATTGTGAGGAGCGTTGCATGAAGGGCAAATCCTCCGGCCCCAACCGGGGCGGTCCCCGCAAGCCCGGTGCCGCGCCGCAGGGCCGCGCTCGCGGCGCGGTGAAGGCTGCCCGAGCGCGCACGCCCGATGGACCCAAGCCCACCGCCAAGGCAGCGGCCAAGCCCGCGCCGGCCAAGGCAAGCCCGGGCAAGGGCGTCTCGCTCGATGTGCGCCAGTTTCGCGTCGGGGCGGATGATGACGGCATCCGGCTCGACCGCTGGTTCCAGCGGCATCTGCCCGACATCGGCTTCAACACCGTCTCGCGCTGGGCGCGTACCGGCCAGCTTCGCGTCGATGGCGCCCGTGCGGCGCCCGGCGACCGCGTCGCGGAAGGCCAGGCCATTCGCGTGCCCCCGGCTGAGCCGAAGGCCGCCGAAAGCACGAAACCCAAGCGCGTCCGTCCGCAACTGACCGACGATCAGATCGCCTTCGCGCAGAGCCTGGTCATTCATCGCGACGCGCAAGCCATCGTCATCAACAAGCCGCCGGGCCTCGCCACTCAGGGCGGGACCAAGACGGACGATCATGTCGACGGCCTGCTGGACGCACTGGAGTTCGAACTGGACCAGCGTCCCAAGCTGGTCCACCGGCTCGACAAGGACACGTCGGGCGCATTGCTGATCGCACGCACGGCGCGTTCGGCGGCTTTCTTCGCCAAGACCTTTTCCAGCCGCACGGCGCGCAAGGTCTATTGGGCGATTGTGATGGGCGTGCCCTCGATCGAGGACGGCATGATCGAATTGCCCATCGCCAAACAGCCCGGCACCGGTGGCGAGAAAATGCATGTCGATGAGGAGGAGGGGCTTCCCGCCCGTTCGCGCTATCGCGTGATCGAGCGCGCGGGCAACCGCGCCGCCTGGGTCGAACTGCAACCCTATACCGGCCGCACCCATCAGCTTCGCGTCCATATGGCGGCGATTGGCCATCCGATCGTGGGCGACGGAAAATATGGCGGCAAGGAAGCCTTTTTGAGCGGCACGATCAGCCGCAAGATGCACCTCCATGCCCGCCGCATCCGGGTGGATCATCCCGATGGCGACCGCGTCGACGTGCGCGCGGAACTGCCCGATCATTTCGCGGCCAGCCTGGTTTCGCTGGGGTTCGATATCCATGCCGGCGACCTGCCGCTGGATGAGGAGATCGCGCGCAAGCCCACGCGCGAGGATGAGAAAAAGGTTGCCCGCGCGCATGCCAAGCAGATCCGCAAGGGCCGCAAGGGCGAACGCCGCGCGCGCGGCTCATCCGGAGAAGCGAAGAGCGGCGGAGGGCCGCGCAGGAAATGAGCAACCCTCTGGCCGTGTTCGATTGCGACGGTACGCTGGTCGATAGCCAGCATAGCATTTGCACGGCCATGGTTCGCGCCTTCGAGGGTGAAAAGCTGGCCCCGCCCGACCGTGCGTCGATCCTGTCCGTGGTGGGCCTGTCGCTGCCGCTCGCCATGGCGCGGCTGCTCCCGCAGGCGGACGCGGCCTATCACGACCATCTGGCGGAAGGATATAAGCTCGCCTTCCATCGGTTGCGCCGGGAAAATGCCGTGTCGGAACCGCTTTATCCGGGCATTGCCGAACTGATCCGCGAACTGGATGCCGATGGCTGGTTGCTGGGCGTCGCCACCGGCAAGTCGGACCGGGGGCTTAATCTCTGCCTCAGCCATCATGGCATTCACGCGCATTTCGTGACGCTGCAAACGGCGGATCGTCACCCGTCCAAGCCGCACCCTTCCATGCTGCTGACCGCCATGGCGGAGGCAGGCGCGTCGCCGGACAGCACGGTGATGATCGGCGACACCAGCTTCGACATCGACATGGCCCTGGCCGCCGGGACTCGTGCTCTGGGCGTGGGTTGGGGGTATCATCTGCCGCAGGATCTGATCGCGGCGGGCGCGCACAGCGTGGCGATGGACAGCGAAGAATTGCGCGGCCATATCCACGCCCGATGACCGACACTCCGCCGATCCCGCCCGTCGACCCCGAAAAGGTCGCGCGTCAGCGCTTCTTCGCGCTGGGCCTGTTCCGTCTGTCCGGCGCGCTGCTGGTGATGTTTGGGTTCCTTATCCTGATGCAGCGATTCCACTGGGTCCAGGGCAGCAAGGCGAAGGCGATGGGCGCGATCTTCGTGGTCGTGGGCCTGTTTCAGTTCGTCATCGTGCCCCGTCTGCTGCTGGCCTTGTTCCGAAAGCCTCCCCAATCATGAAACGCTTCTACACAGATGTGAGCATCGTTCCCGGTGAGGGCGGGTTCGAAATCCGGCTGGACGGCCGGCCTGTCCGCACCCCCGCCCGCGCGCCGCTGGCTTTGCCCAATGCCACGCTGGCGGAGGCGATTGCCGAGGAATGGCGCGCGCAGGGCGAAACGGTCGACCCGCGGTCCATGCCCTTCACCGGCCTTGCCAATGGTGCCATTGACCAGATCGCGCCCCATCGCGAGAGTTTCGCCAGCGGCATCGCCCGCTACGGGACAAGCGATCTGCTCTGCTACCGCGCCGAAGGGCCGGGCGAACTGATCGACCGTGAAGCCGCCGCCTGGGACCCGCTTCTGGACTGGGCGCGCCATCGCTATGATGTGACCTTTGTCGTGACGCAGGGCATCATTCCCGTGGCTCAGCCCGTCGAGACACTGGAACGGCTGGATGCTGCAGTGGCCGCGCTCGATCCGTTCACCCTTGCGGGTCTGTCCACGCTGGTCACGCTCTCCGGCTCGCTGGTGTGCGGCCTTGCCATTGTCGATGGCGGGCATGACGCCGATCTGATCTGGACGGCAGCCGAAATCGATGAAGCGTGGGAAATCGAGCAATGGGGCGAGGATGCCGAAGCCGCCGCCCGTTCAGCGCAGCGTCGGCACGAATTTGCCATGGCGCGAGCCTTTTGCGGGATGGCCCGAGCCTGATCGGGTGGGATTGGCGATCTATCTCTGGTCAATTGTCAGGGTCGGGCGCGGGGAGGCGTCCCGCGCCCATTTGGATGAAATCTCCAAGGAGACCATGACCTTGTCCCGCTCTTTCATTGTTGCCCTGTTGACCGTTTCCGCCCCTCTGGCGCTAGCTGCCCCGGCGCTTGCCCAACAGGCCGCCGCGCCCGCCGCCGGTCCGATGACCTCCGAACAGATCGCGGCCTTCAATCAGGCGGTCACGGACTTCACCGCCGGCCAGACCGCCCAGCAGGCCGGCGACAACAGCACCGCCGCCGCCAAATATGACGCCGCGCTCCCCGCCATCCGGGCTGCGGTGGCGGCCGATCCGGCCAAGATCGAAAATGTGAACTTCCTGGCCAACGCGCTTTATGCCGATGCCGCTGCGCAGGGCGCGCTGGGCAAGATGGACAAGGTGATCGCCCTCTATACCGAATCCGCGCCCCATTGGCGCAGGCTGGTCGAGGCCAAGCCGACCGATGCCGCCAACCGGAACATCTTCGCGGGCATATTGATCCAGATGGGCAATCAGAAACTGGCCGCTCAGGACAAGGCCGCCGCCGATCCGCTCTACAAAGAAGCGCTGACGCTGGCGCGCAAGTCGGTGGCGGAAAACGGCACGGATGCGGTGAGCAGGAACATCCTGCTTTCCGCGCTGATCGGCGCCAGCCAGACCGCCAACGATCCGGCGCTGACCAATGAAGCGCTGAGCATGGGCAAGGCGATGCTGAGCGACGGGTCGATCGACGCGATGAACAAGCCTTCTATCGAGGCGATGACCGGCGCCAAGGCGGGGTGATCTGGCTATCGGCCGGGGCTTTTGTCTCGGCCGATCCTGTTGCAGGCGGCCCGTCAGGCCCCGACGATCTTGTCGGCGTACAGCAGCCGTCCAGGTCCGATCAGCCCGATGAACTGCGGCAACATATGGCGGGCGAGGGCAAAGCAGCCCTCGCTGCGCCCGATCTTGCCCCAGGTCGCGATATGATCCTCGCTCACATAATCCGCGCCATGCACGACGATGGCGCGCATTTCGGCATTATTATTCTGCGGGTCCAGCCCCATCAGGCGGATGGCGCGGCCGTGCTGCCCTTCATAGATGTCGCCCGTCTTGAATGCGCCCGAACAACTGGCCAGCGAATTGGGTTCGTTGGAAAAGCTGTGCAGCCATCCCGAATGTTCCGGGTCCGACCCCCGGCCATGGGCCACAAGGTAGGAACTGGCCTGCCCACCGATCAGATCGACGACATGAAAGCGCAGTTCGCGCGAGGGCGCGTTGAAATCGGCCAGCGCAACCCGGTCGCGCAGTTCGAACATGTGCCCGTGCCGGTCGAGCGCGGCCTTCGCCCGCTCCAGCAATTTGGCATAGGGCTGCGTTGCCAGCGGCCCGGCGGGAATCGGGCGCGGCGTCGCGGGGAGGGGGGATTTGGGAAGCGTTTCGCCCAGCGAAGCAGCCCGGCCCGCACTGTCGGCAAGAAAGGAAAAAGCCAGTCCGCTCAAAGCGAGCTTGGTAAAATTACGACGATCCATGCGCCCAATATAGCAAATGCGCGTCAGCGCTCCAAGGGCGGGGCGATCGAACCCCGCCCATTCTCATCCGGCGTGCGGTGGAAAAGCCGCCGCGTCGTCCCGTTTCCGGGACGAGGCGAAGGTCGTTACTGGGTCGAGTTGCCCGACTGATCCACCTCATCCCGGCTGAGGCGGGATGTCATGCCGGTGGCGGCGGCGTCATCCTCGATCTGCTGCTGTTCGGAAATGCTGGGCGGCGGGGCGGGCGGCGGCGGGACGGCGTTGTTGCTCGGTTCGGGCGCGGGGACTTCTGCCTCCGGCTCGTTGACGATCACATTTTCGACCGGCGGCTCGACCAGATTATTAGTTGGCGCCTGCTCTTCCTTCTTGCCGCAGGCGGCGAGGGCAAGCGTCCCGGCAAGGGCGATAAGGGCGAATGTGCGCATGAAAAATCAGTCCTTGGATGCGATGGAGGCCGCAGGCGCGGCAGTCGGGTCGACGCGGCGGCTGGACGCCTCGATCTTGGCGGCGAGCAGCTTGTCCCAGCCATAGGGGTCGGAACGGAAGCTCATCGTGCCGTTGTTGCTGGCAAAGGCGGTCCAGTAGAGCAGATAGACCGCGACCTGCTTGGGCAGCGATACGCGCTGGGTCTTGCCCGTGTCGATCAGCGACTGGATCTGCCCGGCCAGATCGGGATTGCTCGCCACCATCAGCTCAGCCAGCGGCACCGGCTTTTCCAGACGGATGCAGCCATGGCTCGCCAGCCGGTCGTAGCTGGAGAATTTCGCCCGCGACGGCGTATCGTGCAGATAGACGGCGAAGGGGTTGTTGAAGTCGAACTTCAGCCGGCCGAGGGCGCTGCCCGGCCCGGCCGGTTGCACGATCCGCTCGCCGGTTTGCGGCGTGCCGACGATCTTGTAGCCCTGCCGGATCAACGCGGTGCGGCCCTTGGGCCACAATTCGCGCTTGGCGATGGAAGCAGGGACGTTCCATGGCGGATTGACGACGATCGAATGGATACTGGACGTCAGCATCGGCGTCGCATTGTCTGGCGAACCCGTCACCGCGCGCATCGACGTCACGGGCTGATCGCCCTCGAACACCGTCAGCACGGCGGCGGCGATGTTCACCTGAACGCGGTTGACCGGCAATTCGCGCGGCATCCAGCGCCAGCGTTCCATATTCGCCATGATCGCGGCGATTCGATCGTCGACCGGCACGTTCAGTTCCTTGAGCGTCCGGGTGTCGAGTAGGCCGGTGGGATTGAGGCCGTAGCGTCGCTGCGCCCGTTGCAACACGTCGACCAGCTTTTCGCCGGGGGTGACGCTCTTGTCCTCGATGGCGATGCGTGCCCGCACCGCGTCGGGGGAGGATTGCGCGGTCAGCGTGGGCCAGCCGCCCGTGTCGCGAATCCGCTCATAATTGGCGAGACCCTTGCGCAGCCCGTCATAGCCCGAATAGGGCGGCGTCAGATTGAGCGCCCATTGCGGTAGCCGATCCTCGCTGAGCGCCTTGGCCAGACCGGGGCGCGGATCGAAGGGGGCAGGACGCAGTGCCCAGATTTCCAGGAAATCCGCCGTGTCGACGCGCCCGGTGCTGAGCGCCCGCGCGCGGTCCAGCGCGGCGGACAGCAGGGCGTCGCCCTTCAGATCTGCGGTCGCCTTGCTGCGCGCCATCAGCCCTTGTTGCGTTCCGCCCTTCAGCCAGTCATTGAGCCAGCGTTCTTGCGCGGCGGTCGGCTGGGGCAGAGGAACCGGAGGCGGCGGCGTCACGACCGTCGGCGGCAGAATCACCTGCGGTTGAGGCGCCGGCAATGTCGGCGCCACCGCCGGAGGTTGCGCCAGGACTGGCACGGCCACCGCGCCAAGCAGGGAAAGAACGGAAAAACGGATCAATTTGGGACGTTTCATGCTGGATCAGATAGCGCAAAGCCCGCATCGTTCAAACTCGAAGATAGCGGAAAAGATGATGCTGCATGTTGTTCACCATCCGGCCTATGTCTCTCCTGCAACAGGGGGCGGTTCCTTTCGCTTCGACAAATATGGGCTGGTGATGGACGCGCTGAGCATGGCAGGCGCGTCCTTTACCGTGCATGAACCCTCTCCCATGCCGCGCCGCTGGATAGAGGCGGTGCACGATCCTGCCTATGTCGAGCAGGTCGCGACGCTGAGCGTGCCGCCGGAAAAGGAGCGCCGCATCGGATTTGCCGTGACCGAGCGGGTGATGCGCCGTTCGATGCTGTCGCCCGGTGGCACCTGGGCTGCGGCGCGGTTGGCGATGACGCACGGCTATGCGGCCAATGCGGCGGGCGGGAGCCATCATGCGCTGCAGGACAGCGGCGCGGGCTATTGCGTGTTCAACGATCTGGCCATTGCGGCCCACCGGTTGATCGACGAGGGGGATGCGCGGCGGATATTGATCCTGGATCTGGATGTGCACCAGGGCGACGGGACGGCGGCTCTGATGGCGGGAAGGGGCGATGTTTTCACCCTGTCGATCCATGCCGAGAAGAATTTCCCGGTCCGCAAGGCGCGGTCCACGCTCGACGTGGGGCTGCCCGATGGGACGGGGGATGAGGCCTATATGGACGCATTGACCGACGTGCTGCCGCGCGTTCTCGACGATTTTCGGCCCGATCTGATATTATATCAGGCGGGGGTCGATCCGCATGTGGATGACCGGCTCGGGCGTTTGTCGTTGAGCGACGCCGGGCTGGACCGCCGCGACCGTGTCGTCATGCGCGCCGCGAGGAGCCGGGCTGTCCCGCTCGCCAGCACCATGGGCGGTGGGTATGGCGAGGACCGCATGGCTGTCGCTCGGCGGCATGCGGATTGCATGATCCGATTGGCGGAGGAAAACGCGATTGCGAGCTAATGCATCGTCCGCCCGTCCGCCGGCGAGGCGGAGGCGTTCCTGCCCTCCATCACCTTCGCCGCGATCAGGCCTGCCGCCGCCAGCGCGATAAAATCGCTGAAGGCGAGATAGAGGATATAGCCCCAGGGCGCATGGTTGAACACAGCCTGCCCGACATGCAGCCACAGCACAGCGATCAGCGCGACCATGATGCAGAGCCGCGCGCGCACGGCAAAATCGCTGCTCACAAGCCGCAGCATCAGCGCGATGATTATGCCCACGACCAGCGCCAGGATCAGTCCGCCGATCAAGGCGCCGGGGTCCGTCACCGGAAAGCCGCTGCTGTTGTAGAAGACCATCGCCACCGGCCCCTTGCCGTAGAGAATGGTGCCCTGCGCGGTCGCGGGATCGGGAATCACATAGACGCCGGTGCCCGAGGGGGTCAGCGCCTGCGCCATGGCGGCCTGCAACGCGCCGCTCGCCCCGGTGTCCGCGCGATGGAAGGCAAGAGCGCTGAGCGGCGTGCCCCAGAAGATGAATCCGACAAGATACATGGCGACTCCGCCGATCAGGCCGCCCAATATGGTCTTGATCATATGCCCTCCTGTCCTCTCCTGAAACGGGAGGCTGAAGGACAAAGGTCGGATCGGCAATAGTTTTTCGCGTTCGGGCCGGCCGGAATCAATCCGCCGGACGTGAAGCCTTTTCCGCGATCCCCGAAACGCCTTCGCGCCGGTCCAGTTCATCCAGCACATCGTCGAGCGTGATGTCGAGATCCGCCAGCAGCACCATGAGGTGGAAGAGCAGGTCCGCGCTTTCCCCGATCGCGCCGTCGCGGTCGGACGCCATGGCGGCGATCACCGTCTCTACGGCTTCCTCACCCACTTTCTGGGCGATCTTGCCGCGTCCCTTGGCGGTCAGCCTGGCCACATAGCTTTGGGAAGGGTCAGCCTGCCGCCGCTGGCGGATGGTCCGTTCAAGATCGAAAAGGGTCGCGCGCATGGCGTCATCAAGCGCCGCGCGCGCGGGCCGTCAAATGAAAACTTACTTCTTGCTGCGACGGCTGACGAAAACCCGTGCGCCGAGCACCGCCGCGCCAAGGCCGAACAGGACCATCTGCTCGGGTTCGGGAACCGGGGTAGGGGCGCCGCCCGAGCTGGAACCGCCGCCGGAAGAGCTGGACGAACCGCCGCACTTCTTGCCCCAGCACCAGCTCGCCTCGGCCGGAGCCGCCGCGCCCATCAGCGTTGCTATGCCGATGGCCAGAAACAATTTGCTTACATTCATTTTCTTCACCCCACTGCTGATCGAAACAGGTGGATGGAACAACGCAAGGGCTATGCCATTTGGACGAACAAGCGAAATGCCGCACCGGACATGGTTAACGGGTCGTCATCATTTTCGGTTAATGTAAGCCTAACCGACGCTTTGGCGGGGAAACGGTTCTCAGCGGGTGCGGACCGGGACGCCAGCCGCCGCAAGTGCCTGATGCGCTTGAGCAATAGTATATTGACCGAAGTGAAATATGGAGGCTGCCAGCACCGCGCTGGCATGCCCTTCGATCACGCCTTCGACCAGATGCTCCAGCGTGCCGACGCCGCCGCTGGCGATGACCGGGACCGGCACCGCGTCGGCAATGGCGCGGGTGAGGGCGAGGTCATAGCCCGCCTTGGTCCCATCGCCGTCCATGGAGGTGACGAGCAGTTCGCCCGCGCCCAGTTCGGCCAGCCGGATCGCATGGTCCAGCGCGTCGATGCCGGTCGGCTTGCGCCCGCCATGGGTGAAGATTTCCCAGCGGCCTTCGCCGACCCGCCGCGCATCGACGGAGCCGACGACGCACTGGCTGCCGAAGCGGTCGGCAATGTCGGCCACGACTTCGGGCCGGGATACCGCCGCGCTGTTGACCGCCACCTTGTCCGCGCCCGCGAGCAGGAGCGCCCGTGCGTCCTCGGGACTGCGCACGCCGCCGCCGACCGTCACCGGCATGAAGCAGACTTCGGCGGTATGCCGCACCACGTCCAGGATGGTGCCGCGCGCCTCATGGGTCGCGGTGATGTCGAGGAAGCAGAGCTCATCCGCCCCGGCCGCGTCATAGATTTTGGCCTGCTCGACCGGATCGCCCGCATCGCGCAGGTCGATGAAATTCACGCCCTTGACCACCCGGCCATTGGCGACGTCGAGGCAGGGAATGACGCGGGTGCGGACGGTCATCTTAAGCCGCCGCCTGCGCCACCGCCAGCGCGGTCTTGAGGTTCAGCCGCCCGTCATAGAGCGCCCGGCCGGTAATCACGCCTTCAATGCCTTCGTCGGCGTGGAGGCTGAGGATGCGGATGTCCGCGATCCCCGCTACGCCGCCGCTGGCGATCACGGGAATGTCGGTGGCGCGGGCGAGATCCACGGTCGCCTCGATATTGCAGCCCTTGAGCAGGCCGTCGCGGCCCACATCGGTGAAGAGCAGGCTGGCGACGCCCGCATCCTCGAACCGGCGGGCGAGGTCGGCCACCGGCATGTCGGACTTTTCGGCCCAGCCATCGGTCGCGACGAAGCCGTCCCGCGCATCGACCGCCACGACGATGCCGCCGGGAAAGTCGCGAGCGGCGGCCTTGACGAACTCAGGGTCCTTCAGTGCCGCCGTGCCGATCACGATGCGGGACACGCCAAGGTCGAACCAACGCTCCACCGCGTCGCGATTGCGGATGCCGCCGCCCAGTTGCACATGGCCCGGAAAGGCTTCGACGATCGCTTCGACCGCTTCGGCGTTGACCGCGCGGCCGGCAAAGCTGCCGTCGAGATCGACCACATGCAGATGCTGTGCGCCCGCTTGCGCGAACAGCAGCGCCTGCGCGGCGGGATTGTCGCCATAGACGGTGGCGCGGTTCATGTCGCCCTCCGCCAGACGGACGACCTGCCCGCCCTTGAGGTCGATTGCGGGGAAAACGATCAGGCTCATGGACGCCATTCCAGAAAGCGGGAGAGGAAGGAAAGGCCATAGCTCTGGCTCTTTTCCGGGTGGAACTGGCAGCCGATGATCGTATCGCGCGCCACCGCGGCGACCAATGGCCCGCCATGATCGGTCACGGCGGCGATATGATCGTCCTGTGCCACGTCGAAATGATAGCTGTGCAGGAAATAGGCTTCCCCGGTTTCCAGCAAGGGCGGATGGCCGCGCAGCGTCACGTCGTTCCAGCCCATATGCGGCACCTTGATTGCCGGGTTGTGCGGTTCGATCAGCCTGACCGTGCCGGGAACCCAGCCCAGCCCTTCATGCCGTCCGAATTCTTCCCCGGCATCGGCCAGCAACTGCATGCCGACGCAGACGCCCAGAAAGGGTACGCCGCGCCGATGGACGGCTTCGTTCATCGCCTCGACCATGCCGGGGATCGCCACCAGCGCATCGCGGCAGGCGCGGAAGGCGCCCACGCCCGGCAGGACAATGCGGTCCGCCTTCGCCACCAGGTCCGCGTCGGCGGTGATGACGGCATTGTCCGCCCCTGCCTTGCGCAGGGCATTATGCACCGAATGAAGGTTGCCCGCGCCGTAATCGATCAGGGCCAGAGTCGTCACAGCATCCCCTTGGTCGACGGGATGGCGTCGGCCTTGCGCGGGTCGATCTCCACCGCCTGCCGCAGCGCGCGGGCAAGACCCTTGAAGCAGCTTTCGACGATATGATGGTTGTTGCTGCCGTACAGATTTTCGATGTGCAGCGTGATCCCAGCCGCCTGTGCGAAGCTATGGAAGAAATGCTCGATCATTTCCGTGTCCCATTCGCCCAGGCGCTGCACGGTGAAGGGCGCCTTGAACACCAGCCAGGGACGGCCGGAAATGTCGAGGGATACGCGGGTCAGCGTCTCGTCCATCGGGGAATAGACGCTGCCGTAGCGGGAAATGCCGCGCTTGTCGCCCAGCGCCTTGGCGATCGCCTCGCCGATGGCGATGGCGGTGTCCTCGGTCGTGTGGTGCTGGTCCACATGCAGGTCGCCGACCGTTTTCACTTGCATGTCGATCAGCGAATGGCGGGACAGCTGCTCGATCATGTGATCGAGGAAGCCAATGCCCGTCGAAACGGTGTAGATGCCTGTGCCGTCGAGGTTGACGGTCACGTCGATCTGCGTTTCCGCAGTGTTGCGGTGAATGTCGGCCGTGCGCATGGCTGCGCCCTATACCGAAGTGGGGGCGCCATGCAATGTGCTGTAGCGCACTTGACCAGCGCTACGGCGTCGTTAGGACATTGGGCCATGAGCGACGACCTGCCTGACAGCCTGATTCCCTATGACGAAATCGTGCAGGAAGCCCTGCGTGCCGTGGTCGGCCGCGTGCTGGGCGAAGTCCAGCAATCGGGCGGTTTGCCGGGCGCGCACCATTTCTACATCACTTTCAAGACGCAGGCGCCCGGAGTCGACATTCCCCGTCATCTGGTCGAGCGCTTTCCCGATGAGATGACCATCGTCCTCCAGAATAAATTCTGGGATCTGAAGGTCAGCGACGATGCATTCGGCGTCAGCCTGACTTTCAACCAGCTCGCGGCGCATCTCTATATTCCCTTTGCCGCGATCACGGCCTTTGTCGATCCGGCGGTGAATTTCGCGCTTCAGTTCCAGGTCCAGTCCGACACGGCGCCCGAACCGCATGAAGAGGCGGAAAACGACGTGCCGCAGGTGGCGACGGAAGACGGCTCCAACGTCGTGACGGTGGATTTCGGAAAGAAGAAATAAGCGCTGGAATCGGAGCGTCCAGCTCCCCAGATTGGCGGTGCCCGCAAGCCAGGGGAGTGCCCGATCTTGAGCGATAGCCGTACAGAATCCGACAGCATCGGCGTCATCGACGTTCCGGACAGCGCCTATTGGGGCGCGCAGACCCAGCGCAGCATCGAGAATTTTCCTTTTGGCGCCAATGAACGGATGCCGATCGGCATCGTGCACGCCCTTGCCATCGTGAAGCAGGCGGCGGCGCGGGTGAATCGCGGGCATGGACTCGCTCCGGATCTGGCCGATGCGATCGAGGCGGCGGCCGCGCAGGTGATCGCGGGGCGCCATGACGATCAGTTCCCGCTCGTCATCTGGCAGACAGGCAGCGGCACCCAGTCCAACATGAACGTGAATGAGGTGATCGCGGGAATCGCCAATGAGGCGCTGACCGGCAAGCGCGGCGGGAAAAGCCCGGTTCATCCCAACGATCATGTGAATATGGGCCAGTCGTCCAACGACAGCTTTCCCACGGCCCTGCATATCGCTGCGGCGCGGGCGGTGACGGGGGAGCTTTTCCCGGCACTGGATCGGCTTCACGCGGCGCTCGATGCCAAATCGGCTGCCTGGAACGGCATTGTGAAGATCGGCCGCACCCATTTGCAGGATGCGACGCCGCTGACATTGGGGCAGGAATTTTCGGGCTACGTCCATCAACTCTACCGCAGTCGCAAGCGGATCGAGCCGGCGGTTCTGCATGGCATGATGGCGTTGGCGCAGGGGGGCACGGCGGTCGGCACCGGGCTGAATGCGCCCAAGGGCTTCGATGGGGCGATGGCACAGGAAATCGGCGTCCTCACCGGCCTGCCGTTCCGCACCGCCGACAACAAGTTCGAGGCGCTGGCCTCCAACGATCCGCTGGTGCACCTGTCCTCGACGCTGGCGACGCTGGCCGTGGCGCTGACCAAGATCGCCAACGACATCCGCCTGCTCGGGTCCGGTCCGCGTTCCGGCCTTGGCGAGCTGGACCTCCCCGCCAATGAGCCGGGCAGCTCGATCATGCCCGGCAAGGTCAACCCGACTCAGTGCGAAATGCTGACCATGGTGGCCGCGCAGGTCATCGGCAATCATCAGGCGGTGATTGTCGGTGGGCTTCAGGGGCATATGGAACTCAATGTCTTCAAGCCGCTGATCGGCGCGGCGGTGCTGCGTTCGATCCATCTGCTGAGCGTTGGAATGGACAGTTTCGCGGAACGCTGCGTCGAGGGGCTGGAGGCGAATGAGAAACGGATCGCGGAACTGGTCGACAGGTCACTGATGCTGGTGACGGCGCTGGCACCGGAGATCGGCTACGACAATGCGGCGAAGATCGCCAAATATGCGCATGTCCAGGGATTGACGCTCAGGGAAGCGGGGCTGGCTTTGGGGCTGGTGGATCAGGTGACCTTCGACCGGCTGGTGCGGCCGAAGAATATGATCTGATCCAGATCAACATGGTGGAACCGACTGATCTGCGGTACATTAACGCCTTATGAAGAAGAAAATCGACCAGGCGCCGAGCAGCGGCCGTCCGCCGCGAAAGTCCGGCCTGCTGAAAAAGGCGGCGCGGGTCGGCGCCGCCGTGGTGGCGGCGCGCGTCGCGGCGGATACCGGCAAGAAGGGCGTGATCGGTCTGATAGCGGGCGCGGGCGCCAAGCGTCTTATCATGCGATATCCGGCCGGGGCGCTGGTCGTCACCGGCGCCTATATGGCGGGCAAGCTCTACGAAGCGAAGCGGGAAGCCGATCGCAAGCGCGCGATCAAGGCGTTACCCGACGAAAGCGTCCAGCCCATATTGATCGAGGAAGCGCGCAAGGCACGCGAACGATAAGGACCCCATAGTTCCTCTTGCCAAATGCCGTCCATGACGCCACTAGCGGCCATGGCCGACAGCATCTCCATCGAGACGCCCGATTTCAAGCGCCGCGGCGTCCTTTTCGTTCTTTCGTCGCCCTCTGGCGCCGGTAAATCCACTATTGCGCGCAAATTGCTTGCCGCCGAGCCGGATCTGGCGATGTCGGTGTCCGCGACGACGCGGCCGATGCGCCCGGGCGAGGTCGAGGGCAAGGATTATCATTTCGTCGATCTGGAGGAATTCCGGCGGATGACCGCCGATCATGAATTCCTGGAATGGGCGCACGTTTTCGGTCAGCGCTATGGCACGCCGCGCGCGCCGGTCGAAGCGATGTTGAAGAGCGGACAGGACGTGCTGTTCGACATTGACTGGCAGGGCGCCCAGCAATTGCACCAGATTGCGGGCGGCGATGTGGTGCGCGTGTTCATCCTGCCGCCGTCGATGGAGGAACTGGAGCGGCGTCTGCGCGGGCGGGCGACCGACAGCGAGGAAGTGATCGAGGGGCGCATGTCGCGCGCTGCGGGCGAGATCGCGCACTGGGACGGCTATGACTATGTCCTCTGCAATGTCGATGCGGAGGATTGCTTCCAACGGGTGCAGACGATCCTGCATGCCGAACGCATGAAACGCAGCCGCCAGACCGGCCTGATCGGCTTTATCCGCCGCCTGAGCCGCTATCATCAGGACGATTGAGGCATCAGGAGAATTGAGGGTTTTTCAGCCCTCGAAACCCGCCGGGTCGGCCCAGTCGGGATGAACCCAGGCCATAGCCTTGAACAGCGTTCCCATGGCGTCGTCGGCGGTCAGCCGGCAGCGGGCGGCCTCCACCTCGTCCGCGCGGGCGGGCGCGGTACGGCTGAGCTGGCCGGCCCGGGCGTCTATGCCAAGCTGGCGCAGGAAATGGCCCTGACCGACGGTTCGCGTCACCCGTAGTCCAGCCTGTCGCGCCATGTTGCCGAGCATGGTGAAATCGACATGGGTAGTGAGATCGCTCTCGCCGGGTTCCAGGAAAGGATCGGCGAATTTATGCGCTCTCACCGCCTGGAGCGTGTCGCCGGTGGCGGGGCCTTCATAGCCATAGTCGACGATTATCGCGGCCCCGCCCTGCCGGGCGATGCGATGGGCCAGTTCCAACGCAATAGCTGATCCGGCGAGCGGCATTTCCAGGATCGTGCCTTCCGGCGCATCGGTGGCGATGGCGGGGATGCCCGATTCGATCCGGCGATAGCCGGACATGGGGGCGAAACGGTCGGGTTCGTCGGGATCGGGGCGGACGACCACCCGCTCGCGCCATTCGTTGCCGGTGCGGACAAGCTGGCGCACGGGCAGGGCATCGAAAAATTCATTGGCGACGACCAGCAGCGGGCCTTGCTCCGGCAGGGTGGAAATCGCGTCATGGTGGAGGACATTGGGGACCAGCGCCCGCTGCCTTTCCCGCAGGCTGGGGCTGGTTTCGACGAAATGGACCTGGGGATGGAGCGCCGTATTCGCCATGGCCCGCAGCGCGTCGGAGGCCAAGGTGCCGCGACCGGGGCCGAGCTCGACATAATTTGTTTCGGGGCGACTGCCCGAGCGCATCCAGACGTCGGCAAGGCAAAGGCCGATCAACTCCCCGAACATCTGACTGATTTCGGGGGCGGTGGTGAAATCGCCCGCCGTGCCGAGGGGGTCGCGGGTGCCGTAATAATGCTGGTTCGCCTCCGCCATATAATGGGCGACCGAAATAGGGCCGCCCGCCGAAATCTGGCGGGCGAGCCGCTCGGCGAGGCTGAGTTCAGCTGACACTCGCACTGCCTGCGACCGGTTCCACCCTGACCCGCCGCCCCTTGGCGGTGACGATCAGGTAGAGACCGCCCAGGATCATCGGCACGCAGAGCCACTGGCCCATGTGCAGGCCGGTGCGGGCGGCGAATGCCATCAGCTGGGCGTCGGCCTCGCGGAAATATTCGACCCCGAAGCGGAAGATGCCGTAGCAGAAGAGGAAAATGCCCACGAGCATGCCCGGCTTATAGCGGGCGCGGGTTCTCCAGAAGGCGAAGGCGAGGATCAGGAACAGTATGACGCCTTCGAAAAGGGCCTCGTAAAGCTGGCTCGGATGGCGGGGGAAGGGGCCGCCGGTCGGGAAGATCATCGCCCAGGGAACGTCGGTTTCCTTGCCCCATAATTCGCCGTTCACGAAATTGGCGAGGCGGCCGAAGAACAGACCGAAGGGAACGCAGCAGGCCACGAAATCATGGATGCGCAGCCAGCTCAGCTTTTCCTTGCGCGCCATGTAGAGAATGCCCAGCGACACGCCCAGCGCGCCGCCATGGAAGGACATGCCGCCATTCCATAGCTTGAGCACATCCAGCGGGTGCAGGAGGATTTCAGGCTGGTAGAAGAAGACATAGGCCAGCCGTCCGCCGATGATGATGCCCAGCGTTGCATAGAAGATCATGTCGTCGGCATGACGGCGCGCCATGGGCGAGCCGGGCTGGGCGATCAGCTTCAGCAGATACCAGTAGCCGATCAGGATGCCCGCAAGATAGGCGAGGCTATACCATTTCAGCGTGAAGAAGCCGAGGTCGAGCGCGACCGGGCTGAGGCCGAGTTGGTCGAAACGGATAGCGCCAGATGCGGCGGCGGCAAGGTCAAGGATCAAGTCTTCGTTCCCCTTGGGAATGTTGCTGCCGCCATAGAGCAAGGCGGGGGAAGGAGGAAGGGGTCAGTTCATAAGGTCGGCATAGCGGGTCGGTGGTGCGGGCAGGGCAATGCGGGCGGTCATGCCGGTGAGCAGCAGCAGGGCCATGGCGAGCGCGGCGGGCGTGGTCCGGCGAAGCCATGGGCGGCGCGGGTGCAGGATCAGCCAGCCCCATGCCGTCGCGAGCATGGCCCAGAGATGGTAGCGCAGGTCGGAGGATATGCTGATCGCGGCGAAGCTGGCCTCCTGAAACAAGGCAGAGAGGAAGAGCGCGAGGGCGAGCTTTTGCCCGGGGCTGTCGGGTGCAGAAATGGCGAGCCAAAGGCCCCAGAGCGCGGCGGCGATCCAAAGGATCGGCCATGCCAGGGGCGTTTCGACCAGCCCGGCGGCGATGCCCTGCCAATGGATAGCGGCGCAGCAGGCGGGATTGGCGAGGCCCAGATTATTGGGTTCCGCCATGGCCGGCGGGGCGGCGAGCGGCCAGTGGAAAGGGACCAGCCAGCGTTCCGTCGAGTTCAGATGGGCGAAGCGGTGCGCGAGATAGGCGAAGGGATGTCGCAGCGCTGCCTTGGCGAGATCGGCATAAAGCTGGCTGGCCGGTTTTTGCTGCCAGGATCTGGTGGCGGCTTCGCAGGCGGGCGTGTTGCCGATCGGGTCCCAGAACAGGGGTTTGACGCAATGGTGCCGGATCAGTGTCTGGATGGCTCCGGGGGATAGGCCTCCGACGGATGGGTCGCCGGTTCGCACGGCGATGCCCGCCAGGTCGTACAACGGCTGGGTGCGGGTGACGCCGCTGTCCCGTGCACCGAGCAGGCCGTGGTTGATCGGCTGCGACAGGAGCAGGATTGCAGGGATGGCGGCGATCATCATCCAAAATCGGGCGACGGGACCCGTGGGGCGCGGCATCAGCAGCATCGCCAGCGGAACGGTGGAAAAGACCGCATTGGCGCGGACCAGCGTGGCATAGGCCAGGCAGAGAATCGCCACGGCCAGAGCCGGGAACGGTATCGGCCGGCCGCGCAGGCGGTAATGCGCGATCAGGCCCGCGGCGAGGCTGAGCGCGCCGATCATCTGACTGTCCTTGATGACGATGGCCAGCCAGCCGAGCAGGAAAGGGGTTGCGCCGATGGCGAGCAGGGCGACGGCCCGGCGGCCACCGAGGGCGTTGGCCAGCAGGGCAAGAGCCAGCCAATAGCCGGTCATCTGCACGACGAGGAGCGGGGCCGTGCCGGGACCTGCGAAAGACAGCGCGGCCCAGAGGCGGGCCATGACCGGCGGGTGCCAATCATCATAGCTCCCGCTCAGAACCTGTTGATATTGCATCAGCGTGTCATAGCTGGCGATGCCGGGCCAGAAGAGCAGCAGCGAGGCGAGAAGCAGGGCGAGCGCCGCGAGGATCGAGGGAGCGCGAAAAATGCTCACTGGACCGAAAAACGTTGGGCAAGGCCGTGGTAGAGGCGTTCTTTCCCGACCAGTTGGGCGGCGAAATCGGCGATCAGCGCGGCGGCGAGCAGGGGCATCATCAGGCCGCGGCTGGCGGTGGTTTCGGAAATGATGATGACGGCGGTCAGCGGCGCGCGTACGACTCCGGTGAAATAGGCGACCATGCCGAGCAGGACGATGGCGCCGGGAGGATAGGCCGGGAACAGGCTGCGCAGCATGTCGCCTATGCCCGCGCCGACCGACAGCGACGGCGCGAATATGCCGCCGGGCAGGCCGGATATCGCGGTCGCCAGCGTCGCCAGGAATTTGGCGCCGCCGAACCAGAGCGGCACGTTGCTGCCCGCGATGACGGCATGGGCGGTCTGATAGCCGGTGCCCCAGGTCAGGCCCGTCATGACGCCCAGCGCCGCCACGACCGTGCCGCAGAGAAAGGCGAACAGGATCGGATGGGCGCGCAGCCATGCCATGGGGGTGAATGCGGTGCGGCCCGATGCGAGCGTCAGGCGGGAGAAGAGGCCCCCCGCGATGCCGCCCAGCACGCCGGCGACGGGCGCGGCCACCAGCGCCTCCCTGACGCCCAGCGTCTGGCGCATGATGCCGAAATAGACATAGTCGCCTGCCAGGCCCAGGCTGACCATGCCGGAGATCAGCACGGCGGCCATGACCAGCAGCGTCATGCGCTGTTCATAGGCGGCGGCCAACTCCTCGATCGCGAAGGCGACCCCGGCCAGCGGCGTATTGAAGGCGGCGGCGACGCCCGCCGCGCCCCCCGCGATAAAGACGGAGGAGCGGAGCGGAATGCGCATCAGGCGATGGGCATGACCCATGATGCTGGCGGCGATCTGGACCGTGGGGCCTTCGCGGCCGACCGATGCGCCGAAGAGCAATGTACCCACGGTCAGCCAGAATTTCACGAAGGCGGTGCGCGCGGACACCAGCCGTTTCATGCCCGCTTCGGGCGCGCGGGAGGCGGCGATCACTTGCGGAATGCCCGAACCCCTGGCGTCCGGGGCGAAGCGGGCGGTGGCCCAGGCAAATGCCGCGAAGCCTGCCGGCGTGAGGATCAGCGGCGCCCACCAGATGCGATGGACGAGGGACAGGAAGATTTTCCCCGCCTCATCGGCGAGTTCGGCGAAGAGCAGGGCGACCAGGCCGACCATGATGGCGCCGCCCAATATGGCGATCCTGCGCCGCCAGATCATCGATTCAGGGCCATGCCGCCGTATCAGGATGCGGATACGGCGCGGCAGCAGGTTTTTGCTCCGGGTCGGGGACATGGCGGGAGGCATAGAGCATTCCACAGCGGGCGGGAACCGTCGAGGGGCGCAGGATACGGAAAGATAAAGTGAAAACGCCCGGCAGGAAGGCGGAATCCCTGTCGCGGGCATGGCCAGCGCCAACAAAAAAGCCGCCCGGCGAGGGGCGGCTTTTCTGTTCGGTCCGATCCGGAAACTCAGGCTTCTTCGGCCGGAGCTTCTTCGGCTTCCGCGGCGATTTCGCCCGGTTCCGCATTCGGATCGTAATCTTCGGTGAAGCCGCTTTCGTCCTTTTCGAACAGGTCGGCCATCACGTCGACGCCCTGCGACTGAAGCTCGGCTTCTTCCGGCGAGCGGGCGACGTTCACCGTGATGGTGACCGCGACTTCGGGGTGCAGCGCGACCTTGACGTCGAAGACGCCCAGGGTCTTGATCGGGCGTTCCAGCACGACCATCGCCTTGGTGACGTTGGTGACACCGTCAGCATGGAGCGCTTCGACGACGTCACGGACGGCGACCGAACCATAGAGGTGGCCGGCGTTCGACGACTGGCGGATCAGGACGATCTGCTTGCCGTTGACGCCTTCGGCAGCCTTTTCGGCGTCCGAGCGGCGAGCGGCGTTGTCGGCCTCGATCTTCGCGCGGTTGGCTTCGAAGACCTTCTTGTTGGCGTTGTTGGAGCGCAGTGCCTTCTTGTTGGGCAGCAGGTAGTTACGGGCGTAACCGTCCTTCACGGTGACGACGTCACCGATGGCGCCCAGCTTCTCGATCCGTTCGAGGAGAATGATTTCCATGAGTCTTACTCCCTCACTTCACGATGTAGGGCAGCAGGCCCAGGTGACGGGCGCGCTTGATGGCCTGGGCCAGCTCACGCTGCTTCTTGGCGGAGACAGCCGTGATGCGGCTGGGGACGATCTTGCCGCGCTCGGACACGAAGCCCTGCAGCAGACGAACGTCCTTGTAATCGATCTTCGGCGCATCCTTGGCGGCGAAGGGGCAGCTCTTGCGGCGGCGGAAAAACGGGCGTGCCATGTTTCAGATCTCCTTATTCGCCAGCCGGGGCTTCTTCGCGCTCGCGGCGCGGGCCACGATCGCCACGATCTTCGCGGGGGCCGCGATCGCCGCGCGGACCGCGCTCGGCGCGTTCCTGCTTGCGCATCATGACCGACGGGCCGGTTTCCAGCTCATCGACCTTGATGGTCATGTAGCGGATGATGTCTTCGTTGATCTGGGTCTGGCGCTCCAGTTCCGCAACGACACCGGCGGGGGCGTCGATGTTCAGCATCACATAGTGCGCCTTGCGGTTCTTGGCGATCTTGTACGCGAGCGAACGCAAGCCCCAGGTTTCGACCTTGGTCACCTTGCCCTGCATTTCCTCGACGATCTTGGTGGCGGTTTCCGCCAGAGCGTCCACCTGCGCCTGTGCCAGATCCTGGCGCGCAAGGAACACATGCTCGTAAAGAGCCATGGGTATTGCCTCATCTGTTGGCCGATCGCTGACGCCCACCCCATGTGGAACGCCCCTCCGGCTGTCGTCTCAAGCATTCTGCCGCGCGGCTGCGAGTCACCCCCGGGGCCGTGCGAAGCGGCGCCTATGACGGAAATGCGGGGGAAAGGCAAGGGCGGATCGTCGCAGGAAGGAGCAGCGATTTTGCCGTTCGCGCCGGGCTTGTCGAAGCGCCCGTCTTTCTTGCAGATAGAGAGAAGAGCAGGCTGCGACAAGTTCGGGCCGAACGGTGGGATAGGGGCTGAACCATGGCGGTGGGAATCGCAGCGTTATCTCTGATATTGCTGATGATCGCAGCCTATCGGGGGATGAGCGTCATCCTGATGGCGCCATTGCTGGCGATGCTGGCGGTGTTCCTGACCGATCCTTCCGCCGTTCCGGCCGTGTTTTCCGGGCTGTTCATGGAGAAGGTCGGCAGTTTCCTGAAACTCTATTTCCCGGTGTTCCTGCTGGGCGCGCTGTTCGGCAAGCTGATCGAGATTTCGGGCTTTTCGCGGTCCATCGTGACGGCGGTGATCGCTCTGGTGGGAGCGCAAAGGGCGATTCCCGCAATCATGCTGGTGACGGCGCTGCTGACCTATGGCGGGGTGTCCGTGTTCGTGGCGGTGTTCGCAGTCTATCCCTTCGCGGCCGAAATGTTCCGGCAAGGGGATATTCCCAAACGGCTGGTGCCCGCGACCATCGGGCTGGGCGCGATCACCTTCACCATGGATGCGATGCCGGGGACGCCGCAGATCCAGAATATCATTCCGACCAGCTTTTTCGGGACGACTGCCTGGGCGGCGCCGGGGCTGGGGTTGATCGGATCGGCCTGCATCATGGGGTTGGGGCTGACCTATTTGGGATGGCGGCGGCGGGCGATGAAGGCGGCCGGCGAGGGATATGGCGCGCCAGAGACATTGGTGAATGAGCCGGACGCGGTGGATGAGGAGGCCGGCGTTCATCCGCTGATCGCCTTGCTGCCGCTGCTGGTGGTGGGACTGGGCAATCTGGCGCTGACCATGGCGATCCCGCGCATGGTGCCGGGGGCGGAGATCAGCGTGTCGCTGGCGGGGCTGGCCGAGCCTTTGGTGGTGAAGGTCGCGCAGGTGGCGGCGCTCTGGGCGGTGGAAGGGGCGTTGCTGGCGGGAATCGGGACGATCCTGCTGTTTGCCTTTCCGGTGGTCGCGCGGCGCTTTGCCGAGGGGTCGAGGGCGGCGGTCGGCGGCGCTCTGCTCGCGGGCATGAATACGGCGGTCGAATATGGGTTCGGGGCCGTGATTGCGGCGCTGCCAGGCTTTCTGCTGGTCAAGGAGGCGCTGAAGACGGTGCCCGATCCGCTGGTCAATGAAGCGATCACGGTGACATCGCTCGCCGGGATTACCGGATCGGCTTCGGGGGGTCTGTCGATCGCGCTGGCGGCGATGGCGGAGCAGTTCGTTGCGGCGGGCGATGCGGCGGGCATCCCGCGCGAGGTGCTGCATCGGGTCGCGTCGATGGCGAGCGGCGGGATGGACAGCCTGCCCCATAACGGGGCGATCATTACCCTGCTGGCGGTGACGGGACTGACCCATCGGCAGGCCTATAAGGATATCTTCGCACTGACGCTGATCAAGACGCTGACCGTGTTCGTGGTGATCGCGGTCTATTATCTGACGGGGCTGGTATAGGTATAGGAAAACGCCCCGGAGACGATCTCCGGGGCGTTTCTGGCTTAGCGGATCGCGCCGGTGATGACCGAAGCGATGATGCCGCTGGTGATTGCAACGAGGACCGCGTCATTGCCCGAGCGGACCCAGTGATAGCCGCGCGGCGGGGCATTCAGGCGGTAGCCGCGATAATTGTCGATCACCCGATAGCTGGTGGCGTAGCGGCGGTCGAAGCGCTGGCCCTTGGCCCAGCGACGGTGATCGTTCTTGCGAACGACCGTCTTATGCTTGACCACCGTCCGGCCGTGCGGACCATGCTTGACGATGCGGGTTTCCTCGCGATGCGGGGCGGCTTGCGCCTGGGCGGTGATCATCGGGCTGGCGACCATGGTGGTTGCGGCCAGGGCCATCAGAAACTTCTTCATCATGTCGTTGCTCCTCTTTCAATCTCGGCGCCGCTGTCCGGCGTTGAAACCAGGTTTAGGCGGGGCTTGTCGCAGGGATGTGTCGCAACGCGGCGAAGTTTGTCGGAAATTGTAACAGAAGCGCAATTAGTCTGAACATTCGTTCAGAAATGTCGTCTTTTCATAAGGATAATCGACGCGCTATTCATGGCGGAGCGCGTCGATGGGGTTCAAGGCAGCAGCGCGGCGGGCGGGGAAATAGCCGAAGACGACACCGATGGCGGCCGAAAAGAGGAAGGCGATCAGGTTCACCTTTATGTCGAAGATGAAGGGTACCTGCATCAGCGGCGCGATGGCGACCGAGGCGATCAGCGCGAGGAACAGGCCGATAAGGCCGCCCAGGCAGGAGAGGACGATCGCCTCGACCAGGAATTGCATCAGCACTTCGCGGGCAACGGCGCCGATGGCAAGGCGGATGCCGATTTCGCGGGTGCGTTCCGTCACGGACACCAGCATGATGTTCATGATGCCGATGCCGCCGACCAGCAGGGAGATCGCCGCCACCGCCGCCACGATCTGCGTCAGGATGGTGGTGGTGCCGGTCAGCGTATCGCTGATCTGCTTGGTGTCGAAGACGTTGAAATTATCCTCCGCGCCCGGCTTCACCTTGCGGCGTTCGCGCATGAGTTCTTCCAGGCTGGCCTGGACCGTGCCGGTGTCATAGGCGTCGTCCACCGCGACCAGTATCTGGCTGATGTCGCGGTCGCCGGTGAAGCGGCGCTGGACGAATTTGATCGGCATGACGACGACATCGTCCTGATCGCCGAAGCCGCCTTGCCCTCGGGTCGCGAGCGTGCCGATCACCTGGCAGGAGACGCCCTTGATCCGCATCCGCTTGCCGACGGGGTCATTGCCCTGGAAGAGGTTGGTGCGGACCGTGTTGCCGATGATGCAGACGGGTTTTCCGGCCTCCTCCTCCTCGGGCATGAACAGGCGGCCGGTGTCGGCCTTCCAGCTTTGCACCTCGAAATAGGCGGCGGTGGTGCCGTAGACGGTGGTGGACCAGTTGCTGCCTTCGTAGATCGCGGTGCCGCTGGACTGGACCATCGGCGCCACGGCGCGCACACCGGTAAGCTGGTTTTCGATGGCGGTCAGGTCCTGCGGCTTGAAGTCGGGCGGGCGCGGTCCGCCGCCGCCCCGGCCGAAGCCTTGCCCCGGACGCAGTTGCAGGACATTGGCGCCCAGCGAACTGATCTGTTCGCGCACGGCCGCCGTCGCGCCATTGCCCAGCGTCACCATGGTGACGACCGCCGCCACGCCGATGATGATGCCCAGCGTGGTGAGGAAGCTGCGCAGCTTGTGCCGGTTGATCGCGCGGAGGGCGAGGATGACGGTGGTGCCCAGCATCAGGCCTTCACCCTATTTTCGATGCCGTCGACAAGGCCGTCCTTGAAGTGGACGATGGTGCGGGCGAAGGCGGCCATGTCCGGTTCATGCGTCACCATCAGGACGGTGATGCCGCTGTTGCGGTTGAGGTCGGTCAGCAATTCCATGATCTCGATCGAGCGTTCCGAATCGAGATTGCCGGTCGGTTCGTCAGCGAGCAGCACGTCAGGCTGGGTGACGATGGCGCGGGCGATGGCGACGCGCTGTTGCTGGCCGCCGGAGAGTTCGGCGGGCGTGTGGTCCCACCAGTCCTTCAGGCCCACCTTGTCGAGGGCGGCCATGCCGGACTGATAGCGGGTCTTCCCGTCCTCGCCGCGATAGAGCAGGGGCAATTCGACATTTTCCAGCGCCGTGGTGCGGGAGAGCAGGTTGAAGCCCTGGAACACGAAGCCGAGATAGCGGCGGCGCAGCAGGGCGCGCTGGTCGCGGTCGAGCTTCTCGACATGGCGGCCCTTGAACAGGAATTCGCCCGCCGAGGGCACGTCGAGACACCCCAATATGTTCATCGTGGTCGATTTGCCGGAGCCGGACGGCCCCATGACCGCCACGAAATCGCCTTGGGCGATGTCGAGGTCGATGCCCTTCAGCGCCTGAAAGGCGGTCGGGCCGGAACCATAGACCTTGGTGACCCCGCGCAGAGAGATGATGGGATCGCCGGAAAGGGAAGGCGCCATCGCGTCAGCTTCCGCTCTGGCGGCCTGTGCCGCGCGGTTCGCCCGCCCGGTTCGGGGGCGTGGAAGGCGTGACGGGCGCGGTTTCCGGCTTCGAATCGCCGGAATTGCCGAGCTTGCCGACCGTCGCGGGGCTGCCGTCGGCGGATCGGCCGTTCCCTGTCTGGCGGTTGCGGTCGCGGGGCTGGCCGCCCTGCGATCCGCTGTCCGTAGCCTGATCCTCGGCGGGGGCCTGCTGCCCTTTGGCAAGTTGGCCGGTGATGACCTTCATGCCGGGCTTGAGGTCGCCGCCGGTGATGACCGTGCGTGCGCCGTCGCTGGCGCCGACCGTCACCTGCACGGCCTTGGGATTGCCGTCGTCGCCCATCACATAGACGGTCTGGCTGCTGCCGACGCCGAAGCTGACCTGCCGGTTGGCGCCGCCACGGCGGAAGCGCCGGGGACCGGGGACGATCTGGCTGGTGATGCCGCCTTGCTTGCTGTCCGCGCTGGGTTTGAAGCGGAGTGCGCTGTTGGGGACGAGCAGCACGTCGTGCAGTTCCTGGGTCACGATGTCCGCCGTGGCCGTCATGCCGGGACGCAGGATTTCATCGCCGTTGTCGACCGAGAGCACCGCCGTATAGGCGACCACGGTTCCGCTGGTGCTACTGGTCGTGCTGCTGCTGGACGAGGATGAGGAGGAACTGCTGCTGGCGCTGTTCGAGCCGACATTGACCCGCGTGACCTGGGCCGGGAAGGTGCGGCCGGGGAAGGCATCGACCGAGAAATTGGCGGTCTGGCCCTGTTTGACCTGCCCCACATCCGCTTCGTCGACCGAGACCTCCACCTCCATCTTGGTCAGGTCCTCGGCGATGGTGAAGAGGACCGGAGCGTTGAAGGAGGCGGCGACGGTCTGGCCCGGTTCGATGTCGCGGGAAAGGACCACGCCCGTCACCGGCGAGACGATCTGGGCGATCGACAGGTTGGTCTGGGCCGTGGAAAGCTGCGCCTGCGACACGCGGACCTGCGCCTGTGCCGATTGCAGCGTGGCCTGCGCCTGATGATAGGTGGCGCGGGCGGAATCCAGTTCGGTCTTGGCGGGCACGCGGCCGCCCGAGAGCCGATAGACGTTGAGCTGACGGTCGAGCGTCGCTTTGGCCAGCGCAACCTGCGCCTGCGCCTGCGCGACGCTGGCGCGGGAGGCGGCGACCTGCGCGCCGTTCTGGTTCACCGAATCGACGAGGCGGCGGGTGTCGAGTTCGGCCAGTTTCTGCCCCTTGGTCACGCGGTCGTTCACGTCGACATAGACGGCCGTGATCTTGCCCGACTGTTCAGAGCCGACATCGACCTGATTGATGGGCTTGAGGTTGCCGGTGGCGGAAACCGAGACGGTAAGGTCGCCCTTGCGCGCTTCGCGCGTCGCGTAATTGGGCTTGTCCTCCCCCCCGAAGCAGCGCGCGACGAGCAGGATGAGGACCAGCAAGACGATGCCGACGCCGCCCCGGATCGCCCATTTGCGCCACGGCTTTTCCGGCCTTGCGCCCAGAAAATCGTCGAGGTCCTGATCCTTGGTCACGTCATTGCTCATGGGGGCGGTTTTCCATATTCTGCCAGCCGCCGCCCAGCGCGTTGTAAAGCTGGGCGATAGCGAGGACCTCGTCAGACTGCGCGGCGGCAAGGCTGTTGCGCGCGCTGAGGAGCGTGTTTTCGGTGGTCGACAGCGTCTGGAAGTCGATCAGGCCGGATTGATATTGGCTGCGCGCCATGATCGCGGCGTTGTTGGACGCGGCGTAGGCGGTGGCGAATTCGGCCTTGCGGGCGCGGGCGCTGGACAGGGAGGCCATGGCGTTCTCCACATCCTCCAGCGCGGTCAGCACGCTTTGCTTATAGGCGGCGAAGGCGCCGTCGGTGGCGGCCCTTTGCGAGCGGACCTGCGAGGCGATGCGCCCACCGTCGAAGATCACCTGCGCGACATTGGCGAAGACGCCGCCGGTGATCAGGCTGAACAGATCCTTGAAGGCGTTGGAGGTGGTGCCGATGTTTCCGCTGATGCCGAGCGAGGGGTAAAGCTGGGCCTGCGCCACGCCGATGCGCGCGGTGGCGGCGGCCAGCGCGCGTTCGGCGGCGCGGACGTCCGGCCGCTGGCGCAGCGTGTCGGCAGGAATGCCGGTGGCGATCTGCGTCGAGGCGGCGGGGATGGGCGCGGGGGTTTCGAGCGTGCGGGTGGCCTCGCCCGGCGCCTGCCCGGTCAGCACGGCAATGCGGTTGAGGCTGCCCCTCAGGCTCGCCTCCAGTTGCGGGACGGTGGCGTTGGTCTGCGCCAGTTGCGCCTTGGCCTGCTGCTCGTCCAGCGAGGAGACCAGGCCGGCCTGAAGCCGCCAGTTGGCGATATTGTAATTGTCCCGCTGGATCGTCTGGGTTTCGCGGGCCACGCGAAGCTGTTCCTGCGCGAGCCGGGCCTGCACATAGTTGGTGACCAGTTCGGAGACGATCGTCATCCGCACCTGGGCGAGGTCATAGCCCGATGCGGCAAGATCGGCGCGCGCGGCTTCGGCAGAGCGGGAGAGTTCGCCGAACAGGTCGATCTGCCAACTCGCGTTGGCGCCGACCGAATAGCTGCTCGACCAGTGGCTGGAGCCGGAACTGATGGGAACGCCGTTGGAATCGAAGCGGTTGGCCGAGGTCTGGCTGGTGTAGTTCTTGCCGCCGCTGGCCGATCCGTTCACTTGCGGCAGGAAGGCGGCCTTGGCCTGACGCAGCGATTCCCGCGCCTGGCGCAGCCGCGCCTGCGCCTGCACGATGTCGAGATTATTGGCGATGGCGCGGTCGACCAGCGCGCTGAGCGCCGGGTCGTTGAGGCGGGTCCACCAATAAGCGAGATCGGCTTCGTTGACGGGCGCGGCATTGCCCTGGCTGTAGGCGGCGGGCACGCCCAGCGCAGCCGGCGCCGGAGCGCGATAATCGGGGCCGGCTGCGCAGGCCGAAAGGGCCATTGCCGTTCCGGCGATCCAGGCCTTGCTATATCGCACCTTTTCCTTGCACTCCGTCATCGTTAAAGGGACGCACGATTTCATGGTGAGGCAGTGAGGCGGATGCCTCAATGGCATTTGTGTCTCAAAGTGTAACGACTTTGATAAATTGCGCTTTTGGAGCGCCTCTGGGTCAGAAGGTGGATGATGAGGGCATTTCTTTTTCCGGGACAGGGCAGCCAGTCGGTCGGCATGGGCAAGGCGCTGGCCGAGGCGAGCCCGGCAGCGAAGGAACTGTTTCAGGAGGTCGATGACGCTCTGTCGCAGCATTTGTTCCGCATCATGGTGGAGGGGCCGGAGAGCGACCTGACGCTGACCGAAAATGCGCAGCCCGCGATCATGGCGAATGCGCTGGCGACGCTGCGGGTGATGCAGAAGGAGGGCGGTTTTTCGCTTGGCGAGAAGGGCGATTTCGTCGCCGGGCACTCGTTGGGCGAATATAGCGCGCTCTGCGCGGCGGACGCTTTCGACATCGGGACGACCGCGAAGCTGCTGAAGCTGCGCGGGCAGGCGATGCAGGCGGCCGTGCCGGTGGGCGAGGGCGCTATGGCGGCGCTGTTGGGTGCTGACATTGAGAAGGCGCAGGCGTTGGCCGAAGCGGCGGCCGAGGGCGAGGTCTGCACCGTCGCCAATGACAACGACCCGACGCAGGTGGTGATTTCCGGGCATCGCGGCGCCATCGAGCGCGCGGTGGCGCTGGTGAAGGACCATGGCATCAAGCGCGGCGTGCTGCTGCCGGTGTCGGCGCCCTTCCATTGCCCGCTGATGCAGCCCGCGGCCGAAGCGATGGCGGAGGCTTTGGGCCAGGCGGCGATCAAGACGCCGCTGTTGCCGGTCTACGCCAATGTGCTGGCGAGCGCGATTGCCGACCCGGAGGAGATCAAGCTGCGGCTGGTGGAGCAGGTGACGGGCCGGGTGCGCTGGCGCGAATCCGTGGCCGCCATGTGGGACGCGGGCGTGACCGAATTCATCGAATTGGGCGGCAAGGTCGTCGGCCCGATGGTCAAGCGCATCGCGCCCGACGCCACCGTGCGCAGCATCGTAACGATGGACGATATCGAGGCGGCGCTGGCCGCTTTCTGACCGAATAAGGATGAAGTGACATGTTCGATCTGACAGGCATGACCGCGCTGGTGACGGGCGCTTCGGGGGGCATTGGTTCCGCCATTGCGAAGGCTCTTGCAGCGCAGGGCGCTACGCTCGCCCTTTCGGGGAGCAATGAGGAGAAACTGAAGGCGTTTGCCGCCGAACTGGGCGGGGATCACAAGATTCTGGTCTGCAACCTTTCCGATCCGGCGGCGGTCGACGGGCTGGTCGGGCAGGCGGTGGAAGCGCTTGGCGGGAAGATCGACATTCTCGTCAACAATGCCGGCATCACCCGCGACAACCTGATCCTGCGCATGAAGGATGAGGAATGGTCGGATGTGATCTCCGTGAATCTGGAGGCCGCTTTCCGGCTGGCCCGCGCGGCCGCCAAGCCGATGATGAAGGCGCGCTTCGGCCGCATCATCTCCATCACCTCGGTCGTCGGCGTCACCGGCAATCCGGGGCAGGCCAATTATGCGGCGTCCAAGGCCGGCATCATCGGCATGTCCAAGTCGCTGGGCCAGGAATTGGCGAGCCGTGGGATCACCGTGAACTGCGTGGCGCCCGGCTTCATCCGGTCGGCCATGACCGATGCGCTGAACGATGCGCAAAAGGGCGCGATCCTCACCAAGATCCCGGCGGGCGACCTGGGCGCGGGTGAGGATATCGGCGCGGCCGTCGTGTATCTTGCGAGCAAGGAAGCCGGTTATGTCACCGGCCAGACGCTGCACGTCAATGGCGGCATGGCGATGATCTGATTTGTTCGGGCGTGATGGATTATTCCTTCGCGCCCGAAAATTTTGGGCATTTGCAAAGTCGCCGCCTTGTGCCATCGGAGCAGCAGGAGTCGAATGCAGGCGGGCGGGTGTGCGTTTCCCGATTGTCTCTTGCCTCTTGCCTCTGTAGGGGCTTGCCTCTAGGGCATGCCTTAACAAATATTCAGAACCATCAACGATACCCAGTAAAAAGGACCACTCATGAGTGAGACCGCGGATCGCGTAAAGAAAATCGTCGTCGAGCATCTGGGCGTCGAAGCCGAGAAGGTGACCGAGGACGCAAGCTTCATCGACGATCTGGGCGCTGACAGCCTGGACATCGTTGAACTGGTGATGGCGTTCGAAGAAGAATTCGGCGTCGAAATCCCCGACGATGCGGCTGAGAAGATCGCCACCGTCAAGGATGCCATCGATTATATCGACAGCAAGCAGTAAGAGCGTCTGGCGACCCGCCTTCCGGGGCTGGGGTCGCTGCGTTTGAAGGAAATGGCTCCTCCTGTCCGGCAAAACCGGGTCTTGGGGAGCCTTTTCGTATCTGGCTGCCCGTTCACAAGCGCCTTTGTTGCGGTTAAAGGACGGGCCAAGCCAATGAAGAATTTCGGAGCAAGGATATGCGTCGCGTCGTCGTAACCGGCCTCGGCATGGTCACCCCGCTGGGCGGGAATGTCGAAACCACCTGGAAAAACATCATCGCGTCCAGATCCGGCGCGGCGACGATCGCGCGGTTCGACGCCAGCGAATATAAGTGCCGCATCGCCTGCGAGGTGAAGCCGGCGGATCATGAATATGGTTTCGACGCCAACAAGGAAGTCGACCACAAGATCCAGCGTCAGGTCGATCCGTTCATCGTCTTCGGCATTGCCGCCGCCAGCGAGGCTCTGCAGGACGCGGGCCTGACCGACATGAGCGAGGAAGAGCGGCTGCGCGCTGGTTGCTCCATCGGTTCGGGCATTGGCGGTCTGCCAGGCATCGAAAGCGAATCGCTGGTGCTGGCGAACAAGGGGCCGGGCCGCGTGTCGCCGCACTTCGTCCACGGTCGTCTCATCAACCTGATTTCGGGTCAGGTTTCGATCAAATATGGCCTGATGGGGCCGAACCATGCGGTGGTGACCGCCTGTTCCACAGGCGCGCACTCCATCGGCGACGCCGCGCGGATGATCGCGATGGATGATGCCGACGTGATGCTGGCCGGTGGCGCGGAAAGCGCGATCTGCCCGATCGGCATTGCCGGATTCGCCCAGGCTCGCGCGCTGTCGACCGGCTTCAACGACACGCCGGAAAAAGCTTCGCGGCCCTACGACATCAACCGTGACGGCTTCGTCATGGGCGAGGGTGCGGGCGTGGTCGTGCTCGAGGAATATGAGCATGCCAAGAAGCGCGGCGCGAAAATCTATGCCGAAGTGATCGGTTACGGCCTGTCGGGCGACGCCTATCACGTCACCGCTCCGCATCCGGAGGGCAATGGCGGCTATCGTTCGATGGAAATGGCGCTCCGCAAGTCGGGCTTGTCGTTGGCTGACATCGACTATGTGAACGCGCACGGCACCTCGACCCCGCTTGGCGACGAGTTGGAGCTGGGCGCGGTGAAGCGGTTGTTCGGCGAACATTTGAACACCATGTCGATGAGCTCGACCAAGTCCGCCATCGGCCATCTTCTGGGCGGCGCGGGCGCGGTGGAGAGCATCTTCTGCATTCTCGCCATGCGCGACCAGATCGTGCCGCCGACGCTGAACCTCGACGAACCGAGCGAAAGCTGCAAGGGCGTCGACCTGGTTCCGCATGTCGCCAAGGAGCGCAAGGTGCGCGCGGTGCTGAACAACTCGTTCGGTTTCGGCGGCACGAATGCCTCGCTCATCATGAAGGCGATCTGAGACAACTCCCATGCGGCGGCTCGGCTGTAGCATCCTGCTCATCGGTCTGGCCGTCGCGGCCTTTGTCGCGTTCCGTTTCGTCCATGGCTGGACGGAGGCGGGGCCGGCGACATCGGATGTGACGATCGTGGTGCCCGATGGCGCGACGATTGCGGACGCGGCGGTGCTGCTCAAGCAGAAGGGCATTGTGCGGTCGGCCGATGCCTTCCTGACCCGCGCCAAGGTCTTCGGGCGAGGCAAGTCGATCAAGGCGGGCGAGTTCCTGATTCCCAAGGGCGCCAGCAACAGCGACATTTTCAGCATATTGCAGGGCGGCAAAACGCTGACCCGGCTCATCACCATACCGGAGGGCATGCCCTCTATCCTGGTTTATGAGCGGCTGAAGGCGAATGAGGAACTGACCGGCGACATCGCGGTGCCCGAAGAAGGCAGCGTGCTGCCCGACAGCTATGCCTTCGACAAGGGCGAAAGCCGGGCCGTGGTGCTGAAGCGGATGCAGTCCGCGATGGACAGGGCGCTGGCGACGCTGTGGGCCGAGCGGGCGCCCGATACGGTGGCCAAATCCCCCAGGGAAGCGATCATCCTTGCCAGCATTGTTGAGAAGGAAACCGGCGTCCCGTCGGAGCGGCCGATGGTGGCGGGGGTTTATGGCAACCGTCTGAAGACACGCATGATGTTGCAGGCGGACCCGACGATCATCTACCCGATCACCAGGGGCAAGCCTCTGGGACGGCGGATCAAGAGATCGGAGATCGCGGCGGTCAACGATTATAATACCTATGCGATGACTGGCCTGCCCAAAGGGCCGATCGCCAATCCGGGGCGGCTGTCGATCCTGGCGGTGCTGCATCCGGCGGAGACCAAGGCGCTCTATTTCGTCGCGGACGGGAAGGGCGGGCATATCTTTGCCGATACGCTGCAAGAGCATAATGAGAATGTGCGGAAATGGTTTGAAATCCGCCGGGCCAGAGGTGAGCTTTAGCCTGAGTGGACGGGGCAATTTCAGCCTTGTCCTTCAATTTTTCCTTTCCCTTCGTAAAGCAGCGATTGCCAAACCGCCTTTGCGTGCCTAAATGGACGTCAGCATCAAGAGTTGGGGAGACGCCCAACGCCAACCTGCCTATCCGGGCAAGGTGGCACTCCCAAAAGGGAGGATGTGGCCGATCCGGCAAACAAGCGGACCCAAGCCACATCGTCAAGCGTCGCTCCAAAGCCAAGGAATGACGTGACGTGCCGATCAAGATAGCCGACGACCTGCCCGCCCGCCGCACGCTGGAGGCCGAGGGTGTCGTCGTCATGCGCGAAGCCGATGCAGTGCGGCAGGATATTCGCCCCTTGCGGATCGCGCTGCTCAACCTCATGCCCAACAAGATCAGCACCGAGACGCAGCTCGCCCGGCTGCTGGGGGCGACGCCGTTGCAGGTGGAATTGACGCTGGTCCGGATCAGCGACCATGTGTCGCGCAATACATCCGCCGATCATATGGCGTCTTTCTATCGTCCGTGGAGCGACGTGCGGGATGAACGGTTCGACGGCTTCATCATCACCGGCGCGCCGGTGGAGCAACTGCCTTTCGAAGCGGTGAGCTATTGGGAGGAATTGCAGGCGATTCTGGACTGGACGCAGACCCATGTGCACCGCTCGCTGAGCATCTGCTGGGCGGCGCAGGCGGCGCTGCATCATTTCCACGGCGTGGAGAAACATGCCTTGGGGCAAAAGGCGTTCGGCGTGTTCCGCCATCGGGTCCATTTGCGGTCCTCGCCATGGATGCGGGGTCTCTCCGACGATTTCTGCGTGCCGGTGTCGCGCTGGTCGGAGGTGCGGCGGCAGGATATTCCCGAAGGGCGCGGCCTGCAGATTCTGGCGGAGAGCGAAGAGTCGGGCCTGTGCCTGATCGGCGACCCGGAGCGCGGCTTTCTGCACATGTTCAACCATCTGGAATATGACAGCCGGACGCTGGCGGATGAATATGCGCGCGACGGGGGCGGGCAGTTCCCTGTCCATTATTTCCCCGATGATGATCCCGCCCAGGCGCCGCAAAATCACTGGCGCAGCCATGCGCATATGCTGTTCGGCAACTGGATCAACGAAATGTACCAGACCGCGCCTTTCGATCTGGGCGCGATTGGGCAAGGGCCGGTGTTAAACGCTGCCTAGTGAAGCAGGCCCCGGACGGTGAGGTTGCGGGCATAGCGCCACTGGAAGAGGGCGACGATCAGGATCACGGCCGGGAAGATCGCGGCCGTGACGCCCTTCACCACCAGCAGGTCGGTGTGGATGAAGCTGTAGCCGAACTGCACGATCACGCTGACGATCGAGAGCAGGAACAGGGGTACTGCGGCGCGCTTGCGGAGGAGGAGCAGGATCGCGCCGAGCGTCCCGGCGCCGACCGCGACGGCATAAGCCGTCCAGGCCCAGCCCGGCATCGCCGCGAAGATGCCGGCGGTATAAGGATCGGTCTTGGCCAACTGGCTGAGGTCGGCGCTATATTGCATGATGAAGGCGCCAACCCCCATCATGTTCCAGAATAGCAGGACGATGCCTATACCCCAAAAGGATCGCGGTGCGGTCATGGCTGTTTTCCCCTCCATGGGCGGTCGGTTTATCGGGACCGGTTAGGGCGATCATATCGTTCGCCGCAATTTTGCGAAAGCGGTGCAGGAAAGGGGCGTAAGTAGTTGATTGAGCGAGTTTCAGTACCGCCGATCATTGTGACCGCCTTGATGGGGGCGGCGGACTTCGGCTGGGCCGAGGGGCTGCGGCGCGCTCATTTTCCCGCTGAGCGCAATCTGGTCCCGGCGCATCTCACCTTGTTCCATCATTTGCCGCCCTCGGCCCTGGAGGAAGTGGCGCACCGATTGAAGCGGCTTTGTATCGGACCTGCGCCCGCTGCGCGGTTGACGGAGGTGATGCTGCTGGGGCGGGGCGTTGCCTATCGGGTGGACAGCCCCGAGCTGATGGCGATGCGCGATGAACTGGCGGACGCTTTTGCGGGCTTGCTGGTGCCGCAGGATCAGGGGCGGCCGCGCTTTCACATCACGGTGCAGAACAAGGTCGAACCGCGAGAGGCCAAGGCGCTGGCGGAGACGTTGAGGCGGGAATTCCGCCCGAGGCCGCTCGCGATAGTCGGGCTTGCGGCCTGGCATTATCGCGGCGGACCCTGGGAATTGGCGAAGAAGGTCCGCTTTCGGGGCTGACCTTCCTCGATCGGTCAGGCGAGGCCGACTTCCTTGAGCGGCACCGCCGGGTCAGCGAGTTGCGCGTGATCCAGCACCGCGCCGGAGACGACATGGGCGCGGCCCTGCACATAGTCCTTGACCGCATTGACGCAGTCGAGCGCGATCAGCTTGCCGCCCTTCATGTACAGGACCGAAAAGCCGCGGGTGGCGGGATCGCCGCGCAGGATCGTCTGGTCATGGCCGGTGGAGAGCCCCACGGTCTGGAGCTTCAGATCATATTGGTTCGACCAGAACCACGGTACCGCATGATAGGCTTCTTCCTTGCCCATGATGTGGCTGACGGCGGTTTTCGCCTGATCATTGGCGTTCTGCACGGACTCGAGGCGGATTTGCGCGCCGCGCGCGAAGCTGTTGGCATGGGCCGCGCAATCGCCCACCGCATAGATGTCGGGCAGGCTGGTGCGGCAATATTCATCCACGTCCACGCCATTGCCGCCGACCGCGCCCGCCGCGATCAGCGGGCCGGTTTCGGGGATGATGCCGATGCCGACGATCACCATGTCGGTTTCGATCCGCTCGCCATCCTGCATCAGCACGGCGGTCGCCTTGCCGTCGGTGACCTCGATGCAGTCCATCCGCGCGCCGGTGCGCAGGTCGACGCCATGGGCGCGGTGTTCTGCTTCGTAGAAGCGCGACAGTTCTTCACCCGCCACGCGCGCCAGCACGCGGTCGAGGGCTTCGAGCAGCACGACCTTCTTGCCGAACTTCGACAGGACGGCAGCGGCTTCGAGGCCGATATAGCCGCCGCCGATGACGGTCACATGGTTGATCTGGTCGATCTTCGCCATCATCGCGTCGACATCGTCGCGGCGACGAACGGCATGGACGTTGGACGCATCGGCACCGGCGCAGGTCAACATGCGCGGGGAGCCGCCAGTGCACCAGATCAGCTTGCCATAACCGATTTCGCGGTCGCCCATTTCCTTGCCGCCCGCCGTCACGAACTTGCCGACGGGATCGACCGACTTGACGCGCAGCCCCAGCAGCATGTCGATCTTGCGCTCGTCCCAGAAGCTCGCGGGACGGATCAGGATGCGGTCGAAGCTCTTGTCGCCCGCGAAATATTCCTTGGACAGCGGCGGGCGCTCATAGGGCGGGTCCTTTTCATCGCCGATCATGGCGATGGTGCCTTCAAACCCCAATTGGCGCAGCGAAATGCCGGCCTGTGCCCCTGCGTGACCGGCGCCTACGATCAGAACGTCATAATAGCTCATTAGCGCGCTGTTCCCTCAATTCCTGTCGCCGCGTGCTTGGCGTGCTTTCGCGGCAGTGGCAAGCGGATTGTCGTTCGATACCGTTATCGGGGGACCGGTGGCCGGGACGGTCCCGGCCACCGTCCATTCACTGGATCGCGCCGCCGATCATGCGGGCGAGGCGCGCGGAAAAGGCACGTGGATCGGCGGGAAGCTCGCCATCGGCGATGCGGGCTTCGTCGAGCAGCAAGCGCGCGGCATCCTCGCGCAGGCCGCTATCCTCCGCCAGCGCGCCCAGCCGGGCGATCAGCTCGTGGCGGGGATTGATCTCCAGCACCGGCTTTGCCGCATGGTCGAGGCGTCCAGCCCCGGCCAGCATCTTTTCAAGCTGGCGGTCCATCGCATTGTCCGGTGCGACCAGGCAGACGGCGCTTTCCGTCAGCCGTTCCGATGCGCGGACGTCGGAGACTTCCTCGCCCAGCACGCCCTTGACGTAGGTGATGAAGCCATCGACTTCTGCCGACGCCTGGGCGGGGGCCGTTTCGCCGTCGGCCAAGGGGATCAGGCTGAGGTCGGCCAGGCCCTGCGTCACCGACTTGAACGGTTTGCCCTGATAGTCGGCGCCCGCCGTGACCCAGAAGCTGTCGACCTGATCGGTGAGCAGCAGCACCTCGGTCCCGCGAGCGCGGAACCCTTCAAGCTGGGGGGAGGAGGCGAGGCGGTCGAGGTCCGATCCGGTGGCGTAGTAGATCGCGGTCTGATTGTCCTTCACCGCCCCGACATAGTCCTTGAGCGAGCGCCAGTCCTCGCCCGAAACGGTGGACTTGAAGCGGGCGAGGCCAAGCAGCGTCTCGCGCCGGGAGAAATCCTCGTACAGCCCTTCCTTCAGGACCGCGCCGAAATTCTGCCAGAAGGCGCGATAGGCGTCCGCATCCTTTTCGGCCAGCTTGTCCAGTTCGGCGAGGATGCGGTTCGCGACGCCCTTCTGAATAGCGGCGAGCACCGGGCTTTCCTGGATCATCTCGCGCGAGACGTTGAGCGGCAGGTCGTTGCTGTCGACCAGACCGCGCACGAAACGCAGGTAGCGCGGCAGGATCTGCGCCTCGTCGGTGATGAAGACGCGACGGACATAGAGCTTCATCCGGCCGGCGCGATCCGGGTCGAACAGGTCGAAGGGGGGCATGGAGGGCAGGAAGGCGAGGACCGAATATTCGTGCAGCCCTTCGGCCCGATAATGCAGCGTCAGGGCCGGTTCATCGAACTGGCCGGCGGTGCTGCGGTAGAAGTCGGTATATTCCTCCGCCGTGATGTCCGACTTTGGGCGGGTCCAGAGCGCCGCGCCGTCTGCGATCTGCTTTTCCTCTGCATCCGGCTTTTCCTTGAGGAAGATGGGGACGGGGACATGGCCCGACTGCGCGGTGACGATGCGCTGGGTGGTGAAGGCTTCGGTGTAGCTGGCGGCGTCTTCCTTCAGATGGAGGACGATGCGGGTCCCGCGCGCCGGGGCTTGCGCCGGGTCGACACGCTGGATGGTGTAGCTGCCCAGGCCATCCGACGCCCAGTGCGCGGCGGTGTCGGCGCCGGCGCGGCGGGAATAGACATCGACGCGATCCGCGACCATGAAGGCCGAATAGAAGCCGACGCCGAACTGGCCGATCAGTTGCGCGCCTTCGCCTTCCTGGGCGGCGGCGACGCGCTCCATGAAGGCGCGGGTGCCCGACCGGGCGATGGTGCCCAGCGCTTCGGCCAATTCGATCTCGCTCATGCCGATGCCGTTATCCTCCAGGATCAACTGGCGGGCGTCGGGGTCGAGCGTCAGGGTGATGCGCGGCTGGCCATCTTCCCCGGCGAGGGCGGGATCGCTCAGCAGTTCGTAGCGCAGCTTCTCGCAGGCGTCGGCTGCGTTGGAGATCAACTCGCGCAGGAAGACATCCTTGTCCGAATAGACCGAGTGCACCATCATGTGGAGCAGCCGGGCGACGTCGGCCTCAAAGGAACGGGTTTCGGGTGCGGTGCCGGTCGTGGTCATGGCGGTGCGAAAGCTCTCCCAAATGGAATCCGGCCCGTCAGATGGCTGGAGCGGCGGCGGCTTTCAAGTCCCCGATCCGGTGGAATTCAGTCCTGCGGCCTTTTGCGTTCGCTGGCCTGGGGGAGATGCCAGCCGCGCCGGATGGCCACCATGCGCAGGCTGAAACAGGCAAGGCCGCCTCCGCAGGCGGTGAGGAGGATCGGAAAATACAGCATGTGACCGATCACCACGATCGCCGCGCCGACCAGCGCTGCCACGGCATAGAGGTCCGAACGAAGCACGCCGGGAATTTCAGCAAGAAGCACATCCCGCGCCACGCCGCCGCCAATGCCGGTCAGCATTCCCAGCAGGGCTGCCATGACCGGGCTTAGCCCGAAGGCCAGCGCCTTTTCCGTTCCGGCCACCGCGAACAGCGCCAATCCCATCGCGTCCAGCATCCGTACCGGATTGCGCAGCTTTTCGATCAGCGACGACCAGAAGAAACAGATGAGGCCCGCCGCAATCGATACCGCCAGATAGCGCCAGTCCTGCAATGCGGCCGGCGGTACCGCGCCGATCACTACATCGCGGGTGATCCCCCCGAAGGTTGAAGCCGCGAAGGAGAGCACCAGGACGCCGAAGATGTCGAGTTGCCGCCGCACCCCTGCCGTCGCGCCGCTCAGCGCGAAGGCGAAGGTGCCGGCAAGATCGAGAATGAGGACGAGCACGCGCAGGAGTTCATCGGTCGCTTGCCCCGCCATCATGGTCGCACGTCCTTTTTGCAGTCATTCATGAAGCGGCGTTCCAGGCCATCGCCGCCGTCGCCATGGCCTCCACTCCGGTCTTCAGCGTCGGATGCAGGACCGGCGCGAAATGCGGGCTGTGATTGACGGGCAATTCATTCAACCGTCCTTCGGCCACGGCCTTGGCAAAGAGTTCAGGATCGGTTCCGCCGACAAACCAGAATACCGACGGGACGCTCCATTCGGTGCCGTAACAGCCGAAATCCTCGCTGGCGCAGGCGGGGCCGCTATGCTGGACCCGGTCGGTCGAGAAATGCGCGCGGAACGCCGCGGCGATGCGGTCGCTTGCGTCCTTGTCATTGACGTTGAGCGGATAGCGGTCGAGCGGCGTGATCTCCGGCGGGCGGGGCGCGCCGGACGCGGCTGCCTCCGCATGGACGATCCGTTCGATCGCGGACAGCACGCGCTCGCGCACGCCTTCGTCGAAAGTCCGCACATTGAGTTTGATGAGGGCTTCGTCGGGAATGATATTTTCCTTGGTCCCCGCTTGCAGAACGCCGACGGTGACCACGGCGGCCTCGGTCGCTGCGACTTCGCGCGAAACGACGGTTTGCAGACGCAGCACGGTCGATGCGGCCATGACGACCGGGTCGATGCTGGCTTGCGGCATCGATCCGTGCGCGCCGCGGCCGAACATGCGGATCTGAAGGCTGTCCGCCGCCGAGGTGATCGGCCCAGCGGTGCCGGAGACCGTGCCTGCCGCGCCGACCATGACATGCTGACCCAGCACGACATCCGGCTTCGGGAAACGTGCCAGCAGGCCGTCGTCGATCATCGCCCGCGCGCCCTGGGCCGTTTCCTCGCCCGGCTGGAACAGGACGATCAACGTGCCCCGCCAGGCATCGCGATTGCGGGCGAACAGGGCGCTTGCGCCCATGAGCCATGCCACATGCATGTCATGGCCGCAGGAATGCGCGACGGGCACGGTCTTGCCGGAGGGATCGGTGCCGGTGACCGTGCTGGCGTAATCCAGCCCCGTATCCTCGGCCACCGGCAGGGCGTCCATGTCCGCGCGCAGCAGGACGGTTGGCCCATCGCCATTGCGCAGCAGGCCGACGACGCCCGTTTTGCCGATGCCCGCCGTCACTTCATAGCCGTTGTCGTTCAGATGCCGTTCGGCAATGGCGGCGGTACGGACCTCCTCCATCGATAGTTCGGGATGGGCATGGATGTCCTTATACGCCGCCTCCAGCATCGGCAGCAGGTCTGGAAGGCCGGCCAGCAGCCGGCCCAGAGGATCGGTAGATGTCTCGCTCATATCTGTTCCTTCCGAACCTCAGGCGCGATTGGGCAGCGCGGACAGCACCCGGGCAATGAAGTCCTGAAATTCTTCCATATAGTGACGCAGGAAATCCTCGGTCGAGGCGACCGTGATTTCGCCATTGTCGCTGATCAGACCGGGCGTGTAGTGGATATAGGCCTCCGGCGCGTTCATCTGCGGCGAATTGCAGAAGCTGAGTACGCTGCGCAAGCTCTGCTGAGCGACGGCGGTGCCGATGGCGCCAGGCGACGCGCCGATCACGGCGGAAGGCTTATGGGTGAAACTGTTGGTGCCATAGGGCCGGCTGGCCCAGTCTATCGCGTTCTTGAGGCCGCCGGGGATCGATCGATTATATTCCGGGGTCACGAACAGCAGCGCGTCGACCGCCTTGAGCGCGTCCTTGAAGGCGCGTGCGACCGGCGGGAAATCGGCATCATAATCATAGCTGTAGAGCGGCAGTTCCGAAAAGGAGATCTCTACGAAGCTGAGATTTTCGGGTGCAAGCCGGATAAGTGCCTGGGCGAGTTTGCGATTGATCGATTCGCGGGCGAGGCTTCCGATCAGATAGCCGACCTTATACTGTTTCATGAGGGGGACCTCCGGAATAAACGGCGGACGCTTTGGGGCAGAGTCCGTCGCCATGTTCTGGTGTAGACCCAACCGGCCTGTCATGCACCTCCCATGTTGCGAAGGCGATGTGCGATCTCGATACCCGTGGGGCCATGGGATGCCAGGTCGAACCCTCTCATATTGTATGAGCCGCGCTTCGGATCCATTCATCCCCGGCGCGTCGGGCGAGGGAGGCTTCCAGACGGTCTAACGATCCGTGCCGACGTTCGCCTCCGCCTCGATGGCGGACGCGGCCTGGCGGAGCATGGCCAGCAGAACGTCGTCGGCCATGCGTTTGTTGCCGGTGTCGGCTTGCGAAACGGAGATAGCCGCCACCACCTGCTGCGCGGGATTGCGGATCGGGACGGCCATGCAGAACAGGCCATCGGCAATTTCGCCGTCGTCCACGGCAAATCCCTGCTCCTGTACCTTGATCAGTTCAGCGGTGAGTGCGGCCGGTTCGGTAATGGTTTTTGCCGTCAGGGGCACGAAGGGACCACCAGCCAGATAATTGTCCCGGTCCTTGTCGGGGAGATAGGCCAGCAACACCTTGCCCATGCCCGAGCAATAAGCCTCCAACTGCATGCCAACCTTGGTGAACAGGGCGCTGGCACCTTGGCCGGTCTTGATACGGTAAGTGACCATTTCATTTTCCAGCGTGCCCAACTGAACGGTGCTGCGCACCCGCGTTGCCAGGCGGTGCAGGATCGGCGCGGCGACATTGGCGATCAGTTGCTTCTCGTCCAGCCGCTGCGCGAGCTTCATGAGGCGCGATCCCGCGACATGACGCCCCTTGCCCAGCGGGCGCAGATAATCCTCCGCCACCAACGTCGCAATCTGCCGATGCGCCGTCGCCACGGGGAGGCCGAGCCTGCGGGCCATCTCCGCGACGCTGCTTGCCCCGCCATCGTCGACCACGGCCTCCAGCATGGTGAGCGTGCGCTTGAACGAACTGAGTTGCGGCGTTCCATCTCTCATAATGTGAGAAGATAGCCGACCGGTCGGCTGGCGCCAAGGGGAAAGCCTCCTTAAAAAAGAGCGAACCAAGAGAGGATGAGGAATCGATGCTGGTCCCCAATCATGAAGACCTCGCCCGCCGTTTGCGGGACGCCTATACAGGCGGCGCGGTGCCGCCGATGCGCGATGGGCTGGAACCGCAGGATGCCGACAGCGCCTATGCGATCCAAACGATCAACACCCGCTATTGGGAGGCGCAGGGGCGCCGCATCGTCGGGCGCAAGGCGGGGCTGACGGCCAGGGCGGTGCAGCAGCAGCTGGGCGTGGACCAGCCCGACTTCGGCGTGTTGTTCGACGACATGCAGGTGATCGATGGCGGCACGCTCGATCCGGCGCGCGCCTTGCAGCCCAAGGCGGAGGCGGAAATCGCCTTCATCCTGGGTCAGGACCTGTCCGATCCCGACACCACGCCGCAGATGGTGGCGCGGGCCGTTGCCAGCGTGCATGCGGCAATCGAGATTGTCGACAGCCGCATTGCAGACTGGAAGATCACCTTTGCCGATACGGTCGCGGACAACGGGTCTTCCGCTTTCTTCGTCCTGGCCGGGGATGGCAGGCCGCTGGCCGGGCTGGACCTCTATAGCTGCGGCATGGTGATGGAAATCAACGGCGCCCCGGTGTCGCTGGGGGCGGGGGCCGCGGTGCTGGGCAATCCGCTGAACGCCGCCGCCTGGCTGGCGCAGACGCTGGCGCGGCGCGGCGAACCCCTGAAGGCGGGCGATATTCTTCTGGGCGGGGCGCTGGGACCGATGGTCGCGCTCCATCCCGGCGATCATGTCCGGGCCGTCATCGGCGGCATCGGCGAAACCAGCTTCACTTACGGAAAGGTTTGAGAACCATGGCCAAGACCAAGGCGGCCATCATCGGGTCGGGCAATATCGGCACCGACCTGATGATCAAGATCATGCGCCTGTCGGACACGCTGGAAATGGGCGCGTTCGTCGGCATCGACCCGGAATCGGACGGGCTGAAGCGCGCCGCGCGCATGGGCGTGCCGATCACGGCGGAGGGAATAGACGGCCTTGTCGCCATGCCGGAATTTGCCGACATCAAGATCGTGTTCGACGCGACCTCGGCAGGCGCGCACAAGCGGAACAATGAACTGCTTCAGGCGCATGGCAAGAAGGTGATCGACCTCACCCCTGCCGCCGTCGGCCCCTATACCATCCCGCCGGTCAACGGCCTTGCCAATCTGGACGCGGACAATGTCAACATGGTGACCTGCGGCGGGCAGGCGACCATTCCGATCGTCCATGCCGTCAACCGGGTGGCGAAGGTCCATTATGGCGAGATCGTCGCGTCCATCTCGTCCAAGAGCGCAGGCCCTGGCACCCGCGCCAATATCGATGAGTTCACCGAAACCACGAGCCAGGCGATTGTCGATGTCGGCGGCGCGACGCGGGGCAAGGCGATCATCATCCTCAACCCCGCCGAACCGCCGTTGATCATGCGCGACACCGTCTATTGCCTCGCCGAGGACGGCGATCAGGACGCCATCCGCCAGAGCGTCGCGGACATGGTGGCCGAAGTGCAGACCTATGTTCCGGGTTATCGGTTGAAGCAGGAGGTGCAGTTCGAGCATGTCGGCTCCAACAAGCCTCTGCATATTCCCGAAATGGGCGGGGACTTCACCGGCCTCAAGGTCACGGTCTTCCTCGAAGTGGAGGGCGCGGCCCATTATCTGCCTGCCTATGCCGGCAATCTCGACATCATGACCTCGGCCGCGCTGCGCACCGCCGAGCGTATCGCGGAAAGGATGGCAGCATGACCTTCGATCCCACGCAGACGAAACTCTATATTCAGGACGTCACCCTGCGCGACGGGATGCACGCCATCCGTCACCAATATGGCCTCGACCATGTCAAGGCGATCGCCAAAGCGCTCGACCGGGCGAAGGTCGACGCGATCGAGGTCGCCCATGGCGACGGCCTGCAAGGGTCGAGCTTCAACTACGGCTTCGGCGCGCATACCGATTGGGACTGGATCGCGGCGGTGGCCGAAGTGCTGGAGCATAGTGTCCTCACCACTCTGCTGCTGCCGGGCATCGGCACCGTGCATGACCTGAAGCGCGCCTATGACCTGGGCGTCCGGTCGGTGCGGATCGCCACCCATTGCACCGAAGCCGATGTGTCGAAACAGCATATCGAAGCGGCGCGGAACCTCGGCATGGACGTGTCGGGCTTCCTGATGATGAGCCACATGACCGACCCGGACTCGCTGGCGAAGCAGGCCAAGCTGATGGAAGATTATGGCGCGCACTGCGTCTATGTCACCGACAGCGGCGGCGCGATGAACATGAACGACTATGCAGCGCGGCTACGGGCCTATGACCGCGTGCTGAAGCCGGAGACGCAGCGCGGCGTGCATGCCCATCACAATCTGTCGCTGGGCGTCGCCAACTCGATGATCGCGGTGGAAAATGGCGCGCTGCGCGTCGATGCCAGCCTGGCGGGCATGGGCGCGGGCGCGGGCAATGCGCCGCTGGAGGTGTTCATCGCCGCCGCCGATCGTTGCGGCTGGCAGCATGGCTGCGACCTCTATGCGCTGATGGATGCGGCGGAAGATCTCGTCCGTCCGTTGCAGGACCGCCCGGTCCGCGTCGACCGCGAGACGCTGACGCTCGGCTATGCGGGGGTCTATTCCTCCTTCCTGCGCCATGCGGAAAAGGCTGCGGCCGATTATGGCGTCGACACCCGCGCCATCCTCACCGAAGTCGGCCGCCGCAAGATGGTCGGCGGGCAGGAGGATATGATCGTGGATATTGCGCTGGATATGCGCCGCTGACACAGGAAAGGGCATGGCAATCCGGAAATTGCCCTGCCCTATACCAAGTCGCTGAGATGCTGACGCATCACGACTTGGAAACGCTCAGGCGCCGCGCGGGCTTTACCAGGATTCAATGAGTCAGACTTATCGAATCCTGATATCAATCCATCCAGAGGCCGCCGTTGACGTCGATGATCTCGCCGGTGACGAAGGCGTTCTCGCGCGAACAGAGCCAGGCGACCATGCCCGCGACCTCGTCCGCATTGCCCATGCGGCCTGCCGGGATTTGCCGGACCAGTGCGGCCGGGAAGCTGGTCGTCATCGGGCTGGCGATCGGGCCGGGCGCCACGGCGTTGACCGTTATGCCGTGCACCGCAAGCTCCTTGGCGAGGTAGAGCGTCATCGCGTGGACGCCCGCCTTGGCGGCGCCATAGGCGGCATTGCCGGCGCGGGCCTGTTCACCGGCATCGAGCCAGGGGCGGGGATTGCCGCCATTTTTGGCGAGGACGGAGCCGATATTCACGATCCGCCCGAAACCGGCCGCTTTCATGGGCGCGATCACCGCCTGATTGGCGAGGAACACGCCGCGCAGGTTGATCGCATGGACGCGGTCCCATTCCTCCGCCGTGATGTTTTCGAACGCGCCGGTCGAGGTGATCCCGGCGGCGGTGACGAGGCAGTCGATCCTGCCGAAATCCGCCAGAACCCGATCCACCAGCGCGCGCAATTGCGCCGCGTCCGAGAGGTCGGCGGCATAGGCGCGCCCTTGCGCGGCCGGTGTGGGCGCTTCCCGGTCGGCGAGGGCGACATGCGCGCCGCCCTCCGCCATGCGTCGGGCGATGGCGCCGCCGATCATCCCGCCGCCGCCGGTGACGAGCGCCACCATGCCGTCGAGCGCGATCCGGGTCGTCATTGCGTCCGGCCGCTGGCGTGCAGCGCCGCCTGACGCCCGAACACCGCGCCGCGCAGCACGGAGGTCGATCCGGTATAGGTGCGATAGTAGATGCCCATCGTCTCCCCGGCGGCGTAGAGACCGGGGATGGCGCGTCCGTCCTGGTCGATGACGCGGGCATGGCGGTCGACCTTCAGCCCGCCGAAGGTGAAGACATTGGCCGAGATGATCGGCCAGGCCAGGAAGGGCGCGCAGTCGACCGGGCGTGCCCAGTGGGACTTGGGCGGGGTCAGGCCCTGCGTGGCGAGACCGTCCTTTTCGAGCGGCTTGAACGCGCCCTCGACGCAGGCGGCGTTGTAGCGCGCCATGGTTTCGCAGAGCGCATCGGCGGGCAGGTCCAGCTTTTCGGCCAGCGCTTCGATACTGTCGGCCTTGATCGGCGGCTGGTCGGTGCGGCTGCCCTTCTGCCAGTTCGGCACATCGTCGATCCGCGCGTCGACGATCAGCCAGGCGATGCCGTCGCGCTGCTCGTAGATACGGCGGGTGACATTTTCATAATGGGCGTCGACCGTGCCGGGCGCTTCATCGGTGAAGCGCTGCCCCTGCTTGTTGACCAGCACGCCATAGGGAAAGGTGAAGATGGCAGGCTCGGCCAGGCCGGAGCGGGGATCGATCGGTTCGGCATGGTAGCTGCCGAAATCGCCATTGGGCGCGGCGCCGATGTCGAGCGCCATGCGGATGCCTTCGCCCTTGTTATAATGGCCGCCGCGCGCCACCGGGCGCAGATTGATGGCCGGAGCGCCGACATAGCGGGCCAGCATTTCCGGATTGCCCTCAAAGCCGCCGCAAGCGAGGATCACCGCGTCGCCGCTAACGTCTCCGTTGCTGGTGGCGAGGCCGGTGACTCGGTTGTCCCGTGTCAGCAAGGCGCGGGCGGTGGTTTCGAAGCGGAAGGTCACGCCGCAGGCCTTGCAGGCTTGGGTCAATGTTTCGACCATGGCGAGGCCTCCGCCAATGGGCAGCAGGCGGGTGGTCGTGGTGGTGATGAAGGCGGTCGGCAGGAAGTCGAAGCGCAGTCCGGCCTGTTCCAGCCATCGCAGGGTGGAACCCGCATGGTCGGCAAAGGCGCCCAGAAGGTCGGGATCGACCATCGACTGGCTGCGGGCGAGGGGCGACCAGTCGGCATGGTCGCGCACCATTTCCTGTTCGATGCCGGGATCGGTATAGCCGCCGGCATTGGCCATGAAATGGTCGATGAAGTCGTCGGCAACCTCGTCCATCGATTTCATGCGCAGATAGGCTTCGGTATAGCGGGTGTTGCCGCCATGCTCGCCCTCCGATGCGCGTTCGACGACTGTCACCTGCGCGCCGGTTTGCGCGGCGGTCAGCGCGGCGCTCAGGCCCGCGATGCCGCTGCCAACAACGATGACGTGCATGATTTTACTCCGGTTTGAAGCGCTGTTCGAGCGCGTCCCATTTGTCCTTCGCGACGGCGGCCTGCCGCTCCCCGAAGGAGGCAAGCTGGTCGTGCACGGCGTCGAGCGAGCCGGTGGCCTTCAGCGATCCCAGCACATTCACCGACGCGCGGACCGCCGCCTGCAACGCGGCATTGGCGTAGAGCACCAGCCCGAAGCCCATTTCCGCCAGCTGCGACTGGGGCAGGGGCGGGGTCTTGCCGCCATGGACGATATTGGCCACCTGCGGCGCGGGGAGGGCGGCGATGCGGCGCATCTGATCGGCGTCGCGGGGCGCCTCGACAAAAGTGATGTCCGCGCCTGCCTCGACAAAGGCCTGTGCCCGTTCGAGCGCGGCGTCGATGCCATCCACCGCCAGCGCATCGGTGCGGGCGACGATCAGCGTGTCGCGGGTGCGGGCGTCGGCGGCTGCGCGAATCTTGGGCAGCATCTCGCCCAGCGGAATGACGCCCTTGCCGTTGAAATGGCCGCAGCGTTTCGGGAAAAGCTGATCCTCAAGCTGGATGGCGGCGGCGCCCGCGCGCTCCAATACCTTCATGGTGCGATAGGTGTTGACGCCATTGCCGAAGCCCGTGTCCGCGTCGACGATCAGCGGCAAGCTGACCGCATCGGCAATGCGGGCGACGGTGCCGGCAATATCGTCCAGCGTGGTGAGGCCGATGTCCGGCGCGCCCAGGGCCATGTTGGCGATGCCGGCGCCGGTCACATAGACGCATTCGAAGCCCAGATCCTCGATGATGCGGGCGAAGAGCGCATTGGCTGCGCCCGGCGCCAGCACCGCCTGCCTGCGCCCGGCGATGTCCCGAAGCGACATGGCTTCAGTTTGCGCTGGCGGAAGCGACGAACGCTTCCGTGCTGGTCACGGCGCCGACCGCAGGCGCGATCATGGTGATGAAATGATCGTGCAGCGCGGGGTTGGGCGCGGCGCAGATATCCTCGATCACCACGGGCGCGAAACCGGCGTCATCGGCGAAGCGGGCGGTGCTTTCCACGACCAGATGGGTCGCCACGCCGCCCATATAGAGCCGCTTGATGCTGTTCTGCATCAGCCAGGTCATGAGGCCGGTGTTGAAGAAGGGGTTGACGCACTGTTTGGTGATGACCAGTTCGCCCTTGGCGGGAGCGACTTCGGGGTGAAATTCCGTGCCGAATTCGCCGACGATGGCGGCGCGGTTGGATTTGAGGCCGCCGATCCGCGCGGCGACGCTCAGACAGTCGGCATAGTCGGCGCGGAAGCCCAGCCGGACGTGGACGACAGCCATGTCCGCCGCGCGCGCCGCTGCAAGACAGGCCCGAGCGTTGGCGAGTACGCCGCGTTCCTCGACAATCCGGGCAAGCCCGTGGGCCCCGACCTTGCCCCGGGGATCGACCATTTCATTTTGAAGGTCGAGCAGCAGCAACGCGGATTTCATGCAAATTACTCCGATGTATTTTGATGGATTGATCAGTAGCGCAGCGACAGGGTCGCGCCGTAGGTCGCGGGCATCCCGGCGAACCGGGCCGAAACGTCCGCGATCTTGTAGGCGTTGGTCCAATAATATGTGTTGCCGACATTGCGGCCCCACAGGCTGAACCGCCAGCGGTCGTTGGCGGAGGCGAGGCCCGCGCGCAGGTCGACCAGCGTGTAGCCGTCGATCGCCAGGATCGCATTTTCGCCAAGGGCGCCGTTGGTCTTGCTGCGGCCATTGATATTAGCCCCGGCAAAGGCGTTCAGGCTGGACGAGAGCGGGAATTCATAATCCGCCGCCAGCGACCATTGCCATTTGGGCGTATTGGGAAAGGCTTCGCCCTTGAAATTCTCCACCGTTCCAAAGGGATCGAAATTGACGAAGTCGCCGATCTTGCTGTGGACATAGGTTACGCCGGCATTCAGGGTCAGTCCGGAGATGGGGCGAAGAATGGCCTGCAATTCAGCGCCCGTCACCTTCGACTTGGGAATATTGACCAGCAGGTTGAGCGGGCCGAAAATATTCGGCGTCAGGATAACGCTGCCCAATGTCTGCTTGTCGCGATAGTCATAATAGAAGGCTGCGCCGTTGAGTTGCAGTTTCCGGTCGAGCAGAGACAGTTTGAAGCCGGCCTCATAGGCAGTCAGCTTTTCCTGCGTGACCGGCGTATATTGCGAGTCCGAAGATGCGGGGATCAGCGGGAAAGCGCCGACCTTGTACCCCCGGCTGATATTGGCATAGAGCAGCGTGTCGCGATTGGGCTTGAAGTCCGCGCCCACGCGCCAGGACAGATTGTCCTGCGACAATTTGCTGCGGGTGATCGTCGGCTGCAAATTCTGGTCGAGCTGCGTGCAGACCGGATCGGGGCCGAGCGCGGTCGGATCGCCCTGGGTGATGAGGCCCAGGCCGATGGCCAGGCTGCCATTGGCTGAATTGCCGGTGCAGCCCGTGAACCTGTCGCTGGTGTCGGTGTAGCGCAGGCCGCCATGCAGGGTGATCGTGTCGGTCACGCCCAGGTCGAGATTGGCGAAGGCCGCATAATTTTTAAAATGCTGGAGCGACGAAATCGGGATGTCGTCGGGCACCGGCAGGCCGAAGAAGATCGCGAAGGGCGCGAAGCCGGATGCTTCGGTCGAACGCAGCGTCTGAACCTCATTGACCTTGTTGTTTTCATAATTCGCGCCGACGATCCAGCGGCTGTCCTTTCCGAACTCGCCCGACAGGCGCAGTTCCTGGAAAAAGGCCTTGATCGATCCCCGGTCGACCGTGTCCGCCAGGACGAGCGCGGTGCCGTCCGGATCGACCACATCATTCTGCTTATAATCGGCGTAGGAACTGAGCGAGGTGAAGGTGATGCTGTCGGTCAGTTCATAGTCGAGCCGTCCGGTGACGTTCCACTGACGATCGTCGCGGCGCGGATCGAGGCCGGGGGTCCAGTCGCCGACGCGGGACTTGTCGTTGACGATCGGCTGGGCGGCGAGGCGCGGATCGGCGAAGGGCGGCATCAGGGGATTGACCTGGACAAGCTGTGCCGCCTGCACGTCCGACTTGTCCCAGAAGGCGTTGAAGCCGAATTTCAGTTTAAACCGCTCACCGCCGGCGATGTCGATCAATCCGCGCAACTGGGTGAAGTCGCGCTTGCCATTGCGGTCGTCGGGGCGCGTCGCGCTGCTTTGCCAGTTGCCCTGTCCTTCATGTCGCGCAGCGAGGCGCACGCCGATGCCGTCGCTGACCGGGCCGGATACGAATCCACCCAGTTCCCAGCTGTCGAAGCGCCCATATCCGGCATCGACGCCGGCACTGAAATGGTCGGTTGGGCGCGCCGCGATGTAGTTGACGGCACCGCCGGTCGAATTGGAGCCGAAGAGAAGCCCCTGCGGCCCCTTGAGAACTTCTACCCGTTGAAGATCGAAGCTGGCGCTTCGGGTCATTGCCGAAAAGGGTAGGGGTGCTTCATCCTGATAGACTGTCACCGTCGGCGTCGATGCGATGTCGTAATTGTAGAATCCGACACCGCGCAAAGAATAGACCGGCGTGCTGTAAGCCGATTGGGTGAAGGTGAAGCCGGGCACGATCTTGCCCAGATCGTCGGCGCTCTTGACGCCGGCGGCGAGCAGATCGTCGCCCGTGGCGGCGCTGACCGACATCGGCACATCGTTGATCGACTCCGCGCGCTTGGTGGCGGTGACGACGATGGACACTATGTCGGGCTGCGGAGCGGTCTCCTGAGCCTGGGCGGAAAGATCGAAGTTCAGGGCGATGGCTATGGCGAGCGCGGAGGCCGCGATTTTATGGCGGGTCAATCTCATTTTCTCTCCCCCAATGATTCCGTCTTTTGTGCGGAGACTTGGTTTTTTGTTGACCGGAGAATTAGTTCATTGGCATCATCGTCCAAAGCGATATTTTTCGATAGCCTTTATCATCATAGACGATAGCGGGACAGCTTATGCAGGATATATTGGTCGTGGGCGCGGGAAATGCGGCGCTGTGCGCGGCGATTTCGGCGGCGGAAATGGGCGCGCGCGTTACCGTGCTGGAACGTGCGCCCGAAGAGGCGCGGGGCGGCAATTCGGCCTTTACGGGAGGATGCTTTCGTACCGTCTATGACGGCGTCGACGACATTCAACGGCTGGTCCCCGACCTGACGCCCGAAGAACGTGCCACGAGCGATTTCGGCCGTTACGATGCCGGCAAATTCTATGCCGATCTGTGCGAACTGAGTGGCTATCGCGCCGATCCGATCCTGATCGACCTATTGGTCCAGCAAAGCCTGCCGACGCTGTTGTGGATGCGGGATCGGGGCGTGCGGTTCCTGCCGGCTTATGGGCGGCAATCCTTCAAGGTGGAGGGCCGCAACATCTTCTGGGGCGGCCTGACCGTCGAGACGGCGGGCGGCGGACAGGGATTGATGGACGCGCTGTTCCGGCGCGCCGAAGCGCTGGGGATCGAAATCCGCTACGATCACAAGGTGGAGCGTCTGCTGGGCCACCGGCGGCGGGTCGAAGGCGTGGTCGTCAACGGGGAGGAAAGGAAAGCCGACGCCGTAATCCTGGCCGCTGGCGGCTTCCACGCCAATACGGAGCGGCGGGTGCGCTATCTGGGGCAAGGCTGGGACCTCGCCAAGGTGCGGGGATCGCGTTACAATAGCGGCAATGTAATCGACGCGGCCTTCGCCATAGGGGCGCGGTCTCACGGCAACTGGTCGGGCTGCCATAGTGTGTTCTTCGACGCCGGGGCGGAAGACTTCGGCAATATCGCGGTCCTCAACCAGCAGAAAAACTATTTCACTCTGGGAATCGTCGTCAATCGGGACGGACAGCGCTTCTTTGACGAAGGCGCCGATTTTCGGAACTATACCTATTCGAAAATGGGCGGGGCGATCCTGAAGCAGCCCGGCGGGACAGGCTGGCAGATTTTCGACGCGCAATCGACAGCTATCCTGCCGGACGAATATCGCACGCCCCGCGCCGCCCGGTTCGAAGCGGCGACGCTGGAGGCGCTGGCCGCGAAACTGGAAGGGATCGACCGGGCCGCATTTCTGCGGACGATCGCGGAATTCAACGGCGCAGTGGACGAAGCCGTGCCGTTCAATCCTGCGATCAAGGATGGCCGTGGCACCAGGGGACTGGCCATCGAAAAGAGCAATTGGGCGCGGGCGCTGTCCCAGCCGCCCTTCGTCGCCTATGAGGTGACGTGCGGCATCACCCTGACCTATGGCGGCCTGGCCATTGACGAGGATGCGCGGGTCCAGAATGAGGAAGGCGAACCGATTGCCGGTCTTTTCGCCGCGGGGGAACTGGTCGGCGGTCTCTATTATGACCGCTATCCGGGCGGCGCGGGCCTGACCAGCGGGGCGGTATTCGGACGCATTGCCGGTATGAACGCCGCGATGGCCTGAGTTCCTATTCGCCCATGATGTCGACCAGCGCCTGCCGTAGCCAGGCAAGCGCGATGTCCTTCGACTGATCGGGCCGCCACGTGGCCGAAATGTCGATTTCCGGTGTGGGAAGGGGAGGCTCGATCCATTTGAGCTTCCATTCCCCCTGCAAGGTCACGGCAAGCCGCTTGGGCAGGATCGCCACGGCATCGCTGCCTGCGACGATCCGCGCGAAGATCAGATAATTGCCCATGGTCAGCCGGAGGTGCTGGGTCTTGCCCAGTTCGTCCCACAGCATCGTTTCATGGTTGAACGACACGCGGGGCAACGCTGAATAGCCGACATGGCGCAGCGCCAGAAATTCATCGCCCGACATGCCCGGATAGAGCGCGTCATTATCCTCCGCGCCGATGCAGACATAGGTGTCGCGGTACAGAAAATCCCGCTCCATCCCCGACACGCGCAGCGCGTTGGACGGGAAGATGAACAGGTCGATGTCCGGCCGGGCCGAGCGGTTGAGAAATTGCGGCCTGATCTCGACAAAGTCGAAGGACAGTTGCGGCGCCTCACTGGCCGCGCGCATGAGCAGCGGACCACCCACCAGAGCCGCGACATAATCCGCCGTCGCGATGACCAGCCGCCGCTCGACCGTATCGATCCGGCCGCGAGATTTGGTGATGACGGCGCGCACGCCGTTCAACAATTGGGAAACGTCCGGCATGATCTGCTCGGCCAGCGGCGTCGGCACCATTTCGCTGCCCGACCATGTGAACAATTCATCGTCCAGCGCAAGCCGCAGCCGGTTGAGCGCCGCGCTGACCGTGGATTGCGCAAGATTCAGCGTGCGTGCGGCGTTGGATACATTGCGGTTGGTCCAGATCGCTTCCATCGTCACCAGCAGGTTGACGTCGAAATCCCTCAATTGCATCGTTTCCACCTGCCCATCGTCAATCGCAATAGTGACTATCCAAATATATCGTTTCAGGCAATAGGGAGCCGGCGTTATCCCTGATCCCACACAGCGCGACTCAAGCGTGAATGGGAGAGAATAATGGCTGAGTTGCAGAACCTCGCCTACGTCGTGTTCGCGGTGAGCGATCTTCCAGCCTGGCGGGCCTATGCGACGGATATTGTCGGCCTGGGCGTCGCCGATCTGGGCGATGGGCGACTGGGCCTGCGCATGGACGAGCATCCGTGGCGGATCCTGGTGGAAACGGGCGCGGATGACGACATGACCCATGCCGGCTGGGACCTCGGCTCCCAGAATGCGTTGGACGATTATATCGTCGGGCTGCGGGCGAAGGGCGCCGATGTCAGGGAGGAAAGCGCCGCCTGCGCCGCCGGGCGATGCGTGACCCGTCTCTACAGGCTGACCGATCCCAATGGGATCTGCCACGAATTCTTCGCCGGACGCACGGACCTTGCCGACGATGGCGGCGATCTTTCGCCCATCCTGCGCGGTCCCGGTTTCATCACCGGCGACCTTGGCATCGGCCATATCCTGCCGGTGTCGAAGGATTATGAACAAGGCGTGCGCTGGTATCAGGATGTGCTGGGCCTGCGCTACAGCGACCGTATCCGGCAAGAGATTGCGCCGGGCGTGTTCGCGGACGCGACCTTCTTTCACAGCGCGAGCGGACGCCATCATTCGCTGGCAACCGGCAGCTTCCCTTCGCCCAAGCGGCTCAACCACCTGATGCTCGAATATCGCGACATGAACGATGTCGGGCTGGCGTGCGATCGGGCGAAGAAGGCGAAAATTCCGATCGTGCTGGAACTGGGCCATCATCCCAACGACCAGATGTTCAGCTTCTACATGCGGACGCCTTCGGGCTTCGGGCTGGAACTGGGCCATGGCGGGCTGGTGATCGATGACGCGACCTGGGAACCCCAACTTTACGACGTCATGTCGGATTGGGGACACGCTCGCAACATGAACATGGTCGACTGAAGTCGACGGGAAAACGGGAGAAATCTATGTCAATCTGGCTCGACTTTCTGGGTGCGGAAATCCGTTATGTCGAAACTCCCAGCTTCGGCCGCGTGCGTATTGCCGAAGCGGGCAGGCGAAATGCCGAAGCGCTGTTCCTGATGCACGGCATCGGCGGACATATTGAAGCCTATTCCAAGAATATCGTACCGCTCGGCGAACATTTCCATGTCATCGCCTTCGACTTTGTCGGTCATGGCCTTTCGGAAAAAAAGACTGATATCGAATATCCCGCGTCTATCTATGCCGATCAGCTCAAGGAGCTGATGGATGTCCTTGGCATAGAGAAGGCGCATATTTCCGGGGAATCGCTGGGCGGTCTGGTGACGGGCCTGTTCGCGGTCAAATATCCCGAACGTTGCCTGCGCCTCATCCTCAACACCGCCGGGGGCATTCCCATCATCACCGACAAGGGGCGGCAGGATCTGGTCGATCTGGCGACCCTGACCGAGAAGAATTATGGCAAGCCGCCCAGCTATGACAGCATCAAGGGCCGGATGCAGTGGCTGATTTACGAGGGCAATTGGGGTCTTTTGACCGACGAACTCATCAATTCGCGTCTGGCCATCTATTCGCGCCCCGATTTTCAGAAGTGTGCCCCGCTGGTCTTCGCTCGCCTCAGCCAGGCCAAGGAAGGCGGCGGCAAATCCATGCCCGACATGATGGAGCTGGAAAAGATCGAGCAGGAAGCACTGCTGCTCTGGACCACGCATAATCCGATCCATGACGTGCCCGCTGCGGAGGCCGCGCTGCCCCGGCTCAAGCATGGCAAGCTCTATGTCATGCAGAAGGAATGCGGGCACTGGCCGCAATATGAAAGCCCCGAGGAATTCGACGCGGTGGTGGTGAAATATCTGACCACCGGGGAAGTGTAAGCCATGTCCGCCGCCGCCGCTCTTTCCATGCCGTCTCCGGCATCCGTCACGCATAAGCCCGACCTGTTCAGGCAGGGCATGCGCCGACTGGCCGGGGCGTGCACCATCATCACTTCGGTCGCGCCGGGTCAGGGGCGAAAGGGTTGGGCCGGGCTGACCGCCACGGCGGTGGCGTCGGTCACGGCGGAGCCCGCGCGGTTGCTGGTCTGCGTCAACCGTTCGACCTGGGCGCACGGTATCATCGGACAGTCCCGCATATTGGGCGTGAATGTGCTGGACGACGATGCGCTGCCGCTGGCCCAGCGGTTCGCCGGCGGCGTGAAGCCGGAGGAGAAATTCGACCAGGGCGGTTGGCTGACCGCGACGACGGGCGCGCCGCTGCTGTCGAGCGCGCTCGTCAGCTTCGACTGTCTCGTCAGTGAGGTCATCGAGGCGAGCACGCACGACATCTTCATCTGCGACGTTCTGGGCGTGCTCCTGCGCGAACCCGGCGGCGATCCGCTGATCTATTTCGACGGTGCGTTCCTGTGCGAACGCCAGACCCAATAAACCCGGATTTGATAGGAGAGCCGGTCATGCAAACTGCCATCCTTGCGCAGAATGTCAGCGAAATCCCGACCAGCGAGGAACTGGTTGCCCGCGCCAAGGCCATGGTGCCGGGATTGCGCGCGCGTGCCGATGCAATCGAAGCGGCGCGCAGCGTCCCCCATGATGTCATCGCCATGTTCCGCGAGGCGGGCTTCTTCCGTATCCTCCAGCCGAAAAAATATGGCGGCTGGGAAATGAACCCCGTCGTGTTCATGCGGGTGCTGAACGAACTGGGCCGGGGCTGCTGCGCCAGCGCCTGGAACATGATGATCCTGGGCGTCCACAATTGGGAATTCGGCGTGATGGACGAACGCGCCGCGCAGGACGTGTGGGGCGAGAATGACGAGACGATCATCGCGTCCTCCTACCCGCCGATGGGGGAACTGACCCGCGTCGAGGGCGGCTGGCGGCTGAAGGGGCGCTGGCCGACGTCGAGCGGCAGCGACCATGGCGAATGGGCCTTTATCGGCGCGCTGGAACGCAATGAGAAGGGTATTCCCGTCGACCGTTACGCGCTGCTGGTGAAGCGCGAGGATTATGAGATCATCGACGACTGGCACACTTTCGGTCTGGCCGGAACGGGGTCCAAGAGCCTGTTGATCAAGAACGCCTTCATCCCCGATCACCGGGCGCATTCGATGATCGACTATAAGATGGACGATCGCCCCACCAACTATCTCTTCCCCTTCGCGATGATCTTCTATTCGTCTGTATCCTCGGTGATACTGGGCTTTGCGCAGGGGGCGATCGACGTCTTCATCGAACAGATGCAGGTGCGGCAGGATAATGGCACGGGCGCGGCCACGCGGCTCAACCCCTATGTCAAGGATCGGCTCGCCAATGCGGTGGCGAAGGTCCGCGCATCCCGCGCGCGGATGGAGCAGATGATGGCGCATTGCACGCAGATCGTCGAACGGCGCGAACTGGTCACGACGGACGACCGCATCCATTACATGCTCGACATGGCGCGGATCGGCCGGGAATGCGAAGAGGCCGTGCTGACCATCTACAAATGCACGGGCGCGCGCGGCGTATACAAGTCCAACCCGATCCAGCGCTATCTGCGCGACACGCTGGTCGGCGCCAACCACATCACCCAGGACGCGGACAATAATGCCGGAGCACTGGGGGCCTATCTGCTGAGCGGCGAATTGCCCCCGCTGCTCTACGAAAAGCCGAAGCTGGGCTGATCCCATGGGCATGCGCATCTGGCACCAGAGCTTTACGGTCCTCAGCGATCTTGCAGCCTATGACGAGGCGCTGAGGGACCATTTCCGCCGCGTGGCGAGGCCGGATACGGTGGTCGACATGCACGGGATGCGGGCAGGGACCTATCGCACCGACTATCCGGGCGACGACATCAAGCATGTCGGTTTCCAGTTCCTGCACAGCATCCAGTTCCTGCAAGGCGCGTTGCAGGCCGAGCGACAGGGCTATGACGCCTATGCGCTCAGCACCTTGCCCGAGCCGGGGTTGCGGGAAATCCGGGCGCTGGTGGATATTCCAGTGGTCGGTTACGGCGAATGCGCGGCGCGGGCGGCGGTGGATGACGGACGCAAATTCGGGGCGCTGGTGTTCATCCCGGAACTGGCGGAACTGTATCGTGACAATGTCCGCCGCCACGGCATAGGCTGCCGCTTGGTCGGGGCTTGCGATGTGGGGTTCCGCTTCACCGATGTGCTGGCCGGTTTCTCCAGCCCCGGCCCGTTGATCGACCGTTTTCGGGAGGCGGCGCGCGGCCTGATCGCGAAGGGGGCGGAAGCGATCGTCCCGGGTGAAGCGCCGCTTACCGTGCTGCTGGCGATGAATGGCGTGGTGGAGGTGGATGGCGTGCCGGTCATCGATTCGCTGGGGGCATGGGTCCGTGCGGCGGAATCGGCGGTCGACGCCCGGCGGTCCGGCGAGGGGAACCATGGCTCCGGCTATTTCGGTGCGATCCCCGATCCGGCGCGGCGTGACGAAATTCTCGATTTCTATGGATTGAACCCGGCATGAGCGATGTGATTGTCATCGGCGGCGGTGCGGCGGGATGGGCGGCGGCCTTGTCCGCCGTGCAGGGCGGGCTGGAAGTGGTGCTGCTGGAAAAACTGGCTGAATCCGGTGGTTCCTCGGCCATGAGCGGCGGTTGTCTGGCCTTCGCCGGAACCGAATTGCAGACGGACCAGGGCGTGGCGGACAGTCCCGACCGGCTGTACGCCGATCTGCGCGAAGTGGGGCAGGAGGTGAACGACCCTGCGCTGGTTCGGGCCTATTGCGATGCGCAACTGGCCAGCTGCGACTGGCTGAAAGCGGCGGGCGTGCAGTTCAGTCCGGTCATTGAAACCGCGGCGGGCCAGTCCGTGCCCCGCGTGCATACGGTCGATCCGGCGGATATGGTGCGTGCGCTCAAGGCGGCGGCGGAGGCAAGCGGACGTGTCGTCTATCGCCCGAACACGGCCGCGCAAGCGTTGGAACAGGATGCTTCGGGTCGGGTCAGAGGCGTTCGGTTGACGGATGGAGAAAGGCTGGAAGCGCGCAGGGGGGTGATTATCGCCAGCGGCGGTTTTGCCAAGAATCCGGACATGCTCACCCGCTATGCGCCGCATTATGCGCCCGCCGTGTTCGTTGCGGGCGCCGGGTCGCAGGGCGATGGTTTGCGCATGGCGCAGGCGCTGGGCGCCGATCTGCGCGACATGGATTATGTGAAGGGCACTTTCGGAAAGCACCCCACCGACGAAACCAACGACCATAGCCTGCAAGCGGTGTATAAGGGCGCGATCGCCGTCAATCAGGACGGGCAGCGCTTCGTCGACGAAAGCATTTCCTACAAGCTGCTGGGCGATGCGGTGATGGCGCAGCCCTGGCACTGCGCCTATCAGATTCTGGATCAGGCGATCTTCGACACCGGCGACGACCGCGTGCGCATCCTCGATTTCGGGCGGCGGCTGGAGGAGGGGCTGTTCTATGTCGGCGATACGCTGGCGGAGCTTGCCGCACAGGTCGAGATCGACGCCGATGTGCTTCAGGCCACGGTGGACCGCTATAATGGCTATGTCGATGCCGGGCACGATGCCGAATTCGGGCGGACGCATCTGGTTCATCGGCATGGCGCTCTCAGGAAGATCGAAACCGCTCCCTTCTACGCCTATCCGTCGACGGCGGTGGTATTCGGCACCTATTGCGGGCTGAGGATCGATCCGCAGGCGCGGGTCTTGCGGGCGGACGGCAGCTGGCTCGAAGGCCTCTACGCCGCCGGGGAAGCTACGGGAGGATTTCACGGCGCAGCCTATATGACCGGCTCGGCTCTGGGCAAGGCGGTGGTGTTCGGTCGTCTCGCCGGACAGGCGGTGGCGGCGTCATGAAGGTCATGGTCCTGATCGCGGGCGTGCTCGATCCGAAATGGCCAGTAGCGCCAGCGGATGGCGGTTTGCCTGAACGAAGCGGCGACAGGCTGCTGCTCAGCCCTTTCGACGAGGCGGCGCTGGAGATTGCGCTCAAGATCCGGGACGCCACGCCGGATACGGATATTCATGCCGTGGTTGCGGGCGGGGCCGAAGCGGAAAAACTGGCGCGGGGAGTCTGCGCTCTCAATATCCCGCATGTTGCGACCCTTGCCCTGCCATCGGCCTGGGATCAGGCGTCCGTGGCCGGGGTATTGGCGAAAGCGGCGGAAGATGCCGATCTCGTGCTGATCGGGCGGGAATTTGGGGATTGCGACGATGGCCTGGTGCCGCCGATGCTGGCGGGCATTCTGGGACGGAGCTTCTTCGGCCGGGCGCAGGCGGTGGACGCAAGCGCCGGACTGCGGCTGATGCGGGAGGCTGCCCTGGATGAAGAATGGCTGTCGGTGGGCGGCGGCCTGGTGGTGAGCGTGACCAACGATCGCCGAAATCGCCTGCGCAAGCCGCTGATGAAGAATGTCATGCTGGCCCGGCAAGCACGGATCGACGCGATCGAAAATACCGGGCCGATCATGGCCGCCGATGGACTGTTGCTTGCCCGCGGCTTTGAACTGGCGGGGACGCGGATGACGACCGACTGTCGGATGATCGGGGGCGATGTGCAGGAACAGGCCCGCGCCCTGGCCGCCATTCTATGTGGTGAGCGGATATGAGCGGCTGGCGGATTGTTCAGGTGGAACTGGGTGCGGCGGGGGATGATGCCGAAGGGCAGGCTGCGCCCGCCGCGCGGACGCTGATCGTCTTTCCGTCCGGCTCGGACGGGGAAGCCATGGCGGGGCTTCTTGCCGCGCGGTGGAATGCTGTCCTGCTGGGGCGCTTGTCCGGCATTGTCCGGGATGGCGAGGATCTGGTGGTGACGCGCCCTGCCTATGGCGGCCGGATAGGCCTTGAACTGCGCGTGACCGGCGGTGTCGCGGTCGCAACGATGAACGAACCGATCGGAGACGCGGAAATCCTGTCGGTGGCACCGGTTCGGTCGGAGGTGCAGCGGGTGCCACTTCCGGCGCGCAAGGCTGCGCTGGAGGGCGCGCGCATCGTGATAAGCGGGGGCAGGGGCCTCGACAGCGAAGCCTTCGCCGTGCTGGACAAGATTGCGGACCGGATCGACGGGGCGCTGGGGGCGAGCCTGCCGGCGGTCGACCTGGGCCTTGCGCCTGTCTCCCGGCAAATCGGCCAATCCGGCAATTTCGTGACGCCCAGACTCTATCTCGCGGCGGGCATATCGGGCACGCCGCAGCATTTGGCGGGGATTGGGACGGCGACGCAGATCATTGCGATCAACAAGGACGCGGATGCGCCGATTTTCCGTTTTGCTGAAATCGGGCTGGTGATCGACGCTCGCGACCTTCTGCCCGAATTGCTCAGGTCGATAGAGGAGATCGCTGCCTGAGCGACATCGAACGCATCCTTCCGTCGCAAATCCCCAGATGGCCGCGTTCAATCAGCACGCAGCCAGAAAGATGACGTGCTTTCTCCGCATCGTCTATTTCCTTTCGTCGGATTGCAGGACCGCGGCTTCCGCCAATTTGTGCAGCAGCGCGCGAAACGCGGAGAGTTCGGTGGGATTTGCGGCGTCATAGCTGCGCGCTTCTCCCAATTGCCCGCCATTGCAGACGTAGAAGAGCGCGCCTCCCGCTACGCCGTTCAGGATATGCATGGCGGACACGGGGCGGAATACCCCGGCTTCCACGCCCATGGAGATGACCGTTTCGATATCACGCAGCGCCGTCTCTGAAAAACGCACCGGATTGTCGCCGCGCGGGGCGGAATCCGCGATCAGCCTCTGGATGATCCGCGCTGCGGTCGGGCGCCCTACCAGGAAATCGAGCCAGGCATCGAGCAGCGCGTGCAACCGCGCCATCGGATCATCGGCATCTTCCACCCGCTTCAACACGAAATCGTGCATGGATGCGAAAATGTCCGCTTCCACCTGATCGTAAAGCTGCTGTTTGCCGGGGAAATAATAGACGATCGAGGGCCGGCGGATGCCCACCGCCTGTGCCACATCCTCCAACCGGGCGGCGGCATAGCCCAGATCGGCAAAGACCTGTTCCGAAGCCTCCAATATCGATTGTCGGGTGGCATCCCCGCGTGGCTGCCGCGCTACCTGCCTCACCGCATTCGCCACCGTCATTCCTCTCGCTACAGCCTTGGGCCTCCTATCAGCATGGCGATGCGCGAAAGCAATCTCCAATATTGATATTCTACCTACATGACGGTAGATAACTCGGCGACAGGGCTGAGGGACGCGGAGTAACAGCGCCGGAAAAGCCCGCTTTTTGGGGAGAGAGACTATGCCGAATCGCCTGTTTATCTACGCCGTACTGACGCCTTTGCTTGGCTCCGCGGCGCTACCCGCCCTCGCGCAGAGCGGCGCGTCGGATGGCATTGAGGAAATCGTCGTCACTGCCCAGAAACGAGAGGAATCGCTTCAGGATACCCCCGTTTCGATCGCGGCCTTCACCGCGAAAGATCTGGAAGCGAAGGGGATCAGTGGCCTTACCGACCTGCGCGCGAATGTACCGGCGCTGCAACTGACGCCCTTTCCCAACAATGCGGCGACCACGCAGATCTTCATGCGCGGGGTCGGCCTGTCCGACGATCAGATCACCCAGGATGGCGGCGTCGCGGTCTATATGGACGGCGTCTATGTCGCCCGCAGCCAGGGAATGGCGGTCGAAGTGGCCGATCTGGAGCGGATCGAGGTGCTGCGCGGTCCCCAGGGCACGCTGTATGGTCGCAACGCGACCGGCGGCGCGATCAATTTCATCACGCGCAAGCCCGATCTCGACGATTTCGGCTTCAAGGGGCAGGTGACGCTCGGCAATTACGACAACCGCCGCTTCAAGGCCGCGGTCAACGTGCCAATCGGCCAGACCATCGCTGCTCGCCTCTCCTATGTGAACCAGCAGCAGGACGGGTTCATCCGCAATCCGGGCACCGGCGTGAAGCGCTGGGGCGACAAGGACCGGCAGGCGATGCGTGGCGATCTGCTGTGGCAGCCTTCGGACGCGTTCAACCTGCGCTACAGCTATGATCGGACGGAGATTGGCGACACGCCCGCTTATGTCGCGCTGTCCCCGCTCTTCCCGCTGACGGCACCGCGCCCCAAGGCAGGCAGCCCCTTCGTCCGCGACGTCCTGCCCAATGACATCGTGTCGCAAGGCCACAGCCTGATCGGTGAGTGGAAGGCTGCGGACGGCCTCACTGTCCGTTCGATCACCGGCTATCGCAAACTCTACAATTTCCAGAACCAGGATTATCTGACCGGCGCCACCGGGCCCAATCCACTGCAAAAGAACAGCAGCGTCGCGAAGCAGGATCAGTGGAGCGAGGAATTGCAAATGGTCGGAGATGCCTTCGACAATGTGCTGCAATATGTCGTCGGCCTTTATTATTTCAAGGAAGATGGCGATAACTTCAGCAACAGCTACAGCCCACCGACTCTGACGCGCAGTTTCACTACGGCGACCATCCACAACCGTTCCTATGCTGTCTTCGGTCAGGCGACCGTCACGCCCGCCTGGCTCGACGGACGCCTGCATTTCACCGTCGGCGTGCGCCAGAGCTGGGACAAGCGCGAAGCGACGCTGGCCCGCCAGTCGCAGATCGCCGGCGGCCCGATCACCGACGTGCCGGGCCTGGGCGACGGCAGCCGCAATTTCAAGGATTTCAGCCCCAGCTTCGTGATCGGCTTCGACGCCTCGCGCGACGTCCATCTCTATGCCAAGGCCGTGAAGGGCTATAAGAGCGGCGGCTACAATATCCGCGCCAGTTCCATCGCCCGCTTCAACCAGGGTTTCAATCCTGAAACGCTTTGGTCCTATGAAACCGGCATGAAGAGCCAGTGGCTCGACAATCATCTGCGTTTCAACATTGCGGGTTTCATTTCCAAATATCGCGACATCCAGATCAATGTCCAGTCGGACCCGACCAATGCACGCATCACCGACGTTCTGAATGCCGGGCGCGCGACGGTGAAGGGCGTGGAAATGGATCTGACCCTGGCCCCGGTCCGCGAGTTGCGTGTCACGGCCAACTACAGCTATCTGAAAGCACGGTACGATAGCATCATCGGTCCCGGCGGCACCGATATAGCGAGCGGTTACCGCTTCACCAACGCGCCCGAACATACGTTCGCCTTCGACATCAGCTACGATTTGCCGCCGCTGCCGATCGGCAAGTTGACTGCCAATGCGAATTATACCGCACAGAGCGACAAGTTCACCAATGCGACCATCAGCGGCGGCAAATATATTGTCGGGGACTATGGCCTGATCAACGCGCGGCTGAGTCTTGCCGACATTCCCGGCCTGCGCGGCGTGAAGGCCGCGCTCTGGGGCCGGAACCTTGCCGACAAGGACTATTATCTGATGCAGTTCAACATCGGTCGCCCCGGTGCGATCTTCGGGGAACCGCGCACCTATGGCGTCGATCTGAGCGTCGAATTTTAAAGGAGGCCGGCATGAAACATCGCGCCCTTTTGACCGCTGCCCTGGCCATGCTTCTGTGTGGAGCGGGGCCGGTGACGCCCGATTACCGGCCTGGCCATTCCGATGTCGCCCGCACCGGCAAGGACTTTGCCGGCGGCAAGGATGAATTCCGCTTCGTCGTGATCGGCGACCGGACGGGCGAACACCGTCCCGGCGTGTTCGAACATGCGCTGGAGGAGGTCAACAAGCTGCGTCCCGACTTCGTTATCAATATTGGCGACCTGATCGAAGGGAATAGCGAAGACCTTCGCCAGATCGACGCGGAATGGCAGGACGTCACCGCCGCGACGGGTAAACTCGACATGCCTTTCTTCTATGTTCCGGGCAATCATGATCTGACCAATGACATACAGCTCCAGGCATGGCGCAAGCGGCTGGGGGCGGATTATTACAGCTTTACCTACAAGAACGCGCTTTTCCTGGTCCTCAATACCGAAGACCCGCCGCAGCCGAAGATCGCCCGCCGCAAGCTGCTGGAGGCATATGGCCCGCAGGCCATGGGCGTCGCGCTGCAGGCCCTGCAGGGCGATACCGAACAAGCGAAGGCCCTGTTTGCCCGCGAGCCCCGGATCGGCGAGCTCGCAGCCAAGTTGCGCGCGTCCGAAAATGTCGCTTTCAGCGCGGCTCAGCTCGCCATGGTTCGCTCTGCCCTTGCGCGCAATCCCCATGTCCGCTGGACCTTTGTGCTGATGCATCGCCCGGCATGGAAGGTGGATTCGCCTGCTTTCCGAGAGATAGAGGCGATGCTGCGGGGACGCGACTACACGGTGCTTGCCGGCCATTTCCACAAATATGAGCATCAGACGCGCGACGGCCATGATTATGTGCAGCTCGGCGTCACCGGTGGTACGCCGGGGGGACGTACAGACGATCCGGCGGTGTTCGATCACATCATGTGGGTCGCGGTAGCGAAGGGCGCGCCGCAGATCAGCAATATCCGGCTGGAGGGCTTTTTCCCCAAGGAAGGGCCGCCCGCATCGTCGGCCCACCCCTGAACGACCATGAAAGGAAAAACTGCATGACTCTCTCCCCCGCTCTGGACACACCGGGCACGCCGGTAATCGTGACCGGCGGCGCGTCGGGCATCGGGCTCGCATCCGCGGAAGCGCTCGCGGCGGTGGGTCGCGGGGTTGCGCTCTGGGACATCGACGCCAATGCTGCGGGCGAGGCGGCGGCGCGGATCGCCGCGCGTTTTGGCGTCGCGACCATCGGCGTCGCCACTGATCTGCGCGATCCGGCGGCGATCGCGCCTGCTTTGGCGGCCACCCGTTCGGGGGTGGGGGCGCCGGGCGGGCTGGTCCATGCCGCAGGTACGGTCGACACCGGATCGCTCGAGGGGGTGACAGTGGAAGGATGGGATGCCTGCATGGCGGTGCATCTGCGCTCCTTCGCGTTGCTGACCCAGGCGATTCATGCCGATCTCGCCGCACAACCGGGATCCGCCATCGTCGCCATTGCGTCCATCAACGCCACGCTGGGCAATGCCATGAACCCGATCTATACCGCTGCCAAGGGTGGGCTGCTGTCGCTCGTCCGGTCGTTGGCGGACAGGCTTGCAAGGGACGGTATCCGCGTCAATTCCGTCTCGCCGGGGCAGATACTGACACCGATGATGCGCCCGGCCATCGAGGCGTTGCCTGACCGCTTTTTCGAAAGACGCATCCTGTTGGACCGGATCGGCGATCCTATGGAGATCGGCCGCGTCGTGCGATTTTTGCTGTCCGACGAAGCAAGCTATATCACTGCCAGCGAAATCGTTGTCGATGGCGGCAATATTTCTTCTCAGCGAGGTTGATCATGCGACATGCCCCTTCCTGTATTGTGGCGCTGGCTCTGGCGCTGGCAGGATGTTCCACTGCGGTCGATCATTCCGCCGCCCGATGGGATGCATCGGCGGCACGTTCGGCGGCCCCTATCCCGTTCACAGCCGCGTCGGTCGAAAAGCAGGCCGACGGCAGCTATCGCATAGCCTGGCAAATGGCGGGTGCGGGTCATGTTCGCATTTTCGCGAGTTCGGACCCGGCGGCTCCCATGACGTCTCAACCCGTCGCACAGGGGGGAGCGACGGATTCGGCGACGATTGCCAGGCTTGCGCCGGATAAACGCTGGTATTTCACGCTTACGCCGGATCGCGGCGGTCCGTTGCTTCTGACCGATCGGGCCTTGCATCTGTCCACGGCGCCCAACTTTCGCGATATCGGCGGCTATCGGACCGTTGACGGCCGGTGGGTGAAGCCGGGGCTGATCTACCGCTCCGACCAGCTCGACCGCTTGAGCGACGGCGATCTGGCCGCGATCGGTGCGCTGAGGCCCGGTCTGCTGGTCGACCTGCGGACCGAAACCGAACGCAAGCGCGAACCCGATCGGGCGCCGCCGGGGGTGCGGCAACAGATTCTCGATGTGGCGGCGGACAGCAGCGGGTCGCTGGGCGGCGACATGCGCAAGGCGCAGGCGGCCATCGCCAGCGGACAAGGGGCTGCGCTGCTGGCGGCCGCCAATCGGGATTTCGTCTCTCTGCCCAGTGCCCGCGCGGCTTATGGCACGCTGCTGCGCGAGCTTGCGGAAGGAAATGACGGACCGCTGATTTATCATTGCACCGCGGGCAAGGATCGCACTGGTTGGGCCACGGCCGTCATCCTGACCCTGCTGGGCGTTCCGCAGGAAACGGTGATGGCGGATTTCCTCGCCAGCAATCGCTATTTGAAGGCCAAGAACGACGCGACGATTGCCGCGATGAAAGCATCGGGCGCTGCGTTCGATCCCGCTTTCCTCGAGCCTGTCCTGACTGTCCGTCCCGAATATCTGCAAAACGCCTTCGACGAGGTTCAGCGCCGTTATGGATCGTTCGACGCCTATGCGCGCGACGGGCTTGGTCTCTCCCAGGCGGATATCGCAGCTCTGCGGCGGCGCTATCTGACGGCGCCTTGATCGGCCGAGAGAGGTGAAGCGGATGGCACCCGACGTCGTGCAGATGGATCTGGGCAGCCCCAGCCGCACCGCTGCCAGCGAAGATGAGCTGTGGGCTGCACTGGCAGCGGCGAAGACCAACGTCGCACGGTTCGAGCGCAAGCGACCCGCCCGCAAGCCCTTTGCCCGAGCATCCGCCGCGCGAACGCGTCATCATCCCCGCGCCCGGGGCATGCCCCTGCTCCGGCTCGGATCGACTGTCCAAGCTGGGCGAGGATATCACCGAGATGCTCGAGGTCGTGCCGCGCCAGTGGAAAGTGGTCCAGACCGTTCGGGAGAAGTTTTCCTGCCGAGCCTGCGAGAAGATCACTCAGCTGCAAGCACCATTTCATGTCGCGCCCCGCCGACTCTTTGGCCCCACCTCGCGAGAAGTCTCGGTAGCAATGGGTTCTCGCAAATGCCCTGATTGCGCAGAGAATATCGAAGCGGAAGCGCGAATCTGGCGCGACCAGGCGGTGTTACGGTTACGTGGCTGATCGGCGAACTGGATGCCATAGCACGTTGGGAAGGGCTGCTTGGGGAGCCGCTCAAGCTCTGCGGTTCTCATAAAGGGCCAATCGACCGTTCTCCAACGACGTTCAGACCTTAGCTTTTGAATTTGTATTGGAAAGGAACCTTTTGTAGCCGCCTTTTATGATCGGCAGGGGTGGTAAGCAGGCAGTCCGGTGGATGGCGGGTGAGAACGGATCGCTGATTTTATTTTTGCTCAGCCAAGGAAGAGAGAAACGCCTGTCGCTCCGCCAGTTTCTTTAAACGCCGACGCCGAAGCAGCAACCCAACGATTCCAAATGGGACGCACCATAGTAGGCCAATGCCCATGGAGGATAATATGTTGTGGGTCTGGCCGACATGCCGCTCCAATTCGATACCGTAGGCAAGGATCATCAACGCTGACATGGCAATCCATAAGCCGAAGAATACACGCTCATGGATGATGGACGGCACTGACTGGTGGGACGGATAGCGGCGCATCATCGGCATTATACCGGGTTCATCTGACGACTGCTACTGGTGGCTTGCGGAAGGGCAACTTCATACCAAGCGAACAGCTAGGGCTACCATAGAAGCCTATCGGCACCATGAATCAGCGTGAGATAAAACTGTGAGATTTTCAGGGCTGCGATCACGCTAAGCCCTTGAAAAATCAGAAATGGTGACCCCTACGGGAATCGAACCCGTGTTTCAGCCGTGAGAGGGCCGCGTCCTGACCGCTAGACGAAGGGGCCTTGAGGTCGCTCTGGGCGACCGGCAGGGGGACGCGTTTAGGTGGAGGTTTCGGTGACGTCAACCAATAAAAAACCACCCCATGCATTCGCATGGGGTGGCCAAGGTTCAGGGAGGAGACGCCTCCTAAGGGGGAGGCGCCCATACGACACACCCGAAAGGGGGGCAGGTGCGCCGTATGTTCAGTAAATAGAGGAGGTGGCGCGGAGTTTCAAGTGGCAACGCGCAACCTTTTTCCTCAATTATCCGTCATGAAACGGTTAGGTTCCGTTCAGGCTTCGGCCGTTTCAGCCGTCGCCGGAACGGCGATCGGACCCTTGCCCTGCGCCACCTGGGATTCGAACACTTCGCGCATCAGTTGAAGCGAGAAAAGGTGGGCGTAGATCAGCGGCAGCATGCCGTTCTGGCTGATCTTGCGCAGTTGGTCGCCGCGCATGTCGCGCAGCTTTTCCTCGTTCACCATGCGGAAGCCGCGATAGACGAAGGGCTGATCGTTGCCCGGCACCTGGATGGCGACTTCGCCGTCCATCAGCAGGTCGAGGTCCTTCAGATCCTTCATGAACTGGCCGGTGCGGGCAGCGGCCTGCTCAAAATCCTCGCAGAATTTGAGGACGCCCTGAGTCAGTTCGCTGGGTTTGCCGTCCTCGAACAGCGGCTGGCCATCCTCGACTTCGCCGATGGCGTCGCTGGTCGGGTCGAAGCAGAGCGACAGTTCGTCGCTGTCGGGCCGCAGCTTCGCCAGCATCCAGGGATAGCGGCGGACATAGGCCGGGACATAGGCCGGGCCGCGCAGCTTGCCTTCATCGTCGAGGAAGGTGTTGACGCCTTCATTAAGGCCCATCAGCGCCAGCGGAACCGAATCGTCGCCCGAGGAAAAGATGATGGGCACGAAGCGCTGGGCAGCGACGAATTCGTCGACGGTCAGCGGAATGGCGTGCTGCGTGGTGAGGAAGGGCGCCGCATCGACGGAGCGGCTGCGATAGGCGGCGTGATCGACGCTGCTCAGCGGGATGAGGTCATTGTAGAAGACGGGAAGGCCGTTCGCGGGCGCGCTTGCCATGATGTGCTAGTCCATTTCTCACAAAAAGCGGCGCATTTTCCTTGCGCCGCCGGGCCTGATACTGGGCCGAGGGGGATAATGGGCTTGGGCGCGCTAGGCAATCGCTTTGTCGACGCCCGGTGCGTGGAGTGGGGTCTGTTTCAGCCTTCTTCCGGGCGGGGGATCAGCTTGTCCGGGTTCATGATGCCCTGGGGATCGAAGGCGGCCTTGATCGCGCGCAGCGCGCGGAGGCGCGCGGAGCTGGCGAGCCGGCCGAGTTCCGCGCGTTTCATCTGTCCGATGCCATGTTCGGCGGAGATGGAACCGCCTGCCGCGACCACCGCATCGTGGACGAAAGCGTTGATCGCCTGCCCCTGCGCCGCGATCCAGGCGGGGCCGTCGGTCGTGCCTCGGGGCGCGCGGACGTGGAAATGGACATTGCCATCGCCCAGATGACCGAAAGAGGAAGCGGTCGTGCCGGGGAAGGTGCTTTCTGCCGCCGCCGCCGCTTCCATCATGAAGGCAGGCATGCGGGCAACGGGCACGCTGATGTCATATTGCAGCGCCGGACCCTGCGCGCGTTCGGATTCGGAGATCGATTCGCGGATGCGCCAGAAAGCTTCGGCCTGTGTTTCATTGGCGGCGATGGCGGCGTCGACGGCAAGGCCCTGTTCCAGCGCCTCGGCCAGCGCGGTTTCAAGCCGTTCGGCAGGGCCGGGTTCACGCAGGTCGCCATGGTCGACTTCGATCAGCACATGCCAGGGCGTGCGGGTTTCGATCGGGCAACGGGTGCCGGGAATGTGGGAGAGGACATGGCCCAATCCATCGTCGGCGATCACCTCGAAGCCTTCGACGCTGTCGCCCAGCCGGGCTTCGCACAAGCGGAGCAGGGCGAGCGCCGCCGTGGGGGAGGGGACGCCGACCCAGCCGACCGCCCGGGCGGCAATGGCGGGGACCAGGCGCAGCGAGGCGGCGGTGACGATGCCCAGCGTGCCTTCGGCACCGATCAGCAATTGCTTGATGTCATAGCCGCGATTGTCCTTCTTGAGCGCGTCGAGGCCGTGGAAGATACTGCCGTCGGGCAGCACCGCCTCGATCCCTTCGACCAGCGCGCGCATCGTGCCGTGGCGCAGGACCTGCGTGCCGCCGGCGTTGGTGGAAATGAGGCCACCGATGGTGGCCGAACCCTTGGCGCCCAGGCTCAAGGGAAAGCGGCGGTCGGCTGCGGCGGCGGCTTCATGCAGATGGGTCAGGATCACGCCCGCTTCGCACAAGGCGAGATTGTCGTCCGGCGACAGGTCGCGAATGCGGTTCATCCGGCGCAGCGACAGGATCAGCGCAGAACCGTCCGCGGGGGGTGTGGCGCCGCCGACCATGGACGTGTTGCCGCCCTGCGGCACGAGGGGCACGCCCAAATCCGCCGCCAGCTTGACGGCGGCGGCGACCTGCTCGGTCGAATCCGGCTGAAGGATCGCGGCGGTCCGCCCATGATAGCGGCCGCGCCAGTCGCTGATCCAGGGCGCAATATCGCCGGGATCGGTAATGACGCCCTTCGATCCCAGAAGTTGCTGGAAGCGCGCGATAATGTTTTGTCCTATCATGGCACTGTCCTATGCCTTGAAATTCATCGACCGTTCAACCTTCGGCCCATAGCGTCTACGTCCCAAAAGGGGTTCGAATTGCTTTATTCCGTCCTGCTGCTGTTGAATGCGCCAGCTGCCGAGCCCGTGCAATGGGCGCAGTTGACGATCGAGCAGCGCGTCATCATCCGGGTGCCGATGGCGAAAAAGGGCCGGGCGCCGGTGCGGCCGGTGCCGGAAGCGCGGAATGAATGGAAGGAGAAGAAAGGGCCGCGCTGCATTGCCCTGCGTTCGATTCGGTCGGCCAATATCGTCATGGAGAACGCCATAGACCTGCTGCTGGCAGATAATCACCGCTATCGCGCCCGGCTGGCGCGGGGATGCAGCAGCATGGGTTTTTATTCCGGCTTCTATGTCGAGCCGGATGAGGACGGGTCGCTCTGTTCAGGCCGGGACGTGCTGCAGGCACGCAGCGGCGCGAGTTGCGGGATCGACGGCTTTCGGCGGTTGGAGCCGATTGAGTCTGAGGATTAGGTCCGCCTTCGTCGCGATTTTCTTGACAAGAGGGCGATATTTCAGCAAGGCGCGCGCGATTTCCTTTATCGTGCGTTTCTGTGCGGTGGAGAACCTCCTGTCCCGGACATCTGAATGACTTTTGCCGATCTCGGCCTTTCCGACGAACTATTGAAGGCCGTTAATGAGGCCGGATATGACACGCCCACGCCGATCCAGGCGCAGGCGATCCCGCCCGTGCTGATGATGAAGGACATTATCGGCATCGCCCAGACGGGGACTGGCAAGACCGCCAGCTTCGTGCTGCCGATGATCGACATTCTCGCCCATGGTCGTGCCCGCGCGCTGATGCCGCGTTCGCTGATCCTGGAGCCGACGCGCGAACTGGCCGCGCAGGTGGCGGAGAATTTCGAGAAATACGGGAAATATCACAAGCTCAACATGGCGCTGCTGATCGGCGGCGTGCAGATGGGCGATCAGCTCAAGGCCCTGGAAAAGGGCGTCGACGTGCTGATCGCGACGCCGGGCCGTTTGATGGACCTGTTCCAGCGGGGCAAGATCCTGCTCAACGGCTGTTCGATGCTGGTGATCGACGAAGCCGACCGGATGCTCGACATGGGCTTCATCCCGGATATCGAGGAAATCTGCACCAAGCTGCCCGCCCAGCGGCAGACCCTGCTGTTTTCCGCGACCATGCCGCCGGTCATCAAGAAGCTGGCGGATCGCTTCCTCTCCAATCCCAAGTCGATCGAGGTGGCGCGGCCCGCCACGGCCTCGACCAACATCACCCAGCGGCTGGTGAAGGTCGATTCGCGCAAGAAGCGCGAGGCATTGCGCGCGATGCTGGAAGGCGAGGAGGTGCAGAGCGCCGTCATCTTCTGCAACCGCAAGACGACCGTGCGCGACCTCAACAAGAGCTTGCAACGGCATGGCTTCAAATCGGGCGAGATTCACGGCGATATCGACCAGTCCGCCCGTATTGCCGAATTGGAGCGGTTCCGCACCGGGGTCGTGAATATCCTTGTCGCCTCGGATGTGGCCGCGCGCGGGCTGGACATCAAGGGCGTCAGCCATGTGTTCAATTTCGACGCGCCCTGGCATCCGGACGATTATGTCCATCGCATCGGCCGGACCGGTCGCGCGGGGGCGAAGGGGGTCGCCTATACCTTCGTGACTTCGGACGATGCCGAGGCGATCGACAATATCCAGAAGCTGATCAAGCAGAAGATCGAGACGATCGATGCGCCGCTGGCCGCTGCCGGAAAGGCCGCAGAGGAGCCTCGCAAGGCGGATAAGGAACGGCGGAAGGACAACAGGGACGAACGCCGCAAGGACGACCGGCGGCGCGAAGAGCCCCGCGCGGTGCGCGCCGAAGGCAATGGCGCCCGCCCGCGCCGGCCCGAACCGGTGGGTGATGGTCCGGACGATGGCTGGAACGGACCGGTTCCGGAATTTCTCTCGGTGGGCTTCGGGGCTTGATATCTCCTCTATGGGCGGGGAATGGACATTCCCCGCCCATGAGGGCGCGCTACAGCAATCCTTTCGCGCGCAGGCTCACATGTCCTTGCGATCCGATGACGATGTGGTCGTGCACCGCGATGTCGAGCCTTTTCCCCGCTTCCACGATTTGGCGGGTGATTTCTATGTCCTGACGGCTGGGCTCCGGCGATCCGCTGGGATGGTTGTGCATCATGCTACTAGGTGCGATCAACTAACTGATTATATTAATATTTATCTGCTTTTCGATCCTAGTAGGGGGCTGCAGGTGGGATCGGTTTCGGTCTTGGAGGGGCTGCTCCCCACGTCAACCGAGGTGCATTCCCGGCAACCCATGCTTACGCATGTTACTCCTGGCAGAGGATCTCAGCAAACCATTTGACGATACCGCCTTGCCGCTCCGTCCCATCCGGAGCTGCAGTTTCGATACGCTTCACCGCTATCAAGTCGAAGGCATCACGGACACCTTCGACTCGCACGCGTTTCCCGAGATAGCGAAGCGCGCTTGAAGGCGTTTCCAAGCGCCACTCACCGCCATCGTCGAGCCGAAGGACAAGACCCCGATTCCTGCGAAGCAATTGGCCGGTTTCGACATGCCAGCTACCAAGGGGCACGGCTGCATATCCTGTTACCACCGTAGCGTGGCCAAGCCAGAGCACGGCCGGAGCGGACCATCGCACAGCTCAGGTCGCCTGTGCGCGGCGTGGAACACCACGCGGCCGTCCGGCTACCCTTTGCCGCTCCTTCCGAATGGCATTGGAGGACTGGGCCACGGACGAGCACGTGGCCCGTTGCTGTGACGCCTCTTGCCCCACCGAGTAGGCGTACCAGTTCGTCACGCGCGTCCTTCCCGCTGGCTGACGGGCAGGGATGGCCTGCTCTACAGGTTTCGTCGATTTCACGCGCAGCAATGCCGGCGAGGCGGATGCGCGGCCCCTCTGCACACCAGATCGGTCCATCGCCATCCCACACTCGGGTTGGCGTGCAAGCGAACGAAGTGCCGGGTAAGACGATTTGAGCAAGCAGCACAAGAAGCATGATCGCTCACTCTTATCGGGGAACTCCAGGCCAGAACAGCTTTGGTGTGGCAGCGCCTCGCGTTGCTCAGCCGTCGGTGGTCCGAGCCCGACCGACCACCTTCGATTTCCGGCAGACCACCATGTTGTTACGATCCCAAGCCTCTAGCTCTTCGATCGGATAGAGGACTGCTTTTCCCACCTTTATATAGGAAGGGCCGATTCCCAGCGCCCGCCAGTTCTCTAGCGTGCCGACCGTGACAGTGTCTCGGTAGCGTTTGGACACTTCCTCAGGAGTAAGGAATTTGTCGTCGGACATGAGGCCAGAATGATCTGCACTTCGGCCTCCCGCAATAGGCAGGGCAATGAAGTGCCGATTCACTCAAGTAGGTGACGGGGAGGCCACAACAGGTGAAGCGCGGCGATTATCAGAGTAGAGGTTGCTAAAGACACCTAGATGGACCGATTGTTGCTCATCTGGCGCAACAAGTAATCTCGGACACTGCTTTGGCACGCACATCACCATGGCGAATCGGACCCGCTCGGGCCTGAAACGAATACCTCATCCGATCCATGCCAGTTGACCCGGCCCGCCTCGCTCGCCTACTCTTCTGAATGGCAATGGCGTCTGCCTGACCAGAACGGTCGAACTGCCCGCTCGGGCTGATGACTCCTGATCATGACTGCAAGCATGAGAGGAGACGCCATGTCCAATCTAAAGCCGATCCTGTGCCTTTTTCTCGCCTTGGCTGCTTGCAAGCCAACCACGATTGGTGGCGAGCAGGGCGACAACCAGCAGGCAACGAACGCGGCGGCCGTTCTTCCACCGGCCATTCGGGACAGCCACGTCTATCGCTGCAAGGATAATTCCCTCGTTTACGTCGATTTCCTCGCCGATAGCCGCACGGTGAATCTGCGGACCAAGGAAGAAGGCCCCAACGTCACGCTGACGTCTTCCGATCAAGGTAAGTCCTTTTCCGGCTCTGGCTACGAGGTCGAGGGCAGCGGACCATCGATCACGCTACATTCCCCGGACGGCCCCTCTCAGCAATGCAAGAGCTAGAGGGAAGCCGTGGGCTGCCCAGGAGGGAGCGACTTTCTGCAGACGAGTGGTCTGCTGTCCATCTGATGGCTGATACTCGCTCCCCTTAGCTGAACCCGATTCACTACCCACCCAAAATCAGGAGAAGCCATGCGTCGCCGATTTACTGCCCTGCTCATGCTGGTGAGCCTGTTCGGACCCTCCGCGCATGTTGCGGCACAGGAGGCGGCGCCAAGCCCCCCGCACAATATTATCATCTTCGTGGCCGATGGGCTGCGTGGACGGATCGTGGACACCAACACCGCGCCGACGCTGGCGGCGCTGAGAGACGAGGGGGTCTATTTCCCCAACAGCCACTCGGTGTTTCCGACCTTCACGACCGCGAACGCTTCGACGATCGCGACCGGCCACCAACTCGGCGACACCGGCGACTTCAGCAACAGCATCTACGTCAAGTCGAAGGTCGCCAGTGCGAAGGGAAGCTCCATCCCGTTCCTCGAGGATGACCTGGTGCTGGGCGAGGTCGATCGCCTGTTCGGCGGAGACTATCTCGACGAAGAGACATTGCTGAACGCGGCGAAGACGGCTGGCTTCTCGACAGCGGCGATCGGCAAGCTCGGACCAGCGCTGATCCAGGATCACGAGGCCCGCGACGGGGTGACTACGGTGGTTATCGACGACTCGACCGGATCGCCGCGAGGCATTCCGCTTTCGCCCGAGATACAGGCAGGCCTCACGCGCGAAGGGTTGCCTTTCGCTACCCCAAGCCGAGGTGCGAACGGAGACAGCGGCACCGCCACGCGACCGGGGACGCTCGTTCCCAACAAGCAGCAACAGGACTATTTCGTGGCGGCCGCGACCCGCGTCGTCCTGCCCATGTTCGCAGCGCGACGTCAGCCCTTCGCCATGGTGTTCTGGTCGCGCGATCCCGACGGAACCCAGCACAACCAGGGCGACAGCCTCAACCAGCTCACGCCCGGCATCAACGGACCCTCGACCATGGCCGCGATCCGGAACGTCGACGATGATCTCCGCCAGTTGCGCGAAACGCTGACCCGGCTGGGTCTCGCGGACACGACCGACATCTTCGTGACCTCGGATCACGGATTCTCGGTGATCGCCAAGGAGGGCAGCACGAGCGGATCGGCCAAAATCTCCTACCCTGACGTGCCGGCCGGCTTCCTGCCGCCGGGCTTTCTGGCGCTCGACCTCGCGGGTGCGCTCAAGCTGCCCGTGTTCGATCCCGACAACGGCTATGCACCCGTCGCAGCAGGGGCGCATCCCTCGCACGGCAATGGATTGATCGGGACCGATCCGGATCATCCATCAGTGATCGTCGCCGCGAACGGCGGCTCCGATCTGATCTATCTGCCGACCCGCGACCGCCGAGTGGCGCGTCGACTGGTCGCCCTCCTCAGCCGTCAGGACTATGTCAGCGGCTTGTTCGTCGATGACGCATTCGGCAAGATCGCCGGGACGCTCCCGCTTTCGGCGATCAACCTCAAAGGCAAGGCGGTGACGCCTACGCCTTCGATCGTGGTCAATTTCCGCACCTTCTCGACCGGCTGCGCGATCCCAACGAACTGCCAGGCGGAGATCGCCGACACGACGCTCCAGCAGGGCCAGGGGATGCACGGCAGCTTTGGCCGCGGCGACACGCTCAATTTCATGGCAGCCGTCGGCCCGGACTTCAAAGCGGGATTCGTCGATCCGGCGCCCGCCGGCAACCCCGACATCACCCCGACCCTGGCCGCGATCATCGGCGTCCGGCTGCGTTCGGCAGGGTCGTTGCAGGGGCGGCCGTTGGGCGAGGCGCTGCGCGGGAGCAGCGGTCTGCCTGATATCGAACGGCGCACGCTGACCTCACGCACCGGCGCCAATGGCCGCCGGACAATCCTGCGAACGCAGACTGTGGCCGGCGTCCGCTATCTGGATGCGGCGGGCTATGCCGGGCGAACGCTTGGGCTGGAGGAACCATCCCGCGCCGGGAAATGACCGGAACCTCGCTGGACCGCCGATCGTCTTCGGCGGTCCAGCGCTTTGTACCGCACCATAGTCATAAATGTTCGAGTCGATGGGTTGACATGTAACGGCGGTAACATATAGATCGCCGCCATGACTACATCACCGTCCTGGCTTCTGCTCACCTACAAGGTTCCGCCCGAACCCGCTGCGAAGCGGGTCGCCATCTGGCGCAAGCTCAAGGGGATGGGCGCTGTCTATCTCCAAAGCGGTGTCTGCCTGCTTCCCAAGACCGACGATCATCTGCGCCGGCTCAAGCTCATCGAGAATGACATCGACGAGATCGGCGGCGAAGCCGTGTTGCTGGAGACAGTCGGCCTCGATCGCGGGCAGGAGGTAAAGGTCATCGGCCGCTTCACGACGGATCGCGACGAGGCGTATCAGGAACTCATCGACCGTTGCACGGACTTCGAGGCCGAGATCGCGAAAGAGACGGCGGCAGAGCATTTCACCTATGCCGAACTCGAGGAGAATGATGTCGATCTCGAGAAGCTGAAGGGCTGGCTCGCCAAGATCCGCAAGCTCGACTTCTATGGCGCTCCGTTGTCCGAGGAAGCCGAGAAGCGCCTCGATCATTGCGCTGCACTGCTCGAGGGCTATGCGAAGCGCGTTTTCGACGCACACGAGGAAAACCGGCTGCCGCCACGCGAAGACAAGGCGCCATGAGCGAGGAAGCCCGGCAGCTACGCACTGCGATCGCGGTCGTGGCGCTTCTGAACCTCGCCTTTTTCGGGATCGAGTTCGCGGTTGCACTTGCGATCGGGTCAGTGTCGCTGCTCGCGGATAGCGCCGATTTCTTCGAGGATGCGGCGGTCAACTTCCTGATCGGGCTTGCGCTTGGATGGACGGCCATCCAGCGGGCCAGGGTCGGCATGGCGCTCTCGGCGATCCTGCTGGCGCCGGCGCTCGCCTTCCTTTGGACGCTCTGGGAAAAGCTCGGCGCGCCCGTGCCGCCCGCGGCCGTGCCGCTCAGCCTGACGGGCCTTGCCGCATTGGCGGTCAATCTGTTCTGTGCCTTCCTGCTGGCACGCTACCGCCACCATGTCGGCAGCCTGACGCGCGCTGCCTTCCTCTCCGCGCGCAACGACGCATTCGCTAACATCGCGATCATCGCAGCAGGTCTCGCCACGCTGCGCCTTCCATCGATCTGGCCGGACATCGTCGTCGGCCTCGGTATCGCCTGGTTGAATCTCGATGCCGCGCGCGAGGTTTGGGGTGCTGCTCGCGAGGAGCATCGGCTCGCCAGGGCCCGGCCATAATCAGGCACTCCAAAAATTCACCGACAGAAGGGGGGACTCAATGGATCAGGCGCTCACGACCGGCATGCTCATATCGGGCTTGTTCTTCGGATGGACGATCGGCTCGCACTATACCGGCGCCACCATGGGCATGGCCTATGGCACTGGCCTCATAAAGAGCCGGACCCTCGCGACGATCCTGATAGCCATCTTCGTGTTGATCGGCGCGACCTTCGACAGCTCGCACGTCGTGTCGACCGTCGGGACCGGCATCATCCGCGACCAGGATCTGACACCGCTCGGGGCCATGGTAATGATGCTGACGGCCGCCCTCGTGACGGCCGCCAATACCTGGATGAAGTGGCCCGTCTCGACCTCGCAGCTCGCCTGCTTTTCCGTTGTCGGCGCGGCGCTTGCCATGGGAGCTCCGGTTTTCTGGGGAACCACCGTCATCCTGCTGTTCGTCACCTGGATCGGCACGCCGATCGCAAGCGGCCTGCTCGGCTTCGTCTTCACGCGCCTCGCCGACGGGATCAGCGCCCGTTGGGGCAACCGGGCCGACCGGGGCCTGCGATGGGCGCTCCTCGCCGCTTCCTGCTATGCTGCCTATACGCTGGGCGCGAACAACACCGGCAACGCAGTCGGCGTCTTCTACGGCCTCCACAAGATGAACCAGATGCAGGCCGGCTTCATCGGCGGCGTGGTCATGGCGATCGGTGCGCTGACCTGGGGGCGGCCGATCCTCGACAAGGTCGGCAAAGGCCTGGTCGACCTCGATCTCAACATGGGGGTCGGTGCCAAGTTCGCGCAGAGCATCACCGCGCATACGGCTGCCTGGTGCGGCTATCCGACCTCGATGAACCAGGCACTGCTCGGCGGCATGGCGGGCGCGACCGGCGCGCGCGGGCGCGAGCCGATGAGCTGGAAAGCGGTCAGGGAGATCGCCTTCTCCTGGTTCTTCACCCCGGTTCTCGCGGGCATCGTCTCCTTCATCCTCTACAAGGTGCTGTCTTGGCTGATCGGGGTGCATTGATCGCCGAAAGCAGCGTCGAGGTGGACTATCCCGGCCATCACACCGTTCATGCGCCTGCCTGGATGGTGACCGGCGCCATCATCTCGATCTACTTGTCCGCCATCATGCAGATGTTCAGCGGCCCGGCGGAGATCGTCGCCCTGATATCGTCTATTTATGCGGTTCCAGCGATCGCGCTCACATGGCTTGTCGCCGGACGGGCTTAGCGCAGTGCAAACTCTTTCCTCGGACGAGATTCTGGCTGCGTTTGTCCGCAGCGAGAGGAAGAAGGTCGTGTTGCCCGTGGAGCCGCCATGGGAGTCGCTCGACTATCTGGGCTGGATCCATCGCTCTGGCCACCTGGGCTTCATCGTCTGTGAGCATGACGCTCAGCTCAAAGGGCTGGTCCTTGAGCGGTCCGTTGTCCGCACGCCGGGGCTTCGCCGATTCATGTGTGACCTGTGCTGCACGCTCCATGAGCAGGGCGGCATCGCCAGTTTTACGAGGTGGAATCGTGACCGCACGCGCGCAAGGTCCCACCTGTTCTGCGCCGACTTGCAGTGCAGCCAATATGTGCGGGGTAAACGGACTACCGGCTGCGTGCAGATGACGGAAACCCTTGACCTATCGGGCAAGGTCGAGCGTCTGACCGCCAATCTGGCACGTCTCGTGACCGGCTTGGAGCACGGTTGACCCGGATATCGGGTCTCGTTTCCGCTACCAACATGGGAAGGATGCCCCAGCGCCTTATTGGAGGCTTTCTTGACGCTGGGGTTCCAGCGCAACGTCTGGGGGCTGACATTGCGCCGGAATTCAAGTTGATGTGGTCTTCGATTTCTGCGGAGAGGCAGCGCCGGGTTTCGATGCGCTCGCGACAGGCGCAGGGGTGACGACCGGCGTAATAGTCCAGACCTCGTCCCAATCGCCGCCCCGATCCGAGGGGCTTGTCATGACCCGATATTGCGCCTCGACGGCAGACACCCTTTGAGCCGGCTGGTCGGAGAACCATTCGATCAGATCGAACCAAAGGCCCAGGACTCTCGAAAAGCCGGTCGCACGAAGCCGGCGCCCTTCAAGCCGGCGTTCCGCTTGTTGGAGTGCCTGTTCGCTGATCGCCACGCCCGTCGGCTTGGCGCCAATATCGCAGAGGCGGTCGAGCAGCTCGATCGCCTTCCCCCAATACCATGCTTCCTTTTCGGGGGGCGCCGATTGCGCGCAAACGACCAGCAGATCGGCAGCGGCGCGGGCGACGGCGTTGAACTCGCTTTTGTTGGCTTGCAGGCGGAGGCGTTCGAGCAGCGCGGGGGAGGCGGTGCTCGCCAGCGCGAAGGGCTGCGCCGCAAACGACTTGATCCGCGCCAAGGCGGATTCGGGAAGCCATTCGTGCGCATGATCACATTTCAGTTGGGGAAGGATTTCCTGGGCGAACGAGGATCGAACCGTCTCGGCGCGCAGATTGTCGGAGTCGTCCCTGGTGGCGACGATGCGCGGTGCAAAGAATTTGAGCTGCTGTCGTTGGGCATCCGGTAGGCAGTCGTTCAGCCGGACGGCGAAGTTTCGAATGAACGGGGAGGCCGTCCTCGGATCATCGGTATGCCCTTCGCCCGCAAGCAGAGCGACGAAGGTCATGATGCAGAGGCGATTCGACCGGCGATCTCCCCGACCGCGGATCAACTCCACTCGGTCGAACAGGCGCTCCAAAGCCGCCGATGGAGGAAAAACGGCTGATTGGGAAGTTTGCACGACATCCAGCTCCTACCGCATTGTCTTGTTCTGCAGTAGGAGTCATCAGCCCTCAGGGAGAGCGGTTATGGGGGACTCCATCCCCATCTAGCCATTGATAGCCGGGTTGCACAGCCAGCGTCAACACCGATCATTGAACTGGACCGAGCCGCTTTGCTGCTGCCAATTTGTCACAGTGATTCCTTTTTTCCGCTGCAGCGCACAAAAAATGGGAACCGGCGGCCCGAAGGGTTGACGCTCCTCCGCTCTCTCTTCATAGCCAGATGTCGGCAATGGATTCCTGCCAGGCTTTTCGGAGCCGAACCGCCCGCTTTTGGGCTAATGATTCCTACCTTAATGCGGCAACGCAAAATAAGGAGGAATCTTGCGCGCTACTTTCCGCAACCTATTCGAGCAGCTGAACGTCGCCTCGTTCGTGCGGACCCAGCACGATCATGCGTTGTCGGTTGCGCGATGGACGATCGTCCTCATCCCGATGGCCGTTGTCGTGGGCTCGCTCTGCGCCGCGTTCCTCTGGAGTCTGGACGTCGCCACACGCACCCGTTTCGCGCACCCTTGGCTTCTGTTCCTGCTGCCGGTCGGCGGCCTTGCGATCGGCATGCTCTATCATTGGATGGGGCGCTCGGTCGAAGGCGGCAACAACCTCATCGTCGAGCAGATCCATGAGCCCGGTGGTGGCGTGCCGCTGCGCATGGCTCCCCTCATCTTCATCGGCACAGTCGTAACCCATCTGCTCGGCGGCTCGGCCGGACGGGAAGGCACAGCGGTCCAGCTAGGCGGCAGCCTGGCGAGCGCCGCCGGCCGCCTGTTCCGGCTAGACGAATCTGGGATCCGGATCATTTTGATGGCCGGCATCGCGGCCGGCTTCGGGGCAGTGTTCGGCACCCCGCTGGCGGGCGCGATCTTCGCGCTCGAAGTGCTCGCGGTCGGCCGAGTGGAATATCCTGCCCTCGTGCCTTGCCTGGTCGCGGGCGTTGTCGGCGACTGGACTTGCCACCAGTGGGGCATCCATCACGGCGCCTATCACATCGACTATGTCGCGGGCAGCGGAGGCTCGCTGATGGCCGAGCCGCTTCTGCTGATGAAGGCGGCGCTCGCGGGCGTGGTGTTCGGTCTGGTGAGCCTCAGCTTCGCCGAAGCCAATCACAGCGTCGGCGCTTTCTTCAAGCGGGTCATCCCTTTCGCGCCCCTGCGGCCATTCGTAGGCGGCATTGCCATCATCGCTTTGGTCTATGCGCTCGGTACGCGAGACTATCTCGGCCTTGGCGTGTGGTCGCCTGATCCCAGCGTCCCGACGATCGCCGGCTTCTTCGCGGCGCCGGTCGATCACTGGAGCTGGTTGCTCAAGATGGTCTTCACGATCCTCACCCTAAGCGCCGGCTTCAAGGGCGGCGAGGTCACGCCGCTCTTCTTCATCGGGGCGGCGCTCGGAAACGCACTCGGCGGGCTCATGGGCGCACCGATCGACCTCTTCGCCGGTATCGGTTTCGTGGCGGTCTTCGCAGGTGCCACGAACACCCCGCTCGCCTGCACGATAATGGGTATCGAACTGTTCGGCGCGACCAACGCCGTTCCAATCGCGGTCGCCTGTTTCGTCGCCTATCTCTGTTCCGGCCACAGCGGCATCTACCTGTCGCAGCGTATCGCCGTGCCGAAGCGCGAAAACGCGCTGGTGCCACCCGACTCGACGCTACGCGAGGCGCGGGCGGTGCGGCCATCGATGGGTACCCTTGCCGAAATCTTTCCCTCTTCCACGAATTCAACCAATGAGAGTGAACGCATGTCCTATCCCCACGAAGTCACCCCTGCCGAGATCGGCATGATTCGTATCTACATGAAGCCGTCCGACAAGGTTGCGCGGGGCGGGGCGCGGTCGCTGTGGTCGGCAAAGCCCCTGTATCGCGTGCTGGTTGCCACCGCGAAGGAGGACGGCATCATGAACGCCGTCGCGCACCACACGCACTATGGCTATAGCAACCACGGCCCTGTTCGTGAGAACGGCGCCGAGATCTCCGATCCGCACCTGACCATGTGCGTCGAGTTGATCGGCGAGCGAGAGCAGCTCGAGCTCTTCTGCCGCCGGCACGGCGACCTGCTCGCCAGCAAGGTCATCGTCTACAAGCATCTCGAGCATTGGACCATTGGCCCGAAGGGCGTCACGCATTCTGACGCAACGCCCGACGAGCTCGCTGCCGATGATCAGGAGGACGTAGCCTGACGGATCGCACCTTCGGGTGATCGCGGAATGGCCGTGGCCCACAGGGTCGCGGCCATTTCCTTTTTGGCGAGAGCGCCGCGTCCCTTTCGCCGTTCCGGTGCTCCCGAATGCTCGATTTGCGGCAGTAGTATTTGCTACACATATTCTGTTGGTGTAGTGATCGACTCCGATGTCACGCCGAACGGCGGAAAAGGAAAATCCAAGCCGAGGGCCCGGAATGATTGCGCTCTGGACGCATGTTGCACCGACGCTCCTGTCGTCGTTCTTTGCCTCTCTCGTCGAGTTCGTGGAGGCGCTCACCGTCGTCCTCGCGGTGGCCGCGACCCGCGGATGGCGATCGGCCATCATCGGCAGCGCGGCCGGCTTGTCCGCGCTCGGGCTGCTGACCCTCGCCTTCGGGAGTCAACTGGGCAGGCTGCCCTTGGCGGCCATACAGGTCACGGTCGGGACGCTCATCGTCCTGTTCGGCCTGCGGTGGCTCCGAAAGGCTGTCCTGCGCTCGGCGGGCGCGATCGCGCTGCATGATGAGGCCGCGATCTACGCCAAGGAGGTCGGGCGTCTCGCCGCCCCCGAAGCGCGGAAAAGCGCATTCGATGCCGCCGGCTTCGCGACTGCATTCAAGATCACCATGATCGAGGGGATCGAGGTCGTATTCATCGTGCTGGCCTTGGGCGTAGGCGACCGCGCGCTGCTCGAACCAGCGATCCTTGGCGCTCTCGCGGCGCTCGTTCTGGTCATAGCGCTTGGCGCTCTCCTGCACCGTCCGCTGTCGCGGTTGCCGGAGAACGGCCTTAAATTCCTCGTGGGCCTGCTGCTCACCGCCTTCGGCACATTCTGGATCGGTGAAGGCCTGGGTGTCGAATGGCCCGATGGCGATCTTGCCCTCCTGTTCCTCGCTGCCGGCTATCTTGCGGCGGCCGGCGCCGCCGTCATCGCCGCACGGGCGCAACTCCGTGCATCGCCATTGCGTGTCGGGGAGGGGGGGCTTTGAGCTGGCTTCGAGGGATCATCGTCGAACTGATCGGCCTCTTCGTCGATGATGCCGCCTTTGCGGCGTGCATTCTTGCCATCGTGGCGGCAGCCGGCATCGCGTCGCGCCACGTCCACCCGCCCGCGCATCTCCTGGGATTCGCGATGTTCGCCGCCCTGACAGGAATCTTGATCGGGAGCGCGATCCTCAAGGCCCGCCGCACCAAGCGAGCCGCGCGCCGTGATTATTGAAGGCCGGGCTCTCGTGCTTCAGGGCACGAAGCCCGCCATCACCTCCGCTGTCGGGCGACGGATATGACGGTCGGGGCGCTGATAGGACCGATCATCCTCGGCGTAGTCGAAGGCTTGACTGAATTCATCCCGGTGTCCTCGACAGGCCATCTCATCCTTGCCGAGCATGTAGTGGGCTATGCGGGACGGCAGGCCCGCCTGCTCGACGTCGTGATCCAGGTCGGCGCCATCCTTGCGATATGCTGGCTCTACAGATCGGAGCTATGGCGGCTCGCGACGTCCTGGCCGTCCGAACCGTCGTCCCGATCGTTTATCGCCAGGATCGCCGTCGCGACCCTGCCAGCGGCGATCGTCGGCGCGGTGGCGCACGACTTCATCACGACGGTCCTGTTCTCGCCTTGGGTGGTTTCCATCAGCCTCATCCTCGGCGGGATCGCCATCCTCGCCATCGAGCGCGCGCGAGCGAAGACGGCCGGAACTGCGTCCATTGGCCTCGGCGCTGCCTTCGGGATCGGCCTGTGCCAGCTTCTGTCGATGATCCCAGGCGTATCGCGATCCGGGGCGACCATCATGGGCGGCGTCGCGCTCGGCGTTGAGCGCCGCGCAGCCACCAAATTCTCCTTCTTCCTTGCTATTCCCACCATGTTCGGCGCGGCCGGGCTCGACCTGTTCAAGAACCGCGCTGCGATTCACGCCGACGACCTGCTGGCGATCGCCGTCGGTTTCGGGGTGTCCTTCATCGTCGCGCTGGTCGTGGTGCGCTGGCTCGTGCGCTTCGTGGGCAAGCACGGCTTCGGCGTCTTTGCCTGGTATCGGATCCTCGCGGGAACGGCCGCCCTCATCATCCTCGCCGCGCAGCATTCATCACCCGTGATCGCGGCATGACCAGCAGATGTCACACATCGCTCCGATGATAGGGCGAGCGCCAGGGAGAACAAGCATGCCATCCGGAATTACGCGGCGAGAAGCCATCATCACCATGTCGGCGGCGGGTGCCGCGGCCGCCCTGCCGGCCGTTCCCGCCCAGGCGGCGAGCCCGTCGCTGAATTTCCTCGCGTTCGGCGACTGGGGAAGGGACGGCGCTTCGCATCAGCGTGATGTAGCTGTTCAGATGGGCATCAGCGCGGCGCGCATCCACAGCAAGTTCGTGGTCTCGGTCGGCGACAATTTCTACGAAGACGGCGTACAGACCGCCCAGGATCGTCAATGGCAAACCTCGTTCGAGGACATCTACACCGCGCACTCGCTGCGGAAGCCCTGGCTCGCGCTACTCGGCAACCATGACTATCGCGGCAATCCGCAGGCCCAGCTCGACTATGCGCAAAAGAGCCGGCGCTGGCGGATGCCGAGCCGCTACTACAAGGTCTCCGGGGCATCCTTCGGCGCGCCGCAGGTCGACCTTTTCATGCTGGACACGTCCCCGCTCGTGAACAGCTATCGCAAGGACGTCCACAGCGTGATCAGGGCGAACGTCATCACCCAGGATGTCGACGCACAGCTCCGCTGGCTGGACGAGGAACTCGGTCGCTCGCGTGCGCCCTGGAAGCTCGTGTTCGCGCACCACACCATCTATTCGGGCGGCAGCGAGCATGGGAATACCGAGGAACTCATCGCGCAGGTCAAGCCGATCCTCGAGCGGCATCGCGTCCAGGCCTATATCAATGGCCACGAGCACGATCTTCAGCACATCCAGGTCGGTGCCATCGACTATATCTGCGCGGGTGCGGGGTCGGAGGTCCGGCCGGTCCAGGCGATCGAAGGCACGCGCTTCTGCCGCTCCGTATCCGGGTTCGCCGCGTTCAGGCTCTCCGGCGACGCTCTGGCGCTCGAGTTCCGCGACTTCGAGGGCAACCAGATCTACGAAACAACCTTGTCGCGCGCTCGCGCTGCGCTCCCCGCATGAGGGGAGGGGCCGCGACGCTGCTCGCGTCGCGGCCCGCTGATCGTCGAACTGGTTAGACCGAACGTCGCAGCGCCGCTTTCCTGCGGACGGCTGCGGCGCCTTCCTGCCAGGCGGGCGTCAGCAGGATGCCGAGGCGCGGATGGGTGATCGCGAGTTGATACGCGACCGCTCCGCCCGTTCCGCTTTCCCCGACATCGAATTCAGCAAGCCGCTTCAGGAGATGGGGCGCACCCAGATGGGAAAGTGCAATGCCCAATGCGACGAGAATATCGATCCATGGCGACTGACTGGCCACAGTCACGATGCCCGCCCCGACGACGGACAGGCTCTGCGGCAAATTTGCACGCAGCGCCGCAGCCATTGCCTGCCCCAGCGGGACGTCCGGCGCGCGATATTTGGCCATGATCCGCGCTTCGTTGATATTGATCACGACCGCACAGACGCCCGCAGAAACCATCCAGTCCCAGGGCGGAACCGTCGGCAAACGGACGCGGTCGATAACGCACCAGACGATGCCCGCGACCGGAACGAGAAGTCCAAACGTATAAAAGCTGCCCAGACGCTGACGCATCGGCGTTCCAAGGCTGAAACATCCTGCCAGAAGCCCCTCGATGGCCGCAGTCAGATAGAAGATGAAACCGAGGCTGAAAACGCTCGCCGAGCGCACCATGAAGCCGATGATCAGGAAAAAGCCCGAGAAGTTGAACTGGAGCTTGGAATCCCTGTCGAGGCTTTGCTGCAGCTTCGCGGACGCGCTTTCCGTGGTAGAGTCAGGCAAGCCAGCCATGCTTCACCCCTTTCTTGCCCGCACAGCCGAACCTCGGCCTCTCATCAGGTCGGCTGTCCGCGATTGAGCTTCGGTCCCTTTTCTTCATGACCCTCTCCCATGTTCTTTGTCTCGACGCGCCAACAAGACGGCCGTGCGTGTGTCGAAACATCGAAAAGGCGGTGAGGACACACTCCCACCGCGCTCGGCGCGGTAGGAGTCATCAGCCCTTCGGCGGGTAAGGGGGGACTCCATCCCCTGGCGATGATGGGGCCGCTTTCGCGGAACCAGAGGCCCGACATCAAATGTCCGGCGTTCACTTCGATGCCGGTTCCAGCATCGCGCGTCAACCAGCGAACATCCTCTCGCGCAGCTCGATCGTTTCTCGCGAAATTGGCGAGGCGCCTTGCGCTGGCGCAGGGGCGTCCATAGGATATTTGCAAGGCAATGGATTTCTGCCGGGCCCCCGGGCCGAACCGCCCGAGTGGCTGATGATTCCTACCCACCGCGCTTGACGCAGCAGGGAGGAATCGTGCGCGCAACAACGCCGAGAATGATCGAACATTGGCTCTGCACATCGAGCTGCGCGCGAGCGGCCACGATGGGGCCGGAGGAATGATGCATGATGACCACCAGCCACCTGAGCTCTCCCCGCTCGTCATCAAGGGGTTGCGGACGGAGATCGGGGATCAGGTCATTCATGACGGGCTCGACCTGACTGTGGAGCCGGGCGAGATATTGGGACTGGTCGGCGGCTCGGGATCGGGCAAGTCCGTGCTTCTGAAATCGATCATCGGTCTGCACCGTCCCGCAGCGGGCTCCATCGAAGTATTCGGCACCGACGTCTACACCGCCGACGAGGAGGCGCTCGCGGCTATCAAGCGGCATTGGGGTGTCCTCTTCCAGGCGAATGCGCTGTTCTCGACGCTGACCGTCGCCGAGAATGTCCAGGTTCCCTTGCGCGAGATCGCGAAGCTTCCGCAGGAACTTCTCGACGGGATCGCGGCCTTCAAGATCCGGCAGGCGGGCCTATCCGACGACGCGATCAACAAATATCCGAGCGAACTGTCCGGCGGCATGCAGAAACGGGCCGGCCTGGCGCGCGCCATTGCGCATGATCCGAAGCTCCTGCTGCTCGATGAGCCGACTTCCGGTCTCGACCCTATCATGGCTGCCCAGATCGATCGGCTCGTCCATGATCTGGCGCGCGGCCTTGGCCTGACGGTTGTCCTCGTTACGCACGATATCGATACGCTCTACGCGATCTGCGACCGGGTTGCCGCGCTCGCCGATAAACGCATCATCGCCGTCGCCCCCGTCCGGGAATTGGAGCACTTCCCCCATCCTTGGCTGCATGATTACCTGCTCGGCAAGCGCTCGCGGGCAGGGGCGGTGCGTATGTTGGAGGCGGAGCGGTGAGCCGGCGCGGCGCTCGACCGGAGGCGTTTCCGCGCATCCCGGCACCGCAGCAAGGCGTTCAGGTGCTATGAACGATTTCGATGCTCCGCCCGCTGCGGCACCGCCGGCGACGCCAGGCAGCCTGCTGGATCAGCTTGCGGAAGACGAACCCTCGCTGACCTCCGCCGAGCGGGCAACCATCGCGCGCCTCATGCAACTGGACTCGCGCGTTATCGCCGGCCGCTTCCAGCTCGCCGTGATCGGGCAGTTCAAGCGCGGCAAGAGCACGCTGCTCAACGCTCTGCTCGGGCTTCCGGTGCTGCCGACCGGCGTCGTGCCGCTGACCGCCATCCCCACGTTCATCGCGCATGGCGACGAACCGGGCCTCGAGATCGCCTTCGAGCACAAGCCGCCCGAGCGGCATCGAGGCGACACGATTCCGGCCCTGCGGGAGCGTCTGGCCGAAGTCGTCACGGAAACCGGCAATCCGCACAATGCGCGCCAGGTCTCCCGCGTGCTTCTCACGCTTCCGGCGCCCCTACTTGCCGAGGGGCTGGTGATGATCGACACGCCCGGTATCGGCTCGGCAGAGCGCCACAACAGCGAGGCGGCTTTGGCCGCGCTGCCGGATTGCGATGCCGCGCTGATCGTTCTCTCGCCCGATCCGCCGGTGACAGAAGCCGAAATCGCCTATCTGGCGCTGGTCAAGGAGCATGCGGCGCGCATCGTGCCGGTCCTTAACAAGATCGACATCATCGACGCTGCGGATCGCGCCACGATCGAGGCCTATGTGTCCAACGTGCTGGCGAGGACCGGCGTCGTCGAGCCGCTATCGATCACCGCCGCCGGTGCCGTGCCGCCGCTTGGTATCGGCGAACTCACCGCGCGCATCCGGGCGCTGTGGAGCGAGCGCGCCGACCTGCTCGGGCAAGCGGCCGAACTGAAACGCAGGCACGAGCTTTCCGATCTTGTTTTCCAGAATGATGTCGCGCTCGCCGCGCTCAGGCTACCGCTCGAGACGCTTGACGCGAAACTTGCCCTTATCGGCCAGGCGATCGAGCGCATCGTTCGAGAGCACGACATTGCCGGCGATCTCACGAGCGGAGAACGCCAGCGTCTGCGCGATCGTATCGACGGGGAAGCGGAGGACATGAAGCTGCGCGCGCGTGAACATCTCCGCGCCGTGCTCGACGCGACGCCTCACAAAACCGACCGTGACGCCTTCCAGGCGATCGCCAATGCCAGCTCGGCCTTTTTTGAAGATGCCTATCGCGGCATGGCAGCGGCGACGCATGCAAACATCGAGGCCATCATATCGCGTGCGCGGGAGCGATTTCAGCCCACGCTCGAGCGCGTCCGCCAGGTCGCTGCTGAGGCGTTCGGTATCCCATTCAGCGTCCCGGAACTCGAAATCGAGATCGCTCCGCCACGCGAACTTGCCTGGGTGGAACGTCAGGCGGAATCAATGAATCCCGTGCCGCCCGGACTGTTCGATGGGCTGCTTCCGGGGCGTTGGCGCGAGCGGCGGCGGCGGGCGCGTCTCCTCGCCGAGATCGACCGGATCGTCACCTTGAACACCGAGCATCTCCGCTGGACGCTGCGCCAACAGGCTGAAGAGATCCTGCGGGCGTTCGATCGTGAGCTTGACGCCCGGCTGGCGCTTGCCGCCAGATCGGTTACGGAGCTGGCCGCCGAGGCGCGGCACCTTCGCTCCGGCACCGCTGACGCGACCGCGCGAGAGATCGCCGCACGGGAACGACGATTTCAGTTGCTGCAAACCTTGGTTGAATCGCTCTGATATCCGCAGGACTTCCTTCGCGCCTCAGCCGCAGCGCGATCTTCGTCCATCGATCGTGCATTTTCTGACTATGGTGCCGTCGAGCCCATGCACCTCTGCGCGCCAGCGTCGCGCGCCGGTCCTTTCCAACGTCATGAAGCCGAAGTTGCCGATCCAACTGTCGAACCGCTCAACCTTCACGCCGGGCGCTGGCTCCAGCCCGATTGCCGCGGCAGCCGGGACCTTGGTCACATCCTCCTGCGTGCCTGCCATGCCTGAAATGAATTGGCCGGGATGCGCCGGACCCAGATCGACCTGTTGCCATTCGTGGACATGGCCGGCCAGCAACATGTCGATCCCCTGCAGCCGCAGTGACGGATCGTCGACGCCGAAGGTCGAACGCACGGCAGCATTGCCGGGCTTGATGCGCAGCGCGCCTCGCTCCTCCGATGCGGCCAAGCCGAGCAGGGGGTAATGGTCCACCGCAAAGCTGTAGCGCCGCCCCTTGGCCAGCTCGGCAACCTTGCGCTGCGTCTCCCGGATCTGGCTATAGCGGGGATCGGTGGCCGCGATCGTGTCTTCGCCCATGATCGCGAGATCCATCGCGATGATCTGTGCGCCGCCGCCAAGCGGCACGACGAACGGCGCGCTTTCGTCGCCATTCACGTCGTTGGCGGCATTGTCGCAATCCTTGCCCGCGACGAAAGGCTGCGCGGCAAGAAATCTCCACCAGCCTTGCCCGGCGCGCGCGCAACTCTCATGGTTGCCCCGCACCATGATCCACGGTGCAGCAGCGAGGAGGGGCGTGGCAGGGGCAAAGAAATCTGCGTCCCACGCATCCCAGCCATAACCCCAGGGGGTGCCCGCGCAACCCTCGTTGCCGGAAGCGCACGGATTCTCGCGATAGAGATAATCTCCAACGTGGAGCACGAGGTCCGGCTTCCACGCCGCCGCCTGTTCAGCGATGCGCGCGAATGGCCAGGCGCTGGCGTCGTTGCACGCTTGATAGGCGTTGTCCGACGCCTTGATGCGGCAGCCGGTATCGCCGAGCACGACGATGCGCCGTGCCCTGCGCCGCGGCACAGGCAATCGCTGTCCGTCGATTGCGGCCGTGCGCGTGTTGCCGGCGATCGGTGCCTCGCAGACCCGCACCGGGAAGCGCGAGGGCTTGCTGTTCTCCACCGTCGATTTGGTCGGCCGAAGCGGGAGGTCGGCCGGGCTTGCGCGCTCGGCCATCGCCACCTGCCTGCCGTCGAGCGTCAGGGTCGGGCACGCATTTTCGCCCGCCGTGATCGCTCGGGCCACCGGCCCTTCGCCGGTCATCACAACGTAGGCCGAAAGGGGCGACGGTTGCGCGATCGCCGCTGGCGCGGCCAGCAGGCAACCGGCAGCAAGGATTGATTTCAGCACGTCGGCGACCATTGCGCTGCTCCAACTCAGAAAGTGACAGTGATATCGCCCATGACCGACCGGCCCGGCTGGTAATAGAGCTGGTCGAACTGTGCTGTCTTGCCAGCGGCGATATTGGTCAGGTTGGTCGAGTTGAAGAGATCGTCAACCTGAACCCCGACGCGGAACTTTCCAAAGCTGTAGCTCGCGCCGAGGATGGCGGTGTTGTAGCCAGGAATGCGGTAGCTCGGATTGCCGTCGCCCGTGGCGGACTGCGGCCCGGTATATTTGTCGATCAGCGAGAAGCGGATCGGACCTTGCTTGTACAGCAGGCCGCCGGCGGCCGTCCAATAGGGCGCGTTGGCGAGCTGAAGATGCGGGGTGTTGTCGTTGTTCGTCTCGGCATAGTTGCGCGAGGCATTGGCGAAGATTGCGAGGCCGTTGCCGAACGCATAGGTCGCCTGACCCTCGACGCCCTTGTAGACCGCCTTGCCCGAGTTGACGAACACCACGCCTTCGCCGGGCACGGGCGAGGTGAAGGACGTGAACTTGTTCGTGAAATCGATATAGTAAACGTCAGCGTCGAGGCTGAGGCGCGAGCCGTGATAGACGAACCCCGCCTGATAGTTGGTCGATTTCTGCGGTGACAGGCTCGAAAGCTGCGGATTGGCAACATAGAGGACGCTGAGCGGCGGCGCGAGGAAACCCTTGGCGAACTGGCCATAGACCGCCAGCCTTTCATTCACGGCATAGTTGATGGTCGCGAAGGGCAGGTCGGCGCGATAGGTGTTGCTGATATTCTGCGCGAAGCGGGTGGTCTGGTTGTAGGCCGCATCGATTTTGCGCGTGAACTCGACATGCTTGAAGCCCGGGGTGATCGTCAGGCCAGGCAGAGGATGCAGTTCTGCCTCGCCGAATACCTCGACATGGTCGGTCTTGCTGTTCTGGTCGAACTTGATGTTGGCCGGCGTCGCAGCTCCCGTGACGGGATTGGTGACGGCCTTCTCGATATAATTGGGGGCAAGCGTCACCAGATCGACGTCGCGTTGCTGGCGATAGGTGTCGGCATGTTCGAGCCAGCCGCCCGCCGTCACGGTGAGGAAATCCGCGACCTGGATGCGAGCCTTCACGATATCGCCCCAGACGCGATATTTGTTGGTCTTGGTATAGCCCGGCACGCCGGTCGTGGAGACCTTGGGATGGGCAGGGTCGAGAAATACGAGATTGGCGTTGGCAGCCGTCAACTGCGCGGGCGTGGCGGTCGCGTAGAGCGTCACATCGTTGCCGCTCACCGTCTCGTTGTCATAGCTATAGGTATAGGCGCTGTTCGTGAGTGTCGAGCCGGGCGCGATGTTTGCCTCCAGCTTGACGATTTCGAAATCTGTCGTCTTGTGCGTATAGTTATACCCGAAGTAGCTTTGGCTCGTCGGATCGTTGTTCAGGCTGAAGTTCTTGCCATAAAGATCCCGCTGGCTCGCCGTTACGCCATCCTTGTCCGGCTGGTTGAAGCGGTTCTCGTTATAGGTGCCGAGAACCGTAAGCTTCACGTCCGGGCTAATCGGGATCATGATCTTGCCGAAGACGTTGTTCGAGTGAAACGGGCTGTAGCTGCGCGCGCCGTCCGATTCCGTGTGCTGGCCGGACAGCATGATCTCGGTGCCGCCCAACTTGTCGATGGCGCCGCTCTGCAGCACAGCGCGGGCGATCCAGGTGTTCCAGGTGCCGTAACCCGCCTTCAGTTCGGCGCTCGCGTCCTCGCGCGTCGCGCGGCTGAACAGGTTCAAGCTGCCGCCAAAAGTCGCAATGCCAAGGTTGGAGGCATTGCCCGGCCCGCGTTCCACCACCAGTGTCTCGATCGTGTTCGAGGGGAAGAAGGTGTTGCTGTGATGCGACGGATCATTCGTGTCGCCGAACGGAACGCCGTCATAGGTGATGTTGTATTCGGCGTCTTGAAAGCCGCGAATCTGAGCCTTGGATTCCGACAGGCCGGTGCCGTTCACGCCGCCATTCATCGAGACGGAAGGCGAGATCAGGGCAATCTCGTTGAAGTCGGCCGTTGCCGGCAGCGAATCCTCGATGAAGGAGCGGGAGACAATCGCCTGCGGCTGCGTGGTCTGGAGCGAGGCCGTCACAGGCGCAATTTCATTGGCGCGCGTTGCGGTGACGACGATGTCGGATCCTTCCGCGATGTCGGTCTCGCGATCGCGAGACGCAGAATTCGCAGGCGCCGGGTCTCGATCTTGTGCCCATGCCGGCGTGACCAGACATGCCGAAAGGACGGCCGTTCCAACCGTGAGCATATGATGCTGCCGGCTCTTTCGTGACATAATTCCCCCTTTTCGATAACCTTTGACCGTCAGCCTCGTCCTGGTCCCTGACGAGGCGCTACGGCATCCCCTGCGCGGAAGGTCTCCGACTCCGTAGTATGTGCTACCTAGATTCGGTATATGACATATATACTACATGACTGCCCGGCGCTGTCCGTAGGCCGGCTGCACCGAGGGCAAGGGCGGGCACATCGCTGAATCACTCGGCGAGGGTCACCGGAATGTAGTGATTGCTACAGGATCGGTCTCATGACAGAGAAGTCAGGCACGGCGCGAAGACGACACCGGAAGGAAAACCGCGAAAGGACCGCATGACAAAAGATGCCTCCCCCCTTGCGGCTCGGATCCACCAGTTCGAGGCCGTTCTTTCGGAAGCAATGATGCGGGTTGCGCGCTTTTTCGAGCGCGAGCCGATCGCGGCCCTATCCTTGTCCGCCGCTCAGGTCGCGAGCGCGACCGGCACATCCGACGCAACCGTCGTGCGCACGGCCAAGGCTCTTGGCTTTGCGGGTCTGGCGGACCTGCGAACGACGATCGCTACGACGCTATCCGATGATCGGACACCGGCGGCGAACATGCTGCGCACGCTGGCCGAGGTCGGCGAGGACAGCTTGAATGCTATTGACGCCGTCATCGAGACTCACGGTAACGCCATCCAGGCCCTTGCCCAGCCCGATGTGCGTCAGCGCCTTTCGGAAGCCGTCGCCACGCTTGCGCCTGCCGCGAGTATCGTGATCTTTGGCATCGGGCAGACCGGTCCGCTGGCGAGCTACGCCGCCATCCTGCTCAACCGCGCCGGTCGGCAAACCCTGGTCTGCGACGCGAGCGGCATCGCGCTTGCCGACCAATTCCTCCGGCCGCGCCCGGGCGACGCCATTCTGGCGATGGCTTATGGGAAGGCTTATCCGGAAATCGAGACCCTGTTTCACGTCGCCGGGCAACTCGGCCTTCCTATCGTTCTCATCTCTGACTCGCTTGATGCCGAGCTGGCGCGGCAAGCAAAGGTCGTGGTGCCGGCACGTCGGGGCCGGGCCAATGAGGTTGCCCTCCATGCCGCGACGCTGGCCGCGCTTGAGGCGATCGCCCTTGGCCTGGCGGCAAGCGCGCCTGAACGGGCAATCGACTCGCTGGTCACATTGGGAAGCCTCCGCGACCGGGTTCGCGGGAAGAAGCGCGTGGATCGCCGCCTCGCCCGGAGCAGGAGGCAGCCAGCCAGGCAGAGTCCCGCCCCGTTGTCATGAAAGACTAGGCCGCGTCGGTCCCGTTTGTGCGCCAAGGCTGGAGCAGGGCGTAGAAGACCGGCGTCGCGATCAGCGAGAGCAACATCGAGACGCACAGTGCGCCTATGATCCCGATCGCCAGCGGCCGGAGCATGTCGCCGCCGTGGCTCAGCCCTGACGCCAGCGGCAGCATGGCCAGCATCGTCGCGAAAGAGGTCATCAGGATCGGGCGCAACCGGCGCCGGCCGGCGCGCAAGAGCGCGTGTTCGAGGCTGTCGCCCTCGGCACGATGATGGTCGACGAGATCGAGCATCAGGATGCCGTTCTTCGCGACGATGCCGATACCGATGATCGCGCCGAGGAAACTCACGATATTAAGAGTGGTATCGGTGATCCAAAGGCCGGCCACCACCCCGAACAGCGACAGCAGCGATCCCAGCAGGATAGCGAAGGGTGCGCGGAAGCTGCGGAACTCGATCAGCAGCACGGTGAAGACCAGAGTCACACTCAGCGCCAGCACGATCATCAGGTTTCGGAAGCTTTCCATCTGCTGGTGATAGAGACCGCCGAACTCGACCGTATCGGCCGAGACGGACTTGTCGGCGGCAACGACTCTCTGCACTTCGGCCATCGCGCTGCCCAGGTCCCTATCCGACAAGGCTGCTGTGACGGCGACCATCTGCCGCAGATCCTCGCGCCTCAATTCGAGCTGCCCGCCCTCTTCAACCCGGTCGGCGACCTGGGACAGCTTGATGACGGCCCCCAAGGGCGTTCGCAGCGGCAGATTGTCCATCGTCTCCATGTAGGTCACGCTCGAGGGCTCGCCCATCACGCGGATGGCGACGACGCGGTCGCCTTCGAGAACCGAGGATGCCGTCTGGCCAAGCATGGCGGCGTTGAGCGCGGTCGCCACGTCCTGCCCGGTCAAGCCGAAGCGCTGGGCGTCCATCGCGCGGACTCGGTAGCTGATCGTCGGCCCGGTCATCTTCAGGCCGTCATTCACATCGACAACGCCGTCGATCTTGGCGATGGCCTGCTTGATCCTAGGCGCGGTCTTCATGAGCCAGGTGGTATCGTTGGAGAACAGCTTGATCTCGATCGGATTGGGCGCTTCGGTGAGGTCGCCCAGGAGATCACCCAGAATGCCGGGAAATTCCCATTCCACGGCGGGGAGCGCGGCATTGAGCTTGGCGCGCAGCTCCTGCTTGACCGCTTCGGTGCTGCGCTTGCGGTTCGGCCGCAGCTTGACGAGAAAGTCGCCCTTGTTCGGCTCGGCGATCGCCAGCGCGAGGCGCGCGCCCGTGCGCCGCGAATAGCTCTCCACCTCGGGCGTCGCGCGCAGGATCGCTTCGGCCTGCCGCATCATGCGGTCGGTTTCGTCGAGGCTGGTCCCCCAGGGCGTCAGCGCGTCGATGATGAAGCCGCCCTCGTCCATCGCCGGCATGAAGTCGCTCTTGAGCCGCGTGTAGAGGCCCGCGCTCAAGAGGGCGATGGCGACGCAGGCGAGCGCGGTGGCGCGGCGACGCTGCAATGCCCATTCGAGCGCGCGCCCGAACAGTGCGATGAGTCGCCGCAACAGCGGCCCGCCTTCGTCCTCGGCCCCACCAGCCGGTCCTTCGCGAACGAACAGCGACGCGAGCGAGGGCGTCAGCGTGAGCGCGAGTAGGAGCGAGGTCAGCAGCGACACCACCATCGTCAGCGCGAGCGAGCGGAAGAAGACGCCCGGCAAGCCGTCGAGGAAGGCGAGGGGGATAAACACGACGACCGGCGTCAGCGTCGAGGCAAACAGCGGCATGAGGATCTCGCCCATCGCCGTCTGGATTGCCTGCAAGCGCGGCTCGCCGCGCGCCGTCCGGACGGAAATGGCCTCGACGACGACGATCGCATCGTCGATAATGAGGCCGATCGCGGCGGCGATGCCGCCCAAGGTCATCAGGTTGAAGGTCAGGTCGGCGGCCAGCATGACCACTACCGTCGCGAGGATCGAGACCGGAACGACGAAGATCGCGGTCAGCACGCTGCCCCAGTTTCGCAGGAAGCCGTAAAGGACCACCAGCGCGAAGAACAGGCCGACGACGATCGCCTCCCAGACGCTGCCGACCGAGTTCTCCACGAGCAGCGACTGGTCATAGTAGAAGGACAGCTTGACGTCGGGCGGCAGCGTTCGCTCCAGATCCCTGATCTGCGCCTTCACGTCGCTCGCGATGCCGAGGATGCTGCTGCCGCGGGGCTGTGCGCGGATGTTGAGGAGCACGGCGCGGCGCCCCTGCGCGTTGACCACGTTGAACACCGGCTCGGGCGCGCGCTCGACCCGCGCGAAATCGCGGACCCGGACCGGATGGCCGCCCTTGAAGGCGACCACAAAATTCTCAAGATCGTCGGCGGTTTTGACGCGGCTGTCGACCAGGGCAAGATAGATCGTGTCGTTCTCGGTGTGGAAGCCGGCCGGGCCGACCAGGTTGTTCCGCTCGAGCGCTGTCGTGACGTCGGCGAATGTCAGATTGGCGCCGGCCAGCTTCACGGGGTCGGCGATGATGTGATATTCGGGCGCGCGGCCGCCGACCAGATCGACCCGCGCGATGCCGGGAACACGCAGGAACCTCGGCTTCAGGTCATATTGCGCGATTTCCCAAAGCTCGGTGATGTCGCGCTTGGGGCTGGTGAGGCTGAGGCCCATGATTGGGAAGGCGTTGAACGTCAGGCGGAATACCGTCGTCTTCGCGGTCGGCGGCAGCGTCGCCTTCAACTGCGCGACACGGTTGAGCACATAGAGCTCGCTCTCGACCATGTTCACCTTCCAGTTGAGGAAGATGTTGATCTCGGCGCTGCCCCGCCCCGTTGCCGAGCGGACCTGCACGACGCCGGGAATATCCTTCATCGCCTCTTCCATCGGGCGCGTCACCGTCGCCATCATTTCGTCGGCCGGCATGACGCCGTTGTCGATGAGGATGACGACGCGCGGGAACTCGGTCTCGGGAAAGACCGAGGAGGGCATGCGCAGCGCGCTGAACAGGCCCGCGGCGCACAGCGCCACGGTAAGGAACAGGATCGTCAGGCGATGACGGATCGCGAAGCGGCCGATATGCGACCCTTCTTTTTCGGCAACCTCCTCCAGGCTCATTGGGCGGCCCGCGCGGAAACCTGGCTGGTGCCGCCCTGAACTTGGATTTGGGTGCCGTCAGGGAGGGCGTAGGCGCCCTGCGTCACGATGAACGCGCCGCCCGACACGCCTTGCCCGGCCACGCCGAGATAGTCCCCGTCCCGGACCACGATGCGAACCGGAACCTGATAGGCCCGACCCGCGCGGACGAGGGCGAGCGTGCTGCGTCCGTCATGATCGGTATAGACAGCCGAGCGCGAGACCGCCGTCTGCTGGGGAAAGTCGCGCACCTTGATCCGAGCCCGAACGAATTGCCCCATCCGCAGACCCGGCGCCGACAGGGTCAGGCGGACCAGCGCCGTATCCGTGCTGGGATCGACCGCGGGGCTGACGAAGGCCACGCGGCCTGAAACGGGCTGCGAATCGCCGGGGACGACGACCTCCACCGCCTGACCGACGGCGACCTTCGCCACCTCGCCGGCAGGCAGGTTTGCCGCGACCTGCAACCGGCCGCCGTTGACGATATCGGCCACGATGGTGGTCGGATCGACCGTTTGGCCCGGCTGGACATAGATGCGGGAGACGACACCAGTAAGTGGCGAGGTCAGGCGCACCTGGGCAAGCTGCGCGCTCGCCGCCGCCAGATCGGCCCGCGCGGCGGCGAGCTGTTGACGCGCATCCTCCGCTGCTTTGCTCGATACCCCGCCGATCGCGTAGAGGCGTTCCTGCCGCTTCGCCTGCTGCTCGGCGATGCCCACGGCTGTCCTGGCTCTCGCGACGCTCGCAGCAGCAGTGCGATCGTCGAGCCGCGCGATCACGGCGCCGGCGGCAACCCGTTCGCCCTCGCGCACGGGGATGGCCAGAACGATACTGGGTGAAGGTGCCATCAGGCGTGCCGCGCCGCCCGGTTGCCCGCCGCCGGAAGGCTCGCCTTCGACGGTGCCGTAAACCTCGACCCACTCGGAAAGATCAACCTTGGCGACGCGCGCGACATCGACGAGGACTTCGGGGGCGGTGGCTGCATCCTCGGCACGGTGACAGCCGCAGACGAGGCCCAGGCCCAACAGGGCGAGAAAGCGGAAAGCAGGGGATACACTCATGGATGTTGGCCTTGGCGAGGGGACCTCTCGATGAGGGATGTGTCCGCGAAGGGCATTTGCATCGCGTCCTCGAGCCGGCCGAGAGCATATTGGGCAGCGGCGACCGCGACATTCTTCGACACGATCGCCGAGGACAGTTCCTGCTGGCGCTGCGCCAGTTCGAGCTTCGACGATTCCCCTTCGGCGAACCGTGCTCGCGCAATGACCATTTGCCGGTTGAGATCCTGCAGCAGGGCGGTCGCCTGTGCGACGCGGTCGAGCGCGATTCCATAGGCTCGGGTCGCGGCGTCGAGTTCCGCGATCGCGGCGGTCTGCAAGGCATCGACTCTGGCGGCGGCTTCGTCGCACCGGGCGGCGGCCTCGGCGATCGGTCCCTCGTTCCGATTGAAGATCGGCAAGACGATCCCGAGCCCCAGCGACCATTTGCTGTCGCCCTGGTCGAACTGGTAGCCCGGGCTCAGCCGGATATCCGGGTTGCGCCCGGCCAGCGCGATCCGAAGGCCCGCGCGCGCCGCGTCATAGTCCGCAAGCGCAGCCAATATGTCGGGTCGGTTGACCAGCGCCTTCCCTTGGACGCTCGTGATCGGGACGGCGGGAGGCAACGCATCGAACGTCGAGAAATCGAATGAGAGCGTGTCGAGCGCTGTCGGTGGCACGCCGATCGTTCGCGCGAGCTGCGCCAGCGCATCCGCTTGTGCTGTCCGGGACTGGGCGAGCGATTGGCGTGTCTGGTCCAACGCCATCCGCACCTGGGTCACCTCGTAGGAGGATGCGCCGCCTGCCTGAAACGTGGCATCGAGGAGCTGAACGCTCTCTTCCTGACGAGCAAGGAGCGCCGTAAGGGCTTCCTGATCCTTTCGACCCGTATAGAGCGCGAGGAAAGCTTGCCGAACTTTGCTATGAACCAGCCACGCTGATCCCGCGAGTTTGAACCGCGCAGCCTCCGAGAGATGCTCGGATTGGGCGCTGCGGCCGCGGCGCTTGCCTCCTCCCTCAAGCAAGAGATCGAGCGCCGCGCCCAATATCCAAGGGGACAATCCGGCGGTTGTGGTGTCATATCCGGCACTCACGCCGAGCGTTGGATTCGGCCGCTGCCCGGCCGTTATCCGCGCGCCCCTTGCTTGCGCGAGTTGCGCTCTCGCAACGTCGAGGTCGGGGCTGAAATAGAGACCCGCCAGGACAAGCGCATCGAGGGACCAGCTTCCAGATGCTGCCGGCGATGTATTTGCGCGCAAATTCGCGGACAGAAAGCGGTCCAGTCCTGGGTCATCCAGATGACGTTGTTGAAGGACCGGAAGCGCGGACGGCGCCGAAACCGGGGGCGCATCGACCCGCGCACAAGCTGTCAGCAGCGCCGCGCACATGATCGCCGAAGCCGTGGCAGATGCAACGCGGTGCCTGGCGGTGGGGATGGCTGCCCGACCACTCTCCCTAATCCAGATGCGATTCGGGAAAACGACGCGCCGGTTCATCGCACACCCTGAGATCGCGCGGAAACCGGTAAGTCCAAAGCAAAGCCCCCTGAAACTGAGTTTGTTGCCGTAGCATATGCTACGGATCATGCCTACAGCGCCACATTTGTTACATGGATATGGCATGTCCGAAGTCGATCATCGTCCGCTTTTACGCGCCGATCTGTCGACGAGACTGCTTGCCAGAAGAGGCCGCGAACGGTAGGAAGGTAATCGAGTTCGCGCTGACCGCGCGGGCAGGGGATGGAGTTCCCCATAACCGCCATTCCGGCTGATGACTCCTGCTGATCGTCACATAGGCGTCGGCGGGTGTTTCACGTCCCTCGACGCCACCGATGCGAAAAGGGACGTGTTTTGAATATCAGTGAAATCAGTTCGGGCGCCAATCCTCCTTTCGACATCAATGTCATCATCGAAATCGCGCAGGGGTCGACCGAGCCCGTGAAGTACGAGTTCGACAAGAAGTCGGGCGCGCTCTTCGTGGACCGCTTTCTCCACACGGCGATGTTCTATCCGGCCAACTATGGTTTCGTGCCGCACACGCTGGCGTTGGATGGCGACCCCATCGACGTCCTGGTGATTTGCCACACGGCCGTCGTGCCCGGCGCCGTCGTTCGTTCGCGGCCGATCGGCGTGCTGATGCTCTCCGACGAAAACGGCCAGGATGAAAAGATCATCGCCGTTCCGGTCGATGCCCTGCATCCCTTCTACAAGGACGTCAGCAGCTACGAGGATCTTCCTGGAGTCCAGCGCGAGCAGATCGCGCATTTCTTCCAGCACTATAAGGATCTCGAAAAGGGCAAGTGGGTTTCGGACGTAGAATGGGAAGGTCCCGAACGCGCTCAGAAACTCCTCGCCCAGTCGCTTGAGCGCTACAAGGCCCCACCTCCCGCGAGGAAGCGGCTCAGCGTCGTCACCGAAAGCGACGAGAGCGCGGCCTGAGCATGGTTCATCCGGAGCACCTTCGGGTCGCAAGAACGGGCTCCGGAGCCCCGACACCGCAGGCCCCCCCTTATTCCGCGGTGTCGGGGCACCCTCAACTAACGATCAAGCAGCCGTGGACGTCCGAGCCGGCCAAGAAGGAACCGATGATGACCAAAGATAGCAGCGCAGCAGAACCGTCCGCCCAGAGCGACGCCGCGACGGGATTCGCTAATATCGGCGAGCGGGTGAAGGACGCTCTTGAGCGCACCTCCCAGATCACGGAGAATCTTCGAGCCTTTCACAGCGGCGGTGTGGAAGCTCTTCTGGAAACCTCGCGACGCGCTTCCAAGGGGGCCGACACGATCAGGATAGGAGCCGCCGACTATGCCAGTCGCTCGATCGACGCCAGCCTTGCCGCCGTCAAAGCCTTCTCCAAGGCGAAGAATCCGGGCGAGCTACTCAGCTTGCAGAGCGAATATATCCGCTCATCCGTCGATTCGGCGCTTGGCGAATTGTCGCGCGTCGCCGATCTCTGGTTCAAGCTGGCGAGCGAGGTGGCGGAGCCAATGAGCGCCGAGGTTCGACGCGTCGGCGAACAGGTGGCGTCCGCCGTCGACCACAAGAACGAGACAAAATAGATATTGCCGGGCGCCGGTGAGGCTCCAGCAGGGCGCCCGCCATCCCAATCAACCGTCGTTGCCGCCGTTCCTGGCTCGACGCCTATGAAATCCGCTGGAGGCCCTGGGAGGGGCATTCCGCCGCGCCAGGAAGGAATGTGCATGCCCGCCTATCGCTCGCGAACCTCGACCCACGGTCGCAACATGGCTGGCGCTCGCGGCCTGTGGCGCGCGACCGGCATGAAGGACGAGGATTTCGGCAAGCCGATCATCGCCGTCGTCAACAGTTTCACGCAGTTCGTGCCGGGGCATGTGCATCTGAAGGATCTCGGCCAGCTCGTGGCCCGCGAGATCGAACAGGCCGGCGGGGTCGCCAAGGAATTCAACACGATCGCGATCGACGACGGCATCGCGATGGGCCATGCCGGCATGCTCTACAGCCTGCCGTCGCGTGAGATCATCGCCGATTCCGTCGAATATATGGCGAACGCGCACTGCGCCGATGCGCTGGTCTGCATCTCGAACTGCGACAAGATCACGCCCGGCATGCTGATGGCGGCGCTTCGTCTCAACATCCCTGCAATCTTCGTCTCCGGTGGACCGATGGAGGCTGGCAAGGTGAATTTCCGCGGCAAGACCAAGGCGCTCGACCTGGTCGACGCAATGGTCGCCGCCGCCGACGACAGCGTGACCGACGAAGAGGTTGCGGTCATCGAGCGTTCGGCTTGTCCGACCTGCGGCTCCTGCTCGGGCATGTTCACCGCGAATTCGATGAACTGCCTGGCCGAGGCGCTCGGCCTGGCGCTCCCGGGTAATGGCACGGTGCTCGCGACGCATGCTGACCGGCGCGGACTTTTTGTCGAGGCGGGCCACCTGATCGTCGATCTCGCGCGCCGCTATTATGAGCAAGACGACGAGCGCGTGCTGCCGCGCGCGATCGCTACGTTCGCCGCCTTCGAGAATGCGATGACGCTGGACATCGCCATGGGCGGATCGACGAACACGGTGCTCCACCTTCTTGCCGCGGCGCATGAGGCCGGAGTCCCGTTTACCATGGCTGACATCGATCGTCTGTCGCGCCGCGTGCCGGTGCTGTGCAAGGTTGCGCCCTCAGCTCCGGACGTTCATCTTGAGGACGTCCACCGCGCCGGCGGGATCATGGCGATCCTCGGCGAACTCGATCGCGCCGGCCTGCTCAGCGCCGACGTCCGCACGGTCCACGCGCTCACACTGGGGCAGGCGCTCGACGAGTGGGACGTGCGGCGGACCGACGCGGCGTCGGTGAAGCGCTTCTATTCCGCCGCTCCCGGCGGCGTTCCGACCACCGAGGCCTTTTCGCAAGACAGGCGCTTCGAGACGCTCGATCTTGATCGCGAGGCCGGCGCGCTGCGCGACGAGGCGCACGCCTTCAGCCGCGACGGTGGCCTCGCCGTCCTGACCGGCAACCTCGCCGAGGACGGCTGCATCGTGAAAACCGCCGGCGTCGATGCCGCGATTCTGACGTTCGCAGGCCCTGCCAAGGTCTTTGAAAGCCAGGAGGATGCAGTTGCCGGCATCCTGTCCGGCAAGGTTGCGGCAGGAGACGTTGTCGTCATCCGCTACGAGGGGCCAAAGGGTGGCCCCGGCATGCAGGAGATGCTCTACCCAACGAGCTACATCAAATCGAAGGGCCTCGGAAAGTCCTGCGCGCTTATCACGGACGGCCGCTTCTCAGGCGGCACGTCTGGCCTGTCGATCGGCCATGTGTCGCCGGAGGCGGCGGAAGGCGGGTTGATTGCGCTAGTGGAGGATGGCGATCGCATCGAGATTGATATCCCAGCTCGCCGCATCAGCCTCGCCGTGCCCGACAGCTTGATCGAGGAGCGCCGTCTCGCGATGGAGGGGCGCGGTATCGATGCCTGGTCGCCTGTCGATCGCAACCGCCCGGTTTCGATCGCGCTCAAGGCCTATGCGGCACTTACGACCAGCGCGGCTCGGGGAGCCGTTCGCGATCTGGGCTGTCTCGGGCCGACACGGTGAGGAAAGGAACAAACTGCGCTTTGCTTGACTAGCGAGCGCGGCAGGCTAGTGAGCAACGCGGCGATGGATTCCGCCTGACCCTACGGGTCGAACCGTTCGAACAGAACTGATGATTCCTACCCCTGCAACCAGCCGGAGGTGGAGAGTCGTGTCAGTCGAAGATTAGTCGAACCGTTCGCAGCTCGAACTGCTCTCCATCCTCCCATCATCACGGGCGCCGCTGCCCGCAATGCTCGCGTGCGCCCCGGAGTCCTTTATGCAAGAAGTTTCACCTATCCTTGCCGGCCTTGCCGGCCGCTGTCCCGCCTGTGGCAAGGGCAAGCTCTATCACGGATATCTGCACCTCGTCGAAACCTGCGACAATTGCTCGGCCCGCCTCTCGCACGCAGATGCAGAGGATGCTCCCGTCACCTTCATGCTGATCCTGGTCGGCGGCGTCGGGATGCTAGGCATCGTGATCAGCATCGTCGGCTACAATCTTCCCGCATGGCTGGTCCTTGCCATCTGGGCGCCGCTGATCCTCATCCTGTCGGTCGCGGTATTGCCGCCGTGCAAGGGCGTGTTGGTCGGGCTACAATATAAATACAAGGCCGGCGAGCATTCTACGCACGGGCGCCTGGACCCGAAAGCAGCCGATCATCATGAGCAGCAAACGCCTCGAGCGCCCGACGCTTCCTCCCACTAGGCAGGCGCCACAGGGGTCTCGGACGCGTCCTCGAAGATCTTGCGATACAGATCTTCGCCGAAGCTGGTCCGGAGCGGCTCGCCGACTAGGATACGGAACGAGCGCTGACCCTGCTCGTCCCGATCGGCGCGTAGGAACAGTGCGGTGGGATCGTCGCGTCCGGCGGCGCGGTGCGCATATTCGAAAAGATGGGTCACAAAGATCACCCGACCGCCAGCGGCGCGCAGGGCCTCGACCACCTCATCGGCGATGTCGGACCCCTCGCGCTCGCTGGTCGAGGCGAAGGACTCGTTCAGCAGGACGAGCGCACCCGGCTGGAAATGATCGACGATGGCGTTCATCCGCGCCAGCTCCTCATCGAACTTGCCGCTCACCAACGCCGCATCTTCCTCCCGCTTGTAGTGCGTCAGAATGCCTGTGCAGAGGCTGCCGGCATAGCTGCCGGCACACACGAACATCCCGCATTGCGCCATCATCTGCGCGACGCCCAGCGAGCGAAGAAGCATAGACTTCCCGCCCTGGTTTGCGCCGGTGATCGTCACCAGGGTGCAGCCGTCGGCGTGAACGTCGTTCGCGACGACGCGACCTTCCAGCCTCAACCCTAGGGACGGCTCGTAAAGCCCGTCGCAGGCAAGGGCAGGGCTGGGTCGCGACATATCGGGCATGCAGGTCGCAAGGCCCGCGCTGGCGAGCGCATCATGCAGGGTGACACAGCCCACATAGAATGCGGTCTCCGCGCGCAGCATCTCGAAGAAGTCGCGGATGTGGAGCGCGGCGTCGCCGAGCGCCTTCGCCGCGATCGCGACGCCGCGATTGCCGAACTCCCGCAAGGCCCGATTGCCCGATTCATCGTTCGGCGCGATCGAGAAACCATAGGGGCCCATCTCTTCTCGGAAGAAGGATGGAAACCAGCGGCGCAGAAAGCGCTGCCACCAGCTTTCGATCCGGACCGGCGGCTCGTGCAGGAGATAGTGCCCCGGAAGATTGCCGCCCTCGAGCTGGGCGCTCATCGTCATGCCGTCGCGCAGCCGCAACTGAGAGAGCTGTTCCCCCAAACGCGTGACATAATCTTCGCTGAGGTCCGTCTCGATCATCGAGAAGAAGCGCAGCCAGCCCGGTGCGCTGAAATGGCTCGCCGCGCCGCGGGCGAGGCTGCGCAGCTTCGCGATGACGCCAAGCGTGTCCCGCAGCAGGTCGATGGCCCAGTGCAGCACCGTATCGGGATAGTCACGCGACAGGGTGCCGAGGAAATGGTGCCGGTGCAGCTCGACGGCCTCGATCGCGAGCGTGCGCAAGGCGCGGATGGTGTCGGGGTTGGCAAGGGCGTCGGCGAGCATCGCCTGCCGGTAGCGGATCGTGTCGAGGTCGTTTGTCGCGCCGGTCAGCAGCTCGCGCTCCGCGACCACGAAAACGTCGTCGGCGTCGCCCGCGATGGTCGCGAAGAGGGGTGCCAGACCGAGATCCTGGATCAGCGTGTCGGCATTCCAGGGGAACGCCCGATCAGGGTGGAAATCATCGATATCATAGGCCCTGCGGCCCGTTCGCTTGCTCTCGCGCAGCGCGGTCGCACGCGATGCCCACCACCAGTCGCTGTCTCGATCGGGATAGAGGAGCCAGGTCTTCATGACTTCAGCCGCTCCTCGATCTGCTGGCGCGTCAGGCCATATTTGCGCGCGATCGCCCGCGCATAGGCGAGCCCGTCAGCCTCTCGGCGTTCGACGCGATAGGTCCGGCGAGTCGGATCCTCGGGATCGACGCCGCTGACCATGCTGACCATCGTGTCGCTGAGCTCGCTCAGGCCGTCGATGAAGCTGACCCAGACGCAGAGCAGATCGAGCTCGACGAGCCGCGCCGTGACCTTCTCGCTCAGCATCCTGGCATCGCGAAACGTCGTCGAGGCGAACAGCTCGTTCATAATGATGATGCTCTCGGGGCGTGCCGCATCGAGGATCGCATGCATCCGCACCAACTCGTCCTGCAGCTTCCCGTTCGGGCTGGCGGCGATCTCGCGCCGCTCGAAATGTGTGAAGATCCGGTCGAAGAGGTGGAGCCGGGCCGATCGTCCCGGAACCGGCAAGCCTAGGCAGGCGAGATGATGAAGCTGGCCGAACTGCCGTGCGAAGGTGGTCTTGCCGCCCTGGTTCGGCCCCGAGACGATGAAGATGCGTTCACGCCCTTCGAGCCGAAAACTGTTCGGAACGACCGTTTCGCTGGAGCCTATGAGCTTTCGGGCGAGCGACAGGTCGAAGCAATCGTCGGCATGGACGTCCTTCGCTTCGATCACTTCGGGCAGGCAGAAAGCGAGCCCACCCTCGCATAGCGGCGCGATCCAATCCAGATACGCCATGTAGAACTGGATCTCACGGTCGAAGGACGCGACCAGATCGTCGTAGAAATGCAGTCCATAGTCGGTGACGAAACTCTTGAGCGCCCCGAACGGGTCAGGAAAGGCCCGCGCGACTTCGTCAAGGATACGCCCTTCGATATAGTTGAGTTCGGCGCCGCCCTCCGCGTGGAACGAGAAGGCGCCTTCGCCGCCCTGCGCGAAGCGGGCATAGCTCTCGGCGATCATCGCGCCATAGTCGGCCTGGCCGTCAAACGGGTCGATCCGGACATGAAGGTCCCGGATCATGATGGTGAAGCGCACGCCGGCGAGCGCATCCAACACGTCATGGGCCCGAGCGCGCATGGTCTGGAACGGCTCGGCCGCCAAATAGGCCTTCAGATAGGTTCGCCACAGGTTCATGCCCTGCGACTGCGGCGGGTGGGCGTTCAGATCCGTCTCGAATTGCACGAGGCCATCACAATAGGCGCATGCCGCGTCGATCAGGCTCGCTTGCTTCTGGAGGTGGTGTCGATGTTTGTCCGCCTGGGCCAGCTTGTCGCGCATCTGCTCCATGGCTGCCGCAAAGGCGCTCACAGCCGCGTGTTGCTCCTCGCGCTGTAGATCGCGCACGACCGCCTGGCGAAAGCCGACATCCTCCAAACTGCTCAGCGGCCGATGGAAGAAGGTGGCGAGCCGGTAATGGTCGCGCCCCTCGATCGCGCCGGCGATGATCTGATCGAGCGAGAGATCGACGAAATAATCCGGCTGCGGTACTTCCTCTTCGCGCGCCTGCTGGTCGGCGAAGAGAATCGAGCCAAAACGGACCCGTGGGGAAGGGCCTGCAGCAGAATCGGGCGTGGCGGTTTCGACGAGGCGCGCGGCGCGCGAATCCATGGCGTGCTCCTACCGGGGTCAACAGTTCGGTAGGAGTCATCAGCCCCAAGAGGCGGTTGGTTCAGGCGGACTCCATCGCCCAGTCTCACAATTGTTCAAACGACCAGGCGTTCCCCGGTGCAGACTTCTCAGCCTCCGTTTCAGCGACTCAACGGTCGCAATTCAAGTCCGGCTGTCCTATAGCATCTGGTGAAGGGATGGGGTTCCCCTTTGTAAAAGCCGTCGTGGCTGATGACTCCTGCCAATAGCGCCCATGGCGGGAGTATTGTTCATGTCGCTTGAACCACAAGCCTCGGATATCCGCGAAGAGCCGGCCGATCATCCAGCTCTCGATGACACCTCCCAAGCGAAACGCATTGTCGAGCGGCTTCGGCGCCTCCACGATGGCGAGCAGGCGCTGGGCGATGTCGTTGCCCTCGGCGCCGCGGCGCGCGCGCCGCTCGAGACGTTGCTGGTCGAGCGCGAGCCGAGCGGCATCTACCAACCTCGCGTGCTGGCCGCTCGCGCGCTCGGCGCGATCCACGCCTATGACATCCTGCTCGATTTCCTGCACCACCCGCGTTTCCCTTCGAGCCCGGTCGAATATGCGGGCGAGGAGGCGGTGGTGAACGGAGCAGCCGAGGTTCTCGCGCTGCATCGATTTGAACCCGCCTTCGAGACGCTCCGCGAGATCGTGGCGACAAGGCCGCATTTGATCGGCGTCGTCCATGCCCTCGCGACCTTCGAAAGGACGACTGCAATTCCCGAACTGCTCGCGGCGCTGGGGGACGATGGCAGCCGCCACGCGGCCGAAGAAGGGTTGCTGCGCATCGGGCCGCCCGCCCGCGCGGCATTGGTCGAGCGCGTCGAACAGCTCTCGAGGGACAAGTCGGCCGCGTTCGAAACCAACGTCCGGCATCGGCACGCCATGCTCCAGCTTCTGATTCAGCTTGGCCTGCCACTCGGAGCCTGGGAGCGGCTCGCCCCGCTCATGGCGGCGCCCGACGCACGCGTCGCCGCGGCAGCGTGCGGTATCGCGCTGTTGCATGGACCGCACGCGGCTCGCGACAAGGCGGCGCACACCCTGGCTAGGCTGGCACGGCGCGGCGACCTGCGGCTGCGCATAGAGATCGAGGCGATCTTGCATCAGGACGCTGCGTTGCGGGGGCTCTCACTCGAAACCAGGAGCACCAAGATTTGAAAAGTCTTGCCGACCGATCATTCTTTCGCGTGTTCGATCTCCTGGTCGCCTCGGCCCAACCCAACGGCAGCATCAAGCGACCTACCTGGTCTATCGCGGATACCGAATGGGTCCGTGAGAGACACAGCTATGCCGGTCCGAACCATTCCTTTACGATGGAAACGATCCAAGTTCGCCGGACCACCGCGCCTCGCTGGACGCTGCTCGTGGTCAAGGAATTCTGGTGGATCGAGTCGCAGGAGAAGCCGCTGCGCGATCTGCGCTGGGCCAAGCTGATCCAGGGAAACTCACAGGAAGCGCTCAAATGGTTTCGACTGCGGGAGACACGATAGCGATGGGCGAGGGGCGTCATATCCCTGCCGGACTCTCGCAAGCCGAAGCCCGCGCACGTCTCAGCCAATATGGCTTCAACGAAATTCTGGAAGAGCGGCCCAGCCTGGTCCGGGGCATTGCGAAGCGCCTGTGGGGGCCGATACCCTGGATGCTCGAAGCCGCGCTCGTCCTCGAGGTGTTGCTGAGAAGGACCGTCGAGCCGACCATCATCGCGGCCTGGTTGCTCTTCAGCGCCGTCCTCGGCGCCATTCAGGAGCGCCGCGCACGCGCAGCGCTCGATCTCCTGCGCAGCCGTCTTCAGGTGTCCGCCCGAGCCTGTCGCGACGAGAACTGGCTCATACTCCCTGCTCGCGATCTCGTCCCGGGCGATGTCATCCGCCTCCAGAGCGGCGATCTCGTGCCGGCGGACTGCAATATCCATGAGGGGTCGCTGGAAGTCGACCAGTCCGCGCTCACAGGAGAATCGACGACGATCACGAGAACCTCCGGCGAGACGATCTATTCCGGCTCGACGACGCGCCGCGGCGCCGCGGTCGCCGTTGTGACGCAAACCGGCCCGCGGAGCTATTTCGGACACACGGCAGAATTGCTGCGCACAAGCGGCTCGGCCGGACATCTCGACCGGCTACTGTTCGCCGTGGTCCGCTACCTTGTCGTGGTGGACGCGGTGCTGGCGGCGGTGCTGATCGCCGTGTTGCTGTGGCGCGGTGCCGATGTGCTGCCGCTCGTTCCCTTCTTCCTCGTGCTCGTCACCGCAACGGTCCCGGTAACGATGCCGGCGGCCTTCACCGTGGCGAATGCGGTCGAAGCGCGAAGGCTTGCCAATGCCGGCGTGTTGGTGACCGGCCTCTCAGCGATCCAGGAGGCAGCGACTATGGACGTGCTCTGCATCGACAAGACAGGCACGCTCACGCAGAATCGCCAGTCGGTTGCCTCCGTCGTCTCGCTGACCGGAGAGCCCGAAAACGACATATTGGCTTGGGCCGCGACCGCATGCGACGAAACCTCGCAAAGCCCGCTCGACCTTGCGATCCTGCGAGCACTGGACCGAAGCACCGCCCCCGATCTCGCACGCATGGTCCATACGCCGTTCGATCCGGCCGCCAAGCGCTCCGAGGCCTATGTGCGAAAGGACGGGAATCTCCTCCATATCGTGCTCGGTTCACCGTTGGCGGTTGCGCCGCTGGCCGAACCGCAGCCTGAACTTTCCGCGCGCGTCGACGCGCTAGGGCAATCCGGCGCCCGCGTCCTAGCCGTGGCCGTGGGGCCAGCGGACGCGCTCACGCTTCGGGGCCTGATTGCGCTCGCGGATACGCCGCGCGAGGATGCCGGCGCGCTCGTGGACGCCTTGCGAACGCTCGGTGTCCGTCTGCTGATGGTGAGCGGGGATACGATCGCGACGGCGCGGGCGGTGAGCCGGGCGGTGGGGCTGGGGGACCGCTTCGGCGATGCGCCTGCGTCGCTGGCCGATCCGCTCCACTATGACGGATTTGCCGGCTTCTTTCCTGAGGACAAGCTCCGACTGGTTCAGACGTTGCAGAAGGCCGGCAGCGTCACCGGGATGACCGGGGATGGCATCAACGACGCGCCGGCGCTCAAGCAGGCGGAGGTCGGCATCGCTGTCAGCACTGCCTCCGATGTGGCGAAAGCTGCGGCTCAGGTGGTGCTGACCCACGAAGGGCTGGTGGGGATCGTGGAAGTGGTCTCGGCCGGACGGCGCGTCTACCGGCGCATGTTGACGTGGACGATCACCAAGATCGCGCGAACCGTGGAACTCGCGGCCCTGCTGACCATCGGCTATATCGCCACCGGCGTCCTCGTGACGCCGCTGGCCCTGATCGCCGTCATCATCGTCCTGAACGACATCGTGACGATCACGCTCGCGACCGATCGGGCATGGATCTCGCCCGTGCCCGAACGCTGGGAGATCAGGGAAATCGCCAAGGTCGCGGGCGTTATCGCCATCGGTTGGCTCGGCCTCGCCTTTGCGATCCTGTGGGCCGTTCGGGTGCCGCTCGAGCTTCCCGATGAGCAGATCCAGACGCTGATGTTCGCCTATCTCATGTATTCCGCGCAGGCGACGATCTACCTGACGCGCGTCCGCGACCGTTTCTGGTCGTTCGCACCGAGCCGGTTCGTGGCTGCGGCCACCGCGGGAAATATCATCGTTCCATCCGCATTGGGCTATTGGGGCCTGCTGACGGCACCTGTTCCCGCAGCCTATCTGGGTCTCGTGCTTGCCGCGGTGCTGATCGCCGCCGTCATTCTCGACCAGCTCAAAATCTGGATCTTTCGGCAGAGCGGAATTCTCGGTCGGATCGAGCCGATCAACCTCCCTTCCGCTTCGCCTTGGCAGCCGGCTGCCGGCGAGCGCGATGGCGGATAGAGGAAAGGAATCCGCGGCGCTTCGTTTGCGCGGGGGGTGGGGAAAGCAGCACATAGCCGTCCGACAGAGCCGTGCAGCGAACGATGGCCGCAAATTTTATCGCACGCGCGGCGCCCAGGCTGCTCGCCGCAATTCCGAGTCCGACGATCAGATCCGGCCATGGCGACCGTGTCGCCCGGGTGCCCAACGCGGCCAGGACGACCATCGCACCGGTCAGCGCTTTCGGCCAAAGCTTGCGCCGCACCCATGCGCCCAGTGTTTCGGCGGGCGGCCGCGTGACTGACAACACCAGCGCAACCAGGATGTCGGCAGCGATCGCGCCGCCGCCGATCAGGGCCATGGCAACGGGCGAAGGCACCCGAAACACCGACACGCCCCGCCAGGCATCGACGATCAGGAGATCGAACAGGCCCAGCAGGAGCGCCAGCAGTGGGAGCGCGACCATCTTTCTGGCGCGCGGTTGCCAAATCAGCGCGAGATAGAGGAGCTGAGTGACCGCGGCCTGCTCGAAATGCGCGATCGTGTCGCCGATCACCACGATTGATCCGAACATGACGCCAACGGTGCCCTCGGCCGCCGTAAACACATAGAGGACCGTCAGCGCCGTGAGCAACGCGTCCTCCGCGGTGCCCAGATGGCCTTCCCCATCGTCCCAGTGCGGCACCGGATCGAACATCATGGCTGGACCTATCCCTTCAGCCCCAGCAGATGGCCGGTCTCGTTGACCCGGCCGACGCGGACGTGTCCGTCGTCGATGTCGATCTCGTTGATGCAGCAAGGATCCTGCGCGATGCGCCAATAGCCGGACAGCGGCATATCGAGAAGTTGCAGCAGGAGCGCGCGGTTGACGCTGTCATGACCGACCGCGACGACGGTGCCATCGTGATGGTCGGCCAGCATCGTCCGCAGCGCGTCGCTGCTCCGCGAGGCCAGTTCCTGCAGCGTGTCGCCGTCCGGCACCTGGACCAGTTGCGGTGCCGTAAACCAGGCCTTGAAGAGATCCGGGCTGTCCGCCTCGACCTCGCTCAGCAGGCGCCAGCTCCATTCACCATAGTCGAAATCGATAAGACCATCGAGAGTCCTGCCCTCGACCCCGCATGCGGCGCCTATCGCCCGGCCGGTCTCGACCGTGCGGCCCATCGGGCTCGTGTAGAGCGCCTCGACCTTCCATTCCGCCGCGATCCGCTGCGCCGTCGCTTCTGCCTGCCGGCGGCCAAGCTCGGTCAGCGGCACTTCCTTTCGGCCACGGAAGCGCTGCGGATACACGCCTTCGACATGGCCATGGCGAACGAGGATCAGCTTCATGACAGGGCCTCGCTCTGGGCTCGTTTCGTGAAGGGATTGGCGAACAATGCCTTGTCGCCCAGCGCGCGCTCGATCTCCATCAGGCGATTATATTTGGCGAGGCGCTCGCCGCGGCAGGGCGCGCCGCTCTTGATCTGGCCGGCGCCGATCGCGACCGCGAAGTCGGCGATGAAGCTGTCGACCGTTTCGCCGGAGCGATGCGACACCATGACGTTCCATCCGGCCTGATGACACAGGTTCACCGCTTCCACCGTCTCGGTCACGGTGCCGATCTGGTTGAGCTTGATCAGTACGGCGTTCATCGCCTTGCGATCGATCGCCTCCCGGATGAAGATGGGGTTGGTGACCGTGATGTCGTCGCCGACGATCTGGATGCGGTCTCCCTGGGCCGCCGTCTGGTCGATGAAGCCCTGCCAGTCGTCCTCGGCGAAGCCGTCCTCGATCGACACGATCGGATAGGTGTCGATCCAGCGGCCGAAGATGGCGAGCAGGCCGGCGCGGTCGATCTCGCGCGCTCCGCCCAGCTCCAGCTTGTAGGCGCCGTCCGCTCCGAATGAGGATGCGGCCGGATCGAGCGCGATGGCGATGTCGCGGCCGGGTTTGTAGCCGGCGGCTTCGATGGCGGCGACGATATAGTCGCAGGCTGCCTCGTTGCTCTTGAGGGCAGGGGCGAAACCACCCTCGTCGCCCACGGCCGTGCTGAGCCCATCGCGATGCAGCAGCGTGCGCAATGCGGCATAGGTCTCCGCGCCGTAGCGCATCGCTTCGACAAAGCTCGGCGCGCCGACCGGCGCGATCATGAATTCCTGGAAATCCAGGCCGCTGTCGGCGTGCTTGCCTCCGTTCAACACGTTCATGCACGGCATCGGCAGCAGCGTCGCGCCTTGGCCGCCGATGGCGGCATGGAGCGGGAGGTCCCGAGCCAGTGCCGACGCGCGCGCCGCGGCCATCGAGACGCCGAGAATGGCATTGCCGCCGAGCCGCTCCTTGTTGGGTGTCCCGTCGAGGTCGATGAGCCGCCGGTCGAGGCCCTCCTGATCCAGAGCATCCAAGCCGCGCACGGCATCCGCGATCACGCCTTCGACCGCCTTGATCGCCTTCAAGACGCCCTTGCCGCCATAGCGTGCGGGGTCGCCGTCCCGCAGCTCGACCGCCTCGTTGGCGCCCGTCGAGGCGCCCGAGGGCACCGATGCCGACGCTTCGATCCCGCCGCCCAAACCGATGGTGACTGTCAACGTGGGGTTGCCGCGAGAGTCGAGGATCTCCTGGGCGCGGATGGTGGTGATGAGGGTGTTGATGCTCATTCTGGGTCCATTCTGTTCTGGAGGATCGATCGGCCGAGGACGGCGGTGGTCGATCCGAGTTCGTAGAGGATCATGGCTCCGGTCGAGATGTCGAAGCCCTCGATCTCGCTCTCATCGAGACCGTCGAGCGTCATGACGAGGCTGCGCAAGGCGTTGCCGCTCGACACGATCAAGGTCGTGCCGCCTGCCATGGCGGCGGGAAGGACCGTCTCGACATAGGCCCGGAGCATACGGGCGGCGGTGTCGCGCAGGCTTTCGCCCAGCGGGGGCGCTTCCGCATAGGATCGCCGCCAACGGCGGACCTGATCCACTCCGTAGATCTGCGCAATCTCGCCTTTCCGCTGTCCGGTCAGCAAACCATAGTCGCGCTCGTTGAGCCTGGCGTCCTTCACGACGGGGACATTGCCGATGGCGAGTTCCTGGGCCAGAATGCTCACCGTCTCGGTGCATCGATCGAGCGGGGAACAGAAGACTCGGTCGGGGCGCAAATGCGCATCGAGGAGCTTGTGGGCCATGCCGCGCGCCTCTTCGCGCCCGAAGGGAGTGAGCGGCGGGTTGCTCCACCCCGTGAAGACGTCGTCCGCGTTAGCCGCGCTCTGCCCGTGGCGGGCGAGAATGAGGCGGGCGACCGCTTCAGCCATGGGTGCGGTGCGCGAGCAGGAGCGGCAGGTCCGCCGCCGACAGCATGTGGCGCGTGGTCCCGCCGAGCAGCCATTCCAGCAAGGGGCTGTGCCGGTAAGCGCCGGCAACAAGCAACTGGGCTCCCAGGCTATTGGCCTCATGCACGATTTGCGTGCCCAGATTTTCGCTGTCGGCCGCGACCATTCGAAGCTCCGCCTTGACTCCAGCGTCGCGCAACTGGTCGACGAACTTTGCCGCCAGATCGCGCTCTTCGCCGATACGGATCGCGGTGACCTGTCGAGCAGGTTTCAGCCACGGAAGCGCTTCGCGAATGGCGTCTTCGGCCGAGGGCGTGTCGCTGAGAGCGATGACGATGTGGTCGAAGCGCTTCGCCCGCGCTTGCCAGGCACCCGGCACGATCAGGACGGCTCGACCCCTGCGGACAAGCGCAGCATGCTGCGCATCGTTGCTGTCCATGTCATGCCCGCGAGCGAGGACGATCAGATCGACGTCACGGGCTTCCTGCTCCACCATCTCCTCTTCGGCTCCGGCAACAGACTTCCAGTTGACGCGCGGTGCCTTCGGATCGAGCCCGGCATTCCAGGTGATGAACGCGGCCTGACAGGCGCGCTCACGCTCCCGGGCGCTTCCTTCACGCACCTCACGCAACCGCTGGATCTGGATCTCTTCGGTCGAGGTGACGAGCTGCTCTGGGTCGACGACGACATGCAGCGCTTCGATCGACGCCATCGGGTCGACCGAGGCGGCGACGAGCGCTGCATCGAGGCAGGCGTGAGCGGTCTCGGCCGCGGTGATGACTGCAAGGATTTTCACGCTGCTAACTCCTGAACAGGCGTCCGAGCCAGATAGGGCTGTTGACACCGACCCAGACGGCGATGAGCCCTGCCGTCACCGAGAGAATGATGTTTCCGAGCGCGCGACCGATCTCGCCGGACTGGATGAGGGTGAGGGTCTGGAGGCTGAACGACGAGAATGTCGTGTAGCCACCGCAGATACCAACCAGCATGAAGGCACGGATTTCCGGAGGTACGGGCCAGCGCCCTCCCGCTTCCGTCAAGGCGGCGAACAGCCCGATGACGAAGGAGCCGGTGATGTTGATGATGATCGTTCCCCACGGCATCGCCTCGCCGAGGCGTGCCGTGAAAAAGAGGTTGATTTGGTAGCGAAGCAAGGTGCCGATCAGCCCCCCGACCGCAATCCAGATATAGGTGAGCATCAATCCCGCCGCTCCGAAATGACCTTCACCTTGGGCGACTGCCGCCGCGCGCCACCGCGCAGCTCGGGCTCTTTTGGGCTGAGCGTTTCCAAATACTGTTTCTCCCTTTCTTCGATATATCCGCGCGTGATGGGCAGCGCGTCGATGTCTCGCGTGATCTGCATCTGGAACACCATCAATCCGTAGAATCGGAATCCCATCTCGCAAGACGCAAGATAATAGGTCCACATGCGATAGAAGCGCTCATCATAAAGTGCTTCGATCCGGGCGCGGCTGGCTTCCACGCGTTCGCGCCAATGGCGTAGCGTCTCGGCATAGTGCAGCCGCAATATCTCCATGTCCGTCATCCAGAGCCCCGTTGCTTCCAGCGCGGTGAGAGCTTCGGATGCGGCAGGGATATAGCCCCCCGGGAAAATATACCGGGTCAACCAGCGGTCCGACCCCGGGCCTTCATCCTTCCGGCCGATCGAGTGGACGAGCGCAATGCCGTCGTCCGTGAGCAGCCTGTCGATCGCTGTGAAATAGTCGCGATAATGGCCGCGGCCGACATGCTCGAACATGCCCACTGACACGATACGGTCGAATCGTCCCTCGATCGCTCGGTAGTCGACCAGCTCGAAGCGCACCCGATCGGAAAGGCCCTCGACCTGCGCTCGCGCCCGCGCGACGCGCAGCTGCTCCTTCGACAGCGTGATGCCCGTAACCGAAACATCCGCCAGCCGCGCCAGGGTCAGCGCGAGGCCGCCCCATCCGCAGCCGATGTCGAGAACCTTCGCGCCGGGCCGCAGGTTGAGCTTGGCGGCGATGTGCGCCTTCTTGGCGATCTGGGCGGCCTGTAGGCTCATGCCCGGTTCCGTGAAATAAGCGCAACTATATTGGAGGTCGGTGTCGAGGAAGAGGCGGTAGAAGGACTCCGACAGGTCGTAGTGATGCTCGACATTGCGGCGCGCGCGGGCCAGCGAATTGGTCATCGTCGAGGACCGCGCGATCAGGTCGCGCGCCCAGGCGAGCGCGCCCGGCCTTGGTTTGTGGCCGAGATTATGCCCGATCAACGACATGAAGTCCGCGAGCGTGCCACGTTCGACTGCGAGATCGCCGTCCATGTAGGTCTGCCCGAGCTGGTATTCGGGATCGAGCGCAAGGCGCGCTGCCGTCCCACGGTCCTTGAGTCGGATCGCCACGTCCAGCGCCGGCGCTTCAACTGGCACCGATCCAACCGTGAAGGGTGTTTCTTCGCCGATCCGCACGGCCAGGCGTCCCACATGGATCATGTTCTTGACGAGATCAGAAAACATCGTGCCCTCCCTCCCGAACGATCAAGACCGAGCAACTCACCCGATGGGTCATCCGGTCGGATCTTCGCCCGAAGATCCGCTCCCAGAGATCGGCGTGCTCGGTCGCGCCGATGACGAGGAGGTCCGCGCTCTGCTCGAGGGCGAACTGAACGATCCGCTCCACCGGGTGGCCCGCGAAGACATGGATCACGATCTTGACGCCTCTGCGCGCAGCGACCCGTTCGACGATCGTCTTGCGCCGCTGGATGCGCCGCCGTTCCGCAACGTCGTGCTCCGCGACCTCGGCGATCAAGCTTGGGTTCGGGAAGGATTCGGCGACCAGGATCACATCCAGCGTCGCCTCGGCCAGCCGGGCAAGGTCGATCGCGGCGCGCAGCGCGCTCAGCGAATTCTCCGAACCATCATTGGCGTGAACGATGCGGTGGAACATGGCGGGCCTCTTTCTTCCGGCGCCTCTCAACTCGCGATATCGAGCTGGATGCCGACGAGCGTCAGCACCGCGCCGCTGATCATCACCGCGAGCGTCCAGAAGAGGACGGAGCCGTGAAAGCTCTTGGCGAGCAGCGCGCCCAGCACGCCGAGCAACGCGATGTCGGCGATCGGACCAACCCAGCGCGGGCCTGGCAGCCAGATGCACAGCAGCAGCGACACGGTCGCACCGACCAAGCCGCACATCGCGGCGATCACCGCACCGCTGAGCGCCTCGGCGACAGCGCGTCGGCCGAGCCGTGATGTCGCCAGCTTGCCGTGCGAGGTCAGGTTGAGCTCCCGCTCGGCGCGCGTCAGCTCGGCCCGCTCCTCGGCATAATGCGCCATGAAGAAGACGAAGAGCGTCGTCAGCGCCGTTGCCGCCCCGACGCGCGCCACCAGCGACAGGTCGGCTCCGCCGCCTTTGAGCAGGCGTCCCGCCGCGAGCGTCAGAGCGTTGAGGATGCCGTCGACCAGGCCGGCGACGACGTCCAGCCGGTTGCGGGCGCTGAGAAGCCGGATCGGCCATGTCATCGCGCACGGGGGACATAGTCGATGATCCGGTCGCCGGCCACCAGCTCATCGAGGCTGTGGACGACGGCGCCGCTGCTTTCGATCGCGCGGACGAGCGCATCATAGTCGATCTGCTCGCCCTCGATCGTGATGCTCGTGCCCATCGTCTCCTGGTCCACCTCCGTCACGGTGATGTTGAAGGCGCGGACACCTGGGCTGTTGTGAATGGCTGCGCCGATTTCGAGCAGCGTCGGCACCTTCAACGCCTTGTCGACGTCGAGCACGACCCGCCTGATGTTGAGGCCGATACCGTCGCTCATGCTCGGCCGCCTGCTTGCGGTCGCCGCTCGTTCGGTGCGCAGGCAAAACGCATTCCAGCCATCTCCAACACGCGGCGGCGCCGCTTTTGCGTGTGTCGGGAAACAGGCCGACGGAATCAGCCTGGGCGGCGGAGACACACGTCCACCGCGTTCAACGCGGTAGGGGTCATCAGCCGTTCGGCGGTTGTGGGGGACTCCATCCCCATTCAGCGATGTGGCAGGATCACGAAACCGTGATCCGAAAGAGGCAATGCGCCTGGACGCGATTGCCTGTCGATCGATAAGCCACGGCGTCTGGCTTGTCGAGCATTTGGGCGCTTGCGAATATCAAATCACAAGCCCCCGTTTTGGTTCACTCATTCCCGTTTACAACGGTCGATTCTGTTCTGCCGCCTGGCGCTCCCGTTGATCGAAGAAACGGGCGCGTTTCAGACGATGCCTGAGCGACAGGAATGGGTTGTCAGGGGTCGGACCGAGATAGGCAGCCCGGACGTGAGGGCCGAAGCGCGATAGATCAAATCCTGCCGGCAGGGAGGTTGTCGGGGGGGCAGGCGGAACGGCGGGAGTGCCAGCATCCGCTTGCTTCACAGAGGCAGGATCGGATGCGGAGATCGTTGAGGATTGCTGATCGTTGGCGGGTAGGTTCTTGCTCGAAAACATCATCGCTCCATTGGCACATAGCTGTGCTTAGCGACGTGCGTCAGGATCGATCCAACCGGACCGGCATGGCAAGGACGCACTCCTGCCGCGCAATTGCACGGTAGGAGTCATCAGCCGGAGAGGCGGTTTCGGGGAACTCCATCCCCTGACACGGACAAGAAGCCGTGTCGTGATCGTAACCAATAATCGGGGTTATGGTTCCCTGCCAGAAGAAACGTGCGCTACAGCAGGCTGAGCGCAAGAATGATCACCAGCAGTGCCCCGATCAGGGCAAGATAGAGGTTGAGGCTTCCCGACTGGAGCCGCCGCGCCGCGCTTGCGATGCCGACCGTTCCCATGACCAACGGACCGAACAGGCGCTTGGCGAACAGCGGCGCGACCGCGTGGCGATAGGTGAGCCGCCGCACGAAATAGGGCTGTCCGTTGGTCTCGCGCTGCGTCGAATCCTGAGGACGGTAGATCAGGCTGTAGAAGGTCCGCATCGCGTTCGAGAAGCTCAAGGCGGTTGTCGCTGCTCGTGCGGGATCGGGCCGGAGGCCACCATACCAGACAGCGCTGCGGCGCACCCGAAACCGGCTGCTCACATACAGAAGCAGCAGAGGCAGGATGGCGAGCAGGGGCATCGCGATGGCGAGCGTCGTCGGCGAGATGAAAGCGAAGCTGTGGTCCGGCCCGATTGGTCCGCCGGTCGCTGGCACCAGCACCCAGCCGACCACCATGCTGCCGATCACTCCGGGCGCGAAATGCGCTTCGACGCCATCGTCGAGCGCCATGATCCACCACGGCATGCCGATCGCCAGCACGAGGACGCCCAGGCCGAGCAGGAGCACCGCACCATTGGTCCGGCCGGGGACGCGAGTGCCGGGCATTGAGGCCGGCCTTGCCCCGAGAAGACCGATCCCGAACAGCTTGACGAAGGTCGCGAGCGCAACCGCCGCCGTGAGCGCGAGCCCCGCGCCGGCGATCGCCAGCGTCAGCCGCGCGCCGAGCGTGGCGAGATGAAACCCCTGGAAGACAGTTTGGAAGAGATACCATTCGCTGACGAAGCCAGCGGTTGGGGGCATGGCGCTCAGGCTTCCCGCGGCGATCAGCGCGCCGAGCCCTAACGGCCAGCCGGCAGAGCGCAGCACGCCGTTCTGCCGGACATGATAGTTCCCGGTGCTCGCGCGCACGCCATCGGCCGTCAGGAACAGGCAGCCCTTGGCAAGCGCGTGGCCGCCGAGATGCAGCAGCGAGACGGTCCAGGCGAGGCCGGCAAGGCGCGCATTGCCATCGGCGGTGAACATGATCGATGCGCCCAGCGTCACGACGGCGAGCGCCGCATTCTCCGCCGACGAGAAGCTTAGCAGCCGTCGCCAGTCATCCTCCTGGAACGCATAGAGCGCAGCGAGGATCGCGCTCGCAACGCCGACCAGCACGACCACGATGCCAAGGCCGCCGGCTCCGGCCGGAATCCACTCGGTGAGCGCGCGGGCGAGCGCAAAATAGGCGGCATTGAGCACGACGCCCGACATGAGTGCGCCCGTCGCGCCGCTTCCAGTGCCATAGGCGCGCGGGAACCATTCGTAGAAGGGCAGGAGGCCCAGCTTGGCGCCGAACGCCACCAGCAGCAGCAGCCAGATGAAAGTCTGCATTGCCGGCCCCATCGCGCTCGATGCCGCACCGAAGCCCGCAAAAGCCAGATGCCCGCTTGCCTGCCCGAGCAGGATGACGCCGAGCATCATGGCCACCGTGCCGATCTCGAGCAGGCCGAGCATGAACAGGATGGAGCGGCCGCTGCGATGACCGAGGCTCTCGCTCATCAGCATCACGCCGCCGCCCAGGCTCATCAGCTCCCAGGCGACGATAAGACCGGCGCCATCCTGAATCCCGAACACGCCGATCGCGCCGAGCAGGCTCATTGCCGCGCCGAAAAGCCAGCTTCCCTCATGCGCGCGCATGGGCGTGCAGATCGCCACGGCAAGCGCCGCCGGCGCCAACCCGAATCCCATCAGCCAGAGCGCGCTCGGCGTGAGCTGGAAATCGATACTGTCGCCGGCAAGCCGCGTGGGCAATGGAACGAGGCCGGTGCCTTCGGGCAGGGCGACAATGGCGGTCGCGACCCCCGCCAATGCGCCCAACGCGAGCGCCGCACGGGCGAGCGGGCGCAAGCCGATGAGCGCCAGCACGCCGCCGGCGATCCAGAGCAGGGCGGCGGCCGCGATCAGTTCATTCGCCATAGGTGCCTCCCCGGACGCGCTGCGGCATCCGATCGAGGAACATCAGCAGGGCTTCAATGATCGCTGCCGGATTGGGCGGGCAGCCCGGGAGCCACACGTCGACGGGCAGGGTGTCGCCAAGCCCCCGCTGCGCGGCATAGCCGCCGCCGGTGAGCGCGCCCGACACAGCGCAGGTCCCTGTCGCCATGACCCAACGCGGCTCCGGCATCGCCTCATAGGCGGCCTTCAGCGGCTCGATCATCGCGTTGGTGACGGGCCCGGTCACGAGCAACAGGTCCGCGAAGCGCGGGGAGGGCGTGAAGAAGATGCCGAGCCGATGCAGGTTGTAGATCGGGTTGTTGAGCGCCTGCAGCTCGGATTCGCACCCGTTGCACGATCCGGCGTCGACATGGCGGATATGGAGGCTGCGGCGATAGCCGGCGGTGGGCGCGGGGGAGGCAGGCGCATCGCCGTTTTCGGACCAGCGCAGATCCTCTCGCCGCCGCACCCCGAAAGCCCAGTCGCCCGAGGCGGTCATCGCCCCGTCCGGGCAGGCTTCGACGCAAAGCTGGCAGGCGATGCACCGGCCATAGTCGACCTCGATCTTGCCCGCCGGATCGACGATGATCGCGCCCGTCGGACACGCCTCCGCGCAGACGCCGCAACCATCCCCGCAAAGTTCCGGATGATAGCGCGGCATGCCCAGCACGTCCGCCTGGCCATCATCGCCGTCGGGCGCCGGCCAACGCGTGGTGGCCGAACCTTGGCGAAGCCCGAAAAAGGTCCAGAGCGCCATGCCTGCCTCCTACCTGTCGCACCCGGCGATGGTGAGGCCGAAGCTCGCCTCGTTGATCGCATAGTCCATCATGTTGCTGTCCTGGACGGTGAAGGGGAAAGCGCGCCAGTTGGAGAAGGAAGGCGAGCGGATCTTGACGCGCGAAAGCCGGACCCGTTCGTCGAGATGCACCGCATAGACCATCGCGCCGCGCGCGCCTTCGACCCAGCCGAGCCCCTCGGAATTCGGCACGCCCGCACAGCGCTCCCGGATGGAGCCCTGCGGCGCCCGTGACAGCAGCGCATCGAGCAGCGCGAAACTCGCCATGATCTCATCAACCCGGACATGGAAGCGCGCGTGCGCATCGGCCTCGTCATGCTTGGCGATCGTCGGCGGGAACTGATCATAAGCGCCATAAGGATGGTCACGCCTCAGATCGCGATCGAGGCCCGATGCGCGCGCGACCGGACCAGTTGCCCCCTGATCGAACGCCACCTCCGAGGGGAGCGGTCCCGTCGTCAACAGACGGTCGAGGAAGCTGTCGCTGTGCTTCAGCAGCTTGGTATAGCGTTCCGTGCGCGAACGAAGCTGCGCGAGCGACGGGGCCAGCCAGTCGCCGGGGTCGATATCGCGCCTCAAGCCACCCGGCGTCAGCATGTTGCGCAGGAAGCGGCTCCCGGTCAGACGCGCGTTGAGCCGCTTGGCTTGCTCCTCGAGCAGCATCCCCTCGGCCTGACCGACCTTGAGCGTCGTGGTGTCGGCGAGATGCCCCAGGAAATGGAGATGATTATAGATCCGCTCCATCTCGGCGAGCAGCACGCGGCCCCAATGGGCGCGCTCGGGCGGCATGCAACTCGCGCACGCTTCCACCGCCCGGCAATAGGCGAAGGCGTGCGCCACGCTGCCCACCGCTGAAACCCGTTCGGCAAGCACGGTTCCTGCCTCGGGCGGCAGGCCCTCGAACCGCGCTTCCATGCCGCGATGCTTGAAGAAGAGCTGCGGCTCATATTCGAGGATGTGCTCGCCGACATAGCCGAAGAAGAAAGCCCCGGATTCGACCACGCCGGCGCGGACGGGACCAAAGGGCAGCAACTGAACGTCGAGCTTGGCGCCGGCGATCTCCGGGAGGACGCCGGCCGCGCGCAGGCCAGGCTCGGAGACATCCTCCTCGACGACTCTGCTTACCGGCCCGCCTTCGACCGTGGGATGCAGGACCAGTGGGCGCGGATCGGGATGGCCGAGGAAGGTGACGCCATACAGCTCCATGATCTCGCGTTCGTCCCAACTGAGCAGCGGCCAGACGTCGGCGAGGCTCGGCGCCGTCTTGCCGATCGCGCAGCGCCAGACTGTGAAGCCAGCACCCGGCAACTCCTCGATCACATAGCGAAGCTCGATGCGATCCTCGGCGACCCTGCGCGCATAGACCATCTTGAGCCGGCTGCCGGTGGTGCGCAGGCCCTGGGCGTTCGAGACGAGCACATCGGTGCCGATGTCGATGACCCTGATTGGCTCGCTCCGGGCGATCGGAGCTTGGTCGGCCGCGATCATGATGCCGCCCCCGACAGGGCGATCGCGATGCCATGGAAATAGCGCCACATGGCGTCCGGCCACCAAAGGCCGAAGAGCAGCAACGGAAGAAGCGCCAGCCACATCGGCGCGACGCACCAGGCGCTGAGCGTCCGGTCGGGCCGCTCCTCCGGCGCGGATGTCGGCGGGGCCAGATACATCAGCCGGAACTGGTTCATGAAGGCGATGAAGATGACGATCAGCAGCAGCGCCATGCCGTAAACCGCCCAGGACAGATGAGGCAGGCCGATCCCCGCGCGCAGGATGGCAAGTTCGCTCTGGAACAGGCCGAACGGCGGTGCGCCGGTGATCGCGGCAGCACCTGCCAGCCAGAGCGCGGCCTGCGCCGGGAAGCGTATCCAGACATCCCGGATGCCGCGGATGTCCTTGGTCTGATAGGCCCGCATCGCATTGCCGGCGCCAAAGAACATCAGCGACTTGTTCAGCGAGTGGTTGAGCATGTGATAGAGCGCGCCGGCAGTGCCGAGAATCCCGCCGAACCCGAAACCGAGCGCCATCACGCCCATATGCTCGACGCTCGAATAGGCCATCAGCCGCTTGATGCCGCGCTGGCGCACGATGAACAGCGCGCCGACCAGGATCGAGAGCAGGCCGAGCGCGACCGTCACCACGCGGCAGGTGCCGCCGATGCCGGCAGCGTCGGCCACGCCGAGGAAGCGCACAACCCCCAGCATGGCGGTGTTAAGGAGCGCGCCGGAGAGCAGGGCGGAGACCGGGGCAGGGGACTCGCTGTGCGCATCGGGCAACCAGCTATGCATGGGGGCCAGACCGACCTTGGTGCCGTAGCCGACCAGCACGAGCAGGAACGAGAGCAGGATGATGGACTGGCTGGCATGCGGAGCGACAGCCGTGAGCGAGGCCCAGGTCAACTCGTAGGTCGGGCCATTGACGAAGGTGCCGCTCCAGTAGAACAGCACCGTCCCGAGCAGCGCGAGACTGATGCCCGCCGAGACGATGACGATATATTTCCAGGCCGCCTCGATGCTCGATGCCTCATGCTCGAAGGCGACGAGAAAGGTGCTGACCAACGTCGTCAGCTCGATCGCGATCCAGTAGAGCCCCGGATTGTTCATCAGCGGTCCAACGAAGATCGTGAGCGCAAAGCCCGCGAACAGCGCATAGAAACCGGGCAGCCGCTCATCCTCGTCGAGCATCCGCATATAGCCGATCGCGTAGATCGAGGAGAGCAGATAGACGATCGCTGCGCAGAGGATCACCCAGGCCCCCAGCGCATCGAGCGCGATGTAGCTGCGGCCGTAGATCACCGGCTCGGGTGTCGCGCGCCAGACCAGCGCGACCGCGACCGCGAAGCTGCCGATGCTCGCCAGCAAGTTGATCGCCTCAGCGAGGCGCGGGCTGCGGCCGGCAAGTGAACCGGCCACGGCAATCGCCGGGCAGAGCAGCAGCAGGACGATGAGCGTGCCCGTGGTCATCAGCCGACAAGCCTCTTCAGATCGAGGCTGGACGTGCTGCCGACATGCACGGTCAGGTAGCGGACCAGCACGCCGAAGCAGGCGACCACCACCAGCAGGTCGAAGAGGATGACCAGCTCGATCAGGATCGGCATGCCGGGCACCAGGATCTGCGCACCAAGAAAGATGCCGTTCTCGAGCACCAGCAGGCCGAGAATCTGGCTGATCGCCTCATGGCGCACGACCAGCATGAGGAAGCCGATCATCTTCATCGACAACATGACGGTGAGCGCCAGGACCACGACGGTCCCTGCCGCGCCGACGCGCACGCCGATATGCTCCGAGACCACCAGCGCGAAGACGATCGCCGCCGCGCCCAAGACCATGCAGGAGCTGGGGCGGAGCGCCTCATGGATCTCGCGCTTGATGTCGAGGCGGCGGATGATGCGCGCCAGCAGCCAGGGCAGGATGAGCCCGCGGAAGAGCGCCGTCAGCGCCGCGATCGCATATAGCTCGGGAAAACCGCCGTAGAAGCCGACCGCCGCCGACAGGCCGGCGATCACCCAGGATTCCGCGGCGAAGGCGTAGAGATAGTTGTTCAGCCAGCGCGAGCCCAGCATCACGAACGCGAGCAGCAGGCTGAGGATCGCCATCAGGCTGAACAAGGACGCAGCGAGCGGATCAAGATGTTCGACCGGCATGAGCCTATCCCATTTGCGAGCTGATGATGGAGAGGACCGCGAGCAAGAAAGAGGCCGCGAGCGGCTCCTGATAGCGATAGAAGCGAAGGCGCGACTGTGTTGTCTCGACGACGACCACGACGAGCAGCACCACCAGGAACTTGAGCAGGTCCGCGCCGATCGCGCCAAGCGCGCCGAGCGGGGCACCCGCGTGCGACAGGCCCCAGGGCAGCAGCAGCACGTTGCAGAAGATGGTGTAGAGGATGAACTGCTTCATCATCGACGCCCATTTGAGGAGCGCGAGCAGCGGCCCGGAATATTCGAGGATGCGTGCCTCCTCGATCATATAGACCTCGATATGCGTGCTCGAATGGATCGGTAGCCGATCGGTCTCGGCGAGGATCAGCACGAAGAAGGCCGCGACGAGGAAGAGGTGGCTCGGGCTCCAGTAGAGCGCCGGCGTAGCGACCAGCAGATGATTGACCACGAACGGGATCATCGACCGCGCAAGCAGCGTGATCCCGACGAAGACGACGATCAGGGTCGGCTCGGAGAGGATTGCGATCATCGTCGCCCGGCTCGAGCCGATGCCGCCATAGCTCGACCCGCTATCGAGACCGGCGAACAGGATCAGGAAGGAACCGAGGGTCAGGATCAGCCCGCCGCCGAGGATGTCCCCCATGTCCGAATAGGGCAGGGGATAGTCGGTCAGCACCGGGATCAGGATCGGCACCGTCAGCATACAGGTGAAGGCGATGATCGGCGCCGCCCAGAACAGCCACGACGCCGTATCGGGAATGACGATCTCCTTGCGGAACAGCTTCCACAGGTCGCGATAGGGTTGGAGGATGCTGGGCCCCTCGCTCCGCTGAACCTTCTCCTCGAAATTGTGGATCACCCCCTGCAGCAGCGGCGCCAGCAGCAGGACCCCAAGAACCTGGAAGAACTGGAGCACCAGGTCGCGCATCAGCGGCGCCTCGCGATCGACGACGCGAACGAACTGCCCGTTCCCAGTCCAGCCATTGCGCACCGACTCCCACTTCTCGCTCCGCAGAGCCGGCGTGTGTCGGGACCGGGCGATCTGGCCTTCAACCCGTGCGGCGGAGACACACACCCGCCGCGTTCAACGCGGTAGGGGTCATCAGCCGTTCGGCGGTTATGGGGGACTCCATCCCCATCCAGCAATGTATCAGGCACACCATGTTTAGCCTCGCAGAACAACCGCCTCAAGACGAGATCGTTCCACCAGCAAACCAATCGAACTTGCGTAAATCGGAGGCTTATCCTGCGGTCATGAACGGGGGCGCTGAATTGGGCGCCCATGCTCAGGCGCAATGGGCCAAGAATAACGGAAGATCGCAATGGGCCAACACATGCCTGGTCGTGCCGCCCAACAGCCATTCAAGAAGCTGATTATGGCGATAGGCGCCCATCACCAGAAGATCGGCGTCCAGATTATGGGCTTCGGTGACGATCTGGTCTCCGAGCGTCTCCGTGTCGCGCTGGGATTGACGGACCTGGTAGCTGATGCCGTGAGCGTCCAGCAATTCGCGCGCGGGATCCGCCAATTCGGGCTCTTCGGCGATCAGCAGCAGCGTCACCTCGACCGCGACCTTGAGCCAGGGAAGAGCGCCTTCGAGCGCTTTGCGGCAGCACGCCGTGTTGTTCCAGGCGACCACGACATGTTCGGCGAACGTGTCCCCCGGCTTCAGCGACCATTTGGCCGGCACGAGGAAGAGTGGGTGGTGCGCCCGATGGATGGCGGCATGCAAGGCGTCGCCGCCGTCCATGTTGGTCGGACGAGCCAGCACCAGTACGTCGAAGGCGCGCGCCTCCTGCTCGACATTCTCCTCTTCGGCCCCGATCCGCTCTTTCCAGTTGAGCGGAATATCCGCATCGGGATGCGACGCCACCCAGTCCTCATAGGCCGCAAGGGTCGCGGCTTCCCGCTCCTTCGCGGTGCCCTCGTAGCGTTCGCGAAGATGCTGGAATGCGATCTCCTCCGACGCCACGATCAGATGGTCAGGATCGACAACCACATGCAAGGCTTCGACGGTCGCGTCATGGATGGCGTGCGCGGATGCCTCGGCCGCGTCCAGACACGCCGCCGCCGTTGCGGACTCCGCCACAACAGCGAGAATTTTGACCGTCATCGGCCCTCTCCTATGTCGGGAGCGGGCACTCGCGTCCTACCCGCGCCCATTATGCGCATGGTAGGAGTCATCAGCCTTTTCGGCGGTTTAAGGGGGACTCCATCCCCATCATCAAGCTAGGAAATTTGTATCACCTTCGCAATTGTTTGACCACAATCTCCTCAGCTTCTGACGCAAAAAGGGAACGTGCCCTATAGCGAATAAACCAACGAACCCGTCAATCGTTGCGCACGCATTGGAGGGCGCGGCGCCCGATTTAAGGGGGGCTTTAGTGTTCCCCTGACGGCGTGCGAGGCGGCGCATGAAAGCAGCTCGGGAAAATTCTCCAAAGGGGCACGGATTCAGTAGATCGGCGGAACGACACCTGTTAGGTTGCCTGCGAAGGGGATGGAGTCCCCCAAAACCGCCTGTCATTTCAGGATGATGACTCCTACCGAACCGATTTTTTCGGAGGTAGGGTTGTGGGCGATCGATCACATGCCAAGGTCCATGCATTCGTCGAGCAGTTGCTCAACGATCCGATGGCCGAAATCGCCATGAAGGCAGACGGCATCGCGTTTCACGACGCCAAATTGCTCTTGGCGCGCGCCTCGCTGGCTCAATACGACATTCCATCGGGGGATGGACGCGCCCCTAGCCGCTATCGGCCCAGTGTCGGCATCGCGCTCTTCAACCGCCACGGAGGCGTCTGGGTCGGTCGCCGCCGCGACATGAACGAGCCAGCATGGCAGCTTCCCCAAGGCGCGATCGATACGGACGAAAGCCCGGTCGAAGCCGCCTATCGTGAACTGCACGAGGAACTCGGGATTGCCGATGCCGAGTTGCTGGCGGAGCACGACGATTGGCTGCGCTACGATCTTCCCGAAGAGCTGCTGGGGCGCACTTGGGGAGGCAATTGGCGCGGGCAGGAGCAGCGCTGGATCGCGATGCGCTATTTGGGCGAGGATGCCGCGATCGATATCGAGACGGCACATCCCGAGTTCAGCGAGTGGTATTGGGCGGATCTGAGAGACATTCCGGGGCTGGCAGCGCCCTTCAAGCGTCCTGTCTACGCAAAGATCGCTGCACACTTTGCTGCCTTCGCGATACCACATGAGAATTCGTCGGCGCCAGGCGCCAGCCTGAATCCGTAGTGGGTGCGCAGGGCGTTGGGCGCTCGCCGGCGCCGCAGCCGAACAAGGGCTCGCGCCTGTGGCGCTGCTCCCATGATCCCACCATTCCGACACAAGACAATCAGAACGGGAAGAGGAAGCCGATCTCCGGCCTAGTGCCTGGAAGCGCGCATCACAACGTCTCTGTCCGCGAGACAGGGCAGGCAAAAGGGAAGTAACGAGATGGCAAATACCGCGTCAGACGTGCTGAGGATCATCAAGGAACACGAAATAGAGTGGGTGGACCTTCGGTTCACCGACCCCCGCGGCAAATGGCATCATCTCACCATGTGCGTGGGCGTCGTTGGCGAAGACGAACTCAACGACGGCTTCATGTTCGACGGCTCGTCGATCGACGGGTGGAAAGCGATCAACGATAGCGACATGATCCTCAAGCCCGATCTCGATGCGGCCTATGTCGATCCCTTCTCGGCAACGCCGATGCTTATCCTCATCTGCGATGTCGTCGAGCCTGCAACCGGGGCGCTCTACGGCCGGGATCCGCGCTCGACGGCGCGTCGCGCCGAAATCTTCACCAAGGCCAGCGGCATCGGCGATACAGTCTATGTCGGACCGGAGGCCGAGTTCTTCGTGTTCGACAGCGTCCGTTTCGACAACAGCTATGCGACCAGTTTCTACGCGATCGACGATGTCGAACTGCCGACCAACAGCGGCCGCGACTATGCTGACGGCAATCTCGGCCATCGGCCGCGCGCGAAAGGCGGCTATTTCCCGGTCGCCCCGGTCGACAGCGCCGTCGACCTGCGTGCCGAGATGGTCTCGACCATGTTGAAAATGGGCCTCCCCATGGACAAGCATCATCATGAGGTCGCAGCTTCTCAGCACGAGCTAGGCCTCACTTTCGGGACGCTGGTCCAGACCGCCGACCGCATGCAGATCTTCAAATATGTCGTCCATCAGGTCGCGCAGGCCTATGGGAAGACCGCGACCTTCATGCCGAAGCCGATCAAAGAGGACAACGGTTCGGGCATGCACACCCACATGTCGATCTGGGACAAGGGCGAGCCGCTGTTTGCGGGCACTGGTTATGCGGGCCTCAGCGATACCTGTCTATATTTCATCGGCGGCGTCATCAAGCACGCCAAGGCGGTCAACGCCTTCACCAATCCGTCGACCAACAGCTACAAGCGGCTCGTGCCGGGCTATGAGGCGCCCGTGCTGCTCGCCTATTCGAGCCGGAACCGCTCGGCCTCGTGCCGCATCCCCTACGGCGCGGGACCGAAGGCCAGGCGCGTCGAAATCCGCTTTCCCGACGCGACCGCCAATCCCTATCTCGCCTATTCCGCGCTGCTCATGGCCGGCCTAGACGGCATCCAGAACAGAATCCATCCGGGCGATGCCATGGACAAGAATCTGTACGACCTGCCGCCGCAGGAACTGGCCGGCATCCCGACGGTCTGCGGGTCACTCCGTGAAGCGCTGAACGAGCTGGAGGCAGACCACGCTTTCCTCACCAAAGGCGACGTCTTCACCATGGATCAAATCGAGGCTTATGCTGAATTGAAGTGGGCGGAGGTCTCGCGTTGGGAAATGACGCCGAGCCCGGTCGAGTTCGACATGTATTATTCCGCATGAATTGGGCCGTCCGGGCACTACCCTCAGCGGTGCCTTACCGGCACTGGGCAACCTTGCCGTTGGCGAGCGCACCTGTCCGCGTTACGAGCCCATCAGCCATGAGTTCAGTAACGCATAGTGTCACCCGCATCGTCCTCGCGACGCCGCGCGCCATCTTCCGTGCCTTCCTCGACCCCGAGGTCGTGGTAAAATGGCGTCCGCCGGCGGGAATGACCGCGCGCCTCGATGCCTTCGATGCGCGCCCCGGCGGTGGGTATCGCATGGTTCTCTTCTATGGCGAACCCGTTCTGCCAGCGGGCAAAACGGCTGCCGATCGCGACGTCGTCCATGCCCGATTCCAAGAGATAGAGCCCGACGAACGTATCGTCGAGGCGATCTCGTTCGAAAGCAACGATCCAGACTTTGCCGGAACGATGACACTTACCATGACCTTAAGACCGGTTACCGGGGGAACAAAGGTCTCCTTCGTGGCAGAAAATGTCCCGCCCGGCATCAAACTGGAAGACCATCGCAAGGGTATGGAATCTTCTCTTAAGAACCTCGCGAACCTGCTCGAATGACGCTGGTCCTGGTCCTGGGCAAGGTCGGTATCGATACACACGCGGAGCTTGCGACCTCGCTGTGGACGGCCCGATGCCCTGTGTTGGCCATCTACGGCTTTGAGCGGTGCGTGCCCTTTGCCGATGCATCCGTTTCGGACGTGGCAAGAGCTTGGTGAAGCTGTTAGCAGTGGGCTCGCCGATCCTTCACTTCGTTGCTCCAAAGCTGATCGATGGGTTCACGTCGCATGCCTGGGCGAGCCGGCTGCCGCTAGGGCCCGGAAGGTAATGACTGACGACTCAGAATCAATCCAGTCTGTGCAGGCAAGCGACCACGAACCCTCCATCCAAGCGACCGGCCAAAGCCCGGTCCAACAGCTTCTTGCCCTACTCGAGGTCGAATACGAGTCGCTACTGACGCGCCTGTCGATGCATCTCCGCTCCCCCGAGGCGGCAGCCGACGCTCTTCACGATGTCTATGTGAAGCTGAGGGCAGAACCCGCCATCGGCGACCTTCGCAATCCGCGCTCCTACCTTTACCGAATGGCGGTCAATCTCGCCATAAACCGACGTCGAGGCGACAGGTACACGGTGAACATGGACGCCGTCGAGCTATCCGAATTTCCAGATGGCGCGCCGGACCAGGAGTCCGCTACCCTCGCAATGGACGAGATGGACCGAGCTCTGCGGGCGCTTCATGCTCTGCCGGCCAAGCGGCAGGCTATCTTTTTGGCCAAGTGGCGCGACGAGAAATCGCAGGCTGAGATCGCCGCCGAACTCGGTTTGCATAAGCGCTCCGTTCAAAAGGAGCTCGCCCGGGCGGAAACCTATCTCCGGAAGATCCTGCGTCGCCCCAAGCGGCCGTTGTGATTGGCGCGCGATTTGTGGCCGATTGATCGGCGGTGAATGTCGAAGCCCCGGATTCCAAGGCAGATAAAAAAATGGGGCGTCTTTTGGCACCTCCATGTGTCCTCCCGCTGGGAATAGTAGGGTTTCCTCCTTCGAGCACACGACGGTTCACGTCGTGTCTCAACGGTGGTGGCCGATAGGGCAGGGCGCTGAGGTTCCCGGCGCAAGCAATCTGTCCTGCAACCCATTGGGGGGTCGCCATGGCGGCTTTTGGGAGTGAGGGCGTGAGCCCGATGCTCTGCGTTCAACAGGCGCAGACCAAAGTACATGCATCACCAACTGCACGGCAGAGGCATTTCGGCGGGCGACGAGCGGGCGCGGCGAGCAGTCAGCCGATGCTCGCTCCCTGGCAAGTCAGCCTCGCCATGCGAACCATGGGCCGCGACCTCGCCGGCCCGATCTCGATCTCCGAGGTCGCGTCGCTATGCAGATTGTCGCTCTGTTACTTTGTGCGCGCTTTCACGAACACGGTCGGGGTCGCACCCTATGCTTGGTTCGTGCAGCAGCGCATCATGTGCGCGCAACGCCTTCTGGCCGATACCGCGCTTCCGCTGGTGCAAGTCGCTCTCGAATGCGGATTCTCCGACCAGGCTCACTTCACCAAGGCATTTTCCAAGGCTGCCGGCATGACACCTGCAAGATGGCGTCGTCAAATCTGTGCATCCTGAGCTTCAGCCACATCAAAATTGCAACCTGCCGCCGACCTTGCTGCTGTCCGCGATCGCCTCGTACTCGGCCGCTTTGCCCGTTTTCGAAATGTACGGGGAAGCGCGAGGCACCACGACGCGAAAAAGAAAGGGCGCCGGTTGCCCAGCGCCCTCATATTTCGTCGGTCGGTACCCGATCTCCAGCTATCTCGTCCCTACGACGTGGCCACTGGCGGCGCTGCCCGATCCTGCGCTTCCTTGTGAGAAACGCCTCATATTTAGGGACCGCAAGGTGTAAGTGCGGTCCTTACAGACCACGGATATAGGGCCAAACGCTGAAAAGTCAATGAATCAGCCAAGGCGGCTGAGCAGTGTCAAGGCGCTGACGCTGGTGGCTCCGGCGGCACGCAATGCAGCTTCCGCCGCCGCCAGACTGCTGCCCGAACTCAGGATATCATCGACCAGAAGAACATGGCGGTCGGCACATTGAACCGCAAGCCCGTTGGCGATGACCGGCGCAAAATAGGGTCTTACCGAACCCTTCAAAGCCTTCATTTCGATCATCAGACCGGGATCGAGTCGCTGCAGCTTAGCGAGCTGCGACGTGTATTCGCCGCGGTGGCGTTTCTTGATCTGGTCGGCGGCCGGCGCGATCGCCAGCACCTGTCCGATCGTCGCCTTGTCGAGGCAGGTCACGACCCCGCATCCCGGCCGCTGTCGCGCCGCCCGTTCCGCTATGATCGCTGCAACCGGCGAGGACGAAGGCAACGGGACGACCATATCGAAATTCACGTGAGCAAGCGCATTCGGCAGGATCTGCGTCGCCGCAGTGTAAAGGTGGCGGAAGTCGCGATAAGGCATTGTGTAGCCGAATTTGCCCTTGAGGGCGTAGATCAGCGGATTGCCGTCGTCACCGTCATGGGACGTGATCTGCCGCCGGAAGACACTCACGATCTCGAGGCGGCCATACCGTACCTTCGGAATCGGCCGCGCCGGATCAGTGACCACGCGATGCTGGTGAAGAGCGCTGAAGGTGACGACCTTATGTGCGTCGACATCGATTCCCATTTTTAGGCGTCAAATCCTCTCGCGCGATCCATGCGGCCCGGACATTTCCGCGGCCTGTGTTCAAATTCAGATCTCACCGGCACCCTATTCTTTCCTTTCATCATCCGCTCCCCGGGCAGCCGCACGGCGTTTGGCGAAGGCGAGCAGGGCAGGGTCGTGCTCAGGCCGGTTCCAGCGCGCGGAATCGCGCAGAACCACCACATCCTCGAGGTGCGTGAGGAACGTGTAGACCTTGTTGACGATGTCGATCATCAACGCCTTCATCTCCGCATCGGATATGCGGGATGCTTGGGTCCAGGGAATCTCGCCATAGGGCGTGACCACCTTCACATCGCTATAGTCGCCGATGAGACTGTCCGGAACGGTGCCGGCATGGAGGTCTTCCAGCCGCGTGTTGCGGACGCAATGCTCGACTAGCGCCAGAGCGATCCTGCGCATTGCTTCGTCTGGCACTTTCTCCTCGGGCATAAAGTCCTCCCCGCCCGCAGGATTGGGAGGCGCGGGTCTCCTCAGATCCGGGCGGACCTCCTGATACTCTAAAGCTGGGCGCGCAGCTCAGACAGCCTCTCCTGGCAGAGTTCGTTGACGATCGTGCCAAGCACCTCGACGCGCTCGGAGAGGAAAGCGAATTCCTCCTCCGTCATCTTGAAATGCTCCGAATGCCGTGCCTTCACATAGGCATCCTTGAGCTTGTTGAAATATGCCTCCTGCTTGCGGGTCTCCCTCGGCCAGGCATCGAGGAGCCGTGCGGAGATCGCTTCGGCACGCGTCCTGAGAAATCTGATATTGTGACTGTATGGGGTGTAGAAGGTGTAGACGAGCAGGACGCAATAATAGAGACGCTCGCACGCCTGCTGGAGGTTGTAAGCCGCGTCGGGAAACTGCTTGTTGTCGTGAAAGAACTGAAATCCCATCCGCGACGATACAGCGAGGTCGAACCACTGATCGAAATAGGCTTTCGCCATGTCATAAGCTTGTTGCGGCGTCTTGGGCCTGGGCTCGTGTAGTTCGCTGTTGTCGACCTGATACAGCGCGATGCCGTCGCGCGCGATGTCCATGAAGAAATAGCGGCCATGGGCCAGCCCATCGTTTACTTCCTGTAGCGTGTGAACAATGAAATTGACCGGCGTGCGCAGGCGATTGAGGATCATGGTCTCCCGGTCTAGGTGCTCTTCCGCCTTCTCCCAATATTCGGCCCTGTCCGTCAGCTCCTTCTGATTGACGATGATGAGCAGGTCGAAATCCGATCGATAACCCCTCTCGGTATGCGGCTCATGCACCCACCGTCCGGTCGCATAGGAGCCGTACAGGATGATCTTGAGAATGCGACCGAGCTTGCGCGGCCCCGTTGGCTGGCCAAGCGCGTCCTCGAACTCCTCGAAGAGGATCTGGATGACCCGATCGAGTTCACGCCGCTTGTTTACCGGAAGATGGTCGAGCTCAGTTTTCATAGTCTCATCGTCATTCGTCAGGTGAGAGGGAACCGCGATGGTTCGTCTTCCCACGGATTGAAGATCGCGGCACCGCTGTGCCGCGTGTCCTTGATGTTTCGTGTCACGAGGAACAGGTCATGCTCGATCGCAGTGGCCGCGAGCAGCGTGTCGATCACCGGAGGCGATTGTCCGATCCGCCGCTTGACCTCGCCTGAAATTGCACCCCAGCGGAAAACGACGGCATCGTCGATGGAGAGGAGCCGGTTGCTGAAGCGTTCGGCCAACGCGTCGCGCGCCGCGACATAGCGCGACCGGTCGGGATGGTCAGGCTCGAGATTGTGAATGCCCTTGTCGTATTCCGCGAGCGTCAGAACGCTGAGGTGCATCCGGTGTTCGGGTTGCGCCATCGCCCATGCCTTGACGCTCGGCGCCCCGTTCGGGTTCGCCAACGCAGAAACGATATGGGTGTCCAGCAGCCAGCCTTTCACAAGGCGATGTCCCGCCCGCGGTCGATCTCGCGCTCAAGGTCGAGGCCATCAAGCCCTAGGCTCTCGAGGAACGGTACGAAGGCAGGTTTGCCTGCCTCCTTGGGCATCAGTCGGTCGAGTTCATCAACGCTCATCACCACCACCGCCTCCCGGCCCCGAACAGTGACGCGCTGTGGTCCCTCGCTTTGGGCGCGCCTGACGACCTCGCTGAACCTTGCCTTGGCATCCTCGAGTTTCCAGGTGCCGCCTGGCGCGGATTGGTCGCGATCGCCCTTTCGGGTGGCGGTGCCCATCTTGCATACTCCTGACTAGCTAGTCAGATATAGCTGGACAGCTTTGGCTCCGCAAGCAGGTCGGGATTGTAGCTATCGATTTCCGGCCATCCGTGTCAGGGTTCGACGATCGTCTTTCCGAAATGGCTGGCGAGCAAAGCTGCCTCTCCAGTTCCGATGATCAAATCATGCCGGGCCCCGAGCGAAATCGCGTCGGCTGCATGGTCGAAGATGGCTACGCAACGCTGATTGTCGAAGCGGGACGTGTATAGAATGCCGTCGGCCGACGTGGTTTCATGTATGACCCGGCTTATCGCTCGAGTCTTCGCGTAGACATCGCCGTGAAGGTCTGTAAACGAAAGCCCATGTGCCGAGACGCCAGCGTCCAGAAGCGGGTAGAGCCTTAACGCGCGGGTGGTCACCAGTTCGCTACGAAGCCGACTCTGCACAGCAGAAGAGGTGATATGGGGAATTGTCGGTAAGCGAACTATGGTCTCACCGAACGCGGTTTCCAGCGATCGCGCGGCATACAAAACCTTGTAGCTTCCGTCGGGCGCGTCGAAACGCCCTACCGGAATTTCATCCAGCGGGCCGAAGAAGATCGCGTCGTGTCCCTTGCGGTGAATCCGGTGAAGGCGCGCGCCGGCATTGATCCGGCGCAGTAGCGTGGCCGCCATGTTGGGTCAGGACGTCCAAACCGTCGCGAGGGCGACCAATTGGCGAACCGTCTCCTGGTCGGGCTTGCGCCGCAGAATTTCGAGCGCGGTTTCCGGCTCGCTGCCAAATCCCTCGAGCGGGGTGGTAAGCAGCATCAACTGTTCCCAGGGGTTGGTGTCGTCAAACGCTTCGAGCACTCGCTTGAGATGCAGGACTGTCTCGCCATCGACAAACTGTGCGGCGGGGAAGCGATTTTCGGACCCATAGGGCACGCCAAGGATCTGACGCCGCTGCCTCTGCTTTTCGATCGCCGCCGGGGAGACGCCGAGCATTGCCGCGACATGTGCGCGATCGAACATCCCGCCGGCGCGCCTCGCCATATCCTCGCGGAATTGGCCGGTCCGCTCGCGCGCCGCTTTAAGCGCCTCCAGATCGGCGGGCGCTTCCGGTGCGATGTCTCGCGGCGCGACGACAAGGGCATGGCGCAAGTCATGGGAGCCCACGATGTCGGCCAGAGTATCGTCGCTCGCGGATTCCACTGCCTTGGCGATGGCGAGCGTGAGCTTCTCCAAAGCCTTTCGTCGGAGCGTGTCGGTTCCCGAAGCGATCCGACGAGCAGTCGGTCGCCGATCCGATTTGACGATGGAGGCGTTGCTGGCCATGTCTGTCCTTCCTGTCCCAATGATAGGGTATTTGACGGGAAAGACAAGTTGCGTTCGCCATTTTCTGGTGACGGTTCGCGCCCGATATGCTAGGGGAAGGCCGAAAGGATTTCCCCAGTGGAATCTGCCATCGACGAACACCGCGCCGAGAGTGCCGCTGGCCGACCGAAGCTGGCGGCCTGGCTCTGGCGGCCATGGTACGCCAAGCTCTGGTGGACCGCCATTCCCATTTGGTGGCTTGGAATGGCGGCGGCGACGCGCGTTGACTTTCTTGCTGCATTTTATGGCGGGGCGCTCGCGGGCTATCTGAATATCCTGTTCTTCCCGATGACGGCGGTGATGGTGCTGGGTATCGGCTATGTCCGTGAACGCTTGGACGGATTCGTGGGGCCAGGCGATGGAACGCCGCTGTCCGATGAGGAAGCCTTAGCTGTGACGCGTCGCGTTTGGGAAGAGCATGACCGAGCCATGAATAACCTTCGTGCGGGGAGCGATGTATTCGACCCGCGGTCGGGACTGCTCTGGATTGGCAACCCGGCGAACCCTAACAATCCGGGCTACATTGACCCGCATACAGGCAAGCACCGTTAACGCTTCTTGAAGCTGCTGTCGCCGTCACCAGGGCTGCCTTTGATGTCAGTAGAAAAGCTTCCTCTGGAGAGGACAGAGTTTTGTTCCACTGACGTCAGCGGACCTGTGATGTCGAAAGTCGCGCGACCATCGTCTGCGTCCTGGAGGTAGCGATTGCGCATGCCTTCGCTACCGAGGATGCGGTTCGACAACTCACGCGAAAATGCGGCTTCCGGATTTGGGGAGCGCGCAGCGGCACGCTCAGCTGCAGCGATCGATTCGCGCACGTCATAGTTGACGATGTCAATCGATGACTGAGCGGTTTCGCTCGTGGTGCCGGTGTCACGGCTATTGAAGCCAACGCCTGCGCCGAAACGTCCTGCCGTGGCGCGGTTCGTTGTTTCGACCGGCCCTCGGGCCGCCTGCCGCCCTCGACCCGAAGCGCCGCCGCGACCACCAGACGTTTCGGTATTGGAGACACTAACATCTCCGCCAACATTGAGGTCGACGCTGGTTCCCATCGTCGTCTGATCCTGGGCCAATCGTGATAGCGATCTCTGCCACCCGGTCTGCGCCATGATCGCCTGCACATCGCGCTGGAGCGTGTCAGCGACCTGCGGCTTCAGGCGCCATTCGCCCTTGCGATCCATCTCGAACCCGCCGCGCAGCCAGTTGGCGAGTTGGGCCTGGCCTTCAGCGCCCCCGCCCATGAAATGCTCGATCGTATCCGGCCCCGCCTGTTTGCCGGCCTCGAACCGTGTGCTGGTATCGCTGCGCGCCGACCGGCTGAAGTCCGTCCCACTGGAAACCAGCAAGTCATTATGCGCGAAGCTGAAGCGGGCGTGTCCGCCGTTGGCGATCGCGCCGAGTTGGCTCTCGTTGATAAGGCCCGACTTCCACATCGCCGCTGCGGTTTCCGGGGTGAGGTTGAGGCTGAGGTCGCCATTCTGGTCCATCGCGATCTGTCGCTTCGACAGCTTGATGCCGTTTTCGGCGAGCAGCCCTTGCATGCGGGTCAGGCGCTCCCGGTCGACGATCGACGTCAGGCGCTCATTCCGCGCGCGGTCGGCGATGCCGGCAGCGCCGCCTTCGGCCATATCGACCTGGTTGCCCGCCGTCCGGCTCAGCGCCTGGATGAAGCTGTCGAGCCGCGCCGCCTCGCGTGTCGAGACGCCCGCCGCGGCAGCACCCTCGGCATAACCGAAATTCTCCGATTGGCGCCGCTGCTCGCCGATCCGTGCAGCGCTCCGCGTGCCGTCGGTTCCGACTTCTCGCTGCGCATCGAGTCTGCCCGAGCGCTCCGCGAAGTCATAGCCAGCCGCCTCGCGCGTGCGGCCATAAATGGTAGTCCCCTCCCGAGCAGCTTCGGCGCTGGCGCCATCGGCGGTTCCAACCCGCACGGCGGCATTATATCGCTCGAGCGCGGCTTCCACCTGGGCCTCGTTCCTTCCGGTGGCGCGGGAAAGCTGCGTGATGGCCGTGCTGCGGGCCTCGCCGGACAGGGCATTGATGAAGCCGATGCGTCGCGAGGTCTCATCGACGGATAGCCCAAGCATCGAGGCCGCCTCGCGTTGACCCTGATTGCTACCGCTGCGCCAGCCCTGCTCGGTCGCGACGTTGGCACGTTCGACACCCGCGACATTATCGTCCGCATAGTCGCGCCGCCCCTCCATGGCGCCCACCTGCACTTGCGCCGAAGTGAGATCGTTCCTGAGCATCTGGTCCTGGTCGAACGTGTTGGCGATCAGCTTGGCGAAGGTCGGATCGGCCTGGGCCTCTCCGATCACGCCCGATGCCTTGAGCTGCGCATCGCTGGCCGAATATCCTGCCCGCTCGAAATGGCGCGTCGCGGCCTGCATCATCATGCCATAAGCCCGCTGGTCGCCGAATGCCCGCCATTGAACGAGGTTCTGGCTGAAGGCCGCGAATGTCCTCTCGCCGGCTTCTCCCTGACCAAAATAGCCATTGCCAATGTTCCGGAGGGCATCCTTCTCTGCGAACTGGTGGATCGCCGTGGTGGCGGCATTGGCCTGAACGGCGCGCGCAACCGCCGGATCGGCCATATCCCGGCCGGCCAGGGCCGGGGCGAGGCTGCCGAGCTGGCGAGAGCCCTCGATGCCGCCAAGCGCCATCGCTGTCCCGCCGGCGATACCGGGGCGCTCGCCGAGAATACGACCCGCCTCGCCGAACACGCGATTGGTGCCGAAGGTCGAGCGTTCTCCGAAGTCGCCGAAGCTCGACGCGGCTGCAGCGCGGGACCGTGTCCCCAAAGCCGAAGCCTGGGCCTCCAGCGCCGAGGCCTGCCCCTCGGCGGTGCCCATCGGCGCCGCGGCGGCCGTGCCCTGGCTCGCCACGCCGAGCGAGCCCGATGTGAAGGCCGTGAACACGTTGCCGCTGAAGCGGAACACGGTGAACACGAAAGCACCGGCTAGACCGGCGGCTGCCGTGCGGAAGCTCCCGAAGATCGCGAGCGCCTTCATCGCTGCCGAAGGAGCGAGCAGCCAGGCGTTGGCCGCAAGCGCGTTTGAGCGAAGCTCCGCCAGCGTCGCCGTCGCGCGCCCGAGCGTGAGCTGATAGATGCCCGCGTCGATCACGCCCCAGAGCGCGACGAACACGAACATGCCGAGCGCAAAGCTGGCGACCCGCAGATTGATCGGCGTCAGGATGAACAGCAGCGCGATCGGGATCATGAACAGCATGATTCCGAATACGGTTGCGCGGATCGTTGGCATCCATTCGTTCGCCACCGACATGGTAGCAAGCCCGTTGGAGATGACGGCCCGATTGGCCATGACCCGCGCCGCGCTCGCCGGCGAATCCTCGAACAGCACATCGCCCACCGTGTTGCCGAGCAGGATGTGGGTCAAGAAGGCCTGCGCGCTCAGCGGACGGCCCAGCATCATCTGGCCCATTTCGCCGAGCTGTTCCCGGCATCGCGCCATCTGCGCGGCATTCTCCGTATCATAGCCCGTCCGGGCGCAGATCTGCTTGGTGTAGCTATCGAACAACACCGGGTCGGACAAGCGATCCGAGATATGCGTCCAGGCATCGGTGCAACTGACCGTCGTGCCGCCCTTGTCGGCTTCGGTATAGACGGTCGAGAAGGTGGCGGGCCCCGCCATCGCCCCAAACGAGGCGGGGAGGTCGGTCGAGGTCCGGAAGAGCTGGTCATCGTCGACGCCGTAGGCGGCCGAGACCCGAGCGACAGGATAGCATTGGCGGACATAGTCCTTGATCGTCGCATCCAGGAAAACGTCGGTCATTGGACCGCGCGGCGAGACGGCGTTCAGGAACAGGTCGAAGCTGTGCCCGCCGGCGCCGAACTCGATCTTGGCATCGGGATCGAGCGTGTTGTCGTCGATCGTTTCGACCATCGCACGCTCGATCATGTTGGTCGCGCCGGCGACGAGCACGAGGAGGTTGGGGACGCCGCCGACCGGCTGATAGGCGTTGCGCACCCGGTCATAGACATGGACCGTGCCCGTCGTCGCGACGAGCCCGACGAACAGGCCGACACCGATCAGGATCTGGAATCCGAATGCGACCAGCCCCATGCCCGTGCCGCGCACGCTCGCGAGGATCGCGCCAAGCCCGATCCCGACCGTCGCGACGATCATCACAAGCGTCTCGTAGCGTGGGTCGCCGAAGATCATCGACACCATGCGGAAGGCGTCGACCGTCTCGGCGAAGCCGTCATAGGTGTGGAAGCTCGTATCGACCGCCAGCGCGGGCGAGGCGAGGAGCAGGGCGGGAAGGGCGGCAAGAAGCCTTGCAAGCCGACGCATGGGGTTCGATCCTATTGGTTGCGGGCGGCGGCGCCGGCGGCGTCGCGGGCATCGCGGTCGCGGTCGCGCAGGAGTCCTGCGTAGTTGGCGGAGAGATTGGCCTGATTGAGCGCCGCCATGTAGCTTTGACGCATCTGCGCGCGCTGGCGCAGCACCTCGTCCCTGAGATCGCGCAGTTGCTCGATGCCCTTGGAAAGAATCCGCGTTTGGCAGACATTCTTGGTGTTCGCATCGCCCGAGCCCGCGACCGTCGCGCCGCGCTCGGCGTTCGAGACGGTGAAGTCGATGGTGCGGGTCAGATCGTTGAGCATCTGGTAGGCGAGGGTAAGCGCCACCAGCTCGTCGGTATCGGCGATCACGGAATCGACGACGCCCTGGCGCACCCCCCATTCGAGCATGCGATAGACGGGAAGCGTCCGGACATTGGCGACGAACTGTCTCTCGTCCGCCGACAAGGCGGCGCGCGTCCGAATCTTGACGGCGATCGACTGCATCCGCTCGCGGGCGAGCACAAGCGCACCGCGCCCACTGCCATCCTGCGAACAGTCGGCGCCCGTCGGCGGAATATTGAGGGAGCGGCGCTGGACCTGGCCGGTCAAGAAATCTTGCGCGCTTTCCGTGTCTTGTGCGGGGCACTGCGGAATAGCCGTGAATAGCGGCACGCGGTCACCATCGTCCCACCGCATATAGACGTCGCCGACCCTGGCACGCATCACGCTCGCCCAGTCGCCCGCGCCGACCCGCGATGCGGCATGGGAAAGCAGCGAGCCGGTGCGGAAAATGTCAGTCACCTCCGCCGGGCAGTTGGCGAGCGCGTCCTTCAAGTCCTCGGTGGGATTGTTGTTGTTGGCCTCGATCCTCTCGCGGCTTTGTTGGTAGCTCTTGGCGAACCCTTGCTTCACCGAACGGTAGCCCGTCATCTCCTCAATGATGCCGCTCATGTTGTCGTCGCCCTTGGCGATCTGGACCATGCGGTTGGCGAGGCGGCAGTCGTTGACCTGGATCGAATTGAGGAAGTTGGTCGCCGCTTCCATCTTCGAGATGATATTGCCCATCTTTTCGTCGAGCGTCTCGAGCAGATACTGGAACGCGACCGCCGGCGCCGCCTGCAGGATGCTCTCCAGCTTCTGAACCAGATAGTCGGGGTCGAGGAACGACATGCCCCCCAGGAACATGTCGATGCCGCCGCAGCCGGCCCGCACTTTCGGCAGGCTCACCGACATGAGATAGTCATTGTGGACGTCCACCCGGCCGGACATGCCACCAGCCGTCACATAGCCCCGGGTCTGATCCTCGAAGCTGCCCGGCGAGGTGTAGGTGACATTGTCGAACCAGCTCTCCGCCCAACTCTGCGCATGGGCAGGCGCGGCAGAGACAACTGTTGTCAGGGCGAGGACGATCAGCGCGCGGACGGTGGCGCGACGGCGAGCGAACATGGCCGACTCCGAACGATATGGGATGAAGGAGGAAGGACCGAGGCCGCCATCGCTCAGCGCCTTCCCGGGCGGGTCGCCGGCAGCCCCACGATGCCGGTGAACTTGGACATGGCCCGGACGCCGACATCGGGGCGCACGCCCGTCAACATCTTCGCGGCCAGATAAAGATTTCGGGCCAGATTGGGCGCATGATCCGTGCCGATTGCCACCGGCACGATGCGCGCATCATCGGCCACGGGCCGCACCCAGGCAACCGGATGCCCAACCCACGGCAGACCGAGGCGTCCCGAACGGATCATCGCCTCCTGACTGCCGATCGTGTGGACCTGCCAGCCATAGCGCGCGCCCAGCGCCGTCAGCTTGGTCCACAGGTCTCCGCAGGGTACGCAGCCGGGGCTTGTCGTCATCTCGATGACGAAGGCGGCCCCATGTCCGCGAAGCGTCATAGTGAAGTCGTCGGGAAAGTCACGCGTGACGGGTACGCGTGAGAGCCACGTCTGCATGGTCTTCGCTTCGCCAACCGGGTGGATCGCGGCTCGCATCGCGTCTTCCCGGCTAACGGTCTGCGCGGCTGCCGATCCCATGCCAATAACAAGGCCCGGGATACCGAGGAGGATGAGGCCGCGCATCACGGCCTCGGCTCACCGGAGGCTTCAACGAGATCGCCGCCGAGCGCTCGCGGATCGGTCGCCGAAACCGGGCCGTTGCCAAGCGCGTCGAAGAACCCCGCATCCTCGCCCGGACCAGTCATGAACTGCTCCGGCCGGATGTCGCCACGCAGCAGGCGGACCGCTTGATAAGCCATCTGGGCGAGGTTGGGATAAGCCTCGACGCCCGAGGCGATTATCATGCGCTGCTGACTTCCTCGGCGAATGATCATCGTCGTCGGTGTGATCTGGACGCCGAACCGCCCCGCGAGCTCCGGTCGCCTGTCGAGATCCATGAGCGTGACCTGCCAGCCCGTCTCCTCTTGGAAGCGCTGGATGATCGGCCACTGCACACGGCAATAGCCGCAGGTCGGACGCGAGAACATCACGAGAGCGAACTCGCCGGCATGGGCGCGCAGATAGGACCGCCGGATGGCATCCTTCTCGGCGGTCAGCTCCGAACGGGCGTCGCCGACCATCGGGTTCGCGGACTTCGAGTTGAGTTCGGGATATTGCAGCATCGCGATCTGGGTGACGCCGGCGAAGGCCCGCGCCTTACGCCGCGCGAAATCCTGAAGCCTCCAGAAATCCGCGACGGCATCGACCGTCAGCACCGTCGCTGCATAGTCTCTCTGCTCCTCGATGAGCTTGCGGATCCTTGGCGGCGTCCACGTCGCTAACTCCGCCATCGGCGGGATCGTCGGCTTCACGAGAGCGTCGGGCTGCTGTTTCTCCTCTGCCTTGGGCTTCGGTGCTTCATACCACCAATAGCCTTGACGCGACCCGGGAGCCTGGCCGGCCGTCTGCGCGGCCGCCAGCGCGGGCGTGAGAAGGAAGCAGACGCCTGCAACTAGGAACCTTCGCGCGCTCACAGGATGCGCTCCATCCGAGTGAGACGCGCAATCGGCAGGAGCCCGAAATAACGGCTGTCGAATCCGCGCGGATGCGTCGAGCCGACATAGACCATCCCGGGGGGAATGATCCCGCTCCACCGCATATGATCGAGCTTCATACCGTTATGGGCCTGCGGAAGGCTCACGCCCAGGAGTATGCCGTTGCAATAATAGTGGCCGTCCCGGCTGCGCGGGAGGAGAGGCGACGGGGTCTCGAACATCGTCAGCCGATCGCCCGCCATGCAGAGCGCGTGCTTTGTCACGGACACCGGATCTGGCCCGGCGATGGGGTGATGAAGCGTGAACATCACATAGTCGCCGCGCGCTATCGGCCCTGGGCTCTTGCGCACCGCGAAAGCATCGATCGACGGCGACATGACCAGCGCGACCTGCGGCACGATGAACGCCGCGATCGCAGCAATCGGCAGCACGACGAGCATGGCGCGTGCGAGCCGCTCAGGCCGTGCCGGCTGATCCGGCCCTGGCGCCCCGAGCGCAATCGCCGCTTTGCGCGGCAATCGGCGCAGACGCGGCCATAGGCCGGCGATCGCCCTAGCGAGCGCCCAGAAGAGCCTGAGCATGGCTTACCTCCTCCTTTCCGCCAAGGCGGGCATACTCTTCGAACATGCCGGAAAGCGCGCTGTCCCCGAAGACGACGTGGGCGGCACGGGGGCTTTCATCGTCGCGCTCGCAATAGGCCTGGGTCGGATCGCCCGGGATCATGGCAAGCGCCGGAACCTGGGATATCCCGTGCTGGCGAAAGACGATCGGATCGATGATGAGTTGGACGTCGCGCATCGCGCAGTTCGGCCCTTCGCAGCCCGGATCGAGCCGGAGGATCTGCGCTGTCAGCTTCGCCATGGGCCCCATTTTCCTGAGACCCCCCGGCGCGCCGCGAAACGCCATGACGCCGCGGACCTTCTCGAGCTGGATCGCATAGTTGCGCAGAGTCGAGATCGGCATGGAAGAGGACACGAACAAGACCGGGACCCAACCCTTGGCAGCGGAAGCTGGGCTTGCCTTGGCGAGCGCCTTCTCCTCCGCAGGCTCAAGCCCCAACGCTTGGCGCAGCGCCTTGGCCTGCCGTTCGCGCTCGGCCGCGAGGCTCGCCTCGCCGCGAGCCTGCGCGGCGCGAGCGCGTGCCTCCATGTCCGGCGCGGGAAGTCGCTTGTGCAGGCCGTCGAATGCGCGCCGTCGGTCCGCTGGGTTGTCGGTGCGTGGAAGCTGGGGATCGGGAAGCTGGGCCGTATCGGCCTTGCCGCGCGAGACAGCGCTCTCGAGCCGGTTCATGCTGTTTTGGCCCTGGTCTGCCGCTGACTGGCGCGCGCTGTCCTGCGCGAGCGCGGCGGTCGCCGTGCCCAGCAGCGCGAGAAGGACGGCGCTATGGATTGACCGCTTTGAGATACGCATCGATGCGCTCCCCCATGTCTATCTGGATGTCGGATTGGGCGCGGGCCTCGATGTCCGCATAATATTCGGAGAGATCCATCTTGCTGAAATCGAGCGCCTGAAACTCCTCTGGCGTGAACCCGCGGCACATCGGCTTTTTGGCCGTGCCCCAGAGGTTGCCGTTGAAGGCCTTGAGCTGGGGTCGGCCTTGCTCCTGGATGATGCGGCCGAGCTTGGTGTTGAAGCAGCAGTGCCCGCGCGCCTTCTGCAGGCAGATGCCGAGAAAGCTCGAGGTGCAATAGCTGCCGATCTCGTGGCACATGCCCGACGAGCGCAGCATCGCCGTCTCCATGTCCTGCTGGTCACAGCCCGAAAACAGGAAGTCGATCATGAAGTTGATCGCCAGGCTTACGGCGAGCGATGTCGGGTCGAGCCCGATGATCAGGGCATTAGCACCGGCGCTTGCGGCCTGGCTTGCGGTCGCCCCGGCCTTGAAGGCCACATAGGCGGCTTTCATGCCCGTGAACACGCCCTTGGCGACCGCGATCTTGGTGCCGATCGACGAGATGGAGGACCCCATCCCGTCCTTCACGATCTTTCCCTTGTCCTTGCAGCAGTTCGCAAAGGTGGTCGAAAGCCCGGCGGGCCGGCACCGCACCCCGCGGCCCGAGAATATCTCGATATTCCCGAGGCAATTGCCGTCTGCATCGATGCCGCCATCCGGCTCCGTGCCAGGATCGTCCATCGGCGGCTCATCCACGATGGGATTGGTCGCGAGATCGGCGCATTGGTTGGGCGAGCAAGCCGGCGGGCCGCCCTCGGTTTTCACCAGGCAGGCATATTGCGGGCCGACTGGGCAGCTATATTGCCCCATCGCGTCCGCGACGCAGTCGACCTCCTGGATCGGGCAAAGCCACGCGCCGCTGGTCGTCGAACGGCAGCTTGCCTGCTCGCCCTCATCGGCCGCATCGCCATTGTTGTTGAGGTCAGCCGCGCAGATATTCTGCGCGCGGGCGGCACTCGGACAGACAATCGCAACGCCCGCTCCGAGCACCAGCGCGAGCGCCGCGCCGCGCGGGTCGAGATACCAATATCGCGTTGCCGCAAGACCCGTCATGGCACGTTCCCCGTGCAGACCATGTCGGCCCCGGCGAGGCGCACCGTCTGCATCATCACCACCGCTTCCGGGAAATCGTCGAGGCATCCGCAGGCGGAGACAACTTCTTCGCCGGGCCCTGCCGGGCATCGATTGTCCGAGGTGCAGGCGTGGAAGAAGCTGTCGTAACCCGTCGGCACATTCTGTTTCGCGCCTACCACGCCATCGGGCGCGGCTTCGCTATTGGCTTTGGGCGCGCGCGTCTTGCAGACGGGCTCGCACGCCGGCACGGAACCACGGTCGGGGAGGCTGAAAGCGCGCGTCGATGTCGCGTAGCTGCCGTCGCTCTGGAGCGTCCGGTCGGCCAGCATCGTCTCCGTCGAATGGTCGATGATATAGGCGCCGCGGCTCGTGTCGGGCCTCGCGATATCGTCGACCGCGCAACGATAGGTCCGATCCTTCAGGAAGAAGTCGCGGGTGAGTTGTGTCGGGCAACTCGGTCCCCCCAATATGCGGGTTTGGGGCAGGGGCCTTAGGCCGGTCGCGACGCCGTTAATCCATGTCTGGACACCGTCGGCCAACTCGCTGTCGAGCTTGCATTGCGGGTCGGACACGATCGCTCCGCAACCGTCGACAACCTGCTCCAGCGTCTTGCAGCTATTGTCGACATCGACATGGACCTGCGCGAAACCTTCGCCTCCCTCCGCAACCGCAACGCGAAGCCAGATCTCATGGTCGCCGGCCGTGAGATAGGAACGCAGGTCGAGATTGGGGTAGGAGTAGAAGGTCTTCTTCAACTCGCACTTGCCCGGCGGAAGTCCGAGCGTGGTCCAGGGCGAGGGGCCAGAGCCCACCAAAATCCCGTCGATCCGCACCTGCGCCCAATCGTCGGCGAAGAACTGAACAAGCCGTGCGTCAACGATCCGGTCGGGATCGTTTACATGCAGCACCATACGGAAGTCGATGAGCGTGCAGCTTCCACCGGCCAGGCTGTTATCCGCCGGTGAGCCCATCAGGAAGTCGAACGAGGTGCCATTCTCGATCGTCGAATAACCGCCCGACGTTCGGCTGATGATATCCTCGGCGCCGGGTTTCAATACGGTCACTCGCCGTTCGATCGAGCAATGGCGATATTGGAGCGCCGTGCCGCTGCCGATCGCCGATCCCTTGAGCGCCTGGAACACCGAATTGCCCGTCGATGCGGCATAGGCATCCGATGCGATGGTCGCGGGATTGGCGCGATAAGCGGTCTGCGGGAGGTCGGGGTTGGCGGAGCAGGCGGTCGATTGCGCGCCGACATAGCGGATAGAGGGCCCGTCGATGACGGCCTCGGCAACGCCATAGCGCGGGTCGGCCGTGGTGAGCGCCCCGATCATCCCGCCACCAAGGTCGCGCAGTACCGAGGCCATGTTGCCCCAGGCGAGGTTCGTGCCGCAGCTATTGTTGAGGCAATAGCATCCCGCGAGCTTGGGCATGTCGACCGAGGTCAGCTTGAGCGCCTTCGCCGCGTCGACATCCCAGCGGAAAAAGCTGCAACCGTTCCAGGTCCCGGGCTGGCAGGAGATGACTCCGTTCGCGCAAATTCCCGATACTGGCACGGGAAGGTTCGCCGTGCTGTCGACCGATCCGTCGAGATCGGTGTCGCGGGCGATCGTGACCTTGCCGAGGTCGCCGGTCCCTGCCGGCTGCACGAGCACTTCGAGCATCGTCGCGGTCTTCTGGCAGGCGATGTTGGGCGCGAAGGTCCGGCTGTTGTCGACAGTCGAAATCTGCTGACCGGCGAGGCCTGGAGTCACATAATTCTGCTGAAGGGCGTCGCTGTCGCTGGTCTTTGCACGCGACGCCTCGGCGGCGGCGCGGGCGCGCTCTTCCATCGTTTGCGCCGATGCCGGCGAAGCAAGAGGAAGGGCCAGCGCGGTCGCGACGATGGAACAGGCGGAGAGGAAGCGCCGATCCCATCGGGGGGGTATCGCGGCCGCGCTGGCCGGGGGTGGAGCGACGCCGCCAGGGGGGCATAGCGGCGCCGCTCCGGTCCCGCACGGAAGCCATCGGCCGTAGGGGCCTTGGCGAACAGACCTCCGGAGTGGACGGCTGTCTCGCGCGGAACAGGGGGGAAGGGACCCGCTCACGGCACCGGTATCCCGGCGCAGCAGATCACCTTTTCGAAGAGCATGAACTGGGCGTTGTCCTTCCCCGGCGCATGCTTGGCCGAGGACCAAAGTGCGCCTGGGCGGCCGATGTTGACGCACTTGCCGCCCTTCACGGGCTCCATGATCTGGAGCTTGTAGCGGGACTTGGTCCAGACGGGCTGGGGCACGAACGAGCAGCCGTCCGCCGAACTGATGGTAAGCGCGCCCAGCCGCCCCATCATGAAGACGCCGCGGGCCGCGAGCCCTGCCCAGGCTTCGACCGAGTCATCGAAATGAATATCGCCGGCGATCGGATAGGTCGCGCCCCAGCTCCCCATGCACCAGAACAGGGGGTCGATCACCTTGCCCGCCGCGGCTGCGGCGCTGTCGCCCATGCAGGCGAGGCCAGCAGCGGGGTTGCCGAACAATATGCCCTCAGGCTGGATGATCGCGCCGAGCGTCCCCGACTGCCAGGTCGGCAGCACCTCGGTGATCATGGCGACATCGAAGCCGTCATTCTCGAGGCACGGCAGGTCCGTGAACATGTCGAGCATCGCCCAGACCGGCGAGATGTAATAGTGCATCTGGGCGAACATCTTGCGCGTGTTCGTCCCGTCGGAAATCGACGATTGGCTGCCCTGCAGCTTGCCGCCGGTCGGCAGCAGGTCGGCGCCCAGCGCCATCATGCAGCCCGGTTCGGTCACTACGTCGACCATCCGGTTCGGCGACCAGTAGGAGACCTTGACCCCGAACCAGAACTGGATGCCCTTGCGGCAGGCGCACAGAGGCTTGGATGAGGATTGCGCGTCGAGTGCCTTGTCGAGCTTGTCGAAGCTCCCCACCCGAATGCCGCCGACCGTGATCGGAAAGATGCAGGTCCAGCGCACCTTGGTGATCGGATTGAAGACGGTGCCCGCCTCGCATTTGGAGGCGTGGGCCTGGCTCGGCCAGGCGAGCGTCATCAGCAGCCCGATGATAAGTCCCGTAACAAAGACGGGTAGCCGCCCGATCATCGCGTCACTCCTTTCGCCACGGCCACGGTGGCCCGGCTCTTCGGCCCATATTCGGTGAGGATGAGGCGCGTGCCGGACTGCTCGACGATGACCGGCGCGAGGGTGAGTCCCAGGCGCTGCTTGACCCGCTCCTCGAGGATGAAGATCGGACGACCGGTTTTCTCACTCAGGTCGATGGCGTCGCCATTCTGAGTCCCAAGCGCCGAGAGCAGGATGAAATCGCTCGCGCGGGCGTTGCGAAGCGCCCAGCCGAGATCTCGGGGATGCACGACGACGAGGCGCTGTGGCAGCTTCACATAGGTCAATGGGTTGAACGTGAAGCCCTTCGGGTAGAGCGTCTTGCCGCCCGGCAGCGTGATGTCGAAGTCGAGCGTGTAGAAGGGGATGACGCTGCGCACCCGGTCAGCGCCGGCGACCCCGAGCGGAGCGGCCTTGAGCGCGCTCCATTTTTCGCGCGGGCCGAACGCCTTGCTCATGTCGCTGGGCAGCGTCGCGACCTTGGCCTCGATCTCGGCAAGCGCGTCGGGCTCCGCGATCGGCCAGGTTCGGCCGATCGTGCTGCGCGATGGGGCGCTTCCGGCGACCGGCCCAGCCGCGGCGAGCGCGGCAGCCACAGCCAGCGCATTGCCCGTCAAGAGCACGAGGACGATGGGCCCGCGGCGGACCCGGCGCAGCAGATCAGCGGCCATGACGGTGCCTCCAATGCTGTTCGGGCGGATCGGGAATGCCAATAAGGGCGGCGATGAACGCGCAGGAGGCGAGAGGGGTTAGGGCCCAGATCAGAACGCCTGCCCCAGCTCCGAGCGCCGGCGACATGAGCAAGAGCGTGCTCTGCACCAGCATGAGCAGGAAGCCGCTGACCGTGAGCCGGATCGCCGATTGCGACGGCGCGGAAGAGATGAGGCCGTTCATTTGCCTCTTCTCCGGCGCACGCGGCTCATCAGTTTCGCTGTACCCGCCGAAAGGCTCAGCAGCAGGAGGCCGGTCGCGAAGCAAGAGGCAGCAACGAGGAGCGAGGCGCGCAGCACCATCATCGTCGGCTGTTTGAGAAGGAGTCCGGCGAAGAGCACCAGCAGGCCGATCATCACCGTCTCGATCGCCACTAGTCGGAACCGCCACTGGAAGGACTCCGCTTCGAACCGCTCGGCAAGACGCCGCTCGACGATCACTTCGATGGCTTCGTTGTCGGACCAGTTGAGCGGCAACTGATCGGGGTGCGGACGATGGCGTGTCATGGCCGTCACGCTCCCGCGAAGGCCGGCGCGCCGGGCGCGCCGAGGATTTGCGAGGGCTCGACACCGGCCAGCCGGCACACCGCCTCGAGCGGTGAAAGGCCCTGGCGCATAAGCGCCTCGAACGCGGCGACCTCATCCGGCGCGGAGGTATTGATCCAATAAGAGAAGGGATCGACGACAAGCCGCGCAATGCCGAGGCCAAGCGGAGAGTCGATGAACACCTCGGAATAGTGGGGCTTTGAATTGCGCACCGACTTCAGCAGGTCGAGAACGAAGCCCGAATAATCGAGAATCTTGTTGTCGACCGCGCGATCGTAGGTCGATCCCTGCAGGAGGAACCGGGTCGCGGCGTTTTCGAGGATGACTTGGCCGGTTCCGCCGAACAGCATGAGGTCGTTCATGCTCTGCAGGACGACACCGAAGCTGCCGCGATACTTGCGCGCGCGTCGATAGCCCTGGCTGATCGCTTCGGCCAGACGACTGAGATCCTGCCCCGCAGTGGGCGTGATGAACTGGGCGGCTTCCTCGCACAGCACGAAGCGCGGGCGGTCGCGCGCGGAGAGATAGAGTTCCTGGGTGACCGCGTTGACCACGACCATGACGATGACGTTGAACAGGTCAGGCATTGCCTTGAGGCGCTCGAGCTCGAGCACCACGAATTCGTCGTTGCGGATGTCGAGGGTCGAAGGGCCGTTGAAATAATGGCCATAGGCGCCGCCCGACCCGAAATCGCGCAGGTTGAAGGCGAGCTCACGCGCCGTTGGCACGAGATGGTCGACGCGGTCGAGGTCGGTCTCTACCAGCGAGGGATAGGTCCCGAGCCATTCGCGCACCGCGTCGATGCCATGATCGGCCCGCCCCGTGTCGATTGTCCATTGGACGGCGGACTTGAGCAGGTTCCACTCGGAGGTCGTGACGCCCTTGCGGGTCGATGCATTCGCCATTTCCGCGACGATCGCCACGGCCATGGTAATCGCCGACTGCTTGTCGTCGCCGTCGAGCGCGAGCCCCATATCGAAGGGGTTCAAAACCAGATGCTCTTCACCGATATCGATGTAGCGGCCCGAGCAGAGCGTGCAGAGCTTCCGGTAGCTTCCGCCGATATCGATGATGCGAATGAGCGCGCCGCAGGCATAATATTGCTGGCACAGGTTGTTGAGCAGGAAGCTCTTGCCCGCCCCGCTCTCGGCCGAGACAATGAAATTGTAGTTGTTGATCCTCGGATCGAACAGGTCGAGCGTGACGAGCTGACCCTTGCGACCGGTATAGAGCAACGCCGGACGCCCGCCGCCGCGAAAGTCGGTCTGGATCGGCGCCATCAGCACCGCCGCCTTCACCGGCATCCGGAAGTCCCGCTCGAGCAGACGCAACGTCGTGCGGTCGGGATAGAGCCCGAAGGGCAAACTCATCACGAGCAGCGTCGGATTGAGATAGCTCTCCTCCTGCATCGAGAAGGGCTGCGGCTCGCCCTCCCACAGCCGCTTGGCACGCGCTGCGAGATCGCGGGCATGGGCACGGTCGCGGCCGAACACCCAGATGGTCGGGATCACCCGAACGAACTTGCTGTTGCCCGCCTCGTCGAGGATCCAGCCGATCTCCTCGATCTGCTTGCCGACCTCGACCGCGAAGCTGCCCGCCGCCTTCTGCGCCGAGAGGATTTGCGCGCGTTTGTGGATCTCGAACTGCGAATGATCGAACAGGATGTTGAGCGTGTAGAGGAACGGCCCGCCAATCTGGTCGCTGTCCTCGGACGCGCCGCGCATGCCGCCCATCAGGCGATTGGCGCGTTCGGCGGTGATTCTGCGCGCCGGCGCCTTGGGCGTCAGGCAGCGCGCGACCTGGTTGCCAAGGAACACCTCGGCGCCCTCGAACACGAGATCGGGGCCCGCATCGATGATCTGCTTGGCGATCGGCGGTGCGCCGGTGGTCGATCCGTCGGCGAACACACCCGGCGCCGGATCGGCGACGCCGTTGAAGATGCGCCGATAGAAGGCGACCATCTCCTGCGGAGGCAGGCGGCGAATTCCGAGCTTTGAGAGCTGCTCCTCGACCTGCCGCCGCAGATCCTCGCCGAGCGGCCGCCGCGTCTTGATCGAGAGCAGCGTGCGGAAGTTGCGCACCGGGATGCCATGCAGCGCCTTCAGGCCATGACGACCCTCGCTCAGATAGGCATGGGTGCGCCGCGCCGAGGCCTGGATCAGCGGATCATCGCGGGTCTTGAGGTCGAGGAAGGCATCGAGTGCATCGTCGATCAGCGGATCGGCGAAGGTGTGGAGTTGGAGGACCGTCCCGTCCGGGAAGTGGATATTGAGGAGACCCTGCAGGGCACTCTGAACATGACCGAACATATAGGCGGTCGGAACCAGCTCCCAGGCATGGCCCCAGGTATCGTCGATGCAGAGAAAGGCCTCTGTCCCGTCATCCCAGGCGACGAGTGGCAGATAATCCGAGAAGCTGTCGCGCCGGACGGCATTGCGAAGGCGGGCGTAGGAGAGGCCGCTGCTCGATGCCGGCGGGCTCACCGCTTTGGCTCCGGTGCCGGGGCGACGATCGCCGGCGCGGGCGTGGTGGTCTCGCTCGACGCAGGTTCGCCATCCGGCACGGCGGGTTCACGGACCTGCCCGAGGATAGGCGCTTGCGATGCGCGATCGGGCGCGCCGACGAGTGCGCCGCCCACGACCCAGACGGGCTTGTCGACCACCGAGTAGACGTACCGAGGCATATAGAGGCGATCCGGGCGCTGGCGATCGGCATAGGGCAGGATCAGCGTGCGCACGGTCCGCGCGGGCTTGAGCATCGGCGTGACCGGCGCTTCGACCAGGTCTTTCAATTCGCGGTAGACGCTGTCGCGATAGCTGCCATAGGCGTTGCCCGCGGCCTCGTTCCGTGATCGTGCGCTCCTGCGGGCGGTGTCCTGGCCGCGCAGCATGGCGCGGTCGTTGGTCACCTTCGGGTCGGACTTCGACGCGACGCCCGCGACCGCGTCCTCATAGGCCCGATCGGGATGAATGCACTGGCCGTGGTCGTTGTTCTTGCAGTCGAACTTCTCCGAATAGGGCGACATCATCGCGCCCACCGTCGCGCAGCCGCCCAGGGCTGCGAGCAGGCTGAACGAGAGCAAGGTTCGATGAAGAGATTTGTAGGCCAGCACGCGCATGGCGGAACCTCCTGTGGATTGGGGAAGGCGTCGCATCAGAACTTGCTTCCGACCGATGGCTTGATATCGAGCGCGAGACCTTCCTGAATGACGACCACGACATCCTTGGCGGCGCCGACTTCGACGACCGGGCCCGCCTGACGGGCGAGGTCGAGGTAGAAATCGGTGAGCTTGTCCGATGATTTGGAGAGGCCGCCGGCAATGCCCGACTTGGCGGCATCGCCCGCGTCGAGACTGCGCACGCTGCCGAGCGCCGAGGTCGAGAGGCTCCCGAACGATCCTTCGACCGATTGCGAGATACCGGCGATCGTCCCGGCAATGAACGACCGCGCAAGCGTCGCGCCGGCCCGTGTCACCACCTTGCCGGACAGACCTTTCTTGCCGTCGGCATCGACGAAGAAGCCCTTGATCGCCTGGTCGACCACCGCATGCTCGTCGAAGTCGACGCAGCTTATGGAGACGAGCTGAACCTCGACCCGCTCCTTGGCGAGACTTCCCGTCGCGTTGCCGATGACGAAGCAGCCGGAGAGATTGGCCTTGACCTCGTTCGGGAGCACCGCCGGCGCCTGGACGCGAGCGATGATCGGCTCGGGGTTACTTGTGGCGTCCCGGCTCGCCAACGCGTCGATCCCGGTCAGCAGCCGAGCCTTCATGAAACCAGGTGGCAAATAGATCGTCCGCTTGCCTTTTTTTGACCCGGCCCCGCCGCCAGCGCCTCCCTCCGGTGCTTGCGTGGCGGTCGCAGCGCCGATTGCGCCGACCTGTCTTTCCGTGGGTGGCGCCGGCGGCGCCGGCGGCGCAGCCGGCGCGCTCGGCGGCGCTGGGATTTCATCGGCAGCTCCCCTGGCCTCGGGCGGCGCGGGCGGATAGGCTGGCGCATTGTCGGGAAGGGCGGGGGGCAGATCGCCGTCTCCGCCCACGCTCGGGGAATGGCCACCGCCGGTCACACCGGGAACCACCTTCCCTTCCTCGATTGCGGTCACCCGGTCTCCGAGCAGGGTCTGCCCGTCGAGAATCTTCTGAAGATCGCCGCGCAGCTTGACTTCGAGACTATCGCCACGAAGGCCGGCGCCCATATCGAGGTTGGATGCCTGTGGCGCCTTGGGCGCTTCCTCATGACCGCTGCGGCTTGCCGTGTAGAGACCAAGACCGAGCAGCGCGATCGAGGACACCACGCCCAACTGCTTGGCGCGCAGCTTTTGGTCGGATGTCAGCTTCGCCCACTGCGCGGGGAGGTCGAGCAACGCGGGGCGAGCGATCGGCGCATTATTGTAGCCTTCCGGGGGGCGGGAGGCGGCGGCCGGGGATAGTCCCTCCGGGATCTCTTCGGGCGTGCTCATTGCAGGGCACTCCGGCGAACGACGATCAGCCGCGCGGTCTCGTTAGGCCGCAATGTCAGCCGGTCGATCGTGATGGCGAAAATGTCGGCGCCGAGCGCCGCGTCGAGAAAATCGCGTTCGTCGAGCGTCATCGCCGCGCTCGCGCGCACCAGATATTCGCTCACCGAAAGCCCCATGCCCTCGACCTCGAGGCGTCGACGCTCGTCGAGCGACGCGCCTGGCAGGCCCGCGAGAATCAGCCGATCCCTCGAGGGCGCCACTTCGGAAAAGGACGCGGGTACCCGATCCTGCAGGATTGCGAGCGCGATGCCCACCGCCCGCTCTTCTTCGACGAGCGGGCCAAGGAGCGCGTCATTGGCACGCGCGCGCTGCGCGCCGCCGGGGACCAGTGTCACGGTCTGCGCCGGAATGTCGGCGGGCTCGGCATAGAGCGGGTAGATCGCGCCGTTGCAGGAAACGAAGAATTCCGACGGCGTTGTCACATAGGTGCGCGTTTTCGTGCCCATGTCCTCGGTCTCGAGGACGAGGAACTTGATCCAGGCGTCCGAGCCGCCTCGTTCGACTGCAAGACCCTTCTCGGCCGAGAATTTGACGTCGTCGATGTCGCCGCCGACGCACACGACATGATTGACGTCGCGGTTGGACAGCCGGATCCGGCTCGTCTGGTCAGGCAACGCCACGATCGATTGCGCGAAGGCAGCAACGGGAAGGGACGCGACAAGCGCCCCCGCGAGGCAGGTGAGCCTCGCGCGATTACCGGACATCGGCACTGAAATTCTCCTCCTGGAGGGCGGTCAGCCAGAAGCGGCCATTCTCGAGCGCGTAGCGGATGCGCAGATTCCCCCGGAACTTGCGGATAACGCCGCCGATCACGCGGACCTTCTCGACGGGAACGAGGATCTCGCTGCCGGTCCAGGTGACCGGCTGATCGCCGCGGATGTAGGTCGCGATCGAGAGCGTCGGATTGTTGCCGAGTTCGTCGAGCAGACGGTTCAGGCTGTCGCGCAGGCCATTATATGCGCTGGGATGCGCGATCCGCAGCAGCTCCTGGAACTGGCGGTCCGCCGAATAGGCCGAATAGGTGCCGACCAGTCCGACGATGTTGAAGGTGATCGAACGGAGATAGCTCTCCGAAGGCTTGTTGCCCGTCACATAGAGATCGCCGTCCGCACCGAACGGCACGATTACAGTGCGTGTGTTCTGGTTCGAGGTGTAGATGAGCGTGCCGAGCACCGCGGTGATGCCGAACAAGCCAGCGATCGCGATCTTCAGGAGCCGGTTTTCCTCGAACAGGTTCGCGGAGCCCTGCAGGTAGCGATGCAGGTGCCAGCTCGGACGCGTATCGCCGATCATGTCTGCCTGAGCCTTGCGTCGGAAGGGGTGTACCATCGCGCTCACTCGAAGAAGCGGGTCTGGGTCGGACCCGGATAGTTGCGGAAGCGGGCGAGGCCCCAGCGCCAGGCCAGGTGCGGGATGAAACCGCGCGGCTTGGTCCGCTTCCAGGGAATGAAGAGGAGAAGAGCGCCGATGAGCGCCCAGCCGATCATCCCGCCGACGACGACCGCGACGAAGATCGTGGCCATGACGACGATGAATTCCTGGCTGTCGAACCAGAGGATCTGGACCGGCCGATGCAGGAACTGTGGCAGACGTTCGTCCACGCCCTTCTCCCTTGCTTCACCACGCCGCTGGGCGTGGTCTCCGGAAGGTGACCATCACCCTCCGTTCCGGTGGACGGGCGCCAGCAGACCGGCGGCCCGACCTGTCTTCAGATCAGCATGCCGAAGGTCTGGAGGATCGAATCCGCCTTGATGAGGCAGACCGCCGCCACGATCGTCGGGATGCCGATCATGATGTTCGAAAAGAGCCGCGAGACGCCGAACAAGAACGCGGCCACGCCGCCCACGAAGCCGAGAGGCCCCTTGACGCCCTGGTTCACGACGATGTCGTAGATGTCGTAACCGAGGTCGCCGGCGGCGGGCGCCGCGAACGCATGGGCCACACCGGCGGCAGCGAACGCGGCCAGGATGAAAAGGGCGGCCGCGTCGATCGCGCGGAACGTCCTTCCCCGGATCAGAGTCAACATATGTAGTCTCCTTGTCGTCAATGAAGCCGTCCCGATCATGCTTGCCGGCACCGATGGTGATCGTGTCCGGCCGGCGACGGCGCTGGACGGCTCCTGGAGGCGCGCTCCCGCCGGCATTCCGGTCCTCGCGGGCGCCATGGTGAGCGCACTCCAGCGAGGTCCGCCTAAGTTCGACCAGTTCGCCCTCAGGGGCTGGCCTTGGCTTTCCGCGTTTCCGCGTCGAGAAAGGCTTCGAGTTCCGCCTGCTGGAAGCCGGAAATGAGCTTCCCGTCGACGAAAAGGGTCGGGGTGCCCGACACGCCCATCTTGCGGACGGTCTCGGCGTCGCGGCCGACCTTCTCGGCGCCGGGACGGCATTTGTGCAGCGTCGCAGGCTGAGCGCCGGCATAGACGGATTTGAAGGTCGCCTGCTGGTCCGGGGAGCAAAGGATATGCTCGGCTTTTGCGGCTGCCTGCGGGTGAATGCCGCTCACGAAGTAGATGAGACGCTGAACCGGCTTCCCCTCGGCTTCCTTGGCGAGCCAGAAACGCTCGAGCGCCTGGCAATAGGGGCAATCGGGATCCGTGAACTCGATGACCTTGGGCGCGCCTGCGGGGCCAATCACGAGAGCATCGGCGGGGTTGATCGCGCCCAGCCGCTTCCTAGCGCTGGTGTCCTGCGCCAGCGCCGTCAGGTTGACCCCGTTCTTGTCATAGATCGCGGCGAACAGGAGGTGCTGGCTCTCCGGCGCGAAATAGATGACTCGTCCGCCCGCAATAGCCTGATATATTGGGCCCTTGACCGGCGCGGGACCGAAATCCTCGAAAGTCAGATTGGTGAAGGTCTGGCGCAATTGACGCTGAGCCTCCGCAGCCGCCTCCGTGAGCGGCTCGGGGCTGTTCTCTTGCGCATAGGCAGGCGACGATGCGCAAAGCAGCGCGGCCAGGATCAGTTTACCGTTGCGGGACATCGGAGGACTCCGGACGAACGAGGGAGGTGTGCGCGAAAAGGCGGCCGTCGAGCGTGAGCGAGTTTCCAAGCTTGATGGCTGCGGGGAGAGGCGTCGGGGGCGGCGCGGGGGCAGGTGCGGCGCGGCCGGGCTTTTCGCGGATCGCGAAGCCGGTATCGCTCTGGACGACCGCGAGTTGGGCAGTGCGAGCGCAAGGGTAAGCTTCGGCGTCGGCTCGAGACGTCTGGGCGATGGCGGGGGTGGCGCCGATGGCGAGCAGCAGTGCTCCTGCACGCATGGTCGGGGAGCATGGAAAGTCCATGGCACACGTCTCCTCGTGGCGCCGCGAGGCGCTCGGGTCTGGGGTTTGGGCAGTCCGGTGCGGCGGGGCTGAAAATTAGGCTCGAAACCCCCGCCGATCCGGTGCGCCCCAAGCAATGACCATCGGGAAAGTCCGCCGCAATAGGCAGGGCACTGAAGTGCCGAAACGGCGAAACAAAGCATAGGAGAAGCAAAGCTGCTCAAATGAGCTGATGATCGCTGGAAAGAACGGGTTCAGGCGCAAGCGGCAATAAAGTGCCGCTTTTGTCTCGCTTCGTCGCGGAAATGCACCCGCTCGGGATCCGGTGCGGGTGTTTGAGCGCTAGTTTTGGCAGGAGAAGAAGGCGATGGGCCGAGCACGACGCAGCTTCAAGCTCCGACTTTCACCGGCCGGACTGGACATCCTGATCGATTCGCATTGCCACCTGATTCGCGTCACCAGGTCGCTTATCGCCTGGGGCACGACACTCCACGTCGCGATCGAGTATCTGAACAGCTTGCCCACGGATAAGATCGTCGATCAATTGAAGAGGCAGGAGTTGAGTTGCTTCGGTGGAGCAGAGGAGCATCACGTCGGCGCTTCCTGTCAGCTCCGGGAAATCGCAACCAGCATCACCGAACGCGTCCACGAGGATTTGCCTGGGTCCCGACAACCCGCTCTTGGCACAATCTACATCGTCGCGCTCATGCAGATCACAAAGGCAGACCACGGCGCATTGCTGCGCGCTTTTAATCGCGCCTTGCAATCCGGAGCAAGAACGCCGGCCCCACGCGATGCCAATGATCTTGTTGGATAAGTCCCGACAAGTTGGCCGAGGTTCCGTTTGACGTGGTGGTAAGTACACCTTAGCGTCTGATTCATGGAATTGCCTTGGCGGGCGGTATCTCCCGTAAGGAGACGCGGATATGTCGCATCATATAGCGACTTCCGTTGCTGAAAGTCCGATCCTGTATGTGAAGGTTCAGTCGGGACGGCAAATAGAAGAGGCACGGAAGAAACGGCGCCTGACGCAGCGCGACTTGGCGCGCGAACTCGGCATGGGAGTGCGTTGGCTTCGGGAGATCGAGGCCGGCAACCCACGCTCTCGATTGGATGACCATCTCGCCTGCGCTTATCGCCTGGGCCTGTCGACTGGCCATATCCTCATTCCACTCCTCTTCGCGGGGCAGAAGATGTGCTTTCCGCGGCAGTTGGCAATGGGTGACCTCAGCGATCTCGAGCGACTTTGCATCGAGATGATCGCCCAGCGAAACCTGGATCACTTGACCCAGGCACTTACACCGGCTTGGACGACCCCCCCGATCCCGGCAGGAGCGGGGATGTGATGTCGGCGATGGACCCTCCACTACAGGAGCGTGTCTATCTCGGCCTCAAAGCCGACTACCTGGCCGGCCACTTCGTGCCGGGCAAACGGATCGACCTCCAAGACCTCGCCAACCGGTATCATTCAAGCAAGACACCTGTTCGCGAGGCCGCCTTCGTCCTAGTGGGTGAGGGGCTCTTCATGCACCATTCCGATGGGGGATTCCTCGTTCCAATCCTAGAGCCGACCGAACTCATCGAGCTTCTGGATTGGCACATGCAGTTGCTGATCGCGGTCCTGACAACCCTCAAGGAATCAGCCGTGCGTCGTGCCCTGCAGCCGTATTCGATCCTTCCTAGCGAAACATCAGCAGTGAGCATCGCCCTCCGAGCGGCTGAAATCTTCTCATCACTGGCTGAGGCGACGGGAAACCGCCAAGCAACGCATGAAGTGCGCAGGTTGAACGAACGCCTTCACTATAGTCGGATCGCCGAGACTGCCGAGACGACCAGTGCCAAGAAGGAGTTGGCAATATTCGCCAGTATGGAGGTCGGGAATTTCCACAAAGCAACTCGGCGGCGAATTGAAGCCTACCACATGAGGAAAATCTATCGTCAACACCAAATTATTCGGAACGGGCCGCCGCCATAATACGCAATTCGTTTCAGGCGCTTACGCCGGGATCATCTCCTTCGTGACGTCCGCCAAGGGGTTCGGGCCGCGTCTACGAGAATATCGCGCCAAGCTGTCGCGATATATTCTCCCCACGAGCAAGCACGACGCCGCTAGCTTCAGACTGCCGCGATCTTTCGCGGTTGTTGAAGAGGAGAAGTGTCATGGAACGGAATCACGATCGCAATGACGACAAGCTGATCGACCTCGGCTCGGTGGTCGCCGAGACCAAGGGCGGCGCGAACAGCGGCGACGACAGCTTCCTTCAGCGGCAGCCCAACGGCATCGGCCTGGAAGACGACTGAAGTCGATGGCGCGCGCCGTCATTGGCGCGCGCCATCAACCAAGGGGAACCTCGATGCACTATCGATTGAGAGAAGGGCTCTACCACTGCATCGCAGGACAGAATGTCATCTTCCTTGACCTGCCCAAGGGCCGATATTTTGCGCTATCCTTCCCAGCCACCCATATCTTTAGGCAACTCGCAGCCCGGAACGGCGAGACTTTCGCCGGAGTTGAGGAGGCTCTGTCATCGCTTGTCAACGCGGGCTATCTCCTCGAGGCGACGGAACGCGATCCCAACTTCGACATTATGGGAATCCAGGCTCCATCTGGCGACGCTTCGAGGCGCGACCATGGGCCCTTTAGGTTGTGGCCACTTCTAGTCGCCCTATATTCGGATTTGCTTACCTCACTGAGGATACGACTGCACCCCCTCGATTCAGTGCTCGCTCGCTCCGGGATGCTCACGCGCGCCGCAGGTGGCGATGAGCCAGACAGTCAGCCTGAATTAGACCTCTGGGTGTCAGCCTTTGACCGGGCTGCGTTGATCCTTGGCCGTACAAACCGCTGTTTGACGCGGTCTCTCGCAATGTTCTCGGTTCTACGTGCGCGGGGAGTCGCCGCAAATTTGGTTATTGGGGTGAGATCAGAGCCGTTCTCCGCGCACGCTTGGGTGCAATATCAGGACGTCGTGCTGAACGATACTTTCGGGCAGGTCAACAACTACTCGCCAATTCTGGTACTCCGGTGACCGTAGCCTTCTTCTCGATATTGAGTCGTGACGCGCAACCTGTTCGACATTTTGGCGGGGTGACGCCTTCCACTCTACAATGGTATCACATTGCGGGTCATTCATTGTTGGCGGTCAATGACCCGAAAGCACTAATCACCCTCCCGGGCGGCGCAGGATTCCTCATAGGGACGCTGTTTCACCGTCATGGTCCGGCGGAGCCCATTTCCCGGCTCGAGTCCAGCGACTCAGAAGCGATCGAAGCGACGCATGGCCGGCACCTAGTTGACCGTTTCTGGGGACGCTACATCGCCGTCATTCGAACGCCGAGTCTATTGCTCGTCCTCAGAGATCCCTCTGGGGCCCTGCCATGCTATTATTCGGTGTCGGGCAACGACCTTGTACTAGCCTCCGACCCGTCCATCCTTGCTGCGGCAAGTGGACGGGTCCCCGAGATCGATCGTCCTCAATTGGCTAGGGCGCTTGCACTTGGCGGCTTCCCCGAGGAACGTACGGCGCTTGAAGGAGTGCGGCAGATTTTACCGGGAACCGGCCTGCGGATTCTCCAGACCCAGATTTCGACGGATATACATTGGAACCCATGGGAGTTCGCCCGCCTTCAAACAGATGATGCTTCTGAGGATCACGCTGAGAAGCTGCGCCGCTCGACCCAACTGTGCGTAAGCGCATGGGCAAGAGTCGGAGGGCGGGCTCTCTTAGGCGTTTCTGGGGGGCTCGACTCCTCGATCGTGGCGGCCTGTCTTCAAACGTCTGGCAATGACTTCGCCTGCGTTACGTTGGCGACAGATGATCCATTGGGAGATGAGCGCTCATATTCACGCGCCCTCACGTCCCATCTGGGTCGGACTGAAGCGCCCCGGCTTTTCAGGA
>NZ_LFCT01000070.1 GCF_008692605.1 Sphingobium estronivorans
TGCTATTGGAAGGCATCGACTGGCGGCGGCCGGAACGCACTTTCACCCCGTCACTCGCGGGCTAAAAACACCCATTTCCGGCACTTTTACTGGTACATCGGCGGCTGTTCCGCTATAGGATCGCGGTGTCGGATGCAGGCCTTTCCACCGCTGACAAAGACGCTCGGATCGCCGAGCTCGAAGCTGCTTTGGCGGCCGCCCACGCCGATATTTCTGCCCGCGACATCCTGATTGATACGCTGCGCGTGCAGATCGCGCGCCTCAAGCGGATGCAGTTCGGCAGGTCGTCCGAGAAGCTCGACACCCAGATCGCACAGCTTGAGCTGGCCCTCGAAGAACTTGAAGGCGAGGCCATCGTCGCTGCCGCGCGTCGAGCCGATCCGGCAGATGGCGTTCGGTCAGCGCCTGTTCGCGCACTGCCCGCCCATCTGCCGCGGGAAGAACAGCGGATCGAGCCCGAGCAGGGCAGTTGCACCTGTCCGGACTGCGGCGGCGCGCTACGGCCTCTGGGGCAGGATAGCGACGAGATGCTTGATGCCGTGCCGGTGCAATGGCGTGTCGTTCGGACCATCCGGCCCAAGTATAGCTGCCGGTCCTGCGAGAAGATCGTGCAGGCGCCCGCGCCGGTAAAAGCCATTGCCCGAGGCAAGGCGACCTTCGGCACGCTGGCCCATGTCGTCGTCTCCAAGTTCGATCATCATCTGCCGCTTTACCGCCAAGCCGAGATAATGGCTGCGCAGGGGATCGAGATCGACCGCTCGACGCTGGCAGG
>NZ_LFCT01000071.1 GCF_008692605.1 Sphingobium estronivorans
GAGAATGATGCCGCGCATATCATGCGACGAATGCCATAGCGGCGTTCCAGACTTCGAAATAACGCATTTCGGGAACATCGAGGCCGGTTACCGGAAGCTTTGCAGCCGCTGCCATAACGAGGAGGTCGCCCGCCGGAGCGGGCTGACCTTCACCCATATCGCCTTCCTGCCAATGGAATTGCCCGATGCGAACGGGACCGGGCATCGGTTCCATTTTGTGCTGCGGCTCCTTGGCACGATGCTGTCGCTTGAGGCTGTCGAGGTCAAAGGTGGAGGACGGGAAGGTTACGAATTCCAGGTGCATAGCGCTGCGGACGCCGATCCGTTTGATCTCATAACGCGCCTGCTCGAACGGATGCGGCATGATCTGGCCACAACCTACCTGGTCAAAGGCGATCTGGGGCTGGCCATTTCGGGAACGACCGTCCGAGGCCAACTTACCTGCGACCCGGAATCCGCTGATTATATGCCGCTGCTGGTCATCGATGGGCAGGAGGTGAGTTGGGAGCAATTTGGTCGCATGCTCATGACCTTCGAGGGATGGCGCATCCATCTCGAAATCCAGGATCCAAGCGAGGAAGTCTGAGAGCATAGGCGAGAACGCATGCGTCAGCAGCGATGATGCACTGGCGACCGTGGGCAGAAATGGTGTATTATACACCACCCGAC
>NZ_LFCT01000072.1 GCF_008692605.1 Sphingobium estronivorans
AAGGCGGTCTGGATGACGGTGTGCAGACGGTCGAGCCGGATATTGAGCGGCACCTCCAGCGTTCGGCTGACGGCCGGCGTGACGTCGTCCAGCGTAATCTTCATCCGCACCACGGTGCCGTTGCTCACGCAACCTTCTCCAGATCGTTGCTCAGCTTTGATGCCTGCCATTTCCAGGGTAAAAAGTCATCGATCCGATTGATCGGGTAGTTGCCGATGCGCTCAATGACGTCTGTGAACCACGCCTCAGGCTCGACGCCGTTGAGCCGGCATGTGCCGGCCAGGGAGTAGAAGAGCGCGGCGGCCTCTCCACCCTTCATGGAGCCGACGAACATCCAGTTCCGGCGCCCGAGCGCGACACCGCGCAGCGCGTTTTCCACCAGATTGTTGCTGATCTCGAGCCGACCATCATTGCAGTAGCGGATCATGGCCTGCCAGCGATTGAGCGGATAGCGACAGGCCCGCGCCAGATTGCTGTCGGACGACAGGCCACGGTTCTGGGTTTCGAGCCAGACGCGCAAAGCCTCCAGCTTCGGCACCGCCTTG
>NZ_LFCT01000073.1 GCF_008692605.1 Sphingobium estronivorans
ATCGGCTCGAACGCCATGGCCATGCGGAGATAATCGAGAAGCGCCCGCTCATTCGACACGACGCGCCTTTGCTCGATTCGACCGCGCAGAATATGGTTCATGGTCCTTCGCAGGCACTGGATGGTTCGTTCCACCTCGGGCACGTCACCAAGAATTCCAGTCCTGTCCGCGGCGCGGGCCGCCATTGCGTCGCCCAAGGAGCCGAAGCGATCCACCAGCCGGTTGGAAAGCTCATTGGCTTGAGAGGGGCAGGTAAGGCTGATCAGTTCTTCCAGGGCCCGTCGACACCCCGCCGTTTCACGCGTTTTCCGTGCCGCCATGTCCCCACCGCCAAGAATAGTTGCGCGAACCAGCTCCAGAAGCCGACCGCATCGATATAGGCCCTGGGGACGATGTTCGGCATCGCGCCCCGCATGACATGAACGATCACCTCCGCGAGCAGAAGCCCGGCGATCCAGAGCGGCCAAAATCTCGTGCTTCGGATTGACAGCCATAGAAAAATGCCCAGCATTGCAAGGTCCGTCAAAAGCAAACCCGG
>NZ_LFCT01000074.1 GCF_008692605.1 Sphingobium estronivorans
GGCAGCGGGATCATCGCGTCAGGATACCGATCACCCGCGATAGGGCATCGGCATCGACCGTGGCGTCCACGCTCACTCTGATGCCCGACGGCAGCTCGATGCCGATCACGCCGTCGCTGCGTGCCGCGACCGTCGGCGCGGGCAAGGCTAACTGCTCGCTGATCTGCACCTCCGCAAAAACGGGCTCTGCCAGCTTGCGAACCCCGGCAAGCTCACCGGACATTGCTTGGCGCCGCCAGGTGTAGATCGAGCCGCTGCCGACGTCATGGCGTTCACAGGCCGCGCGCACGCAACCCTCCGGGCCGAATGCATCACGCAGGACGGCCAGCTTCTGCTCCACGGTCCAGCGCCGCCGGCCCGACACCCGGCTAACGATCTCTATCCGACTACTCATACGACCGCTCGTATGAGTAGTCGCTGCACCGCTAGCTGAATCTTCAATCCCGTCCGACACCGGCCACTCCGCTCAAAGAGCGGCAATCATCCCGCCAGATGCGTGGCGCGCAAGGCGGCCGTCAGACCCTTCCA
>NZ_LFCT01000075.1 GCF_008692605.1 Sphingobium estronivorans
GAACGAAGATGAAGCCCAAATCCTCCTATTCAAAATCGCCGAAGGCCCCAGCGGATCAGGTGGTGAAGGACATCCGGCGACAGACCCGGCGGCACTTCTCGGCCGAGGACAAGATCCGGATCGTGCTGGAAGGTCTGCGCGGCGAGGACAGCATCGCCGAGTTGTGCCGCAAGGAGGGCATAGCCCAAAGCCTGTATTACACCTGGTCGAAGGAGTTCATGGAGGCCGGCAAGCGCCGCCTGGCCGGCGACACCGCGCGTGCTGCGACCACCGGTGAGGTGCAGGACCTGCGCCGCGAGGCCCGCGCCCTCAAGGAATGCGTGGCCGACTTGACGCTGGAAAACCGCTTGCTGAAAAAAAGCATGATCGCGGA
>NZ_LFCT01000076.1 GCF_008692605.1 Sphingobium estronivorans
GCGTTGGAACACCCCGCCGTCCATATAAGTCTCTAGATTTTTTGCGGGAATGACTTTACCAACCCGCAGGCGCCATGAGAAGTTTTGCGGGGGGTGCCCTAGTGGAAATGGAAGTATCGCCCGAATCGGTTTTCTACACCCGCCATCGGGCCCGCGATCAGAAACAGTTCGCTGTATTGACCGCTGCGGCGGAACTGTTCCTGAGCAAGGGCTATCACGCGACCAGGCTCGACGATGTGGCGGAAAGGCTCAGGATCACCAAGCCCGCGCTCTACAATTATTTCCGTAGCAAGCACGATATCTTGTTCGCATGCCACATGCTCGGCCACGACATCATCGATGACAGCCTGCCCGAAATCGAAGCGGCGGG
>NZ_LFCT01000077.1 GCF_008692605.1 Sphingobium estronivorans
ATTGGAAGCGTCAGACCCCGCTTACAGTTTTTATCGGAGGACCACGTTTGCTATCTCGAAATATTACAGTCCTTTATGATTGTAGATATTAGTGACCCAGCGAAAGCGACGCCCACAACCGCACATGGTCGGCATCGATAACGCCGAGGCTTGGTCCCTTTCAGTTGGTCCAGCGGAGGCCGCGGGCGCGGCGGACGTTGCGGGTGAGCGTGAACCGCATCACTGCCAACCCTCGATGACGATCTTGCCGCGTGCGGTAGTGCTCTCAAGCGCCTGGTGCGCGCGCTTGAGGTTCGCGGCGTTGATGGGGGAGAACTGAAGCGCCCCGGCTTTTCAGGA
>NZ_LFCT01000078.1 GCF_008692605.1 Sphingobium estronivorans
GCGGCGACTTCCTCTGCCGTCACGCCCGGAGCGAGTTCGACGAGCCGGAACGGGCTGTCATGGTCGGGCCGCTGGAAGACGCAGAGGTCGGTGACGATCATGTCGACGACATTCTTGCCGGTCAGCGGCAGGGTGCAGGCCGGGATGAACTTGGGGCTGCCGTCCTTGGACGTGTGCTCCATCACGACGATGATCTTCTTGACGCCCGCGACCAGATCCATCGCGCCGCCCATGCCCTTGATCATCTTGCCGGGGATCATCCAGTTGGCGATGTCGCCATTTTCCGCCACTTCCATCGCGCCGAGCACGGTGAGGTCGATATGCCCGCCCCGGATCATC
>NZ_LFCT01000079.1 GCF_008692605.1 Sphingobium estronivorans
GGGGGGCATGCCCCCCAGGATTTGAAGCGCCGATTTGCTCATATGCCTCGCCAGGGGTTTTCCCTGCAAGGCGTGAATGAGGACGATGTTTGTCATAATAGGCGAACCATCGGCCAAGGCCGGCACGCAGTTCAGATCCGGTCTCGAAGGCGTGCAGATAGACGCATTCGTACTTCACAGATCGCCAGAGCCGTTCGATGAAGACATTGTCCATCCAGCGTCCCCGTCCGTCCATGCTGATCTTGATCTCGGCTGCGCGCAGCACACCGGTGAAGGCATTGCTGGTGAACTGGCTGCCCTGATCGGTATTAAAGATCTCGGGCTTGCCGAAACGGGC
>NZ_LFCT01000008.1 GCF_008692605.1 Sphingobium estronivorans
TCCAAGAAGGCGAGGCCACCTCAGTCAAGTGTGATAATTTCGTTTTATTTCAAATGTTTGTGGTACCAATTCGATGTCGTCCCCGGCACCATTATTTCCCGATTTTCATGTCAACGTCCTGAGGAATTTTCGGGCTTCGTTGGGAACAATTATCTGCCAGCTCGGGAAGAGCATCCGATCTGATGGATTCAGACGGAATATGCTCTAACGCGCATAAAGCGCTATTAGCTTGGCCAGGCCGTCCTTCACCGCGTCGCGCTGCTCCTTGGTGGGGGACATGCCCAGCCGCACCACGGTCAGCCGCTGCGATGGCGAGACCAAGAGATATTGACCGTCATGACCGACGCCGCCGAACAGGCTTCGCGGCGCGCGCCCCGGCATCAGCGCGCTGTCCGCGCTGTTCCGGTTGAGCCAGAGATGCGCGCCATAGGCCGCATTGCGAGGCGAGGGCGTGCGCATATAATCGATCCACTTTTCCGGCACGATCTGATGCCCGGCAATCCCACGTCCATGATTGCGCAGCAGTTCCCCGAAGCGCGCATAATCCCGCGCCGTCATATGCATGAAGCTGCCGCCGATCATCGTCCCGGCGGCATCATATTCGACGGTCAGGCTGGTGAGGCGCGCCGGAATTTTCAGCCGTCCATCGACGAACATCTGCATCGCCCGCCGCCGCACATCGGGATCGGCGCTGTCGGTCAGCATCCGCGTCATCAGGTCGGTGAGGATGATCGTGCTGCCGGTCGAATAGGAAAAGACCGTGCCGGGCGCATGGGCGAGCGGCTTCGCCTCGGCAAAGGCACCCATGTCCTGCGCCCCGTCGGTGAACAGCATCCGCACCGTGTCGGCTTGGGGCAGGGGTTCCGCATCCTCGACATGGTCGAGGCCGGAGGTCATCGCCAGAAGCTGCCGCAGGGTGATGCGCCCGCGCGGATCGCCGGGCTGGCCCCAGGCCGCCACCGGAACCGGCGAATCGAGCGCCAGCCGTCCGTCGGCGACCATCAGCCCGATCAGCACCGCCGTCACGCTCTTGCCCATGGACCAGGACAGCAGCCGGGTGTGCGGGCCGAAGCCCGGCGCATAGCGCTCGGCCACGACCTCGCCGTCATGCATGACGATCAGCGCCCGCGTCTCGCCGACGCTATCGTCGAACAGCGGATCGATGGCGGCCCCCAGCGCTGCTGCATCCACATCTGAATCGCCGGCGATATGGATGACCGGTTCGGGTCCTGCGGCGTGCACGGTCCACAGGCTGGCCGCCGCCAGCACCGCCAAAACGCCCCCGATCGCGCCAAGGCGCTTTACGCTGTCCCGCTCAAGCTTCATAAGCCGCGCCCTAGAGCATTTTCGAGGCGGGCGAAATGGTCCGCCGCCTTGGGAAGTGCGACATCGAACAATCCATGGTGCACAGGAAGGGGCAGCATGTCCGGCCGCCGGAAATGGACTTATGGGATCGTCATCGTGGCCCTGCTGCCGCTGGCGTTGCTTGTCTGGAATTGGAGCACCCTGCGCGCACGGGCCCAGGTCGGGGTGGGCTTCGGCGCGCGGGTCGCCTGCTCCTGCCGCTATGTCGAGGGCCGCTCGATGAAAAGCTGCCAGGGTGACAAGGAACCGGGCATGTGGGCCGTTTCGCTGAAGGACCTGCCCGAAGCGAAAGCCGTCAACGCCGCCGTCCCGCTGTTCGCCTCCCGCACTGCCCGTTATCGTCAGGGCTGGGGTTGTCTCCTCGAACCCTAAGCTGGCCCTCCGCCGATTGAGCCGTTAGAGCCGTCCCCATGCGTCCCTACATCCCCACACTCCTCCACGATGTTTTCGGTTTTCCGGGTTTCAGGGGCGTGCAGGAACAGGTGGTCGGCCGCATCATGAGCGGCCAGCCGACGCTCGCGATCATGCCGACCGGTGCGGGCAAATCGCTCTGCTACCAGCTTCCTGCCGTGGCGCTCGACGGCTGTTGCGTCGTCGTCTCGCCGTTGATCGCCCTCATGCACGACCAGCTACGCGCGGCGCAGGCGGTCGGCATCCGCGCCGCCAGCCTCACCAGCGTCGATGCCGACTGGCGCGAGACCCAGGACCGGCTGCGCAATGGCGACCTCGACCTGCTGTATGTCGCCCCGGAACGCGCCAGCGGGGAGGGGTTCCGCAACCTCCTGCGCAGCACGAAGATCGCCCTCTTCGCCATCGACGAGGCGCATTGCGTCTCCGAATGGGGCCATGATTTCCGCCCGGATTATCGTCTGTTGCGCCCGCTGCTCGACGAATTTCCGGATGTGCCGCGCCTTGCGCTCACCGCCACGGCCGATCATCACACCCGCGACGACATCCTCGTCCAGCTCGGCATCCCGCGCGAGGGCCTCATCATTGCAGGCTTCGACCGTCCCAATATCCGCTATGCGGTCCACCCGCGCGATGGCCTGCCGCGCCAGCTTTCCGACCTTATCGCCAGTCAGAACGGCCCCGGCATCGTTTACGCCCCCACGCGCGCCGCGACCGAGAAGCTGGCCGAAACCCTTGGCAAGACCGGCCGCCCGACCCGCGCCTATCATGCGGGTCTGGACCCGCAGGTGCGCGCCGCCAACCAGGCCGCCTTCATCGCCAGCGAGGATATGGTGATGGTCGCCACCATCGCCTTCGGCATGGGCATCGACAAGCCCGACGTCCGCTTCGTTGCCCACGCCGCCCTGCCCAAGTCGATTGAGGGCTATTATCAGGAATCGGGCCGCGCCGGGCGCGATGGCGAGCCGGCCGAGGCGCATCTCTTCTGGGGCGCGGACGATTTCGCCCGCGCACGGCAGCGGATCGGCGAACTCGACCCGACACGTCAGCAGGGCGAGCGCGCCCGCATCACGGCGCTCGGCGGGCTGGTCGAAACCGGCACCTGCCGCCGCGCCATCCTGCTCCGCCATTTCGGGGAAGATCCGCCGCAAGTCTGCGGCAATTGCGACAATTGCCTCAACCCGCCAGCCAGCATCGACGCGAGCCAGACCGCCCAGAAGTTCCTCTCGGCGGTCTACCGCACCGGCCAGAGCTTCGGCGTCGGCCATATCGAACAGGTGCTGACCGGCGCCGTCACCGACAAGATCCGCGAGCGCGGCCATGACAAAATCTCCGTCTATGGCATTGTCGAGGGCGAGGAAACGGCGCTGCTCCGTCCCGTCTCCCGCGCCTTGCTGGTGCGCGACGCGCTCCAGACCAATGAGCATGGCGGGCTGGCATTCGGCCCCAATGCCCGCCCCATCCTGCGCGGGGAGGAGGCGGTCAGCCTGGTCCTGCCGCCCCGCAGGGATCGCCGCCGCAAAAGCGCCCGCAATGGGAACGCTCAAAATCCGGTCGGCGATCCGCTGTTCGAAGCGCTGCGTAGCTGCCGCCGCGAACTGGCGCAGGAGGCGGGGGTGCCGCCCTACGTCATCTTCCACGATTCGACCTTGCGCGAAATGGCCGAGCAGCGCCCGACGAGCCTGACCGAACTCGGCCACATCAGCGGGATCGGCCAGCGCAAGCTCGATGCCTATGGGGATGCTTTCCTCGCGGCGATCCGTCCCTACGCCTGATCCTTTCCGCTTGAATCGACGGCCCCACAGGCGCATGGCATCGGCCAAGAAGGAGTCCCGCCCATGTTCCGCCAGATCACCAAAAGCCTCTATGTCTCCCCACAGATCAGCGTCGATCAGGTGGCGGAAGCCAAGGCGCTGGGCGTGACCATGATCGTCAACAACCGCCCCGATGACGAGGAACCGGGCCAGACCAACGGCGCGGAGATCGAAGCCGCCGCTCAGGCCGCCGGGATCGCCTATGCCGCCGTCCCCGTCGCCCATGGCGGCTTCGCCCCGTGGCAACTCGACGGCATGGCCGCCGCGCTCGATCAGGCGGGCGAAGGCAAGATTCTTGCCTATTGCCGCTCCGGCACGCGCAGCACCTTGCTCTGGGCGTTGACCCGTGCCCGTGCGGGCGATCATCCGGCCGCCCTTACCGAGCAGGCGGCATCGGCGGGCTATGACGTCACGCCCGTGCGCCAGATCATGGACGCGCTCGCCGCAGGCTGATCTTGTCCAACCCGTCCGACTCCTATGACGCCATCGTTCTGGGCGCTGGCGGCGCTGGCCTTATGTGCGCCGCCATGGCCGGTCAGCGGGGTCGGCGCATTCTGGTCATCGATCACGCCGACCAGCCGGGCAAGAAGATCCTGATCTCCGGGGGCGGGCGTTGCAACTTCACCAACATCGATACTGCGCCCGACCGCTATGTGTCGGCTAATCCGCATTTCGCGAAATCGGCGCTGGGCCGTTATACGCCGCAGGATTTCCTCGCCCTCATCGAACGGCACGGCATAGCCTGGCACGAAAAGACCCTGGGCCAGCTTTTCTGCGACCAGAGCGCCCGGCAGATCGTCGCCATGCTGCTGGCGGAATGCGAGGCGGGCGGCGTTACCCTGCGCCTCGATCATGCCATAGCCTCCGTCAGCCATGCGGATGGCCGCTACAGCGTCACCCATGGCGGCCGGACCGCCACGGCCCCCGCGCTGGTCATCGCCACCGGCGGCCCGTCCATCCCGAAGATCGGTGCGACCGGCTTTGCCTATGACCTCGCCCGTCAATTCGGACTGAAGATCGTTGAACCCCGTCCGGCGCTGGTTCCCCTGACGCTGGGCGGCGACGACCTGCTCTTCCGCGCGCTTTCCGGCGTCTCCACCGAGGTGATTGCCCGCCACGGCAAGACCGCTTTTCGCGAGGCGGCCCTGCTCACCCATCGCGGCCTGTCCGGCCCGGCGATCCTGCAAATCTCGTCCTACTGGCGTCATGGCGAGGCGATCGCCCTGGATTTCCTGCCCGACCAACCGCAGGGCTGGCTGACCGACGCCAAGCGCGAGCGGCCTCGCGGCACGCTGGCCAGTCTGTTGCGCAACCATTTGCCGGATCGTCTGGCCGACGCGCTTCAGGAACGCCTCGCACTCCCTGGCGATCTCGCTAATCTGCCCGACCGCAAATTGCAGGAGGCAGAGCGCCGCCTTTCGGCCTGGTCCTTCCTTCCCAACGGTACGGAGGGCTTTGCGAAGGCCGAGGTCACCATTGGCGGCATCTCCACCGCCGAGCTTTCCTCGCAGACGATGGAGGCGCGCCGCGTCCCCGGCCTCTACGCGATAGGCGAGGCCGTCGATGTCACCGGCTGGCTGGGCGGCTATAATTTCCAGTGGGCCTGGGCCAGCGGCTGGGCGGCGGCGCAGGCGATCTGACGCCCGCAGGACGCTGCAAAAAAAGAAGCCCCGGCGCAAGGGACGCCGGGGCTGTTCAGGGATTGTCCCGGCGGAGGGGGGAGGAAAGCCGGGACGCCACCAAAATAGGCACATCGAATTCAGTTTCAAGAAGCTACTGAAGAAAAGAAATATCGTCGGTCGCGGATCGAGGCCCATCTGCCCGGAAATGAACCCGTTCCGGGGTCATACCGAGGCGCGATGAGTTTGACTCATCGGACCTTGGTAAAGCCCGCGCGGCGCCTGAGCGAAACCCACTTGTGATCGGTCGAAGACCGAGCGCGATGGTATCAGACGGTTTCGACGGTCACATGCTCCATCCGGGGTAGGGCGTTCACGGCCTGCCGCACCGCCGCTGCGTCGGCGCCGGGGGCCAGGCTGATGATCGCGGCGTGGGCATGCGGTCCGAGCCGCCAGACGTGCAGGTCGCGAATCGTTGCACCTTCGGCCTCCGTCAGCGCCTTGATCCGCGCCATCAGGGCTGGTTCGGCGGTATCGAGCAGGATTCCGGAGGTGTCCTTCATCAATCCCCAGGCCCATTTCGCGATGACGGCGGAGCCGAGCAGGCCGACTGCCGGGTCCATCCACCACCAGCCCATATAGCGCCCGGCCAGCAGCGCGACGATGGCCAGAATGGAGGTCAGCGCATCGGTCAGCACATGCACATAGGCGGCGCGCAGATTATTGTCGGCATGGGTGTGGTGATGATCATGGCCCTGATCGTGCCCGTTCCCATCATGTCCGTTCTCATCATGCCCGTGATCATGGCTATGGTCATGGCCCAGCATCACCGCGCTGATCAGGTTGATGACCAAGCCCAGCACCGCCACGAGAGCGGCCTCCCCAAAGGCGACCGTCACCGGCTGGAACAGGCGCGTCGCCGATTCGACCGCGATGAACAGGGCGGTGAAGGCGAGGATGAGCGCCGATGCAAAGCCCGACAGGTCGCCCACCTTGCCTGTGCCGAAGGTATAGCGCGGGTTGCGCGCATGGCGCCGGGCATAGCTGTAGGCCGCTGCCGCCACCGCCATCGCGCCCGCATGGGTCGCCATGTGGAACCCGTCGGCCAGCAGGGCCATCGATCCGGTGATCCAGCCGAAGGCGATCTCCACCACCATGGTCGCGGCGGTCAGCCAGAGGACCCAGAGCGTCCGCCGGGCATTCCGGTCATGCCCGGCGGTCAGGTAGATATGGTCGAAATAATGGCTTATCTCGCCATCGCCATTGGTGAAGGCGGCGGGCAAGGCGAGAGAAGGCTCATGGGCATGGCCGTCATGGGGATGATGATCGTCGTGCATGCTCATTTCCCGTAGCGCCGGATCAGGGCCAACATTTCCTCCGCCGCTGCTTTCCGGGCCGCGTCGCTGATGCCCGGTCGCGCGACATGTTCCCGCATATGCTGCTCGATCAATTCTTCCATCAGGCTGCCGACCGCGCCGCGCACGGAGGCGACCAGTTGCAGCGTTTCGGAACAGCCGGCATCGCCCGTGAGTTGCCGCTCCACCGCGCCGATCTGCCCGGCGATCCGCCGCACGCGCGCCAACAGCTTGTCCCGATCCGTTATGATATGCATAGGATACCCCCCTATACTATATTCAGGCCGAAGACAATCCGGGCATTTTCCTCGGGTTGGCCTCTCCCTCCCCCGGACGCACAGGCATCTTGTGCGGGCGGCCCCCGGTCCCCATAAGGGGCGCCATGCGAGCCTTGATGAGCCCTTCAGCCTGATGAACAGGCCCTGATGAACAGGAAAGCGATTGTCATCGGTGCTGGCTTTGGCGGCCTCGCGCTTGCTGTTCGCCTGCAATCCGCCGGCATCGATACCACGCTGATCGAGGCGCGCGACCGGCCGGGCGGGTGCGCCTATATGTGGGAAAAGGACGGCTTCGTCTTCGACGCCGGACCGACCGTCATCACCGACCCCGATTGCCTGGGCGAGTTGTGGCGCCTGTCCGGTCGCGACATGGCGGAGGATGTGGACCTCGTCCCGGTTTCGCCCTTCTGCCGGCTGAACTGGCGCGACGGCACGAATTTCGACTATTCCAGCGACGACACCGCGCTCCGCGCCCAGATCGCCAAACTCAATCCAGAGGATGTGTCGGGCTATGAACGCTTCCTCGCTTATGCCGACAGGGCGTATGAGGAGGGCTATCGCAAGCTTGGCGTGGCCGCTTTTCCCGACTTTGCGGCGATGGTCCGGGCCGCGCCCGGGCTGGCCAGGAGCCAGGCCTGGCGCTCGATCCATTCGGTCGTCTCCTCCCATGTGAAGAATGAGAAGCTGCGGCAGGCGCTGTCCTTCCACACGCTGCTGCGGGGCGGCAATCCGTTGAAGGCCAGCGCCATCCATGCGCTGACCCACAAGCTGGAAAGGGATGGCGGGGTCTGGTTCGCGAAGGGTGGCACGAACCGTCTCGTCCAGGCGATGGCGACTCATTTCGAGCGGCTGGGCGGCATGCTGCGCCTGGCCGATCCGGCGGTGCAGATCGAAACCTATGGTGACCGCGCCGTCGCCGTGCGCACCGCGTCGGGCTGGCGAGGGGAGGCGGATGTGGTGGCGTCCAATGCCGATCTGATGCACAGCTATCGCGATCTTATCGGCCACCATCCGCGCGGGCAGAAACAGGCGGACAGGCTCGGCCGCAAGCGCTGGTCGCCCAGCCTCTTCGTCCTGCATTTCGGCATCAGGGGAAGCTGGCCGGGCATCCCCCACAATATGGTCCTTTTCGGCCCACGCTATGAGGGACTGTTGACCGATATTTACGATTATGGCGTGCTGCCGCAGGATTTCGCGCTCTACCTGCATCACCCGACCGTCACCGATCCGTCGATGGCGCCCGATGGTCATTCGACCTTCTCTGCGCTCGCCCCGGTGCCCCATCTGGGCAAGCTGCCGATCGATTGGAGCCAGTTCGCCCCGGTCTATGCCGAGCGTATCCTCGACGAGATCCAGCATCGCCTGATCCCCGACATCCGCGCGCGCATCGTGACCCAATTCCATTATGCGCCGCCCGATTTCCGCCACGACCTTTCGGCGCATCTGGGCAGCGCCTTCAGCCTGGAACCGACGCTGAGCCAAAGCGCCTGGTTCCGCGCGCATCATCGCGACGATGTCATTCCCAACCTTTATCTGGTAGGAGCCGGCACGCATCCGGGCGCAGGCATAGCCGGCGTGGTCGGCAGCGCCAAGGCCACCGCCGCGCTGATGCTGGAAGACCTTGCTTAACGATCGAAGGATGTATGAAGAGACTGGCTGTCTATTGCGGCTCGGCCACTCCGGCTGACCCCGCCTATGTCGATGCCGCCCGCCATGTCGGGCAGGTTCTGGCCCGGCGCGGTATCGGCGTCGTCTATGGCGGCGGTCGCCTGGGCCTGATGGGCGCGGTCGCCGATGCGGCGCTGGAAGCGGGCGGCGAAGTGATCGGCGTCATCCCCGAAGCGCTGGTCGGCGCCGAAGTCGCCCATCGCGGTTGCTCGGAACTCCACGTCGTCCAGACCATGCATCAGCGCAAGCAACTGTTCACCGACCTTTCGGACGGCTTCGTCACCCTGCCGGGGGGCGTGGGCACGATGGACGAACTGTGGGAAGCGATCAGCTGGGCGCAGCTGGGCTATCATCACAAGCCGGTGGGCCTGCTCAACGTCGCGGGTTTCTATGACCGGCTGATCGCCTTCAATCAGCATATGGTCGAAGCCGGCTTCATCCGGGCGCAGCATGCGAACATCCTGATCCACGCCAATGCCATCGAGGCGCTGCTCGATCATATGGCGGCCTATCAACCGCATGAAACCATCTTCGCGATGAAGGCCGACCGGCTCTGACAGGGCAGGCCGGCCGCTAAAAAAGGGACCGATACTTGCGTACCGGTCCCGAGGCATGTTCGCAGGAGGAACAGGGTGGGGCGGGCGGGCCGTGCCCCTTTCTGGGCGGCCCGCCCTGCCGAACTTAAGGGTTGTAGGCCCGCTCGCCATGTTCGCCGAGGTCGAGACCCTCATATTCGACTTCCGGGCTGACCCGCAGGCCGGTGAGCGCCTTGGCGATGGTAATGGCGATGATCGTGCCGACAGAAGCCCAGACGATGGTGGTCAGAACCGCTTCGATCTGGACGATCAGCTTGGCGCCCATGTCATAATCCGCAGCGCCCGGACCGCCCAGCGAGGGCGAGTAGACGATGGCGGTGCCGATGGCGCCGATCATGCCGCCGATGCCGTGGATGCCGAAGGCGTCCAGCGAGTCGTCATAGCCCAGCTTGGGCTTGAGGACGGTGACGGCGTAGAAGCAGATGACCGAGGCGACAGCGCCCAGGACGATCGCGCCGAACGGACCCGAGTTGCCGGCAGCCGGGGTAACGGCGACCAGGCCGGCCACGATGCCCGAGCAGAAGCCCAGCGCTGAAGCCTTGTGCCCGTTGACCCGCTCCGCGATCATCCAGAACAGCGCGGCCGAAGCGGTGGCGACGAAGGTGTTGATCATCGCCAGGGCGGCCGAGCCATTGGCTTCCAGCGCCGAACCGGCGTTGAAGCCGAACCAGCCGACCCACAGCAGGCCGGTGCCGACGCCGGTCAGCGTCAGGCTGTGCGGCGCCATCGGTTCCTTGGGATAGCCGATGCGCTTGCCGAGGATGAGGCAGGCCACGAGCGCCGAGACGCCGGCATTGATGTGGACGACGGTGCCGCCTGCAAAGTCCAGCGCGCCTGCCTTGAAGAACAGGCCGCTCGATGCCCAGACCATGTGCGCGATCGGGAGATAGGCGATGGTCAGCCAGATCACGGCGAACACCATCACGGCGGAGAATTTGATGCGTTCGACCACCGAACCCAACACCAGCGCGATGGTGATCGCGGCGAAGGTCATCTGGAAGCAGACGAATACATATTCGGGAATTGCGACGCCCGGAGTGAAGGTGGCCGCCTGCGAGGCGGGCGTGATGCCCTTCAGGAACGCCTTGTCGAAGGTCGAGATGAAGTTGCTGAGGCCGCTGGTATAATCCGGGCCGAACGCCATGGAATAGCCGTACACGACCCAGATCAGCATGGCGAGGCACGCCGCGGCGCCGATCTGCGTCATGACCGACAGCATGTTCTTGGTGCGGACCAGACCGCCGTAGAACAGCGCGAGGCCGGGCAGGATCATCGCCAGCACCAGCACGGTGGAGGTCATCATCCAGGCGGTATCGCCCTTGTCAATGGTGGCCGCGGGCGCGGCCTGTGCCCAGGCGGGCAGGGCGGCGAACAGCGACAGGCCCATGGCCCCCGCGATGCCGCAAAGCGTCTTGGAAAAGGTCATTCATTCCCCCCTTACAGAGCGGTTTCGCCGGTTTCGCCGGTACGGATGCGCACCGCCTGCTCGACATCGAGGACGAAGATCTTGCCGTCGCCAATGGCACCCGAATTGGCCGCTGCCTGCGTGGCTTCCACGACGCGCGGCGCGAGGTCGTCGTCGCAGACCACCTCGATCTTGATCTTCGGAACCATGTTGGTCGAATATTCGGCGCCGCGATAGATTTCGGTCTGCCCCTTCTGGCGGCCGAAGCCCTTCACCTCGCTGACCGTCATGCCGGCGATGCCGAGCGAGGAAAGTGCCTCGCGGACATCGTCAAGCTTGAACGGCTTGATGATAGCCATGACAAGTTTCATGTCGCCCCCCTCTAATGGTGTGCAGCGACATCTCCGCAAGGGCCGTGCCAATTTCGAAAAGGCGCGATGATACGGGGTTTTCCCACGGCAGCTCCTGCTGCGCCGCCGAAAAATTGGGCAGTGATCCTTGCCTGCCTAAAATTTAGGCAGCGTCCGCTGGCTTACCAGCTGGCCCCCTGGCGGGCCGCCTCCTGTTCTTCCGGAAGCGTCGGACGGCCGAGCAAGGCGTTGCGGTGGGGGAACCGTCCGAAATGCATGATGGTCGCATGATGCTGCCGCGCAAAGTCCAGCGATTGCGCGTCGCCAGCGCCCTCGAACAAAGTGAGCGACAGTGTCTGGTCGTCCAGATTTTCGCTGTGCTGGAAGGGCATGTAGAAAAACAATCGCCCCGCGCCGCCGATCTGGATGTCATAGCCCTGGGCGATGGCGCCGCGTGCCACGTCCCGCGCCAGTTCGTCCGTCGCAAAGGCTCGGGCCGAATGGCGAAACATATTGCGTGGCAACTGGTCGAACAGCAGCACCGCCGCCAAGGCGTCGTCGGCGCGTTCAAGGAAATCGACGGAGGGCAATGTGCGTTTTTCCGCCCACAAATGGCCGAACCGCGTCGCGCACTGTCGATCCAGCGCGGGGTCATGGCTCCACCAGCCCGCCTCGCCGACGCAATTGAACCAGAAATCCAGCAGCGCCGCGGCCCAGTCGGCCGTCACCGCATCATGACTGTCGGTCAACATGTTCATAACAGGGACAAAGATGGAAGCGTCGTCCGGTTCCTCAACCCACGGCGCGCGTGCCTCAGGTCGCCGTGCCGCCCACGGTCAGCCCCTCCATTAGCAGCGTCGGCTGGCCGACACCGGCCGGGACGCTTTGCCCTGCCTTGCCGCACATGCCGATGCCCTCGTCCAGCGCCCAGTCGTGGCCGATGCCGACCACCTTGGTCAGCGCGGTCGGTCCATCGCCGATCAGCGTCGCGCCCTTGATCGGCTCGCCCAGCTTGCCATTCTCGACCTTGTACGCCTCGGTGCAGGAAAAGACGAACTTGCCCGACACGATATCGACCTGCCCGCCGCCGAAGCTCTTCGCGAAAATGCCCGACTTCATGCGCGACAGCAGTTCCTCCGGGTCGTCCTTGCCGCCCTTGATGAAAGTGTTGGTCATGCGCGGCATCGGCGCATGGGCATAGCTTTCGCGGCGGCCGTTGCCGGTCGGCTCGACGCCCATCAGCCGGGCGTTGAGGCGGTCCTGCATATAGCCCTTGAGGATGCCGTCCTCGATCAGCACATTCTCACGGGTCGGCGTCCCCTCGTCATCGATGGAGAGCGAGCCGCGCCGGCTCAGGATCGCGCCGTCATCGACCACGGTGACGCCGGGAGCCGCGACCCGCTCGCCGAGGCGGCCGGAGAAGGCGCTGGTGCCCTTGCGGTTGAAGTCGCCCTCAAGGCCGTGACCGATGGCTTCATGCACCAGCACGCCCGGCCAGCCCGGCCCCAGCAGCACGGTCATCTCGCCCGCGGGCGCGGCCACCGAGCGCAGATTGACCCGCGCCTGTGCGAGTGCCTCGTCAATCGCCCGGTTCCAGATCGCGGGGTCCATCACCTGATCGTAGAGATAGCGTCCGCCGATGCCGAACACGCCGGTCTCGCGCCGACCGTTTTCCTCCAGGATGACGGAAACGTTGAGCCGCACCAGCGGGCGGATGTCGGTCGCGGTGAAGCCGTCGGCGCGCACGATCTCGACCACCGACCAGCTTCCGGCCAGGCTCACCGACACTTGCGCCACGCGCGGGTCGCGGGCGCGGGCGGCGGCGTCGATGGCGGCGCAGAGCGTGACCTTTTCGGCAAAGGGCACGATCTCCAGCGGATTGACGTCGGTGTAGAGGTGGCGGTTCGTATGCTGGGGCGGCGGGGCGGGCTGGCCCTTCGCCGGGTCAAGCAGCGTCAGTGTCTCGGCCGCGCGGCGGATCGCGGCTTCGCTGATGTCATTGGCATGGGCGAAGCCGGTCATCTCGCCCGATACGCCGCGCAGGCCGAAGCCCGCATCGGTCGAATAATCGGCGGTCTTCAGCCGACCGTCATCAAAGCCGAAACTCTCGCTCGCCCGATATTGCAGGTACAGCTCGCCATCGTCGCAGCTTTTGAGCGCTTCGGCGGTCAGGCGGCGCGCGCCATCGGGGTCGAGCAGGCCCGGGCGATAGAGCAGGCCACGGGCGTCAGTGAAGTGGGGAGCGGCATCGGTCATGCCGCCCGATATAGGAGCGGCAGGCTGCAAGCCCAACCGATTTGTTTACAGGCTGGCGCCCGAGGAAATATCCGGCAGCCCCGCAATTTCCGGCGTGTCGGCCGGCCCGCCCGCCAGCACGAAGCGGCGGTCGCAATAGCCGCAGTCGATATAGCCATGCTCGTCAATCTCAAGAAAGACGCGCGGATGGCCGAGCGCGGCGGGGATTTCGCCCGATCCGTCGCAGGAGACGCGGGACTTGGTGACTCGGATGATTTCAGGCGGCTGGATCATGGCGCCACCGATTAGCAGCGCTGACGGTGCGCTGCAATATCCCCGAAAGCCGGTTACATCAGCAACAGCGGCGGTCTTTTCTTGTGACACGGCTTTTTCGTCGCGACATCGACGGCCTTGCTTGGCGCTTCCCAATCCAGGCAATCGCGGGCGGCGGCCAGCGAAAGCGGAGACAAGATCAACAAGAGGGGCGCTATCGTACCGCCGAAAAGGACCGTGAGAGACATGGGATCGGGTGCCTCGCAAAAGCCTGACGGGCGGGACCATAAACCATCGGCGCCGTCCGGCAAACAGCTTTCGGAAAATGGAGGGGATGGTGGGCGATGACGGGCTCGAACCGCCGACATTCTCGGTGTAAACGAGACGCTCTACCAACTGAGCTAATCGCCCGATGTCCATGCTGACCGCAAGGCCGTCGGTGCGCGCCTATCTACGGCAATCCGCCCGCTGGTCAAGCCGCCAAAAGGCGATATTCGTCATGCGCACAGGAAACGGCGGCTGGCGGAGAACCAGTGGCCCATTGCCTCGGCGGTATGATCGGCCAGCGCGATGAACACGCGGCGCCCATCATGCGGATCGGCGTGGCGCCGGACAAAGCCCTTTTCGGTGAGCGTGCGAATCCAGCGCAAGGCCGTGGTCGGCGGTACGGCGGACGCGATGCACAGGCTGGACACCGACACCCGCTCATGGTCCAGCCGCGCCGCCAGCAGGTCCAGCAGCATGTCCCAGGCGGGATCGGCGAACAGGTCGGCGGGCAGGAAATCATCGCGCAGCCGCCTCGCGCGCAGCAGGTCGCGCACCTGCGCGGCGTCGATCTCCACGGCATCGGCATTTTTGTCCGCGCTGCCGATCGGTTCCAGCGCGGGCATGCCGATATAGTCGCTGGGCTCGTCTGAAATGCGCGGGCCAAGTTCGAAGGAGGGGGTGGCATGGCGGGGCCGCAGCGTCAGCGCCTCCAGCGTGCGGGCCAGGCGGCTCACCTCTTCGCTCAATTGCTGCAACCTGATGCCCTCGCTGTCCCGGTTCGCCTCATGGACGCTATGCGATTGCGCGCCGTTTGCGGCGGCGAGGAGGGCGGCGGCCAGATCGGCATGGGCGGGCATGCAGAGCAACTGGGTGCGATCGCTGCGGATGCAGGCATAGGCAAGGTCGATGGTATCCAGCCCCGCCACGATGATGACCGGCATGTCATTCTGCATCGCCAGCGTTTCGATCTGGACGAGCAGCCGCTCGACCATGGCATCCGGCGACGGACAGAAGCAAAGGATGACGTCGCAGCCGATCTGCACGTCCAGCCGCATCGACGCCTGATCCAGCGGCACCGCGCCCAGCAGGCGCAGGCCCGCTGCCCGGCTCAATGTTTCGGCATCGTCGAGATAGACGTCATCGGCCAGGATCAGCAGGCCTGGCCGCTCGTCCTTCGCGCCGAAGGGCTGATCCAGAAAGGCGCCGAAGCCGATATCCGATTGATCCGTTCCCATGCCCATCTCCCTGTGTTGGCCGCAGCTTATCGCAAAGGCGCCATTACGCAGCCAAACCCTTCTCCGATATGGAGAATTTAGCGCCGAACGACAGATTTCCAGCCTGCGTTTCGCAGGGCTGCCGTAGCGGAACACCGAAATGGAGCGTCCTTGACCGCCGAAATGGCGGAATCGGACTGCATCCGAAATGGATCAAGTTTTGCGTGATCCAGCCGCTTTTCTCGAATCTCAGGCCGGTTTCAGACCGCCGTGCGTCGGGCAAAGTCGATATAGAGCGCGCGCAGCCGCCTCGCGACCGGGCCCGGCGTGCCGTCGCCGATGGTCTGGTCGTCGATGGCCGCCACGGACTGGCAGAGGGTCGAGGCGCTGGTGATGAAGGCTTCGTTCGCCGTGAGCGCTTCCGCGACGGTGAAGGGGCGGCGGATGACAGCGATGCCGCTTTCCTCCGCCAGCGCGCCCAGCGCCGCGCCGGTGCAGCCCGCCAGCACCGCATGGCTATAGGGCCGGGTGACGATGCCCTCGTCCGTGACGATGAAGGCGGTGGAGGAGGCGCCCTCGGTCACGAAGCCGTCCTCGACCATCCAGGCTTCCTGGGCGCCCGCGTCGGCGGCGGCGCGTTTGGCCATGGCCTGGGCCAGCAATCCGACGCTCTTGATGTCGCGTCGCGCCCAGCGCAGATCGGGCATGGTCGCCACCTTTATGCCCTTGCGCACGGCGGGCACGTCCAGAAAGGGCTTGGCCTGGGTGAACATCACCAGCGTCGGCTGGATGCCGGGCGAGGGCAGGAAGTCGCGGGTCGCATCGGCGCCGCGCGTGATCTGAAGGTAGACCAGCCCCTCGCTCAGCGCGTTGCGGACCACCAGTTCCTTCTGCGCCGCCTCAATCTCCGCAAGAGAGAGCGGCAGGGCAATGCCGATCGCGCCGGTCGACCGTTCCAGCCGGGCGAGATGGGAGGCGCTGTCGACCAGCTTGCCGTCGATCACCGCCGCGACCTCATAAATGCCATCCGCGAACAGGAAGCCGCGATCCAGCACGGAAATCTGGGCTTGGTCCAGCGGCACGAAGCGGCCGTTCAGATAGGCGACGGACATGATGCGATCCCTTGCTATGAAGCGGGCCGTCTGGCTTCACGGGGCTTCGGGGTCAAGCCGCTTGCCCGCGCAACGCCTTCTGCCGCCGCCGCTGCACGGAGGAGCCGATGCCCATCGATTCCCGATATTTGGCGACGGTGCGCCGGGCAATGTCCATGCCCTTGGCGCGCAGCAGGTCGACCAGCGTGTCGTCGGACAGGATCGCATCGGGCGTCTCGGCGCCGATCAGCGCCTTGATATGACTCTTCACCGCCTCGGCCGACACTGCCCCGTCGCCGCCCGCTGCCGCGACGCCGCTGGTGAAGAAATATTTGAGTTCATAAAGGCCGCGCGGGCAGGACAGATATTTGTTCGACGTCACCCGGCTGACGGTCGATTCGTGCATCTGGATCGCGTCGGCCACCGCCTTCAGGGTCAAGGGTTTCAGATATTCCACCCCCTTGCGGAAGAAATCCTCCTGCTGGCGGATGATCTCGCTGGCGACCTTGATGATGGTCTTCTGCCGCTGGTCGAGTGCCTTCACCAGCCAGTTGGCGCTGGCCAGACAATCCGCCAACCAGGCTTTGGATGTCTTGTCCTGTGGGCCGGAAGCCAGTTCGACATAATAGCTGCGGTTGACCAGCAGGCGGGGCAGGGTGGCGCTGTTGATCTCGATCGCCCAGCCCTCGCGCGTGGCCTGCACGAACAGGTCGGGCGTCACCGGCGCGGTGCTGTCAGGGGAAAAGCGCAGCCCGGGCTTGGGATCATAGCCGCGCAGCTCGCGGATCATGTCCGCCATATCCTCCTCGTCCACGCCGCAGATCCGGCGCAGCTGGGGCAGGGCGCCCCGGGCGAGCAGGTCGAGATTGGCGAGCAGTTTCGCCATGCAGGGATCGTAGCGATCGGCGTCCTTCGCCTGCAGCGCCAGACATTCCGCCAGCGACCGCGCGCCCACGCCGCTGGGGTCGAAGCTGTGAATTACACCCAGCACATGCTCGACCCTCTGGAGCGGCACGCCCAGCGCATGGGCGGTCTCCAGCAGATTGGCCTCCAGATAGCCCGCTTCGCTGATCTGCCCGATCAACTGGGTCGCGATGAGCAGGTCCATGCCTGTCAGTGCGGCGCGGGCCTGATTCATCAGATGTTCCTGCAACCCCTGTTCGGGATTGGCGAAACTGTCGAAATCGGGCGCTTCGCCGCTGCCGGAGGAAAACAGGTCCATGCCGCTCGACCCGCCCGCAGGCCCCGCCATCCGGTCGCCCGGTCCATTGTCGATGAAGGTTTCCGCGCCATAATCGACGTCGAGTGGCGAATCCGCGCCGCCCAGCCCCTGCCCGATCAACTGGTCGCTTGCGCCGACCTCCGCCGCGACGGCGTGGGCCTCCACGTCCCGGTCGATGCCGTCGGCGGCGGGCGGCGCGACATCCTCGGCAGGACCGCCGGTTTCGAGCAGCGGATTCTTTTCCAGCTCGCCCGCAACAAAAGCCTCGATTTCCAGATTGGAGAGCGCCAGCAGCTTGATCGCCTGCTGAAGCTGCGGCGTCATGACGAGCGACTGGCTCTGCCGCAGGTCGAGGCGGGGTGCGAGCGCCATCAGCCGCTGCCCTTGCCGTCAAAACGGGGAAAGGGCCACGTGCCGGTCATGCTAGAGCGAGAAATTCTCGCCCAGATAGAGCCGTCGCACATCGGCATTGGCCACCAGTTCGGTCGGGCTGCCCGCGAACAGCACCTTGCCGTCATAGATGATGCAGGCGCGGTCGACGATTTCCAGCGTCTCGCGGACATTATGGTCGGTGATCAGAACGCCGATGCCGCGCGTCTTCAACTGCTTCACCAGATCGCGAATATCCGCGATGGAGAGCGGATCGATGCCGGCAAAGGGCTCGTCCAGCAGCACGATGGAGGGATTGGCCGCCAGCGCGCGGGCGATTTCGCAGCGGCGGCGCTCGCCGCCCGACAGCGCCATGGCCGAGGAATCGCGCAGGCGCGTCAGGCCGAACTCGCCCAGCAACTGCTCCAGCCGCGCGGCGCGCGCCTCCTTGTCGGGTTCGGCCAGTTCCAGCACCGCGCTGATATTCTGGGAGACGGTGAGGCCCCGGAAGATCGAGGTTTCCTGCGGCAGATAGCCCAGGCCCAGGATCGAGCGCCGATACATGGGCAGCCCGGTGATGTCCTGCCCGTCGAGGACGATGCGGCCATGGTCGGGCCGCACCAGCCCCATGACCGAATAGAAGCAGGTCGTCTTGCCCGCGCCATTGGGACCGAGCAGACCGACCACCTCGCCCTTGCCGACGGTGAGCGACACATCGGCCAGCACAACGCGCTTGTCATAGCTTTTGGCGATGGAGATGACGGACAGGCCCTCCCCCACCTCATGCGGGGCAAGGGGCGATGCCGGGGTTGTCTTGTCCTGCATCATCACGTCGTCCATCACATCATCCTTGCTGCCGGATGGTTAATCACGGGGCTGTGCCCTGTCCCCGCGCGGCAATTGGCAAGCTTTGTGCATGGGATTGCCGCCGGGGCAAGGGGAAAATGGTCTTTGCCGGTCCTTAAGGCCATGAACCGCGGCAAGATTGGGACTGGCCCGCCCGCTTTCAATGTCGATTGTCAGCCAAAACAGGCCTGCCCGAAGGCAAGGATCATCCCGATGGTTTGAAAAATGGTGCGGTCGAGAAGACTCGAACTTCCACGGCCTTTCGGCCACAACGACCTCAACGTTGCGCGTCTACCAATTCCGCCACGACCGCACATCAACAGGGAAACCGGCGTGGCCGGTGCCTTGGTAGGAGGCGGCCCTTAGCAAAGGCTATTTGGTCATGCAACAACCTATCTGCATCTGCGTTATTTTGGGTGGACAACAAATGGTGAGGGAAGGGTCATCCCATGTCTGCCCGCTTCTGGTTATTTTCCTCCGCTTGCGCGGGGGCGGCGCTGATCGGCGGCTATGGATTGGGTCTTTACGTCACCACGCCCCCCAGAGCGGCACTGGAAACGCCGTTGCCGCAAGCAGCGGTGGCGCAAGGCGCGCCCGATGATTCGGCGAGCCTGGCCGGTCCCGCCGTCATCGATTGCAAAGGCTGCGGGCCGACACTGGCCGACCGGCAAATGGCTGCGGATAGGGCGGGCTGGGACGGCATGAGCGATCCGGTGGTCCGCGATTATGCGGAGCAGGACGAAGCGATTCCGGTGGACGAAGGCGAATCCCCGCCGCCGGTCACGGCACGGACACTGCCCGCGGCGGTCGAACGCTTCGCGGCCGACGAGAGCGAGGATCGTCGGGAGCCGGTCAGGATAGCCCAGGTCCAGAACAGCAAAACGCCCGCCGAGGAAGCCCCGGCGGACGCTGCTTGGTCTTATTGATCCGTCCGCTTATTCGGCGGCGACCACTTCGGCCTGCGCATCGCTCAGCGGATGGGCCAGGCGGCTGACCATTTCCTTCGGGCAGACCTGCCAGAAATAGCGGCGCCAACGGTCCCAGTCGTCAAGGATGGTGTTCGACCATTTGCTGTCGGTCGCCACCGCATGCTGGGCGATCAGGGCCTTCAGCTCTCCCTCCCAATGGGCGCTTTCCAGCCGCTGCCAGACGATGCTTTCCGGATTGGCGCGCGTCGGGAAGCTGCCGTCCTCATCGAGGATGAAGGCCATGCCGCCGGTCATGCCCGCGCCGAAATTCGCGCCGGTCTTGCCCAGAATGACCGCCGTGCCGCCGGTCATATATTCGCAGCCATTGGCGCCGCAGCCCTCGACCACCACCTGCGCGCCCGAGTTGCGGACGGCGAAGCGTTCCCCGGCCTGACCCGCCGCGAACAGCTTGCCGCTGGTCGCGCCATAGAGGACGGTGTTGCCGATGATGGTGTTGTCCTTGCTCGACAGCGGGCTGGAGACGGTCGTGCGCACCGTGATGATGCCGCCCGACAGGCCCTTGCCGACATAGTCGTTGGCATCGCCGAAGACTTCCAGCTTGATGCCCTTGCAGAGGAAGGCGCCCAGCGACTGCCCCGCGCTCCCACGCAGGCGCACGGTCAGATGCCCATCGGCCAGCGTCGACATGCCGAATTTTTCGGTCACGGCGGCGGACAGGCGGGTGCCCACGGCGCGGTGCGTGTTGCGCACCGTATAGGTGAGCTGCATCTTCTCGCCGCGCTCGAACACCGCGCGGGCGTCCTTCATCATCTGCGCGTCCAGGCTGTCCGGCACGGCGTTGCGCCATTCGGTCAGGCTGAAACGGCGCTGATCGTCGGGTGCGTCCACCTTGGCGAGGATCGGGTTGAGGTCGAGATCGTCCAGATGCTCGGCGCCGCGATTGACCTGCTTCAGCAGTTCCGTCCGCCCGATCACTTCGTCCAGGCTGCGATAGCCCAGACGCGCCAGGATCTCGCGCACCTCTTCCGCGATGAAGGTCATGAGGTTGATGACCTTCTCCGGCGTGCCGGTGAACTTCTCGCGCAGCTTCTCATCCTGGACGCAGACGCCCACGGGACAAGTGTTGCTGTGGCACTGACGCACCATGATGCAGCCCATCGCCACGAGGCTCAGCGTGCCGATACCGAACTCTTCCGCGCCCAGGATCGCCGCGATCACGATGTCGCGGCCGGTCTTGAGCCCGCCGTCGGTGCGCAGCTTCACGCGGTGGCGCAGGCCGTTCAGCGTCAGCACCTGATTGGCTTCGCTGAGGCCCATTTCCCACGGCGTCCCGGCATATTTCACCGAAGTCTGCGGCGAAGCGCCGGTGCCGCCGACATGGCCCGCGACCAGGATGACGTCGGCGTGGGCTTTCGCCACGCCCGCCGCCACGGTGCCGATGCCGGCCTGGCTGACCAGCTTCACGCAGACGCGGGCGCGCGGGTTGATCTGCTTGCAGTCGTAGATGAGCTGCGCGAGATCCTCGATCGAGTAGATGTCATGGTGCGGCGGCGGCGAGATCAGCGTGACGCCGGGCGTCGCGTGACGCAGCTTGGCGATGAACTCGGTCACCTTGAAACCGGGGAGCTGGCCGCCCTCGCCGGGCTTGGCGCCCTGCGCGACCTTGATCTCGATTTCCTCGGCGCTGCCCAGATATTCGGCATGGACGCCGAAGCGGCCCGACGCGATCTGCTTGATCACCGAATTCGCATTGTCGCCATTTTCATAGGGCTTGAAGCGGTTCGCATCCTCGCCGCCTTCGCCCGACACGGCCTTGGCGCCGATACGGTTCATGGCGATCGCCAGCGTCTCATGCGCCTCGGGGCTGAGCGCGCCCAGCGACATGCCCGGCGTCACGAAGCGCTTGCGGATTTCGGTGGTCGCCTCGACCTCGTCGATCGGCACCGCCTCGCGGGCGAAGTTGAACTCCAGCAGGTCGCGCAGATAGACCGGCGGCAGATCGCGCACGCCGCGCGAGAATTGCAGATAGGTCGAATAGCTGTCGGTCGCGACCGAGGTCTGCAACAGGTGCATCAGCTGCGCCGAATAGGCATGCGTCTCGCCGCCATTGCGCTGGCGGTAGAAGCCGCCGATCGGCAGGCGCACCACCGCGCTGTCATGGGCGGTTTCGTGGCGCAGCTTCGCGCTGTAGTGGAGCGACTGATAGCCCTCGCCCGAAATCTTCGCGGGCATGCCCGGGAAGAGGTCGTTGACCAGCGCGCGGGACAGGCCGACCGCTTCGAAATTATAACCGCCTCGATAGGAGCTGATGACCGCAATGCCCATTTTGGACATGATCTTCAGCAGACCTTCGTTGATCGCGACGCGATAGCGTTCGAAGCAGGCGTCCAGCGCCAGGTCGCCGAACAGACCGCGCGCATGGCGATCCGCGATGCTGGCTTCGGCCAGATAGGCGTTCACCGTGGTCGCGCCGACGCCGATCAGCACCGCGAAATAATGGGTGTCGAGCGCTTCGGCGCAGCGCACGTTGATCGAGGCGTAGCTGCGCAGACCCTTGCGGACGAGATGGGTGTGGACAGCCGCCGCCGCCAGTACGCCGGCGATGGCGACGCGGTCCGCATTGACATGCTCGTCGGTCAGGAAAATCTCGGTGCGGCCTTCGCGCACCGCCTGCTCGGCTTCCTCACGGATACGGGCGATGGCGGCGCGAAGCTGCTCCTGTCCGCCCTCGGCCGGGAAGGTGCAGTCGATTTCCGCGACGGCCGGGCCAAAATGCCCCTTCAGCTTCGCCCATTCGGACGAGGTCAGCACTGGCGAATCCAGCACCAGCACATGGCTGTTCTGCGCGTCCTGCTCCAATATATTGTGGAGATTGGAGAAGCGCGTCTTCAGGCTCATCACGTACCGCTCGCGCAGCGGATCGATCGGCGGGTTGGTGACCTGGCTGAAATTCTGGCGGAAGAAATGGCTGATCGTGCGCGGCTTGTCGGAGATGACGGCGAGCGGCGTGTCGTCGCCCATCGAGCCGACAGCTTCCTTCGCATCCTCGACCATCGGGGCGAGGATCAGCTCCATATCCTCCAGCGTCAGATTGGCCGCGACCTGACGGCGGGTCAGCTCGGCCTTGTCCCATGCGGGCAAGGCAGTGGCCGCATCGCCCAGATCATTGACCGTCATGAAGTCCTTGATCAGTTCCGAATAGGGGCGTTCGCCCGCAATCTGGTCCTTGATCTCGCGGTCGTCGAAGATCACGCCTTCCTGCAGGTCGACGGCGATCATCTGGCCCGGACCCATGCGGCCCTTCCGCACGATGGTGGTTTCAGGCACCACGACCATACCGGTTTCCGAACCCACGATCAGCAGATTGTCGCCGGTCAGCGTGTAGCGCAGGGGGCGCAGCGCATTGCGGTCGACGCCCGCCACGACCCAGCGGCCGTCGGTCATCGCCAGCGCGGCGGGGCCATCCCACGGCTCCATCACGGAAGCGAGATATTCATACATGTCCGAATGCGCCTGCGGCAGTTCGGCGCTGGCCGACTGATAGGCTTCGGGGACCAGCATCAGTTTCGCGGTCGGCGCATCGCGGCCCGAACGGCAGATCGCCTCGAACACGGCGTCGAGCGCGGCGGTGTCGGAGGCCCCGGCCGGGATCACCGGCTTGATGTCCTCCGACTGCTCACCGAAGGCGAGCGAGGCCATCTTGATCTCGTGGCTCTTCATCCAGTTCTGGTTGCCGCGGATCGTGTTGATCTCGCCATTGTGCGCCAGCGTGCGGAAAGGCTGGGCCAGCCACCATTGCGGGAAGGTGTTGGTCGAATAGCGCTGGTGGAAGATCGCCACCCGGCTCTCGAACCGCTCGTCCTGCAGGTCGGGGTAGAAGACCGACAGCGATTCCGCGAGGAACAGGCCCTTGTAGATGATCGAGCGGCACGACAGCGAACAGACGTAGAAATCCTGAATCTGCGCGGCGATCACCTTCTTCTCGATCCGGCGGCGGATGAGGTAGAGGTCCTTTTCGAACTCGGCCTGATCGCGTTCTTCCGGCATGGGGCCGGCGATCATGATCTGCTCGATCTCGGGACGGGTGCGCTGCGCCTTCTCACCGATGACGGAGACGTCGACCGGCACCTGACGCCAGCCATAGATGGTGTAGCCGGCGTCGATGATCTCGGCCTCGACGATGGTGCGGCAGGTTTCCTGCGCCGACAGGTCGGTGCGCGGCAGGAAGATCATGCCCACGGCCAGACGGTTGGGCAGCGGCTTGTGGCCGGAATCGGCAATCGCATCGTCGAAGAAGCGCACCGGCAGGTCGACATGGATGCCCGCGCCGTCGCCGGTCTTGCCATCCGCGTCGACCGCGCCACGATGCCAGACCGCCTTCAACGCATCGATGGCCGAAGCGACCACGCGGCGGCTCGGGCGGCCGTCCGTCGCGGCGACCAGGCCGACGCCGCAGGCATCGCCTTCCATCTCCGGATGATACATGCCTTCGCGGGCCAGACGTTCACGCTCCTGCGCGCTCGCCATGAAGGGGGTGTGGGCCATCAATGCCTCCTCGTCGTTCCGTTCGGTTCGAGCTTGTCTCAAGACTATCGGTGCCACGTTCTCGACAAGCTCGAACCGAACGGGCTGAAATTTTGCGCTTTAGGCGGCGACCTTTTCGCTCGCCGCGACCTTGGCCTGCGCCTTGAGGTAACGGTGCATATGCTCGGTCACGTCGCGGCCGTCGCGGATCGCCCAGACGACCAGCGAAGCGCCGCGTACGATGTCGCCGGCGGCGAACACGCCGTCCATGCTGGTCATCATCGTCTTGTGATCGACGCGCAGCGTGCCCCAGCGGGTGACCGACAGGTCCTCCGCGCCGAACAGCCTGGGCAGTTCCTCCGGATCGTAACCCAGCGCCTTGATGACGAGGTCAGCTTCCAGCGTGTGCTCCGTGCCCGGATCGGCTTCCGGCGTACGGCGACCCGAGGCGTCGGGCTGGCCAAGACGCATTTTCGTCACCTTGACGCCGGTGACATGCTCCGTGCCCTCGAAGGCGATGGGGGCGGAGAGCCAGACGAACTCGACGCCCTCTTCCTCGGCATTGGCGACTTCGCGCTGCGATCCGGGCATATTGTCGCGGTCGCGGCGATAGAGGCACTTCACCGACGTCGCGCCCTGGCGGATCGCGGTGCGGACGCAGTCCATCGCGGTGTCGCCACCGCCGATGACGACGACCTTCTTGCCATTGGCGTGCAGCGAGCCATCCTCATGTTCCGGCACGGCATCGCCGAAACCGGCTTTGTTGGAGGCGATGAGGAAGTCGAGCGCCTTGACCACGCCCGGCGCGCCGACGCCCGGCGCCTTGATGTCGCGGGGCTTGTAGACGCCGGTGGCGATCAGGATGGCGTCGTGACGGGCGCGCAGTTCCTCCATGCTGGCGTCGCGGCCCACCTCGAAGCTCTCATGGAAGACGATGCCGCCGTCCTTGAGGCGCTGGATGCGGCGCATGACGACATCCTTTTCCAGCTTGAAGCCGGGGATGCCGTAGGTCAGCAGCCCGCCGGCGCGGTCGTGCCGGTCATAGACATGCACCTCATAGCCCGCAACGCGCAGATATTCCGCCGTCGTCAGGCCCGCCGGACCCGCGCCGATCACGCCGACCGACTGGCCGAGCGGGGCGCCGGGCACCAGCGGTTCGACCCAGCCTTCCTTCCAGGCGGTGTCGGTGATGTATTTTTCGACCGAACCGATGGTGACCGATCCGTGGCCGGAAAATTCGATGACGCAATTGCCTTCGCACAGGCGGTCCTGCGGGCAGATGCGGCCGCAGATTTCCGGCATGGTGCTGGTCAGGTTGCTGAGTTCATAAGCCTCGCGCAGCCGCCCCTCGGCGGTCAGGCGCAGCCAGTCGGGGATATGATTGTGCAGCGGGCAATGGGTCGAGCAATAGGGCACGCCGCATTGCGAGCAGCGTGACGCCTGCTCTTCCGCCTTGTCCAGAATGAAGCTGCGGCTGATTTCCAGAAAATCGTCGGCGCGATCGTCGGCCGAACGTTTCTCGGGATAGGCTTGGCCCGTTCCCACGAATTTCAGCATTGGATTGTCGGCCATGATGAGTCCCTGAAAATGATGTCAGGGGCGCACATAGCAGAAAGACCCGCAGAGTCACGTTGATTCTGCAATATAGGACAGTGAATGCGACCTAATTTACCGGATTTTTCCGCAGGAGCGAAGAAAGGCTGAAATTATCTTGCGTTAATTGGGTCCAATTCGGGACTATCTGAGCGAAAGCCATGCCAGGGCGGTGATGCCGGCGATGATTCGATACCAGGCGAACGGCGCGAATCCGTGCCGCGATACCAGGCCAACGAACCATTTGATCACCAGCACTGCGACCAGGAACGAGACGATGAAGCCGACGGCAATGCTGTCCCAGCCCACGGTGGCAGAGGTCAGTTTGTCGCCATTCTTCAGCAGTTCCAGCGTGGTTGCTCCCAACATGGTGGGAATGGCGAGGAAGAAGCTGAACTCGGCGGCAGTGCGCCGCTCGACGCCCAGCGTCAGCGCGCCCATGATCGTCGCGCCCGACCGGCTGACGCCGGGGATCATCGCCAGGCACTGGATGAAGCCGATGCCGATCACGCGAACAAAGGGGATGTCGGCGATGCCGTGGAAGCGGTTCTCCTTCACCATCCGCTCGATCGCCAGGATCGCGATGCCGCCGACGATCAGCGCCCAGGCGACGACTTTCGGCGCGCCCAGCAGGGCCTCGATATATTTGTGCAGCGCAAGGCCGATCACCGCCGCCGGGATGAAGGCGACGATAAGGTTGCGCAGGAACCGCCAGCTTGCCGGCTCCCGGCGCAGCAGGCCCATGCCGACCGCCCAGAAGGTGCGCCAATAGAGCACCACCACCGCCAGGATCGCACCGAGTTGGATGATGACGTTGAACATGGCCCAGGTGGACGAATCATAACCCAGCAATTCGCTCGCCAGAATCAGGTGGCCGGTCGAGGAAACCGGCAGGAATTCGGTCAGCCCTTCGACAATGCCAAGCAGGATGACTGTCAGATAGTGCAGGTCCATGGGTGGATCAGATCCTTGTGGGGCGAACAAAGGGAAGCCCTCCCCCGGACGGGGGAGGGCGTGAAGATGTCATAACCATTTGTGCAGAAGCGAAGAGCCCATGCAAGCCAGCCTGTCGCACGCCGTTGCCGGTCCGGCGGATCGGGCCGGGCCGATCAGGCCTGAACCCGCCCGGCAAAGCGTCCATGCTTGCGATAGCGGACCAGCCACTTCTCCGCGACGGCCGGCATCGGCGTGGGCGCAACGCCCAGATCGGCCAGCCCGTTCGCGCCGGTCGCAACGACATTGTCCTTGCCCAGCATCGCCAGCTGGTCGCGGGTAATCGGTCCGCCCGGCAGCATGGCGATCAGCGATGCGAGCGAGCCGGGAACCGCGCACAGGCTGCGCTCGCGACCGATGGTCTTGGCGATCCAGGCGTTGAGTTCCATCATGCTGTAGGTCTGCGGTCCGCCCAGTTCATAGGTTTTGCCGCCATAGACGCCGGGCTTTTCGGCGGCATTGACGATCGCCTGCGCGACATCCGCGACGTAGACGGGCTGGAATTTCGTCTGCGCGCCGATCACGGGGGCGACCGGGGCCAGGCGGATGATCTCCGCAAAACGGTTCAGGAACTGATCCTCCGCCCCGAAGATGATCGACGGGCGCAGGATGGTGGCATTGGGGAAGGCGGCCTTGACCGCTTCCTCGCCCGCGGCCTTCGACCGGCCATAGGCGGAGGGGCTGTGCGCATCGGCACCGATGGCGGAGATGTGAACCAGCGCCCGGACGCCCGCATCCGCCGCCGCCTGGGCGACATTGGCGGCGCCGTCATGATGGGACCCTTCGAAATCGCCGCTCAGCACGCCGACCAGATTGATGACGATATCGCTGCCGGCGATGGCGCGGGCGACGCTGGCGGGCTTGCGGATGTCGGCCGCGACGAATTGGGTCTGGCCAAGGCCCCCCAGCGGTTTGACGCGCACCGCCGCCGCCAGATCGCGCTGGGCGACGCGTACGCGGGCACCGCGCGCCATCAGGGCCTGTGCGACCTGTCGGCCCAGAAAGCCGCCGCCGCCGAACACCGTTACCAGACTGTCCTTCATCACGCGTCCAATGCCTGTCTTTTTGATAGGGATGCCTCTCGGCCATCCCGTCTTTCGCTGGGGGGACGACCGTTCGTCCTCCCCTTGCAACAGTGGCTGCCTGCTGACAACCGCCTTACGCCTTTTTAACCCATCCAGCCCTGCAAATCAGCAATCATCCACAGGCCAAGGCCCAGGAACAGCAGGGCCGCGCCGATCTGGAGCGCCCGCATCGGCACCTTCTTCGCCAGCACGTCGCCAAACAGCACGGCGGGCACATTGGCGATCATCATGCCCAGCGTCGTTCCGGCGGTGACGGCAAACACATTGTCGAAGCGCGCGCCCAACATCACGGTCGCCACCTGCGTCTTGTCGCCCATCTCGACCAGGAAGAAGGCGATCAGCGTGGTCATGAACACGCCCGCCCTGGACGGCGCCTTCAGCGGTTCGTCCTCATCGAACGTGTCGGGGATCAGCGTCCAGGCCGCCATGGCGATGAAACTGGCGGCGACGGCATAGCGGAACCAGGGCTGGTTCAGCACGCCCGCGACCGAATGACCGACCAGCGCGGCCAGGAAGTGATTGGCCAGCGTCGCGACCAATATGCCCAGGATGATCGGCACCGGCTTGCGGAACCGGGTAGCGAGCAGCATCGCCAGCAATTGCGTCTTGTCGCCCATTTCGGCGAGCGCAACGAGAGCGGTGGAGGTGAGAATGGCTTCCATGCAGTCTGTCCAGGGCCGGGCGACGATGAAAAGACACAATGCCACCGCCTTCCCCCGCCCGGCCGGACGGCGAAGATGGTGCCATTGGTCTCGCCCGATGCGAAGCCTGTGCTTCGTATCCCGCCCGCCATGACCTCTCGGCCAAATATGTTGACGAACGGCCCGTCCGAAAGGCCGGACGGCTGGCTACTCCCCAGATGACGAGGGGGCCTTTAAGGCAGATGGGACCGGGAGGCAAGGCTCATGGCTCGCCCTTGGATTCCTGCATGCGCCGTTCGGCGAACCATTGTTCCAGCGCCTTGGCGGTGCAGCCGGTAAAGCCGTTGCTGCCGATGGCCGAGCAACTGCCCGGCAGGGTCTGCCGCTGCACCTGCTCCATGGTCGCGACCTGGCTGCCCCACCCGGGACCGCCGACGATTTCGGGCTTCTCGCGCAGCTTCTTGGGAATGCGATAACGTTCGGATTCGGGCCGACGGGCGCAGACGACGATCTCATCGCCTTCGCCCTTGGGGCAGGGGTCGTTGCCGTAGACGACCAGATTGGTGATGCGTTCCGGCGGTTCGGCCCGGACCGGCGCGGTCAGCGCCAGCGGCGAGAGCAGCAGCGCTGCCATCAGGATGCGGGAAGAGGGGGTGCGCATCGATAAATTCCTCGTTGATCCCCTCTTCCACCGCCCGGATTGCCCGGTTCCGGCAGCCATGATTTCAGACGCCGCCAGGCGGCGAAACCCGTCAGGGCTTGGCCGCCGGGGTGGCCTGTTGCCCTTGTTGCTGCGCCTGTGCCTTTTCCTCGGCCACGGCCTGTGCCTCGATCGCCTTGCTCTCGGCATCGATGGTGGAGAGGCGCCGTGCCCGTTCCGCCGCGACCAGATCCTTCCAGCTGGCATTGTCCGCCTGCTGCCTTTCGGCCTTGGCAAGGCGCGCCAGTTGGGCGAAGCAGCCCGTTGCGCCGCCGCCGCCCACCGGCGAGCAGCTCTCCGTGCCGCTGCGGCCGACATATTCCATCGACTTCACCCGCTCGCCCCATGCCTGATGGCTGGGCTGGTTGGGATCGCCGCGCAACGGCTCGGGAATGCGATAGCGTTCTTCTTCGCCCTTGCGCGCACAGACGACGATGTCGCTGCCCTGGCTCTGCGGGCAGGGATCGTCGCCATAGACGATGACCAGATTGACCCGTTCCGATCCGGCCTGTCCGGCAGGGGCCTGTTCCTGCGGCTGGGCGGGACCCTGCTGCGCCAGCACGGGGGCGGCGGCGCCCAGCAAAAGCATGGCGGCGATCCTGTATGTCTTCATCATGCTTCTCCTCAGATCCGCTTCGACAGGGCGATGGCGGCACGACAGCCCAGTCTGATGGCGCCGGACAATAAGGGATAGGCCGGAGCCTGTTCCGCGCCATGGGCGATGGCGGTGTCGCGATGTTCCACTTCTTCCGCCTGAAAATCCGCGATGACGGCGGAGAGTTCCGGATCGTCCTGGCCCAGCTCCTTGAGCTGTTCGGCATAATGCCGGTCGATCTCTGTCTCGATCGCGGCGGTGCAGGCCATGGCGGCGCGCGGCCCGATTGCCGCCGTTACCGCGCCCAACGCGAAGCCTGCGACGTTCCAGATGGGTTGCAGCGCTGTCGGCGGTACGCCCCGGCGCGCGATCATGGCGTCGAAATGCTTGCGGTGCCGCTCTTCCTGCGCCGCCATGCCGGCGATGATGCGGGAGTCGGGATGACGGTCGCCCATCACGGCGAGTTGCCCGGCATAGATGCGGGTCGCGCCGAACTCACCCGCCTGATCGACGCGCAGCATGGACGCGCGCTGGGTATCGGTCACCCTATGGCCGGGACGGGGAAAATCCTTTGCGCTCATGCCTTGCTCCCTTTTTTGAGCAGCAGCACCAAGATGAGGAGCGCGGCCCCTCCCGACAAGAGGCCGTTATAGCCCGCCATCGAAATGCCGAACAGCTGCCATGGCGCCACGTCGCAGCGGGTGATCGGCGTTGCCATGATCTGGTTCAATATGTCGGTGGAACTGCCACCGGCGGGGCTGGTGGAACAGGCGGTGACACCCTGCCACCAGCCATATTCGACGCCGGCATGGAACAGGCCGATCATCCCGCCGATGCCGATGGCAAGGCCCGCAAGCCCGGTGAACAGCGCGCTGACGCAGATCTTGCCGCGCGTCGCATAGGCGATCGCCGCCAGCGGGATGGCGGCGAAATGCGCATAACGCTGCCACCAGCACATTTCGCACGGGTGCAGGCCGCCGATGAACTGGAAGGCATAGGCGCCCGCCAGCATGGCAAGGGGCACGATCAGCGCCAGGGCGCGGGCGAGGGGCAGGCTCTTCATATCGCTCGCTTAAACCGCGCGGAGCCTTTCGTCATGCTGAACTTGTGCCTGCATGACGAAAGGGATGGGGTCAGCGCGTCGCAGGCTTGCGTGCGGGCTGGGCTTGCGCGACAGCGGCGCCCGGCTTGGCGGAGAGGCGGGCAATGGTCTTCAGCGCATAGTCGAGCTGGAAGTCCTCAATCCCCTTCTTTTTCAAATCCTCCGCCGTCGCGGCGAAGCGCGGATCTTCCTTGATATCCTCTTCCAGCGCGGCATTGTCGGTCTTGATCTCGTTGATCAGGTGCCGACGCAGGTCGCTCTCGCGGAATTTCGGGCGATTCTTGTAATCGGGATCGGAAAGTTGCGGCACCTTCACATCCGGTTCGATCCCGCCTTCCTGCACGGAGCGGCCCGAGGGGGTGTAGTAGCGTGCCGTGGTCAGCTTGAGCGCGGTGGTGTTGGTCAAGGGGAGCATGGTCTGGACGCTGCCCTTGCCGAAGCTGCGCTCACCCATCACCAGCGCACGATGCTGATCCTGCAAGGCGCCCGCGACGATTTCGGAGGCGGAGGCCGAACCCGCATCGACCAGCACGATGACCGGCAGGCCCTTCGCATCGTCGCCCGGCTTGGCGTAATAGCGTTCGACGTCGCCCTTGTTGCGGCCGCGCTGCGAGACGATCTCGCCCCGCTCCAGGAAGGCGTCGCTGACCGAGACGGCCTCGTCCAACAGCCCGCCGGGGTTGGAGCGCAGGTCGAGGATATAGCCGGTCGGCTTGTGGCCCAGCGACTTGTCGATGCTGCGGATCGCCTGACGAAGGTCAGCGCCGGTATTGGCCGAGAAACTGACGATGTTGATGACGCCGATGCCGTTCTTCACTTCCCATTTCACCGGCTTGATCTGGATGATCTCGCGGGTCAGCGTCACTTCGATCGGCTTGTCGCGGCCGGTACGCACGATGGTGAGCTTGATCTGCGTGCCGGGCGCGCCGCGCATCTTGTCGACCGCCTCGTCCAGCGTGCCGCCATAGATGAGCTGCCCGTCGAGATGGGTGATATAGTCGCCCGCCTTGATCCCCGCGCGCCAGGCCGGGGTATCCTGCGTCGGCGCGATGACCTTGACCGCGCCATCCTCCTGCGTGACCGAGAGGCCCAGGCCGCCATAACTGCCCTCCGTCTGGGTCCGCAGATTCTGGAAATCGCGGGCGTCGAGGAAACTGCTGTGCGGATCGAGGCTGGCGAGCATGCCGTCGATGGCGCCCTTGATCAGCTTTTCATCGTCGACCTTCTCGACATAGTCGCTGCGGACCTTCTGGAACACGTCCATGAACTCATCGAGCGCCTTGTAGCTGCTGGCTTCCCCGTCGGCGAGCGCGGCCGTGGTGGCGGGGATGAGCGCGAGTGCGCCGAGGGCGATGGCGCCCCGGAAGAAATTGGATTTCATCGCTGTCCTTGAGTCCTGCATCGAGCGGTCAGTATAAGCGCTTTTCGGACAGAAGCAAAAGCGGGCGTCGTCCGATGGAGCCGAGCGATGAAGAGGATGCGACCGGCCCATGCAAAATGGCGATTTTTGCCGATTTCCTATCGGTCTCCGAACGGTTGAAACAGCAGGTCGCGACAGCATCGGACCGAGCCGCAGCCGGACAGGGAATTCGATCCGTTAGAGCATCGTGCGAAAAAGTGGGCGAGCCGGAGGCACGTGACTCCGAGCTCGGGTTTTTCGTAAAAAACGATGCGACAACAAAGGAGGTGAGCAAGCGGCCCGCGTCTGATTGAGCGCAGCTTGCTCTAGTCGTAGCGCAGGCCGGGCAAGACATCGCCCGTCCCTCGGCGGTCGCCTCTCAGCCCAGGCCCACCAGCGGCACGATGTCGACAGGACGGCCGTTGCGGCGCAGTTCTACGGTGATGCTGGGGCGGCCCGGCCCGGTATTGCCGATGGGATCGCCCTGCCGGACGCTGTCGCCGACCGTGGCGTGGAGGCGCAGCAGGCCGGTGATCAGCGTCGTCCAGCCGCCGCCATGGTCGATGATGACGATCTGTCCATAGCCGCGATAGGGGCCGGCGAAGACGATGCGGCCCGCCGTCGGCGCCACGGCCAGCGCGCCGGGCCGCGTCGCGATGGTAAGACCGCGCGAGCGGATGCCGCTTTCCGATACCTCGCCCATGCCGGTCACCAATTGCCCGACGACCGGCAGGCGGTAGGGCGGTGCAGCGCTGGGCCCGCGCGTCCGTTCCGGGGCGGGTGCGCGGACCTGGTCGGGGCGGGCGGGGCGCGGCACCGGGCCGGACAGGGCCGCCAGCCGGTCGCGCAGGTCGCCTGCTTCCTCCAACTTGTCCATTAGATCGACAATGTCGCGGGCCCGCTCGCCCAACGCCAAGGCGCGGTCGCTCTCCAGATCGGCATTGGCGCGATAATCCTGCGCGGCGAGCCGTTTTTGCGCCTCGAGCGTCTGGAGCGCCGTTTGGCGCTGTTTCAGATCCTGCTGGCTTTGGGTCAGCGAATCCGCCGCCTGCTCGGCTGTTGCCCGCAAGGCGCGGCTGCGGTCCAGTTCGGCGCGCAATCCGGCGGTGCGCTCGCGGATCACGGGCAGCACCTGCCCCAGCACGGCGCGCATGTGGATGGCGTCGCTGATTGATCCGGGCTGCACGAGCGCGAGCGCGAGCGGTCGCTGCGCCATCATTTGCAGCGCGGCGGTCAGGTGGACGACCGGCTCCTGCTTCGCGGCAAGGCGGGCGGCCTGCACCCGCTGGAGCCGGGCGATGATGGCGATACGGGCCTGCGCGGCCTGAATATCGGCTTCGGCCTGCTGAATGCGTGCGGCCATGGCGGCGGCGCGGCGACGGGCTTGCTCGGCTTCGTCGCGCGCGGCGGCGGCCTGTTGTTCAAGGCGTTCGGAGCGTTGGCGGGCGTCCTCCGACTGGCGGCGGGCGGTTTTGAGCGCGGATTGCTCTTCGGACAGGCTGGTGCCCCCGGTGCCGGACAGGATGATCACTTGGCCATCGGCGGCGGGCAGGCGTGGGGCGGCAAGGGCCGCCGCCCCAGCGAGGAATGTCGCGATGATCGCCGTCCGTTTCACCTGAAATGCCCCCCGCCAGAGCCGTGTTCGGCGCCGACTTTCCCTGACTAGGCAAAAATCCCCTGCCCTGTCGAGCGGCGATGGTCCCTAACCCTCACGATGATAGGGATGTCCGGCGAGGATCGAGCAGGCGCGCCAGAGTTGTTCGGCTAACATCGCACGGGCCATCATATGCGGCCAGGTCATCGCGCCGAATGCGATCAGCAGGTCGGCATTGTCCCGTTCCGCATCGTCGAAGCCGTCCGCCGCGCCGATCAGGAATCGGCATTCGCGCTTGCCTCCGTCGCGCCAGCTTTCGATGCGCCTGGCGAAATCCAGCGAGCCGAGTTGCTTGCCCTTTTCGTCCAGCATGACCGTGACGGTTCCGGGCGACGCGGGAGGCAGTTTGCCGCCCCGATCGGGCATTTCGGTGATTTTGAACGGCATGGTCAACCGCTTGACATAGCGGTCGACCAGATCCGCTTCGGGCGAGCGCCCGATCTTCCCGCGCGCGATGATGTGGAGGAGCATGACGCTCCCCCTATCCTTTCCTTGCGCGCTTGTCGAAGGGGTTAGGCCGTGCCCGCCACCGGCGCGTCGACGAAGCCCCACATCCGTTCCAGATTGTAGAAGCTGCGCACTTCCGGCCGGAACAGATGGACGATCACATCGCCGGCATCGATCAGCACCCAGTCGGCCACGGGCAGGCCCTCGACACGGGCGGAGCGCCCGGTCGACTGCTTGATCCGCTCGGCCAGCTTTTGCGCCATCGACGCGACCTGACGGGAGGATCGCCCGCTGGCGATCACCATATGGTCGGCAATGCTGCTCTTGCCTTCGAGGGGGATGGAGATGGTTTCCTGCGCCTGGTCATCGTCGAGCGATTTCAGGACAAGGTCGTGCAGGGCGGCAACGCTGTCGGCTCCAAGGGCCGTGTCGTTGGCGGGGTGCGGTCTGGTCAAAAGTGCTCCATTCTAGACGATCATCCGGCGCGTGAGCGGGTCACGCACACGCGTTTCACTATATTCGCGATGCCAGAGGGGGTCCGCCTGCCGCAGCAGGGTCGCCGATCTTGGATCAGGGCGAAAGCGCAAAAGCACGAGCGCCGGAAGTCTCCAATCCGTCCAGTCTGCACTCTGGCGCGCGGGCCGGACGAAGCGCCGCAGCCAGCTCATGGCCGGTGAGCCACGGGCGGCTTCATCATAACCGGGCCGGGCGATGACGGCAATGGGCATTATCCGGGCTATGCCGCGCCAATCCTTCCACTGACCGAATTGGGCGAGATTGTCGGCCCCCATCAACCAGATGAAACGGTGGCGGGGGTAGCGCTGCTGGAGCGCTTTGAGCGTATCGATGGTGTAGCGGGTTCCCAACTGGGCTTCGATCGCGGTGGGGCGGATGGGGTTGCGCCGCGCGACTTTTCGCGCGTTGGCGAGCCGAGCGGAAAGAGGCGCCATGCCGGCTTTGGGCTTCAAGGGATTGCCGGGAGACACCAGCCACCAGACTTCGTCCAATGCCAGCGCCTGGGCCGCGAACATGGAAATCGCGCGGTGCCCGCCATGGGCCGGATTGAAGGAGCCGCCGAGAAGCCCGATGCATTTCATGATTCGGTCCATGCCAGTTGCCACGGCTTTCGGCAAATTCCCCAAACCGGCATGGTTAATTATTACTTAGCAAACTAATCCGGCTGCGGAGGCTGCGATCTTGGCCAGATTTTGTTAGATAGCTAATATTTGTGAAACTGGAGGTCATTCCGCCGCATCTGGAAGGGCTTCCGGTAACGCCCGAAGGGCTTCGGCCGACGCTGGTTCGCGCACCAACGCTTCCACCGGCTCCAATTCTTCCAGCTCCTTGCCGCCGGTTTCGATATTGAGGTCGCGCAGCTTGCGGCCGGTCACTAGCACCCGGCTTTCGAAGCTGCCGACAAAGCTATTATAATCGCCAACCGCGCCGTTGAGCCGATTGCCCAGCTTCTTGAGCGATCCGGCGGCGGCCGCGAGCCGTTCGTAGAGTTCCTTGCCGAGCATGCCGATCCGCTTGGCTTCATCGGCCATCTTCTCCTGCCGCCAGACCGCCGCAACGGTGCGGGCGATGGCGATCAGATTGGTCGGGGTGGCGAGCAGCACCCGTTTCGCAAAGGCATGATCCCAAAGCCGGGGGTCATGTTCCAGCGCGGCGGAGAGGAAATGCTCCCCCGGGACGAACATGATGACATAATCGGGTGCTTCGTCAAACTGGTCGGCATAGGCTTTCCGCCCCAGCGTCTCGACATGCGCGCGCATCGCGGCGGCGTGGGCGGAGAGGAAGCGCTTCCTCTCCTCGTCGCCCTCCGCGCCATAGGCATCCTGATAGGCGTTCAGCGACACCTTGGCGTCAATCACCAGAGCCCGCCCGCCCGGCACGCGCAGGATCGCATCGGGGCGCAGGCGACCATTCTCACCCTCCACGCTCACCTCGGTCTGGAAATCGACATGTTCGCTCAGGCCGCAGGTTTCGAGGACGTTGCGCAATTGCTGCTCGCCCCAGCGCCCGCGCGCCTTGGGGGCGTGGCGCAGCGAATCGACCAGCCGCTGGGCCTCGGCGCGCACCGCTTCCTGCCCCGTCTTCATCGATTCGATCTCGCCGCGCAAAATGCCATACGCTTCGGTGCGCTGCTGTTCGATCTGCGTGATCTTCTGGTCGTAGCGCCGGATTGTCTCATTGACGGGGTGCAGCAACTGCTTGAGTTGCGCCTCGCTCTTCTCATGCGCCTGCGCCATTCGCTGGTCGGCGCGTTCGAGAAAATGGCTCTGCGCCTGATGCAGCAGCTTGCCGCCGATTTCGCTGAACTGCGCCGAAAGCTGCTCCTTGGCGTCTTTGAGCGCGGCGATCTGTGCCTCGAAAGCCTCCGCCCGCGCCTGCGTGTCCGATTGCAGCGCGGCCAGTTCCCGCGCCGCCAGTTCCCGGCCTGCGCGTTCCCCCTCCAACTTATGCGCCAGATCCGCAGCCTGCGCGGCGCGCTCCTGCGCCACCACCAGTTCCTGAAGCGCTGCGTTACGCTGAGCCGACGCCATGTCGAGCTTGGTCGTCAGATCGGCCTTTTCCGCCGCCAGGGGCGCAACCGCCTTGCCGCCGAACAGCCAGCCCAGACCCAGCCCCACGACCAGCGCAACGATGATGAAAATGACGGCCAGGCTGTCCATGAGCACCCCTTTTTGGAACGAAAGGTGAACCTAGCGGCGGGACGCGGTTCCCGCAAGCCTCCTCATGCCGTCGCGTGGACGGCGCGGAATGCCGCCAGTCGCGCCACCGCCTGATCGAGAATCTCGTCCGCCTTGGAAAAGCAGAGGCGAACGAGGTGGGTCACCGGGTCGGCGGGGTAGAAGGCGGAGATCGGAATTGCGGCGACGCCCGCTTCATCGACGATCCGCTCGCAGAAAGTGACGTCATGCATGGCGATGCCGGAGGCCGGGATGTCGATGGTGATGAACCAAGTCGCCGTGCAGGGGGTCACCACATAGCCCGCCTCTTGAAGCCCCGCCACCAATCGGTCGCGCGACGCTTGATAGCCCGCGCGCATGTCCGAAAACCAGCTTTCGGGCTGGGCAAGGCCCTCCGCCACGGCCCATTGCAGATGGGGCGGGGTGGTGAAGGTGAGGAATTGATGCGCGCGGGCGAGCAGGGTGGCGATGGGCGGTGCCGCGCACATCCAGCCGACCTTCCAACCGGTGACCGAGAAGATCTTGCCCGCCGAGCCGATCTTCACCGTGCGCTCGCGCATGCCGGGGAAGGCCATAAGCGGTTTGTGGGTGATGCCGTCGAAGGTGACATGCTCCCACACCTCATCGCAGATCGCGATCAGGTCGTGCCGGACGCAATAGTCCGCCAGCAGGGCGAGTTCGTCGTCGCGCAGGGCAATGCCGGTGGGGTTTACCGGATTGTTCATCAGCAGGAAACGGGTGCGGTCGGTGTGCGCCGCCTCCAGCGTTTCCCGGCTGATCCGCCATGCGGGCGGGGTGAGCCGCACGATCCGCGCCACGCCGCCCGCACGCTCGATGAGGGGCAGATAGGCGTCGTAGAGCGGCGCCAGCACCAGCACCTCGTCGCCGGGCCGGACCAGCGCAAGCAGGCTGGCGGCGATGGCCTCGGTCGCGCCGGAGGTGACGATGACGTCCTGAGGGCTGAGGTCGAGACGCTGGTGGCGGGCATAATGGGCCGCGATTGCTTCGCGCAGTTCGGGGACGCCGGCCATGGGCGGATATTGATTGGACCGGGTCAGCAGCGCATCGGCGGCGGCGCGGAGAAGCTCTTCCGGGCCCTGGGTGTCGGGAAAACCCTGACCCAGGTTGATCGCGCCGGTTTCCCGCGCACGGGCTGACATTTTCTCGAAGATGGTGGTGGGCATGTCCCGATAGACGGGATGGCCGAGATGGGGATCACGCGCGCTCATGGCACGGACATGCCGGTTTTTGGGAAGGGGGGTCAAGTTGTGCGGGATTGCCCCTCCGGCTTAAGCGGCTGGAAATCTCCCTTGGACGGTTTCGCGAGGGGGCTGCGGCACCTTGCAGTGCCGAATAAACCGGATCACCGTCCCCCGGACGGTCATTCGATCCGGTTTATTCCCATTCGATCGTGCCGGGCGGCTTCGAGGTGTAGTCGTAGACCACCCGGTTGATGCCCTTCACCTCATTGATGATCCGCGTCGCCACGCGGCTGAGGAAGGCGGCGTCGAAGGGGTAGATGTCCGCCGTCATGCCGTCGGTCGATGTCACGGCGCGCAGGGCGCAGACGCTGTCATAGGTGCGGTGATCGCCCATCACGCCCACGGTGCGGACCGGCAGCAGCACGGCGAAGGCCTGCCAGATCGCGTCATAGAGCCCCGCATTGCGGATTTCCTCCAGATAGATCGCGTCGGCCTTGCGCAGGATGTCGCAGCGGTCCTTGGCGACCTCGCCGGGGATGCGGATCGCAAGGCCGGGGCCGGGGAAGGGGTGACGGCCAACGAAAATCTCCGGCAGGCCGAGTTCGCGGCCCAGCACGCGCACTTCGTCCTTGAACAGTTCGCGCAGCGGTTCGACCAGCTTCATGTTCATGCGTTCGGGCAGGCCGCCGACATTGTGGTGCGACTTGATCGTCACCGAAGGCCCGCCGGTGAAGCTGACCGATTCGATCACGTCCGGGTAGAGCGTGCCCTGTGCCAGGAAGTCGGCGCCGCCGATCTTCGCGGCTTCTTCCTCGAACACGGCGATGAACTCGCCGCCGATGAACTTGCGCTTCTTCTCCGGGTCGGTGAGGCCCGCAAGGCCGCCCAGAAAGCGTTCCTCGGCGTTCACATGGACCAGCTTGATGCCATAATGTTCGCGGAACAGGCTGACGACCTGCTCGGCCTCACCCAGCCGCATCAGGCCATGGTCGACGAACACGCAGGTCAGCTGGTCGCCGATCGCTTCGTGGATCAGCACGGCGGCCACCGCGCTGTCGACGCCGCCCGACAGGCCGCAGATCACCCGGCCTTCGCCGACCTGCGCCTGGATATCCGCGATCTTGGTCGCGCGGAATTCGGCCATGGTCCAGTCGCCCTTGAGGCCGCAGACATGGCGCACGAAATTGGCGAGCAGCTTGGCGCCGTCGGGCGTATGGACGACTTCGGGGTGGAATTGCGTGGCGTAGAAGCGCTTTTCCTCATTCGCGGTGACGGCATAGGGCGCGCCCTCGCTGACTGCCACGACCTCAAAGCCGGGGGCGAGCTGCGTCACCTTGTCGCCATGGCTCATCCAGACCTGATGGCGCTCGCCCTCGGTCCAGAGGCCGTCGAAGAGCGCGCAGGTCTTCTTCACCTCGATGAAGGCGCGGCCGAATTCGCCGCTCTCGCCGCCTTCGACATTGCCGCCCAGCTGCTGCATCATCGTCTGCTGGCCGTAGCAGATGCCGAGAATGGGAATGCCCGCCTCGAAGAAATGCTGCGGGGCGCGGGGGCTGTCTTCCCACATTACCGAGGACGGACCGCCCGAGAGGATGATGCCCTTGGGCTTCAGCCGCTCAAAGGCTTCGGCGGCGCTGTTGAAGGGCGCGATCTCGGAATAGACCCCGGCTTCGCGGACGCGGCGGGCGATGAGCTGAGTCACCTGGCTGCCGAAGTCCACGATGAGAATGGAATCCTGTAGGGGCAGCGTCATCGAATCGCCTTTACTTGTCAGATCAGGGTTTAGGGATTCGCGCCCGGTTAGAGCGCTTGGGAGCCCTTGTCCAGCAAAGCCGCGTTATCGCCGCGCCTGGCGCCTCCCGCGCCGTGCCGAACCTTGAAAAGCGGCTAGCGGGCCATGCGCTCCTGTTGGAAATAGACGCTCGCGATCCGGCCGTTCCGTATCGAGCAGGTGAAATGCCGCATGGCGCCATCCTGCGCGCGCCAGCTGGAGCGGACTTCGGCGTCGCCCTCCACATCATAGCCGTTTGCGCTTTCACGCGGCGGCTGCATCTGCCGTATTTCGGCATAGCCGCCGTCGCGTTCGGCTTCGTCGCGGGCGGCGAGGGCGCAATCGTCGATGGCTGCGTCGCTTTCCGGGGCTAGCGCGGCGTCGTTGGGATCGTGCGCCCGGTCATAGCCCCCGGGCGCAGAATCGGGGGCCGAGGCATCCTGATCCGCGCCGACCACATCGGAAAAATCATCGTCGGCATGGGGTGGATCGGCCTGGTCTTCGGGTGCCTGCGCATCGTCCGGCAGATCGCCCTGATCCTGCGGATAGCGCAGCTGCGGCTGTATCTGCGCCGAAGCCGCGCCGCTCGCCAGCAGCGCCAGGGCCGTCAGCGATCCCGTCATCCATTGTGTCTTGTTCATGGCCCGCGTCCCTCAACCGGTTTGCCGGAGTGCTATGCCCGTTCGGCTGTCAGGGGGCTGAACGGCTATTTCGGTTCGTCGCGTATCGGCAAGCCGGTGAAATGCGCGGCAAAGGCATAGCTGTCGGCATATTCGGCGATCAGCTTGTCGATGGGCTTGCCCGATCCATGGCCGGCCTTGCTGTCGATGCGGATGAGGCGCGGTTTCGGCCCCAGATCGGCGGCCTGGAGCGCGGCGGCATATTTGAAGCTGTGCGCCGGGACAACGCGATCGTCGGTGTCGCCGGTGGTCACGAGGATCGCCGGATAATCCTTGCCGCCCATGATATTATGATAGGGGGAATAGGCATAGAGCAGGCGGAAATCCTGCGCATTGTCCGGCGATCCATAATCGTCGATCCAGTATCGCCCGGCCGTGAAGCGGTCGAAGCGCAGCATGTCCATCACCCCCACGGCGGGCAGCGCGGCGGCGAACAGGTCGGGCCGCTGGTTCACCACCGCGCCGACCAGCAGGCCGCCATTGGAGCGCCCCTCAATGGCCAGGCCGTCCTTCGTCGTATAGCCATTGGCCTTCAGATATTCGGCGGCCGCGATGAAATCGTCGAATACATTCTGCTTGTGGGCGAGGCGGCCCGCATCGTGCCACGCTTTGCCGAACTCGCCGCCGCCGCGCAGATTGGCGATGGCATAGGCGCCGCCCTGCTCCAGCCAGGCCATGCGCGTCGCCGAATAGCCCGGCGTCAGCGCGATGTTGAAGCCGCCATAGCCGTAGAGGATCGTCGGCGCGGGGGTTTTCGACAGGGCCAGCGCTTTCTTGCGGATCACCGTCATCGGGATCATCGTGCCGTCCTTCGACGGGTAGCTGATCTGCTCTATGCCATAGTCGTCCGGGTTGAACGGCAGGTCGGGCCGCGCGAACAGTTCATAACGCAGCGTCGCCGTGTCGAAGCGGTAGATGCTGGACGGCGTGGTGAAGCCGGAAAAGCTGAAGAAGGTTTCCGGGTCACCATCCCGCCCGCCAAAGCCCGCGGCCGTGCCCATGCCGGGCAACGGGACGTCCGCGATCTTGCGCCCGTCCAACCCGATCAACTCGGCCACCGTCTCAGCATCGGAGAGATAGGCAAGGATCAGCCTTTCCCCCACCAGCGACCCGCCCGCCAGCGTGTCCATCCGCTCGGCCACGACCTGTTGGCTGCTGCGGCTGGGACGGCGGGCGTCGATCGACACGACGCGCAGATGCGGGGCATATTGGTCGGTGATGAAGTACAGCGTCGGTCCCCGGCTGCCGATCAGCCGCCAGTCATTGGTGATGCCCTTGACCAGCGACCGCACCTTCACCTTGCCGCCGGTCAGTTCCGCGACATGCAGTTCCCGGCGCGGATCGGTGCCCTGGAAGCTGCTGATGACCAGCCAGCGGCCGTCCTGCGTGACCTGGCCTGTGTGGCTGAGTTTCGGCTGATCGGGCGTGGCGTAGATCCGCTGGTCCTGCGCCTGCGACGTGCCAAGCCGGTGGTAAAAAAGCTGTTGCGCCACAGCCGAAGACTGGAAGGTCGCCCGATCCTGCGGCGCGGCGAAGCGGGAATAGAAGAAACCCTGACCCCGCCCGTCCCAGGCCAGCTGCGAGAATTTCACCCATTGCACGACATCGTCGAGCGGCTTGGCGGTGGCGACGTCCAATATCTTCAGCGTGCGCCAGTCGCTTCCGGCCTCCTGCACGGCATAGAGCAGATAGCGACCGTCGGGGGAGGGCGCCCATTCCGCCAGCGCGTCCGATCCGTCTTTGGCCCAGTCATTGGGGTCGATGAGCAGGCGTTGCGGGCCGGTCAGCCCCTCGCGCATATAGAGCGGGGTCTGATTCTGAAGGCCCTTGTTATAGCCGTAGAAATAGCGGCCGCCTGCCTTGCGCGGGAGGGTGTAGCGACCATGGGCGAACAGCGCCTGCATCCGCGTCTTGAGGATGTCGCGGCCCGGCAGGCCGTCGATATAGCGGCGGGTCAGGGCGTTCTCCCGGTCCACCCAGTCGCGCACGGCAGGATCGCTGCGCAGGTCGTTTTCGAGCCAGCGATAGGGGTCGGTCACTTTGACGCCGAAATGGTCCTCGACCAGATCGAGCCGTCTGGCGGCGGGATAGTGCAGGGTGGTCGTCCTGACACCAGCCGCGAGGGCGGCGGCATCCGGCGCCGCGCGTACGGGGAGGGGGGCCAGCAGCAGCGACGCCAAAGCCAGGCAGCGAAGCCTGCGCATTCCGCTTTTCCCCCATCACCGTGAAAACAAACAAAACAGGCCGTGGCTCTTATCAAGCCACGGCCTGTCCTGAAATCAAATTACCACTTTCGCAAAAGCGGTATCAGCGGATCATGCCGCTTCCAGCTCGTCGGCATCGGCGCCCTGAACCGGACCGGAATCCTGACCCTTGGCATCGACGTCGCGATCGACCAGTTCGATGATCGCGATCGGCGCCGCGTCCGAAGCGCGGATGCCGGCCTTGATCACGCGGGTGTAGCCGCCGTTGCGATCCTTGTAACGCTCGGCCAGGACTTCGAACAGCTTGGTCAGCTGCGTGTCGTCCTGCAGACGGGCATTGGCCAGGCGACGGTTCGACAGGCCACCCTTCTTGGCGAGGGTGATCAGCTTTTCGACGTAGGGACGCAGTTCCTTCGCCTTGGGCGTGGTCGTCAGGATCTGCTCATGCTTGATGAGCGAAGCCGCGAGGTTGCGGAGCAGCGAGTTACGATGCCCGGCGCTGCGCTGCAGCTTACGATGACCAACCTTGTGACGCATGTGTCTTTCCTTCGTTCGTTAAGGGCCCGTTTCAGGTAGCCCAGACCAGGCGGTGTTCAGGGCCACCGCCCATCAGCCCATAAGAAACCGGGTCGGCGCATCGCCCCGACCCCGATCCTCTTAACTAAGCAGCTCCTGTTCGAGCTTCTTGGCCATTTCCTCGATATTTTCCGGCGGCCAGCCGGGAATGTCCATGCCCAGGCGCAGGCCCATGGACGACAGCACTTCCTTGATTTCGTTCAGCGACTTGCGGCCGAAATTCGGGGTGCGCAGCATCTCGGCCTCGGTCTTCTGGACCAGATCGCCGATGTAGATGATGTTGTCGTTCTTGAGGCAGTTGGCGCTGCGGACCGACAGTTCCAGCTCGTCCACCTTCTTGAGCAGATAGCGGTTGATCTGGTTCGCGTCGCTCTCGCCTTCGCTGGCCGAACCGCCAGCCGCAGCACCGGCAGCCGGAGCGGCGACGGGCAGCGCGTCCTCGAAGTGGACGAACAGCTGGAGCTGGTCCTGCAGGATGCGGGCAGCATAGGCCACCGCGTCTTCCGGCGTGACGGTGCCGTCGGTTTCGACGGTCAGCGACAGCTTGTCATAGTCCAGTTCCTGGCCGACGCGGGTGTTGTCCACCTTGTAGGCGACCTGGCGCACGGGCGAGTAGAGCGCATCGATCGGGATCAGGCCGATCGGGGCGTCCGCCGGACGGTTGGCGACGGCGGGGACATAGCCCTTGCCGATGTCAGCGGTCAGTTCCATGTTCAGGGTCGCGCCCTGATCAAGATGGCAGATCACCAGATCGGGGTTCATCACTTCGATGTCGCCGACGGTGGTGATGTCACCCGCGCGCACTTCGCCGGGGCCGGTGGCGGACAACTGGAGACGGCGGGGACCGTCGCCTTCCATGCGCAGCGCGACCTGCTTGATGTTGAGGACGATGTCCGTCACATCTTCGCGCACGCCGGCGAGCGAGGAAAATTCGTGGAGGACGTTCTCGATCTTGATCGAGGTGACCGCCGCGCCCTGAAGCGAGGACAGAAGAACCCGGCGCAGCGCATTGCCAAGCGTCAGACCGAAGCCGCGCTCCAGAGGTTCGGCGACGAAGGTCGCCTTGCGCTTGCCGTCGCCCGCCGCCTTGATCTCAAGGTTGTTGGGCTTCTTCAATTCCTGCCAGTTCTTCATGTTGACAGTCATGTATTTCCCCTGGGGATGGGGCCGAAACGCTTAAAATCCTGAACCCAACAGGACGTCCCGACCGATGCAGATGGGTAAGCGGGCGACGCGTCCGCCGCCCGCCAGTACCGAACGAGCCGGCGATTAGACGCGGCGGCGCTTGGAAGGACGCACACCGTTGTGCGGGATCGGCGTCACGTCGCGGATCGAGGTGATGTGGAAGCCGACGGCCTGCAGCGCGCGCAGAGCCGATTCACGGCCCGAACCGGGGCCCTTCACTTCGACTTCCAGGGTGCGCACGCCATGTTCGGCAGCCTTGCGGCCGGCGTCCTCGGCGCAGACCTGCGCGGCATACGGGGTCGACTTGCGGCTGCCCTTGAAGCCCATCATGCCGGCCGAGGACCACGAAATCGCGTTGCCCTGGGCGTCGGTGATGGTCACCATCGTGTTGTTGAAGCTGGCGTTGACGTGCGCGACGCCGGCCGAGATGTTCTTGCGTTCGCGGCGCTTAATGCGCTGAGGTTCGCGTGCCATTTTGCTCTATCCTACTGAAATCGTTTAAAAGCAGAAGTCGCCGGAGGGCCTGCCCGAAGGACTGGCCCTCAACGATTACTTCTTCTTGCCTGCAATCGGCTTCGCCTTGCCCTTGCGGGTGCGCGCATTGGTGTGCGTGCGCTGACCGCGGACCGGCAGGCCCTTGCGGTGACGCAGGCCACGATAGCAGGCCAGATCCATCAGGCGCTTGATGTTCATCGCGGTTTCGCGACGCAGATCGCCTTCGACGGTCAGGTCGGCGTCGATGGCTTCGCGGATCTGCAGGACTTCGGCGTCCGACAGGTCCTGAACGCGGCGGCTGTGGTCGATGCCCAGCTTGTCGGCGAGGTCGACGGCGGTCTTGCGACCGATGCCGTGAATGTAGGTGAGCGCGATGATCACGCGCTTGTTGGTCGGGATGTTGACACCCGCAATACGTGCCATGGTATTCTGTACTCCTGCTCCACGGGGCGGTTGGCGCCACCCCATCTCAAAGCGTCCGGGCCGAAATTCCTGCATAAGGATTTGCGGCCGATTCGATAGGCCCCAAGACGCAAAAAAGACGGCCAGTGCTGTTGCACCGCCGCTCGCCAGCGAATTGGGAAGGGCTGCCCTTAGCGATTCGGCCCTGGACTGTCAATGACGGGTGGGCGCAAAAGCGGTGAAATCCGGCGCTTCCTCGGGCTCGCCGCTTGATCGGAGTGGATGCCTCGTTCCGCCCTTTTCGGGTTGATGCCATCCCGTTCCCTGAGGCATGGAGGCGGGATGCGCTTCACTTTGCCTTCCGCCGCGCTGGCGACATCCTTCTTCCTGCTGGCTTCCTGCGTCGGCGCGCCTCAGCCGCCCACGGCTGGCCGGGCGCCGGCTCCGGTCCCGGCATCGAGGTCGGCGCCGCCGCCCGCGCCACCGCCGCCCGCTCCGGTCGAATGGCAGGACCGTGATACGACGTCCGGCGACTGGCGTTATCAGGTCGATGGCGCCGGATCGGTCGCGCTGTTCGGCGTCGATGCGCAAAGCAGCCTGTTCCTCATCCGCTGCGATAAGGCAGCGCGCCGCATCAGCCTGCTGCGCCCCGGCCCGGCGGGTACGGCGATGACGGTGCGGACCAGCTATGGCGCGGTGAGTTGGCCTGCGGCGGCGGCTGTGGGGACCGTCCCTGCGACGCAGGCGATCCGCGCGGCCAACGACGCGGCGCTCGACCGGATCGTCTATAGCCGGGGCCGTTTTGCGGTCGAAGTTCAGGGATTGCCCACACTGATCCTGCCAGCCTGGGCGGAGATAGGCCGCGTCGTCGAGGACTGCCGCGCCTAAGTTGCTGATTTCGGGAGGTTTCGGCAAATTTCGAAGCAAGTCGCCTGCGAAACGCGGACGTAGAAGTATGATTCGAAAAAAGAATTTTACAAGCCTTGAACATGCGGCCCGTCTGATTCACATATCATCTCATAGACGGCGAAGGACCATTATCCGGGAACGGCTATAGGGGCTTCAACTAGCGAAAGGAGGTGATCCGATGTCTCATGGTTCAGCAATGGGGTCGGTCAAGTCCATTCGGGGAACGCGCCGCTGAGCGACGCCTTTAGCGTCGGTTTTGCAGAAATCCGGTGATTGTCGACTGCGGTTCCGCAGGCGGAGTTCCGCGTCTGGAAAATAGCGCGATCAACGTTTCCCTTGGGCGGCACTTCCGGCCGCTGACCATGTCAATGATGGGCCGTCCGGGTTTATCTGCCCGGCGGCCCCTCTCATTTGGGGGTGCCGAGATTTCGGTCAGGCGGGCCTGCGTATGCGCTCGCAGGCCCGCCGGGCACGATGGGGATGAGGGATCGTCCGGTTCATGGGGGATGCAGGCCGAAAGAACCGGACAGGACTCTGCCTCTAGTCCCGCATCGTGCCGGTATCGATATAGCGCTGGTGCCAGGCCAATGCCTCGCCGGGCAGCATGGGCGACTGCAAGCCGAACGACCCGGCCAGCGCCCGCTTGAAATAGTCCTTCAGCATCGGCCGGAAGTCGGGATGCGCGCAATTTTCCATGATCCGTTCCGCCCGCTGCCGGGGCGCCAGCCCGCGCAGGTCAGCCAGTCCCTGTTCGGTCACGATCACCTGCACATCCTGGTTGATGTGATCGACATGGCTGCAATGCGGCACAATGGCGGAAATCGCGCCACCCTTGGCGGTCGAGGGCGTCATGAAGATCGAGAGGAAGGCGTTGCGCGCGAAATCGCCCGATCCGCCAATGCCGTTCTGGATGCGCGACCCCATCAGATGCGTCGAATTGACATTGCCATAGATATCCGCCTCGATGAGGCCGTTCATGGCGATACAGCCAAGCCGCCGCACCAGTTCGGGATGGTTGCTGATCTCCTGCGGCCGCAGGATCATGCGATCCCGGTAACGCCCCATGTCCGCATTCATCCGCGCCGCCGCTTCGGGACTCAGCGAAAAGGCCGTCGCGCTCGCCATGCGCAGCTTGCCCGCGTCGAGCAGGTCCAGCATCCCGTCCTGGATCACCTCGGTAAAGGCGACCATATCCGTGAACGGCGCGTCGATCAGGCCGGTCAGCACGGCGTTGGCGATATTGCCGACCCCCGACTGCAACGGCAGCAACGAAGCGGGCAGGCGGCCCTTCTTCACTTCATGGCTGAGGAACTCCAGCAGATGCGCGGCGATCGCCCGCGCCTTGTCATCGGGTGGGGTGAAGGGGGCGTTGCGGTCCGGCGCTTCGGTTTCGACCACCGCGATCACCTTGGCGGGATCGCAGCGGAAGGTCGGCTGACCAATGCGCTGATCCGCCCGTACAAGCGGGATCGGCTCGCGGTGCGGCGGCAGCGCCGTGCCGTAATAAATGTCGTGCATCCCTTCGAGTGCGGGATTCTGCCAGCGATTGACCTCCAGGATCACGCCCTTGGCCCGGTCGATCCAGCTCTTGTTGTTGCCGACCGAGGCGGAGGGGATCAGGTCGCCCTCGGCGGTGATCCCGGTCACTTCGATCACGGCCACGTCCAGATCGCCCAGGAAACCCTGCCACGCCATCGGCGCGACCTGGCTCAGATGCATGTCGAAATATTGCATCTGCCCTTTGTTGATCCGCTCGCGGGCGATGGGGTCGCTATTATAGGGCAGGCGGAATTCGACGCCATCGGCCTGCGCCAGCGCGCCGTCCAGTTCCGGTCCGGTGGAGGCACCGGTCCACACCTTCACCCGGAACGGATCGCCCGCGTCATGGGCAGCCGTCATCCGCGCGGCCAGCGCGAGCGGCACGGCCTTGGGATAGCCCGATCCCGTAAAGCCGCTCATCCCCACGGCCATGCCATTCTGGATAAGGGCCGCGGCTTCCTCGGCCGTCCGGCATTGGGCGGCCAATCCGGCATGGGCGATGCGGCGGGACATGCTTCGGTGGGGCATGGACATCCTCTTCTCCTCCTATCCGGCACGGCCGGGCGATAGGGTCGCTTCTGGCTTTTCGCGCCGTCAGACAATAAGGATTCGTCGCACAATATCTGTGCGGGAATCGTTCAAATGACGGATCTGTTGATCGCCATGCGGACATTTATGCGGCTGTGCGAGAAACCCAATTTCTCCCGTGTGGCGGAAGAAATGCACGCCAGTCATACCACGATTGCGCGCCGTCTGGACCAGGTGGAGGCCCATTTCGGCGCAACCCTGTTTCACCGCACCACGCGACGGCTGATCGCCACGGCGGAGGCGGAACGCCTGCTGGCCCATGCCCGGGCCATGCTGGATGCGCTTGATGTGGCAGAGCAGGATTTCGGTCCGGTCCGCAATGAGCCGCGCGGGCTTGTCCGGATCGGCCTCACCACCGCGCTGGGCCTTCATTATGTCGCGCGCCTGGGCGATTTGACCCGCCGCTATCCCGCGCTTCAGCTCGATTGCGCCATGACCGACTGGCAACGCGACGTCGTGGAGGAGCGGCTTGATCTGGCCCTGCGCGTCGGTCCGGTCAGCGACGACAGTCTGGTGGTCCATCCGCTCGGCAGCCTGCCGCGTCTGTTGGTGGCGGCCCCCGATTATCTTGCGGGACATGGCCTACCCGCTTCCGCCGAACATCTCTCCCGCCATGAATGCATCGCCTATGCCTATGGCGACGTGCCGGCCCGCTGGACCATAGATGGACGGGAGAGGGTGGTCAGCGGCACGTTCCGCAGCGACGGCAGCGAAGCGGTTCATCGCGCGGCCGTCAGCGGTCTGGGCATCGCCCTGCTCCCGGCGATTCGGGTGCAGGGCGATATCGAGACGGGGCGGCTGGTGCCGGTCCTGCCGGACAGCGTCATTGCCGCGCTCGACATATGGGCGGTCCATCCCTCGCACAAACGCCTGCCGCCGCGGGCGCGCGTGGTGCTGGATTTCCTGAAGGCCAATTTCCCCGGAGAGGCATTGTAGCAACGCTGCCGGAACGGCTACCGCTCCACGCCCCTCGCCTTCCCCCAGGCCCTGGCCGCGGTATAACCCAGATAGCCGGTGCCGAAGAGCGCGTAGAGCGGTTCCGGCAAGGCGCTGAAATAGGCCTGCATGGTGCGGATGATCGCCGCCGCCACGTCCGGTCGCACCCCGCCGACCAGCCCCAAAGGCACCGACCAGAGCAGCAATCCGTACATCACATAAAGAAAGGCCGGCCGCGCCCGCAGCGTCCACCGGTCCCCTCCGATTCGCCTGTGCCGCGCTGATGTCATGCGCCTGCCCTCCTAACCGATCCGGTTTGCGAGCCAGCCATAGAGAAAGGCCTCATTGGCCGGCCGGCTTTCCGCCAGAGCCAGATAGCGCTCCCCCTGCAAGGCTTCGACCGCCTTGAGCAGCACCTTTTCGCCCGCCTTGCCGCGCAGCTTCAAAAAAGCGCCCAGCGCCGCGAGGGTTCTTGCCCCTAAGGCCTGATCGACCTTCAGGTCGGGATAATCCTGTTCATTGCGATTGAGCGCATTGAGTGCGCGCTGAAGAAAGCCGCTGGCCGTCGCCGGCCCCATATTGACTGCCGTATCGAACAGTTCCTCGGCGATTGCGGGAGCCAGTTCCGCGACAAAGGCATAGCCCGGCTTTTCCCAATATAGCCGCCGATAAATCGCCTCCGCCACGCTGCGGGGCAGGGCGCGCATGTCGCCCCTATAGCCATTGGCCTGCGCCACGGCCTGCGTGATCCCGAAATGGGTTGGCCCGCCGCGATCCGCCCGATGATTGCTATAGCCACCCTCGCGCGCGATGACCTCATCGATCAACGTCGAAATATCCATGATACCGCCCTTCTCTGTGGAAAGACGGTCCATTTATCCCATTTGGTTCATTGTAGGACAGCGGAAAAGCGCGGTCAAACGCGAGCGAAACTTGGGGAATAAGGAGGGGAGGAAGGCTTCGCGGAGCCTTCGATAATTTGGTCGGGACGAGAGGATTCGAACCTCCGACCCCCACACCCCCAGTGTGATGCGCTACCAGGCTGCGCTACGTCCCGACCGGAGCGGCGCAATTAGAAGCAGTTTGGGGAATATGCAAGCGCTTCCATGCAGGCTTTTTGCGCTTTTGTCGGCAAATCCTAATCCGGTTGCCTCACCCGGCCCATCTGTGTTAGCCGCGCGCCCTTGATTTGCAGCGCTTTGCGGCTGCGAATGGCAAAAGGATTTTGCAGGCGCTTGCGTCTGCGAATGACAAAAGCATTTTGCAGGCGCTTTGCGGCTGCGACTGGACAGATAATAAGGCGAAAGTTCCAAGCATGTTCATATCTCCAGCCTTTGCCCAGACTGCGGGCGGGGAATCGTCCGGCGCCTCCATGTTGGTGCAGATGGCCCCGCTGGTCCTCATCTTCGTCGTCTTCTATTTCCTGCTGATCCGTCCGCAGCAGAAGAAGATGAAGGAGCATAAGGCCAAGATCGACGCCGTGAAAAAGGGCGATCAGGTCGTGACCGGCGGCGGTCTGGTCGGCAAGGTGGTGCGTGTCGACGAATTTTACGCCGAAGTCGAACTGGCGCCGAACATGAAGGTCAAGGCGGTGAAGTCCACCCTGACCGACGTGGTCGATCCCGCCACCGCCAAGCCTGCGAACGACTGAGCGGCCCGATGCTGAACTTCCCTCGCTGGGCGGTCGCCGGGATCCTGCTGCCGCTGCTGATCGGCATCTTCTGTTCCGTGCCGAGCTTCATGCCGGATTCGGCGGTCGAAAAGCTGCCCAAATTCATGCAGACCCGTGTGAATCTGGGCCTCGACCTGTCGGGCGGCAGCCATTTGCTGCTGGAAGCGTCCACGCAGGACGTCGCCAAGCAGCGGCTGACCAATATGGAGGAGCAGGTCCGCGCGGAACTGCGCCGGGGCGACACCAAAATCGCCATCGGCGACATTTCCAGCCGCGACGGGAAGTTGAGCTTCATGGTCCGCAACCCGTCGGAGGTTGATGCCGCTGTCGAGCGCATCCGGCCGCTGACGCAGGGCGCGGGCCTGACTGGCCAGCGCGACTTCAATGTCGAGGTGGTGAACAGTTCCACCATCGTCATCACGCCGACCCAGGCGGGGATCGACAATGCGGTCAAGGGCGCGATGGAAGTCGCGACCGAAGTGATCCGCAAGCGCATCGACGAAATGGGCACTCGTGAGCCGACGATCCAGCAGCAGGGCGACAATCGCATCGTCGTGCAGGTGCCGGGGCTTCAGAATCCCAAGGCGTTGAAGGACCTGCTCGGCCAGACCGCCAAGCTTGAGTTCAAGCTGGTCGACATCAACGCCAATCCCGCCGAGGTGGCGCAGGGCCGTGCGCCGGTGGGCAGCGAAGTGCTGCCTTATCCGGGCAATCCCGCCGGGCCGCCGGTGATCGCCGTCTACCGGCAGGTCATGGTGTCGGGCGAGGACCTGACCGACGCGCAACAGGGCTATGACCAGCGCGGCAACGCGCCCATCGTCAATATCCGCTTCAACGGTGCGGGCGGCCGCAAATTCGGCCAGGTGACGTCGCAGAATGTGAACCGGCCCTTCGCCATCATCCTCGACGGCAAGGTGCTCTCGGCGCCGAACATCAATGAACCGATTCTGGGCGGCTCCGCGCAGATCAGCGGCAATTTCACCGTGGAAAGCGCCAACCAGCTCGCCATTGCGCTGCGTTCGGGCAAGTTGCCGGTCGCGCTGACCGTGGTGGAGGAACGCACAGTCGGCCCCCAACTGGGCGCCGATTCGATCAAGGCGGGCCTCACCGCTTCGATCATCGCGGTGGTCGCTGTCGCCGCCTTCATGTTCGTGAGTTACGGCCGTTTCGGCGTGTATGCGAACATCGCCGTCGCCATCAACGTGCTGGTCATCCTCGGCGTGATGGGCATTCTGGGCGCGACGCTGACCTTGCCGGGCATTGCCGGTTTCGTGCTGACCATCGGCACGGCGGTCGACGCCAACGTCCTGATCTACGAGCGTATCCGCGAGGAACGGCGACGGGGACGCGGGGTCGTGCAGGCGATCGAACATGGCTATAAGGAAGCCAGCCGCACCATTTTCGAGGCGAACGTGACCCACGCCATCGCCGGCGGCATCATGCTTGCGCTCGGCTCCGGTCCGGTGAAGGGCTTCGCGATCGTGCTGCTGATCGGCATCGCGACCAGCGTGTTCACCGCCGTCACCTTCACGCGCCTGCTGGTGTCGCGTTGGGTCCGCGCCAAGCGCCCGACCGAAATCCACATCTGACGGGGCGGAGAGAGACTATGAAACTGCTTAAGCTCGTCCCCGACAACACCAATATCGGCTTCGTCAAGCTGCGCCACTGGGCCTTTGGCCTGACGGCGCTGCTGACGGTGCTGGCGGTCGGCGCGACTTTCTACAAGGGCCTCAATCTGGGCGTCGATTTCGTCGGCGGCCTGATGATCGAGGCGCGATTCCAGCAACCGCCGCCCATCGACAAGGTGCGCGGCGTGGTGGACCGGCTCGGCGTGGGCGATGGCTCGCTCCAGCAATTCGGCGATCCCAAAACGGTGCAGATCCGCCTGCCACTCCCCGAACAGGGCGGCGCGGGCGCGGCCAATGCCATTGTCGAAAAGGCGCGCAAGGCGCTGATGGCGGATTTCCCCGGCGTCGTATTCTCCCGCTACGACACGGTGTCGGGCAAGGTGTCGGGCGAACTGATCCAGAACGGCGTGCTGGCCGTGATGCTGGCGGTGGTCGGCATCGCGATCTTCTCCTGGTTCCGCTATGAGTGGCAGTTCGGCATCTCGACCTTCGTCGCGATCATGCACGACGTGCTGATGACGCTGGGCTTCTTCGCCATCACCCAGTTGGAGTTCGATCTGACGACCGTGGCGGCCGTGCTCACCATCGTGGGCTACTCCATCAACGACAAGATGGTGATCGACGACCGCATTCGGGAAAATATGCGGAAATACCGCAAGATGGACATGAAGGCGCTGATCGACCTGTCGGTCAACGAGACGCTGCCGCGAACCGTCATGACGTCGGTGACGGTGCTGCTGGCACTGGGCGCGCTGTTGCTGCTGGGCGGCCATGTGCTGCGCGGCTTCACGGCGGCCATGATGCTGGGCATCATCGTCGGCACCTATTCGTCGGTCTATGTGTCGTCCTCGCTGCTCATCAGCCTCGGCCTGTCGCCCGCAACAGCGGAAAAGAAGGCGAGCAAGACGAACATCGCGGCTCAGGCCGAACGCACGGGTCCGCGTGACGACGGAGCGCGGCCCTGAACGGCCAGGCGCCCGGAAAGGGACGATCGGGGATCGAACTGCGCCGCGATGAAACGGGGCAGGGGCCGATCGTCACCGGCTTTCAGGGGCGGGGCTTTCGGGTCAGGGACGATGTCTTTCCCGATGGCCTGTTGCTCTCGCCGCTGCGCGCTCTGGCCTGGCGTGAGGCGCCGGTCATCGACGCGCTGACGGCGGCGGATCTGGGCGATCTGTTCGATCTCGACCCGCTTCCCGAATTTCTGCTGCTCGGCACCGGCGCGGGGCTGCGCCAGCCGCCGCGTCCCTTCGTCCGCGCACTGGAGGCGAAGGGCATCGGCGTCGAGGTCATGGACAGCCGCGCCGCCGCTCGCGCCTGGGGCGTGCTGCGCGCCGAGGAGCGGTGGATCGTCGCGGCGCTGCTCCCGCTTATCTGAGGGCTTTCCCGCCCCTTCTTGCGCTTTCTTCTTCATCCGCTTACTCTTGGGGCAAGTTCCGGCGCTTTCCGGCGTTGGCGAAGAAGAAAAGAGATACGGCCATGGTGCAGCACAGCCGCCCATCGCCGCAGAGTTCCGGTCCGGCCGCCGGCGTTTCGGGTATCCGATCCGGTCAAGGCAATGGGAGCAAGGCTGCGGCCCTCACTCCCCCGTCGAAATCGCGGGGCCTTTTGCCTCATCCGCCGCGGGGTCGGCGATCCTATGCGGCGATCGATCTGGGGACCAACAATTGCCGTCTGCTGATCGCCAAGCCGTCGTCCGACGGGTTCATCGTCGTGGATGCCTTTTCCCGCATCGTCCGGCTGGGTGAGGGGCTGGCGGCGTCCGGGCGGATCAGCGACGCGGCGATCGATCGGGCGATTGCGGCCCTCGCGGTTTGCGCGGACAAGCTGCGCCGCCGCCATGTGACGCTGGCCCGCTCAGTTGCCACCGAAGCCTGCCGCCGCGCCGACAACGGGGCGGAATTCATCCAGCGGGTCTATCGCGAAACCGGTATCGCGCTCGACGTCATCAGCGCGCAGGAGGAAGCGCGGCTGGCGGTGCTGGGTTGCCATGCGTTGCTGGAACCGGGCGACGGCCCGGCGCTGATCTTCGACATTGGCGGCGGATCGACCGAACTGGTGCTGGTCGATTCCAATTGTTCGGGCGCGCCCCATATAGTCGATTGGGTGAGCGCCCCCTGGGGGGTGGTGTCGCTGACCGAGAGCGAGCCGTTCGACCATGCCGATCGAGCGGACCGGCTGGCCGCCTATGGCCGGATGCGGGCACGCGTGACGGAGGCTTTTGCCCCGCTGGCACGTCGTCTGCCGTCGCCGCAGCCCGACATCCGCCTGCTCGGCACCTCTGGAACGGTGACGACGCTGGCCAGCCTGCATCTTGACCTGCCGCGCTACGACCGGCAGGCGATTGACGGGCTGATCGTGCCCTCGACGTCGATGCGCGCGATTTCGGAACGGCTGTCCTCCATGCCGCTGGCGGAACGGCAGACGCTGCCCTGCATCGGCACGGAGCGGGCCGATCTGGTGGTGGCGGGCTGCGCCATATTGGAATCGATCCTCGATATCTGGCCAGCCCAGCGTCTGGGCGTGGCGGATCGCGGGATTCGCGAAGGCATATTGCGCGGTTTGATGGACCGCGATGGAGCAAGAATGTGAGAGGCACTGGTGCCGGCAAGGTGCGGGTCAAGACGGCGAAGGGGCGCACGGCCCAGTCGACCCGCTGGCTCGAACGACAGTTGAACGATCCCTATGTCCGCCGCGCCAAGGCGGAGGGGTGGCGCAGCCGCGCCGCCTTCAAGCTGATCGAACTGGATGAGAAATTCCACTTCGTGAAGGGATCGCGCGCGGTCGTCGACCTGGGCGTGGCGCCGGGCGGCTGGGCACAGGTGGTGCGCAAGCTTTGCCCCAAGGCGAAGGTGGTGGGGATCGACCTGTTGCCGACCGATCCGATTCCGGGCGTCACGCTCTTCCAGATGGACTTCATGGACGACAAGGCGCCGGACTTGCTGGCCGAGGCGCTGGGCGAAGCGCCCGATCTGGTCATCTCCGACATGGCGGCGAATACCGTGGGCCATGCGGCCACCGATCATCTGCGCACCATGGGATTGGTGGAGGCCGCGGCGATGTTCGCGGTGGAGAATCTGCGCAAGGGCGGCAGCTTCGTCGCGAAGGTGTTCGCGGGCGGGACGGATGCCGATCTGCTCGCCATTCTCAAGAGGCATTTCACCACGATCAAACATGCCAAGCCCCCCGCAAGCCGCAAAGGCAGCGTGGAATGGTATGTCGTGGCCCAGGGCTTCAAGGGGCGGCCGGAAGACGACTGATTGCTGCTAAGAGATTGAAACCCCGTCCTGTTCCTGCAAAGGCGCTGGAACGAGGCAAGTGGCTCGTAACAGCCCGGTTCTGCCGTTCGGGTCGCGGCGCTCCACAAATGGGGCAGCACGGACCGGACCGGATGGGCGCGGCAGGGGGGATACGCATTGGTTTCGACGGTATCGACGGTGGCCTATCTCGGGCTGGAGGCGCGCGGCGTGGAGGTCCAGTGCCAACTGGTGCCGGGCCTGCCCAATTTCATCGTCGTCGGCCTGCCGGACAAGGCGGTGGCCGAGAGTCGGGAGCGGGTGCGCAACGCCATCGCCGCCATCGGCCTGTCGCTGCCGCCCAAGCGAATCACAGTGAATCTCTCCCCCGCCGACCTGCCCAAGGAAGGATCGCATTTCGACCTGCCGATCGCGCTCGCCCTGTTGGGTGCGATGGGGGTGATCGATGCCGAGACGCTGGCGGGCTATGTCGTGGTCGGCGAACTGGGTCTGGACGGGCGGATCGCGCAAACGCCGGGGGTGTTGCTCGCCGCGCTCCATGCCGGGGAACGGGAATTGGGGCTTGTCTGCCCGGTGGCGCAGGGGGCGGAGGCGGCCTGGGCCGGTCAGGTGGAGGTGATCGCCGCGCCCGATCTGTTCAGCCTTCTGAACCATTTCAAGGGGACGGCCGCGCTGTCGCCGCCGCAACCGGGCGACGTCGCCCTGCCGATCCGCACAGCCGACCTGCGCCAGGTCAAGGGGCAGGAGACGGCGAAGCGCGCGCTGGAGATCGCGGCGGCGGGCGGACATAATCTGCTCCCGTTGTAACGTGAAGACCCTATGAATGACGTTGCCTCTGCTTGTTCGTCAAGATAGGCTGTTACGCAGCGAGAACGGCTGAAAGAAGCACGACACGATGAGCCAATGCGCAGCGCTTAAAATTGCCAAGGTCTATGATAAATTTCGCGGACAACAGAATACCAACATGGCAGACGGATGGTCGGCTGTGTTTTCTGCGCCAATAGGGTCAGCAGTTTTCTTTGAAGGCTTGCAGGGCGTGAGTGCTGCATTTCGGCGGTTTGAGTTCGAATTAGAAATGTCATCGGCATCTGACAGGGCCAAAGCTCTTTACGCTAAGGCCGCCGAGAGGTTGGAGCCATTTTCATTGGTCCAGCACCTTGGCGGAATGAACGTCGATCAGGTCAAAAAGCAGAGCGACTCTATAGACCTGATGTTTTTGGCTGCTGACGTGACACATGGTCTACCTGAAGCCGCCGTTAATCCTGTGACATTGGACACGATCAGTAACAGCCTGATGGAACTGCTGGCAGAGATTGACACTGTCGAAATGGATACGTCCCTGCGCCAGTTCCTCAAAGTGCAAATCGGAAATATGTTGCAAGCTGTCACTTGTTTTGACGCCATCGGGATCGAAGGGCTTTCCCGAATTTATGGTGCAACGGTTTCCGAAATCACGCGAGCCTGGGGAATGAAAGAGGCCAAGGAGCCATCCGCCCGGAATTGGATTTCTAAGGCCGGTAAGGCGCTAAAGCTCATCGGAGCAGGAGTCGTGTGGGTTGGCGCTGTAGCTGGCGGGGCGGATAGCGCGATTGAACACGGCACCAATCTACTTGAATTTGCGGGGGCCATTGAAGGCGATGCTGGCGCTGCTCAGGCCGCACAGCCCTAAATCAGCAGGCACTTATCGACCTCAATCACGTCGAAATCGACGCGATAGCCTGTAACCGTGACCCGCCGCCCCAGCATCTTTTCGATTTTCCGGGGAGCCTCAAGCCGCCACGCGCCTCCTCCAGGCATCTGCAAAATCAAACGGCCCTTGTCTGTTAGGAGTAAGCCGGTCTCCGATATAGGGCGGGGTCTCAAGCTCGCTGCCCCTCAGTAACTTTGCAGATCGCCGGTCGCGCTGGACAGGTCCGACTGCGCCGTATCTACTTCCCCGCTGGCAGACCGCACATCATCCACAACTTCGCGCCAGTTCTCTCCGTCGAAACGGGAGACCTGAGCCTGTAGCTCGCTGCTGGCTTGCGCAACTTGTTCGGCTTTGTCCTGGACCTCCTGGGCTTGTGAATGAGCCTCCTCTAGGTCCGATTTCGCTGTTTCTAGTTCCTCCTCAAGTTGGGAGACTTGACCCTCCAGTTCATCAATCCGCCCGTGCAAATCCGCCTTGGATTCCCCGCAAGAAGCCATCATGATGCACATTCCAGCCGTAATTGCTAAATCTCTGAGCCGCATGAATTCCCCCCTTCCACAGCTTGCCGATTTGTATGCCGTTACGCGTCGTTTACTGACAAGGGGCTAACGCAAGGATATGTCATTCAAAAAGCCCTTTCGCGCTCCTCCTGTCAGGCTGGGCGATTTCCATAAGGCACGGCGGAAGCGCAAGGCTCGCATGGAAGCGGTGAAGTTTATCGGCGTTGCGGTAGGGTCAGGGCTAGTCGGAGCTTTCGCCCTTCATGCTTGGGACGGCCAGAAAGAATCGGCTACTGCGCGGCCCGCTACGTTGCTGGCGGCTCCTGAAACGTCCTCATCTCCTGCCGAGCCTGAGCCGGTCCAATATGATCGCGGGACAATTTCAGAGGACCTTGACGCCCAACAGCCATCCTCAGCGGTAATGAGTGTTGCGCCCTCAGAGGAGACGGCTTCGCTGCCGTCTTGGTCATATCCCAACTGTCGCGCTGCTAGGGCCGCTGGCGCTGCTCCGGTTTACGCAGGTCAGCCCGGTTATGGGCCACATTTGGATAGAGACGGGGATGGAATAGGCTGCGAACCATATCGGGGACGTTAATCTTAGGAAAAAAGACAAGGCTAACTGTCGTTATCCCCATTTGGCGGATTAGCTTCATCAATAAGGCGCTGGACGGTCGCTATCGGCGTTTCGTCTTCCAACCGTATGAGGGCACCGCACTTACAGGCAGCGGCTTTGTGTAGCCGGATTTGGCGATAAGGCACATTGATCGCCGCGCCGCAACGTGGGCAATCGACCTGGGCCTGTATGTCGTCCAGTTCTGCTACCATGTGGACCCTATACGCTTATTGGATCGATCATTCCACCAGTAGCCGCTTGTCAGGCATCGACGCCGCAAGGTCCCCCGCGCTGATATTCCAAGCTCTCGCAAGCGCGTCCAGTTCAGCCCTGGATACCCTGTCCCCCGCACTGATCGCAGCCAGCCGAGCAGGAGCAATGCCGGTTTGTCGCGCCAGCTTCACGGCAGGCGTTAGTTTCTGCATCTGCCACGCGGCAAACCAACTGGACCCTGTGCGGATCATGTTGGCTACCGGATGATCCTGAGACCAAGAGTCCAGCAATCGGGGAATAGGCTGCTCTCCCTTCCTACGGCGGCTCATCGCTGCTCCCCGTAAGACCAAATCATCTCCTGTAGCTGGGCCTCATTGTAAGAGACGCCGCTGTTTCCCCAAGGCAGCGCATGGTTTCTACCGTCCTCCAGCCGTATCCTTGCCACGGCATCACAGGTCGCAAGCCATTCACCCTCCACGATGCCCAGGGAGTCCATAAGCGCCCCCAGGATAGCCATGCGGATCGAAAGCGCCTCAGCGGCAACGGCAGGGGGCTTGAGGCGCTGGAGAACTGCGAAACGCTCCAGGGAGGCGCAGCGGCTTTCCATTGGTCCCTGGGCATAAGCGAAGGCGTCAATCAGGAGGTCCCCCGTCAATTCCACAGCGTTTATTTGGTCGAGAGGGACCGTCCGTGGCGAAGGGATGGCGAGAGGGGCAGCAGCAGTCATCTTTCGATCCTCCAAGCGACTCAGGGCGTGGAGAGATTGTAGAACAAAAAGTGAACATAAGGAACGGGGATGGAGCGGGGAGGATTATACTGCCACCTTTCCCGATGGCGGTCCGGTCCTCATGTTCCTGTCGCTTCATGGGTGGGCGTTTCGCTTCAAAAGGTCCGGTCGGAAACATTCAAGTCTATTGGACGGGGACCCATGACACAGGCCTGAGCGGGGCCGAGCGTTTCCATCAAAAGAGGCGGGCCGTAACCATCGAAACAACGAGGCGGCGACCCGCGATCCATCTTGCAGATTGTTCCCCAATCAAACGGCCTGGAAACCCAGGACTGTCCGAGCAGATGGAAGCGTCACGAGGCCTGTGTTCTCTCTTAAAACAAGGGGTCCCGCGACTCTCGACCTTCCCAAGCAAGCCCCTTTCTGAAGGCCGCAGAAACCCTCAGGTCAATTCTGAAAAATGGCGGAAATCCGTTACTTCAGGAAATTGGAATATAATTACTCAATTATCGCTTAATGGAGTAATTTTGTTGCTCGATTTTCATGCCATTTCTGCGCGATTGCTGTGGGGCATAACCGATTGATTTAACGTTAGAAAATCAGAAAGTGGGCTAAAAGACGCATTATAGGAGCAATGCGCGGATTTTGCGCCTCCCGAAACACAGCGAAACTTGACGGATTGCTACCGCTCATTTCGCTCCAATCGCCGGTCCTCGTGACTGGCAATCAAAACCCATCCCTCTGCCTCACGAACGCATGACGATGCGAGGCCCAGGGCATCATTCATTCCAATTGGAAAATCCAACATGAAAAACCAACTGCGCGACCAGTTCGCGCCACCATGCTTCACGCCACCAGCCGAGGGCGTCCGTAACTAATGCCTGTCCTCGAAATCAATGGCCGCAAGGTTGAAGTGGACGATAGTTTCCTCGACCTCAGCCCTCAGGAACAAGAGGCCCAGGTCGATGAGATTGCCGCAAGCCTGCCTCCCGCTCCCAAGGCATCCTCTGGACCCGCAGGCAGGGCAATCGGTCCCCAAGTCGATCCAGCGCCAGCCGCCCAGCACGGCGACCAATTCATCCCCTACATTCCCGACGCTACCTCCTCCCCAGGCCAGGACCCTGCCTCAGACGCATGGATCGCTGAGCAGGAACGAAAGTTTCAGCAGGAGCAACAGGGAGGCCAGCGGACGCCCACTGATACAGGGGCACCCCCGCCAGCCGAGAAGGACAGGGGCAGTTTCCTCAACAGCGCCTTTCTGGGGTTAGGCGATGCACTGTCATTCGGAACGATTGATGAAATTACGGCTGGCCTGGGCACCGTCTTGCCAGGGTCAAAGACCTCTGTTTGGGACGGCAAGAACCTTTCAGACGCCTACAACGAAAACGTAGCGGATGAACGGCGCAAGCTGAAAGAAGCCTTTGACAACCATCCTATAGGTTTCATCGGTGGAGGCATCGCAGGGGGTCTTATCCCCGTTGCGGGAGCCGCCAACGCAGCCAGGGCAGCGAAAGGCACGACCAAGCTAGGGTCCATGATGGCCGCAGGAACTGGCTACGGCGCGGCTTACGGATTTGGTTCGGACGAAGGCGGTATTAGTGACCGTCTCGACGGCACGGCACTAGGCGCGGCTGGAGGAGCAGTCGGCGGCGCTGTCCTTCATGGCGCGGGCAAGGGTATCGCAAAGGTCGCTGAGCCGCTTATCGACAAGGCTCTGCCCAAAGTCGCAAAGGCCCGCTTCCTCGCTGAGCAGGCCAAGAATCCCCATGCAGCGACGGACGGGGAGATAGCTACCGATTTGGACCGCATTGTTAGGACGATCCAGACCGGCAAGGCAAAACGGAAGCTCCAAGATGCTACGCTGTCCAATCGGGTCTCTGAGCTTGAAGCATCATATCTGCCCAGAGCGGAAATCCAGAGCCTCGACCTTACGCCTTCCGTCAAGGCGCGGCTAAAGCTGGCAATGGACCGCAGGCATATCCTCAGCGATGATGAGGTCTCAGCCCTGAGGGACGGAAGCCCAGCAGGTGAAGCCGTAGCCAACGCTATTGAAAAGACCCGTCGCCTCAAAGCCCTTGTCCCCGATGGCGCTGAGACGCGAGGGTCCATGAAGAAGGTCCTAGCCGAGGCAGCAGGCTCAGCAGCCGGTTACAAGGTCGCGGGTCCTCTGGGCGGCGCTGTCGGTAGCATCGCAGGGCGCATGGCATCGGGAGGCGCTTCCCGCGACACAGCGGCAGCGGCAAGAGCGCTTGCGTCTCAGGCCCCGAAGTTTGCACAGCTTCCAGAGCTTGCCGCAGCCGCAGGCAATAGAGCCAAGGCGCGGGATGCCCTAGCGAAGCTCTCAGATGAGGCCAGGGATGCCCCATTCTTCGCCAAACGCGAAGCCGATGCAGTCAAGGCCCAGGCGGCAAACGATGCCGAACGGATGGCCCAGGAAGGGCGCAAAATCGGCATCGCTAACGCACGCGACGACATTGTTGGCGATGGAGGATTCCGCGCCTTCGCCTATGAACGGACAGGTCTACTGCCTTCGCAGCAGGACGCAGGGGCCTTGCGTCTCCTGAAGGACGGCACGATCAGCCCAGAGCAATTCAATGCCTTCCTTGCGGAACCGGACCGGCTCATGGCGGGGAATGCTGGCAATGCGATCGTAGACCGGCTGGCCTCTATGGCCGAAAAGGGAGCGCTGAATCGGGACCCGAAATGGGAGCCTAAGTCCAGAGTCCCGGCAGCGGCTGGAGAGCCACCAGCAATCTATAGCTCCCCTGATGTTGCTTCGCGCCCCTCTGTCGCGGGCGGCGAAGGGATGGCGGTAGATATTGGTGCAGCCGCCTCCCCGTCATGGAAGTCCACAGACCAGGGCATCACAGAGCCTCAGCGAAACTTTGCGAAGGCCTATGAAGCATGGTCCGATGAACTGGACAAGGCCAATCCAGACCGGGCCACGGTCGAAGCCTTGTATGCTGCGAAGGAGCAAGCGGGCCGGATGTTGGATGCCGACATTTTCAGGCAGAGCCAGCAAGCGCCATCGCCCATCCGCAACGTGGAAGCCTATCGCGCAACCGCCGCAGCAAACCAGGTCAGGGTCTCCAGCGCAATCGATGCCGTAAGGTCCGATAGCAGCCTGGACGATGGAGCGAAGAATATCATTTCCACCGCTGTCGCTTCCATCGGCAATACCTCCAGCCGCGACAAGGCCCAGGGCATCGCAACAGATGCTCTCGACCAATTGCCCGAAGGCCTGAGGGACAAGGCCAGGGCAACGCTCCAGCCGCTTGTCGCTCAAATCAAGCGGTAGTCAACCTATGCCCGTCAGATGCTCATGTGTCTGGCGGGCATCTTTTCATTCTCATTCCGAAACAACATGCCACCACCATCAAAATCGAAACCATCGCAGCCCGACGCTCCACCACCACCAGGGGCAGGGTCATTTCAATTCAACCGCAGGGACCATGCGCCACCAGAGGCGAAGAAAGCTCCCCGCAAGCAGCCATCATCCGTTGCGGATTTCGTTTCCCTGTCGTTCGCTGAGCCGCTCGTCCCGCAACGACTACAGTCATCGCCAACGGGACAATTCCATGCAAACGGAATCTGGGGGATGCTGGAGACTGCCGAGGAGCGCTCAGAATATGCCCGATGGCTCGCCAGCCGCAGAAAGCCTGAAAACATGGCGCGGCGAGGGCGTAGGCATGGAACGGCAGTAGGGTGGACCTGGAGGTCCGCTAAGGTCGCCAGAGCAGCGGCGACCATCGAAGCCGAGCAGCTCATTAAGAAGCTGATCGTCCAGGGCGCAATCGCGAAGGACGATACGCAGGGCATAGCAGCGACCAAAGAGGCATTGATCATGGTCCGCTGCCCAGGGGAGACCAGGGCCAGGCGCAGGGCCGCAAAGAAGCTCCTTGCCTTCTACGAGCCTGAGCTTGCGGGGATGCTGTAATGAGTCATCCACAAGCAAGACCCATGCGCTTTGTCGAAATGGACAGCGGATGTTTCTACAGCATCAGCCATAAGACAAACCAGGACGATTATCTCTATAAGACGTGGACGGTAGATGGAGAGAAAGTCAGGGAGGCTTTCCACCGATTCACCCTCAGGGCGCACAATGACCTGGACGCAATCCCCGATGGCTATGAGGTCGATCATATCTGTGGAAATCGACCATGCTGCAATCCCAAGCACCTAAGGCTGATCGAACGCAGTGACCACAAACGGGTCACGAACATGATGCGCTATGCTGACAGGCACGAACGGGCCAGGCTCCATTGGGAAACTCATCGCCATTCGCGCCGTGTGACAGGGGAGGAGCTTGGGGGGCTATTCGGCGTCGATCAGTCGTGCGCCTGCCGATGGATACGGGCATGGAAGGCTGAGGAAGCCGTTTAGCCTCCATTCCGTGGGTGAATTGCTGCCATCCCGGCATATCGCGGGGCGTCTAGCTACTTGGGTAGCTGACAGCCCTGCCTTGTGCCTGGGATGGGCCTTCCTGATCAATCTAAGGCTGTCCTCTATCGCCTCCCCGAGAAACTAGGCGCGACCGATGCGGGCGTGGCGAAATTGGTAGACGCGCCATCATGGGGACGGAAGGTCCTCAGGTCATTTCGTTTCGTGAGGATTGTGCAGCGGTCCAGAGGTGGGGCCGAGAGGGGAGACCTGGATTAAGACCTGAAAAGGAAAGACCTGTCTTAGCTGATCCATCGATCAAAGATTGACTGAGATTGGATACAGGGTCATTTCCAGGTCAGGCTCTAAGCCTATCCATATGTCATATCGACATACCGTATAACTTAGGTCTCCTATATGTCTCTCTATCCGTCATCCCTTGAGTAGACTAAAGATACTTTAGTTATACCGGGAACACAGTTTCAGAGGTCCATCGCCTGGGCCTTCGCATCGGTCGATAGGGCGAAATGCTGCCCATGGTCCGATGGGTCTATTCCATGCCTCTCGACCAGGGCCATGCCTGCCTGGGTCAGTCGCAGCCTTGTCGCTTTCCCTACAGGCCCAAAGCCGGTCCTGTCTGTGAAGGGTGGAAGCTCCTCGACCAATCCAGCCGCCAGGAGCATTTCGCGCACCAGGGCAAACATGCGATAGGATACAGCTTGCCGGGAAAAGGCTTCCCGCCTCATCGACCTCCAGGACCAACGCTCCAGGGCCGCAGCGCCGATCAGGTCGCACAGCATTGCCTCCAGGGCGAGCTTTACGCCTGCTAGGCGCTCCTCCCTCCGCTGCATCCCCTGGGGAGACAGCGTCGCCTCATGCACCTCCAGGATCGACGCGACCAGGGCCAGCGCCTGGGCCGAAATAGCTCTACCGTCCAGCGCCATCATGATCGCACGGTCCCGCTCCGCCATGCGTTCGGCTGGCGTGAGGTTCGCAATAGGCTTTGTCCAGGTAGAGGCGGGGAGGGTCAATTCAATAGGTCCGATGGAATAGCGAAGGGCGCGAAGGTCGATCCCCGCGCCCTACTGATTGTCGATCTGTGTTTTTGTGTCAGGCCGCAAGGGCCTGGGAAGCATAGCGAGGAGCCAAGGCGCTGTAGATAGCTGCGATCTGATCGAAATGGATGGCGACTTGCTCAGAGGGTCTACCATCCGCGCCCGGTTCGATCAGGATCAATGCACCTTCGCCCATGTCCCTTACGTCAATGGTCTCGTGCGTTTCAGATGCGACGGTAAAAGACATGTCGGTCAAGATTGTTCCCCCTTGGTAATGTTTTCGAGAAAGCTATTTAGAGTCAGCAAGATAGACTTCAAGATAAAAAGTGAGTGAATGAAAATATAACGTTCCACAATTGTAGAATATCGCTGATTGTGGAAAGTGATTTATCCCTCCATGACCCGCATTACTTGCGTTGCGGACCAATCGCCCCCGCGCCGCGTCTTAATGCCACGCTCATTCAGCTTTCCCGCAATGTCCCGCAGGCTTGTCGCGCCTTGGGCCTTCAGGCTCTCGACCTCCTGCCGAACGCGATCAGCGAAATCCGTCGCACGGCGCTGGCGTTCGGCAAGGCCCTGGGCCGGATCGACCTTCACGCCACGAAAGCCGCCCAGGACAGCGCCACGCTCCTTTGCGGCGGCAAGGGCTGCTTTGGTTCGCTTGGATGCTTCCTCACGCTCATGCTCTGCCATTGCTGCATAGATATGGATTGTGAGGCGCGTGGCGCTGGGCTGATCGCAGGCGATGAAATCGACCTTGGCTTCCATAAGCTGAGAGATGAAGGCCACGTTACGCGCCAGCCGGTCCAGCTTGGCGACCAGGAGCGTTGCGCCTGTCAGCTTCGCGTGACGCAAAGCCTTCGCCAATTCCGGTCTGTCGGTTTTCTTTCCGCTCTCGACCTCGACATAGAGCGGAGCAAGCAAGGTATCCTCAGGTTTCAGGAAGGCATTGATTGCGGCCTCTTGCGCCTCCAGGCCTAAGCCAGAGCGCCCCTGCTTCGCTGTCGATACGCGGGCATAAGCGACGTAGGTTGTCATGGCTGCATCCTCGTTACGTTTCAGTCGATGTTCGTTGACAGATATGTAACAGCAATGCTCCAGCTTGTGAATCCACAAAATTCATCGGGCAAATGTTTGTCGGGCATCGCCAGCCAGCCGCCGACTAATGGCAATAGCAGCGAGAGGCGGCAGGACCGGAGGACGCCAGGCGAGAGGCGAGGGGGCAGCGGATGGCGATGGGTCCCCCTTGGTTCATGGGTCCCTCCGCTACGGGTCCCTTCCCGCGCCGATACGGGTTCCCCCGGTCGGTCGATCTGATCGATTTCAAAATAACCGCTAAAGCTCTGGCTTGTTGGTTGTTGTTTAGACTTTGCAGAGCAGGGGAGAGGGCCTGAAAGTTTCCCTTATTTCAATTTCGCCTGAAGCTCCCGCGTTAGGTCCCGTAAGCATTGCAGGAAACGAACGGCGGTCTCTCCTTTATGCCCCGGCTGGCCGTCCTCACTAACCGAAAGATCAATAGGAATACGCACGTCCGTTCCGCCCTGTTTGCGATTGAACGCCACCTCCAGGCGATCATCCTCCGAGATGGAGGCCATAACGCTTTGGAAATTTTGATCGAAGGCGAAGGATGCCAACTTGCTCCCTGGGGTCTCCCCGTCACCGCCACCATAATAGCCAGAGGCCAGAGATTTGCCGTCTTTTCCGAAAATGGAAATTTGGGCGGGAGCATTAGGCGTGAGGCTGGTCCCCGCAGCATCTCTATCCCTCACCACCAGCTTTAGGCCTATAAACGGCTGGACCTGATCGCCCTTGTAACCATAGAAATAAAGGCTTCCTGCGATGGCTGACAGTTCGCCTTGCCGATAGACCCTATCGGAGACGCCAGCCTCAAATTCTAAGCCGCAGGCAATATTCCTCCCGCCGCTGGAAACGGGATAAGCCTTGGTCATGAACGTAAGGGACTGCTGAGCGTGAGCGGCTGTAGGCGCAAGGATCGCAGCGGCTAACAGTGGTAATAGCATAGCCTTCATTGTTCGTCCCCCTCTGTCGGCAGGGCGTAAGGCAAAGCCATGCTCCCCCCATGCAACCAATCAAATATCAACAATCCATCTCGATACTCTACCGTAACTTTCCGAAACACAAACCGCATAGCCTGATTGATTTCGGCTGCGTTGCGCTGCTCTCCTTCCAAGGTCGCCAAGACCTTAGCGATACGGGCCTGGACGGTCTGTCCCGCCGCCGCCGCCTGTCGCGCTTCCAAGTCTGCTAGGGTATCCCGCAGCGCCTCAAATTCAGTCTCCCGGTCTCTGATGGCTTTACCCAAGGCCGCCGACCCTCCAGCGTTTGCTGCCTGATCGATCAGCCGCTCTATTTGGTCCGATAGAGCGCCAAGCTCCAGGCGCTTGGTTTCAATCTCTCGGTCTAGCTCGCTATCCCGCTGTCCCGCTGGGGCGTCCCTCAGGCGCTCAGGGAGGCGCTCAACTATGGCATCCTCTACCAGGGAAACGGGGACGCTCCTGTATGTGCAGCCCGCTCCTCCCTTGGCTCGGACGCAAACGTATTTCGGTAGGCTCCTCGCGCCTTTATGCACTCGCGTCATTGTGCTGCCACAGATTGGACAGGAAGCGAGACCGGCAAGGATATTGGTTACAGGCGCAGAGGCATGGCGTCCCCGGCTCCTAGATCGAACGCCAGCCTTAAGGGCCTGAGCCTCGTTCCAAAGGTCCTCACTAATCGCGGCGGGATAGTAGTTCGCAACCGGCTCCTGGGGCAGGCGGGTCCTCTTGCCGTCAATATGCTCCAGCGTATGCGGCGTGTAGGTCCCTATGACGGCGGGATTCTCCAGTATCTTCGCGATATAGGACCGTTGCCACATCTTCCCGCGTCCCCAGGGCTTCACTCCCTCCCGGTTTAGACGCTTGGCAATCGAATCCTGCCCTGTGCCTGCTAGGGTCTCCTCAAAGATGCGCCGGACGATGGCGGACCGCTCAGGGATGGAAACCACAGCCTGAGCCTCTTGGTCCAGCCGCAGCCAAGCGGGGACGATGGCTGTCAGCGGCACCCCATCCGCCATCTTTTGCCGCTTGCCCTTCCAAGCCTCCTTAAGGCGTCGGGCCTTGGTCGCGCTCTCCTCGTTTGCTCGCATAAACGTGAGGAGCGAAACAAAGAGGTCCAAGGGGTCCTTATCCAGGCTGTCCCTGGAATATTCCCGACCGTCGATCAGTGTGACAACCGTTATCCCCCGGTCCGCTATGTCCTCCAAGGTCCGCAATGCGCGGCGGGCGTTCTGCCTAGAGAGACGATCCAGGCTTTCCACAAGTAAGAAGCTGCCAGCGGCAACCTCCCCGGAGCGCACGGCTTCAAGGAAGTAGCCGAGCATCCCGGTTTCCAGATTGTCACCCCGGAAAGCTGAGATGCCTAGATCATGAAACGTAAAAGTGTCGTCTAGGTCTAAGCCCTTCCGGCTGGCGTAATCCTCTGCCATCTGGGTTTGGCGTCGGAAGCTATCGCCTTTTTGCTGCTCAGGGGTAGAGAATCGAAGGTAGCTGTAAGCCTTGGGTTTCGTGGGAATATCGATCATCAACGGACCCTGTATCACTGGAGGTCCTCAGTCAATAACAGGCTGATGATCGGACCGCCGGGCGCGGGGAAATCGCTGATGGCGAACTGCCTGCCGGGCATCCTGCCCGAACTGACGCCGGGCGAGGCGTTGGAAACCTCCATGGTGGCGAGCGTGGCCGGCACGCTGGAAGGCGGGCGGATTAGCCGGGCGCGACCGTTCCGCAATCCGCACCACAGCGCATCCATGGCGGCGTTGGTCGGCGGCGGGCAAAAGGCGCGCCCGGGCGAGGTCAGCATGGCGCATCTGGGCGTGCTGTTCCTCGACGAATTGCCGGAATTTCAGCGCGCCGTGCTCGATTCGCTGCGGCAGCCGCTGGAGACGGGCGAAGTCACCGTGGCGCGGGCCAATGCGCATGTGACCTTTCCGGCGCGGGTGCAGTTGGTGGCGGCGATGAATCCGTGCCGCTGCGGACATCTGGGCGACCCGGCGCTGGCCTGTTCCCGCGCGCCGCGTTGCGCGGCCGATTATCAGGCCAAGGTGTCCGGGCCGCTTCTGGACCGCATCGACCTTCATGTGGAGGTTCAGGCGGTGACGGCGGCGGATCTGGTCCTGCCGCCGCCTGTCGAGGGATCGGTGGAGGTTGCCGCGCGGGTCGCGGCGGCGCGGGCGGTGCAGACGCGGCGTTATGCAAATTCTTCGGTCCGGACCAATGCCGAGGTGGATGGTGAGCGGCTGGAAGATGTGGCCGGACCGGACCAGACCGGGCGCGAACTGCTCGCGCAGGCGGCGGCGGCGATGAAGCTGTCGGCGCGGGGCTATACCCGGGTGTTGCGGGTGGCGCGGACCATAGCCGACCTCGAAGGAGCCGACCGGGTCGGGCGGGTGCATGTGGCGGAGGCGCTCAGCTACCGGCGGCGGGCGCCGGTGAACTGATCCAGTGAACTGATCCTGCCGGACTGGCCCCTTCTCACGCGTCGTTGCGATGACGATGGGCCGCCGCCGCAATCGGGATTTCAGAGCGATTGCCAAGCGATAGGAAATGATCGCTGGTTAAGAAATCGCCGCTCTAGCCCCGGTTGCCGATATCGGCGAGGCGGGCCGAGGCCACCTGCTGGATTTGGAGGACATCCTTGCGGGCCTCCAGAAAGCGGCGGGGGTTGATCGGATTGCCGTTCACGCGCACCTCGAAATGCAGATGCGTGCCGGTCGAGCGGCCGGTCGAACCCATGCGGGCGATCTTGTCGCCGCGCGCCACGCTCTGCCCGACACGGGCGGCGAAACCCGAAAGGTGGGCGTAACGGGTCAGGATGCCGTTGCCATGATCGACCTCGACCACGTTGCCATAGCCGCTGCGCTGGCCGACGAAGCTTACCTTGCCGGCGGCGGCGGCCAGGATCGGCTGGCCGTAGCTGCCGGGGAAATCGAGGCCCGCGTGAAAGGCGGCATGGCCATTGAACGGGTCGCTGCGATAGCCATAGCTGCTGCTGAGCATCGGGGTCGCGGTGGGCTTGCCGGAGGGGATGGCGAGCAGGCTGGCTTCCAGAAATTCCATGCGGGACAGGGCGCTGGAGAGTTTTTCGAACTCGCCCGGCATGGCGTCCTGGCCTTCCCACGGCACGAACGGACCGCCCTGGGCGCGGGCAGCGCTGCGGGCGAGGGCGTCGGGGTTGAGGCCGAAGCCGCGGATCGCGGCCGCGGCCTTGTCCGCCCGCTGTCGGACCGCGCCGGTCAGCAGCGCGGCGAACTGGCGCTGGCGCTGGTCGATGCGGAACAGCGGGGCGGCTTCGGGCGCGGCACTGATCCTGGTGTTGAGCGTGTGCGCGCCGCTTCTGGTTTCGGCGTCGGGCTTGCCGACCACCTGCTGCGCGGGGCCTTCACCTTCCTTGCCGAAATGGGTGCGGTAGAGGTCGTCCATGAAATCCTGCCGCTCCTTCAGCTCCTGCGCGAGTCGATCGACCGACTGGCGATAGGTAGCGACCTTGCTGGCAGTGCTCGCGACGGCCTTGCCCTCGGCGTTCAGCGCCGCGCGATCCTGTTCGATCCTCGCGCTGTTCAGGGCCATCGACACCGTGAGGGCGGCCCATCCGATCAGCAGCATGGTCAGGAGCCCGGCGGCGACGAGCTGCGCGCGGCGGGAAATGCGGATGAACTTCACCGTGCCGCCCGAGTGCAGGAAAATCTCCCGCTCCGGGCACAGGGCAGTCATCCTGGCCCAGAGGGCGGCGACCCCCTTCTTGCTCTGTTGCGACAATTGCGACCCCGCATGCGTTTTTTTCGGTGAAGGGGCCGCTAACAAAAGGAATCGAGTCGCGCGAATCCGGCACGGCGGACTCGTGACGAGTCGAAGCATGAACGGGGCGAAACGTGGAACCGGAGGTTGGGTTCCCGCTAAAGACGAAAAAAATCAGAGGGGCAGAACGTCGACCGCCTTCGTCCAGCCGAGCATCATGGGAACCTCCGCGGCCGGGGCGGCGGCGCCGAAGTGGAAGCCCTGGCCGAAATGACAGCCGCCCGCACGCAGATATTCGAGTTGCCGCACATTTTCGACCCCTTCGGCGACGGTACGGATTCCCAGGCTGTAGGCAAGGTTGAGCACCGTCCGCACGATGGCGGCGTCGTCGGGATCGGTTTCCAGATCGCGCACGAAACGCCGGTCGATCTTGATGATGTCGATCGGAAACTGCTTGAGATGCGAGAGCGAGGCATAGCCTGTGCCGAAATCGTCCAGCGCGATGGAAATGCCGGCGTCGCTCAAACGGTGCAGACTGCGCTCCACCACCTCGGCATTGCGGCCCAGGAAGACGGACTCGGTGACTTCCAGTTCGATCCGGCTGGTTGGGACCCCGGTGGCGGCGAGGGCATCGAGCAGCCGGTCGGGAAAGCTGCTGTCGTGCAGTTCGACGCCGGGCACGTTGATGGCGACATGGCCGAATTCCACGTCCCGGTCCTGCCATTCCCGGCAATCGGCCAGCACCTGCGCCAGCATCCGCTCCGTGATCGTGCGGCCCAGTTCGGAATGTTCGAAGGCGGCAGCGATTTCACCCGGCATGATGATCGATCCGTCGGGACGGACGCAGCGCAGCAGCGCCTCGAAGCCGATGACCCGCCCGGTGGCGAGGTCGACCTTGGGCTGATACCAGGGGGAGGGTGGGGCATGGATCAGCGCGTTGCGGGCTCGCTCCAGCATCCGCGCCTCCCGCTGCCAGCGCTCCAGCAGGCCGGGCTCGAAGAGGCAGGCCCGGCCCCGTCCGCCATTTTTCGCCTCATAAAGCGCGATGTCGGCATGTTTCATCAGGTCGGCAATGTCGCCCGCATGGTTGGGGAACAGCGCGACGCCCATGGAAACGCGGCAGTCTATGTCGCGTGTTCCGTGGCTCAGCGGCCGGTGCAGATGGCCTGTCATGCGGGCCAATATGGCGTCAAGGTCGGACGCGGTGCGCAGCCGGGTCAGCAGCACCGCAAATTCGTCGCCGCCCATGCGCGCCACCAGGTCGCCCGGCCGCACCGTATCGCGCAGCCGTTCCGCCACCGCGCAGAGCAGGACGTCACCGGCATCGTGTCCGGCGCTGTCGTTGATTCGTTTGAATTCATCGACGTCGATCAGCGCGACCGCCATCAGGCCGCCCGAGCGGCCTGTCGCGGCTGCCGCCTGCGCCAGCGTCGCCATGAAGTGTGAGCGGTTGGCAAGGCCGGTTAACGCATCGGTCATGGCGAGATGGGCGAGATGGCGTTCCGCTTCCTTGCGGGCGGTGATGTCGACGATGCTGGACAGGGTGCAATCCTCGCCCTGGACGGCGATGGGCCGGCAGGAGAGCAGCACGTCATGGATGGTATCGTCCCGGCTGACGATGCGGCATTCGACATTGTCGATATCCTGCCCATTGGCAATGCGGTCGCGCAGGCTGTGCTGCGTGGCGGCGCCTTCGTCCAGCATATGCACCTGCGAAATGTCGCCATCGGCGCCGAAGGCACCGGCCGCGGCGTCGTTGAAGCGCGCCACTGAGCCGTCGGGTCGGGTGACGAGCAGCGGGATCGGGACGCTCATGAACATCCGCTCCAGCGTCTCGCCATTGGCGGCCAGCGCGATGCGGGCGGCCTGCGCCGTCTGGCTCGCCGTCCATTCCTTGCGCTGGAGCCGGTTGGTGCGGGCAATCGCCAGCCACATCCCGCAATGCAGGATGAGCACCGCCATGATCATGCCGGGCACTGTCGGCGCGAAGGGAGCAGGGGCGAGATAGCCGATCAGCAGCAGCGTCGCGCAGCCCAGGCCGCCGCCGACATTGCCCCGGAAGCTGGTAGGCACCACCAGATAGAAGATCAGCGGCAGCATCACGAGCACGAAAATCGCGATGTCGCTGCGCGAGGAGACAAGGAAGGCGACGCCGACGGCGGTGACGAACTGCCAGGCAAAACAGATGCGCTCCACTGCCCGGAAATTGACCATCCGGCGGCAAAAGGACAGGCAGGCCAGCGACCAGAGAACCACCGCGACGCGGGCCGGGACGGCGACCCAGAAATGCGGCGTGCCGGCAAAACGCCAGTCGCTGAAGAGAAAGAGCGTGTTGAGGATGGCCGAGAGCAGGAAAAGCACGCGGGCATGGCGGCGCGACTCGGGTAGACGGTCTGCCTGAAAAGCAGCCTCCATGCCGGAATCCGTGAATTCCCCGGTGATCGTCGAAAGCTGGGTCACTTCATATCCATGCGCGCGCCCTCGTGGCGGCATCGCATCAAGATAGATTCGCTGTTCTTATCAATTCGCTAACGCTATTTTCTGCACGCCGGGCCGGCCTCCCGACGCGCGGGGTCGGCACCGTCCTTGACCCATTGGTCATGCATCGCTATAGGCGCGCCTGCTCAAAGGTCCGGTTAGGGTGGCTTGGTCTGCCCGCAACCCGGGTCTTCGGGTGCCAGAGCTGAACATTGCCGGTGCTCTTGCGGCTCCGGGCGGGTTTCCGCCGGGGCCTTTGCTGTTTGGAGACGATTCGGTCTCCGGGCAGCAGGAACGCGGGAATGCAGGTAAAGTAACTGAAAAAGGTGAAGGGCTTCATGCCAACGATCAACCAGCTGGTCCGCAAGGGCCGCGAGCTGCAGAAGACCAAGTCGAAGGTCCCTGCAATGGACGCGAACCCGCAGAAGCGCGGCGTTTGCACCCGTGTCTACACGACGACCCCGAAGAAGCCGAACTCGGCTCTCCGCAAGGTGGCGAAAGTGCGTCTGGTCAACCAGCGCGAAGTCATCACCTACATTCCGGGTGAAGGCCACAACCTTCAGGAGCACAGCGTTGTGCTGATCCGCGGCGGCCGCGTACGCGACCTTCCCGGTGTGCGTTACCATGTGCTGCGCGGCGTTCTGGATACCCAGGGCGTCAAGGACCGTAAGCAGAGCCGTTCGAAGTACGGCGCGAAGCGTCCGAAGTAAGGGAGACTAAAGCATGTCACGTCGTCGTCGCCCCGAAAAGCGCGTTATCCTGCCCGATCCCAAGTTCGGTGATATCGTGCTGTCGAAGTTCATGAACAGCATCATGCAGGACGGCAAGAAAGCCGTCGCCGAGTCCATCGTGTACGGTGCGCTCGAAACTGTCGAAGCGAAGTCCAAGAAGGACCCGATCGGCATGTTCCATGACGCGCTGAACAATGTGAAGCCCGGCATCGAAGTCCGCAGCCGCCGCGTCGGCGGTGCGACCTACCAGGTCCCCGTCGAAGTGCGCCCCGAGCGCGCCCAGGCGCTGGCGATCCGCTGGCTGATCACCGCTTCGCGCAACCGCAGCGAAACCACCATGGCTGCCCGTCTGTCGGGTGAGCTGCTGGATGCCGCCAACAACCGCGGCAATGCGGTCAAGAAGCGCGAAGATACGCACCGTATGGCGGAGGCGAACCGCGCTTTCTCGCACTATCGCTGGTAAGCATGATGGAACGGGCGCCTTCCGGTACCCGTTTCCTTTTGGAAATGCTCCGCAATTTCGGTCCGTTCGCCGGGGGTCTACCCATGGCGAACGGATTGGTTTAGGGGCCAGCCGCAAGACTCATTCACTCACCGCCGGCGCGCCGGCAACGGAGAAGCATCATGGCCCGCAGCCATCCGCTCGAACGCTATCGCAATTTCGGTATCATGGCGCATATCGACGCCGGCAAGACGACCACGACCGAGCGTATTCTTTACTACACCGGCAAGTCCTACAAGATCGGCGAAGTCCATGAAGGCGCCGCCACCATGGACTGGATGGAGCAGGAGCAGGAGCGTGGTATCACCATCACCTCGGCTGCGACGACCTGCTTCTGGAAGGATCACCGCCTCAACATCATCGACACCCCCGGTCACGTCGACTTCACCATCGAAGTCGAGCGTTCGCTGCGCGTGCTCGACGGTGCGGTCGCCGCGTTCGACGGCGTTGCGGGCGTGGAGCCGCAGTCGGAAACCGTGTGGCGCCAGGCGGACAAGTACAAGGTGCCGCGGATGTGCTACATCAACAAGCTCGACCGCACCGGCGCCAATTTCTATTATTGCGTGCAGACGATCATCGACCGTCTGGGCGCCACCCCGGCCGTCCTCTACCTGCCCATCGGCGCGGAGTCGGAGTTTGTCGGCCTGGTCGACCTCGTGCACGACCGCGCGATCATCTGGAAGGATGAGAGCCTGGGCGCCGAGTTCGAATATGTCGACATCCCGGCCGATCTCGCCGACAAGGCCGCCGAATATCGCGAAAAGCTGATCGAGCTTGCGGTCGAGCAGGACGACGCCGCGATGGAAGCCTATCTCGAAGGCAATCTGCCCGACGTCGACACGCTCAAGAAGCTGATCCGCAAGGGTACGCTGGGCCACGCCTTCGTACCGGTGCTGTGCGGTTCTTCGTTCAAGAACAAGGGCGTGCAGGCGCTGCTCGACGCGGTCGTCGACTATCTGCCCAGCCCGCTCGACATTGAGGACGTGCAGGGCCTCAAGCTGGACGGCGAAACCCCCGACAGCCGCGCGACCAGCGACGATGCGCCCTTCGCGGGCCTGGCGTTCAAGATCATGAACGACCCGTTCGTCGGCTCGCTGACCTTCCTGCGCGTCTATTCGGGTACGCTGACCAAGGGCAGCTATCTGAACTCGGTCAAGGACAAGAAGGAAAAGATCGGCCGTATGCTCCTCATGCACGCGAACTCGCGTGAGGACATCGACACCGCCTATGCGGGCGACATCGTCGCGCTGGCCGGCCTCAAGGAAACCACCACCGGCGATACGCTGTGCGCCGAGCGCCAGCCGATCATCCTGGAGCGGATGGAATTCCCCGAGCCGGTGATCGAACTGTCGGTCGAACCCAAGACCAAGGCCGACCAGGAAAAGATGGGCGTCGCGCTCAATCGTCTGGCCGCCGAAGATCCGTCCTTCCGCGTCACGACCGACCACGAATCGGGTCAGACCATCATCAAGGGCATGGGTGAACTTCACCTCGAAATCCTGGTCGACCGCATGAAGCGCGAGTTCAAGGTCGAGGCGAATGTCGGTGCGCCGCAGGTGGCCTATCGCGAATATCTCAAGAAGCCGGTCGACATCGACTATACCCACAAGAAGCAGTCGGGCGGCACCGGCCAGTTCGGCCGCATCAAGGTGAAGCTGACGCCGGGCGAGCGCGGTGCGGGCATCATCTTCAAGGATGAGATCAAGGGCGGTAACATTCCCAAGGAATATATCCCCGCGATCGAAAAGGGCATGCGCGAGACGGCGGCCACCGGTTCGCTCATCGGCTTCCCGATCATCGACTTCGAAATCCTGCTCTATGACGGCGCCTATCACGACGTCGACTCGTCGGCGCTGGCGTTCGAAATCACCGGCCGCGCCGCCATGCGCGAAGCGGCGCAGAAGTCGGGCATCACCCTGCTTGAGCCGGTCATGAAGGTCGAGGTCGTGACCCCGGAAGAATATCTGGGCGACGTCATCGGCGACATGAACAGCCGTCGTGGTCAGATCCAGGGCACCGACACCCGCGGCAACGCGCAGGTCGTCGAGGCGATGGTTCCGCTGGCCAACATGTTCGGCTATGTGAACTCGCTGCGGTCCTTCACCCAGGGTCGTGCGAACTATTCGATGATCTTCTCGCACTATGACGAAGTGCCGCAGAATGTGGCGGACGAAGTCAAGGCGAAGATGGCCTGAAGAATCCCGTGATCGATCCGGGCAACCGGGTCGGTTAGGGCTGGTAATCTGTAAATTTGCTGCTATGGACGCGCCTTCGCGAGGCGCGGCCGAGCGGTCAGACCAAAGCTGATTTGATTAGAAGGTAGGATAAAATGGCTAAGGCTAAGTTTGAGCGGAACAAGCCGCACTGCAACATCGGCACCATCGGTCACGTCGACCATGGCAAGACCTCGCTGACCGCGGCGATCACCAAGGTGCTCGCCGAAACCGGCGGCGCGACCTTCGTTGACTATGCCAACATCGACAAGGCGCCCGAAGAGCGCGAGCGCGGCATCACCATTTCGACCGCCCACGTCGAATATGAGACCGAAGCCCGTCACTACGCGCACGTCGACTGCCCGGGTCACGCTGACTACGTCAAGAACATGATCACCGGTGCGGCCCAGATGGACGGCGCGATCCTCGTCGTTTCGGCCACAGACGGCCCGATGCCGCAGACCCGCGAGCACATCCTGCTCGCCCGCCAGGTCGGCGTGCCGCAGCTCGTCGTGTTCATGAACAAGGTCGACCTCGTCGACGACGCCGAAATCCTCGAGCTGGTCGAGCTGGAAATCCGCGAACTGCTGTCGTCCTACGACTTTGACGGCGACAACATCCCCGTCATCCCCGGTTCGGCCGTCAAGGCGCTGGACGGTTCGAACGACGAAATCGGCAAGAACGCTGTTCTGAAGCTGATGGCTGCCGTTGACGAATTCATCCCGCAGCCGGAGCGTCCGATCGACAAGCCCTTCCTGATGCCGATCGAAGACGTGTTCTCGATCTCGGGCCGTGGTACGGTTGTGACCGGCCGCGTCGAAACCGGCATCGTCAAGGTTGGTGAAGAAGTTGAAATCGTTGGTCTGAAGGATACCCGCAAGACCACCGTGACCGGCGTCGAAATGTTCCGCAAGCTGCTCGACGAAGGTCGCGCGGGCGACAATATCGGTGCGCTGATCCGTGGCGTGGGCCGTGAAGAGGTTGAGCGTGGTCAGGTTCTGGCCAAGCCGGGCACCATCACCCCGCACACCGAGTTCGACGCGGAAGTCTATGTTCTGTCGAAGGATGAAGGTGGCCGTCACACCCCGTTCTTCGCGAACTATCGTCCGCAGTTCTACTTCCGCACCACCGACGTGACCGGCGAAGTGATCCTCCCCGAGGGCACCGAGATGGTCATGCCCGGCGACAATGTGAAGCTCGGCGTCAAGCTGATCGCTCCGATCGCCATGGACCAGGGTCTGCGCTTCGCCATCCGTGAAGGCGGCCGCACCGTCGGTGCAGGGGTTGTCGGCACGATCTCGAAGTAATATAGGACCGCAACGGCGCGAATCGCCTGATTCGCGCCGTTGAGGATTTTAACCGCCCCGGATCGTCTTTCTCCGGCTCTTGTGGAGCTAGAAGGGCAAGAAACGGGGCGGTAAATTTTTGATGGCGCATTTTCGTAAATCATCGGCTGCTCCGGCTGATTCATGAAAATGCTCTAAGTTTTTGGCTCTTTCGCATCGGTACAGGAACAATGGACAGCAACATCCGCATTCGCCTCAAGGCGTTCGACCATCGCGTGCTCGATCAGGCGACCGGCGACATCGCCGATACCGCCCGCCGCACCGGCGCCCTTATTCGCGGTCCGATTCCCCTTCCGACGCGCATCGAAAAGTTCACGGTCAACCGTGGTCCGCACATCGACAAGAAGTCGCGCGAGCAGTTCGAAGTCCGCACCTACAAGCGTATGCTTGACATTGTGCAGCCGACGCCGCAGACGGTCGACGCGCTGATGAAGCTGGATCTGGCTGCCGGCGTGAACGTCGAAATCAAGCTGGCCTAAAGGTCGGCAAGTCCCTGCTTTCCGCAAGGAGGGCAGGGTATCGGGCATTTCGGATATCCGGAAGCTCAAACGACACAAGGGATACCGCACGGCCCTTCCGGTGAACCGGAAAAGGCGCGTGGTCCTGGTCCCCCGTCGCTGTTCCCGAGTAGGGGGTGGCATCCAACCCGGACGGGGTGATCTATATTTGGGTTGGGCCGCGAAGGAGAGATCCTGAGCGGTTTTTTCGTTGGATACGCCCGCTGCTAAGGCGGGCCTCTATGGGAGTAATCAGTGATGCGCACAGGCGTGATCGCTAAGAAAGTCGGGATGACCCGTCTGTTCCAGGAGGACGGACGTCATATTCCGGTTACGGTTCTGGCCCTTGAGGGCAATCAGGTCGTGGCTCGCAAGGAAGTTGATCGTGACGGTTATGTCGCGGTTCAGCTCGGTGCGGGCGTCGCGAAGGTCAAGAATGTCGCCAAGCCGCAGCGCGGCCACTTCGCCAAGGCGGAAGTGGAGCCGAAGGCGCGTCTGGTCGAATTCCGTGTCGCCGAGGATGCGCTCCTCGACGTCGGCGCCGAAATCGCGGCCGACCACTTCATCGCCGGCCAGCTGGTCGATGTCGCCGGTCACACCCAGGGTAAGGGTTTTGCCGGTGCCATGAAGCGCTGGGGCTTCGGCGGTATGCGCGCCACCCACGGCGTGTCCATCAGCCACCGTGCCCATGGTTCGACCGGTAACCGCCAGGATCCGGGCCGCGTCTTCAAGAACAAGAAGATGGCGGGTCACATGGGTGACCGCGAGCGCACGCAGCAGAACCTCGAAATCGTCCGCACGGACGTCGAGCGCGGCCTGCTGTTCGTCAAGGGTTCGGTTCCGGGCGCCAAGGGCACCTGGCTGACCGTCAGCGACGCCGTCAAGGTGAAGCGCCCCGCGGATGCGCCGTACCCGGCCAGCCTGAAGCAGGCTGCCAACAGCAACAACGCTCCGGCTGAAACGCCTGCTGAAGAAGCAGTCGCTCCCGAAGCGACCGAAGGCCAGGAGGGCTAATCCATGAAGGTCAATGTACAGACCCTCGACGCCGCAGCCGCCGGTGAGCTGGAACTCGACGATGCCGTCTTCGGCCTCGAGCCCCGCGCCGACATTCTGCACCGCGTCGTCACCTGGCAGCTCGAAAAGCGTCGTGGCACCGCCCGCGGCACGCGCGAGCGTTCGGATGTCGCCCGCACCGGCAAGAAGTTCGGTCGCCAGAAGGGCGGCGGTACGGCTCGTCACGGCGATCGCCGCGCGCCCGTCTTCATCGGCGGTGGTAAGGCCCACGGTGCCCGCGTTCGTGACTTCAACCCCTCGCTGAACAAGAAGGTTCGCGCGCTGGGTCTGAAGATGGCGCTGTCGTCGAAGGTCAAGAGCGGTTCGCTCACCATCCTCGACAATCTGGACGTTGCCGAAGGCAAGACCAAGGCGCTGGTCGCCAACCTTGCCAAGCTGAACCTCACCAAGGTGCTGTTCATCGACGGCGACGCAGTGAACGTCAGCTTCGCGAAGGCGTCGGCCAACATCGTCGGCGTGAACCTGCTGCCGGCCGTCGGCGCCAACGTTTACGACATCCTGAAGGCCGATTCGCTGGTGCTCACCCGCGCCGCGGTTGAAAAGCTGGAGGCCCGTTTCAATGGCTAAGAAGCAAGCCGCGACCGTCGACAACCGTCATTACGACGTCGTTGTCGCCCCGCACATCACCGAGAAGTCGACCCTTCTCAGCGAAAATAATGCCGTGGTCTTCAAGGTGGCGGGCGATGCCTCCAAGCCGGAGATCAAGGCCGCTGTGGAAGCGATCTGGGGCGTTGACGTGAAAAGCGTCAACACGCTGGTCGCCAAGGGCAAGACCAAGCGCTGGAAGGGCAAGCCCTACAAGCGCACGGACGTGAAGAAGGCGATCGTCCGCCTGGCCGATGGCCAGTCGATCGACATCACCGAGGGAGTCCGCTGAGATGGCTCTGAAGCATTATAATCCGACGAGCCCGGCCCAGCGCGGCCTGATCCTCGTCGACAAGTCCAGCCTGCACAAGGGCAAGCCCGTCAAGGCGCTGACCGAAGGCAAGCGCAAGACCGGTGGCCGCAACAACAAGGGTCATGTGACCTCGCGCGGCATCGGTGGCGGTCACAAGCAGCGCTATCGCATCATCGACTTCAAGCGCCGCTTGTGGGATGTCGAGGGTACGGTCGAGCGTCTGGAATATGACCCCAACCGCACCGCCTTCATCGCGCTGGTCAATTATCCCGATGGCACCCAGGCCTATATCCTGGCGCCGCAGCGTCTGGCTCCCGGTGACAAGGTCATTGCGGGCAAGAAGACCGACGTGAAGCCGGGCAACGCGATGGAACTGGGTCAGATGCCGGTCGGCACGATCATCCACAACATCGAGATGAAGCCGGGCAAGGGCGGTCAGCTCTGCCGTTCGGCGGGCACCTATGCCCAGCTGGTCGGTCGCGATCGCGGCATGGTGATGGTGCGTTTGTCCTCGGGCGAACAGCGTTACATCCGTTCGGACTGCATGGGCACCATCGGCGCCGTCAGCAATCCGGACAATGGCAACACCAACCTCGCCAAGGCCGGCCGCAACCGCTGGAACGGCATCCGCCCGCTGACGCGTGGTGTGGCCAAGAACCCGGTCGACCACCCGCACGGCGGTGGTGAAGGCCGGACCTCGGGCGGCCGTCATCCGGTTACCCCGTGGGGCAAGCCGACCAAGGGTGCACGTACGCGCCACAACAAGGCAACGGACAAGTTCATCATCCGTAGCCGCCACGCGAAGAAGAAGAGGTAAGCGAGATGGCTCGTTCCGTCTGGAAAGGTCCGTTCGTGGACCTCAGCCTTCTGAAGAAGGCGGAAGTGGCGCAGGACGCCGGTGGCCGTTCGGGTCCGATCAAGACCTGGTCGCGCCGCTCCACCATCCTGCCGCAGTTCGTTGGCCTGACGTTCAACGTCTATAACGGCCGCAAGCATGTGCCGGTTTCGGTGAACGAGGATATGGTGGGTCACAAGCTGGGCGAATTCGCCCCGACCCGCTACTTCCCCGGCCACGCCGCCGACAAGAAGGGCAAGCGCTAATGAGCAAGGAAAAGGCTCCCCGTCGCGTCGCCGACAATGAGGCGCTGGCCGTTGGCACGCAGATCCGTGGTTCGGCCCAGAAGCTGAACCTGGTCGCCACGCTCATCCGCGGCCGCAAGGTCGAGGACGCGCTGAACATCCTCGCCTTCTCGAAGAAGGCGATGGCGGTCGACGTGCGCAAGGTGCTGGCTTCGGCCATCGCCAACGCGGAAAACAACCACAATCTGGATGTCGACGCTCTGGTCGTCGCGGAAGCATCGGTGGGCAAGAGCTTCACCCTGAAGCGCTTCCACGCCCGCGGCCGCGGCAAGTCGACCCGGATCCTCAAGCCCTTCAGCCGCGTGCGCATCGTCGTGCGTGAAGCTGGCGAAGAAGCGGAGGCGTAAGCACATGGGTCACAAGAGCAACCCGATCGGTCTGCGTCTGCAGATCAACCGTACCTGGGACAGCCGCTGGTTCGCGGAAGGCGCCGACTATGGCCGCCTGCTGCTGGAGGATCTCAAGATCCGCCAGTTCATCATGAAGAACCTGCCGCAGGCCGCGATCTCCAAGGTCGTGATCGAGCGTCCCGCCAAGCTGTGCCGCGTGTCGATCTACGCTGCCCGTCCCGGTGTCATCATCGGCAAGAAGGGCGCGGACATCGAGAAGCTGCGCAAGAAGCTGGGCAGCCTGACCTCTTCGGACGTCAGCCTGAACATCGTCGAAATCCGCAAGCCGGAAGTCGATTCGAAGCTTGTCGCTCAGGGTATCGCCGATCAGCTGGAACGCCGCGTGGCTTTCCGCCGTGCGATGAAGCGTGCGGTGCAATCGGCCCTGCGTCTGGGTGCCGAAGGCATCAAGATCACCTGCGGCGGCCGTCTGGGCGGCGCGGAGATCGCGCGCGTCGAATGGTATCGTGAAGGCCGCGTTCCGCTGCACACGCTGCGGGCGAACGTCGACTATGCCGAAGCCACGGCGCACACCGCCTATGGCGTTTGCGGCATCAAGGTCTGGATCTTCAAGGGTGAAATCCTTGGGCATGATCCGATGGCTACCGACCGGTTGATGCTGGAGGCTCAGACCTCCGGCGTGCGCCCGGCGCGCTGAGAATAAGGTAGGTATAGCGTCATGCTGCAACCGAAAAAAATGAAGTTCCGCAAGACCTTCAAGGGCCGGATCAAGGGCGACGCCAAGGGCGGTTCGGCTCTGAACTTCGGCGCCTATGGTCTCAAGGCCCTGGAACCCGAGCGCGTCACCGCACGTCAGATCGAAGCGGCCCGCCGCGCGATCCAGCGCCACCTTCGCCGTCAGGGCCGTCTGTGGATCCGCGTGTTCCCCGACGTGCCGGTGTCGAAGAAGCCCGCCGAAGTCCGTCAGGGTAAGGGTAAGGGTTCGGTCGAATATTGGGCTGCCCGCGTCAAGCCGGGCCGCATCCTGTTCGAACTGGACGGCGTACCCGGTCCGCTCGCAGCAGAGGCTTTCTCGCGCGCCGCGATGAAGCTGCCGATCAAGACGAAGGTTGTCGCTCGCCTCGGCGACACCTCCCACCTGGAGGGTTAATCCGTGGCGAATGTAGCTGACCTCAAGACCAAGTCGGATGACGAGCTGTCGACCGAACTCAACAACCTGAAGCGCGAGCAGTTCAACCTGCGTTTCCAGGCGGCCACCAATCAGCTGGAAAAGCCCAGCCGAGTGCGTGACGTCCGCCGGTCGATCGCGCAGATCAAGACCCTTCAGTCCGAGCGTTCGCGCTCGGCTGCGAAGTAAGAAGGAACTACACGATGCCCAAGCGCGTGCTGACGGGAACGGTGGTTTCCGACAAGACCGACAAGACGGTGGTGGTTCGCGTAGAGCGCAAGGTTAAGCATGCGCTCTACGGCAAGATCATCCGCCGCTCGAAGAAGTACCATGCCCATGACGAGGGCAATGTCTACAAGGAAGGCGAAACGGTCCGCATCGAGGAGACCGCTCCGATTTCCAAGCTCAAGACCTGGAAGGTCATTGAGCGCGTGGACACCCATAAGTCGCCGGAAACGGCTGCTTAAGGGGGCTCTTCCGGGCCTTTGGTAAAAAATGCGACGCGGGGCTGGCCTTTTCTGCGAGGAAAGGGTACAGGCCCGCGCTTCGCGTAGAGTCAAAGGCTCATCTGAGAGACTCTAGGCAACGAAATTCGGAACCGCCGGGAATTGTCCCGGTAGGCCAAATAAGAAGGAACCGGATCCATGATCCAGATGCAATCCAATCTTGACGTCGCTGACAACAGCGGCGCCAAGCGCGTCCAGTGCATCAAGGTGCTGGGCGGCTCGAAGCGTCGCTTCGCGAGCGTGGGCGACATCATCGTCGTCTCGATCAAGGAAGCTGCGCCTCGGGGCAAGGTGAAGAAGGGTGACGTGCATCGCGCCGTCATCGTGCGCACCGCCAAGGACGTGCGTCGCGCTGACGGCAGCGTGATTCGCTTCGACGGCAATGCCGCTGTGCTCATCAACAAGAACGAGGAGCCGATCGGCACCCGTATCTTTGGCCCGGTCGTTCGCGAACTGCGCGCCAAGAAGCACATGAAGATCATCTCGCTTGCCCCCGAGGTGCTGTAATGAGCGCTGCGAAGATCAAGAAGGGCGACAAGGTCGTCATCCTGGCCGGCAAGGACAAGGGCCGTACCGGCACCGTCCTGCAGATGTTCCCGAAGGACGACAAGGTCCTGGTGGAAGGCGTCAACGTGCACGCCAAGCATCGCAAGCCCGACCAGGCGAACCCGCAGGGTGGCATCGAGCGCAAGCCCGCGCCGCTCCACATTTCGAACGTCGCTGTCGCCGACAAGGATGGCAAGCCGACCCGCGTCCGTTTCGAGGATCGCGACGGCAAGAAGGTCCGCGTCGCCGTCAAGTCCGGTGAGGTGCTGTAATGAGCGACAAGTACACTCCGCGCTCGAAGGCGCAGTATGACGCCGAAATCGCCAAGACGATGACCGAGAAGTTCGGTTACGAAAACGTCATGCAGGTTCCGAAGATCGAGAAGATCACGCTCAACATGGGCGTCGGCGAAGCGACCCAGGACAAGAAGAAGGTCACTTCGGCGGCCGAGGAAATGGAACTGATCGCCGGTCAGAAGCCGGTCATCACCAAGGCGCGCAAGTCGATCGCGCAGTTCAAGCTGCGCGAAGGCATGCCGATCGGTGCGAAGGTCACGCTGCGTCGCGAGCGCATGTATGAGTTTCTTGATCGCCTGATCAACGTGGCTCTGCCCCGCGTGCGCGACTTCCGTGGTCTCAACCCGAAGAGCTTCGATGGTCGTGGCAACTATGCCTTCGGCATCAAGGAGCAGATTATCTTCCCCGAGATCAACTATGACCGCATCGACAAGGTGCGCGGCATGGACATCATCGTGACCACCACGGCGAAGACGGACGAGGAAGCGCGCGAATTGCTGCGTCTCTTCGGCTTCCCCTTCCCGCTCGAAGAGAAGCAGGCGGCCTGAACAGGTCCCGCTTCTCTCCCAAACGCTTAAGCTAAGGAAGAGAACTTAAGTCATGGCGAAACTGAGTTCGATCAACAAGAATGAGCGCCGCAAGAAGCTGGTGAAGAAATATGCCGGCCGTTATGCGAAGCTCAAGGCGATCGCGAATGATACCGCGGCCGATGACAGCGATCGTCTGATCGCGCGTCTGAAGATGGCGGAGATCCCCCGCAACGGCAATCCGACCCGCGTTCGGAACCGCTGCGAACTGACGGGGCGTCCCCGGGCCTATTACCGCAAATTCCGCCTCTGCCGCGTGCAGCTGCGTGATCTGGCCAACAAGGGCCTGATCCCCGGCGTCACCAAGTCGAGCTGGTAAGGATCATTTGAAATGGCATTGACCGATCCCCTGGGTGATATGCTCACCCGCATCCGCAACGGGCAGCAGGCGAAGAAGGACAGCGTGATGTCCCCCGCTTCGAAGCTGCGCGCCCGCGTGCTCGACGTGCTGCAGCGCGAAGGTTATATCCGTGGCTATTCCGAGGAACTGCTCGGCAACCACCCCGGCCTGCGCATCGAGCTGAAATATTTCGAAGGCGCGCCTGCTATCAAGCATGTCGCCCGCGTGTCCAAGCCGGGCCGCCGCGTTTACTCGGGTTCCAAGGAACTGCCGGTGATCCGCAACGGTCTGGGCATCACCATTGTCTCGACGCCTCGCGGCGTTCTGTCCGACGCTGAAGCGCGGGAACAGAATGTCGGCGGCGAAGTGCTGGCGGAGGTGTTCTGATGAGCCGTACTGGTAAAAAGCCGGTCGCCGTCCCCGCGGGCGTGACCGCCGCCATCGCCGACGGTCAGCTGTCGGTGAAGGGGCCCAAGGGCACCCTGGCCATTCCGCTGGCCGACGAAGTGACCTACAGCATCGAAGACGGTGTGATCGCCGTGAAGCCTGCCAACGACGGCAAGCGCGCCCGCGCTTTCTGGGGCATGCAGCGCACGCTGATCGCGAACCTGATCACCGGCGTGACCGAGGGCTTCTCCAAGAAGCTGCTCATCACCGGTGTCGGCTACCGTGCCAACTCGCAGGGCAAGACCCTGAAGCTGCAGCTCGGCTATTCGCATGACGTCGATTTCGCGATCCCCGAGGGGATCGAGATCAAGACCCCGGATAACACCACGGTCGAGATCAGCGGCATCGACAAGCAGAAGGTGGGTCAGGTTGCCGCCGAGATCCGCCGCTGGCGCAAGCCCGAACCCTATAAGGGCAAGGGTATCAAGTACGCCGGCGAGTTCATCTTCCGCAAGGAAGGGAAGAAGAAGTAAGATGGCAAAGCTTTCCCTCTTCGCGCGGCGTCGTCGCCGCGTTCGCACCGCGCTCAAGGCAGTGTCGGGCCACAAGCCCCGCCTCAGCGTCCACCGTTCGGGCCGTCACATCTACGCCCAGGTCATTGACGATGCGCAGGGCAAGACCCTGGCGTCGGCCTCGACCCTGGACAAGGATGTGGGTGCCAAGGCTCTGGGCAAGACCGGCGCCTCTTCCGAAGCCGCTGCCGAAGTCGGCAAGCGCGTCGCCGCCGCGGCGACCGCTGCCGGCGTCACCAAGGTCGTGTTCGACCGTGGTGGCTTCCTGTTCCATGGCCGCGTCAAGGCGCTGGCCGATGCGGCCCGTGAAGCCGGGCTGGAGTTCTGATCATGGCTGACGAAAACACCATTGAAGCCGGCGCCCCCACCGAGGGCGTCGAGGCGGCACCGACCGAAGGTCGTGGTCCCGGCCGTGGCCGTGGTCGTGGCGGCGACCGCAACCGTGGCGAGCGTGGCGGCCGTGGCCGTCGCGACGACCGTCGCGGCAACCGCGACGAGGAGCAGGGCGAAGAGCTGATCGAGAAGCTGGTTCACATCAACCGCGTCTCGAAGACCGTCAAGGGCGGTAAGCGCTTCGGTTTCGCTGCTCTGGTCGTCGTTGGCGACGGCAAGGGCCGTGCGGGCTTCGGCCATGGCAAGGCGCGTGAAGTGCCCGAAGCCATCAGCAAGGCGACTGCTTCGGCCAAGAAGGCGATGGTTCGCGTTCCGCTGAAGGAAGGCCGCACGCTGCACCATGACGGCCTTGGCCATTTCGGTGCGGGCAAGGTGACGGTTCGTTCGGCGCCTGCCGGTACGGGCATCATCGCTGGCGGTCCGATGCGCGCCGTGTTCGAAAGCCTCGGCGTCGCGGACGTCGTGACCAAGTCGAACGGCACGTCGAACCCCTACAACATGATCCGGGCGACCTTTGCGGCGCTGGGTGAGCAGGTCAGCCCCAAGGCGGTGGCGCAGCGTCGCGGCAAGAAGGTCGCCGACCTGCTTCGTCGCGGCGGTGCCTCGGCCGAAGTCGCCCAGGCCGACGCCGAAGCGATTGCGGAGTAAAGCAGCATGGCGAAGATCAAGATCAAGCAGATCGGTTCGCCGATCCGCCGCCCCGAAGCCCAGAAGAAAATTCTGATCGGCCTGGGTCTTGGCAAGATGCACCGCGTGGTGGAGCTGGAAGACACGGCGGAAGTCCGCGGTGCCATCGCCAAGCTGCCGCACATGGTGGCGGTGGTCGAAGGCTGAGCCTTCCGATCATCAAGGATTGAAGCGGGAGAGGGGGAAACCCCTCTTTCGTTTTTTTCGGAAGCGCGCTATGGGCGCGCATCCGAAATCCCGGCGAAGGCCGGGATCTCAGGCCGGATGGCGCGTCCTCTAGTGAGGAGACCCCCGGTTTCATTTGGTCGGGCGCGACCCTGAAAAGGGCGCATCAGGCCGCCAGCGGCCCCAGCCTTCGCTGGGGCTTCGGTTCGATCCATGAGGATCGAACCTCCGCGCGAACATAGCGAAAGCGAGTGCAGATTATGAAGCTCAACGAACTCAACGATAATGCCGGTGCCCGCAAGGGCCGGATGCGCGTCGGCCGTGGTATCGGCTCGGGCAAGGGCAAGACCGCCGGTCGCGGCCAGAAGGGTGCGAAGGCGCGTTCGGGCGTCAGCATCAACGGCTTCGAGGGTGGCCAGATGCCGCTCCACATGCGTCTGCCGAAGCGCGGCTTCAACAACATCTTCGCCAAGGATTACGCGATCGTGAACCTGGGCGCGGTGCAGAAGGCGATCGACGCCGGCAAGCTGGACGCCAATGCGACCATCGACCATGCGGCGCTGAAGGCGGCTGCTCTGGCCCGTGGCGGCAAGGATGGCGTGCGTCTGCTCGCCAAGGGCGAGCTGACCGCCAAGGTCAACCTGCTCGTTGCCGGTGCCTCGAAGGGCGCCGTGGAAGCGGTCGAGAAGGCTGGTGGCAAGGTCGACGTGATCGTCGTCGTTCCGGCTGCAGAAAAGGCGGCTGCCAAGAAGGGCAGCGCCAAGGCCGCCAAGAAGGCCTGATTTAAGCCGCTAAGGCTTGCAAGCATGGCCCCGCTGCCCGATATGGGTCGGCGGGGCTATGTGCATCAGGGGCTTTTCGTCGCATCGGCGGCAATATCCGGTTCGACAGCGCCCCGTCGCCCCGCTAAGGGGTTAGCGATTCCGCTCCGGGGCACGCATCCCGGCAAGATGTTTTGAAGGGCAGCCAAGATGGCATCGAGAGCCGACCAGCTCGCATCCAATCTCAGCCTGGCGAAGTTCAGCCAGGCGACCGACCTCAAGAAGCGCCTGTGGTTCACGCTGGGCGCGCTGATCGTGTTCCGCTTCCTCAGCTTCGTGCCGTTGCCGGGCGTCGATCCGACCGCCCTGTCGCAGCTTTACAAGCAGACCAATGGCGGCATTCTCGACATCTTCAACACCTTCTCGGGTGGTTCGCTCTCGCGCATGAGCCTGATCGCGCTCGGCGTGATGCCGTACATCACCGCGTCGATCGTGGTGCAGCTCGCCGCCAGCCTCTCGCCGCAACTCGCGGCGATCAAGAAGGAAGGCGAGAGCGGTCGCAAGAAGCTGAACCAATATACCCGCTACGGCACGGTCGGTCTGACGGCGGTGCAGGGCTATTTCATCGCCGTGGGCTTGGAAAGCTTCGGCGCGCAGTCGGGCGTGCAGGCGGTGGTCGATCCGGGCATCCTGTTCCGCGTCGCGGCCGTGATCTCGCTGATCGGCGGGACGATGTTCCTGATGTGGCTGGGTGAGCAGATCACCTCGCGCGGGATCGGCAACGGTGTGTCCCTCATCATCATGGCGGGCATCGTCGCGCAGTTGCCGGTGACGCTCAGCAATCTGTTCAAGTCGAGCAGCACGGGCGCGATCTCGGGCCTCATCATCTTCCTGGTGATCGTGCTGGGCTTTGGTCTGATCGCCTTCATCTGCTTCATGGAGCGGGCGCAGCGCCGGGTATTGATCCAATATCCCAAGCGCCAGACACGCCAGGGCATCATGCAGGCGGACCGCAGCCATTTGCCGCTGAAGGTCAACACCGCCGGCGTGATCCCGCCGATTTTCGCCAGCTCGCTGCTGCTGATGCCGCTCACCGTCTCGCAATTCGCCGGCAGGACCGTGGCAGGCGAGAGCAAGCTGGGCGACTTCGTGCTGACGCTGAACCAGTATCTCGCGCACGGTAGCCCGGTCTATATGGCGCTTTATGGCCTCGGCATCGTCTTCTTCTGCTTCTTCTACACCGCCGTGGTGTTCAATCCCGAGGAAACGGCCGACAATCTCAAGCGCAATGGCGGGTTCATCCCCGGTATTCGCCCGGGCAAGAACACCGAAAATTATCTCGACTATGTGTTGACGCGGATCACGGTGATCGGTGCGGCCTATCTGGCGTTCATCTGCCTGGTGCCGGAATTCGTCATCGCCCGGGCGGGCATTCCCTTCTATCTGGGGGGAACGAGCCTGTTGATCGTCGTCAATGTCACGGTCGACACCGTGACGCAGATTCAGAGCCACTTGCTCGCCCATCAATATGGGGATCTGATCAAGAAAGCGAAGCTGAAGGGGCGCCTGCGCTAAGGCAGCGCAAGGCGACAAGCGCGAATACAGGGGAGAATGCGCGACATGAATATCATATTGCTCGGCCCTCCGGGTGCCGGCAAGGGCACCCAGGCGACCCGTCTGGTGGACAGCCGCGGCATGGTGCAGCTGTCGACGGGCGACATGCTCCGCGCGGCAGTAAAGGCCGGGACCCCCATCGGCCTCAAGGCCAAGGCGGTGATGGAAGCCGGTGAACTGGTGTCGGACGAAATCGTGTCGGGCATCATCGGGGAGGCGCTGGATGCGCTGTCCGCTGATACGGGCGTCATCTTCGACGGCTATCCGCGGACCGAGGCGCAGGCCCTTTCGCTGGATGGCATTCTGGCCGACCGCAGCCGCACACTCGACCATGTGATCGAACTGGACGTGAACGAGGACGCGCTGGTCGAGCGTATCACCGGCCGTTTCACCTGCGCGACCTGCGGTGAGGGGTATCACGACAGCTTCAAGCAACCGAAGGTCGAGGGTACCTGCGACAAATGCGGTGGGCATGACTTCAAGCGCCGCCCCGACGACAATGAGGAAACCGTGCGCACCCGCATGGCTGAATATCGCGCCAAGACCGCGCCGATCCTGCCGATCTACGAAGCGCGCAATATCGTTTCGCGGGTCGACGGCATGGCCGACATGGACGATGTGACGGTCGCGATCGCCGCGATCTTGGACGGCAAGGCCGCCTGAGTTACGCTCTCCTTCCGTTCAAGGAGGAGAGGGTCATGCGACACGCAAAGCTTTTGCTATGGGCCGGTGCAGCGATGGCTGTTCCGGCCCATTCTTCTGTCACGGCCAGCAGCGATGTCGGTTTCGCGGTGGAAAACAGCGTGGAGATCGCAGCCGATGCGCCCACGGCCTATCGCCTGCTCGCACAGCCCGCCCGCTGGTGGAGCAGCGACCACACCTATAGCGGCCATGCCGCCAATCTCAGCCTCAAGCCGGTGGCAGGCGGCTGCTTCTGCGAAGCCCTGCCCAATGGCGGCAGCGTCGAGCATGGCCAGGTGATCTACGCCGTGCCGGACAAGCAGTTGCGGCTGACCGGCGCGCTGGGGCCGCTGCAGGCGGAGGCCGTGACCGGCACGCTGGACTTCACCATCGAACCTGTGGGTAAGGGGGTGCGGGTGGTCATGCGCTATGCCGCTGGCGGTTATCTGCGCATGGGCGGCGCGAAGATCGCGTCCGTCGTCGATAAGGTCCTTGCCGAGCAACTGGCAGGGCTCGCGCGGGCTGCGGAGGCGGGCAAGCCATGATGACCGACATCCCCGGGACGAAAAATGCAGGCAATCCCCGCTCTTAACCTTGATATTAACGGAATGGTTGCTGCTTTGTTGCTATGGCGCGGCCGTGATGGGGTCGCGCCGCACTTCTGGCCGTCTGACGGAACTGGACGCCTTGCGCGGCCTGGGCGCGCTGTGCGTGCTGGCCTTCCATTACTCGACGCGATTCCATGAACTGTTCCCGCAGGCGGCCCATGTGCCCTTCAGCTTCCTGGGCGGCAATTACCGGGTGCTGCTGTTCTTCGCCATTTCTGGCTTTGCGATCTTCTTCACGCTCGACCATATTCGCACCGCTGGCGATTTTCTGGTCAACCGCTTTGCCCGGCTCTATCCCGCCTATCTGGTCGCGATGCTGTTGACGCTGTCCATCGAATATCTGGCACGCATGAGCCAATTGCTGATCGGGCCGGCAGCGATCCTGGCCAATGTCACCATGTTGCAGGGCTTTGCCTTCCTGCCCGAAGTCGACGGCGCCTATTGGACGCTGACGGTCGAGATCGCTTTTTATGTCTGCATGCTGTCGCTGTGGAAATGGGCGGGTTTGAAAAAGCTGGAACCGATGCTGCTGGGCTGGCTGGCGCTGCGCTGGCTCTATGCGCTGTGGCCGGGCATGCCGGAGCGGATCGTGATGCTGCTGGTGCTGCGCTATGTGCCCTTCTTCATCATCGGCATGCTGTGCTATCGCGTCTGGTCGGGGCAACGGAGCTGGCGGCAGCAGGCGCCTTTTGCGGCGCTCGCGCTGCTGTCGGTCGCGACCATCGACAGCCCGGACATCATGTTGGCGGCGGTTATCCTGATCGGCGTGTTCGCAGCGCTGATTGCCGGGCGGCTGCGTTTTCTCCGCCTCCGTCCGCTCGTCTGGATGGGCGGGATCAGCTATAGCTTCTATCTGATCCATCAGCATGTCGGCTTCGTCGTAATGCTGAAAATGGCTGAGGCGGGCTATAGCCCCTGGGCTGGTTTCGCCGCCGCTTTCGCTGTCGCGCTGGGTCTGGGCACACTCATCAACCGCTTGGTCGAACGGCCCGCCGGAGAGGCGATCCTCGCTTGGTGGCGCCGCCGCCGGACCGCCTTGCCGGAGGCGGCGGTCAGCCCGACGTGAAAAAGGGGCGCCGCCGGACGATCCGGCCGCGCCCCTTCCCATAGTCCCAGATTATTGGGCGCGCGGCGCCGCCGCTGCCGCATTGGCGGGCAGGCCGCCGAGCTGCGTCACCAGCTTGGTATAGGCGTCGAGATAGGCGAGCACGATGACCTGGCCGATTTCGGTGTTTTGATAGCCGCCGCCGCCAGCCGCCGCGAAACCGCCCCACCATCCGGCGCCGCCGCCGCCGCCGAAGCTGAGGTCCGATTTGCGGGCATAGCCCTCGGTCAGCGCCTCTTCCTCGGTCGTGCGGGCGTTGACGATGGAGAGCGTCACATTGGCCTCGCTCTTCTTGACCGAGATGCCGCCGGCCAGCGCGCCGAAGGTCCGGCTGCCCAGGAAGCCGCCGAGCATGCCGCCCAGCGCATTGCCGCCCGAATTCTTGTTGGAGGAAACGATGTCGGGCTGGAGATAATAATCCGCCGCCTTGACCTGACCCTTGCCCAGGTTCGAACCCGCCTGAAGCTCGCCGGAATCGGCCATGGCGCGTTCCATGTTGCGGCTGGCCATGGCGCGCCCGCGGTTGACGATGCCGAAGCAGCCCGACTGCTGGATGAACACCTTGAGGATTGCCTCCGGGCTACCCAGATTCAACTCGCGCCACCACTGATTGTCCGGCTCGACGATCGCGACCGTGCCCAGACGACGGGTGCAATGGGGGATTTCGGCCGTTTTCTTGGCCTGCTGCTGCCGCGCGGACGAACCCTTGTCGGCCGCCATCGCAGGAGAAGCCGCGACAGCCAGACCGGCTGCGGCAGCGACGAATTTCGTGAACACACGCATGATCATGCACCCCTGAAAGTTGCTGAAGTCGTTTTAATTTTGGCGCCCCGATTATCGTCCAAAGCTCTAGCACAACCGCTATAGGGTGCAAGGAATGCGAATGGTTATCAGCCGGATTTCCATTGATGCGCGAGCGCCTGCTGACAGGCCCGCAAATGGCTGCTATCGGCGCGCTCCATGACCGACCTTTCGCACATCCGCAACTTCTCGATCATCGCCCATATCGACCATGGCAAGTCGACCTTGGCCGATCGTCTGATCCAGCGCACCGGAGGCCTCACCGACCGGGAGATGTCGGCGCAGGTTCTCGACAATATGGATATCGAAAAGGAGCGCGGCATCACCATCAAGGCGCAGACCGTGCGCCTCGACTATGTGGCGAAAAATGGCGAGACCTATGAGCTGAACCTGATGGACACGCCGGGCCATGTCGACTTCGCCTATGAAGTGAGCCGCAGCCTGGCCGCCTGCGAGGGGGCGCTGCTGGTGGTCGACGCCGCGCAGGGCGTGGAAGCGCAGACGCTGGCCAATGTCTATCAATCCATCGAGCATGACCATGAGATCGTGCCGGTGCTCAACAAGATCGACTTGCCCGCCGCCGAGCCGGAAAAGGTGCGCGCGGAAATCGAGGAGGTGATCGGTCTCGATGCATCGGAAGCGGTGCTGGCCAGCGCCAAGTCCGGCATCGGCATCGACGACATCCTCGAAGCCATCGTCGCCAAGATTCCCGCGCCCAAGGGCGACCGCAACGCCCCGCTGGAGGCAATGCTGGTCGATAGCTGGTACGACCCCTATCTGGGCGTCGTCATATTGGTGCGCGTCATCAACGGCGTCATCAAGAAGGGCCAGCAGATCAAGTTCATGATCGGCGAGACCGAGCATCTGATCGACCGCGTCGGCTGCATGCGGCCCAAGATCGAGCAACTGCCTGAACTGGGGCCGGGCGAGATCGGCTTCATCACCGCGCAGATCAAGGACATCAGCCAGACCCGCGTCGGCGATACCATCACGACCGTCAAGAATCCGGCCAAGGCGCCGCTGCCGGGCTTCAAGGAAGTGCAGCCGGTGGTGTTCTGCGGCCTGTTCCCGGTCGACGCCAATGATTTCGAGAAACTGCGCGATTCGATTTCGAAGCTGCGGCTGAACGACGCCAGCTTCTCCTTCGAGATGGAGACCTCGGCGGCATTGGGCTTCGGCTTCCGCTGCGGTTTCCTCGGCCTCCTCCACCTGGAGATCATCCAGGAGCGGCTGACCCGCGAATATGATCTCGACCTCATCACCACCGCGCCGTCGGTGGTCTATGAGATGCACATGAAGGACGGGGAGGTGAAGCATCTGCACAACCCGGCCGACATGCCCGATCCCAACCATATCGAGATGATCGAGGAACCGTGGATCGAAGCGGTGATCTACTGCCCCGACGAATATCTGGGATCGATCCTGAAGCTCTGCCAGGACCGGCGCGGTATCCAGAAGAACCTGACCTATGTCGGCGGTCGCGCGCAGGTGACCTATGAACTGCCGCTCAACGAAGTGGTGTTCGACTTCTATGATCGGCTGAAGTCGATCAGCCGGGGCTATGCCAGCTTCGACTATCATCAGATCGGCACGCGTGAGGGCGACCTCGTCAAGATGAGCATCCTCGTCAACAATGAGCCGGTCGACGCGCTGTCCATGATCGTTCACCGCAGCGCGGCCGAATCGCGCGGACGGCATATGTGCGAGCGGTTGAAGGACCTGATCCCTCGCCACCTGTTCAAGATCCCGATTCAGGCGGCCATCGGCGGCAAGGTGATCGCCCGCGAAACCATCGCCGCGATGCGCAAGGACGTGACCGCCAAATGCTATGGCGGCGACATCACCCGCAAGAAGAAGCTCCTCGAAAAGCAGAAGGAAGGCAAGAAGCGGATGCGCGAATATGGCAGCGTGCAGATTCCGCAGGAAGCCTTCATCGCGGCGCTGCGCATGGGGGATGAGAGTTAAGGCCGCTTATCCAAGGAGATAAGCGGGGTGACGTCTTGACGCTCATGCCCCTTCATGGTCAAGTCGCCGGGCATTGATGGAGGCGGCATGAGCGAGACATGGCTGTATGACGAGCATCCGGCGATGTTCCGCGCTCATCCGTTCCTGTTCATTCTGTTGCTGATTTCGGTCGTCGGCATCGTGGCGATCGGCGTGTGGTGGGTGCTCCATAAGGGCGAGCGGCTGGCGCTCAGCGACCGCGAAGTGCTGCTGGAACGCGGCCTGCTGGCGAAGCAGCGGACGGAGATCGCGCTGTCGAGCATCCGTAGCGTTCGCATCACCCAGACGCTGGGTCAGCGGATTTTCAATGTCGGCAATGTCGAACTGTTCAGCGCGGGGGACATGGCCGAAATCGCGATCAAGTCCATGCCGAGGCCGGATCGCATCCGGGCGATTGCGGCATCGCGCAACCTCGATCTGTTGCCGCAGCGATGATGGGAGTGATGGACGCTCTTGACTTGTCGCCATTTATTTCAACGATAGTGCCATAGCGAGAAGGGGCGCTTGGGAGCGCCCCCGGCCAGCAGGAAGGACGCCGAAGGAACGCCGGTCCGCGGATGGCGCGGGTCCGGGCTTGCCAAGGGGTCGTCGTGCATGGGCTTGCGTGTGATGCCGTCGCTGCTGGAACTGACCGCGCAGCAACAGGAGGAAATCCGGCAGGCCTGCGGGTTCGCCTGCGTCCGGTGCGGGGTGACGATCTACCGCTATCTGCGCTTGCCGGAGGGGCATGACGCGACCCTGCTTTGCCCGACCTGCCATGGGCTGGTGGAGGAAGGGCGGCTGGCACCGATGCAGGTGCTGGGCTTCCACAGCAATCCGGTCGTGCGGCAGCGCCATTTTTCGCGGGATCGTCTGCCCTTTTCGGCGGAATTGCCGTCGCTGATCATCGGCGGGTCCCGGCTGTTGCGGGACACGCCCATTCCCCTGATGCTGGAGGGCGAGCCGATCCTGATCTTTTCCCCGCCGCGCCGCAGCAATGGCGCGACCCGGATCAGCCTGCGCTTGGGCAATGCCGAGGGCGTACCGGTGCAGGTGGTGGACGGCAACGCCTGGCTTCCCGAGGATGGTAGCTGGCATTTCCTGCTGCGCGGCGACCGCTACAGCATGATGGCGGCGCGGGGCGATGGCCTGGCCGTGCTGCGGATCGTGGCGCGCAACCGGATCGCGGTGGAACATCTGCGCACCACCATAAAGGGTCGCCGGCTGGAGGTGACGCCCGATTGGCTGGAAATCGATGGCAAGCGCCATGTCGGACGAATCGGCAGCGGGACGCTGATAGGGTTGGAGTTCTGACGTCAGCCCTTTTTTCGGGCTTTGCTCAGGTTGAGCGCGACGGCGGTCCGGATGAGCGCCTGGAAGGCGGCGGCATCGATTGTCTCGCCTTCATGAATGTCGATGGCCCGGCGGGTATTGCCGTCGAGGCTGGCGTTGAACAGGCCGGAGGGATCGTCCAATGAAGCACCCTTGGCAAAGGTCAGCTTGACCGCCGCCTTGTAGCTTTCCCCGGTGCACAGGATGCCGCCATGCGACCAGACCGGCACGCCGCGCCATTTCCATTCCTCGACCGCTTCGGGATCGGCTTCGCGGATGAGTCGGCGGACCAGGCTCAGGGTTTCGCCGCGCCAGTCGCCCAATTCTCTGATCCGCGCGTCGATCCGCGCGGACGGCGATTCCGTGTCCTCCATGGAACGTCTCCTGCTTGTCCAACGGGTTGAAGGCTTAGCATAGAGAAAGGACGATGGCGTAGCGATGGTGCCGAGAGGGGCCTAACCTCAATGCGCCACCGCTACGCCGCCCTTTGGGGACCACCCGGCGGGCCGCCCAGCCGCAATCGGGGGGATCGCGACCGGTGCCGACAGGAATACGATTGGGACGCGGGGTTTATTCCATTGAAAATTCAGCCGCAGCGGGCTGAGGTGATCGTCATTCTCTCGTCATAGCTGACGGTCAGGCGGTCCGGGCGGAAATCCATGGTCATCGCCATGCCCGGCGCCCCCCAGCGCAGGATGCGTGCGCCCGATGCCTGGAGCAGTTCCGCGCCCAGGCTGGCACTGGCGGTCTGGCCGACGAAGCGGTCCAGCCCGTCATTCCTGCACGACCCTTCGGCGGTGGCGGGCGGGGTGGCCGGACCCTCCCCATTCGCCCCGGCGCAGGCCGTCAGCAGGGGAAGAAGGGCGAGCGCTGCCGTCCGCATGTCCTGTACTCCTATTCCGTCCGGGTCATTTTCAAACGGCCATTCTTGACCGCGAAGGCCAGGCGGCCCTCGACCAGATCGACCGCATCGCGGCCGAATTGCTCATAACGCCAGCCTTCGAGGATGGAGAGGTCCTCGCGCACGCCCGCCGCCAGAGCGTCGATATCGTCGCTGCGGGCGATCAGCCGGGCCGCGACGTTGATGTCGCGCGAGCGGATTTTCAGCAGCAGCTTGAGCAGATCGGCCACCAGCGCGCCGTCCTTGCCCAGGCCGGGGCGCTTGGGGTCGCGCTCCGGCATCTCGTCCTTGCCCAGCGGCTTGTGGTTGCCGAGCGCCAGCATCAGCCGGGCGCCGATGTCGTTGCTCTTCCAGGTGGCGCTGAGGCCACGCACCTTGCCCAGGTCCTCCTGCGAACGTGGCGGGTGGCTGGCGATGTCGGCCAGCGTCTCATCCTTGACGATGCGCCCGCGGGGCAGATTCTTGTCCTGCGCCTCGATCTCGCGCCAGGCGGCCAGCGCTTTCAGGCGGCCCAGTACATCGGGCTTGCGGCTGGCGATGCGGACCCGCTGCCAGGCGTCCTCCGGCTCGTTCACATAATTTTCCGGGTCGCTGATCCGCTCCATCTCCTGATCGAGCCAGTCGCCCCGGCCCGTGCGGCGCAGTTCCTCCAGCATCTTGGGGAAGATCTGGATCAGATAGGTGACATCGCCAATGGCGTAATCGATCTGCCTTTTGTCGAGCGGACGGCGCGCCCAGTCGGTGAAGCGCGCGCCCTTGTCGAGCTGAACCCCCAGCCAGGCATCGACCAGATTGCCGTAACCGATCTGCTCGCCCAGCCCCAGCGCCATGGCTGCGATCTGGGTGTCGAACATCGGATGCGGCGTCTTGCCGGTCAGGTTGTAGATGATTTCGAGGTCTTGCCCGCCTGCGTGAAAGACCTTCAGCACATCCTCATTATTCACCATCAGGTCGAGCAGGGGGGTGAGGTCCAGGCCGGGTGCCTTGGGGTCGATGGCGGCGGCTTCGTTCGAGTCCGCGACCTGCACCAGGCACAGGTCGGGCCAATAGCTGTTTTCGCGCATGAACTCGGTATCGACCGCAATATAGGGCGATTGGGCGATCCGGGCGCAGAATGAAGCGAGAGTCTTGCTGTCGGTAATCAGCGGATGGATTTGCATATGGTCTTCGATCTTATTATGGGCTGGCCCGTTGCGCACGGGCTCGTCAATGCTTGACAAGACCGCCCATAGCGGGGCCGCGACAATTTGTCATTTCCGTAAAACGAATCTGAAAGATCAAAACGCCATGCATGCCTATCGCACTCATACCTGCGGCGCCCTGACTTCGGCTGAGGTCGGTGATGAGGTGCGCGTATCGGGCTGGGTGCATCGCAAGCGCGACCATGGCGATCTGGTCTTCATCGATCTGCGGGACCATTATGGCATGGTGCAGATCGTCACCGAGGTCGACGGGCCGGTGTTCCAGGTGATCGAATCGCTCCGCGCCGAAAGCGTCGTGACCGTGACCGGCAAGGTCGTCGCCCGTTCGAAGGAAGCGGTGAACCCGAACCTGCCCACCGGCGAGATCGAGATTCGCGCGCTGGACGCGGTGGTCCTCTCCGCCGCCGCCGACCTGCCGCTGCCGGTCGCGGGTGAGCAGGAATATCCCGAGGATATTCGCCTGCGCTACCGTTTCCTCGATCTGCGCCGCGAGACGCTGCACGCGAATATCGTCAAGCGCACGAAGATCATTTCGGACATGCGCCGCCGCATGGAGGGCGTGGGTTTCACCGAATATTCGACGCCGATCCTGACCGCCAGCAGCCCCGAAGGCGCGCGCGACTTTCTGGTGCCGAGCCGCATCCATGCCGGGAAATTCTACGCCCTGCCGCAGGCGCCGCAGCAATATAAGCAGCTGCTGATGGTGGCTGGCTTCGACCGCTATTTCCAGATCGCGCCCTGCTTCCGCGACGAAGACCCGCGCGCCGACCGTCTGCCGGGGGAATTCTACCAGCTTGACCTCGAAATGAGCTTTGTCACCCAGGAAGACGTCTGGAACACGATGGAGCCGGTGATCGCGCAGGTGTTCGAGCAGTTTGCCGAGGGCAAGCCGGTGACTCCGGCGGGCAGCTTCCCGCGTATCCCCCATGCCGAGGCGATGCTGAAATATGGCTCGGACAAGCCCGACCTGCGCAACCCGATCCTGATCACCGACGTCACCGAACATTTCCATGGTTCGGGCTTCGGCATCTTCGCCTCGCTGGTGGAAAGCGGCAGCGTGATCCGCGCGATCCCCGCGCCGGGCGCTGGCGCGGGCAGCCGGAAATTCTTCGACGACATGAACAATTGGGCGCGGGCCGAAGGTTATTCGGGCCTTGGCTATATCAACATCAAGGAAGGCGTGCCGGGCGGCCCGATCGCCAAGAATCATGGCGAGGAACGCGCGGCGAAGCTGATCGAGGCTCTGGGCCTTGGCCCCAATGACGGCGTGTTCTTCGCGGCGGGCAAGGAATCGCAGGCCGCCAAGCTGGCGGGTCTGGCGCGCATCCGCGTGGGCGAGCAACTCGACCTGATCGACAAGGACCGGTTCGAACTCTGCTGGATCGTCGACTTCCCCTTCTACGAATATGATGAGGATACCAAGTCGATCGACTTCGCGCACAACCCCTTCTCCATGCCGCAGGGTGGGTTGGACGCGCTCGACAATCAGGACCCGCTGACCATCAACGCCTATCAGTACGACATGGTCTGCAACGGCTATGAGATCGCTTCGGGGTCGATTCGTAACCAGTCGCCCGAACTGATGGTCAAGGCGTTCGAGAAGGTCGGCCTCAGTCAGCAGGATGTGGAGGAGCGCTTCGGCGGCCTCTATCGCGCCTTCCAATATGGCGCGCCGCCGCATGGTGGCATGGCCGCTGGCGTGGACCGCATCGTGATGCTGCTCTGCGGCGCGCAGAACCTGCGCGAGATCACGCTGTTCCCAATGAACCAGCGCGCCGAGGACCTGCTGATGGGGGCGCCCAGCGCCGCCGAGTTCAAGCAGCTTCGCGAACTCAACATCCGCGTGGTGGAGCCGCAGGCCAAGGCCTGATCGCCTTTTTCCGCACTTGTGAAAGCCCCGTCCCTGTACTCTAACAGGGGCGGGGCTTTGCTTTTGCCGGAGAGACGGATGGCTATCGACCTTGCGGATTATGAGAAGGGCGCGAAGCTCAAGGGCGACTATGAGACGAAGCTGGCGGAACTCCAGCAGCGGCTCGCCAAGATCCAGGTCGCCCACATTATCCACGACCGGCGCAGCGTCATCATGCTGGAGGGCTGGGACGCGGCGGGCAAGGGCGGGATCATCAAGCGGATGACCGCCGAGTGGGACCCGCGCTACTATCAGGTCCACCCCATTTCCGCGCCCAATGAGGAAGAGCGCGACCATCATTTCCTCTGGCGCTTTTGGACGCGGTTGCCAGCGGGGCAGAATATCTCCCTCTTCGACCGCAGCTGGTACGGAAGGGTGCTGGTCGAGCGGGTCGAGGGCTATTGTTCCAAGGCCGAGTGGAAGCGCGCCTATGACGAGATCAACGCCTTCGAAAAGCAGCAGATCGACGCGGGCACCAACATCGTCAAGCTGTTCGTCCACATCACGCAGGAGACGCAGGACGAACAACTGGCCCAGCGGCTGGACACGCCGTGGAAGCGGTGGAAGACCGGCGCGGACGATTATCGCAATCGCGCGCGGCGCGCCGACTATCTCGACGCCCTGCACGACATGTTCCGCAAGACTGACACGAAACAGGCGCCCTGGCACGTGATCGACAATAATCATCGCAAGGCGGGGCGGATCGCGGCGCTGACCACCGTGGCCAAGCGATTGGAAAAGCTGGTCCCGATGGATTTTCCCGAGGCTGACCCCGAGGTGGTGAAGCTGGCTGCCAAGGCTTACGGCTACAAGTCGATCTAGAAAAAATCACGTGAAAACAGACATTTGTCACAAAACTGTCATGAAAATCTAACGGCTCGTTTACCATTATGGGCCTAATCGGACGCTCATGTCCGCGCCCCAGATGCTCGACCCGTCCTCGACCGAATCCCGGCCCTCCCGGCCGGCGGCCCTGGCGCTCGTCGCATCCAGTCCGGCCATCCGGCTGGGTCGGCCTCTCAGCGAGGCGGTCGACCATTTCCAGCATGATCCGGCGTTGCGCCTGCTGCCCGTGCTGGACGGTGCCGACCGGCCGGTCGGCGCGATCTATGAGCGCGATATGCGGCGCATATTGTTCAACCCCTTTGGCCATGCGCTGCTGCGCAATCCCAGTTTCGGCGGAAGACTGGACGATCATGTCAGGCCCTGCGCCACGGTCGAACGGAGCGCCAGCATCGAGACGCTGATCGACCTTTACGCCGCACAAGGGCAGGGATGCGAGGGACTGATCGTGACGGAGGCCGGTAGTTATGCCGGTGTGGCCGGCGGGCAGTTGTTGCTGAAGCTCGCGGCGGAGCGCGATGCGCGGGTGGCGCTGGCGCGGGTCGAGCGGCTGGAGAAGGTGACGGGGGAAAGCGCGACCTTCCGTGCCGACATTGAAACGCTCATCGCCGATCTGGTCGGCATGGCCGACATGCTGTCCCGCCTGGCCGAGGATGCGGCGGAACGGGCGGCGCATAATGGTCAGGCTTCGGCGGGCATGGCGGTGGCGGCGGCGCAGACGGCGGACAATCTGTCGGGCATTGCCGCGTCGGGACGGGAATTGGGGTTGCTGTTCCAGTCGATGGAAACCGAAGTGCGTGAGGCGGGCGCCGCTATCCGCGCGGCGGTGGAGCAGACGCGCTTGGGATCGGCCCAGACGCGGACGCTGACCACGCAGGCGGACGGGATTGGCGAAGTGACCGCGCTGATCGACGCCATTGCTCGGGCAACCTCGACGCTCGCGCTCAATGCCGGGATCGAGGCGGCGCGGGCCGGAGAAGCGGGGCAGGGTTTTGCGGTGGTCGCGCGGGAGGTCAAGTCGCTCGCCGGGCAGACCCGCGACGCGGCGGCGGAGATCGCCCGGCGGATCGATCATATCCGTGTCACCGTGGGCCATGTGGCGCAGGGCCATGCCCATATGGACGCCGCCATGGCGACGGCGGACCGGCTTTCGGCGTCTGTCTTCGAAGCGGTGGCGCGACACGGCGCCTTCAGTCAGGCGATTGCAGGCAGCCTTGGCGAAGCGGGCGAGGCGAGCGAGCATATCCGCACCAGCGCCAGCCGGATCAGCGCCAATGCGGGCGTCGCCGTCGATGGCGCGAAGGCCATGCGCAACGCCGCCAGCCAGTTGGCGCAGGAAGCGCATCGGCTGGACGACCGCGCCAGCGCCTTCATCCGCGTCATTCAGGCGGCTTGATGGGAAAAAGGCTGGTTTCGGTCGAAAATCCAGTTAGGCTTTCCTTCCAAAAAGAAGGAGAGGATGCATGCTCGTCATGTTCGTGGGCGCCGACCGGACCGAAACCGCCGTCAATGCTACGCAGGTCACCTTCGTTTCGTCGATTACCGATGGCACCCGCATCCGCTTCGGCGAGGGGCGCAGCGTCACCGTGGTCGAGCCGATCGCGGAAGTGATGGAGCGGCTCAACGTGGCATTGCGGCCGCATGATTAGAGCCTCGTGCGAAAAACTGGGCGAGCCGGAGGCACGTGACTCCGAGCTCGGGTTTTTCGTAAAAAACGATGCGATAACAAAGGAGGTGAGCAAGCGGCCCGCGTCTGATTGAGCGCAGCTTGCTCTACGCGTTGATCCGCGCCGCTCATTCGGGATAGCGGATCGCCATCACCTCATATTCCTTTTCTCCTGCGGGCAGCATCACCCGGCGCAGGTCGCCGACCGCCGCGCCGCGCAGGGCGCGGGCGATGGGTGTGCTCCAACCGATGCGGCCGGCGCTCACCTCCGTCTCGTCATTGCCGACCAGCGTCACGGTGCGGTGATGGTCATCCTCGTCCGCGATGGTGACGGTGGCGCCGAAAAAGACCTTGTTCTTGTCGGGTTGCTGCCGGGGGTCGACGACCTTGGCGTCCTTCATCTTGCGCGACAGGCGCTTCAACTGCCCGTCAATCTCGCGCATCCGCTTGCGGCCATAGAGATAGTCGCCATTTTCGCTGCGGTCGCCATTGCCCGCCGCCCAGCTCACCACCTCGACGATCCGGGGGCGCTCGATGCCCAGCAGCCGGTCATATTCGGCGCGCAGCTTCGCGAAGCCTTCGGGGGTGATGTAATTGGGCTGGGCGGTGCTCATGGCGCCGCCCATAGCGCATCCTTATCCCGGTGTCTGCTTGCCGAGATATTTGGACAGCGGCGTCGTCGTCCCGCGGAAGCGGGCGCGTTCGGGGTTCATCGCCTCGTACACCACGGCATTTTCCAACACGCGCTGCACATAATTCCTCGTCTCGAAGATCGGGATCTGCTCTATCCAGCGCAGCATGTCGGCGCCGGGCAGGCGCGGATCGCCATTGGCGGCGATCCAACGGTTCACATTGCCCGGCCCGGCATTGTAGGCCGCCACCGCCAAGGGATAGCTGCCGCCATAATAGTTGAGCATCCGTTGGAAATAGGCGGAGCCCAGCATGATATTGTAGCTCGGATCGTTGAGCGATCCGGCGTCATAGCTCATGCCCAGCTTCGTCGCCTGCTCGCGCGCCGTGCCGGGCATCAGCTGCATCAGGCCGCGCGCGCCCGCATGGCTGACGATCTGCCGGTCGAACTGGCTTTCCTGCCGGGCAATGGCGTGGACCATGGTCCAGTTATATTGCGCTTCGGACGGCACGGGCACGCGCGGGAAGGCGCTTTCGCCATAGCCGGAGAGGCCGCTGGAGACGGCGCGGCGGCCGACCATCACGCCCATGTCGGGGCGACCGATGCTCTTCGCCAGTTCGACCGCCAGATAATGGTCGGCGTCGCTGTCGGCATTGTTGGCGATGGCGCGGGCGAATTTGCTCTGATCCTCCCAATAGCCCATTTGGCCGAGCGCCTTCACCGCCCGGACGACCGAGCGGTTGGCAAAGGCGGTGCGCTCGGCAGCGGAAATCTCCACCGGGCGCTCGACGGCGGCCGGCGCCGGAATCGGGCGACCGAGGCGTTCCAGCGCGAGCTGGCCGTAAAACTGATCCGGGAAGACGGCGGCGCGGGCGAAATAGCTGTTCGCCGTGGCGGCATCGCCCGCTTGAAGCGCGGCGCGGCCCGCCCAGTAGAAGCCCTTGGACTGGGTCTGCGGCGACTTGGCGGCGGTGGCGTAGCGGCGGAACATCTCCATCGCGTCCAGCGGCTTGCCCAGATTGTAGAAGGCGGTCGAACCCGCCAGCCAGGCGAGGCTGGTATAATCGTCACGTTCGCCAATGGGGCGGGTGTTGACGTCGGTGCCAGGCAGATAGGCGTCGTCCAGCTTGCTGGCGATGCCGTAGGCGAAGCTCCACTGGCTGTCATTGGCGGCGGCGCGGGCCTGCGTCAGCAGCGTCTCATACCATTTTTCCGCGTCGCCGGGGCGGAAGGTCAGCGTCGGGCGATTGGCGAGATATTGACGGCCGGCGATCCAGTTGCCGGTGTTCAGCATCCAGCTTGCCTTGTCCGCGACGAAGCCCGCATCGGTCGCGCCGACGGCTTCGGCAAGCTGCATCTTCACGGCCGCGTCGGGCGCCTTCTGGCGGAAGGCGATGCGGGCCTCATAAACCGGACGCCGGGGGGGCGAAACATAGGCGAGCATCCGCTGCGCGCCCAGGATGTCGCCCTTCCACAACAGCGCGTCGGCGCGCAGGTCATGCTCGACCGAGGTCCAGCTCGATCCGAACAGCGAGAGCAGCCGCGACTCGTCATCGGGCGAGAGCGATCCGCCGATCCAGGCGTTGCGCGCGGCGATCCGCGCTTCGCCCATGCGATTCTGCTGCATCAGCGCCAGGGCATAGCGGGCGTTGCCGCTCGCGGTGCGGGGCGGGAAGCGGGTGAAGAAGGCGACGACCTGTCCCGGATCGTAGCTGTTGGGATTGATGCCGGTTTCCGCCAGCCGCCGCATCCGGTCTTCCCCCGGCCAGCCGGGATTGGCCATGATGAAGCTGGCATAGGTGGAAAAGCCGAGCGCATCGCTCTGTTGCAGGGCCCGCCACTGGCTGATCGTGCCGGAGACGGACGGATCGCTCGCCACGCCGATTCGGCTTTGCGCTTGCTGCCAGGGACTCGGCTCGGTGGAGCGCGGAATCGGCTGCACCACGGCGCCCGGCGGAAAGGCTGCGGGGGGCGTGGACAAGGGCGTTTCGGTCTGGGCGCTGGCGCCGGCGGTGAAAAGCAGAAGGGCAATCAGGGGCATACGGACCATGACAGTTTCAGAACAGGAGAGCGACAGCCTACTAGACATGATCGCAAATGCATCCTTATCAGGCCGTGAATGACGCGCTATAGCGCGCCGTTCGCGTGTTTAACGCTATAATGCCCCGGAATTCCGGTGAATTGAAGGAGTTTGTTGCATGTTTTCCGGGTCGATTCCGGCGCTGATCACGCCCTTCCGCGACGGAGCGGTCGATGAGGCGGCTTTCCGCGCCTTTGTCGACTGGCAGATCGACGAAGGCAGCAGCGGTCTGGTCCCCTGCGGCACCACCGGCGAAAGTGCGACGATGACGGTCGAGGAGCATAATCGCGTGATCGCCATCTGCGTCGATCAGGCGGCGGGACGGGTGCCGGTGATCGCGGGCTGCGGTTCCAATGACACGCGAATCGCGCTGGAGCATATGTTCGCGGCGCAGGCGGCGGGCGCCGATGCGGCGCTGGTGGTCGCGCCTTATTATAACAAGCCCAATCAGGAGGGGGTGTACCAGCATTTCGCCTATCTGGCCGAACGCTGCTCGCTGCCCATCGTCCTTTATAATGTGCCCAGCCGTACCATCACCGACATTGGCGTCCCGGTGATCCACCGTCTGTCGGAAGAATATCAGACCATCGTCGGCGTCAAGGATGCCACCGGGAATCTGGGGCGGGTCAGCGCACAGCGCCTCGCCTGCCGCCCGGATTTCTGTCAGCTTTCGGGGAATGACGAAACGGCTCTGGGCTTCAACGCAATGGGTGGCAAGGGCTGCATTTCGGTCACGGCCAATGTCGCGCCGCGCCTGGGCGCCGATTTCCAGAAGGCGATTGCGGCGGGCGACTGGGGTGCCGCGCTGGCGCTTCAGGATCGTCTCTACCCGTTGCACGATGCCCTGTTCAGCGATTCTTCACCCGGCCCGGTTAAATACGCCCTTACGCGCGTTCGGCCCGACATGTCCGGCGACCTCCGCCTGCCGATTACCTGGCCGTCGGAATCGAGCCGCGCCGCCGTCGACCGGGCGCTGGAGATTGCGGGACTGGTTTGATCGTTCCCCGCACCTATATGGTGAAGCGAGTTAGTTAGAGCATAATGGCCCGTCCCCGTCCCGAAGCCTTCGACAAGAAGAAGATCGTCGCCGAAAACCGGCGCGCGCGGTTCGAATATTTCCTGGAGGATGTGTTCGAGGCGGGCATCGCCTTGCAGGGCACGGAGGTCAAATCGCTGCGCTTTGGCGAGGGCAATATCGCGGAAAGCTATGCCGAGGTGAAGGGGGAGCAGGTGTGGCTGGTCAACAGCAACATCCCCGAATTCAGCCATGGCAACCGCTTCAACCATGAGCCCAAGCGCCCCCGCAAGCTGCTGCTGCACCAGCGGGAGATTGCCCGCATGCATGGCGCGGTGGAGCGCAAGGGCATGACGCTGGTTCCCTTGAGCATTTATTTCAATAGCCGGGGGAAGGCGAAGGTCGAACTGGCGCTGGCCAAGGGCAAGAAGACCCATGACAAGCGCGACACGATCAAGGAACGCGACTGGAAGCGCGATCAGCAGCGTATCATGAAGGCGCATCGCTGATGGACAATAGACTGTCCCGTTGGTGGCACGCCAATGCGCCGACCCGGGAGTCGCTGGAGCATAATCGTTTCCTTGCCCCTGTGGCGCATCGGGTGCTGGAGCCGTCGCTCTGGCGCTTTACCCGGCGGTCGGTTCCGCGCGGCGTGGCGCTGGGGCTGCTGGTTGGCATCTTCCTGCTGATCCCCGGCGTGCAGATTGCCGGCGCGGCCTTGCTGGCTTTGCCCTTTCGCGCGAATATCCCGCTGGCGGCGGCGATGACCTTCCTCTCCAACCCGGCGACGACGCCGCTGTTCCTGATGGCGTCGGTCTATATGGGCAATTGGCTGCTGGGGCGGACCGCCGACGCCTCCGGCTTCATGGCGCTGGTCGATAACCACGCATCGATCCGCGACTGGTGCGCCTGGCTTTTTTCGGAAGCGGCGCCCGCGATGCTGTTGGGATTGGCGCTGATTTCCCTCGCTTTTGCCGTTGTCGGCTATTTTTTGGCCGACTGGGTATGGCGCCATCGCATGGGCCGGAAATGGCATGCGCGCAAATTGAGGATTGGCAAGGCGCCGGAAAGCAGCGCATTGGAGGAAATCGCCTCCGCCTGAGAGGGGGAGCGAAACAAGTCCATTGTGAATGCAGGGGGATAGCCGGCTCGTGTCCGCGCGTATAATCAGGGATGGAGAAGCCTGGGCAGCCGACCGGCCGTCGCCTCTGGCCCTGCCCTTGCTCATCCTGCTCGCGCTGCTGTCGGCCGGACTGATCCTCTATGCGGCGGGAAGCTGGGCGCTGGGCGCCGGTTTCGGCGCCGCCGTTCTGGCAGGCGCGGCGCTGCTCGGCTGGTATCGGCGGCTCTATCCGCAAGCAGTGGCGGTGGGCGAAGCCGTGCCGGACTGGACCATCGCACGGGCGGCGGCCGATGCTTCCAACATGGCGATTGCCGTCACCGACCGGGCCGGGCGGCTGGTCTGCGCCAGCGACCTGTTCGGGGAATGGTTCCCCGGATTTCCGACGCCGCCGCAGATCACCGCCGATGCTGCCCTGTCCGACATTCTGGGCAATGCCGCCCGCGCCGCCTGGCGCGATGGCGACAGCCGGGTCGAGGGGATCGTGCAGGGCGCATTGCGACTGGACGCCTATATCTGCCGCACCGGCCGGTCGGAGGATTATCTGCTCTGGCGGTTCGCGCCGGTGCGTCAGCCGAGCGCGCTGGATGACGTGCATCGCCTGCTGACGGGGGATGCCGGCCGGCAATTGGGCGAGGCAGGGATCATGGCGGTGATGATCGGCGGCGAGGGTCGCATTCGTGCCGCCAACGGCGCTTTCCTGCTGCGCGCCGCCGGGCGGATCGACGCCAATATCACGGGGCGCGATTTCGCTGCTCATATGCGGGTGGACGACAAGAGTCGCCTGTTCCTGGCGCGGGAGGAATCGGGCGGCATTCCCCTCCGGTTGTTGCAGGTGCCCCTGAAGCGCGTGACGCAGCCCGTCGGCGCCCAATCGGGCGCGCAGGACGGGCCGATGCTGTTGCTGTTGATCGACGAACCGGCGGGCAATGCGGGCGGGACATCGGCGCTTTCCTATATCGAGACGCTGCTGTCGCTGTTGCCCTTCGGCCTTGCCATGGCGGATCGGGACGGGCGGGTGCTGTTCCTCAACAAGGCGTTTTCGCGGGCGGCGGGTCTCAAGGAGGGCGAAAAGCCGAGCTATCCGGGCGATCTGGTGGTGCGGGAGGATCAGGCGGCGGTGGCCGACGCGGTGCGGCGCTTCGCCGTCGGGCCGCAAATGTCGGGCGATGTGGCCGTCCGGATGCGTGAGCAGCCCGACGAGCCGATCGCGCTCAGCCTGGCCGGGGTACGGGGTCTGGGCGAGGCGGCAGTGCTGCTCAGCCTCAAGGATAATAGTGAGGAAAGCAAGCTCAAGCGGCAGGTGGCGCAGGCGACCAAGATGCAGGCCATCGGCCAGCTTGCGGGTGGCGTCGCGCATGACTTCAACAATATCCTGACCGCGATCATCGGCCATTGCGACCTGATGCTGATGCGCCATACGCCGGGCGACAGCGACTATGACGACATTCAGCAGATCAAGTCGAACAGCAATCGCGCGGCGGGGCTGACGCGGCAGTTGCTCGCCTTCTCGCGCCAGCAGACGCTGCGGCCGCAGATCCTGCAATTGCCGGACATTGTCGCGGACGTCTCCAATCTGCTGAAACGCCTGCTGGGCGAGAGCGTGAAGCTGGAAGTCACCCATGGCCGCAACCTCGGCGCGGTGCGAGCGGACCCCGGCCAGCTCGAACAGGTGATCGTCAACCTTGCCGTCAATGCGCGCGACGCGATGCCGGAAGGGGGGACGCTCAACATCCAGACCTATGCGGTCCCTGCCGCCAAGGTGCGCGAGATGCGGAGCGACATCTTGCCGCCTGCCGATTACACGGCGGTGCGCGTGTCGGATACCGGGCTGGGCATCCCGCCCGATATTCTCTCCAAGATTTTCGAGCCCTTTTTCACCACGAAGGAACTGGGCAAGGGCACGGGCCTCGGCCTCTCCACCGTCTACGGCATCGTCAAGCAGTCGGGCGGGTTCATCTTCGCCGAATCCGAACTGGGGCGCGGGGCGAGCTTCGTCATCTACCTGCCGGTCTATCAGGGCGCCGACGCAGAGCAGGCGGCGCAGCCCAAGGCGCCGGTCCGCCGCGCTGAAACCTGGGGCACGGGCACGGTGCTGCTGGTGGAGGATGAGGATATGGTGCGCGCCGTCGCGGAGCGCGCGCTCACGCGGCAGGGTTACAAGGTGCTGACCGCCAATGACGGCGAGCAGGGCCTGGAAGTTCTGAGCGGGGATGAGAAGATCGACCTGCTGATTTCCGACGTGGTGATGCCGAACCTCGACGGCCCCTCCATGGTGGCGCGGGCGCGGGCCAGCTATCCCGACCTGCCGGTGCTGTTCATGTCGGGCTATGCCGAGGAACAGTTGCGTAAATCGATTGACATCGCCAATGTGGCTTTTCTGCCAAAACCCTTTTCCGTCAGTCAGTTGGCGGAAGCGGCGCGGGATGCACTGGCGATGCGGCCGGCAGCGGAATGAACTTCTCCGCCGCCGGGGGATTATGCTGGTCGAAGGCCGCGCCAGGGGTGGTGAAAGGCAATATTGGGGACCGCAAGCATGTCTGACAGCAAGACCATCCTGGTTGTCGAGGATGAAGCCATGATCGGCATGATGCTGGAGGATTATCTCGACACGCTTGGATACCGGCTGCACGCCATTGCCGAATCGGTCGACGAAGCCTGTGCGCGGGCGCGCGAAGGCGGGTTCGACGCCGCCCTGCTCGACTGCAACTTGCATGGCGAGAAAAGCTGGCCGGTCGCCGACATATTGGCGCAGAGCGGCATTCCCTTCGTTTTCGCGACCGGCGGCATGGCGGACGATTTGCCGACCGGCCATGCGGACCGGCCGACATTGGCCAAGCCCTTCACCATCGGCGCGGTCGAACGGGCACTCAGCAAGGCTCTGGCAGCCAAATAGGAAAATTCCGTTCCCCTCTTGTTCGCGTAGAACAAATGGGATACATGGTGGCCACGCGCCACAGAATCGGCGTGTTCCGCTTGACAGGGGATAGGCCGATGACAGCAATGCTCTCACTCATCGATTCCAAGAAGACGGGGACAATGGACAGACAGAAAGCATTGGAAGCGGCCCTTTCCCAGATCGACCGTGCCTTTGGTAAGGGTTCGGCGATGAAGCTGGGCAGCCGCGAGAAGATCGAGATCGAGGCGATTTCGACCGGATCGCTGGGGCTGGATATCGCGCTCGGCATTGGCGGCCTGCCGCGCGGGCGCATTGTTGAAATCTACGGCCCGGAAAGCTCGGGCAAGACGACTTTGGCGCTGCACGCCATTGCCGAGGCCCAGAAGACCGGCGGGATTGCTGCGTTCGTTGACGCGGAACATGCGCTTGATCCGGTCTATGCCAAGAAGCTGGGCGTCGACATTGACGAATTGATCGTGTCGCAGCCTGACACGGGCGAACAGGCGCTGGAAATCGTGGACACGCTGGTGCGCTCCAATGCGATCGACGTGCTGGTGGTGGACTCGGTCGCCGCGCTGGTGCCGCGCGCCGAAATCGAAGGCGAAATGGGCGACAGCCATGTCGGCCTGCAAGCGCGCCTGATGAGTCAGGCGCTGCGCAAGCTGACCGGCTCCATTTCGCGCTCGCGCTGCCTGGTGATCTTCATCAACCAGGTCCGCATGAAGATCGGCGTCATGTACGGGAACCCCGAAACGACGACGGGCGGCAATGCGCTCAAATTCTACGCCTCGGTCCGCCTCGACATCCGCCGCACCGGCCAGATCAAGGATCGCGAGGACATCGTCGGCAACGCGACCCGGGTGAAGGTGGTCAAGAACAAGGTCGCCCCGCCGTTCAAGCAGGTCGAATTCGACATCATGTATGGCGAAGGCGTGTCCAAGATCGGCGAACTGCTCGACATCGGCGTGAAGGCCGGGCTGGTCGAGAAATCGGGCGCCTGGTTCTCCTATGACTCGATCCGCATCGGTCAGGGGCGTGAGAATGCAAAGACTTATCTCAAGGAACATCCCGAACTGGCGGATAAGCTGGAAAAGGCGATCCGCGGCAAGACCGAAGAGGTTGCTGAAGGGATGATGGCTGGACCCGAAGCGGAGGATGATGGCGAATAAGCGCTGATATGGCTCTCCGGCCAGATCAACCGGAGCGCCTCAGCGCGGCACTGCCCGCCTGCTGCTTCACGCACTGAAAAGGCCCGCTGCGCGACTGGTGCGGCGGGCCTTTTACCGTTGGGATGAGAATTCCTGGCCTCTCCTCATAACAATTGACAGCCATGCTGTCCGCGTCGAAAAGAACATATCAGGAACATTTGATATGATCGAGTCGGTGAACACCTTGTCTGCCCTGCGGCGGCGCATAGCATCGCTGGATAGCGTGGCTGCTACCGCCGCCGCGCGGGTGGCCACCGGCCATGTGTCGCTCGATCAGGCGCTGGGCGGCGGTCTTGCCTGCGGGCGGTTGCATGAATTGTTCGGAGGTGTCGAGGATGAAGGCGCGGCGGCGGGGTTGGCGCTCGGTTTTGCGCAGTTGCTGGCGCGGGACGGACCCTTGCTCTGGTTGCGCACGGCAGTGGCGGAGCGGGCGGGAGGTATGGTCTATGGACCGGGGTTGGCGGCGTTGAGCATGACGCCCGACCATTTGCTGATCGGCGTGATGGCGGGGGAAGCGATGCTGCTGCGCGCGGCGGTGGATGCGCTGCGTTGCCCGGCGCTGGGCGTATTGGTGATCGAATTGCGGGGACGGGCGCCGCTGCTCGATCTGACGGCCAGCCGGCGGCTGGCGCTGGCGGCGGAAGCATCGGGCGTGCCGGCGCTGATGCTGCGGATTGGCGGCGAACCCCGGCCCAGCGCCGCCGATACGCGCTGGCAGGTGGCGGCGGCGCCCTCCCGGCCCTTGCCGGGCAATGCGCCGGGGATGAGCGCTTTCGATCTGACCCTGTTGCGGCAACGGGCGGGATCGGACGGTCTGCACTGGCGGCTTGTCTGGGACAATGAGCGGGGCAGGTTTGGCGAAGCATATGGAGACGGGCGCGATGAACGCGATGACCATGGACAGAAAGGCGGAGGAGGCGGTCGGCCAGCGCCGCTATCTGGCGCTGTGGTTCCCCTTCCTGCCGATCGATCGGCTGCGGATCGCGCGGCCTGATCTCTGGAGTGGGCAGGGGGATGGTCCAGCGGTCGTCGTTGAGCAGGTGCGTGGTGCGATGCGGCTGGCGACGCTGGATGCCGATGCGTTGGCGCTGGGCCTGACGCCCGGCATGACGCTGGCCGACGCCCGCGCACGGGAACCGGATTTGCGCGTGTTCGACGCCGATCCCCATGTCGATCAGGATTGGCTGGAGCGGCTGTGCGATGGTTGCGCGCGCTATACGCCGATTGCGGCGCTCGATTCGCCCTTCGGCCTGATCCTCGACATCACCGGCTGCGCGCATCTCTGGGACGGTGAGGAACTTCTGGCGCGGGAGGCTGCGGACCGGTTGGAGCGCCACGGCATGCGGGTGCGCCACGCTTTGGCCGGAACGGCCGAGGGCGCCCATGCCCTGTGCCGCTTTCCCGTCGGCGCGGCGGCGGATGAGGATGCGGCCTTGCGCCGCCTGCCGGTCGAGGCGCTGCGGCTGGAGGAGGAAAGTGCCCTGGCGTTGCGCCGGGCCGGGCTGCGCACCGTGGGCGATCTGGCGGCGCGGCCCGCGGCGGTGCTGGCGTCGCGTTTCGGCGAAGAGGCCGTGGACGCGCTGCAAAGCCTCCTGGGTCTGGGGCGGCGGCCGCTTGCGCCCCGGCGGCAGCGGCCCGCGATCCGCATCGAGCGCCGCTTCGCTGAGCCCATGGGCAGCACGGCCTTTGCCCTGAAGACGCTGGAAGAAATGACGGCCGAGGCGGGCGAGCGTCTCAGCGAACGGGGGCAGGGTGGCAGGCGATTCGAGGCGGTGTTTTTCCGCAGCGATGGGCTGGCCTTTCCGCTGCGGGTCGAAACCAGCCTGCCGGTTCGCGACGCGCCCAGCATCATGCGGCTGGTGCAGGAGCGGATCGATGCGCTGTCCGATCCGCTCGATCCCGGTTTCGGTTTTGACATGCTGCGCCTCACCGTGCCGCAAGCCGAGCCGATGGCTCCGACCCAATTGGCGCTCGAAGGGGGCGAGGCACGCAAGCAAGAGAGCGTCGCGGCCTTGGTCGACCGGCTGTCGATCCGGGCGGGCCGGACGCGCATCCAGCGACTGGAACCCCGCGACAGCCATATTCCCGAACAGGCCCAACTCGCCCTTCCCGCTGTGGACGAAAGGGCGCCGGTCAACTGGCCGCAGCGGCAGGAGAAAGGCGATCCGCCGATGCGCCCGATCCATCTGTTCGACCCGCCTCAACCGATTGAGGTGATCGCCGAGGTACCCGACGGCCCGCCCCATCGCTTCCGTTGGCGCCGGGCAAGTCATGAAGTCACCCGCTATGAAGGGCCGGAACGTATCGCGCCCGAATGGTGGAAGGCGAAGGACGGCGCGCTGGAAGGGGAAAGCACGGGCCTGACCCGCGATTATTACCGGATCGAGGATGCGCGTGGGCGGCGCTACTGGATTTTCCGTCACGGGCTTTACGGCACGGAAACACAGCACCCGGTCTGGTATATCCATGGCCTGTTCGCATGAAACGGCATGGCAAAGGCCCCGATCCCGCCAAGCCCAAATCCACCGACCGGCGGGAATTGCATGAATGGGAGGCGACGCGCGAAAAGGCGGGGCGCAAACCCCCATCCGGCCGTCCGCCAACCGAAGCGCCGCCCTTTGCCGAACTGGTGGCGGCCACCAATTTTTCCTTTCTGCGTGGGGCCTCCCATGCCTCCGACATGGTGACACGCGCCATCGCTCTGGGTCTGGCCGGGCTGGGCATTGCCGACCGCAACACGGTCGCGGGCGTGGTCCGCGCCCATGTCGCGCGCAAGCGCTGGCCCGAACAGATGCGCGCCGCCCTGCTGGAGGCGCGCAAGGAGGCGGGGCTGCCCTTGGCATTGAACGAAGAGGAGGAGCGCGCCTGCCAGACCGACCTGCGTCTCATCGTCGGAGCGCGGTTGGTGTTTGTCGATGGGACGCCGGACATCGTGGCCTATCCCGCGACGCGGCGGGGATGGGGCGAACTCACCAAATTGCTGACCCTCGGCAATCTCCGGTCGGTGAAGGGCGATTGCATCCTGCGCTATGAGGATCTGACCGCTTATATCGACGATCTGTTGCTGATCGTGATGCCCTGTTCCTCCGCGACCGATCAGACGGCGCATCGCAAGCCGGTGGATTATGCCTTTGACGACCGGCCATCGAAGGAAACGGTCAGGCAGGGGCATCTCAGCCTCGTGCCCCAGCCGCGTCCGGCCGATCTGGACGCGTTGCTGGTCCGCCTGACGCGTCTTGCGCCGGGGCGGGTCTGGCTGGGCGCGACCCTTCGGCGCGATGGGCGCGATGCCCGGCGGCTGGCGGAGTTCCAGGCGCTTTCGGCGCAAAGTGGTGCGCCTTTGCTCGCGACCCTGGATGCGCTTTATGCGACCCCGGCACAGCGGCCTTTGCAAGATGTGTTGAGCTGCATCCGCGAAGGCGCGACCATTGCCAAGGCGGGCCGGGCGTTGGAGGCCAATGCCGAACGGCATATCCATGAAGCCGCGGAAATGGTCCGGCTGTTCCGCGATTGCCCGCAGGCGGTGGCGGAAAGCCTGCGCTTTCTGGATCAGATCCATTTCACGCTCGACCAGCTTGCCTATGAATATCCGCATGAGCCGGTGCCGCAGGGCTGGACCGCGCAGCAATGGCTGGAGGAACTGACCTGGTCCGCCGCCCATGCCCGTTATGGACCGCGCATCCCCAAAGCCGTTCGCACCTTATTGGAAGAAGAGTTCGAACTCATCGCCAAGCGCAACTATGCGGCCTATTTCCTGACCGTCCACGACATCGTCGCCTTTGCCCGGATGAAGGGCATATTATGTCAGGGCCGGGGGTCGGCAGCCAACAGCATGATTTGTTTCTTGCTGGGCGTGACCTCTGTCGATCCGTGCGAGCATGACCTGCTCTTTTCCCGCTTCGTGTCCGAAGAGCGCAACGAGCCGCCCGATATCGACGTCGATTTCGAGCATGAGCGGCGCGAGGAGGTCATGCAATATATCTATGAGCGCTACGGCCGCCATCGCGCGGGGATCGCGGCGACCGTCATCCATTACCGTTCGCGCAGCGCCGTGCGGGAAGCGGCGAAGGTGCTGGGCCTGAGCGAGGATGTCGCAACGCGCCTCTCCAGCACGGTCTGGGGCAGCTATTCGGGCGACATGGGCGATGCGCGGATCGTGGAGGCAGGCTTTGCGCTCGACAATCCGCAGATTGTGCAACTCAAGGCCATTGTCGACCAGTTGCTGCATCAGCCTTTTCCGCGTCACCTCTCTCAGCATGTCGGTGGTTTCGTGCTGACCCAGAACCGGCTCGACGAGACGGTGCCGCTGCATCATGCGGCGATGGAGGATCGCAGTTTCATCGAATGGGACAAGGACGACATTGACGCGCTTGGCCTGATGAAGGTCGATGTGCTGGCGCTGGGAATGCTCAGTTGCATCCGCAAGGCGTTCGACCTGATGCGCGAACAGGGGCTGGGCGACCATCAACTGACGGTCGATCTGGAGGCGGAGGACCCGGCCGTGTACGACATGCTGTGCAAGGGAGACAGCATCGGCGTGTTCCAGGTGGAAAGCCGGGCGCAGATCAACATGCTGCCCAGGCTGAAGCCGCGAACACTCTATGATTTGACCGTTCAGGTGGCGATCGTCCGGCCGGGACCGATCGAAGGCAATATGGTCCATCCCTATTTGCGGCGGCGATGCGGGGAGGAAAAGGTCGAATATCCCCGGCCATCGCCGCACCATGGGCCCGCCGATGAACTGGTGAAATTGCTGGGCGATACCTATGGGGTCCCGCTGTTTCAGGAGCAGGCGATGAAACTCGCCATCACGGCGGCGGGTTTCACACCGGCGGAGGCCGATGCCCTGCGCCGCGCCATGGCGACATTCCGCAATGTCGGCACCATCCATCATTTCCAGGAAAAAATGATCAAGGGCATGGTCGCGCGCGGTTATGAAGCGGAGTTCGCGAAACGCTGCTTCAAGCAGATCGAAGGCTTCGGCAGCTACGGCTTTCCCGAAAGCCATGCGCTGTCCTTCGCGCGGCTGGTCTATGTGTCGGCCTGGATCAAATGCCATCAGCCTGCCCTGTTCGCCTGTGCGCTGCTCAATTCGCAGCCCATGGGTTTCTACGCGCCCGCGCAGATCGTTCGGGATGCGCGGGACCATGGCGTGAGCGTGCATGATGCCGATGTGAACATGAGCGGGTGGGACAACAGCCTCGAACCGCTGCTGCGGTCCCGCAACAGCAGGCGCGGCGAGGGGGAGGGACGCGCCTTGGCGCTGCGGCTGGGGTTGCGGCAGGTCGATGGGTTTCGCGAGGATTGGGCGAGGCAACTGATCGTGGCGCGGGCCGCCGGGCTGTTTGCCACCATGGAGGATCTGGCGCGGCGGGCTGGCTTGCCGGCGCGGGCCTTGCGCCTGCTGGCGGATGCGGATGCCTGCCGGTCGCTGGGACGGGACCGGCGGGCGGCCCTGTGGGAAGCGCGACGGACGCCTTCGAATGAACTGCCTTTGTTCGCTGCCGCAAGAATGCGCGACATGCAGGCGCGGGAATTGGGCGAGGAGCCGGATGCGATGCTGCCCGCCATGGCCCTGTCCGAGCATGTCGCCACCGACTATGCGACGACGCGCTTGTCGCTCAAGGGGCATCCGATGCAGTTCCTGCGGCCGGTCTTCGCTGCCGAGGGGGTGCTGAGTTGCGCGCAGACGACGGCCGCGAAAAATGGGACGCTGGTGAAAACGGCGGGCGTCGTGCTGGTGCGGCAGCGGCCGGGCAAGGGCAATGCCGTCTTCATCACCATCGAGGATGAGACGGGCATCACCAATATCCTGCTCTGGGCGCGGCTGTTCGAGATGCAGCGCAGGCCGGTCATGGCCTCGCGGCTGATGCTGGTCGAGGGTGAAGTGCAGCGCAGCAAGGAGGGCGTCGTCCACCTGATGGCGAGCCGGGTGCATGATCGGACGGCGGAATTGTCGCGGCTTTCGGAGGCGCCGGCGGATGGGGCATCAAGGGCACGGCCCCGTTCCGCCAGCCATCCGCGCAATGTCCGTATCCTGCCCCAATCACGGGATTTTCATTGAGAGCAGCGGCCTCCCGGCGTGGCTTTGACCGGGAGGTGGCGGCGCTTAGAGCATCGTGCGAAAAAGTGGGCGCCGGTTTTTCGTAAAAACGATGCGATAACAAAAACTTAGAGCGCGCAGCCTGCGTCCGATTTAACGCAGCGCGCTCTAGAGCGGTTTTCGATCTGCCTCAGTCAGATCGGCAGCTTTATGTCTTTGTTTTATCGCGTTTCCTCAACAGCGATCATTTCCGATCGCTTGGAAATCGCTTTAACGTTCGGCAAGCTGCATGGCCGGCTTATGCGTGATCGTCAGACCGGCCTGGGCCCAGGCGTCGGCGGTGCGGCAGAGGGTCTGCGGCAGGATTCGGCTGGGATCGGCGACGCGCATGCAATATTTGCCCGTCTTCTGTTGGTAGGTGACCTTCCCCTCGCCGAAGCGCCCTTCATATTTGGCGAAGGCGGGCGTGGCAGCGGCGGTCATGGCGGCAGCGATGGCGAAAATGGCGACGGTCTTCATGAGCTTTTCCTTCCCTGATTTTCCCTGGATCGACCCGAATGCGGTCGTGCCCAAGCCATTGCAGGGGTCGTGCCAATTTCAGGAAAAGCCCATTTCCCGACCTGTTTTCAGAAAGAAAGCGAAATTTCTGGCGCGCGAAATCCCAACTATCCGTAAATTATTCTGATTTTCAGGAATGATTACCCTTCGATCAGGTGTTTCAGTGTCTTGAGGTCGCGATTGATCCATCGGATGTCGGCGGCGAAGCGCTCATCATCCATGCCCGGCTGGCGAAAGAGCGTCAGCATGACCTCCGCGCCATCGCCATTCCGGATCACGCGCAAGGGCACATGCACTTCCTCGCCCTGCCCGAGGTCGACATGATGATCCATTACGCCATAGGGATTATGCGGCGTGAAGCGGATGCGGATCGGGCCTTCCGGGCCGTCCGCCAGCCATTGCTCCCCATCCCGGCGAAGCGCCGATTCGGCAAGGCCCGAGGCCCATTTCGGGAAAAATTCCGGCTGCCAAATCCTGTCGTAAAGCGCCTGCCACTCATGATTGATCGTGATGCTGAAGGTGCGGGCGGGTAACATGGGGTATCTCCAATATATGCGCGCCGATTTCGACGGGCGGGTTGGACTGGATATCCCCCTCCACTCCAAGCTGCCAATTGTCCATGATGTCGAAGAGCGATTCCCACAGGAGGTCATCATGCCCATGCCCCCATTTCCCGTCGAAGGCGGTTGCCGTTGCGGCCGCGTCCGTTTCCGGCTGACCCAGGCGCCCTGGGTAGAGACGGCCTGCCATTGTTTCGGTTGCCAGAAAATGACGGGCAGCGCCTTTTCGACCACTTTGGTCATGCCCGCCGACGGGTTCGAACTGATCGCCGGAGACACGGTGATCGGCGGTCTCCATGGGCAGGATGTCCATCATCACCATTGCGACTGGTGCAAGGGGTGGGTCTTCACCAGACCGGCGGCGGACCTTGGCTTCGTCAATGTCCGCGCGACGCTGCTCGACGACGCAAGCTGGTTCGCGCCGTGGATGGAGACGCAGACCGCCGAGAAGCTGCCTTGGGCGAAAACCGGCGCGGCGGTCAGTTTCGACCGCTTTCCCGCCCAGGAGGATTATCAAGGCCTTGTCGCCCTTTATCGGGCCGAGCGGGTTCAATAATCCTTCGAATAGCGCAGATTGGCTGACGATCCCGCATTGGTGCCGGTCTTCGACAGCAGGCTGAGCGTCTTGGACAGAGAGATTTCGAGCTGGGTGGCGGTGAAGCCCTTGGGATCGGTAATCACCTCCACATAGATATTGTTGGAGATATGCTGCCCGACCGCGAGCGATGTGCCGCGCCCGGATTTTTCATCGCCGCTGACGATGCCGATGCGGTCGACGCCGGAGGCATTTTGCAGCTTGCCCATCGGGTTCAGTCCGCCGCTCCCGCCGCGCAGCCCGTTGAGCGCGGCGGCCAGCTGGATCGCCTGCGTCGCGGAAAGATTCGCGACATTGTCGCCGAACAGGATGCGGGACAATATCTCGTCCTGCGGCAGCGTCGGGGTGGAGACGAAGGCGATGTCGGGCCGTTGCGCCGTGCCGCCGACCGCGATGCCCGCCGTGACATCGCTGATCTTCGTTTCGGCACGGATCGCCAGTGTGGGATTCATCATCGGCCCGTTGAAGGTGATGACGCCCTGTTCCAGATCGAACTGGTGGCCGGAGAAGCTGTAGCGGCCGCGGATCACCTCGATCTTGCCGACCACGCGCGGGTCGGTGGCGGTGCCGGTGACGCGCATGTTCGTCTTCCATTCGGAATCGAGGCCCATGCCGGTCACGTAGATTTCGTTATCGGCGCGCACACGGATGTCGAGTTTCCAGTTTGTCGGCTTGGCTGCGGCCTGCCGTTCCGCCAGGCGCTGGTCGAGCAGGTCGGCGCCTTCGCCCTTGCGCCGCACGCCGGTGAGTTGGCGGATGTCGGCGCCGCCCTGCCAGGCGACGCGATAGCGGGTTTCGGGCAGCGACAGGTCGCCCTTGATCAGGCCGCCATTGGCCGGGCTGTTGGTGATGTTGAGCGTACCGCTGACGACGCTGGTGATCGCTTCGCTGCGGGCGAGGCGGGCGCGGTCCAGCTTCACCGCCAGATCCATGGGATAGCCGTTGTCCGCCGCCAGCCCGATCGTGCCGCTCGCTTGCACCGTGCCGTCGCCCGCGCGGCCGGAAAAGTCGCGCAGGTCGAGCCGGTCGTTGGTGAAGCGCCCGTCGAGCCGCATCTGCGTGACGCGGGTGCCGAACGTCTCATTCTCATAAGTCAGGGCATTGGCGCGGACCAGACCGTTGAGGCGCGGCGCGGTCAGCCGCCCGCTGAAGTCCGCGGCGACCGCAATCGGCCCGGTCAGTTGCTGGCCCGCCAGCCCCGCGAAGGAGAACAGCACATCGGCTGGCCCGGCATAGCGGATCCCGCCGCCTAACGGCGCCGACTGGAGCTGCTCGCTCCAACTCGCGCCCGGTCCGGGCGGGGCGAGCGTCGCGATGAAGCGGCCCAGCGTCGCATTGCCGCGCCGGATCAGCCCCCGCATGTCGCCGCCTGCGCTGGACAGCTTGCCCTCGATCGCCATCGACACCGGATCGGACGCGGCGGTCAGGCTGGAACGGCGGAAATCGCTGATGGCAAGTCGCGTGGTCGCGGTCGGGAAGGCCGTGCCGTTCTGCGCGAAGTCCAGCGTACCGGTGGCCTTGCCGCTGACGCCCAGCCCGGGCGTCGCCATGTTGACGATGGCAAGGTCGAAATCCTTGAAGCGCGCCTGCATCGCGGTCTGCTGGCCGAAACGGCCCGCCAGGTCGACCCGGCCCTGCGGCAGCACCAAGGTGGCGGGTTCAAGGCGATAGCCCCCCTTTTCGATGCGGATGATCGCGGGCTGGGCGAAGCGGAAGGGCACGTTGCTCGCCTTGCCCTCCAGCGCGACGGCATAGAGGGTGGGACGCAGCGCGGCGTTCATCGCGATGGAGAAGGGCACGCCGGTCGAACCGTCCGCGACCAACTGCGCCCGCCCGCGTCCGCCCTGATAGTCGATCCGCCCGCGCGCCTTGCGGACGATATAATCGCCATAGGCCGCGTTCGCCATCTGCAGGTCGGCGGTGATCCGCGGCCGCTGCGTCATCACCATGTTGGCCGTGACCAACGCCCGGCCGATCACGACATCGGCCTCGCCCGGCAGCTTGGCATTGCTGGCGGTGGCGTTGAGCTGGGCGCCCTGCGCCTTGCCCACCGCCGTCAGTCTGACGTCGCCGGTGATGCCGGAACCGTTCATCGCCAGTTGGCCGGTGAAGGGACCGGCGGCGCTCTGCTGCACCCGGCCGGTCATGTCGACCCCGGCGAAGCGGGCCTTGGCGATGTCGACGGTCAGCGGGCCTTTCGCGGTGCGGATCAGCACATTGGCGAAGAAGGGGCCATAGGGCGACCCGCCGGTGGTTTCGAGCCGGTATCCCGCCGCCTCGCCATTCAATTTGGCGACGACGTCATGCAGTTGCACGCCGATATTGGGGCGCGCGGCGCGCAGCACGGCCTGCGGGCGCTCCATCGTGCCGCGCACGGACAGGGCCAACGGACCATATTGGCGGGAGGATGCTTTGGCGTCGAAGGTGATCGCGCCATCCGTATCATAGCTGCCCGATCCCGAATGGACCTGAAAATTGGGCGCGGCGCCTTTCAGTCCGGCAAGGGTGAATTTCCCTTCCGGCGTCATGCCGATGCGTCCGGACATGACCGCATTGCCGCCCAGAAAATCCCGGACCGAGGCATTTTCCCACCGTGCCGTGCGCACGCCGAACTTGCCGTCCAGGCCGAAACCGCCTCTAGGTCCCGGCACCAGATGCACATCGGTGTTGAGGTTGACGATGCCGACGCCGTCAATCTTGTAATCATTGACCCGGCCCTTCAGCGCGCCGCGATATATGGCGTGGTCGAGGTCCGCGAGGACGATGGCGGTGGCGTCGACCCGGTCGCTGTCGATCTTGAGATTGTCGCTGATGAGCTTGCCCGCCGCATAGGCGAAGTCGCCCTTCACCCGCAGATTGTGCAGCAGGCCGCCCGCCGCCGCATTAAGCCCGGTGACGCGGCTGGCGGTCGCATTGACGGGAATGCGGATGCGGTCGGCATCGATCACCGCACGCCCGCTGGCCTTCAGATTCTCGATGCCCGTGGCGTCGAAGGCGAGTTGCTTTGCGGTGACGTCATAGTCGATGAAGGGCGTCGCCATCGGCCCGTCGAGGATCACGGAGGCGCGGACATCCCTGCCCTTCACCTTCTCCATGATTGCGCCGGGGGTGAGCAGGGCGGCGTCGATCCTGAGCGCGCTGAACTGGCTCTTGCCCAGGTCGATCAGGCCTTGCGCCGTCGCGGCAAGTGCCGGCGATTTCAGCGACCCTTTGAGGTTCACCCGGCGCTCGTTGACGCCCGCGAGCAGGTCCACGTCCAGTTGCGGCGTCGTCAGCCGGTCCACTGTTCCGGCGAACACCAGCCCCGGCCGCACCGGCCCCTTGGCGGTGAAATTGCCGTCACGGGCGGCGAGCGCGATATTCGCCAGCTCACCCTTGGCCGAGGACGCGACCAGGCGCCCGTCCCAGACCTGCCATGTTCCCTTGCCGTCCAGCGTCGCGGTGAAGCCGTCGGTCAGGCCGCTCATTGCCGCGATCACGCCGTTTTTGGGCGCAGTCAGCGTACCCTTCATGGCGAGGCGGTTTTGCGCGGGGACCGCGTCCAGACTCGCCTGCAAACGGTCGCCGCTGTCCACGACGGCATTGGCCGACAGGATCGCGCGGCCATCGGCAATATGGGTCACGCCGTCGATGGCGATCTCGCGCTTCTGGCCGATCACCGGCTTTGCGACCAGGAATTTGGCGATCTTCAGCCGGTCGACGTCGATGTCGAGGTCGGGCAGGATCGGCGCATTGGGGTCGGTCTTGGTGATATTGAATTGCGGGCTGCGCGCCAGCACCACCAGCGGGCTTTCCAGCAGCCGCACCGAAATATGGTTGTTGATGTAGCGGAACGGGTTCCACACCACATGCACTTCCGGGCTGACCGCGAAAATCCCCTTGGGATCGCGCAGCACCAGATTGCGGATCGTCATGTCATCGTAGATTGACCCGTCAATCCGCCCGACCTCGATCGCCATGCCGGATTCCAGCTTGAGCGCGGCGATCTGGCGGATCAGGAATGTCTTGCCCGGCTGGGTGTTGAGGAACAGCAAGAGCCCGGCGGCCAGCACCAGCAGGCCGACGAGCAGCCCGATCACACCCAGCACGATCTTTTGCCAGAGTGGGCGCGTTTCGCGAACGACGATGGTTTCCTCGGCCATCAGAAGGCCTGTCCGATGCCGATATAGAGCGCGAATTTGGACTCGCCCGGCTGCCGGTTGATCGGCATGGCGATATCGGCGCGGAAGGGTCCGAAATTGGTGTAGAAACGCCCGCCGACGCCGACGCCGTACCGGATATTGGAAAATTGCGGCATGGAACTTTCATAGACCTGGCCCGCATCGACGAAGGCGACCACGCCATAATCGCCGAAGCGGTAGCGGCCCTCGACCGCGAATTCATTGACGGACCGGCCGCCGATGGGATCGTTGTTCGCGTCCTTCGGCCCCAGTTCCTGATAGCCATAGCCGCGCACCGACCCGCCGCCGCCCGCATAGATGCGCCTCGACGGCGCCACATCGTCGCGCGCCACGCCGCTGATGGTGCCGACGCGCGCGCGCCCGGCGATCACCAGGCCGTCGGACACCGGATAATAGCCGGTAAGGTCGAAGGTGGCGCGGATATAGGGAGAGAAGCTGCCATGCAGCGACCCTTCCGGCTCCGCCCGCAGATTGGCGCGGAAGCCTTTGGTGGGGTTCAGCAGATCATTGGAACGGTCATAGCCAAGCTGCACCGGCAGGCCGCCGATGAAATAGGTCCGCCGTACCTTGTCCGCCGTCGCTGGGTCGACCACCACCTGCTCGTTGGTCAGCAATATTTCCGCGCCATAGCTGTAGGTCCAGCGTTTCTGGAAGATCGGCGTCGACTGGCGCGACCAGCTGACGTTCAGCCCGGCGGTATAGGCTTCATAGGCGTCGTAATTCTGGTGGTTGAGCGTGATGCCGGTCTGGAAGGTCTTGTCGCGCTTGCCCGCATTGGACCGGCGGAAGGTGCCCGACACGCCCTGCTCCTGCGTCCCCGCGATGACGCTGGCGATCACGGCGCCCTCGGGCGGGAAGAGGTTGCGATGGGTCCAGGTCCCTTCGGCGCGGAAGCCCTGGCCCGTGCCATAGCCCAGTTCGCCTGCCAGCGTGCGCGGCTTCCCCGCTTCCTGCGTTACATTCAGGTCGACATATTCGGTGCCGTCCGGGCCGGCCTCGTTGGTGCGCACCGGGTCTACCGAAACGCTGGAAAACAGCCCTGTCGCGACCAGCGCCCGGCGCAGATCGTCGACCTTGCGGCTGTCATAAAGCTCGCCCGGCTTGAAGCGGCTGATGACCGTCATATGATCGGCGCCGAACGCCTGTTTCTCGCCGGTCGTGGTGATGCCCCGGAACGACCCGCGCGGCCCTGTTTCGACCGGCAGCGTATAGTCGCCCGTCGCGGTCGCGGGATCGAGCAGGATGTCGCGCTGCCCCACCTTGGCGAAGGCGTAGCCATTTTCCGGCAGCTTCACGCCGACATTGGCCTCCGCCCCCTCGACCGCCGAGGCGACGATGAAATCGCCGGTCTTGAGCGGCAGGCTATCGCGGATCAGGCCCGGCGGCACGGTCGGCCCGGCATGGATGACGATGTCCCCGATCCTGTAACGCTTGCCCGGCGTGACCGAGACGACCGCCTTCAGCGCCCCTCCGCCCGCCTGATCCCCTGCTTGTTCCAACGTGGCGAGGGCGGTCGCGTCATAATAGCCTTCCGAATAAAGCAATCGCACGGCCAGCGCCTGATCTTCATGCGCGCGGTTCTGAAGCATGGCCGCGGTATCGGCCTTGCCCTTGCCCCCGACCAATGAAGAGGAATCGCGGAACGCATCCTCCAGCCCGGTCTTGCCGAAGCCTTCAATGGTCACGGCATAGCGCACCGCCTCGGTCTTTTCCTGCGGATTGGCGTCGGTCGCGACCTGCACCGGCACCTGCACCGTGTCGAGTGGCGGCAACGGCTGCGCCAGTTCGCGCTCCTCCTGCGGTTCGGTGGCGGGCGGCAGTTCCTGCGTCGTGCCGGCCTGCGGCATCTGCTGGTCGATCCAGTCATCGATCGACGGCAGGGGGGCGGTGCTCTGTGCAGGCGCCTCCCCGATTTTGGGCAAGCGCGCCTCGAACTCACTGTCTGGCAGGATCGGTTCCTCCTGCTGGACGGGAGGCGACGATGGTGGCGTCTGGGCCATCAGAGGGAGGGGGGGCGCCGCCATCATCATTAGACCCAAGGCTCGCCGATATCGCTTCGCCTGCCCTGACCCCATGGAAACCGCTTTGCCCCTTTTTGTCCGGCGCCCATTGTGGCCCGGAACTATCAATACGCGCAACAGCTTGCTTCGGTTCCGCCTGCGTCATGACGGCAAGCGCTTCCCTCCGAATCGCAACCCGTCTAGAGCCTTTGCATGACTATCGCGCTCAACATCACCCGTTCGATCCTCGGTCAACCCTGGCGGTGGCGCGGCGGCAATGCGGATGGGCGCGATCCGGGCTATCGGCCCGACGATCTGGTGACGCAATTGCTGCTGGCGCGTGGCTGTCCGCGCGACGCGGTGGAGGCGCACCGCAATCCCACCATCCGCCATTTCATGCCCGACCCCAGCCTGTTCCGCGACATGGACGCCGCCGCCGAGCGCCTGGCCGATGCGGTTGTCGGGCAAGAGGATGTCCGCATCTTCGGCGATTATGACGTGGATGGCGCGACCAGCGCGGCACTGCTGATCCGGCTGTTGCGCGACCTCGGGCTGGCAGCGCGTCCTTATATTCCCGACCGGCTGATGGAGGGCTACGGCCCCTCGGGCGAGGCGCTGGTGCGGTTGGCGGGCGAGGGCGCGACGCTGATCGTCACCGTCGATTGCGGCGCGCAGGCCTTCGACGCGCTGGCACAGGCGAAGGCGGCGGGCGTCGATGTGGTGGTGGTCGACCATCATAAATGCGCGGCCGCCCTGCCCGAAGCGCTGGCGCTGGTGAATCCCAACCGGCTGGATGAGGCGCAGGAAGCCGCCGCCCATGGCCATCTGGCGGCGGTCGGCGTGGCGTTCCTGCTGGGCGCGGCGCTGATCCGGGTGCTGCGCAAGCGCGGCTGGTTCGCGCAGCGGTCCGAGCCGGCGTTGATGGAGCTGCTCGACATTGTCGCGCTGGGCACGGTGGCGGACGTGGCGCAATTGAAGGGCCTCAACCGCGCTTTCGTGGCGCAGGGCCTCAAGATCATGGCGAAGCGACGCAATATCGGTCTTTCCGCGCTGATCGACGCCAGCCGCCTGACGCGAGCGCCGCTGTGCCATGATCTGGGCTTTGCGCTTGGCCCGCGCATCAATGCGGGCGGGCGCGTCGGCAAGGCGGATCTCGGCGTCCGGCTGCTCACCACCGAAGACCCGGCGGAGGCGGCGAAGATCGCGCAGGAACTCGACCTGCTGAACGAGGAACGCCGCGCCATCGAGGCGGCGGTGCAGGCGCAGGCCGAGGACCTGCTCGCCGCGCAGGGCAACCGCGCCGTGGCCTTGGTGTCGGGCGCGGGCTGGCATCCGGGGGTGATCGGCATCGTCGCGGGCCGCATCAAGGAGAAGGCTGGCCGACCCGCCATCGTCGTCGCCATCGATGAAGAAGGGACCGGAAAGGGGTCGGGCCGCTCCATTTCCGGCGTCGATCTGGGCGCGGCGGTGCTGGCGGCGAAGGACAGCGGCCTGCTGGTCGCGGGCGGCGGGCACGCCATGGCGGCGGGCCTGACGGTCGCGGCCGACAAGGTGGACGCGCTGGCCGACTTCCTCGACGACCGGCTCGCCGATGCCGTTGCCAGGGCGCGCGACGACCGCGCGCTGCTGATCGACGCGGTGCTGGCGCCGGCGGGGATCAATCCGGATTTCGTCGCCGCCATCGATGCGGGCGGTCCTTATGGCGCGGGATGGCCCGCGCCCCTGATCGCCTCCGGGCCGATGCGGGTCATCAAGGCGGATGTCGTGGGCAACGGCCATTTGCGGGCGATCATGGCGGGCGACGATGGCCGCTCGATCAAGACCATCGCCTTCCGCCAGGCCGAATCCGATCTGGGCCAGGCCATTCTAGGCGCGCCTCGCGACAGGCGCCTGTGGATTGCCGGGCGGGCGAAGATCGACGATTGGGGGCCGCGCCCCGCTGCCGAATTGCACCTGGAGGATGCCGCCTGGGCCGAGTGAGCTTTTTCCCGAAAACAAATTTGTGCGTCGCGTCATTTTCATGACGAAAAGGGGGTTGACCGCCGCGAAGCCTCCGCCTAATGCCCGCCTCGCTTCGCAGCGACGCCCACGCGGAACTGCATGTGGCCCCTTCGTCTAGCGGTCTAGGACGCGGCCCTTTCACGGCTGAAACACGGGTTCGATTCCCGTAGGGGTCACCACTTCCTTCACAGGAAAGCGGTGTAAATCAGGTGCTTATCGCCCTGTTGCGTCACGCGTGCTGGCGCTTTAGCCTTGGCTGACAATTCTCTCCTCTTGTGAGCGTGCTTTCTGCCGATGCGTCCTGTTGTTCTGCGTTTCCTTGCTTCGCTGCTTGTCTTGCTCCCCGGTTTTGCCTTTGCCCAGCCCGCCAACCGGCCCACACCCGGCCATACCCGCGTGGCGATCGAAACCTCGGTCGGGACCATCGTCGTGGCGACCGATGACCGTCGGGCGCCGATCACCTCCGCCAATTTCCTGACCTACGTCGATGACGGCCGTTTCGATGGCGTGACCTTCTATCGCGCGGCGCGGCGCAAGAGCGATCCGAAGCTGGGGCTGATCCAGGGCGGCATCGATACGGATGCGCGCCGGTCCCTGCCGCCGATTAAGCATGAGCCGACGACGCAGACCGGTATCCGGCATCTCGACGCGACGCTTTCCATGGCGCGGCCCAACCGCGCCAATTCGGCCATGGGCAATTTCTTCATCACGGTGGGTCCGACGCCGAACATGGACGCGCGGGGCGATTATATCGGCTACGCCGCCTTCGGCCATGTGGTCGCGGGGATGGATGTCGTGAAGCGGATCCTTGCCGTCCCGACCTGCTGCGGAGAGGGGCCGATGCGCGGCCAGATGATCATCAAGCCAGTCAATATCGTTCGCGTGAAGAGGCTCGATGGCACGCCGCATCCCACGCGTGGGGTGAAGCCCTGGTTGCTGGGTCTTCATCGCAAGGCCGCGCGCTGAGATCGCATTTCTCAAGCCGCGCTTTTCCTGCTGGCTCCGGCCGTTTTTTCTCATCAGAATGCCCGCGAAGGAGAAGCCGGGATGGGTGGAAAGATCAGGGTCGGCATTGGCGGTTGGGTCTTCGAACCCTGGCGCGGCACCTTCTATCCCGAAGGACTGCGGCAGAAGGATGAACTGGCCTATGTGGGCGAGCATCTGACCGCGACGGAGATCAACGCTACTTATTACAGCACGCAAAAGCCCGCCACCTTCGCCGGATGGGCCAGGACGGTGCCTGACGGCTTCCAGTTCGCGGTCAAGGCGTCGCGCTTCTGCACCAATCGGCGGGTGCTGGCCGAATCGGGCGACTCCGTCGCGAAATTCGTGAATCAGGGCCTGGTCGAACTGGGCGACCGTCTGGGGCCGATCCTCTGGCAATTCATGCCGACCAAGACGTTCGATGCCGCGGATTTCGGCGCCTTCCTGAAGCTGCTGCCGGCCAGTGTCGGCGGCGTGCCGCTGCGCCATGCGCTGGAGGTGCGGCATGAGAGTTTCGACGATCCCGCCTTTTTCGATCTGGCGCGGGCAGCGGGAGCGGCGGTGGTCTTCGCCGACCATCCTGAATATCCCGCGCTGCGGGGTCATGATGTCGGCTTTTCCTACGCCCGGCTGATGCGGACGGTGGAGGAGGAACCGGCTGGCTATGCGCCCGCAAAGATTGCCGACTGGGCCGCCATGGCAAAGGATCGGGCTGCAAGCGGCGACGCCTATGTCTTTTTCATCAGCGGCGCGAAGGTGCGGGCACCTGCGGCGGCGCAGGCGATGATTGTGGCTTTGACGTAACGGCGACTGTTGCATTTGCTGCAACTGCGAAGACGTCCTTTGCGATTGTTACGGATTTATGGCGGATGCATAGCGCGTTTGCCGACGAGGCAGTTTTAAAAGAACAACTTGCAGGACGAACGATATGCGACACACGGTTCAGGGCGTTGCCCTCATGGTGGCGGTTGGTGCGCAGCTGCTGACCTTCTATTCGGTGCTGTTTGCCTGATTGCAACAGGTCCGATTCGCCCGTCATTGACTGGCATATGAAAAGAGCCGCCCCGGACAGCGTCCAAGGGCGGCTTTTTTATGGGATCGCGACGGGCCTCCTGCAGGTCGCTCGAGATGCCGGCGCGGGGTGAGCCGGGAACTCAAACGCCGCGCGTATCAGCCCTTCGCCAGCCAGCCCGCCAGCAGGTAGGCGACCACGCCCACCGGCCCCAGAGCGCACAGCGTCAACAGCGCCACGGCAATGCGGATCAGCGTGACATCCATGCCGGTGCGGTTGGAAAGTCCGGCGCATACGCCCATAATCTTTCCATTGCGGCGGTCGAGGGTGAAGCTGTCGTTCATGAATCTGCCCTTCTTGAAGAGTATCGGATCAGGCGATCGGTGTGACCGGGACGGCGGCCCCAACGAAGAGGCTGGCGACGAGCAGCGCCCCGGCGAAAGCGAAAGCGGCGTTTTGAAGCTTGGCGAACATGATTGACTCCGTGAAATGTGCGGGGCCGGTCCATCCGGCCGTGATGCCGGGAAGATTGCAGGAGCCGTGCCAATTTGGATTTCGGCTGGAATTGCGCGGTTCTCGATGAGATGCGACCGTCTTCATGCCGTGAAAATTTCCATATTTCGGTGAAATTTTCCCGGAAATGGGAATAATTCAGGCGTCCATGGATTGAACCGAACGGCTTGCGCTGGGCGATGGGCGGATTAGGCTTGCCGCCATGGCTTGAGGAGAGACGCGCATGACCGACCGGCAGGATCAGCCCGACCGTTTGCCCGAGGACCGCAACTGGATCGCCACGACCGGACTCGATCGCCGCAGGCTGCTGGCCGGAGGCGCATTCGCCGCCGGTTTCGCCGCTGCCTGTCGGCCCATCGCCAGCAGCGCCATCCAGACCTCAGGCGAAGGGCTGAAGGAGGAGAGGGTGTCGATCGCGGCCAGCGACGGGTTTTCCATGCCTGCCTTTGTCGCTCGCCCTGCCGTCGCCCAGGCCGCGCCGATCATCGTCGTGGTGCATGAGATTTTCGGCGTCCATGAGTGGATACGCGACATGTGCCGCCGTTTCGCCCGGGCGGGCTATTATGCCATCGCGCCCGATCTGTTCTCGCGCCATGGCGATGCGACCAAAGTCGCGGATTTCAAGCAGCTGATCGCGACCATCGTATCCAAGGCGTCCGACGCGCAGGTCCTGGAGGACATCGACAGCAGCTTCGCCTGGGCGGGCAGCCATGGCGGCGACGGAAAACGGCGCGGCATCACCGGTTTCTGCTGGGGCGGGCGGATCGTATGGCTTTATGCCGCGCACAGCGCCCAACTGGATGCGGGCGTCGCCTTTTACGGACGCATCGTCAGCGAGAAGACCGAATTGCAGCCGCTCAGCGTCATCGAACAGGTGCGTGCGCTCAAGGTGCCGGTGCTCGGCCAATATGGCGCTCTCGACAAGGGCATTCCGGCCGCGGATGTCGACAGGATGAAGGCGGCGCTGATAAGCGCGGGCAAGGCGCCGCCGGACGCGATCACCGTCTATCCCGGCGCTGACCACGGCTTCATGGCGGATTACCGCCCCAGCTATAATGAAGCCGCGGCCAAGGCCGCCTGGCAGGCGACGCTCGGCTGGTTCGGCACCTATGTCAAGAAGGCGAAGTAGCTATTTCTGCTGCATCGCCTGCACGGCGGCCAGCGTGCTCTTCACATGGCCCGCATAGCTCATTTCGCTATGGACGAAGGCGATCCGGCCGCTGGGCGCAATGACATAGGAGGTGCGGTCGGTCATCCCCGGCCGCATCTTCAAAGCGACATCATAGCCCGACACGATCGTGGAACCGGCCGACGCCACCGCAAATTTGCCCGCGCATTCCTTGGTGGAAAAGGCGACCAGATCGTCCACGGGATCGGCCGACATGCCGATCACGGTGGCGCCCGCCTTCTTAAAATCCTCGATATGCTCGGCGAACTCGCGCGCTTCGGCGGAACAGCCGGGCGTGAAGGCCTTGGGGAAGAAATAGAGCACGACCGGCCCGCGCTTCAACTGATGCGACAGCGTCAGGGTGAAGGTCTTGCCCGCCAGCGCGCCGCGCGTGGTGAAGTCGGGGGCCTTGGCGCCCACGGCCAGCGCCGCCATGGCGCCCGATCCAGGCCCGGTCAGGGCGAGCGCCGTCACCAGGGAGGCAAGGGCAAGTTTCGCGCTTTTCATCATCGGCTTCCTCTTCAGTCAGGAGCAGGCGGCTCCCAGAGTTCAATGGCATGGCCTTCGGGATCATGGATGCGGGCGAAGCGCCCCACTTCCGGATGATCCCATTCGGCCTTGGTGATGACGGCAACATCGGCGACGCGCAAGTCCGCCAACAATCCGTCCAGATCGGACACGCGGAAATTGAGCATGAACGCCTTTTCCGCTGCGAAATAGTCGCTGTCGGCGGGGAAGGGCGCGAACACCAGCGGACCGCCCTGCACTGTCCATGTATGGATATTGGGCGTGACCTGTGGATCGGCGGAACAGCCTGCGCCCACGCCCAGATGCGTGCGATACCAGGCGGAAAGCGCTTCCGGGTTCTGCGCGCGAAAGAAAATTCCACCCATTCCCAGCACAGGCATGGCATATCTCCCTTGGCGAGAAGGGAGCATAGCACGGATGAATGGACAAAGCGCGACTGTCGGAACCCCTTGGCGAGGAAGCGGTTTTTCATCCATGCGCGCAATATTTCTCCTGCCGCTGCTCGCCCTGGCGGCCTGTGACGAGAAGAAGGACGACCCGCCCGGCGTCGTGACCAACATCGTCGATCAGGCGGCGCCGGAGCCAAGGCAGGCACCTGAGGCCGAAAACGCCCTCCGCACTGCCGAATCCGCGCCGCCACCCTCGTCCGTCGGTTCGACCATTCCGGCAAGCATCCAGGGGCGCTGGACCGGACTGGAGGAACGTTGCGACGAACGCGCGGCGGAGATGAAGTTGACGGTCACGCCCACCAGCCTGGTTTTCCTGGAGAGCGAGGGCAAGGTGACCGGCATGTCCCACGGCCCGGACGGCCGTATCCGCATCGATGCCGCCTTTACCGGCGAAGGGCAGAGCTGGAACAAGACGCTGGAACTGCGACCGTCCGCCAGTGGCCGCGAACTGACGGTGATCGATGACGGCCGGGCGGTGACGCGCAAACGGTGCGGCTAGAGCATCGTGCGCGAAAGTGGGAACCGATTCTGCGCATAAGTCGATACGACGACAAGGAACCAGTGCGCGCGAAACGCTTTCCCAACAGCGCCACACTGGCTAGAGCGGCGCGATGATCGGCCGTCTTACCCTGAGCGATTTCCGCAATCATGCGGATGCGCTGATCGTTCCCGATCACGCTTTCATCGTGCTGACCGGCGAAAATGGCGCGGGCAAGACCAACATATTGGAAGCCGTATCGATGTTGGCGCCGGGGCGCGGCCTGCGCGGCGCGGCCTTGCGCGACATGGCGCGGCAAAGCGGGGCAGGGGGCTTCGGCATCGCGGCGGAAGTGGACGGCGTGATGCTGGGGACCGGCGTTCTGGCCTCCGCCCCCGACCGGCGGCAGGTGCGGATCGGCGGCGTGTCTTCTTCCGCCAATGCGCTGGCGGATCATCTCGCCATCGTGTGGCTGACCCCGGCGATGGACCGGCTGTTCATGGACAGTCCCGGCGGGCGGCGGCGCTTTCTCGACCGGCTGACGCTGGCGCTCCATCCTGCCCATGCCGTGCACAGCGCCCGTTATGAGGCGGCGATGCGGGCGCGCAACCGGCTGTTGAACGATCTTCCCGGCGCTGACCCAAGTTGGCTGAGCGCGCTGGAAATCCAGATGGATGAGCATGGCGCGGCCATCGGGGCGGCGCGCGCCGATCTGGTCGCGCGCCTGAGTGCTTCGCTGGAGCGGCAGCCCGACCATCCCTTCGCCCGTCCGCTCCTGGTCATGGAGAGCGATGGGGGCGGCGACGAACCGTTGGGAGTTCGCCTCGCCCGCGAGCGCCGCCGCGATGCTGCCGCCGGGCGGACCCTGTCCGGCCCGCATCGTCAGGATCTGGCCGTCACCCACGCGGCCAAGGGGCAGGCCGCCGCGCTCTGTTCGACGGGCGAGCAAAAGGCGCTGCTGCTCTCGATCCTGCTCGCCCATGCCGCGCTGGTGACGGATCATCGCGGCCAACCGCCGGTGCTGCTGCTCGACGAAGTGGCGGCTCATCTCGACCCGTCGCGACGAGCTGCACTGTTCGAACGGTTGCGCGAAACCGGTGGCCAGGTCTGGATGACCGGCACGGAAGACAGCCTTTTCAGTGATTTACGCGAATCGACACGCTTCACCGTAACGGCGGGTCACGTTTTTCGTTCCGCAGGTTGACGCACCGCAACAACGACTCGTCGCTCGCTTCTTTTCAACGCGTCCGGCCTCTGCCCTAAGACCTTTCACGGGGTTAGTTCCTGAAAAATATTGGGGGTCGCAACGCATGATCGGTGGTTTTCGCGCTTTTGTCGCAGCGGCAACGCTCGCGCTCGGCGCCCTGATCGTGACCCCCGCCGCTGCTGGCACCCTCCAGTGCGTGCCTTTCGCCCGTCAGATTTCCGGTATCGAACTCTATGGCAACGCCAACACCTGGTGGGGTCAGGCCGATGGCCGCTATGACCGCGGGCATGAACCGCGCGTCGGCGCCGTTCTGGCCTTCGCCGCCAGCCGGTCCATGCCGGTCGGCCATGTCGCCATGGTCAGCAAGATCGTCAGCGACCGCGAAGTGCTGCTGACCCACGCCAACTGGTCCTATCGCGGCGGCATCGAGCGCAACGTCCGCGCCATCGACGTCTCGCCGAACAATGACTGGACCGATGTGCGCGTGTGGTACGGTCCGATCGGTGATCTGGGCGTGCGCTCCAACGCTGCCAGCGGCTTCATCTACGCGCACAAGTCGAACGACATGCCGGTGCAGATCGCCATGGCCGACCGCGCAACCGCCGGCAGCGACTCTGCCCGCGGTGCTTTCTGACATTTTAACCAGTTCCTAAGGGCTGCCGTCTAATCTCTTCGGCGGTGGGGCGATTCTGACGCTTTTGGGGTCGCATGAAATTGGGAACGATGCGCTGGGCGGCCTTGCTGCTGGCCAGCCTGACAACGACGCCTGCGTTGAGCGCGACGGTGCTGCAATGCGTGCCTTATGCGCGCATCGTGTCCGGCGTTCAGCTTTATGGCGACGCGCTGACCTGGTGGGACCAGGCGGAAAATCATTACCGGCGCGGCCACACGCCCCGCAAGGGCGCGGTGCTGGCCTTTCGTCCGGTCGGGCCAATGGTGCTGGGCCATGTCGCGGTGGTCAGCAAGGTGCTGGACGACCGGCGCATTCTGATCCGGCACGCCAACTGGTCGGTGCCCGGCGCGATCGAGGAAGATGTGCTGGCAATCGATGTGTCGGAAGACGGCGATTGGGGCGAGGTCCGGATCTGGCACAGCCCGACCGGCCAGATGGGTGCGCGGAGCAATCCGACCTTCGGTTTCATCTATCCCGACAAGCCGCAATTGCATCCCTTCCGGCCCGATCCGGCGCTGGGCGGCAGTACGCGCTTTGCCGGCATGGATATGCCCAAGGACGATCCGGAGGATGCGGAGGCGGTTTCGCTGCGCAAGGCTTCAGTGGCCCGCAAGCCGCGCCTGGCGATGGACATGCGCGCCATACGCTATGCCGATGCGACGCCTTCGGCGCGCTCGCTGAGGGACATCATCGCGGATGTGAAGCGCGAAGCCGCCTTGCGCTGAAATAAAAAGGCGCCGCCTCATCGTGGAGGCGGCGCCTTTTTCAAAACCCGGAAGAGGGCTTGTTTATTCGCCCTTCTCACTCGCTTCGTCAGCGCCTTCGGCGGCATTCTCGAACCAGGCTTCGACCGGGCCGGACAGCTTGATCGTCAGCGGTTGACCGTGGCGGTCGCGGGTCTTGCCCGCCGCGACGCGAATCCAGCCCTCGGACAGGCAATATTCCTCGACATCGTTACGGACCCGGTCCTTGAACTTGATGCCGATGCCGCGCTGAAGCACGTCCATATCGAAAAAGGGGCTTTTCGGATTGGTGGAAAGGCGGTCGGGAGGGGTATCGCTCATGATAGTTCTGATCCTGTGAATTTCGTCGCGGACTAGCGCTTTGGCCGCCCCTGCGTCAACACTCCCGGCGTTTCGTCGACATCGCAGTAGATTCGGCGGATCACCCCCTGCGCCAGCCAGGATTCGAAACGCCCCTGCGCATCGGCGGCATCCAGAAAGGGATAGGCGACCGGCCGGTCGCTCACCGCATGGCTGGCGGCGATCAGCCGCATCATGGCGTCGGGCGCCGTGGTCAGGATTCGCCCGCGCCGGTCGGTGGCCGCGCTGTTGACGCCCACGACATGGCCGTCCTCGGCAAAGACCGGCCCGCCGCTGATGCCCGACAAGGTGCCGTCGCCCATCGGAATCCGGCCATGTTCGGCCCAGGCGAGGACGGGCTGCGTTTCCTCGCTCGTTCCCCGCCGGGCGCGGGCGGCGCCGATCAGTTCCGATATCACCAGCGTCGGTTGCCCTGCCGGAAAGCCCATATGATAGCCGACCGATCCGGCCGGGGGCACCCGGTCCGACAGGGGTAGGGCATGGTCGCTGGCCAACCAGCTGCGCACCAGCGCCGCATCCGCTTCCCGGCTTTCGATCAGCCGCGAAACCGGCCGGGCGAAGCCGCCTTCCTCTATGCCCACGCGGGCGCAGCCATGGGTGACATGCCCGGCCGTCAGCCACGCGCCGCCGCGGTCCACGGCGAAAGTGGTGCCCATGCTGTCAGCGGGTGCTTCGCCCCGGTCCTCGATCACGAAGCTTTCATCGCTCCATTGCGGCAAGGGACGGCGGGGCGAGCGCGGGTCGAAGGTTTCGACATGGAGCGGCGGCGGTCGGGTGACTTCGCTGACCCACAGCAGCGCCAGGATGATGCCGAGCAGCGCTGGCAGACAGCCGAAGCGCCGGGGCCTCACCGGATCATCCCGCGATCGCGCCGGCGGTGAGACAGGCAATGGCGGCCTTCATCATCGCCAGGAAGATGGCGGCGGAGCGTTCATCGGCCTCGATCCGGGTGGACAGCTGCCCCAGCAGGAAATCGACGAAGCGAAAGGCGATGAGTTGCAGGATCAGCGTCACGCTGCCCCAGATCATGATGTCCCAGACATTGACCGATCCGGCGAGACAAAAGCCCAGCGGTACCGCCAGGCCGATGGCCGCGCCGCCCAACGAGATGGCGGCGGCGCTGTTGCCTGCGCGGATCAGCGCGAATTCATCGTGCGGGGTGATTCCCATGTAAAGCGCCAGTGCCGCCATCCAGGCCAGCGTCGCGCAGGCCAGATGCAGCAGGAAAATGGGCAGGCCCGACAGCAGGCTCTGAATGACGGGCATGGGATCGGTCATGCCATGAAGATGCCGCAAGCCGCCCGCCGGTTCAATCGGTGGGCGGCTTGCGCATCCAAAATCCTCCTCCATCGCTGAGAGGGGAAGGATTGAGCGCGCGCTGCGTGAAATGCCGGGCGCGCGCTCTAAGGTTTTGTTGTCGCATCGTTTTTCGCGAAAAGTCAGGTTCCACCTTTTCGCACGATGCCCTAGCGCGATCAGTTACAGATGCGCACCTTCACGCGCCGGTCGCGATAATGGCTATAGCGCCATTCGGTCCAGCAACGCTGGCGGTAATGGCCGCGCCAATAGCGCCGGTCGCCCCGCCAGTGACGGCGATCGTCATCCCGCCAGCCGCGCCTGTCGTCCCAGCGATGGTCGCCCCCGCGATAGCCGTCGCGATAACCGCCATAATATTGCGCCTGGGCAGGCGCTGCGCCGATGCCCATGGCGGTGATCGCCAGCCCCAGCGCGGCAGCGCCCTTCCACAAGATATTCATGTCTTCATCTCCTCACATGCATGCCCGTCGCTTGGGCGCCGGGGGTCATGAAGGGGGAAGATGCGCCGGATTGACTGAACCGTCCGGGAACGGTCCTGTCAGCCAATATTCATGGTTAATCAGCGGCCTCGCAACGCGGCCTCGGCCTCCAGCATATAATCGCGGGTGATCGGCAGGGACCGCCGGTCGCGGACATATTGGACCTGATAATTCACCATGCTGCCATGTTCGAACACGGTCGCAGCACCCGCAAGGTAGAAGGTCCAGAGGCGGAAGAAGCGCTCGTCATAGAGCGCCACGATGTCCGCCCTGTGCGCCAGGGTCCGCTTGTACCATTCGCGGATGGTGAGGCCGTAATGCATGCGCAGCACCTCGACATCCGTGACCATCAGCCGCGTGCCCTCGCTGCCCTGGATCATTTCCGACAAAGCGGGGATATAGCCGCCGGGGAAGATATATTTCTGGGTGAAGGCGTCGGTCATGCCCGGTCCGTCGACCCGGCCGATGGTGTGGATCAGCATCACCCCGTCCGGCGTCAGCAGGTCGCGGCATTTGTTATAGAAGGTGCGGTAATCCTTGGTCCCGACATGTTCGAACATGCCCACCGACACGATGCGGTCGAACGGCCCCTCTATGTCGCGATAATCGATCAGCTCGAAGCGGACATGGTCGGCGACGCCCGCATCCTGCGCCCGTTGCCGCGCGACCTTCAGCTGTTCTTCCGACAAGGTGATGCCGGTCACGTCCACGCCGCAGGTTCGGTGCAGATAGAGCGCCATGCCCCCCCAGCCGCAGCCGATGTCCAGCACCTTCATGCCGGGTTTCAGATGCAGCTTGGCGGCGATATGCGCCTTCTTGTCCTCCTGCGCCTGTTCCAGGCTGATGCCGGCCTCATTGACGGCATCGGGGAAATAGGCGCAGCTATATTGGCGGTCGCGGTCGAGGAAGAGCGCATAGAGGGCGCCGGACAGATCATAATGATGGGCGACGTTCGCCTTGGACCGGGCGCGATGGTTGGCGGCCCACAGCTTGCGCCGGATCGCCTTGAAGCCGCGCTTCACGGAGCCGAGATCGCTGATCGACTTGCCGCTTTCCCAGGCATTGTTCATGCGGATGAGCGAGATCAGTTCCATGATCCCGCCGCCCTCTATGGCGACGCGCCCGTCGATAAAGGCTTCGGCCATGCCGAGCCGCGGGTCCTTGATGATGTCGAACGGCACGCGCGCGTCGTGGAATTTCAGCGCCAGCGATGGAAATCCCGCTTTGGGCGCCCCGACCGTGATGGTCCTGCCGTCATGATAGTGGATGGTAAGCTGGCCTTGCGTAACCAGCCGCTTGATGACCCGATCGAACAGTTTCATGGGGTCACCCTGTCAGGTCGTTCCGCCGGCGTCAAATACCGGCGTACCAGTCATAACCGGCATGGTCCTCCCAATAGCCGCCCTTGCCCCCGCCAATGCCGTCCATGGTGGCAACCGCCTCAATCTGCATCAAATATTTCGCGTGCTTATAGCCCAGTTGCCGTTCCACCCGCAGCCGCAGCGGCGCGCCATTGGCGACCCGCAGCGGCTGGTCATTGAGCGCGAAGGCCAGGATGGTCTGCGGGTGGAAAGCGTCCGTCAGGTCGATGCTCTCATAATAGCCCTGGCCGCCGCCCATATCGTCGGCGCACCGGAAGACGATATAGCGCGCCCCATCCCGCAACCGGGCCGCATCGAGAATCTGGTTCAGCACGACGCCCCGCCATTTGCCGATGGCGCTCCAGCCCTCGACACAGTCGTGCCGCGTAATCTGCTCGCGATGGGGAAAGGCGCGCAGGTCGGCCAGCGACAGGGCCAATGGCCGCTCCACCAGCCCGCCGATCCGCAGCCGCCAGTCGGCAAAGCCGTTGCGCCACAGCGCTTTATATTCAGGAGTGTTGGGATTGGCGGTACCGTTGGGCCGGAAAAAGGGGGAGATCTGATCGGGCCGGAATTCGTGCGCCAGGGCATTGCGCGCCATCAGGCTGCGCTGGGCCCATTTGTGGAAATTCTCGGCGGAGAACAGCACCTCCCGGAAGGCTTCGTTCTTCGCCAGCCGGTCGCATCCCGCCAGCGTCGCGGCGGCGCCCAGCACCAGGGTCCGGCGGTCGAGGATCAGGCTCACCGCCCCTTCTCCGCATGCGTTTCCGGAATCCGATAGCGTCCGCTGATCATCGACCGGATTTCGTTCCCCGGCCCCGCCAGCAGCACCATCAGGATATGGACGAGAAAGAAGGCCAGCAGCGCAAAGGCCGTGATGAAGTGGATCGACCGCGCCGACTGCCGCCCGCCGAACAGTTCGACCAGCCACGGCCAGGCCGCGTTCATGCCCGGCGACATGGTGAGGCCGGTCAGGACGATGAGCGGCAATGCCAGGAAGATCACGCCGATATAACTGGCCTTTTGCAGCACATTATAATGCAGTGCCGCTTCGCCGGTCGGAAAGCGCAGCCGTGCATGATCGCGAATGTCCTGCCACACATGGCCGGGCGCCAATTCCCCGCGCCGGAAGGCAAGGTCCCGCGCCAGATGCCGGCCCAAGAGGCTCCAGAGCATGTAGAAGAGCAGCGCGAAGGCGAAGATCGGCGCGGCGGTCAGGTGCCAGTGCCGGGACATGGCCAGATTATAATGAGCGGGCAGGGTGATCCACCTGCCGAACCGTTCCAGCTCCAGCCAGGGATGGTCGAAATTCGCGCCATATTGCCCCCAATAGAGCCGGGGATGCGCGTTGAAGATGCCCAGCCCGCTGGTGAACAGCACATAGAGCAGCAGCGCGTTCAGCCAATGCCATAAACGCGTCGGCCATTTGTGGCGCAGCACCAGCCGCGGCGTGGCCTGCTCGCGATCGGATAGGGGGCCATCCATGGGAAACCGTTACTCTTTTGCACCGGTCAGGTCAAAAATGACGTTTCCGTTACAGGCTTGCCGCGCGTGCCCGGTTTCGTTCATCTGGGAGCCAGCTTGGGGAGTCTAAGCGCGCGTTCCGGTCAAAAAGGGGTGTTCTCGAATGCGGCCCCTTTTTTGCGTAAATCAACCTGTTGCGAAAAAGTCTCATATGATCGTAAAGTTCATATCCAACTTGCAACAAGAGCAATCACGTTACATATGCGCCTCGTCGGTGACGAATATCGCCGCACGCATGACGGGAGGAAAGCCGAATAACATCGGTGATCCATGGCGATGAAAGAGTAAAATCCCGACGCCACCCGTAGATAGAACAAAAAACGTCAGTCCTGTTCATGGATATCGGCGTTGCTCATTACATGAGGACTTTATGAAGACTGTGATTCTCGCAGCCGTTGCTGCCGCCGCTTTTGCCGCTCCCGCCTTCGCTCAGGACGCAGCGCCCTTCACCGGTCCGCGCGCGGGCGTCACCATGGGCTATGACAAGTTCGCTGGCCGTGACGGCTTCAGCTACGGCGTGAACACCGGTTTCGACCTGGCCGTGACCCCGAACATCACCTTCGGTCCGGAAGTGTCGCTGAGCGACAGCACCACCAGCCTGGCTGCCGGCGTGGAAGTCAGCCGTGACCTGGCCGCTTCGCTGCGCCTCGGCTACATCGTGACGCCGCGCGCTCTGCTGTTCGGCAAGGTCGGCTATGCCAACACCCGCGTCGAAGCGTCGAACAGCAACGCTGGCGGCTCGTTCGAAGGCGTGCGTTACGGCGGCGGCGTGGAATTCGCCGTGACCGGCAATACCTACATCTCGGCTGAATATCAGCGCAGCGAATATGAAGATGGCATCGGTGGCCGTGACGCGGGCGTCGTCGGCGTCGGCTTCCGCTTCTAATCCTTCGGGAATAGAGTTTGAGGAAAGGGCGGTCCCGCGTGGGCCGCCCTTTTCTTATGCACGCCTCTGCCATGCCGGGGGCAGGGGCTTCAAATCCGGCTCCACCCAGCCCCGTCGCGCCTCCACCGACATCAACCGCTCACGCGACCAATAAGCGAAGGGCCAGTCCTTGCCCCCCAGCGGCGAATCCATCAGCGCCGCCAACGCCGCCTGCGGCCGCACATCGCCGGGCAGGCCCGCCAGCACCGCCCGCGCCGCGCGCAGCGAGGCCTGCGTAATCGTCTCATGATAGCCCGCCGTATCGCTGTTCACCCCGCCCACGCTTTCATTATAGGCCGCGATCATTCCCGGCATGTCGCGTTCCGGCGCCAGATCGGGCCGCCGCAGCATCAGCCACAGCGCGGTCGCGAAATGCGCCTTGTGCGTCCAGTCTTCCCTGGCCAGCGTCCGCGCGCAAAAGCCCGTTGCGATCCGCTCAATCTCTTCGTCCGTCATCGTCCAACCTTTCCCATCCGCCCGAACGGACGGGGCAAAGAAAAACCCCGCCGTTCCGGGCGGGGTTTCGTCTCGCGCCATGAAGAGACGCGACCAATCAACCCCGCTCTATCCGAGCGCGGCTTGCTTCTCCGCGGCGAGGCGGTCCAACTCCGCCCTGCTTTTCTTTTCCGAAGCCGATTTGAGCTGCCCGCAGGCGGCCATGATGTCCCGCCCGCGCGGCGTACGCACAGGCGCGGAAATCCCGCCCTCGAACACGATGTCGGAAAAGCGCCTGATCCGCTCGGGCGTCGAGCATTCATAGTCCGTGCCCGGCCAGGGATTGAACGGGATCAGATTGACCTTGGCGGGCAACTTGTAGTGACGCAGCAGCCGCACCAGTTCGCGCGCATCCTCGTCGCTGTCATTCTTGTCCCTGATCATCACATATTCGAAGGTGATCCGTCGCGCATTGTTGGCGCTCGGATAGTCGGCGCAGGCCTGCAACAGTGCCTCAATGCCGTATTTCTTATTGAGCGGCACCAGTTCGTCGCGCACATCCTTGGTCACGGCATGGAGCGACACGGCGAGGTTCACGCCAATCTCCGCGCCCGCCCGCGCCATCATCGGCACCACGCCGGAGGTGGAGAGCGTGATCCGCCGCTTCGACAAAGCCAGCCCGTCGCCATCCATCACGACCTTCAGCGCGTCGCGCACATGGTCGAAATTATAGAGCGGCTCGCCCATGCCCATCATCACGATGTTGGTCAGCATCCGCCCGTCGGGGCTGTACTGCGATGCATCGTCGGCTTCATCGTCATTGGCCGACGCCATACTGCCCTTGGGCCATTCGCCCAATGCGTCGCGCGCCAGCATGACCTGTCCGACAATCTCGCCCGGCGTCAGATTGCGCACCAGCCGCATCGTACCGGTGTGGCAGAAGCGGCAGTTGAGCGTGCAGCCCACCTGGCTCGACACGCATAGCGTCCCCCGGTCCGCGTCCGGGATGAACACCATCTCATAATCCTGCCCGTCATCGGAGCGCAGCAGCCATTTGCGCGTGCCGTCGCTCGACACCTGCGCTTCGACCACCTGCGGACGGCCCACCACGAAGCGCTCCGCCATCCAGCCGCGCATCGGCTTGGCAAGGTCGGTCATGGCGTCGAAATCCGTCTCGCCACGATGATAGAGCCAGTGGAACAGCTGTTTGGAGCGCAGCTTCGCCTGCTTGGCATCGAGCCCGGCTTCCTCCAGCACGCCCTTGATCTGCGGGCGCGACAGTCCCATCAGGTCAACGCGCCCATCCTCGCGGGGCGTCACGGCGCGGGGTACGGGCACAGGGTCGATAAGGCCGGGAATCGGCATCAAGGGGTTGGCGGCTGTCTGCATGGCCGCGCCCATAGCCGATTTCCGCGCATTTTTAAAGCGGCGGGATTCTACCGCATCCGCGCGCAGCCCAGGGCCGCCGCATCGATCGCCGTCGCCGCCCCGCGCAGCGCATAGGTGTCGGCAAAACCCCGGCCCCCCGCATCCCGCGTCTGCACGCTCATGCCGGTGGCCGATCGCATCGCCGCGATGATCGCCGCGTCGGCCCGCGCATCCGGCGCCCAGGCGTCGACCTGCCCCGCCACCAGCGTAAAGCGCCGGTCGCCCACATTCAGGATCACCGCCGCATCCGCGGCCCGCATCCGGCTCAGGCGGAAATGCACCTGCCCGCGCACCTGCTGCCGCGGCCAGCTTCCGACTGCGGCAAAGCCCGCCGACTGCGCCGCGACCGGCATGGCGATGGCATAGCAGCGTGGACCACCGGATTGGGACCCGGATTGAGACAAGGCCGGATCGCGAAACGCGCCCCAGGCCTCGAACACGCCCAGCGAGTCCCGCGCCTGCGCGGCCGCGCCGATCATCGTCAGGGGGAGGGCGAGGGGCCATAAGCGTTTCACATTCCCGGCAAAGCGCAAGCCGTTCCTTTTTGCAACCCCAGGCGAAACGAAAGGCTCAGCGAATGCTTGCAGGGGCCGCAACAGCGGCTATGAAGGACCATCCATCATTGTCGCCCGGATTCGACCGTCTCCGGGCTTTGCGCAGAAAAGAAACGGACAGATCAGGGACATGAAGGCCACCATCGAACGCGCAACGCTCCTCAAGAGCCTCAGCCATGTCCAGTCGGTGGTTGAGCGGCGCAACACGATTCCGATCCTGTCCAACGTGCTGATCGAGGCGTCGGCGGACGGCGCGATCAAGCTGATGGCGACCGACCTCGACCTCCAGATCGTCGAGAGCGTGTCCGCGCAGGTCGAACAGCCCGGCGCGACCACCATTTCGGCGCACACCCTGTTCGACATCGCCCGCAAGCTGCCCGAAGGCAGCCAGGTCTCGCTCCACGCGGCCGAGGGCAAGATGCTGATTCAGGCGGGCCGCGCCCGCTTCAACCTGTCGACCCTGCCGCGCGACGACTTCCCGGTGATCGCGGAAGGCGACCTGCCGACCAGCTTCGAACTGCCGGCCGAGACGCTGAAGCAGATCATCGACAAGACGCGCTTCGCCATTTCGACCGAAGAGACGCGCTATTATCTGAACGGCATCTATTTCCACGTGTCCGATGATGGCCAGCCGGTGCTGAAGGCAGCCGCCACCGACGGCCACCGCCTCGCCCGCGTCACCGTGCCGCGTCCCGACGGCGCCGACGGCATGCCGGGCATCATCGTGCCCCGCAAATGCATCGGCGAACTGCGCAAGCTGCTCGATGAGGTCGAAGGCTCGGTCCAGATCAGCCTGTCGGCGAGCAAGATCCGCTTCGGTCTGGGCAGCGCGATCCTGACCAGCAAGCTGATCGACGGCACCTTCCCGGATTACAGCCGCGTCATTCCGACCGCCAACGACAAGCTGCTCAAGATCGACCCGCGCAGTTTCGAAGAAGGCGTGGATCGTGTTGCCACCATCGCCACGGAAAAGACCCGCGCGGTCAAGATGACGCTGGAGCGGGACAAGATCGTCCTGTCCGTCACCAGTCCCGAGAACGGCACGGCGGCCGAAGAGGTGCCCGGCGCCTTCCAGGGCGAGGGCTTCGACATCGGTTTCAACGCGCGCTATCTGCTCGACATATTGAACCAGATCGACAGCGAGACGGTCGAACTGCATCTGGCCGACGCCGCCGCACCGACGCTGATCCGTGAAAACGACCGCAGCCCGGCGCTCTACGTGCTGATGCCGATGCGGGTCTAAAGGGCGGAAAAAAGGGCTATTCTGCCGCCGGACAGGTAAGCTTCTTTCAATAACTGCCCATTACGCAGGGACCATGGCTTCCCTGCGGACCAATTTGGCGGAACTGCACGCGCGGCGGATGGATCTCGTCGCCGCCCTCGGACTGACCGAGGGCGGAGCAGGGGTCGATGCCTCCTGGATTTCCGGCACCTTCGTCCACATCGCCCGGCTCTGGCCGCTGATTCTGCTGGGCAAGCTGTGCATCACCGCGCTGTTGCATGTCCCCTTCTACGAACCGGGCAATATCGGCCACGCCATTGCCCTGTCCGCCATGCTGCTGGTGGATGGCGTCGCCATCGTCGTGCCGCGCGGCGCCTGCTTCCAACGGTTGCGGCCCCACCATCAGAAATGGCTGATGCTGCCCATGGTGCTGCTGTCGGGCCTGACCTTCAGCCTGATGCTGGGCCCATCCTTGATCGCGGGTCCGCTGTCGCGCAATCTCGCGGCGGAAATGGCGGTGGCGCTGATGGCGGTGTCGATTTTCGGCGACCGGCGGCTGTTGGGCGTCAGCTATTTCACCGGTTTGCTGATCGCCTCGCTCGCGCATTGGGGGGATTTCGCGCAGGTCGGGCTGCTGATCAGCTGCATCGCGGCGATGCTGATCGCGGCGCTGCGTCAGGCCCATGCGGACATGAACCGCGCCATCGCCTTCTACCAGCGGGACCAGTGCGCCCAGCGGTCCGACCGGTTGCTGCATGAATATGAGCAGTCGGGCCGCGGCTGGTTCTGGGAAACCGACCGCCATGGCTGCATCGCCTATATTTCCGACACGCTGGCGCGCACGCTGGACCGGAGCAACGACGCGCTGATCGGCCGCCCGATCACGGAGATCATCCGCCCCGGCGACCGGCAGGACGGCGATGGCGAGCGCACCCTGGGCTTCCACCTGTCCGCCCGTACCGGCTTTGCTGAAATTCCGATCCGCGCCGCGATGGCGAAGGATGAACGCTGGTGGTCGATTTCGGGCCAGCCGGTGTTCAACGACTATGGCCAGTTCCACGGCTTCCGGGGCAGCGGCACGGACCTCACCGAGATGCGCCGCAGCCAGGCCGAAGTGCATCGGCTGGCCCAATATGATTCGCTGACCGGCCTTGCCAACCGCGTGCAGATGATGCGCTCGCTGGAGCAGGCGGTGGCGGGCACGAACGGCCAGCCCCGCGACTGCACGCTGATGATGCTCGACCTCGACCGGTTCAAGACGGTCAATGACACGCTCGGCCATCCGGCGGGCGATGCGCTGCTGCGTCAGGTCAGTCAGCGGATTCAGCGGGTCGTCGGCGACAAGGGCCTTGTCGGCCGGCAGGGCGGGGATGAATTCAAGATCCTGCTGCCGGGCCGCCCCGACCGGATCCAGCTCGATCATCTTGCCCGCGCGATCATCACCGACGTGTCGCTGCCCTACCAGATTGAGGGCGTGGCCGTCGTGATCGGCGTGTCGATCGGCATTTCCTTCTGTCCCCAGGATGGCGTGACCGCCGATGCGTTGATCCGCAATGCCGACCTTGCCCTCTATGCGGCGAAGGGCGACGGGCGCGGCGTCTATCGCTTCTATTCGCCGGAGATGCACGCCGATGCCGAGGACCGCCGCCAGTTGGAAGCCGACCTCCGCCACGCGCTGATCGAGGATGGGCTGCACCTCGTCTATCAGCCGGTGGTATCGTCCAAGACCGAACGCATCACCGGCTATGAAGCGCTGTTGCGCTGGCAGCATCCGGTGCGCGGCGCGATTTCGCCGGAACAGTTCGTGCCGATTGCCGAGGAAAGCGGCCTGATCGGTCCGATCGGCGACTGGGTGTTGCGCACCGCCTGCCGCGATGCCGCGCAATGGGATGAGGGGGTGCGCGTCGCCGTCAACGTGTCGCCGATCCAGTTCGCCAATCATGGCCTGCCTTCCATCGTCATGAACGCGCTCGCCGCATCGCAACTGGCACCGGAGCGGCTGGAACTGGAACTCACCGAAAGCGTGTTCCTGAGCGACGGCGACGGCACGGAATCGATGTTCGCCCGGCTCAAGGGGCTGGGCGTGCGTCTGGCGCTCGACGATTTCGGCACCGGCTATTCCTCGCTCGGCTATCTGAAGACCGCGCCCTTCGACAAGATCAAGATCGACCAGAGCTTCGTGCGCGGCGCCGCCATCCGGGGCAGCCGCAACAGCGCGATCATCAAGGCGATCGTCGGCCTGGCCGAGGCGCTGGGCATGGACACCACGGCGGAGGGCGCCGAAACCCGGGACGAGCTGGACCTGATCCGCCAATTGGGATGCAGCCATATTCAGGGCTATATCTATGGCCGCCCGCTGCCCGCGCAGGAGGTGCTCGCCCAGCAGCAATGTCATGGCGGCTATGCCGTCCCGCAGGGCTTCCAGTCGAGCCGGGCCGCGCGCCGGACGATGCTCCGCACCGTGGCGGTGTATCATGACGGCCAGGTCCATACCGGGCGAATCCGCAATATTTCCACCACCGGCGCGCAGATCGAAGGGCTGTGGAACATCCCCGAGGGCACGCTGCTGGCGGTTGAACTCAGCGAAGGCCGGACGGTCAACGTCATCGCCCGCTGGTCGAAGGAGGACCGGCTGGGTGTCGAGTTCACCCAGTCGATCGACCTGGCCCATGAGCCCGCGACGCCGCGGGCGCTGGCATCCTGATCCCGGACGCCAGCCTTATTTCAAGTCGCTGAGATGCTGATGCATCACGACTGGGAAACGCTCAAGCGCCGCGCGGGCTTTATCAGGTCCGATGCGTGAACCTCATCGGACCTGGCATTAGAAGAACAGCTTGCGGAAGCTGATCGTCACCACCCGCCCCAGCGGGTCGAGATAGCCCGATTGGTACCGGACCGGCGTGATCCCGTTCGCATCGGTCACGTCGCGCCGCTGGTTGAACAGATTGTCGATCCCGATCGACACGCGCGCGCCGCGCAGGAAGGGATGCTGCTTCACCAGCCCCGGCATCTGCCCGAGATTGGCGAAGAGCCGCAGGTCCACCGTCGCCAGACTGCCGAAGTCCAGCCGCGACGCCCCGCCCGCCGTGCCGTTCAGGGCGCCGTCGACATGGGTGCCGCTTTCCCAGTCGACGCTCAACCGCGCGCCCAGGCCGTTATTGGTATAGCCCATGCGCGCATTGATCTCATGCCGTGGCTGGCCGCCCGACGATCCGGTAGCGCCGCCGTTCAGCAGGTCGAGTTCCGGTACGCCCGGCGCGATCAGGATACTCTCGGTGAAATGCCAGGTGTGATAGAGGCTGAAGCTCAGCCGCCCGCCCCCGCCGCCTCCACCGCCGCCGCGTCTGCCGCCAAACCCGCCCGGTCCGCGCCCGCCGCCGCCAAAACCGCCGCTTCCCGGTCCCTGTCCCCCTTCGCTGCGTGGACGGTCGCCGCCATCCTGCCCTTGGGGCGCCTGATTGCCCTGACCGTCGCCGCGATTGCCGAACAGGCCGCGCAGGTCCTGCAATTCCTTGGGCCGCTCCTCGGGCTTGGCACCCGCCGCCCGCCATGCCTCGACCACCTTCTGGATATGCGATTTGAGCGGAATGGAAAGGTCGAAGCCCCAGCGCAACTGCTCGCTCTGCGACCGCAGATAATTGATCGGCCGCGCGTCGATCTGCACCAGATTGCCGTCCTCATCGCGGACGAAGCGCTGCGAGAAGGCGGCTTCAATGGCTGGTGACGGCGTTGGGAAGGCGGAGATCGGATTGCTCGTCCGGCTGTTGGTATAGGTGGCCGTCAGCGTGAGGTTGGGTTTTTCGAACGGCTTGATATTGGCGCTCAGGCGGAACTGGTCGCGCACGCTTTCCTTGAGGCTGGCATTGCCGCCGCTAAGCTGGTTCACGAACACCGTCTGCCCGGTCGCATAGTCGAAGACGGACATGTTGGGCGTCGAAATCAGCGGATCGGTGATCTGCTGCCCCGTCGGCGCGGCGCGATCCTGATTGGCGGACACCAGCAATTGCACCGCAGGCACCGGCCGCCAGCGCATGCCGTATCCCAGCGTCGACAGCGTGCCGAAATCGGAATAATGCTGCGCCGCCGCGTTCATATTGACGCCGATGTCGCCCACGACGCCCAGCACGCCCTTCGACCGGCTGGTGAGCGGCACGTCCAGACTGACCTGTCCGCTGCCGATCTGCCGGTCATAGCTGGAATTTCGTGCGATGCCCGACCGGATCGACGAGCTATCGAAGCCATTGGCCGATCCGCCGACGCGCACCGACGTCGTCACCGCACCCGCCGGCAGGTCGAACAGCGGCCCGGACAGCAGCAGGTCGCCCTGGATCGCCTGAGACTGCGCGCGCGCCCGGTCGATCACATGGGTGGAAAACAGGCCCGGCGCGAAGCTGCCGAAGGGGTCGGCCCCGCCATTGATCGCGCTCTGGATCAGGGCCGGATCGACGCCGCGGTCGGTGGCGGTGCGGGTGTTGGAATAATCGCCATTGCCGGTGAAGGACCATTGCCAGCCCCGGCCCAGCATCCCGTTCAGCGTCATGCCGAAATGGCCGGTCGTGCCCTTGATCTGCTGCCCCAACTGGCCTGTCTGGCGCAGATAGCGATAGAAGCTCGCCTCATCGGTGAAGGGCGAGAAGGGATTGCCGGCCAGCAGCGTCAGCTGCGCCGCCTGAAATCCTTGCAGGCTGTCGCTATCCGACAGTTCCACCCGCCCGTTGACGGTCAGCGACACCTTGCCCAGCGCGCGGGCCAGCGTCGCGTTGACCGCCAGATTCTCCGTCGCCGGGCTGAGCGTGCGATGATTGGCAAGCTGCGGCCCGGTCATATCATTCTCGCCGACCAGGAAGGCGGCCAGCCCCGATGTCTGATTGGCCTTTTCTCCCTGCACCGTCGGCACGACGCCGCGCTCGCTTTCCAGCAGCGATGCGGCGGTCTTGTACTGCATGTCCAGGGTGAAGCGATTATCGCCCCGGATGCGCAGCACGCCGCCTTCCGCCGACCCGTTTTCCCGCCCGCCCTCGGTGGTCGTACCGGCGCGCAGGTCCACGCTTTCGGCGCGGAACCGCTGGCGCAGCACGATATTCACCACTTTCTGCGTCGGCGCATAGCCATAGCTGAGCGCCGTTTCTTCAGGCAATATGTCGACCCGCGCCACCGCTTCGGAGGGGATGTCCTGAATCTCCGAGAAGCTGGAAATCCGCTTGCCGTTGAGCAGGACGACGGGCGTGCCGTTGGTCTGCGGCGACAATTCGGTGATCATCTCCGCGATGGAGGTGACGCCCAGCGCCCGGACATCGGCGGGGGAAAGCTGCTGTTCCGGCTTGATATTGCCGACCACCGCGCCGCGCTGCGGCTGGCCGGTGACGATGATCTCGTCGGCGTCGTCCATCTGCGCGACGGGGCCCTTGGCCTCCTCGGTCTGCGCCATCAGCGCGCCGGGCGCGGCGCCGAACATCAGTGGAAACAGCAGGCAGGCGAAGGATGGTCGCACTTTTTACCCCTTGAGATTGGAAGACCCTGAAGCCTCCCCTCTAGGGGGGAGTTGTCGCAAAATTCTGGCAATGCCCTTAAAGATTTGTCGCAAAATGTAATCCGGCATTTTGTGCCGGACGGGCAGGGATCACGCCGCGTCGTGAAAGATGATGCCCAGCGTATGGCGCACGCCCGACAGCAGCCGGCTGACGCCATGGCGCATCTGCACCCGGTGGACGCCGCGCGCGCCGATGACCGGCCGTTCCCGCACCGGGAAAACCACTGCATCGCCTTGGGCAAGCGGCACGACCTCGGGCCGCGACTGCATGCGGGGCCGTTGCTCGGTCAGGACGAAGGCGCCGCCGGTAAAGTCCCGGTCCGGCGCGGAGAGCAGGATCGCCGCCTGAAGCGGAAAGACATGCGGCCCATAGACATCCTGATGCAGCGCGTTCCAGTCCCCCGCTTCATAGCGCAGCAGCAGCGGTGTTGCCTTGTCCTGTCCGCCGAGCGCGCCGCGCGCCAGGAAATCGGCATGGCGCGCCGGATAGATCTCGTCTTGGCCCAGCATCGCCGCCCAGCGATTGGCGACCTGCGCCAATGCGGGATACAGCATTTCCCGCAGCGCCGCGACCGGCGCGGGCAGGGGATAGTCGAAATAGCGATAGCGCCCCCTGCCATAGCCATGGCGCGCCATCACCACCTCCTTGCGGAACAGGCGCGGATGATCCCACAGCGCGATCATCTCGGCGCATTGGTCGGGGGAGAGCAGGGCAGGCAGGCGCGCGGCGCCGTGCAGGTCGAGATCGGAAAGGTCCATGCCCGTCAGGGTGACGCCGCCGCGTCCCCCTGTCATCCCGCCGCTTGCGCTCAAAGGGCCTGCATCATTTCGGCTTGCGGAAGCGGAACAGGAAGCGGTCGGTCTTGCCGCGAATGGCGGGATCGAACACAGTCTTGCTATGGTCGTCCTGCGGATTGGCGAGCAGCGGGCTTTCCCCATCCAGCAGGAAGCCGGCCTTGGCGAAGTCCGCCTTGACCACCGCCGGATCGATCCGATGCAGCCTGTCGACAATGGCGCGGGTGTCCCCCGCAGGCCCGGCATGATCGATCACCCCGACAATCCCGCCCGGCCGGGTCGCGGCATAGAGCGCCTTCACGAAGGCGGCCGGATCGGACCGGGGAATGCCCATCTTCTCCGACTCCCAGTAAAGGTCGTGATAATTGAGGTTGATGAGGGTGAAGTCGAAACTGTTCGCGGACGCGGTGAAGCCCTCGAACTTATAGCTCACCCATTTCACCTCCGGCCGTCGCGCCTGAAGCGCCTGCCATTTCTGCTGGCCTTCGGGCTTGGCCGTGAACTGGCTCGGCTCGAAGCCCGTCACCTTGCCCTTGGGTCCTACGACATCGGCCATGATCTCCGCCCAATAGCCCGATCCGGTCACGATATCGGCCGCCTTCATGCCCGGCTTCAGGCCCAGAAAGGCGAGCGTTCCGGCAGGCTTGCGGCCTTCGTCCAGCGCCTTGGCCTCGGCCGGGCGCTTGGGATCGGCCAGGGCGGCGGCATAGTCGGGCGCCTTCGCCATGGCGGCGAGCGGTGTTGCAAGGGCAAGGGTGGCGCAGAAAAGGACAAGGGCAGAACGCATCGGAAACCCTCCTATCTAGGATGGGGCGGACCATGCACCTTCGTCCGTGGGCGCTCAAGCGTCTCTGTCGAAACGGATCGCGCGTCTGTCGATTGCATTGCCCGTCAGACTTTCTACACCTGAAGCCATGCGCACGCTCTACCCGCCTGTCGAACCCTTCGCCTCCGGTCATCTCGATGTCGGGGACGGCCACAGCCTCTATTGGGAACGCGCCGGCACGCCCGGCGCCAAGCCGGCTGTCTTCCTCCATGGCGGTCCCGGCGGCGGCATTTCGCCCGACCATCGCCGGCTGTTCGACCCGGCGCGCTATGACGTCCTCCTCTTCGACCAGCGCGGCTGCGGCCGTTCGACGCCCCACGCGGAACTGGAGGCCAACACCAGCTGGCATCTCGTCGCGGACATAGAGCGCCTGCGGGAGATGATGGGCGTTGACCAATGGTTGGTCTTCGGCGGAAGCTGGGGGTCGACGCTGGCTTTGTCCTATGCCCAGACCCATGCCGACCGCGTGACCGAACTGGTGCTGCGCGGCATCTTCACCATCCGCAAACAGGAAATCGACTGGTATTATCAGCACGGGGCCAGCCGCATCTATCCCGACAAATGGGAACGCTTCGTCGCGCCCATCCCGGAGGCCGAGCGCGGCGACCTGCTCCACGCCTATCGCCGCATCCTGACCGGCGACGATCGCGCGGAGCGGATCGCCGCCGCCAAGGCCTGGAGCGTCTGGGAAGGCGAAACCATCCGCCTGCTGCCCGATGAAGCGCTCTCCGCCACCCATGAAGCCGATGATTTCGCGCTCGCCTTCGCGCGCATCGAAAATCATTATTTCGTCCATGGCGGCTGGCTGGAGGAGGGGCAACTGATCCGCGACGCGGGCAAGCTGGCGGCCATTCCGGGCGTGATCGTCCAGGGCCGCTATGACATGGCCTGCCCCGCGGAGACCGCCTGGGCGCTGCACCGCGCGTGGCCGCAGGCGCGCTTCGAAATGATCGAGGGGGCGGGCCATGCCTATAACGAGCCGGGCATTCTCGACGCCCTTATCCGAGCCACGGACGCCTTCGCGGCGTGATCAACAGGAAAGACAGTGCATGCGGAAAATGATCGTATTGGCTGCGATGTTCAGCCTGATGTCCTGCGGCGAAAGCAGCGACCAGACCCCCGCCAGCCCGCAGGCCGCGCCCGAAACCGGCGCGGCGGCCGAGGTCGCGAAGCTGGATGAGAGGTTGCGCAACGGCGTGCTGGAAAAGGCGATCAAGGCATCGGGCGCGTTATGCCCCAGCGTCACCAGTTCCGAACGCGCCGAGGTGCGAACCGGGGTCAAGGGCTGGAAAGCCGCCTGCGACAACGGGACCGCCCATCTGATCGAAATTCACGCCGATGGCACGGCCAATGTGACCAGCCGGACTTATTGAGAAAAGACGGCCCCGCCGGTCGACAGCTATTGCGAAGGCATCGTGCCGGGCCGCAAATGGGCAAACATATGCGCGACATAGTCGGCCTTGCCCAGATTGACGCCCTGGGCGCGCAGGATCGCATAGGCGATCATCACGTGGAAATAAAATTGGGGAAGAGTCCAGTCGCGGGCATATTGCTGCGCGGTGAGATCGAAGATCATGCCGTTCGCCAGGTCATGCGCAATCTGTCCGTCGGAGACCGTTTCGCCCGTTTCGCGCGCCAGCGATTGCACGAGCGCGATGGCTTCGCCGATCCGCGCCTGCGCATCAGCCAGTGAGCCGGGATGCTCGCCGCCATTGCGGCCTTCGTTTAGCAGGATGCCGATCGATGGTGGAAAGGCCTCTCCCCTGATCCGGAACATGCCTTCCATGGCCTGCACACAGGCAAAGCGGATCTGTGTGGAGAGGGGAAACATGTCAGGCGCAAGACGCGCGGACAGCAGCGCCTCGGCCTGTTCCGCGCCCATCTGCGCCTGCGCCTTGCCGATCCAGTTCGACAATGCCTGCAACATTTGCACATAGGTGGGCGCAAGGCAGTTCATCAACGTCACGATATTCCCCTTTTCCATCAGTTCCGGAGGCGATGTTACCGCCCGAACTTCTTCTGCACCTTCCCGTAGCGCAATTTCCGCGTTCCGGGCTTCCCCTCGGTCGCGCGTCCTCGCGGCGCCGCCACCTGCTGCTCGGCGGGCAAGCCCAGTTCTTCCGCCTCCAGCTTGCGGATTTCGTCGCGGATGCGCCCCGCCTCCTCAAACTCCAGATCCGCCGCCGCCGCGCGCATCTTCTTCTCCAGATCCTCGATATAGGCGCGGAGGTTGTGCCCGACGAGATGCGGCCGGTCCTCCAGCCCAGTCTCGACCGTGACCTGATCCTTGGACGCGACATGGGCGATGATGTCGCTGATATTCTTCTTCACCGTCTGCGGCGTGATGCCATGCTCGGCATTATATTCCATCTGCTTTTCGCGCCGCCGCGAGGTTTCATTGAGCGCTCGCTCCATCGACCCGGTGATCCGGTCGGCATAGAGGATCACCCGCCCGTCGACATTGCGCGCCGCGCGCCCGATCGTCTGGATCAGCGAGGTTTCGGAGCGCAAAAAGCCCTCCTTGTCCGCATCGAGAATCGCCACCAGCCCGCATTCGGGAATATCCAGCCCCTCGCGCAGCAGGTTGATGCCGATCAGCACATCATAGACGCCCAGCCGCAGATCGCGGATCAGTTCGATGCGCTCCAGCGTCTCGACGTCCGAATGCATGTAGCGGACCTTGATCCCCGCTTCATGCATGAACTCCGTCAGGTCCTCGGCCATCCGCTTGGTCAGCGTCGTGACGAGCGTGCGGTAGCCCTGCGCCGCGACCTTGCGGCATTCGTTGATGAGGTCGTCGACCTGATCCTCGACCGGCTTGATCTCGACCGGCGGGTCGATGAGGCCGGTGGGTCGGATCACCTGTTCGGAGAAGGTGCCGCCGGTCTGCTCCATCTCCCACGGCCCCGGCGTCGCGGAGACGCTGACCGTCTGCGGTCGCATCGCGTCCCACTCGTTGAAGCGCAAGGGCCGGTTGTCGATGCAGCTCGGCAGGCGGAAGCCATATTCGGCCAGCGTGATCTTGCGCCGATGGTCGCCCCGCGCCATCGCGCCGATCTGCGGCACGGTCTGGTGGCTCTCGTCCACGAACAGCAGCGCATTCTCCGGCAGATATTCGAACAGGGTCGGCGGCGGCTCGCCCGGTAGGCGACCGGTCAGGAAGCGCGAATAATTCTCGATCCCCGCGCACGATCCCGTCGCCGCGATCATCTCCAGATCGAAGTTCGTTCGCTGTTCCAGCCGCTGGGCCTCCAGCAGCTTGCCCTCGGACGTCAGTTCCTTCAGCCGTTCGGTCAGTTCGAAACAGATCGCCTCCATCGCCTGCTTGAGCGTCGGCCCCGGCGTGACGTGGTGGCTGTTGGGAAAGACCTTCACATAATCGAGCGACGCGATCTTCTTTCCCGTCAGGGGGTCGAACTCGACAATCTCCTCGATCTCATTGCCGAAGAAGCTGACCCGCCACGCCGTATCCTCATAGTGGGAGGGGAAAATCTCCAGATTATCCCCCTTCACCCGGAAATTGCCGCGCGCAAAACCCGCATCGTTGCGCTTGTACTGGAGCGCGACCAGCTTGCGGATAATCTCCCGCTGGTCCTCGATCTGGCCCTTTTTCATCGAGAAGGTCATGGCGGAGTAGGTTTCGACCGACCCGATGCCGTAGAGGCACGACACCGACGCCACGATCAGCACATCGTCCCGTTCCAGCAGCGCGCGGGTGGCCGAGTGCCGCATCCGGTCGATCGCCTCGTTAACGCTGGACTCCTTCTCGATATAGGTGTCCGACCGCGGCACATAGGCTTCGGGCTGGTAATAATCATAATAGCTGACGAAATATTCGACCGCGTTTTCGGGGAAGAAGCTCTTGAACTCCCCATAAAGCTGCGCCGCCAAAATCTTGTTCGGCGCCAGCACCAGCGCGGGCCGCTGCAATGCCTCGATCACCTTCGCCATGGTGAAGGTCTTGCCGGAGCCGGTGACGCCCAGCAGCACCTGATCCTTCTCGCCCTGAAGCGCGGTGTCCACCAGTTCGGCGATGGCGGTCGGCTGGTCGCCCGACGGCTCATAATCCGACACCAGCTTGAACGGTCGTCCGCCCTCGCTCTTTTCCGGGCGCGCGGGGCGGTGGGGGACGAAGCCTTCGTCGGTCTGCGGCTCGTCCAGCGTGGTGCGGATTTGAATTGTCATCGCCGCTTGATATGGTCCCGCCCCAGGCGGGGTGCAACAGGGAGGATTTTCAATGCGCAAAACTGTGTGGGGCCTGATGGGAGCAACGGCTTTGCTGGCCGCCTGCGGCGAGAAACCAGCCGGTTCCGGCCAGCCCCAGACCCGGGAGGAGGTCAAGCAACAGGTCGAGAAGGTCCAGCTCAAGCCCGGCCAGTGGGAGGGCAGCTATGAACTCATCGACATCGACATGCCGAACATGCCCGGCGGCGGCGCCCAGATGAAAGAGCAGATGAAAAAGATGATGAGCCGCACGGCCATCAAATATTGCGTCTCGCCTGAAGAAGCGGCCAACCCCAGCGGCAAGATGTTCTCCGGTCAGGAGAATAAGGACTGCACCTATAAGGGCTTCGACGCCAGCGGCGGATCGGTGAAGGGCGAGATCAGCTGCAAATCGTCGCAGGGCGGCACGATGAACGCCGTCATGTCCGGTGACTATGCGCCGGAAAGCTATGCCATGCACATGGACATGAAGATGACCGGCGCGCCCAACGGCATGAACATGAGCATGAAGGCCAAGACGTCGGGCAAGTGGATCGGGTCGGCCTGCACGCCAAAATGAGTGATCAAAGCCCGGCTTGCTGGCTTTGCGGCCGGCCGCTGGGCAAGCGTGTCGAATGGCATCATCCGCTGCCGAAAAGCCGGGCCAAAAATCGGGACGATCGGGGCACCGTACCCGTCCACCCGATCTGCCACCGCGCCATTCACGCGCATTTGAGCAATGCCGACCTTGCCCGCGCCTATAGCGATGCCGATGCGCTGCGCGCTCATCCTGGCCTTGCCCGCTTCCTCGGCTGGGTCGCGAACAAGCCCGCCGATTTTCACGCCCCCACCCACAAGAAGCGCTGACCAGATTTTTCTTGCGCTTTTCGTGACTTGGCGCGAGCCTCCATATTGTTCCAAAGAGAACAGGGGAGAGGATATGCGAAAGATGGTGCTGGCGGCGCTGCCGCTTGGGCTGATGACTCTGGCCGCCTGCGGAAACAAGGCGGAACCTGAACCCGAAACGGTCGAAGCGCCGATAGTGATGAAAGCGGGCGAATGGACGTTCACCCGCAAGACCACCGGCTATAACACCCCCACCGTGACCCCGGCCGAATATCAGGCCGCGCTCAAGCAGACGAGCGAGGACAAGAGCTGCATCGCCGTCGATGCGGGGGGCTTGCCCGACGCCAATGCGCTGGCCGGCGCGGAGGGCAAGGATTGCAGCTACAAGGACAAGCTGATCCACAAGGGGCGGTTGATCGCCACCCTGGCCTGCACTTCGGGCAAGGGCACGTCGGAGATCGCGCTGGAGGGCAATTTCACCGCCGACACGCTGACATTGGGCAGCACCATGACGAAGACGGAGGGCGGCCAACCCGTCCTGCGCACCCAACATGACCTCACCGGCAAGCGCACCGGGGAATGCGCCAAAGGCTAAACAGCCGGCCCGCAAGGGAAAATCGAACCTGCGCCGGGCTGCGATTCATGCGATGGTCATGGGCGACATCATCTCGTTGAGACGGGGAGTCGTTCCATGCTCTTTCACCTGTCGATCGCAGCCCGGGACCCGCGCCATGTCGCGCAGGTCATCGCGCAATTCTGGCGTGGGGAGGCCTTTTCCTTCCCGCCCGTCACCCCCGGCAGCTGGATCGCGCTTGCAGGCGACGATCGCGGCACGGCGATAGAGGTCTATCCGCTCGGCACCGTCCTGCGCGAGCCGGAGGGCGATGCCGACAGCTTCGGCGAACGGACGCAGCAGGCCGGCTACACCGCCACCCATGCCGCCATCGCCACGGTGCTGAGTCAGGAGGAGGTGTTTGCCATCGCCGCCCGCGAAGGCTGGTCCGCCAAATATCGCAAGCGGGGCGGGAGCTTCGGTGTGATCGAACTGTGGATCGAGGGGCGCCAGATGGTCGAACTGCTGACGGAGGACATGCAGGCCGAATATCTGGCGACGGTGACGACCGACGATTTCCGCGCCATGCTTCAGGCGATGGCGTCCGCCTGATCGATTATTCCAGCGCCCCGATTGCCCGCCGGTCGCAACGCTTCTTGCCTGGCGTCATCGGCGAATAGCCTGGCACCAAAATCGACTGCCCGATCCTGAGCGGCGCGAAACGCTGCCGCGCAATCCCTTCGCAGCGCAAATAGAGTTCCAGCATCCTGGGCGGCGTGTCCCATTTCTCGTAGGACAGGCGGAACGTCCCCCAATGGATGGGGATCGCGGTCGAGGCTTTCAGTTTTTCGAACAACTGCACCGCCTGTTCCGGCCCGATATGCGAGTCCGATTGCATCTGCCCGTGCCAGAAGCGGAAGGCGCCGATCGGGATCATCGCCAGACGGATCGGCCCCAGCCGTGCCGCTTCCTGGGGCCAAGCCATGTCGCCGGCTCCGGTATCGCCCGCGAAGAAGATATTCCCCGCCCGCGTCTCGATCACGAAGCTCGACCACAGCGCCCGTCGGTTGTCCGTGCCCCAGCGGCTGCTCCAATGATGGTTGCGCAGGACATGGACGCGATAATCCGGGCAATGCTCGTAATTTTCGCATTGGATGACGGTCTCTCCGCCCAGCCCGCTCAGCGCCGCCCCGCTGATCGACTGGCCCCAATCCAGCGCGGTCGACGGAATGCCATGGTCGCGCAGGATCCTGTCGTTACCCAGGCTGGTGACGATCTTCGGCCGGTCCCGCTCCCACAGCCTTTTCAGCGTGGGAATATCCATATGGTCATAATGATTGTGGCTGATGATGATGAGGTCGATCTTCGGCAGATCGTCGAAGCGCACCCCCGGCTGCGCCACCCGCTTCGGCCCCAGCGGAGGCAGCGGGCTGGCATGGTCCGACCAGATCGGGTCGGTCAGGATATTGATCCCCGCCGCCTGCACCAGCACCGTCGCATGACCCACCCAGGTCGCTACCATCCCCCTGGGCGCGGCGAAGGCGGGGGGGCGCGAGGGTTTTACCGCGACCGAATCGGGCCATTCGGGCCGGTCGTCCTGACCCAGCAGCCAGCGCGCGATGAAGCCGTGCCGGTTGCTCCCCGGCGGCGAGGAGAAAGTGATTTCGCCATCGGGGTTGAAGAAGCGCGCACCGTCATAATGGCGGCTGACCGGCCCCTCATAATAGATGCGGTCGAGGAAGGGCGGAACGATGGTGACCGCCAGACACAGGGCGATGACCGCGAACAGCAGCGCAACCCCCGCGCCCTTCAAGATTTTTCCGACGATGCGGCGCATGCCGTCTCCCGCTATGATGACGGGCATGGACATAGCGCGGATCAGTGTCTCGGCAAGAGCTTAGGGCTTGTTTGGGAATCCGGCTAAAGCGGATTTGCGGTGCAGTGTCGGAAATGCGCTTTCGCGCATTTTCCAAACAAACCTTCTTATACCATCGTGCTCGGTCTTCGACCGATCACAAGTGGGTTTCGCTCAAGCGCCGCGCGGGCTTAACCTTGGTATTAGCCCTGATCCTGATAGGCCATCTGCAAAATCCCCCAATGCCGCCCCCGCACATGGATAGAGGCGATCACCTGCTTCAGCAGGATGACATTTCCCTCGGCGGTCAGGCGGCGATATGCCTTGATGCAGAAGGGCTGGGTGATCTTGCTCTGCTCGCGCGTGTCGGGGAAATCGAAGATGACCCCCTGGCGCGAAAATTCCATGTTCCAATTGTCGTCGCCGGGCCGCTGGGGCTGCGAACGTTCGGGCATGGCGACCGCGCCGAAGCTGTTGCGGTCGGTGAAGGTCATGCCGAACAGCCCCTTGAAGGCGCGCGCCTGTTCCTGATGCAACCGCGCTGCGGGGATCAGCACCGCCTGCACCGGATGACTATATTGCACCGGATGCGTGCCGGGGATGGGCGCGTAGAATTCGCTGAACAGCGCGCTTTCGGTCAGGCGGCCATCGCCCAGCGCGCGCTCCAGCTCCTCGCTCACCGTCCGCGCCGCGTCCAGGCAGAAGTCGATATAGGGCGAATCGGGAATATCGACGCCGCTCTCCGCCACCAGTTGCAGCAGCTGGTTGGTGTCGTCGCTGGCGGTGGTGATCCGCCCGGACAGCCTGTGCAATCCGCCCGCATTGTCGGTCGACGTGCTGGCCAGCGCCAACAGGCCGCCGCGAATTTCGCCCGCCGATCCGACCATGGAGGCAATGCGCTGCGCCACCGTATCGCTGTTGCTGGACAGGTCGTCCATCAGGCTGCCCAGCCGCTCCACCAGCAGTTCGATATTCTTAGTGTCGCTCAGCGCCGTGCGCGCGGTTTCGGCGCCATGGGTAATGCCCTCCAGCATCTTCCCCGCCTCGCCGGTCAGGGCGCCGATCGACTGGTCGATGGTGTGCGTCGCCGCCGCGGTTTCCTGCGCCAGCTTCTTGACCTCCGCCGCGACCACCGCAAAGCCGCGCCCGGCATCGCCCGCCCGTGCCGCCTCGATAGTGGCATTCAGCGCCAACAGGTTGGTCTGGCTGGCAATGCCGCTGATGACGCTGGTGACATGGGCGACGGTCTTGAGCGCCTGGCGAAAACCGTCGAGCTGCTCATGGATGCTGCCCACCCGTTCGATCAGATGGACGAAATTGGCGTTGGCGTCCGATAGCTGGCGCCCCGAATCATGGATGATGCCGCGCGCGGCGACCGCCTTCTCCCGCGCGTCCTGCCCGGCCAGCGCCACGCTGTCGCCATCGCGCGACAATTGCTCTGCCGCGCCGCCGATCGCCTCGATCGTGCTGGCCTGATGGGTGACGCGGTCAGCCAGTTCGCTGATGTCCGCCTGCAGGTCGAGCGTGCGGATGCCAAGGTCGCCGGACAGTTTGGCCACCTTCATCACCGCTTGTTCGACGTTCCGGATTCTTGCCTGATTTGCCACGGGAGAACAGCTATCGGACGCTGGTAAAATATCCGTTAGCGATGCTTCGGATCGTCAGAACGCTCCTATCAGGGCCAGTACCACGCCGCTCGCGACCAGCATCAGCCCCATGACCTCGCTGCGCGCCATGCGCTCGCCCAGATAGAAATGGCCGAAGCCCAAGGTGAAGGCGACCTCGATCTGGCCGACGATCCGCACCAGCGCGACCGGCGCGGTGGCGAAGCCGGTGAACCAGCAGGCCGATCCCAAGGCGGACAGCAGCCCGACCTGCCCCGACACGCGCCAGTTGCGAAAGATTTTCCCCATCTGCTCCGGTTCGCGCAGCAGCAGGAAACCGCCCTGCATCGCGGTCTGCAACGCCACCGTCACCACCAGCACGATCAGCGCCGCCAGGATCGGATCGCTCCCTCCCACTTCCTGCGTTGCCCGCCGCACCCCGATGGCGGTCAGCGCGAAGAAAAAGCCCGAAGCAATGCCGCACAGCGCCGCAGGCTGACCCAGCGCGCGCAGGAAATCGGGCGGTCCCATCCGTCTGCCCCCGGTCGACAGCAGCATGACGCCGATCACCCCGCAGCCGATCCCCGCCCAGGCGAGCGGATGCAGCCGCTCCCCCATCAGCAGGAAGGAGAGGATCGCGCCCTGCACCGCCTCCGTCTTGGAATAGGCGGTGCCGACCACGAAATTGCGATGGGCAAAGGCCATGATGAGCAAATTGGTCGCGATGATCTGCGCCAGACCGCCGCCGAGGCAAAAGAGCAGGAACAGCGGCTGTGGGGAGGGGAGGGCGCCGGCAAAGAGCAGCCGGTACCCACCCAGCAGCAACAGGGTGAAGGGCAGTCCGTACAGATAGCGCACCAGCCCCGCCGCGTTGACGGACAGGTCCTGGCTCACTCGCCGCTGCACTGCGGTCCGCCAGGCCTGCGTGGCCCCTGCCAGCAAGGTCGCCGGCAACCAGATCGAAAAGCTCAACATGCGCGCGCTATAACGGGAATGACGCGCCTGTCATCCCATGTTGCTGTCCTGCCACAGTGAGACGCATGGTATACACCCGTCCAGCATCGAAGGGCGATTTCGAAGGCGGCTGCGGATCGGCTACACCGCGCCCGGCGGGCGCTTTGACGCAATGTCACGCCTCAAGGGCATGATCGAAAAACTATATGGCGGCGGTCTTCAACGAACCGCGCGTCATCGGCGTGTCGCTCGGCGGCAAGCTCTGAGGAAGAGGGGCGGGGAAGCGCGCTGGCCGGCGCATCCCCGTCCCAAATTCGCGGACAATGAAAAACGCGCCGTCCGTGACCGGGCGGCGCGTTTTTTTACACAGTCGAAGGGCGATCACGCCCCTTCGAGCAGATGCTCCTTCTTGATCTTTTCCTGCCACACCAGCGGGGCGAGGCGGTGGACATTCTGGCCTTCGCTATCCACGGCGACGGTCACGGGCATATCCTGCACGTCGAACTCATAAATGGCTTCCATGCCGAGGTCTTCGAAGCCGACGACCTTCGCGCCCTTGATCGCGCGGGCAACGAGATAGGCCGCGCCGCCGACCGCCATCAGATAGGCGCTCTTGTGCCTGGCGATGCTGTCGGTTGCCGCCGGACCACGCTCGGCCTTGCCGACGCACGCGGCCAGACCTTGCTCCAGCATCATGTCCATGAACTTGTCCATGCGCGTCGCGGTCGTCGGACCGGCCGGTCCCACCACCTCGTCGCGCACCGGATCGACCGGCCCGACATAGTAAATCACGCGGCCCGTGAAATCGACCGGCAGCTGCTCGCCACGCGCCAGCATGTCCTGAATGCGCTTGTGCGCCGCGTCGCGCCCGGTCAGCATCTTGCCGTTCAGCAGCAGACGGTCGCCATGCTTCCAGCTCTGCACCACTTCCGGCGTCAGATTGTCGAGATCGACGCGGATCGCTTCCTTGCTCGGCTTCCAGTCGACCTGCGGCCATTCGGAAATCTTCGGCGCTTCCAGATAGGCCGGACCCGACCCGTCGAGCGTGAAATGCGCATGGCGGGTCGCCGCGCAATTGGGGATCATCGCCACCGGCTTGCCCGCCGCATGGCAGGGATAGTCGTAGATCTTGACGTCGAGGATGGTCGAAAGCCCGCCCAGCCCCTGCGCGCCGATGCCGAGCGCGTTGACCTTGTCGAAAATCTCGATGCGCAGCTTCTCGATATCGTTCTGCGGCCCGCGTGCCTTGAGTTCACCCATGTCGATGGGCTCCATCAGGCTTTCCTTGGCCAGCGCCACGGCCTTTTCCGCCGTGCCGCCAATGCCGATGCCCAGCATGCCGGGCGGGCACCAGCCCGCGCCCATTTGCGGGATCATCTCCAACACCCAGTCGACGATCGAATCGCTGGGGTTCATCATCTTGAACTTGGTCTTGTTCTCCGAGCCGCCACCCTTGGCCGCGACGTCGACGATGACCTTGTTGCCTGGCACCATCTCGACATTCAGCACGCAGGGCGTGTTGTCCTTAGTGTTCTGACGCGAAAAGGCCGGGTCCTTCAGGATCGACGCGCGCAGGCGGTTCTCCGGGTTGAGATAGGCCTTGCGCACGCCCTCATCGACCACGTCCTGCATGGAGCGGCTATTGTCGTCCAGGCGGCAGTCCATGCCCCATTTGACGAAGACGTTGACGATGCCGGTGTCCTGGCAGATCGGGCGATGCCCTTCGGCGCACATGCGGCTGTTGGTCAGGATCTGGGCGATGGCGTCCTTCGCCGCCGGATTGGCTTCGGCGTCATAGGCTTTGCCCAGCGCGCGGATATAATCCATCGGATGATAATAGCTGATGAACTGGAGCGCGTCGGCAACGCTCTCGATCAGATCGGCGGTCTTGATGACGGTCATCTACCCAAAGTCCCTATTTGAGCATGTTCACGGAAGTGAAGATGCTCGGTTTTTATGGCCGCATTTTCCCAGCCGTTGACCGTTAAACGGTCAACTCGAAAATGCTTTGGCGGCCCGCGCTGCAAGGCGGGTCCATGCAGGCGCGGCTATAGGCTTTTGGCTGCCTGAGTCCAGATCACCCGTCGGCGAAGGGGAAGAGATGCCACCATGGCTCCTTCTCCCGCAGCACCCGCGCAAAGCTCTCCCGCGCCTCCAGCCGGTCGAGATAGGCCGCCAGCCCCGGAAAGTCCCCGCGCATCGGCACGATCCTGTCGGCATAGAAAAGCGCCGGCGCCGCCGCGCAATCGGCGAGCGTGAATTCCGCCCCCGCCGCCCAGCGCCGCCCCGCCATCCGCGCTTCCAGCAGCGCATAGGCCTTGCCCAGCGAGGCCCGCGCCTGCGCGACGCCGAAGGAATCGCGCGCGACCCCTTCGGGCCGGATGCGATCCCCGACGCAGGTCTGCACCGGCGTCATCACATAATTGTCGAACAGCCGGTCCATCAGCCGCACTTCCAGCGCGGCATCGGCATCCTGCGGGATCGGACGGAAGGAGCCGCCGCCCTGCTGGCCCAGATATTCGACGATGATGCTGGCCTCTGCCACGGTCCTGTCCCGTACCTCGTCGCGCAGCACCGGGAATTTGCCGATCGGCCAGAGCTTGAGCCACGCCTCCGCGACCGCCGGATCTTCCAATATCCGCCCCTCGAACGGAGTCGCATTCTCGTAGAGGGCGATCAGCACCTTCCAGCAATAGGAGGAGAGGGGGTGATAATAGAGAATCATGGCGGCACCTCTGAACGGAATCGCGATTTTCCGGTCATCCTGCCATGTCCGGGGCATCCTTATCACCCCCCAAATATGGATATCCCGCCCGGCTGGCCCTGGTTCGCCATACCATATCTTGTCACCGAACCGTCATGCGCCGTGCGGGTCGAGAGCCCGTCTCCAGCATTTCCGTGGCAAGCCAAATTTATTTTAAAACCCAAATTGTTCCCCTTGCCTTTTGGGAAGCCAAGGAAAGTCCATGCGTCGCTGCGGCGCGACGCGCATCCCGACCGGCCGGATGCGGCGATCGGCCGCTTTGGGAGTCCCCGAACCGTCATTTACCCTCTTGCAAGGAAACGCGGCTGTGGCACTATCCCTTGTATCAGGTTAACGGGGGTTACCCTACAGATTGTGATCGCAGGCATCGGGTCAGTTCCCGAGGCAAGGGTGTTTTTGTCCTTGCGATTCGCTCTGCGGGCCCCATCTCCGTGCCTGGGCGGGTCGATGATGATAAGTTCTTTCGGCCTGGCCGGCAGCGGCTTGACCGAATCGAACGAAACAGGAACATTCGGGGGCTGGTCATGGATTTTCGAGATAGCGAACAGGTGAGTGCAAGCGACGTGGCAACGGTGATGGACGAAGTGATCGAAACCCCGGCTGAAAAGAAGAAGGCGGCGCCCGCCGAACCCAAGGCCGCGCCCAGCTCGTCCACCGTGCTGGAGCGCCGCTTCGCCGTCGTGACCGACGCCAGCCGCGACGCGCTGCTGACCGAGTTCGGCAAGGAAACGTTGCAGGACCGCTATCTGCTGCCCGGCGAGTCCTATCAGGACCTGTTCGCCCGGGTCGCCGCCGCCTATGCCGACGATGCCGACCATGCCCAGCGCGTCTATGACTATATCTCGCGCCTGTGGTTCATGCCCGCCACGCCCGTCCTGTCGAACGGCGGCACCGGCCGCGGCCTGCCGATCAGCTGCTATCTGAACAGCGTCGACGACAGCCTGGAAGGCATCGTCAACACCTGGAATGAGAATGTCTGGCTCGCCTCGCGCGGTGGCGGCATCGGCACCTATTGGGGCAATGTGCGCGGCATCGGCGAGCCGGTCGGCCTCAACGGCAAGACCAGCGGCATCATTCCCTTCGTCCGCGTGATGGACAGCCTGACCCTCGCCATCAGCCAGGGCAGCCTGCGTCGCGGCTCGGCCGCCTGCTATCTCGACATCTCCCACCCGGAGATCGAGGAGTTCCTGGAAATCCGCAAGACCAGCGGCGACTTCAACCGCAAGGCGCTGAACCTGCACCACGGCGTCCTGCTGACCGACGAGTTCATGGAAGCGATGCGCGACGGCAAGGAATTTGCCCTGCGCAGCCCCAAAGACGGCTCGGTGCGCGGCAGCGTCAACGCCCGCGCCCTGTTCCAGAAGCTGGTCGAGGTTCGCCTCGCCACCGGCGAACCCTATATTGTCTTCAACGACACCGTGAACCGCACCATGCCCAAGCATCACCGCGATCTGGGGCTCAAGGTGTCGACCTCCAATCTCTGTTCCGAAATCACTTTGCCGACGGGTCGCGACCATCTCGGCAATGACCGGACGGCGGTCTGCTGCCTTTCGTCCCTGAATCTCGAAACCTGGGACGAATGGAACAAGGACCCCCGTTTCGTCGAGGATGTCATGCGCTTCCTCGATAACGTGCTGCAGGACTATATCGACCGAGCGCCGGACGAAATGGCGCGGGCGAAATATAGCGCCGAGCGCGAACGGTCAGTGGGCCTGGGGGTGATGGGCTTCCACTCATTCCTCCAGGCCCGGGGTTTACCGTTTGAAGGCGCGATGGCGAAAAGCTGGAACCTGCGCATCTTCAAGCATATCAGCGAAAAGGCGGCCGAAGCCTCGATGCAACTGGCGGTCGAGCGCGGTCCGTGCCCGGACGCCGCAGACATGGGCGTGATGGAGCGTTTCAGCTGCAAGATGGCGATCGCGCCGACCGCGTCGATCAGCATCATCTGCGGCGGTACGTCGGCCTGCATCGAGCCGATCCCGGCGAACATCTACACGCACAAGACGCTGTCCGGCAGCTTCGCCGTCAAGAATCCCTATCTGGAAAAGCTCCTCGTCGAAAAGGCGAAGGATAGCACCGCCGTCTGGAATTCGATTCTGGAACGGGGCGGCTCGGTCCAGCATCTCGACTTCCTGTCCCAGGAAGAGAAGGACACGTTCAAGACCAGTTTCGAGATCGATCAGCGCTGGCTGCTCGAACTGGCCGCCGACCGCACGCCCTATATCGACCAGGCGCAGTCGCTGAACCTGTTCATCCCGGCGGATGTGGAGAAATGGGACCTGCTCATGCTCCATTATCGGGCATGGGAACTGGGTATCAAGTCGCTCTACTATCTCCGCTCCAAGTCGGTGCAGCGCGCCGGCTTCGCGGGCGGGGTCGAGGCGGACAACACCATCGACGCCCCGAAATTCGAAATCGGCGAAAGCACTGACTATGACGAGTGCCTCGCCTGTCAGTGAGCTTCGGGAAAAGCGGCGCGGGACCACGGGTCCCGCACCCTTTTCCTCGCGTCGATCCGGCTTATTCGGTCGCTTCGAAAGTCGCCGCATTGGCCGCCGTCGCCGACAGGCGGACGGTGTCGCCTTCGACCGCCGCCACCAGGCCGCCATCGATATAATGATGTTTGGCGCCCTGGCCATCCGGTCCCTGCGGACTGTCGGCCTTGGTCAGCTTGATGCGGTCGCCATCGACATGATCGACGGTGCCGATATGCACGCCGTCCGCGCCGATAATATTCATATGTTCCTTCACCTGAGTCAGATCAGCCATGTTCATTCTCCTGTATCGGTTCTGACTCAACGCATCATTCGTCATCTGGTCGCGCCGTCCGCCCGCCGTCCGTCTTCTTATTCGCTCTTTCAGGCCCAAGGATAACCGTCATGCCTCTTCTTCAAGCCAGCAAGGTCTACAAACCCTTCGAATATCCCTGGGCCTATGAATTCTGGAAGCGCCAGCAGCAGCTCCACTGGCTGCCGGAAGAAGTGCCGCTGGGCGAGGATTGCCGCGACTGGGCGCAGAAGCTCTCCGACCACGAACGCAATCTGCTGACGCAAATCTTCCGCTTCTTCACCCAGGCCGACGTGGAAGTGCAGGACTGCTACCACGAAAAATATGGCCGCGTGTTCAAGCCGACCGAAGTGAAGATGATGCTGACCGCCTTCAGCAACATGGAAACGGTCCATATCGCGGCTTACTCGCACCTGCTCGACACCATCGGCATGCCCGAAACCGAATATTCGGCCTTCCTCCAATATAAGGAGATGAAGGACAAGCATGACTATCTCGCGCAATTCGGCGTCGACACGGACGAGGACATCGCCAAGACGCTGGCCATGTTCGGCGGCTTCACCGAGGGGCTTCAGCTCTTCGCCAGCTTCGCCATGCTGATGAACTTCCCGCGCTTCAACAAGATGAAGGGCATGGGCCAGATCGTCACCTGGTCGGTCCGCGACGAAACGCTCCACTGCGAAGGCATCATCAAGCTGTTCCATGCCTTCGTGAAGGAACGCGACTGCCTGACCAACTCGGTCAAGGAAGACATTATGGACATGTGCCAGAAGACGGTGCGGATTGAGGATGCGTTCATCGACCTCGTCTTCGAAATGGGCCCCGTCCCCGGCATGACGCCCAAGGACATCAAGAAATATGTCCGCTACATCGCCGACTGGCGCCTGGGGCAGCTGGGCCTCAAGCCCATCTACATGATCGACGAGCATCCGCTCCCGTGGCTGACCCCGCTGCTGAACGGCGTGGAGCATGCCAACTTCTTCGAGACCCGCGCGACGGAATATTCGAAGGGCGCGACGCGCGGCCAGTGGAACGACGTCTGGGACGCGTTCGACCGCCGCGCCAAGCTCAAGGGCGGCGCAGCGGCCAACGCCGACGAAAGCGGCGACCCGGATATGTTCAAGGTAGCCGGAATCGCGGCGGAATAAGCGGAAAAAGGCAAAGGCGGCACGGTGTTCCGGGCCGCCTTTCGCCCTGTGGCAACCGGAAATTCACTTTTTGCACGCATTATCGATCCATGTTCGGCGTGCGTCTTTCCTCTCTCTTCACCAGTCGCTGGATGGCGCTGCTCTGGGCGGTGCTGGTGATCCTGACGGCGATCCAGTTCGTTGGTACTTCCGATGACGGCGCGGACGGGAAGAGGGCGGGGCAGGGGAGCAATTCCGCTCCCGATGTCGTCGCCGATCCGCAGAAGGCCCTGATCGACGGCGCCCTGTGATAATTTGCGGTGACAAATGGGCAGCCCGGGCAAACCGCTTTCCTGAGACGCCCTGCTCCTAACCAGAGGTCGCGCCTGACAACGGCATGAACGGATTGTTTTGTTCCGTTCATGCAACGTTTATGCCGGTCGGCGGTTATGTTTCCATCCCAACCATTTGAGGGAGCATGACCGATGAAGTTCACTTTGAAAGCCGCTTTCGCTGCCTTGTCGCTCGGCGCCGTGACGCTGAGCGCAGCCCCTGCTGCAGCCGATCCGCCCCCTTGGGCGGGTCATGGTCGCGGCCATGACGATCGCGGTCGCGGCGACTGGAAGCATGACGGCCGTCACGACAATGGCCGCCGGACGGCCTGGACCCGTCCCGGCCGGGTCATCTACAATTATGACTGGAACCGCCCGGATCCGCGTTATGGCCGCTATTACCGCGCCGACCGTTATTATCGCGGCGGTTACGAGCCGATCCGCGTGACCCGCAACACGCGCATCTATCGCGGTTATGACGACCGCTATTATTGCCGCCGTTCGGACGGCACCACGGGCCTGATCGTCGGCGCAGCGCTGGGCGGTCTGCTCGGTGGGCAGCTCGACCGAGGCTATTCGAACACCGCCGGGGTGCTGATCGGTGCGGGCGCGGGCGCGCTGCTCGGCCGGGAGATCGACCGTGGCGGCCTGAACTGTCGCTAAGAGCATGAGGGGAGGGGGGCTTGTCCTCCCTCCCTCAACACCAGGGATGCCGGGCGCCATCCCACTCCCGCGCCAGCCCTTCGGCCACAAGCGTCTCGCCAATCGACGCCCCGCCGCGTGTCACCACCCGCAGCGCCCGCCCATAACGATCGGTATCCCGGTCGCCGCTCTCCAGCGAGAATGGGCCCGCATTCATCAACAACTGCAAGCGTTGCGTGGCGCGCGCGCCCAGCGCCGCCTCCTCCGCGCACCGGGGGTCATGCGTCTCGGGCGCGTCAATGTCCATCACCCGCACCTTTTCGCCGTGGAACCAGAATGTATCGCCGTCGACCACGCAATTGGTCCCGCCGCCGGTGTGGCAAAAGCCGAATTGCGCCGAAAGGACGTCCCGTGCCGTCTGCGCCACCGGCTCGCGCCGACCCAGGCGCTGCGCCACGTCGGGGCCGAACCAGCCCAATCCCGCCCCGATCAGCAAGCCGCCCGCCAGCAGCGTAGCGAAGGACCGGTTTTTCGCCTTCGCCCGCCGCGCTCCGCGAGGCGACGCCATATTGTCCCATTTCCGTTTCATGACGACGCCATAACGAAATTGCGTGCCGCCGTCTCGGGAAGAAGGGGGCGATCCGTCTCGGGATCAGGGCGTCGCCCTAATCCTCATCTTCCGTGGGGCCGAGGCTCTCCTCCTCATCGTCCATTTGCGGTTCGCCCGCGAAGGCGTCGTTATCGATGCGGCCGGATCGGTTCATCTCCTCCATGCGCTCCACCAGATCGGGCGTGTCGTCGGGCAGGATCTGCGCCGGGTTCGCCTTGCCGCCGCGTTCGCTATCCTCCGCAAGGTCGGTCGATCGCGCACGGGCCGCATCGGCCACATCCTGCGCCTGCGATCCAGCGTCGGCCTGCTCGCTATTTTCTTCGTCCATGTCGGGAAAACGGTCCTTGCCGGATTGTGCCATGGGAATTCTCCTTCCTCCCTCCCAACGGCCCGCCACGGAGCACGTTCCCGCCCCGGATAAAAGGTTCTGGACAGCGCAAGGCCGACCGGGCAAGAGCCGCTGCGATCCTTTCCGCACCGCAAAACAGGGAATCTCATGCCCCGCCAGCTCATTTCCTCCGGCTCGCCCTTTGAGGCGCAGGTCGGCTATTCGCGCGCCGTCGTCCAGGGCGACTGGTGCTTCGTCGCCGGCACCACCGGCACCGATCCCGATACCAAGGCCATGCCCGAATCCGTCGTCGATCAGGGCAGGAACGCGCTGAAGGTCATCGGCAAGGCGCTGGAAGACGCCGGCTTCTCCTTCGCCGATGTGGTCCGCGTCACCTATTATATCACCGACCCTGCCTATTGGGACGTTCTGGGCGAAGCGACCGCGCCGGTTTTCGGGGACATTCGTCCCGCGGCGAGCTGCGTCGTCGCCGGTCTGATCAAGCCGGAAATGAAGATCGAGATCGAAGTCACCGCGTTCAAAGGATAACCGCCATGCTCACCATGTACGGCATCAAGAATTGCGACACGATCAAGAAGGCGCGCAATTTCCTCGACAATAGCGGCAAGGCCTACAGCTTCCATGATTACAAGGTGTCAGGCGTCGATGAAGCGGCGTTGCGCGGCTGGGTCGGCGAACATGGCTGGGAAACGATCCTCAACCGCTCCGGCACGACCTTCAAGGCGCTGGATGCCGGCGACAAGGCGCATATCGACGCCGACAAGGCAGTGCTGCTGATGATGAGCAACCCGTCGATGATCAAGCGCCCGATCCTGGACCTGGGCGGCCGCACCATCGTCGGCTTCAAGGCGACGACCTATGAGGACGCGCTGGAGGCGGTGAAGGCATGAGCTTCTGGAGGATGCCGCGAATGGCGGCATCCTCCTCTTCCACGGCATCGACGCCCTGAGCGGCTTGTCAAATGCCAAGGGGAAGCGAATAACAGACCCATGCTTTCGCAGAAGACCCGTTACGCCATCCGTGCCCTCCAGCATCTCGCAGACCGTTACCGGCAGGGGCCGGTGCCCCTGAACGAGATCGCCACGCGGCAGAATATCCCTTCCAAATTCCTGACGGTGATCCTGTCGGAACTGGCGCGGGAGGGTTTGGTGGCGACCCAGCGCGGGCGCGATGGCGGCTATTGGCTGGCCTTGGCGCCGGTCGACATCAGTTATGGCGACATCGTGCGGCTGACGCGCGGCTCGCTGGCGCTCACGCCCTGCGCCAGCCGGTTCGCGCATGAGACCTGCACCAACTGCCTGCCCGAATCGGAATGCCGCCTGCATCGGGTGATGCTCCGCGTGCGCGACGAAACCGCGAAAGTGCTGGACAGCATCAGTCTGGCGGAACCCTTCGCGACCGAGGAAACCGGCTAGGATTGTCCAGCGCCTGCGGGCTCGCCCCAGGCTGGCGGTTTGTTCAGCACCTGCGGCTTCGCCACAGGCTGGGGGGGGGCTTGCGCTGCGCCTGCGGCTTCGCCACATCGGCGGCATGACGACTCCGCCCCTCAAAGCCGCCCTCATTCCCGTCACGCCGCTTCAGCAGAATTGCACGCTCTTCTGGTGCACGGCGACCAATCGCGGTGCTTTCGTCGATCCGGGCGGCGATCTGCCGCTGCTGAAAAAGGCGGTGGAGCAGCATGGCGTCACCATCGAGAAAATCCTCGTCACCCATGGTCATATCGACCATTGCGGCCAGGCGGGCATCCTTGCGCGCGATCTGGGCGTGCCGATTGAAGGCCCGCATGAAGCGGACCGCTTCTGGATCGACCGGTTGGGCGAAGACGGCCAGAAATATGGGGTGCTGGGCGAAAGCTTCGAGCCTGACCGCTGGCTGCATGACGGCGATCGGGTGACGGTCGGCGATCTGACGCTGGACGTCTATCACTGTCCCGGCCATACGCCCGGCCATGTGGTGTTCCACCATGCCCCCAGCAAGCTCGCCATCGTCGGCGACGTGTTGTTTCAGGGGTCCATCGGCCGAACGGACTTTCCGAAGGGCAATCATCAGGACCTGATCGACGCGATCACCGGCAAGCTCTGGCCCCTGGGCGGCGACACGGCGTTCGTGCCCGGTCATGGCCCGATGAGCAATTTTGCCCATGAGCGTCGGACGAATCCCTTCGTGGCGGACGCTGTCCTGGGCTGATCCCTATCGAATCATCGCCATGGCCGGCGGCGCGGGAACCTCACGCGTCGCGCCATAGGCGACATAGAGGGCCGTCACCGCCAGGCCGATCATCACGGCCCAGGTCATCAGCGCGCCGCCCGCGCGCCCAATGGTCGGCTCGTCCGCGTCCATTCCGAAGCCATGTCCGATTCGCGCGACCACCAGCACCAGCGCGGCGCCCCAAAGTCCCATCGACGCCCCGGTCGCCAATTCCACCAGCCCGAAGAGAATCAGCGTCATCGGCACATATTCGGTGAAATTGGCATGGGCGCGCATCCGTCTGGCCAGCAGCGCATGGCCGCCATCGCCATGCAGCGTACTGGCCGACAGCCTGATGCGCGCGCAGCGAATCCCCAGCCACATGTTGAGCAGCGCGCAGGCCGCCGCCAGGGTCAGTGTGATCGGCAGCAACATCCTTTATCTCCCCCTTTATCCGATATCCGCAGAATAAGGAGGAGCGGCCGGGCGGCAAGGGGGCAAGAAGGACTTGCGCCCCTGCCAAAAAACGCTATAGGCGCAGGGCTTCGCGATCATCCGGGCCGCATGGGTCTGCGGCGCCGTTGGCGTCGGCATCCATCGGATACGGCCAGTCGCACTAACAGATCAATTATGGAATAAGGTGCCGACATGGCTGTCCCCAAGAGGAAAACGTCCCCGTCCCGCCGTGGCATGCGTCGCAGCCACGATGCGCTGCGCGTCGAAGCATTCCAGGAATGCTCGAACTGCGGCGAACTGAAGCGTCCGCATAATCTGTGCGACGCCTGCGGCCATTATAACGGCCGCGAAGTCATCGCCGTCGGGGCCTGACGCCTAAGAATTTCTCCTGAAAAGGGTGCGTTAACTTGTCCAGCCAACCGCGAATCGCAATCGACGCGATGGGCGGGGATGAAGGCGTGCGGGTGATGATGGCGGGCGTGGCGCTCGCCCGTCACCGTCATGAAGGACTGCGCTTCACCCTTTTCGGAGACGAGGCGCGGATCAAGTCCGCGCTCGATCATCACCCCAATCTGCGTGCCGCGTCGGAAATCGTCCACGCGCCCGACGTGGTGGATTCGGGCGACAAGCCCAGCGTTGCCATCCGCAAGAAGACCAGCTCCATGAGCATGGCCATCGCGGCGGTGAAGGCGGGCGATTGCGGCGCGGCCGTATCGTCCGGCAATACCGGCGCGCTGATGGCGATGGCGAAGCTGGCGCTGCGCACCATGCCCGGCATCGACCGGCCGGCCCTGGCGGCCATGCTGCCGACATTGGGCGAAAATGACGTGGTCATGCTCGACCTGGGCGCCAACACCGAATGTGATGCGCGCAACCTCGTGCAGTTCGCGGTGATGGGCGCAGCCTATGCGCGCATCGCGTTCGAGCTTGAATCACCGCGCGTCCGGCTGATGAACATCGGCACGGAGGAGATGAAGGGCACGGAGGAAATCCGCGACGCCGCCGCGATCCTGCGCGCAGCGACCAGCCTGCCGCTTTCCTTCGAGGGCTTTATCGAAGGCGACAAGATCGGCCGGGGCGACGCCGACGTCATCGTGTCGGACGGTTTTTCCGGCAATGTCGCGCTCAAGACGGCGGAGGGCACGGCCCGTTTCGTCACCGACCTGCTGCGCACCGCCTTCACCAGTTCGATCCGTTCGAAGCTGGGCTTCCTGATCTCGAAGCCGGCCATGCATCTCCTGAAGCATCATCTCGACCCCAACAACCATAATGGCGCGGTTTTCCTGGGCCTCAACGGGGTGGTCGTGAAGAGCCACGGCAGCGCCAATGACAAGGGCGTGGCCAATGCCGTCCATGTCGCCGCGCGCCTGCTGGAAGAAGACATCACCCGGCGCATTGCCGCCGATATGCACGGGATCGAGGGACTGACCCCGCCCCCGTCCAAGATGGAGCTGTCCGCAAAGTGATCCGCCGATCCGTTCTCCTCGGCACCGGTTCCGCGCTTCCGGTCCGTCAGGTCAGCAACGCCGAACTGGCGCAGACCGTCGACACGAGCGACGAATGGATCGTCGAGCGCACCGGCATTCGCACCCGCTATATCGCGGGCGAGGGGGAGACCACGGCGACCCTTGCCACCGACGCGGCGCGGGCTGCGCTGGATGCGGCTGGTCTGACGGCGCAGGACATTGACCTGATCGTCCTTGCGACGGCGACCCCCGACCAGACCTTCCCCGCCACCGCGACGCTGGTGCAGGCCGCGCTGGGCATTGACGACTGCGTGGCGTTCGACGTGGCGGCGGTCTGTTCCGGTTTCCTTTATGCCGTTGGCGTGGCCGACAGCATGATCCGGTCCGGCGCCGCGCAGAGAGCGATCGTCATCGGCTCGGAAACCTTCAGCCGTATCCTCGACTGGGAAGACCGGACCACCTGCGTCCTGTTCGGCGACGGCGCCGGGGCGGTCGTGCTGGGTGCGGAGGAGAGCGCCGATGGCCGGCGCGGCATTCTCGCGTCGAAACTGCATGCCGATGGCCGCCACAATCAACTGCTCTATGTGGACGGAGGTCCGTCGACCACGCAGACGGTCGGCAAGCTGCGGATGAAGGGGCAGGAGGTCTTCCGCCATGCCGTCACCAACCTTGCCTCGGTGCTGACCGAGGTGATGGAAACGGTGGGCATGACGGCGGCGGATATTGACTGGCTGGTCCCGCATCAGGCGAATGCCCGTATCCTCGACGCCACCGCGCGCAAACTCAAGCTGTCGCCGGAAAAGGTGGTCATGACCGTCGACCAGCATGCCAATACCTCCGCCGCGTCGGTCCCCTTGGCGCTGGACCTTGCCATGCGGGACGGCCGCGTTCAGCCGGGCGATCTGCTCGTGCTGGAGGCAATGGGCGGCGGTTTTACCTGGGGCGCGTGCGTCCTGCGGGTCTGATCGCGCGTTCCGCATCGCTATCTCCCCCATTTTTCACGCTTTTCCAGGCATTTCGGCAACCCCTTATCTTGCCGAATCACCCAAAATCGCGCACATTATCCGGTGATCACCCGCATTTTAGGCTCGACGGGTGTCAAGGTGGGGAAGTGCGATGAGCGTTACAGGGACTCTGACGCGCGCGGATCTCGCGGAGAGCGTGAACCGTCATATTGGCCTGTCGCGGGCCGAAGCGGCGACGTTGATCGAATCCATATTGGAACATATGTCTTCCGCGCTTGAACGCGGAGAGAATGTGAAAATCTCCAGCTTCGGCACCTTCGTTCTGCGCGACAAGACGCAGCGCATGGGCCGGAACCCGAAAACGGGCGTCGAAGTGCCGATCGAACCGCGCCGGGTGCTGACATTCCGCGCCAGCCAGACCATGCGGGATCGCGTCGCCCATATGTAAGGGGCGGCAACGCTCCTCCAAAATTGCCCTTTCTCCGGAGGTTGACCTTGGCGCCGCTAAGGGTGCAACATTGCGCCTATGGAAAAAGCAGAGGGCGCATTTCTGACGATCAGTGAGCTGGCGAGCGAACTCGCTCTCCCGCAGCATATCCTGCGGTACTGGGAGACACGCTTCACCCAGCTCCGGCCCCTGCAACGCTCGGGCAATCGGCGCTATTACCGGCCCGACGATGTGGCGTTGGTCCGCCGCATCAATCATTTGCTGAATGTCGAGGGGTTCACGGTCAAGGGCGCGCAAAAGGCGCTGGCCGATGGCGGAGGCGATCCGTCGCCGGCAGAACCGGAGCAGGTGCGGAATGGCGAATCCGCCCCCGGCGCTGATTTGCTCCCGCGTCTGGAAGCGATCCGGGCGACGCTGGCGAAGGCGATCGGCGAATAGAGAAGATGTGCCGGGTGGCGGGATAATCAGTCCACCGGCGCAGCGTAAATCCTATCCCGGAACGGCACGTCGCCGACCATGAAGACCGTCTCGCCCGCTTCGATGAAGCCGTGCCGCGCATAGAAGCGCTGCGCCCGCGCATTGGCTTCATAGACCGCCAGCAGCAATCGCCTTGCCCCGCGCTGTCGTGCTTCGTCCATGATGAGGGCCATCAGCGCGTCGCCGTTGCCGCCGCCCTGCCAGCCCGAGAGCAGATAGATACGCTTGAGTTCGAGATCGTTCGGACCCGTTTCGATCGGCAGGTCAGGCGGCGTCAGCAGAGCGTAGCCCACGGGCGCGCCCAGCGGCGTTTCCCCGATCAACAATGTCTGGTCCGGATCGGCAAGCGCCGCTGCGTAATAGGGTTCCCCATGCGCGGTCCGGACATGCGCGATCAAGGCATCTCCGGGGTGGTCATGGGCAAAGCTGGCGAGGAAGGTCGCCCCGCCCAGCAGCGAAAGCGCCGCGGCATCGCCCGCCTGCGCCCGCCGCCAGAGGATCGGCGTCATGCCCGGCTCAACGCGATCCCGGGCCCAGCGCGGGGTCGAGGTCGCGCGGCCGGGTAAAGCTGGCCAGAGTGGCGATATTGGGCTTCGCCTCGCTCCAATGGTCGATGGGCAGCTCCATGACCGCGATGGACGCGGTCGGAAACTTCACTTCCACATCCTCGCGCAGGGTGCTGGCCCCATTGTCGGGCACGAGGTCGAGGATCAGCTCCTCCAGCCCCGGATTATGCCCCGACATCAACACATGGGCGGCGCTGTCGGGCAGATCGCGGATCACATCGAACAGCGTCGGCGCGGAGGCGAGGTAAATGCGCCGGTCCCAATGCGGATCGATCACCTCGCCATAGCCGATGAAAAAACTGTCCAGCGTTTCCACCACGCGCACCGCGGGGGAGGCGACGACCATGTCGAAGCGCATGGCGCGCGCCTTGGCGAACTCGCCCATCACGATCGCCGCCTTTTCCCCACGGCGGTTGAGCGGCCGGTCGAAGTCCCGCGCAACCGGATCGTCCCAATCGGACTTGGCGTGACGGAACAGGATCAACCGCTTCATTTTTGCTCCAGGTCGTGGATGCCGGATTCGAGTCCCAGTTGCCCTAACGCCATGCCGCCGCCAAGGCCAGCGCCGGAATGGGCGTTTACCGACAGGATCGCTTCATCCAGCGTCAGCCGGCGGATCGGCGTGCCGGGCGGAAAGGCGCTGAGCAACCGGCTGGGCATGGCGGCGGACAGGATGACGAAGCTGCCCCGATCCTCCGCCCGCCGGATCAGCCGCCCGAAAGCCTGCGCCATGCGCGCCCGGATCAGCCGGTCGTCATAGGCGCTGCCGCCGCCCGCCAGCTTGCGCGCGGCATGCAGCACCGTGGGCTTGGACCAGGGCACGCCCTCCATCACCACCAGCCGCAGCGAATGGCCGGGCACGTCCACGCCATCGCGCAGCGCATCGGTGCCGAGCAGCGAGGCGCGGGGATCGTCCCGGAAAATATCGATCAGCGTGCCCGTATCCATCGGGTCGACATGCTGCGCGTAAAGCGGCAATCCCGTCCGCGCCAGCCGGTCCGCGATCCGCGCATGGACCGCGCGTAGCCGCCGGATCGCCGTGAACAGGCCCAGGGTCCCGCCACCCGCCGCCTCGATCAGCCGGGCATAGGCGCCCGACAGCGCGGCAATATCGCCGCGCTTGATGTCGGTCACGATCAGGACCTCCGACCGACCCGGATAGTCGAAGGGGCTGCTCGCCTCGAACTGCTCCGCGCCGCGCGGGAGATGGCGCGCGCCGCTGCGGCTTGTCGCATTGTCCCAATCGCCGCCGCCCTTGAGCGTCGCGGAGGTGATGAGCACGCCCTGCGCCGGTTTCAACACTGCCTGCGCCAGCGGCCGGCTTGGGTCCAGCCAGTGGCGGTGGATGCCGATGTCATATTCCCGCCCCTCGATCCGCTCGACTGCCAGCCAGTCGACATAATCCGCATCCGCCGGTCCGCCGATCCGCGTCAGCAGCGCCAGCCAGGCGGTCACCAGATCGCGCCGCCAGCCGAGCGAAGCAATGGCCCCCTCGACCCGCGCCCGCGCGGCGCCGTCCAGCCAGTCGGGCGCGTCCTCGATCACGGCCTCCATCCGCTTGCCGAGATGGGTGAGGGGGCGCAGCAGGGCGTCCAGTGCCCGCGCCGCTTCCTGCGCCGCCTCGACCAGAGCGCCGTCCGGCTCGGCCAGTTCGGTCTCCAGCCCATAGCCCGCATCGGCCTCGCCCGTGTCGGCGGCCCGCGCATAGACCGTGCCGCGCACGGCTGCGAGCAGTTCTTCGACTGGCCCGAACGGCTCACCCGCGACGATCCGCTGCAACCACTCATCGGCGGGGAGCGCCCGTGCGGCCTCCGCCGCCGCGCGGATGGCCTCGCCGCCCTGTTCGTCATAGCTGGCGAGATCGGAGAGCCGCGCCGCCAATCCCCGCCGTCGCCCGCGCGCATTGCCCTCCGGCCCCATCACCCAGCGGCGCAGCTCGATCGCCTCCTGCCCGGACAGGGCGACGGAGAAAGTCGAATCTGCCGCGTCGAACAGATGATGACCTTCGTCGAACACGATGCGCTGCGGTGCCTGTCCCGTCTCCCGCCCCCGCGCCGCGTTGATCATCACCAGCGCATGATTGGCGATGACGATATCCGCATCCGCCGAGGCCCGCGCCGACCGCTCGATGAAGCATTTGCGGTAATGCGGACAGCCCGCATAGATGCACTCGCCGCGCCGGTCGGTCAGTGCGGTCGAGCCGTTGCGCCGGAACAGGGTCGGCAACCAGCCGGGCAGGTCGCCGCCGATCATGTCGCCGTCCTTGGTGAAGGCGGCCCAGCGCGCCACCAACTGCGCCAATATGGCTGCGCGGCCTGAGAAACCGCCTTGCAGCGCGTCCTCCAGATTCAGCAGGCAGAGATAATTTTCCCGTCCCTTGCGCACCACCACCCGCCGTGCCGCCACGGCGGGATCGGGGAAGAGGCGCAGGCTCTCCCGGTCCAGCTGCCGCTGCAAGGCCTTGGTATAGGTGGAAATCCACACCGTTCCCTGCGCTTCCCCGGCCCAGAGCGAGGCGGGGGCGAGATAGCCCAAAGTCTTGCCGATCCCCGTGCCGGCCTCGGCCAGCAGCATATTGGGCTGGTCGCGATGCGCCTTGGGCCGGAACACCTCCGCCACTGCCGCTGCATAGGCGCGCTGGCCGGGCCGCGCTTCGGCGCCCGCGCCAGTCAGTTGTTCCAGCCGCGCTACCACGGCGTCGGATTGCAGCGCCACCGGGCGCGGAGCGGGGCGGGGCGGTGTCTCCTCCCATTCCGGCAGCTTGGAAAAGAGCCAGCGCTCGGCTTCCTTGGGTCTGGCGATGCGGCTGGCAACCAGCGGCGCCCAGGGCCAGCGTAGGCGGTGCAGCGATTGCGCCGCGGTCCAGCCGCCCTCCCGCTCGGCCCAGGCCGGGGAATCGAGCGTTTCCAGCAGCGCGCAGGTCGCCGCCTGCAACAGTTCGGGAATATCCGCTTCGCTGGTCGGGCGGGGCAGGTTCAGCGCTTCGGCCAGCCCCTTGGGCGTGGGCACCAGAAAGCGGGCGGGATGGATGAAGGCCCAAAGCTCCAACAGGTCGAGGCCGTTCAAATCGGGATAGCCCAGCCGCTGCCCGGTCAGGGGCGCATTCAGCAACAGGGTTGGCGTTTCCGCCGTCCGGGCAATCGCCGTGCCCTTGGCGACGGCTTGCGTGTCGGTTCCCTCCCTCAGCCAGATGCCGCCATGGCTGGCGTGGAGGGCGGGCAGGGCGGCGGGATCGATCACCCGCCCGGCTTAGGCGAACGGGAACAAAAGGGAAACCTGAAATCCGGCTTTTTCAGCCGAATCGACGTCCGAATCCACCCGTCGGGCGCGTCCCCGGACTCCGGGGTTGGAAGGCCGTCGGCGCCAGCCTTGCTGCGCGGGCCAGTTCCAGCCGGTCGAACAGCGGACCATCGTTCAGTTCATAGGGGAAGCGAAGGCCCATCCGGTCTTCTTCCGACCATTGCACCATGGCGAAGACCACATGCCCTTCATAATCGATCTGGCATTGGCTGCGCGCCGGCAGGCCGCAGCCCGCAATCTGGGCGCCGCCCTCGCTCAAATCGACGATCGTTCCTTCCAGACTGTCGAGCACCGTGGTCACGATGACCGGAATATCGACGGCTATTCTGTGACGGCTGCGCGGCTGCATAGTCCCTCCTGAGCCCCCTAAGCTCTCGATAAATATGACTCATCAGGGTTAATCAAAGTTAAATGGGGTGGCGCGAAACCCACCATTCGTCTCCGCTTTGGCACCAAAAATCCTTTTCTTTTGGCCAGACCGGACTCTTGGGTCGGCCGCATTTTTCGAATCGTCAGATGTTTCCATCTGACTTGAAAATGCTCTAGGGGCTTGCCGCATGACCGTGTCCGACATCATCCGCACCGCCGCGCAGGCGTCCAAAGCCTGGCCCTATGAGGAAGCCCGCAAGCTCCTGAAGCGCTATCAGAACGGCGCGCCCGACAAAGGTCATGTGCTGTTCGAAACCGGTTATGGTCCGTCGGGCCTGCCGCATATCGGCACGTTCAACGAGGTCCTGCGCACCACCATGGTCCGTAACGCCTATCATGCGCTGTCGGATATTCCGACCCGCCTGATCGCGTTCAGCGACGACATGGATGGCCTGCGCAAAGTGCCGGACAATGTTCCGAACCAGGCGATGCTGGCCGAGCATCTGGGCAAGCCGCTGACGCAGGTGCCTGATCCGTTCGAGAAGTTCGAGAGCTTCGCGCATCACAATAATGCGATGTTGCGGGAATTTCTCGACCGTTTCGGCTTCGATTATGAGTTCGTTTCGGCCACCGACCGCTACAGGTCGGGCGGGTTCGACGACGCGCTGAAGAATGTCCTGCGTCATTATCAGGACATTATGGACATCATGCTGCCGACGCTGCGCAAGGAGCGGCAGGCGACTTATTCGCCCGTCCTGCCGATCAGCCCGAAGAGCGGTATCGTGTTGCAGGTGCCCGTCGAGGTAATCGACGCCGACAAGGGCCTCGTCCGCTTCGAGGATGAGGGCGAGGTGATCGAACAGTCGATCCTGTCGGGCGGCGCAAAGCTGCAATGGAAGGTCGACTGGGCGATGCGCTGGGTCGCGCTGGGCGTCGATTATGAGATGGCGGGCAAGGATTTGATCGATTCGGTCACGCAATCGTCCAAGATCTGCCGCGCTTTGGGCGCTCGCCCGCCCGAGGGCTTCAATTACGAAATGTTCCTCGACGAAAAGGGCGAGAAAATCTCCAAGTCCAAGGGCAATGGCCTCAGCCTGGAGCAATGGCTGACCTATGGCCCGCAGGAAAGCCTGGCCTTCTACGCCTTTCGCGAGCCGAAAAAGGCGAAGCAGCTGCACATGGGCGTCATCCCTCGCGCGGTCGACGAATATTGGCAGTTCCGGGGCAATTATCCCAAGCAGGCGGTCGAGCAGCAGCTCGGCAATCCGGTGCACCATATCCATGACGGCAAGCTGCCGCAGGGTGATCTGCCGGTTACCTTTGGCCTGCTGCTGAACCTTGTGGGCGTGATGGGCGATGCCAGCCGCGAACAGGTTTGGGGCTATCTCCAAAATTATGTCGCGGACGCCAATGCCGAAACCTATCCGGAACTGGATGCGCTGATCGGCCATGCGCTGGCCTATCATCGCGATTTCGTCGCCCCGACACTCCAGCGCCGCGCGCCGCACGCGAACGAGGCCGCCGCGCTGCGCAAGCTGGACGAGGAACTCGCGGCGTTGCCCGAAGGCGCTTCGGCGGAGGATATTCAGAACATCGTCTATGCCATCGGCAAGGACGAGACCTATGGCTTTGCCGAACTCCGCGACTGGTTCAAGGCGCTCTACCAGACGTTGCTGGGCGCCGATCAGGGACCGCGCATGGGCAGTTTCATCGCGCTCTACGGCATTGCCAACAGTCGCCGGCTGATCGCGGAAGCCCTCGCTGCCTGAGCGTAAGGCAAGGGGAACATTTCACCGGCTCAAACGTTTCGTTTCATGGTCCACCCCCTTTCGGACTGATGGCGCGTTTCGCGCGCCATCGGCCGCGCTTGCCCGGCAACGAGCGGCGCGGCCACTGGGGAAAGAGATGGGACCAAATGCGCCATAGCGCAAAAGGAAACGGCCCCTGAGCTACCCAGGGGCCGTTTCGTTATTTTAGAGCGCGCTGCGTTAAATCAGATGCAGGGCGCGCGCTCTAAATTTTTTGGTCGCATCGTTTTTCGCGAAAAGTCGGGTTCCACCTCTTCGCACGACGCTCCAGGCTGGGCGGCTTACCAGAAGAAGCCGCGATGAACTTCCATCACCCGGCCGGTCCGGACATTGACCAGCAGCACGTCATTATAATGCCTCACCCATTGCAGGTTCGCGCCCGCCCGGGGCAGCCGATAGCGATAGGGGTCCGAGATATAATAGCGCGAGCTGTAATAGGCCGGCTTGAGGCGCGCGCCGACATCCCAGCGATTATAGCGGAACGGCGCCCGCCAGTTGCCGCCGCGATAGACGTCGCGGTGCGATTTGCGATAATCGCGCCAATCTTCCCGCAACTCCTGCCGGGCGTCGCGCACGTCCCGGCGCGCCTCGCGCACATCGTGGCGGCTGCCGTGGCGCTGCGCTGCCTGCAGGTTGCGCTGTTCGTGGCGCAGGTCGCGGGCGCTGTCGCGCACTTCGGCGCGCGACTGGGCCATGGCGGCGCCTGGAATGACGCTGGCGGCCATCAGGCCCAGTATGATCAGTTTACGCATAGCTTTTCTCCCGTATCTGGCGGCGGATGCCGGTGGGAGGGGAGTAACTGTTTCCCGCCCGTTCCGGTTCCGCCGGCCACGAAGGCAGATATGGCTGGGCGCGCCTGAACGGGTCGGGAATGAAATAGTCAGGAAACAGTCATTTATGTCGCACTTTGTATCAGCGGATCAGGGTTTCCACGGCCGTTCCCGGAACCATTTGGTGACGACATATTTGGTGCCCGTTTCCACAGGCCGGGCGGCATGCAGGCTGAAGCGGTTGGGCGCGCCGTCGCGGTCCATATTGTTCCAGATCAGGATCATGCCCTCGACCGGCGGCACCATGAAGCCGCATTGGGGGAAATGCGTTTCCCCGCCCGCTTCGACCGGGGAGAGGTAGATCATCGCCGTCCAGCTGCGCTGTCCGCCGGTTTTCAGCATCGCCGGCCAATAGCTGGCGGTCACCGGGAAATAGTCGCAATGGACCTTATATTCCTGACCCGACTGGTAGCGCTGGCCCTGCAAAGTCTCGCCATGGTCTGCCGCGATCCCCATCAGCGCGCAGATGCGGTCGCTGACGGCGCCGACCAGCTTGTCCCAGGGGCTGAGATTGCAACTCGCGCTGGTGCGGTAATCGGCATTGGCGCTGCCCGAAAACAGCGTCGAGGGTTGCGCGCCTTCGTCGATCAGGGCCCGCAAGCCCGCGCATTCCTCCGGGCTGAGGAAATCCTGCCGCCCATAGATTTCGAGGTCCGGCGCGTCGATCCGGCTCACCATCGGGTTGCGGTCCAGCCGCGCCCGCACCGTCTCGCCGATCCGCGCCCGGGCGGCCGAGGCCACGCCGCCATCGTCAACAATCTCGCTCATGCCGCCCTCCTGCCACCGCGCGGCGTCCGCACGCAAATGAAAAGGGCCCGGAGCGCATGGCTCCGGGCCCAGTGGTTCCTGAAGGCCAATTCAGGAGGCTGACTCTTCCGGTCCTACCAGAAGAAATCGTAGATCACGTCGACCACATAGCCGTCACGGATGTCGACCAGCAGCGCATCGTCATAATAACGGACCCAGCGCAGCGAGCCGTAAGCGGGCGGCAGGCGGTAATAATAGGGATCGTCGATCCAGTAGCTGTTCGAATAGAGCAGGCTGTTCAGGTAGATCCCGATGTTGAAACGCGAATAGCCATAGCTCCATCCGCGCGGCGCATAATAGCGCCCGATCCGGTAGCGGTCGCCATAGCGCGAACGATAGCTGGACCAGTCATAGCGCCGGTCATTGCGCCAGCCGCTGTCCCAACGGCGCTGCCCTTCCCAACGGGACCGGTCGTCGAACCGCCGCCCGTTGTTCCAGTTATTACCGCTCCAGCCGCCGCGCCGGTCGTTATTGTCCCACCGCCGGGCGTCGGTCCGGTCATCGCGCCGATCATTGCCACGCTGGTCGACCCGCCAGGCCGGGCGATTGTCGTTCCGGTTGCGGTCGTTCCAGTTGCGGTCGTTCCGGTCGTCGCTGCGCGGCATGGTGACGACGCGCGGCCCGCCCCTGTTGCCGCGGCTTTCCGCAGCGGGACCGCGCTGCTCGCCGCGCCATTGCGGCTGGGCCGGAGGCTGTGCTTGCGGTTGCGCTGCGGGCGCGGGCCGGTCGTTGCGCTGCCACGTCGGTGCCCGCC
>NZ_LFCT01000009.1 GCF_008692605.1 Sphingobium estronivorans
CGGGTTCGGCACCAAAATCCACGCCATAGTGGATGCCTTGGCTTGCTGATCCGCTTCATCCTTGGTCTCGGGCAGCAAAACGACATGGCGCCAGCCTGCGATCTGATCCGAGGCATTCCGGCTGACAAGGTGCTGGCCGATCGCGCCTATGACGCCGACAGCTTGCACGACCTCATCTACGAACAAGGCGGCGAGCCGGTCATCCCGCCTCGCCGACATCGCAAATATCAGCACCGCTATGATCGCATCGCCTACAAGCAGCGATGCACGGGGAGAACGCGCCCGCCATGATCCGCGACGGCCTAGCCGCCGTCGACGCTGCGGTGGTGCGCCGGCCACCTCACCGAATCTGCCGCCGAAGCGATCGTTGCCAGCCCTAGGGCGCTGTCGAAGGCCACAGAGTTCCGTCGTTTCGGCGCAAGTATCGGAAAAGCGCGAAGTCCACTATCGGCATAAGCGGCGGTGGCATTGGCGCTCTAGTCATCATCGACGAAACGGTGGTTTCGTCGAAGGAGCAAGCGGCGATCGGGCTCGAAATCGCCATGCAGAATAGCATGGAGGACAGGTGGCCGCCGGCTTGACGATCGGCGTCATTTTCTATAGCTGGAACGGCCGTCCCGCGCTGGAAAGCCAGGATGGCCGGCTCCGCTACATCGCGTCGCCCGGCACCGGCTGGATAGGCGCGACCGACGAGACGGCCACCACCGGCGCCACCCTACGGGCTCATGCCATCACGATCGGCCGCGACGAGTTCGACGATAGGTTTAGCGGGGTGCCGTGGAACGTACCCGATCTGGACGGCTGGTTTCAGCGTCGCGACCCGGCTCGGCCATTCGACAGCTATCGGCGAATGTGCTTCTGGGTAGGGAACTGAAACAGATTCAAATACCGAAATGGCAAAAGCGTCCCACTGCAAACTAAATCAGTAGATCTCCTGCGTGATTGATCCCAGTGTATACGCCGGCGTAACCGAAGCCGACGATGTCAGCGTAGCCGTCACCGTTGAGATCAGAAAGTTCACGGTGATAGTTAAGATCGCTGGTCCAGCCCTGGGCCTGGCTGAAGCCTGCAACGTCGAAGCTCGGAGGTGAAAAAGTGCCTCCCGCATTGCCGAATGCGACCCAAGTGCCCTGCGTGCCAAACCCCACAATATCCTCGAAACTATCACCATTGATATCGCCGGCAGTGCGCGCGAAGCCATTCTGGCTTGCCCAACCTTGGTTAGTGCCAAAATCATCAAGCGCAAGCTGCGGCGCGGCAAAACTACCGTCCCCATTGGACAGCGCGACGTAGGTCCCCATTACGCCAAACCCGATAATGTCATCTTTGCCGTCACCATTCACGTCTGCGGCGACACGGTGGAAGCCGTTGTCGCTTGTCCAGCCTTGGTTTGCGCCAAAGTTTGCTATCGCGAACTGCGGGGCTTGGAAGGATCCGTCACCGTTGCCGAGTGCGACATAGGTGCCTGCTACGCCGAAGCCGATGACGTCGGCGAAGCCATCGCCATTAACATCGCCAGTCGTGCGTGCAAAACCGTCCTGGCTCCCCCAGCCCTGATCGGTTCCGAAGTTGCTGATCTCGAGGGCGGGAGCGGCATAGCTGCCGTTAGACTGCGCTAAAGATACGTAGGAGCCCGCCACACCGAAGCCGACGATATCGGCACGACCGTCGCCATTCACATCCGCCACTGCGCGATGATATTTGTTGTCACTCGTCCAACCTGTCGTTTCCCCGAAGCCGGAAGAAGCGAGCGCGGGCGCCGCAAAGCTGCCATTAGCCGCCCCATAGGAAGCCCACATCCCTGCAAAGCCGAAACCGACTATATCTCCGTAGCCATCGCCGTTTAAGTCAGCCACATGGCGAGGATAGCTGTCTTGGCTCGTCCAGCCGCCTGTTCCGACAGCAAAATTGGAAACTACAACGCTGCTAGGAGAACCGAACTGCAATGAATATAGACCGTCGGCGAACTGAAATTGCTCAACGCTGGAGACCGTATCGATGCCTTCCGTGCTCGCACTGATCGTCACCGTCCCGTTAACGTTGTGCGTCACGGTCGCCTGAGAACGTGATATCGAATAAACCGCTGTGTCTATACCTGTGCCACCGTCTATGACGTCATCGCCCGCGCCGCCTGATAGAACATCGTCGCCTGCATACCCTTTCAACGTATCGGCGCCGTATCCGCCTGAAATATTATCCGCACCTACCCCGCCCAGCAAAATATCGTTGCCGGCGTAGCCGTAGACGGCTCCCAGAACATTTCCGCCTCGGCCATCATAAAGATCGTCGCCAAAATAGAGCTGAACATCGCCAAGGATCGTCCCATAATTGACCACGTCGGTGCCTAAGTCAGCTACAGCGATTGGTTCATTATCCAGTTGGGAATAGCTATAGCCGCCCGAGGCGAAGCCGTAGCGGCCGACTATCGATGAAGCGGAGATTTCAACGTGCCCCGCCAGGCCATTTACATACGCATTAGGTGAAAAAGAATCTACGATAGAAAGTAGATTGCGATGCTGAAAATCAACAGCAGAATAACCGTCAGCATGGCGCAGTGTTAGGTCGAAGATGCGCGGATTGCCCCCGTCCTCCAACTGCTCAAATCCAGTATAGATTGAAAGATCGATATCCCACTGTCCAGATGTGACCAGTTTGAGGGCGTCCTGTCCTGCGCCGCCCTTTACGCCGACCGGCGCTACATATTTTGAGCCATCAGTAGATAGAAAATAGGTGTCGTCGCCATCACCAAGATCAACTATGCCTAGGACGTGACCATCTCCGTCGATCGAAATGAAATCATTTTGATCGTTTCCGGTTAATGATTTAAACACCGAGCCACGGCTTATACCGATGCTCCCGCCGCTAACGTTTATATCTGCAAGTGGGTTGACCGAATAAAGAAAATTGGCAACGCTACCAGGCCTTATATCTACAACACTGAAACCCGATAAATTGAGTAAGTTGTTTGCATAACCCTGAAATGGATCTCCAATCGGAGCATCGATTACCAAATGCTCAAAGTTTAATACATTTTGCCCATGAAATGAGTAGATTTGTCCGGTGAGAATGAATTCATCCATTCCAGTCCCGCCATTTGTTGTGATCATGGCGCCATTCAAACGAGAGGATGGACGAAATTCGAAAACGTCATTTCCTTCGTCCAAGTTATAAATGGCTGAACCGTTTTCCGGCTGACTGGTGATTACATGATCATCACCGTTAGCCAGATCGATCGTTCCATAGATTGCGCCGTAATTCCGGATTGTATCGCTACCGTCGCCCCCGACGACCGTACGGCCAAAGCCTTGAATTATGGCGCCTGATTGGTTTTCGATTAGGCTGCCTGTTCCGGTGACAACTATAGCAGGGCTGTCGGCATATTCTTGGGTTATCAACCCTGACCCGATGTTAAAAAAATTAATTTGGTTGCCTATCAAATTAAAGGCCGGAGCGCCGGATATCGAAATAGAATTCTGGTAGGTATAACTGTCTCCTAGCACGTCGATATGCATTAATTCTGCTCCTTTGGAGCGAAGCTTAAATCAATTTCGTTTTAACGCAACAGATTTGGTAAGACTTTAGGTTGTAGTGACGATTTAATCATTTGAGCCATAGCATGATGCTGGCGAGTTTGACGAAGCCGAGGAAGTTTGCGGCGAGCTTATCGTATCGGGTTGCAATGCGGCGCCATTGTTTGAGCGTTGCGAAGAATCCTTCGATGCCCCATCGCTGCTTGTAGGCGATGCGATCATAGCGGTGTTGATATTTGCGATGGCGGCGGGGCGGGATGACCGGTTCGCCGTCTTGTTCGTGGATGAGGTCGTGCAGGCGGTCGGCGTCGTAGGCTCGATCGGCCAGAACCTTGCCTGCCGGGATGCCGCGGATCAGATCGAAAGGGGGTGCCATGTCGTTTTGCTGTCCGGGAACGAGAATGAAGCGGATCGGCAAGCCCAAGGCATCGACTACGGCATGGATCTTGGTGCCGAACCCGCCTCGCGAACGTCCAAGAGCCTGGGCTTGAGTGCCCCCCTTTTTATCCGCGCTCCGGCTGCCTGGGCCTGAGCACGGATCACGGTTGCATCAATCGCCAGCCACTCAATGTCGGATCATCTGAAACCGCCGCGAAAATCCGATCGATCACACCTTGCTCCACCCAGCGATAATAGCGGCGCTTGGCCGTCTGATAGGAGCCAAACTTCTCCGGCAGATCGCGCCAGCGGCCGCCTGATCGGGCCAGCCAAAGCAAGGCGTCCAAAAACAACCGGCCGTCACTACGAGGACCCCGCTTACCTTTGCGGCCGCCAGGCACAAATTCGCGCAACCGCTCCCATTGATCGTCCCGCAAAACTTCCCCTTCCACGCCTGCCTCCAAAAGCCTGCTTTGAATCAGAAATCCTCACAAGCGTGAATCCCTAAAATGTCACTACAACCTAGAGCGCAGCCCCAAAGCATCGACGCGGACCGCTATGTCGCTTTTCGACATGTTCAAGGCCACTGCGTCGATCATGTCGCAGAACCGTTTATTGGAGGCGGTTGCCGGCCAGGTGAACGAGGTCCGGTTCCTGGCCTATCTTGATATAGCCGGCGACATGGCCAAGCGGATGGGAAACAGTTAGCCGCGCAGGGCGAGGCGCTCGACAGTGTGCGCGTGACCAATACGGGGCAATGGGCCGACGCCGAAGCGGTGCGCGCCTACCGCGCCGCCGTTTCGAAAGAGGTGGATAGCGTCGTGGTGACGCGCAGCGTCGGCGACGTGCCCCTCTTGGCCAATACGCCGCTCGGCAAGACACTGCTTCAGTTCCGCATCTACAACCTCGCCAGCCATCAACGCGTGCTCTTGCGCGCGATGCAGGAAGGCCGGGGGCACTTCACGAGCATGATGGTGGCATGACGTTTGCCGGGCTGCTTTCTGCCTGGCTACGCGCCTATGCGTCCGGTTGGCGAGCGCTTTGAACGTTTGGATCGTCATGACGTGATTCCCGACCGCCATCCAAAACATCATCGAATGGATGTATTCGCGGCCGGCCGGGGGCGGCTGCTACTCCACGGGAAGCATCGCGACGTCCTGTTCGTTGTGAAGCAGCGTTTGCATGAAGCCGCGCGTGTAGACGGTAGGGTCACCGAAGAAGCTCACGCCATCGTCGTGGTAGATGTTCATCAGCATCGTGTCGGCGCTGTCAGGCGGAACGAGTCATGCGCGGCGTCTCCAGTGTTCCGAAAGCGCCTCGCCATCGAATTGGTGAAAAAGCGCGCTCCGCACGGCTGTTTCGAGAGTGACACCATTAAAAGCGCCGACAGGATCGTCCATTCGCCGGTTATGGACAGTAAGCGATTTTCTCTCCGCCATCGTCGCTTTGGCCCTCTCTTCGTCCGCTTTGTCAAAGTCCTAATCGGCCATGGCAAGGCAGGCGAGCAAAATTATTTTCGGCGCGTCGCAAGCGGCCGCAGCAGTATTCCGGGTCTGGAATACATGCGGAACACATAGCCGAAACTGTATTCCAGCCCTTACGCGAGAATGTACTAAGCTGTTGATTTTAGGGAACAAATGGTGGACGCACTAGGGCTCGAACCTAGGACCCGCTGATTAAGAGTCAGCTGCTCTACCAACTGAGCTATGCGTCCACGCTCGCTTTCGGCTTATGCCGTCGGCTGAAAGAATTTGGTGGACGCACTAGGGCTCGAACCTAGGACCCGCTGATTAAGAGTCAGCTGCTCTACCAACTGAGCTATGCGTCCACACTCGCTTTCGGCTTATGCCGTCGGCTGAAAGAATTTGGTGGACGCACTAGGGCTCGAACCTAGGACCCGCTGATTAAGAGTCAGCTGCTCTACCAACTGAGCTATGCGTCCACACTCGCTTTCGGCTTATGCCGTCGGCTGAAAGAATTTGGTGGACGCACTAGGGCTCGAACCTAGGACCCGCTGATTAAGAGTCAGCTGCTCTACCAACTGAGCTATGCGTCCACACTCGCTTTCGGTTCAGTCCCGGATGGGCATCGCCTTGGCGTGGGCGGGCTGTTAGCAGTCACGCTGAGCTTTGCAAACAGGAAATCGCCTGCCGACGCAAATTTTTGTGAACAGGGCGGTTTTAGCCCCAGCTTCCGGGCCGATTGCGCTGTCGCCCCGACCGTTCGATCGCCATGATGATGCCGACACACAGCATGACGGTCAGCATCGACGATCCGCCATAGGACATGAAGGGGAGGGGAATGCCCACCACGGGAGCCAGACCCATGACCATCATCAGGTTGATCGCGACATAAAAGAAGACCGTCGTTGTCAGACCCGCCGCCACCAGCCGCGCATATTTGTCCTGGCTGCGCATCGACACGCCGATCCCCCAACGGAACAGCAGCATGAAAGCGCCGATCAAGAGTACGCCGCCCAGCAATCCCCATTCCTCCGCCATGGTGGCGAAGACGAAATCGGTATGGCCTTCGGGCAGATAGTCGAGATGGCTTTGCGTGCCCTTCAGGAAGCCCTTGCCGAAAATGCCGCCTGAGCCGATGGCGATCTTCGACTGGCTGATATGATAACCCGCGCCCAAGGGGTCGCTTTCGGGGTCCATGAAGATCAGCACGCGGTTCTTCTGATAATCGTGCAGAAAGCTGAAGGCGATGGGCACGATGGCGGCGAAGGCCAGTCCCGATCCGACGAACAGCCGCAAAGGCAGCCCGGCGAGGAACATCACCGTCACCCCACCCGCCGCGATCATCGTCGCGGTGCCGAGATCGGGCTGCACCAGCACCAGCATGAAGGGTACGCCGATCAGCACCAGCGCCGGCCAGATCGCGTTCCACCGCCGGATTTCGCCCACAGGCAGCAGCGCGTAGAAGCGCGCGACGGCAAGCACGATGATCGGCTTCATGAATTCGGACGGCTGGAGCTGCATGAAGCCAAGATTGATCCAGCGCTGGCTGCCACCCGCGACGCCGCCGATGAGTTCGACCATCAGCAGCGACACCAGCACAAGGCCATAGGCGGGAAAAGCAAAGCGCGCGAAATATTCCAGTCTGATCCGGCTCAGCACCAGCGCCATGCAGGAGAAGATGATGAAGCGCACCCCCTGGTTGATGGCCCAGGGCGTGATGCTGCCACCCGCCGCGCTGTAGAGCACCAGCGTGCCGAAACCGGCTATGGCCAGCAGGATGCCGAGGACCCGCCAGGGGAATTGGGTCAAGGGTTCGGGGACGATGCTCATCGCGCCGTGTCTGCCGGAGGAGGGGTATCGTCGGCATCGGCAGGAGCAGGCGTCTGGGCCGCAGAGGCTGTGCTGTTGCCTGGCTCGGCCGCGTTCATGGCATTGGCTGCTGCCGGGGGCGGCGCTTCGCCTTTCTCAATGGCTTTGGCGAGGCGATAGGCGCCCATCTGCCGCGCCATGCGCTCCGCCGGCGTGCCGCCCCAGCCCTTTTCCAACGTCTCCAGCTTTTCCATCGCCTTGGCCTGATCGAACAGGAAGGTCATGGTGTCCGCCGCGATCATCGGTGAGTCTTCGTTCCGGTTGACATGGCCGCCATGCTCCAGAATGCAGGCAATGGCATAGCGGGGATTGTCGAACGGGGCGAAACCCTGGAACAGCGCATGGTCGCGCAGTTTGAAGGGGAGGGATGCATTGCTGCGCACGCCGCCGCCGCGCTCCGCCATGGTGATACGGCGAACCTGAGCCGTGCCGGTCTTGCCCGCCATCAGCACGCCGGGAAGGGTCATCCGCGCCGCGCCCCCGGTACCGCCGCCGTTCACGACCGCGCTCATGGCGTCGCGGATCGTCACCAGATGCTCTTCATTCACTCCGACCGGCGCTGGTTCCGGTCGCTGCGCGCCGAAGATGAAGTTCGGCATCAACTGTTTGCCGGTTGCCAGTCGCGCCGCCATCACCGCCATCTGGAGCGGGTTGATCAGCATATAGCCCTGACCGATGGTCGCGTTGACCGTGTCATAGACCTGCCATTTCTGGTTGTATTTTTTCAGCTTCCATGCCGGATCGGGTACCGTGCCATAGCTTTGGCTGGAGAAGGGCAAGGCGAATTTCTGCCCCATGCCGACGCGCCGCGCCATGCTGGCGATGCGGTCCATGCCAATGCGCTGCGCCATGGTGTAAAAATAGATGTCGCAGCTCTGGGCAATCGCGCCGCGCATGTTGAGCGATCCATGGCCGCGCTTCTTGTGGCAATGGAACAGCGTGTTGCCGACCCGGATCGCGCCGGCGCAGTTCACCGTGTCCATCGGCGAAATCCCCGCCTCCAGCAGCGCCAACGCCACCATCGGCTTCACCGTCGATCCGGGGGGGTAAAGGCCCTGAAGCGTCTTGTTGCGCAACGGCACATGGTCATCCTTCGACAACATGTCCCATTCCATATGGCTGATGCCGTCGGAAAAGCTGTTGGGGTCGAAGCTGGGCATCGACGCCATCGCCAGCACATCGCCATTATGACAATCGATCACCACCACCGATCCACTCTGCGTGGCGAGGCGGCGACCCGCATATTCCTGAAGGCCCGCATCGATGGTGAGCTTGATCGGATCGCCGGGCGTATCGGGTCGAGTGGTCAGTTCCCGCACGATCTTGCCGCGCGCCGTCACCTCGACCCGCTTGGCGCCGGGCTTGCCGGTCAACTCCTTGTCGAACGCCTTTTCCAGACCGTCCTTGCCGACCTTGAAGCCCGGCGTGATCAGCAGCGGGTCCTTGCGTTCCTCATAATCCTTGGCTGATGCCGCGCCGACATAGCCGAGCAGATGCCCGACAGTGGCTCCGCCCGGATAGTTGCGCGAAAAGCCCTGGCTGGGCGCGACGCCCGGCAGGTCGGGCAGGCGTACGGAAACGGCGGCGAACTGGTCGTAGGTCAGTTTTTCGGCGACCTGCACCGGGCGGAAGCCGGCGGACTTGTCCAGTTCCTCCCTGATCCGCTCGACCTCGTCATCGGTCAGGGCCAGCAGATGGGCCAGGCTGCGGATCGTGGATTCCGCATCCGTCATTCGTTCCGGGATCAGGTCGACGCGAAAATCGGTGCGGTTGTTCGCCAGCGGCCGGCCATTGCGGTCGATGATCCACCCGCGCCGGGGCGGGATCAGCGTCAGGTTGACCCGGTTGCTTTCCGACAGCAGATTGTATTTCTCGTTCTCGGCAATGCTGATCCAGCCCATGCGGGTCACCAGCATCGCGCCGACCGCCCCCTGCAATCCCCCCACGACCATCGCGCGCCGCGTGAAGGTGAAGGACAGGGAGGCTTCGGTGACGGTCTTCTTCTTGAGCAGGGGCAGTTTCAACTTCATGCCATCACGCGCCAGCGGTCGATCCGGGCGCATTGCCGGACGACGAAGGGAAAGAGCAGGACCGTCCACAGCATTTGCGGCGCAACCAGTTGCAGCGTGATGCCTCCTCCACCGGTGATCCGCGCGAAGAAGACGCCGCCGGCGATGCAGAAGATAATCGCGGCGGCGGCGATTAGCCAGTCCTGCCGATAGCTGCGCCAGACCATGCGATGTTCGACGGCATCGATGCCGACCAGCGTGACGGTCCACAGGAACATGGCCGAACCGATCGGTTGCCCGCTCGCCATATCGTCGAACAGACCGAGCGGAAGGCCGATCCACGCCCGCCATAATTCGGGCCGCAAGAGCCGCCACGACAGCAACAATAACAGGCCGAAGGGGGGCATCACCGGCGATTGCGCGATCAGTGGCAAAGCAGTGACCACCGATCCCAGCATCACCGTGACGACCGGCGTGCCCGCCAGCCGCCAGCGCGAAGGCTGTCGGCCAAGACGCGGCACGGCGGGTTGAAGATGGGGATCGATCATGGCGTGGTTGCGTTGCCCGCCGGGGGATCGGCGGCGACGGTCGGCACATTGGGATCGGGCCGCGTCACGGTTTCCTCGAAGGAGCGTTCGACCACCACGGCATCCACCTTGGACGGGTTGGCGAGCGGAACCCCATAGGCGATCTCGCCGGCCACCCGCACGATCACCGCGACCGGAATATTGGGTTGATAAACGCCGCCAATGCCCGATGTCACGAGCAGGTCGCCCGGTTTGAACGGATTGCGCCCGGCCGCCAATGCCCGGATTTCCAGCGTCCCGTCGCCCAGGCCCGTGGAAATGGCGGGGACGCTGTCATTGGCCCGCCGAACCGGAACGATATTGCTGGTGTCGGTCAGCAGCAGCACCTCCGCCGTATTGGGCGTGGTGATGTGAATGCGTCCGATCAACCCTTCGGGTGCGCGCACAGGCATGCCTGTGCGCACGCCCTGCCAGTGTCCGGCGTTCAACCGCGCATAACGGCGGGTGCTGGAGGAGGAGGAGGCGATCAGCCGTGCCGTCAGCAATTCGCTGCCATCGTCCTCCACCAGCTTCAGCAGCTTTTTCAGGCGCAGATTTTCCTGCGCGACGGCCTTTGCCTCGATGATCCGGTTGCGGTCTGTCTCCACCTGCCGGCGCAGCGCCACATTCTGGGAACCCGCCTGCCAATAGGATGCGAGTACCTCGTCAATCGAACTGACCCCACTGACCATGTTCTTGAGGCCGACAGACGCCGGGCGCGTGACTTCGCTCGTCGCGATACGGATCGCGGCGAAGCCGGTCGGATCGAAAATGGCGACAACCACCAGAAGCAGGCCGACGGCGGCGCCCGTCATCGCCACCACATAGCTGGCGAAGAGGCTGTATTGCGCCTTCCGGTTGTGCCCGGGGCGTCGGCTGGGTGGCCGCGCCATCGTTTCCCCTTAAGCGGTCTGGAGCACGCCCCGGAAGATCGGATCCTCCATCGCCCGGCCAGTGCCGATGGCGACGCAGGTCAGCGGATCTTCGGCGATGGTGACGGGCAGGCCGGTTTCGTCGCGCAACTCGTCGTCCAGCCCCTTGAGCAGCGCGCCGCCGCCGGTCAGGACGATGCCCTGATCGACGATGTCCGCTGCCAGTTCCGGCGCGGTATTTTCCAGCGCGATGCGAACGCCCTCGACAATGGTGCTGATCGGTTCGGCCAGCGCATCGGCAATCTGGCCCTGATTGATCGAGATTTCCTTGGGCACGCCGTTCACCAGATCGCGGCCCTTGATGTGGATCGTCTCGCCCACCCCGTCTTCGGGCGGCTGGGCGACACCGAACTGCTTCTTGATCCGTTCGGCGGTCGCTTCACCGATGAGCAGATTGTGATGACGACGCACGAAGGAGACGATGGCCTCGTCCATCTTGTCGCCGCCGACGCGGACCGAGGTGGTATAGGCCAGACCGCGCAGCGACAGCACCGCGACTTCGGTCGTGCCGCCGCCAATATCGACCACCATCGACCCGATCGGTTCGGTCACGGGCATGTCGGCACCGATCGCGGCGGCCATGGGTTCCTCGATCAGGAATACCTGCGAAGCACCGGCATTGCTCGCTGCATCGCGAATCGCGCGGCGCTCCACGCTGGTCGAACCCGAAGGCACGCAGATCACGATCTCGGGGAAACGCCAGGGGCGCGATTTGCCGCCATGCACCTTGGTGATGAAGTGCTTGATCATCTGTTCCGCGACATCGATGTCCGCGATCACGCCGTCTCGCAGCGGGCGGATGGCTTCAATCGAATCGGGGGTCTTGCCCATCATCAGCTTGGCGTCGTCGCCGACCGCTTTCACCCGCTTCACGCCGTTCAGCGTCTCGACCGCCACCACGGAAGGTTCGTTGAGCACGATTCCGCGCCCACGCACATAGACCACGGTGTTTGCCGTGCCGAGGTCGATGGCCATGTCCTGAGAGGAGAGTTTGAAAAGTCGCGAGAAGATCGACATGCCTGTTCCTGTTCAGCCCGCATGCCCCGGCGAAGCGAACCGGGACAGTCGGAAAGTTCGCCCCACGTTCCACCCGCCCCCTGGGTAATCAATTTTTCTAAGGCTTGCGTCTCGCGGAAAGCGCTCGCTTGGGCTAGTCACTAATCAATGTCAATACGCCGTCTGCCCGAACATCTGGTCAATCGCATCGCCGCGGGTGAAGTGGTCGAAAGACCCGCCAGCGCGCTCAAGGAAATCATTGAAAATGCACTGGATGCCGGATCGCGCCGGATTTCCGTCCGCATTTCCAATGGCGGCCTCGACCGGATCGAGGTGAGCGACGATGGCTGCGGCATGGATTCGGGCGAGATCGCGCTGGCGCTGGAGCGGCATGCGACCTCCAAATTGCCCGATGACGCCATTGAAAATGTCGCAACTCTGGGATTCCGGGGCGAGGCTCTGCCTTCCATCGCCAGCGTCGCCCGCCTTTCCATCGACAGCCGGCCTGTGGGAAGCGACGGCTGGAACCGTACCGTGGATAATGGCGTGGTCGTCCAAGAGGGGCCCGCCGCTTTGCCGCCCGGCACCCGGGTCACGGTCGAGCAACTTTTCGCCCGCGTGCCCGCCCGCCGCAAATTCCTCCGCTCGCCCAAGGCGGAATATGCCGCCTGTCTGGATGTCGTCCGTCGTCTCGCCATGGCGCACCCTTCGGTCGCCTTCAGCATGGAGCATGACGGCCGCCGCGTGCTGGGCGTGCAGGCCGGGGAAGCGCGGGAAGATCGGGTGGCGGCGCTAACCGACCGGGCGCTGGCGGGAAACCACGTCATCGTCGCACTGGAGCGGGACGGGGTGCGCCTGTCCGGCGTGGCATCGCTGCCAACCTATAATCGGGGGGTGGGCGATCATCAGTTCCTCTTCGTCAATGGCCGTCCGGTGCGCGACCGCCTTCTGGTCGGATCGGTTCGCGGCGCCTATGCCGACATGCTGGCGCGGGACCGGCATCCGGTCGTTGCCCTGTTCCTCGACGTTCCGCCGCTGGAGGTCGATGTCAATGTCCACCCTGCCAAGACCGAGGTGCGTTTCCGCGATCCCGCATTGATTCGGGGGATGATCGTTTCCGGTCTGCGCCGGGCGCTGGACGCGGAAGGGTTTCGGGCTGTGCAGCATGCCGATCCGGCCGGTCTGTCGGCGTGGAAACCGGAGCCGGTGTCGCCCACGCCGATCAGCGCCATGCCGATCTTCGACGCGGTAGGCGCACCTTTGCCGGTCCCGAGCCATATTCTGGCAGACCGCCGCGCCAGCTTCTTCACCCCGCCGCCCCAGGCCCGCGCCGAGCCCGCCGCCGCGCCGGCGCCGGAAGGCAACAGCTTCCCGCTCGGCGTCGCCCGAGGGCAGGTCGCACGCACTTATATCGTCGCGGAGGCCGAGGACGGGCTGGTCATCGTCGACCAGCATGCTGCCCATGAACGGCTGACGCTGGAACGGATGCGCCGGGCCATGGAGGGGCAGGGCGTCACGGCGCAGGCATTGCTGCTTCCCGAAGTGGTGGAACTGGACGAGCCCGCCTGCGACCGGCTGGAAACGCGGATTGGCGAGTTGAAGGAATTGGGACTGGAACTGGAGCGCTTCGGCCCTGCCGCGATGCTGGTCCGCGCGACCCCCGCGATGCTGGGGCAGGGCGATGTGCAGGGACTGGTGTCCGACCTGGCCGACGATCTCGCCGCCTATGACAGCGCCTTGTCGCTCAAGGAACGGCTTGATCTGGTTGCGGCCACCATGGCGTGCCACGGCTCCGTTCGCGCGGGACGTGTCCTCAGCGTCGCGGAAATGAATGCCCTGTTGCGCGAGATGGAAATCACCCCTCGCAGCGGCCAGTGCAATCACGGTCGCCCCACCTGGGTGAAATTGGATCACGCTTCGATTGAAAAGCTTTTCGGTAGGAAATAGAGCGGTTTAAGCCTGATCCGGTTGCGCCGGAGGGTGTAGGCAGGACGTTCCAGTTTCCCTAGAATCCCGCCGGGAAAAGATGTTTGCCCTGCTCATCCAGGCGAAGGATGACCTTGCCGGCCACTGCGCTCAGCGGCAGGTCGGCATAGAGATGAGGGAAGAGGGCGCCGCCGCGCGATGCTTCCCATTTGATCGTATCGCGAAAGGGCGCCAGGTCCACCATCACCATCACCAGATTGTCCTGGCCCGCGAAATGCCTGGCGGCGGTTTCGGCGGCCTGCTGCCGGGTGGACATGTGGATATAGCCGTCCGCAAGATCGACGGGCGCGCCCTTGAACACGCCGTCGGTCTTCAACTGGTCATATTGATCCCTGGTCAGGATCTTATAGGCGAAGAGATCGGTCACGCCTCCGCAGTTTCCACCGCGTCGTCGGCTTCGTCGCTTTCCTCGATCTTGGCGGCGCTGACGACATGTTCGTCGTCGGACACGTTGAAGAGGCGCACGCCTGCCGAACTGCGGCCGATGACGCGCAGGCTGTCGAGGCCCATGCGGATCAGCTTGGCCTGATCGGTGACGAGCATCAATTGATCCCCCTGCGTCGCCGCGAAGCTGGCGACGACCGGGCCGTTGCGGCCGATATTGTCGATATTCGTGATCCCCTGACCGCCGCGTCCGGCGCGGCGATATTCATAGGCCGAGGACAGCTTGCCATAGCCGTTGGAGCAGACGGTGAGGATGAACTGTTCGCGCTCCTTCATCAGCGCGAACATGTCCTGATCCTGCATTTCGCCTTCCTTCTCCGGCTTCCAGGGGGCGAAGCGCAGATATTCCTCGCGCTGTTCCTGATCGGCGCCGGAGCGATGGAGGATCGACAGGGAGATCACCTCATCATCGCCCTTCAGCGTCATGCCGCGCACGCCGGTCGAGGTGCGGCTCTGGAATTCGCGCACATCGGTCGCCTGGAAGCGGATGGCTTTGCCCTGACGGGTGGCGAGGAGGACGTCATCCTCTTCAGTAAGCAGCGCGACGCCGATCAGGCGGTCGCTGCTGTCGTCATCGAAGCGCATGGCGATCTTGCCGTTCGACGGGATGTTGGCGAAGGCGTCCATGCTGTTGCGGCGCACCGTGCCGTTCGCGGTTGCGAACATGACGTGGAGCTCCTTCCAGCTATCCTCATCCTCGGGCAGTGGCAGGACGGTCTGGATCGTCTCTCCCGGGCCAAGCGGCAGCAGGTTCACCATCGGGCGGCCGCGCGTCGCCGGGCCGCCTTCAGGCAGGCGCCAGACCTTCAGGCGATAGACCTTGCCCGCCGTGGAGAAGAACAAGACCGGCGTATGCGTGGACGTCACGAACAGTTCGGTGATGGCGTCCTCATCCTTGGTCGCCATGCCGGAGCGGCCCTTGCCGCCGCGTGCCTGCGCGCGGAAGCTCTCCAAGGGCGTGCGCTTGATATAGCCCTGCACGGTGACGGTGACGACCATCTCCTCGCGCTCGATCAGGTCCTCATCGTCGATGCCGTCGGCGGCGGCGGTGATTTCCGAAAGGCGCGGGGTGGCGAAGTCGCGTTCGATGGCCTCGAACTCCTCGCGCATCACGGCATAGAGTTTCACGCGATCGCCGAGGATGGCAAGATATTCGGCAATGGCAGCCGCGAGTTCGGCGAGTTCATTGCCGATTTCGTCCCGGCCCAGCGCGGTCAGGCGGTGCAGGCGCAGATCGAGGATGGCGCGGACCTGCGTGTCGCTCAGGCGATAGGTGTCGCCGCTGACTTCCGTTTCGATGGCTTCGACAAGGCGCAGATAGGGCGCGATTTCCGCGACCGGCCATTCGCGGGCGAGCAGGGATTCGCGCGCTTCCGCCGGGCTGGACGATCCACGGATGATGCGGACGACTTCATCGAGGTTCGTGACCGCAATGACGAGGCCCAACAAGATATGCGCGCGGTCGCGAGCCTTGTTGAGCTCATATTTGGTGCGGCGGGTGATGACCTCTTCGCGGAAGCGAACGAACGCTTCGATGATGTCGCGCAGGTTCAGGACCTCCGGCCGGCCGCCGCGAATGGCGAGCATATTGGCCGGGAAGCTCGACTGGGCGGGGGTGTTGCGCCAGAGCTGGTTGAGCACGACTTCGGGCGTGGCGTCGCGTTTCAGGTCCATGACGATGCGCACGCCTTCGCGGCTCGATTCGTCGCGAATGTCGCTGATGCCCTCGATCCGCTTGTCCTTGGCGGCTTCGGCGATCTTCTCGACCAGACCGTTTTTGCCGACCTGATAGGGAATGGCGGTCAGCACGATGGAGCGGCGGTCGCCGCGTCCTTCCTCGACCTCATGGCGCGAGCGCATCATGATCGAGCCACGGCCGGTATGATAGGCGCTGCGTGCGCCCGACTGGCCGAGGATCAGCGGCGCGGTGGGGAAGTCGGGACCCGGGACGATCTGGATCAGTTCGTCAATGGTGATGCCGGTGTTGTCGATATAGGCAAGGCAGGCGCGGATCACTTCGCCGAGATTATGCGGCGGAATGTTGGTCGCCATGCCGACCGCGATGCCGCCCGCGCCGTTGACCAGCAGGTTGGGGAAGCGCGCCGGCAGGACCTGCGGCTCGCTTTCCGAGGCGTCATAGTTGGGCTGGAAATCGACGGTGTCCTTGTCGAGATCCTCCAGCAGCGCGTTCGTGACCTTGGCCAGGCGCGCCTCGGTGTACCGCATCGCCGCCGGCGGATCGGGGTCCATCGAACCGAAGTTCCCCTGGCCGTCGATCAGCGGCACCCGCATCGACCAGTCCTGCGTCATGCGCGCCAAGGCGTCGTAGATCGCGCTGTCGCCATGCGGGTGATATTTACCGATCACGTCACCGACGATGCGCGCCGACTTGCGATAGGGCTTGTTATGCTGGAAGCCCGATTCATGGGCCGAAAAAAGAATACGGCGATGGACCGGCTTCAACCCGTCGCGCACGTCCGGCAGGGCGCGGGCGACGATGACCGACATGGCATAGTCGAGATAGCTCGCCTTCATCTCGTCCACGATGGAGATGGGGCTGATGTCCGAGGGGTCGGCGAGGACGGTCTCGTCGGTCAAATCGATTCTCTTTTTGGTGAGTGTATAGTGTTGGGTATGCACTAGCGGAGCGAAACAATTCTGTCACCCCTCGCGCGTACGCGCGCGCCGAGCACGAACTGTACAAACCATGAGATGCATGAAGAGCGGGCCAGAACGTTTGCCGGGGGCTGACATGCGGTTAAGTGGTGCATATAGGCTGTTCAAACGTTATTCACGCGCCGACCCCTAATCGGCGTCATACAAGGGCCGCCTGTCCCCCGGGCGCAGAGGAGAAGATGAACATGCGTTTTGTTACCCCCGTGGCGCTCGCGCTGACTCTTGCGCTGACTGGCGGCGCCATCTCGGCTCCCGCATTCGCCAAGAAGGAAGAGAAGAAGGGCAGCGCGCCCAAGCTCAACGTATCGCCCGATGTCATGAAGGCGCTCCAGGCGGCGCAGACCGCTGCGGGCAAGCAGGACTTCGCGGGCGCCAAGGCGGCGCTGGCCGAAGCGGACAGCAAGGCGAAGTCGAATGACGACAAATATCAGATCGGCGCGGTCAAGCTGAACACCTCCATCGCTGCCAAGGATAGCGCGATGCAGGGCGAGGCACTGACGCAGATGCTCGACAGTGGTCTGACCCCGGCGGACCAGGTCGGTCAGTTCAACGCGGTGGCGGCCGAACAGGCACTTCAGGCGAAGAATTACGATCTGGCGATCTCGCGCGCCAAGGCCGCCGCTGCGGCCGGTTACAAGCCCGACGCGGTGAACGTGACGCTGGCGCAGTCCTATTTCGGCAAGGCCGGCACCGCCAACGCGTCGGTCGAGCCGCAGCGCGGCTTGAACCTGCAGGGCCTCGCGGCGCTGAAGGCGGCGGCTGACGCGACCAAGGCGGCGGGCGGACAGGTGCCCGCGCAATGGTATCAGATCGGCGTCAGCCGTGCTGCCACCGCCAAGTTGCCGGAAGTGACCGAATGGGCGACGCTTGCCTATCAGGCCAACCCGAGCGGCGAAAATCTGCGCACGCTGGTCCGCCTGTTCCAGCAGGCCAACCCGAATATCTCCAACCGCGAAAATCTCGACGTGCTGCGTCTGATGGCGGTCTCGGGTGGCCTGGTGGTCGCGCAGGACTATCTGGAATATGCCGAAATGGCTTCCAAGACCGGCATTTACGGCGAAGTGAAGTCGGCCATTGACGCCGGCCGCAGCAAGGGCGTGCTGAGCGCGAGCCAGGGCGGCGACCTGTATCAGACTGCGGTTCCGAAAATCGCGGGTGACAAGGGTTCGCTCGGTTCGGCCGAGGCCGATGCAAGGAAGGCGGCCAACGGCAAGATCGCGGCCGCGACGGCCGACGCCTATCTGGGCTATGGCGATTATGCCAAGGCTGCGGCGATGTTCGAACTTGCCAAACAGAAGGGCGGCGTCGACGCGGATGAGATCAACAGCCGCATGGGCATTGCCAAGGCGCTGGGCGGCGACACCGCTTCGGCCAAGTCGGCCTTCCAGTCCGTGCAGGCCGGATCGCGCAAGAAGATCGCCGATCTGTGGCTGGCCTATCTCGCGACCAAGGCCTGATTTTTCGGGCGATCGTGACGCGCTGCCCGTGGGGGCGGCGCGTCATGCCTATTCGAACATGATGAACGCTCTGGTCAGGGCCAGGCGACAAGGGGGATGGCTGACATGGCCGCAATTCGACATTCGATTCTGATGGGGTTGTTGGCGGGCACGGCGCTGCTGACGGGGGCGCCCGCTGCTGCGAAGAAGGCGGCTGCGACCGGCCCGGTTATCGAAATGTCGGACAGTTTCCGCGCGGCGACGCAAGCGGCGGAGAGCGCGATCAAGGCAGGTGATTTGTCCGGCGCCCAGACCCAGATTACGGGGCTGATGCCGGTCAGCGATTTCGAAGCCTATGTGGCCGCAGGGCTGCGGTTCGAACTGGCGGTGTTGAAGATCGACCGGCAGGCGCAGCGCGTTGCGCTGAACGACATGTTCAAGACCTCGTCCGTCCCCAAGACGGACATGCCGCGTTTGCGTTATGTCGCGGGCTATCTTTCCTTCATCGTCGGCAATTATGACGATGCGACGGCGCAGCTCGATTATGCCAAGACGCTTGGCTACGATCCCATCGATGCGACCATGCTGCGGGCGGATATCGCTTTGCGGCGGAACAAGGCCAAGGATGCGCGCGGCTTCGTGCAGGACGCACTGGCGCGGCAGCGGGCAGCGGGACAGCCGATCCCGGCCGCCTGGTATGACCGTGCGATCTCCATGGCGTATCAGGCGGGCGACTGGTCCGAGGTCGGGGCGCTTTACCGCGAACGGCTAAGCCATTATGGCTCGACGGGCGACTGGCGGTCCGCGCTGGCGAACTATCTCAGCGCGCCGGGCATGGATGCACAGGCTCAACTGGACCTTTACCGTTTGCAGGCGGCCAATGGCGCCATGGCGAGCGAGCGCGATTATCAGGCCTATGCGCAATTGGCCGACAAGACTGGCTATAGCGCCGAAACCAAGGCGATTATCGAAGCCGGGCGCTCGGCAGGCAAGCTGACTGCGGGTCAGGCGACGACGGCGCAGTTGCTGAAGAGCGCGACGCCCAAGGCGGCGAAGGAAATCGCGGCACTGCCCGTTGCAGCGAAGAAGGCGGCGGCTGCCAAGGATGGGTCGGCGGCGATGACGGTCGGCGACACCTATTTCTCGCTCAGTCAGTTCCCGCAGGCGGCGGAACAGTACCGGCTGGCGCTGAGCAAGGGCGGAGTGGATGCCGGGAAGGCCCATGTCCGGCTGGGCGTGGCGCTGGCGCGATCGGGCGATCTGGCGGGCGCGAAAGCGGAACTGGCGCAGGTGACGACGGGCAACTGGGCCAATGTCGCGGGTTTCTGGTCGGTATGGGTCGATCAGCAGAGCCGCAAGACGGCGTTCACGCCGGTGGTCGTGCCCCCTGCCAGTTGAAAATAGCGTAGGCTGATTTCACGCGCTTGCGATTTCCCCCATCCGTGAGATGGGGGACGTCCATCCATGATCTTCGCGATCACTCAACCGGCAGCGGCACGCCCGGCAGATTTTTCGACGTGCGAATGGTGAGAGATGTCTTCACGCTCACCACATTGGGGGCGGGCGTCAGTTTCGACGTCAGAAATTGTTGGAAGCTCTGAAGATCCTTCGCCACCACCTTCAAAATGAAGTCGATTTCGCCGTTCAGCATATAGCATTCCCGCACTTCGGGCAGGGTGGCGATGTGGTCCTCGAACGCTTTAAGGTCAGCTTCGGCCTGGCTCTTCAGGCTGACCATGGCGAACACGGTGATGGTATAGCCCAGCATCGCCGGGTTGACGACCGCATGATAGGAATTGATCGCGCCGCTTTCCTCCAGCGCGCGAACGCGGCGCAGGCAGGGGGGGGCCGTCAGTCCGACCTTCCGAGCCAACTCCACGTTGGTCATCCTGCCGTCGCCCTGCAACTCGCCGAGGATCTGGAGGTCGATGTCGTCAATATTGGGGCCGGCCATTATTCCGCTTATTTCCTTGCCTGTTAAGAGCAGGTTACCATAATAATATTTCAGGACAATGCAATTGTCCCACTATGCGACGTTCGGATAAGAACCCATTTGCGCCTCTTCCCCTTTGGATCGCGAAGCATTATCGCTGTGTAACGATCTCTCCGACGAGGAATTTGGGTGCGCTTCAACGATCTCATGCAGACGGTTCTTGCCGCGGACAGCAGAAGCGGCCTTGGTGCCGTGACGCTGTGGCGGCAGTGCGTGGATCTGTTGGCGCAGAACGACCGGCATGACCGCACAGTGGTATCCGACGCCGAGCGCGCAGCCCTGTTGGAACGCATGACCGGCTTGCTGCCCAAACTGTCGGAAACGCAGCGCATCGCGACGGTGGTGGAATTGGGCGGGCGGCTGCGGTCGCCGGCGTTGGTGGAATTTTTCGCGGGCGACCGACCGGCCATTGCCGCGGCGGCCGTGTCGCGCGCGAAGCTGTCCGATGAAGCATGGGTCGACATGCTGCCCCGGTTGACGCCGACGGCGCGCGGCGTCTTGCGCGCGCGGCGCGATCTGGGCCCGGCGACGGCGCAGGGGCTGGAGGCTTTCGGCGCGACCGATCTGGTGTTGACCAGCGCGGTCGAGCAGCAGGAAGACATGCTGCTGACCGACGCGATGATCGTTCCTTTCGAAGCGCCCGCCGAAGCAGCGGCAGCGCATGGCGGCACTAGGCCGGAGGAGGTCGCGGAGGACCAGAGCCAGATTCGCAATCTGGTCGACCGGATCGCCCGCTTCACCAGCGCCCGGCGGGCGGGGGAAGCGGTCGAAACACCGCGACCCGCTGAGTCGGCGGGCCCGCGCAGCTTCGCCTTTGAAACGGATGCGGCGGGCGTCATCGTCTGGATCGATCAGGGGCCGAGGGCGGCGCTGATCGGTCTGGCGCTCAACGAGATCGCGCTGGACGGCGGCAGCGGTCCCGATGGTCATGTCGCCGGAGCCTTCATGCGGCGCAGCGGCTTTCAAAATGGCCGCTATACGATTGTCGGCGGGACGATGGCGGGTGAATGGCGGTTGTCGGCAACGCCCTTTTTCGATCCGCGCTCCGGCCGGTTCCAGGGTTATCGCGGCCAGGCTCGGCGGCCCTATCTGCATGAGGTGGCGAGCGAACCGCGAGCTGAGCCGGTGTCGATTGCTGGCCTTTCAGCCGACTCCATCCGGCAGCTCGTGCATGAGTTGCGCACTCCCCTGAACGCGATCTTGGGCTTTGCTGAGATCATCGAGCAGGAACTGTTCGGTCCGGCAGGCGAAGCCTATCGCGACATGGCGGGGAAGATCGCGCTGGATGCGCGGCATTTGCTGACAGCCTTCGACGATCTCGATCTCGCGGCGCGGGTATCGCGGGGGGAGGGGGACACGGCACCGCGTGCGGTCGATCCGGCGTTGCTGGTGACGCAGGTTTCGGCACGTTTCCGGGAGCAGGTCGATGGCCCGCAGATCGACATCGCAATGGCGCGCGGCCTGCCGATGGTACGGATCGATCCGGTGCAGGGCGAGCGCATGGTGCAGCACCTGCTGCGCACGCTGATTTCCGTGGCGCCCGGTGGAGAGCCGCTGGCCGGGGCCTGTCGCTATCAGTTCGATGGAGGCGAAGGACGGGTCGTGCTGGCGATAGACCGACCCTCCAGCCTGGCAGGGATGGAAGAGGAACGGCTGCTCGATCCGGGCTATATGCCGGACGGGAATTGGGCCGATGGACCTTTGCTGGGGCTGGGCTTTTCCCTGCGGCTGATCCGCAGTCTGGCGGCGGGGTGCGGTGGCGCCCTGGAGATCGAGCCGGAGCGTTTCCTGCTTGCCATGCCTGCCATGGCCGAAACCGGGGATGCGGTCGGCAACGGTTGATCCGGTCCGGAAACCCTATGGCAACCATTGCCGCTTAGGAAAGCGCGATGGATGGATTTCCTCATGACGGTAATCTGCTCCGCGCGCCTGTCGCGGAGGATGGGATCGCGCTCGATCCGGCGTTCGGCACGCGTTTCATGCTGTTCGTGGACACTGAGGAAGAATTTGACTGGACTGCGCCCTTCAGCCGCACGGGCCATGGCGTGACGGCGCTGCACGGCATGGCGCGGGGGCAGGCCTATTTCGCGGCGGCGGGGCTGAAGCCGGTCTATGTGACCGACTATCCCGTGCTCGAGAGCGATGCGGCAGTGGACATGATGGGCCGTTGGCTGACTGACGGCGCGGCCGATATTGGCGCGCATCTCCATCCGTGGGTCAATCCGCCGCATGTCGAAGAGGTCATGGCGGCGAACAGCTATGTCGGTTTTCTGCCAGAAACGCTCGAACGGGCGAAACTGGAGATGTTGCGCCGACGGATAGCCGAGCGGTTCGGGCGATCACCCATCGCTTATCGGGCGGGACGCTATGGCGTGGGGCCGAATAGTGCGCGCCTGTTGGAGGAGGCGGGATTTCGTATCGACAGCTCGGTGCGCAGCCGGTTCGACTATAGCGCGCAGCATGGGCCGGATTTCCGCGGGCTGCCGCAAAATCCCTATTGGGCCGGGCCGAACCGGGCGCTGGTGGAATTGCCGCTGTCGACTGCCTTTGTCGGTCTGTTGCGAAATGGCGGTGAGCGGCTCTATCGTGCGGCGTTGGACATGGGGCCGATTGCGGGCGCACTGGCGCGGACACGGATGTTGAGCCGCGTCCCGCTAACGCCCGAAGGAGTGTCGTCGCGCGAGGCGATCCAGGCGATCGACGCGCTGATCGAGGAAGGCGTTCGGGTGCTCAACTTCAGCTTCCATTCGCCGACGCTGGAGCCGGGACACACGCCCTATGTGCGCAATGAACGCGATCTCGTTGCCTTTTATCGCTGGTGGGACGGCGTGCTCAACCATCTGGCGCGGCGAAATATTCTGCCGGCAACGCTGGATCAGTTGCTGAACGCGGTTCCGCCACGCAGACGGGCTTGCCAAGCGGCGTGATGCTGCCTATCCGGGCGGCTATAAGGATTTACTGCGATATCCAGGCCGGGAGCTTCGAAATCGCATCAAGGGTGGGGCCTGTAGCTCAATGGTTAGAGCTGGCCGCTCATAACGGCTAGGTTGCGGGTTCGAGTCCTGCCGGGCCCACCAAATTCTTACTATAACAGTCGCTTGCGGGCATCTTTGCGCTGTTTATCTTGCAGTTCTCAGGCCATTTGCGCGAAAATTTTTTCTTCAAGCCAGGCACACCCGTGCATAGAGCGACCTCCCATGCTTTCGCGCAATGCCCCGGCACTGTTTGGAGAGCGTCGTGCTGCACTTTAGAGTTTGTTGCAACGCGCTGACGAGGATTTCGATAGCAAAGACGTGGTTGTCGGTCGCGATTGCGAAGAATGTCATCTCCAGCCGTTGGAACGCCGCCGCAGCGGTTTGGGGAAAATGGGGCGAGGTGATGGGACGCCTTGGAATGGCCGAACGGCCAACACTGCCGCGCTTGCAACAGCTTCAGGAAGGGATGGAACAGCACGGAAAAGATAGGTGGTCGGGGAGACAGGATTCGAACCTGCGACATCCTGCTCCCAAAGCAGGCGCGCTACCAGACTGCGCTACTCCCCGGCGCGAGGGCGGCCTTAGCGGCGAATTAGGGCGCCCGTCAATCTCGGTTTTATGCGGATGTTCGATCCATGTAAAAAGGGCGGACCGTCGTAGACGATCCGCCCTTTCGAAAATCTCGCTGAAGCGAAGATTACTTGGCGTTCGCAGCGTTGTCAGCGGCGTTCGCGGCAGCGTTCGCAGCATTGTCAGCAGCGTTCGCGGCGTTGTCAGCAGCATTAGCGGCGTTCTCGACAACGTTCTCGACAACAGCGTTCGAAGCGTTCGCGGTCTCGTTGGCCGGCTTCTCACCGCAAGCGGCGAGGGCCAGCAGGCCGGCCGAAGCGAAAACAACAGCGATCTTCTTCATTGTGTACGGCTCCCATAGCATTTTGCCGCGTCAGACACGTTAAATTCGTGGCTTACGCGAGCGACCCGCATTAACGTGTGCGTTGCACAAATCAATGCTTTTCTGCGTCGGTGAAGCGACAGAATCACGCGACAAGCAGTTGTCTACAATAAAAGTTCAGTTAACGCCTAGCGATTCTGGCGCATTCGCGATTTCAAAAAGTGCAACCGCCCAAGCCGCGACATTCTGCTGCAATTGATCCCGATCGATCTTGTCCAATGTATCGTCAGGCGTGTGGTGAATGTCAAAATAGCGGGTACCATCTTGTTGGAGATCGATCACGGGAATGCCCGCCTTGACCAAAGGTTCGATGTCGGACCCTCCGCCCGCCGGCAAGCGGCTGGTGCCGATCCCCAGCGGCGCGAGTCCGGAAGCGATCCGGCTGGCAAGGCCCTCATGACCCTGCGGCAGTCTGAAATCCACGCGCCAGACACGATCGGCGCCGAAGTCCGATTCCATCGCCATTGCGTGCGGTTCCTTGCCATGGGCGTCGAAATAGGCGCGGCCGCCATTGCCGCCGACCTCCTCTGTACCGGCCATCAGTACACGGATTGTACGGCGGAGTGCCCCCGCCTTCGCGGCTTGCAGCGCGGCCGCAGCGACGATACCGCAACCGGCGCCATCGTCGATGGCGCCCGTGCCCTGATCCCAACTGTCAAGATGACAGGCGGCGACGACCACGCCGGCCTTGGGATCCCTACCCGGAATTTCGGCGATGACATTGCCGGAGGGCTGATCCTTCAACATCTTCGACGTCAATGTCAGGTGCAGGCGGACCGGCTGGCCACGTGCAACCATGCGGGCCAGTTGTTCGGCATCCGGCACGCTGAGGGCGGCGGCGGGAATCGGTTTGACGCCATCGGCCCACATCTGGACGCCCGTGTGGGGCTGGCGGTGATGATCGGTGCCGATGGAGCGGATTAATATGGCGACGGCACCCTTCTTCGATGCGATGCTGGGTCCCTGGCGACGGGTCGCGCCGAAATAGCCGTAGGAACTGCCGTCCTGCGTAGCATGCATGGCGTGGCTGACGAAGGCGATCTTGCCCTTCAGACTGCCTTCGGGCGCGGCTTCGAGGTCAGCGAGAGTGGGGAAATAGACCACTTCGCCCTCGATACCCTTTTCCGGTGTCGAGGCACTGTTGCCCAGCGCGGCGAGCATCAGATTTTGCGGGAAGGGCGAAAGCACATGCGCTTCGTCCCGACCGCGCAGCCAGACGGGCATCGTGTAGGGTTCGGCACGGACATTGGTAAAGCCGAGACTCTTGAGCTTCGCCACGGCCCAGTCGCGGGCGCGGGCCTCCTGAGGGGTGCCGGCGGGGCGAGGGCCGATTTCGGTGGTCAGCCCTTCGGTGAAGTCCATCGCGACCGCGTCGGTCAAAGCCGATGCGCGAATCGCCTCCACGGGGGACGGCGCGGCGATGAGGGGGAGGGCGGGGGTGAAGATGCTGCCGAAGAAAAGGGCGGCCAGCGTGCCCGATCGGATTTTCTGCATGGATGAAGGCTTAGCGGGGCATCGCCCATTTGCCAACGCGCTTGGGCTCCGCTAACTCCGCCCGGATTTTATCTGTCTGACTTTCGGAGCTCGCGCGAACCATGTCCGCCTCATCGCAATATGCCTTTGTCATGAAAAACATGACCAAGAGTTTTCCCGGCGCCCAGAAGCCGGTGCTTAACGCCATCAATCTGCAATTTTATCGCGGCGCCAAGATCGGCATCGTCGGTCCCAACGGCGCGGGCAAGTCCACCCTGATGAAGATCATGGGCGGCATCGACAAGGATTTCACTGGCGAGGCGTGGCCCGGCGAGAATATCACTGTCGGCTATCTGCCGCAGGAGCCGCAACTCGACACCAGCAAGAACGTCCTGGAGAACGTCAAGGACGGCGCCCGCGAGATCGCGGACAAGATGGACCGCTTCAACGAGATCAGCATGATCATGGCGGACCCGCCCGAGGACGCCGATTTCGACGCGCTGATGGAGGAAATGGGCACGCTCCAGGAACAGATCGACGCGGTGGATGGCTGGACGCTCGACAATCAGCTCGAGATTGCGATGGAAGCGCTGCGCTGCCCGCCTTCGGACTGGTCGGTCGAAAGCCTGTCGGGCGGTGAAAAGCGCCGTATCGCACTCACCCGCCTGCTGATCCAGAAGCCGGACATCCTGCTGCTCGACGAACCGACCAACCACCTCGATGCCGAAAGCGTCGAATGGCTGGAAAATCACCTGAAGGAATATGCGGGAGCGGTGCTGATGATCACCCACGACCGCTACTTCCTCGACAATGTCGTGGGTTGGATTCTGGAACTCGATCGCGGCAAATATTTCCCCTATGAGGGCAACTATTCCACCTATCTGGAAAAGAAGGCCCAGCGTCTGGATCAGGAATCCCGCGAGGAATCCGGCCGTCAGAAGGCGATCAAGGACGAGCTGGAGTGGATTCGCGCCGGCGTCAAAGGCCGCCAGACCAAGTCCAAGGCGCGTATCAAGAAGTTCGAGGAACTGGTCGCCGCGCAGGAAAACCGCACGCCCGGCAAGGCGCAGATCGTCATTCAGGTGCCCGAGCGTCTGGGCGGCAAGGTGATCGAGGCGAAGAACATCTCGAAGGCTTATGGCGACAAGCTGCTGTTCGAGGACCTCTCCTTCATGCTGCCGCCGGGTGGCATTGTCGGCGTGATCGGGCCGAACGGCGCGGGTAAGTCGACCCTGTTCAAGATCATCACCGGGCAGGAACAACCCGATTCGGGCGAGATCGACATCGGTTCGACCGTGCGCCTGGGCTATGTCGACCAGAGCCGGGACCATCTCGACCCGTCGAAGAATGTCTGGGAAGAAGTGTCCGACGGCCTCGATTATGTGAAGGTCAACGGTCACGACATGTCGACCCGCGCCTATGTCGGCGCCTTTAACTTCAAGGGGCAGGACCAGCAGAAGAATGTCGGCAAGCTGTCGGGCGGTGAACGCAATCGCGTGCATATCGCCAAGATGCTGAAGAAGGGCGGCAACGTGCTGCTGCTTGACGAACCGACCAACGACCTTGACGTCGAAACGCTGGCGGCGCTGGAAGAAGCCATCGAGAATTTCGCGGGCTGCGCCGTGGTCATCAGCCACGATCGCTTTTTCCTCGACCGTCTGGCGACCCACATTCTGGCCTTTGAAGGCGACAGCCATGTCGAATGGTTCGAAGGCAATTTCGAAATGTATGAAGAGGACAAGCGCCGTCGTCTGGGCGACGCCGCAGATCGTCCGACCCGATTGGCCTACAAGAAGCTGACCCGCTGATTTCCGTGGTGCCGGGCCTATGCGGTAACCAAGTTGCAATCATTGCAACGAAGGTTTTACTTTTCGCACTTGCGAAATAGCATGCTGCACTGCACATAGGGGGTGCCTTTCAGGCATCCTCTCCTAAAACTTTCAGGCCGGTCCCTTTGGGATCGGCCTTTTTTTATTTAATTACGAGAAAAATTTCGATGCGGCCCAAAGATCAGCAGGTCGGCCGCTTCTGGAAGGAGGTGAGTCCTTCGACGACGGCATCCGAAACATCGATGCGCGCAACGCGGGCGGCCGGTGGGCCTTCATGGGCGAGGGCGATGAAGTGCGCAACGGCCTCTTCCAAACCCTCGACTTGGACCTCCACGCAGCCGTCCATGCGGTTGCGGACCCAGCCGGCGAGGCCCAATCTGCTCGCCTCGTCCACGGCCCAATTGCGGTAGAAGACGCCCTGAACCCGACCGAGGATCATCAGATGGCGGGCGATAGGGACCATTAATGGACTCGCTTGATCCAGGTCTGGCCGTCGCGGCTCTCCACTTTGAAATTCTTGATCGAGCGGACCAGATCGGACAGTCGCTTGAAACCATAGTTGCGGGTGTCGAAGCTGGAGCGGTTGCCCGCAAGCTGGCCGACTTCGCTGAGGCGGGCAAAGCCCTGATCGTCGCGCTTCACGGCGTTGTAGGCGTCGATCAGCAGCTTGACGAGATCGGGAGCGACCTCCGCGCCATCGTCACTATCGGAGCCGTTATCCGGCGTTTCAGGCTCGACCGGCGCATCGCGTGAACTTGTCAGTGCGCCGACGTCGATGAAGCGGGTGCAGGCCGCCCGGAAACCTTCGGGCGTGTTGGCCGACCCGAAACCATAGACCGGAATGCCCTCCTGCCGAAGGCGCGTCACCAACGGGGTGAAGTCGCTGTCGCTCGACATCAGGCCAAAGCCGGTGACGCGGCCCGATGCCATCAGGTCCATGGCGTCGATCGTCATCTTCATGTCGGTGGCGTTCTTCCCCTTTGTGAGGTCGAACTGCTGCTGGGTTTCGATGGCCTGCGTCACCGCCTGATTGGCCCAGCCCTTGAGCGTGGGCTTGCTCCAATTGCCATAGGCGCGGCGGATGTTGACGGTGCCCAGCTCCGCCAGAACGGTCAGCACCGGGTCGAAATGGTCGGCGGAAGCATTGTCGGCGTCGATCAACAGGGCCACATTGCCGCTGGGGATCGGTGCCGTCATGTCAAACCTCCAGCGGGGCCGGATGGAATTCGCCGCTTTCCTCGTCCAGCAGATGGAGCTGGCCGTCGGCGATAGCGAAGAAGGCGCCGATCAGCTTGATCTCGCCATCGCGTTCCTTCGTCCGGACGCAGGGGAAGGTGCGCAGATTTTCGAGGCTGACCTTCACCCCTTCCTGCTCCATGGCACGTTCCGCATCGCGGCTGCGGTCGTCGCCGAATCGCTCCACCACCTTTGCGCGCGCATCGTCGAGCAGTTCGATCCAGCTGTGGATGAAGCCGCCTTCGCCCGGAGGCGAGTCCTTCAAAGCCTGGCTCAGCGCCGCCTTGCAGCCGCCGCACTTGCCGTGGCCCATGACGACGATCTCATCCACCTTCAGCACCTGCACCGCAAATTCCAGTGCGGCCGATACGCCATGGCGACCGGGATTGGTTTCGAAGGGCGGTACCAGCGCGGCCACGTTGCGGACCACGAAGATCTCGCCGGGGCTGGTGTCGAAGATCTGGGTCGGATCGACTCGGCTGTCGGAACAGGCGATGACCATGACGCGGGGGCTTTGCCCTTCGTTAAGTTCGTCCCATCGCTCGCGCTGCAAGGCCCAACCGGTGTTGCGGAAACGGCGATAGCCAGCGAGCATGTCGGCAAAGTCGGTCATGTCGCGCTCTGTGCCGGACAATCTAGGGGCTGGCAAGTATGTCCCTGCATCGCTATCTGGGGCGCATGACCGATATTGCCCCGATCCCCGTGCCCACCGAACGTCCCGAACGTGCCCGCAAGCCCGACTGGATTCGCGTGAAGGCGCCGACGAGTCCCGGCTATCACGAAACCCGCAAGCTGATGCGGGCCAAGGGGTTGGCGACGGTATGTGAGGAGGCGGCTTGCCCGAATATCGGGGAGTGCTGGACCAAGAAGCATGCGACCGTGATGATTTTGGGCGATGTTTGCACGCGGGCCTGCGCCTTCTGCAACGTCAAGACCGGGATGCCGCGCAAGGTCGATCCCAATGAGCCGCAGAATCTGGCGGACGCCTGTGCGGAAATGGGGCTGGAGCATATCGTCATCACCTCGGTCGACCGCGACGATCTGCCCGATGGCGGCGCTTCGCAGTTTGTGAAGGTGATCGAGGCCCTGCGCCGCACGACTCCGGACACGACCATCGAAATCCTGACGCCTGATTTCCGCAACAAGCATGAGCGGGCTGTCGAAATGATCGTCGCGGCGCGGCCGGACGTGTATAATCACAATCTGGAGACAGTGCCCCGGCTTTATCCGACCATCCGTCCCGGCGCGCGCTATTATGCGTCGCTGCGCCTTCTGGAGACGGTGAAGAAGCTCGACCCGTCGATCTTCACCAAGTCGGGCATCATGCTGGGTCTGGGCGAGGAACGGCTGGAGGTCCATCAGGTGATGGACGACATGCGCTCGGCCGACATCGATTTCCTGACCATGGGGCAATATCTTCAGCCCACGCCCAAGCACGCCAAGGTGATGGAGTTCGTCACCCCGGCGGCGTTCAACGCCTATGCGGCGATTGCGCGGGCCAAGGGCTTCCTGCAGGTGGCGTCCAGCCCGCTTACCCGGTCGAGCTATCATGCGGGCAAGGATTTTGCCGAAATGCGCGCGGCCCGTGAGGCGCAGCTGGCGAAGGCCGCCAAGTAACGCGATGCCCAAGCATAACGAAACAAGGCCGCTGCCCTATACGCCCCAACAGATGTTCGACCTGGTGGCGAATGTCGAAGCCTATCCCGAATTCCTGCCCTGGGTCAGCGCCATCCGTGTCCGGTCCGACAGCGAGTCGGAAATGATCGCGGACATGATTGTGGGGTTCAAGGGGATCAAGGAGAGCTTCACCTCCCGCGTCCACAAGCATCGACCCGACCATGTGCGCGTCGATTATCTCGACGGGCCGCTCAAGCATCTTCACAATGAATGGAGCTTCCGCGACGACGGCAAGGGCGGCGTGCTGGTGGATTTCGAAGTCGAGTTCGAATTCAAGAGCAAGCTGTTCGAGATGCTCGCGGGCCAAGTGTTCGACAAGGCGCTGCGCAAGATGATCGGCGCCTTCGAAACCCGCGCGGCGGAGCTTTACGGCGCGGGCGAGTCGGGCAGCAGCAGTTCGAGCGCGCAGAGCGCTGCCTGAAGGCGTACGCCGCCCCGGCCAGTATCCCCGAAATGATGCATGTCGGCGACGACCTTGTCGGGGTTGCCGCCCCGCTCGGCACGGGCAAAGACAACCGTGCCGACCGGCTTCTGCTCCGATCCGCCGCCCGGCCCGGCTATGCCTGTGATCGCGACAGCGACATTGGCGTGGCTCTTGTTCAGCGCGCCCTGTGCCATCGCCCAGGCCGTGGCGATGGAAACCGCACCGAAGGTTTCGATGACATCCTGCGAAACTTTCAGAAGTTCATTCTTCATGTCATTGGAATAAGTAATAAATCCGGCTTCGAATACTTCCGATGATCCGGCGATCTCGGTCAGCGCTGCGGAAACCAGGCCGCCGGTGCAACTCTCTGCCACGGCAATGGTGCGACCGGCACGGCGGTTGGCGATGATGACGCGCTCGGCAAGGTCGACAAGCGGTGCGGGAAGGATGCTGTCAGGCATGGCGTCAGAATAGCGCGGGGAGGGAGAGCGTGGCAACAGCCTGTGCGGCAATGCCTTCGCGACGACCGGCGAAACCCAGCCGCTCGGTCGTGGTGGCCTTCACGCTGACACGGTCGAGCGGCAGGCTCAGGATTTCCGCGATCCGTGCACGCATGGCATCGCGATGCGGGCCGATCTTGGGCGCCTCACAGATGATCGTCAGGTCGATATGTTCGATGAAGCCGTCCCGTTTCGCGACACGCTCGGCCGCATATTCCAGAAAACGGGAGGAGGCGACTCCGCGCCATTGCGGATCGTTGGGCGGAAAGTGGCTGCCAATGTCTCCTTCGGCCAGCGCCCCCAGCAAGGCATCGACAATCGCATGGAGCGCGACATCGGCGTCGCTGTGGCCGGAAAGACCGCGATCATGGGGAATCTGGATGCCACCCAGCCAAAGTTCCTCCTTGTCGGCGAGGCGGTGGACGTCATAGCCCATGCCGACGCGGATGCCACGCGCGGCGCCAAGGCTGCGTTCGGCCCGGGCGAAATCCTGCGGATAGGTCAATTTTTCCAACCTTTCATCTCCCGCCACGAGCATGACGTCATGGCCCTGATGCCGCACCATTTGCGCATCGTCGGTCGCCTCCCGGTCAGCGTCCCAGGCTCTGTGAGCCGCCAGCACTGTGCTGAAATCGAAGGCTTGGGGCGTCTGTACGCGGGCCAGCGCATCGCGGTTCACCACTTCGCCCGCGCGATTGTCCTGATGGCGAACCAGCGTGTCCGCCACTGGCAGGACGGGAACGGCCCCGACTGCACGTTCCAATGCGACCAACAGCCGGTCGATGACGGTTGCCGGCAGGCCGGGGCGGGCGGCGTCATGGATGAGGACGCGCGCCGCGCCGCCCGAAACGGCGATGTGTTCGAGTCCCGCGCGGACGGACCCCTGGCGGCTGTCGGCGCCTTCGACAATGGCGGCGATGGCGCGTCCGGCCAGGGCTGCCTTGGCGGCGCTTTCCTGCCCGGCGCCCACCACTATCGTGATGGAATCGATACCGGGATGGGCGAGCATGGCATCGGCGGCATGTGCCAGGACCGGCTTGCCGCCGATGAGGCGGAATTGCTTGGGAATTTCGCCGCCCGCGCGGTTCCCTTGACCTGCTGCGACCAGCAATGCGACGGTTTTTTCTGTCATGGCGGGCCATGTATCGCACGGTGCGGCGGATCGCCAGACCCGCTTTGCTTGCCGTCAGGGGCGATTTCGGCTAAGGGCTGCCTGTTTTTTAGGCAGTGACAGATTGATGACGACGCTTTCCCCCATTTCCATTGGTCCGGTGACGATTGACATGCCGGTGGTGCTGGCACCGATGACCGGCGTGACGGATATGCCGTTCCGCACGCTCGTGCGGCGTTATGGATCGGGCCTCAATGTGACGGAGATGATCGCGACCGCCGCGATGATCCGGGAAACACGGCAATCGCTGCAAAAGGCTGCCTGGCATCCGCTGGAAGAGCCCGTGTCCATGCAGCTTGCCGGCTGTTCGCCCCTGGAAATGGCGGAGGCAGCGAAGCTCAACGCGGATCGCGGCGCGGCGATCATCGACATCAATATGGGCTGTCCGGTGAAGAAGGTCGTCAATGGCGACGCGGGCAGCGCGCTGATGCGGGATCTGCCACTGGCGGCTTCCCTGATCGAGGCGACGGTGAAGGCCGTCGACGTACCCGTCACGGTGAAGATGCGAATGGGCTGGGACCATGCCAGCCTGAATGCGCCGGAACTGGCCCGCATCGCGGAAGATTTGGGCGCAAAGCTCATCACCGTTCATGGCCGGACCCGTTGTCAGATGTACAAGGGGTCGGCGGACTGGGCGTTCGTGCGCAGCGTCAAGGATGCGGTGTCGCTGCCGGTGATCGTCAATGGCGATATCTGCTCCATCGATGACGCCGAAACGGCGCTGCAACAGAGTGGCGCGGATGGCGTGATGATCGGGCGCGGCGCTTATGGGCGGCCCTGGCTGATCGGGCAGGTCATGCACTGGTTCCGGACTGGGGAGCGTCTGACCGACCCGTCCTTGGAAGAACAATATCGCGTAATTACAGAACATTATCGCGCAATGTTGGAGCATTATGACATTCACACGGGTGTCAATATGGCCCGCAAGCATATCGGCTGGTATACCAAGGGCCTGCCGGGATCGGCCGAGTTTCGCAACGCCGTGAATCAGGAACCCGACGGCGATGTCGTGCTCGACATGCTGGCGCGCTTCTACGAACCGCTGATCGCCGAAGAAGGGCCGGTCGAGACGCGCAAGGCGGCATGACGGCAGACATGACGACCATCCCGTCGCTTCGACCGCAACAGGATGGGCCATCGCTTTCCGAGCTGATGACCGCGCTGCCCGTGGCGACGCTAGTGATCCGACCGGATAACAGCGTTGCCGACGCCAATGTGAGAGCGGAAACGCTGCTCAACATGGCGCGATCCGCCATTGTCGGCAGTGATGTGGCGCGGACCATCCGTATCGCGGAAGTGGGCGCGCGTTTCGATATCTGGCACAGCGACAAGCCGATTGCGGCCTATGATATACGCGTGCATGCCGGCCGTACGGCGGAGATGGAGGTCGATCTGATGATCTCCCCCATCGTCGATCATGACGGCTGGCGGGTCGTGTCGATCCACAGTCAGAGCCAGGCGCGCAAGATCGGCCATCGTGGCACGACCGGCGGCGCACGCTCTGCCATCGGCGCCGCGGCGATCCTGGCGCATGAGATCAAGAATCCGCTGTCCGGAATACGCGGCGCGGCGCAATTGCTGGAATCGGGCAATGGCGGGCGGGACACCGCCCTGACCCAGCTGATCTGCAATGAAGTCGACCGCATCGCGGCTTTGATCGACCGGATGCAGGATTTCACGACGGACCGGACATTGGAATGCAGAAGCGGCAACATCTATCCGCTGATTGATCGCGCGGCGAATATCGCCGCTGCGGGATTTGCGAAAAATATCCGTATTATAAAAAGTTACGATCCATCGCTGCCATTTGCCAATATCAATGACGATGCGCTGGTGCAGGTGATGATCAACCTGCTCAAAAATGCCGCCGAAGCGCTGGAGCATAGGGAGAAGCCCTGCATTCGCGTCGAGACAGCCTTTCGCCATGGCGTGTCCGTCGTGGTGGGCAAGGGCAAGGGCAGCGCGGTGTTGCCCATCGAGATTCTGGTGGTCGACAACGGGCCGGGGGTCCCGGACCATATTCTCGACCATCTGTTCAATCCCTTCATCACCGGGCGACGGGACGGGACGGGGCTGGGGCTGGCGCTGGTGGACAAGCTGGTGCGGGACATGAATGGTTTCGTTCAATATTCGCGCGACAGGGAAGCGGGGGAATCCACCTTCCGCATCCTGTTGCCGATGGGAATGGATTGATGGCGGCGATTGGCGCGATTCTGGTGGTGGATGACGATCCGGCGATCTGCCTGGTCGTTGGCGAAGCGTTGCGGCGACAGGGGCACAGGGTCAAGACCGCTGCCTCGATCCGGGAGCGGGGCGCGCTGCTGGAGAGCTTTTCGCCTGATGTGCTGATCACCGACGTCATGCTGCCCGATGGCGACGGACTGGAAGGTATCGCGGGGATTCTGGAGCAGCGGCCTGCGCTCAGCGTCATCGTTCTGTCGGCACAGAATACGTTGAACACGGCGATCCGGGCCACGGAAAAGGGCGCGTTCGAATATTTGCCCAAGCCTTTCGACCTCAACGAACTGACGCGCGCAGTGGCCGATGCGCTGGGGGTCAGAAAAGAGGCCGATGATGATGCGGCCGACGCAGGCCTGCCCCATGATGGCCTGCCGCTGGTGGGGCGATCGCCGGCCATGCAGGAGGTTTATCGGACGATCGCGCGGGTTCTGTCGAACGATCTCAGCATTTTGGTGCTGGGCGAATCCGGGACTGGCAAGGAACTGGTGGCGGAGGCGATCCACAGTCTGGGCCAGCGGCGGAACAAGCCCTTTGTGCCGATCAACATGGCGGCCATTCCACGCGAACTGATCGAGGCGGAACTTTTCGGTTATGAGAAAGGGGCCTTTACCGGCGCCCACGCCCGGACCGCCGGCAAATTCGAGCAAGCACAGGATGGCACGCTGTTCCTCGACGAGATCGGCGACATGCCGATGGAGGCGCAGACGCGCCTGCTGCGTGTGCTGCAATCAGGTGAAGTGACGACCGTCGGCGGGTCGAAATCGGTCAAGGTGAACGTCCGCATCATCGCCGCCACCAACAAGGACCTGCCCAGGCTGATCGAGGAGAACCGCTTCCGGCAGGATCTTTATTATCGGCTGAATGTCGTGCCCATCGCCCTGCCGGCCCTGCGCGAACGGCGGGAGGATGTGGTCCTGCTGGCCCGCCATTTCCTGGATAGGGCCGCGCAGGAGGGGCTGCCGCGCAAATCGCTGTCGGAAGCGGCCGCGCGATTGCTGATGGCCTATCACTGGCCGGGCAATGTGCGTGAATTGCAGAATCTGATGCAGCGGCTTGCCGTGCTCAGCCGCGAAAATGTGATTACGGCGGACATCCTGCGCAACAGCCTGCCATTGGATGCCCTGTCGGCCGATCATGCCGCACCCGCCGACCTGCTGGGACAGGCGGTGCGGGAATGGGCGAAGCGCCAGCTGGGCATCGGTATCGCACAGCCTAACCGCAATCTGCATGACGATCTGCTGGCGGTTGTCGAGCCGATCCTGTTCCAGGAAACGCTGGCCAGCGTGGACGGAAACCAGATCCGCGCCGCCGGGCTGCTGGGGATCAACCGCAATACCTTGCGCAAGAAATTGACCGACTATGGACTGGACCCTCTACAGCTTCGGATCGGCGATTGAAGCGCTGGGACGAAGCGACAGCACTTTCCGACCGGAAGCGTCCGCTGCGTCAATTACTGTGTTTGATCGGGCACATTAATGTTGTAACCAAGCCACTATGGCAGGCGCAGTAACTCTCCCGGTACGTCGCCGGGCCTGGAAAAGGCATTTTCCGCCCTTCCTCCGCCGTCGCCTGGCCGCAGTGGTGGAAGCGGTAACGCTGATCCTGTTTCTCGGGATGGCGGGCATCACCTATTTTCTGCTGGCGGGCCAGGGGCAATCCTACACGCTGTTGACGCCGCCGATCGTCGCGCTGCTGCTGGTAGCCAATCTGGTGCCGGCCATAGCGTTGCTGGTGCTGTTGGGACGGCGCGTGGCGAAGCGGCGAGCGGCGCAGTCGGCCATCGGCAGCGACGGGCAGTTGCACGTCAGGCTGGTCGCCATCTTCTCCATCGTCGCCAGCGTGCCGATGCTGTTGGTGGTGATCTTTGCCTCCCTGCTGTTCCAATATGGCGTGCAATTCTGGTTTTCCGACAGCGCGCGCGGAATGCTGCAAAATGCGAGCGATCTGGCGCGCGGCTATTATGAGCAGAATTTGCGGGAAGTGGGCGACGAAACCACCACCATGGCCAGCGACCTGCGCGACTATCTGACGCAGTCGAAGGTATCGAGTCCGCGCTTTGCCGAAGGGTATATTTATCAGGTCGTAACCCGGAAGCTGAACCGCTCCGCGATCATAGAGGTGGGCAAGGACGGTGTGGCGCGCACGGCGGCGACGGTCGATCCCGACAGCCGGCCCGCATCGGAGATGCTGTCCGCCGATGTCATCAAGCGGCTGGAAACCGGCGAAAATGTCGTGGTCGCGGCCAAGCCCAATCAGATCGAAGCGGTGACGCTGCTCTATCCGAATGCGAAAATCTACCTCTATGCGACGCGTGATTCCGGCTCGACCGCGTTCAGCAATGTCGAGAGGGCGCAAAAGGTGTTGTCCGATTACGACATTTTCGCCGCTCAATCACGGGCTCTTCAGTTGCGCTTCAACATCATGCTGTTCGTCGGATCGCTGTTGCTGGTCGGCGTCGCGGTCTACATCGCGCTCAAAGTGGCCGACTGGATGGTGCGGCCGGTCAATGAACTGGTGATGGCGGCACGGCGGATCACCGCGGGCGACCTTTCCGCGCGCGTCACCAGTCCGCAGGCGCGCGATGAGATCGGGACCCTGGCCTCCGCCTTCAACCGGATGACGCAGCGGCTGGAGGCGCAGACCGGAGCACTGGTGGCCGCTAACAGCCAGTTGGACGAACGCCGCGCTTTTATCGAGGCGATATTGTCCGGGGTGTCGGCGGGCGTGCTGTCGGTGGATCGCGATGGCGTGATCCTGCTGCTCAACAGCTCGGCGGCGGAGATATTGGCGCGGGAGGGCGACGATCCGGTGGGGCGTCCGCTGACCGATGTGTCGCCGGAACTCGCTGCGTTGATCGAGTCGGAGGATGGGGCGGCAATTGTACAGATTCGCGCGCATGGCGATGTGCGGACTCTGGCCGTGAAGGTCTCGGAAGATGCGTCGCGGCATATTTTGACCTTCGACGACATTACCCAGCAGCTTTCCGACCAGCGCCGCGCCGCCTGGTCGGACGTGGCGCGGCGGATCGCGCATGAGATCAAGAACCCGCTGACGCCGATCCAACTCGCGGCCGAGCGCTTGCAACGTCGCTATTCCGAAGAGGTGACGAGCGACAAGGCGACCTTCGCCCGCCTCACCGGAACCATCGTTCGGCAGGTGGGCGATTTGCGGCGGATCGTGGACGAGTTTTCCTCCTTCGCCCGCATGCCCAAGCCGGTGTTCCGGCGGGAGCGGATCGACGACATCGCTCGCCACGCACTGTTCCTGCACGAAGTGGCCCATCCCGATATCCGCTTCGAATATCGGTCGCACGACGGCGATGTCGAAATGGTCTGCGACCGGCGGCAATTGGGCCAGGCGCTTACCAACATCGTCAAGAATGCGGTGGAAGCCATCGAGCCGAAACCGGCCGCCGATGACGGCTTGTCGCGAGGGCGCGTGTGCATGACGGTGGACCGTGACGACGGCAATCTGCTGATTTCGGTGCAGGACAATGGCATCGGCCTGCCGCCCGAGCGGGAGCGCATTTTGGAGCCTTATATGACGACCCGGACCAAGGGTACGGGTCTGGGCCTCGCCATCGTCAAGAAGATTGTCGAGGAGCATATGGGTGAAATCCGTTTCGACGATGCCGAAGGCGGCGGGGCGCGCGTGACCTTGCGCTTCCCGGTTGCCGTGCTGGAAAAATTGGAAGAGGGGCAGGTGATCGCCATGCCCAAGGGAAAAGTGACGGCCAATGGCGCTTGATATTCTGATAGTCGATGACGAAGAGGACATTCGCGATCTGGTCGCGGGCGTGCTTGAGGATGAAGGCTTCACAACCCGCACCGCGGCGAACAGCGACAGCGCAATGGAGGCGTTGGACGCGCGGCGCCCTTCGTTGGTGCTGCTGGACGTGTGGTTGCAGGGGTCGAAGCTCGACGGGCTGGAACTGCTGGACGAGATCAAGCGGCGCGATGCGACCATCCCTGTGCTGATGATTTCCGGCCATGGCAATATCGACACGGCCGTCGCCGCCATTCGCAAGGGGGCTGCTGACTTTATCGAAAAGCCGTTCGAGGCGGACCGGCTGCTGCATCTCGTATCGCGCGCGACCGAGACGGAGCGGTTGCGGCGGGAAAATCAGGTGCTGCGCGCCCGCTTTGGGCAGGATGACGAACTGACCGGCACCTCGGCGGCGATCAACGCCGTGCGGGCGACCATCAAGAAGGTGGCGGGAACCGGTAGCCGCGTGCTGATCTCAGGCCCCGCGGGCGTGGGCAAGGAAGTCGCGGCGCGGATGCTCCATAGCTGGAGCGGGCGGGCGGATGCGCCCTTCATCATCGTCGCGGCCGCGCGCATGGACCCCGATCGGGTCGAGGAAGAACTGTTCGGGGTCGAGGACCCAAGCGGTCTGGTCCGTCCGGGCTATCTGGAGCAGGCGCATGGCGGCACGCTTTATCTCGACGAAATAGCCGATATGCCGCTCACGACACAGGCAAAGATCCTGCGCGTGCTGACGGACCAGAGCTTTACTCGCGTGGGCGGGCAGCGGCAGGTAAAAGTGGACGTGCGCGTCATTTCCTCGACTGCGCTCAACCTTGCCACCGAAATCGAGGAGCGGCGGTTCCGCGAGGACCTGTTCTACCGGTTGAACGTGGTGCCGCTGGTGATCCCGCCACTGGCCGATCGGCGCGACGATATTCCGCCGCTGGTCGAACATTATCTGGCGCGCTTCGCCGCGGAACGACGCGTTTCCCCGCCCGAGATCGCGAGTGACGCCATGGCGGCGTTGCAGGCCAATGAATGGCCGGGAAATGTCCGCCAACTGCGCAACGTCATCGAACGCACGATGATCCTGGCGCCGGGCGAGCGGATCGGGCGGATCGAGTTGGACATGCTCCCGGCCGAGCTCACCAGCAACGGCAATTCGGAAGGGATGGGCCAATCCGCCATCATGGGCGCGCCGCTTCGCGAAGCACGGGAGAGTTTCGAGCGCGAATATCTGCGTATCCAGATCCGGCGTTTTTCGGGCAATATTTCCCGCACGGCTACCTTCATCGGCATGGAACGGTCCGCGCTGCACCGGAAGTTGAAGCTGCTGGGTATTACGGATGGGAAGGACGGCTGATTGCTTTCACCCAATCAGGGCATGGACGGCTCTTCGCAATTGCGGTAGGTTCGCGCTGCTTCCGACAGGCGGGAGCAGGCAAGACACTCTGCCCAGGAGTGCGAGAGCGGGTAACGTCCCGCCAATAAAGGACTGGCGAAGACCATGGCCGACAAAGTGAACAACCTTCAAGACATCTTCCTGAACAGCCTGCGCAAGAGCAAGACGCCGGTGACCATGTTCTTGGTCAAGGGCGTGAAATTGCAGGGTATTATTACCTGGTTCGATAATTTTTCCGTGCTGCTGCGTCGGGACGGACAGTCGCAACTGGTGTACAAGCATGCGATCTCCACCGTCATGCCGGCGCAATCCATGGATCTTGCCGATCTGCGCAAGGCGAGCGACGGCAATAGCAAGTCGAAGCTGCTTCAGGAAATCTTCCTGAGCGCGGTGCGAAAGTCCGGCAGCCCCGTCACTATGTTCCTGGTGAACGGCGTGATGTTGCAGGGTGAAATCGCGGCTTTCGACCTGTTCTGCATGTTGCTGGAGCGGGACGGGATGGTCCAGCTTGTCTACAAGCACGCGATTTCGACCGTGCAGCCGCTGCATAATCTTGACCTCTCCGGCGAAGGCGAGGGCGAGGATTGATCGCTTTTTGCCCCCGGCCCTGACTTGACGGAAGCGGGCCGGGGGCAGAAGCGTTAAGCCGATATGGCAGTTTTCAACAGAGATTCCGCTGATGAGGTGTCGCGTGGCGCGCGGGCCGTTGTCGTGCGCGCCGATGTCCACGGGCCGGAACGGCGCGATAGCGACGCGCGGCTGGAGGAGGCGAGGGGCCTTGCTCTCGCCATCGGCATTGATGTGCGGGCGGCGCAGGCCTTCCGCGTGCGCGAGCGCAAGCCCGCGACCCTGTTCGGCAGCGGCCAGGTCGATCAGATCGCGACGCTCGCCCGCATGGAAGAGGCCGAACTGGTCATTGTCGATAATGCGCTCAGCCCGGTGCAGCAGAGCAATCTGGAAAAGGCGACCGAAACCAAGGTCATCGACCGGACGGGCCTGATCCTGGAAATCTTTGGGGAACGGGCCGCGACCAATGAGGGGCGTCTTCAGGTCGAACTGGCGCATCTCGACTATCAGGCGGGGCGGCTGGTTCGCAGTTGGACTCACCTGGAGCGGCAACGTGGCGGCTTCGGCTTCCTGGGCGGCCCCGGTGAAACCCAGATCGAGGCTGACCGCCGGATGATCCGCGACCGCATGGCGAAGATCCGCCGCGAACTGGATCAGGTGACGAAGACGCGCGGCCTGCATCGCGCCCGACGTCAGCGGGCGCCTTGGCCGGTGATCGCGCTGGTCGGATATACCAATGCTGGCAAGTCGACGCTGTTCAACCGATTGACCGGGGCTGACGTCATGGCGGAGGATCTGCTGTTCGCGACGCTCGATCCGACCATGCGGCAGATTGCGCTGCCGGGATTGGACAAGGCGATATTGTCGGACACGGTGGGGTTCGTTTCGGACCTGCCGACGCAGTTGATCGCGGCCTTTCGCGCTACGCTGGAGGAGGTGCTTTCGGCCGACCTGATCGTTCATGTGCGCGACATTGCCCATCCCGATACGGAGGCGCAGCGCGACGACGTGCTCGACGTACTCAGCGAACTGGGCGTGGCAGGGGAAGGGGCGCTCGAGGCAGGCGAAGGACATGAGCCGCCGCCGATCATCGAGGCCTGGAACAAGCTGGACCTGCTCGATGAAGACGCCGCCCTAACGGTGCGTGAAACGGCAGCGCGGCGGGATGATGTTGTGATCCTGTCAGCGTTGACGGGCGAGGGGGTCGATGGCCTTCAACGGGTGATCAGCAAACGGCTGACTGCTGGCGCGCAGGTTCACCAGTTGCGCCTCCCGCTGGCTGACGGCGCGGCAATGGCCTGGCTGCACGAACATGGCGAGGTGATTGGCACACGCGCGGAAGGCGAGGACATGCTGGTCGATGTCCGGCTCTCGGACTCGGCGATGGCGCGTTTCCTCAAACGTCGGGGAAATTGAGAACAGGCGCGATCAGTCCCGTTTCAACCGCCGTTTCGCCTCTTGCCACAAGGCTTCCTTCTGATCGAGCGGAAGGGTTGGGAAACTGTCTCCCGCCATATTTTCCATGGCGCGAAAACGCCTGTCGAACTTGCTGTTGCCACCGCGCAGGGCGGCTTCGGGATCGACGTTCAAATGGCAGGCAAGGTTGACAACGGCAAAGAGCAGATCGCCAATCTCCTCCTCCCGATCTTGCTGAGAGGTAGCCGCCCGTACTTCTTCCAGTTCTTCCTCGATCTTGTCGATGACGCCGCCGATATCGGGCCAGTCGAACCCTGTCCGGGCCGCACGCTTCTGAAGTTTCTCGGCGCGGAGCAGGGCGGGCAATGCAATGGCGACGCCAGCAAGCGCGCTGGGATCGGGGTCCTTGTCGGCCCGTTCGGCTGCCTTGATGGCTTCCCATTGCGCATGCCCGTCCTCCCGGACCGCGCCTTCGCCAAAAACATGAGGGTGGCGGCGGATCATTTTTTCCGTGATGCCGTCGATCACATCCTGCAACGCGAAGTGACCGCTCTGTTCAGCCATGCGGCTGTGGAATGCCACTTGAAGAAGCAGGTCGCCAAGCTCATCGCGCAACGCCGCCATATCGTCGCGCTCTATGGCGTCTGCAACCTCATAGGCTTCCTCGATCGTATAGGGTGCGATACTGCCGAAATCCTGCTGGATGTCCCATGGACAGCCGGTTTCCGGATCGCGAAGCCGTGCCATGACATTGGCAAGCGGCATGATGTCGGCGGGACTCGCCTTGGCTTTGGAAGACATGAGAGGTCCTGAATAGCGACTTTGTCTTTTCAGGAATAGGGTTTTGCCGGGGCGATGGCCAGAAGAGGAAATGGATTATTATATTCGATAATATATATTATGTTAAATGTAAGCCATTCCGGACCGGATCAATCCTCCAAAATCTGACTGTATCGCTGCGTATCCCGCATGCGGATATAAACGATCAGCGATATCGCGATCATCGCCGTGACGTAGATGTAGAACGCCTGCTCTACCCCCATTTGCTTGAACCACAGCGCGACGAATTCCGCCGTGCCGCCGAACAAGGTATTCGCCAGTGCATAAGGCAGCGCGACACCCAGCGCGCGGATATGCGCCGGGAAAAGCTCCGCCTTCACCACGGCGTTGATCGATGTATAGCCGGTCACGATCACAAGCCCCAACATCGCCAGCATTCCCGCGATCACGGGATCCCTGGTCACGGCCAGCGTCGCGAAGATCGGATAAGTGCCGATCACCCCCAGCACGCCAAAGCCGATCATCAGCGGCTTGCGACCGATGCGATCGGACAAGGCGCCGGCCAATGGTTGCAGAAGCATGAAAAGGAACAGTGTTATCCCATTGATTTGGGATGCAGTTTCCCGGCTCAGACCACTGGTGTTGACCAGAAATTTCTGCATGTAGATGGAATAGGAATAAAAGGCGATCGTGCCGCCCGCCGTCAGCAACATCACTGTTAGCGTTTCGCGAGGATGGCGGGTGACAAGTTCGACGAAGCCGGATTGAGGCGCGCCTACCGCCTTGGCCTTGGCAAAGCTCTGCGTTTCTGAAAGACCCCGCCGCAGCCAGAAGACGATCACCGCCAGTGCGCCGCCAATCGCAAACGGAATGCGCCAGCCCCAGGCGTCCAATTCCGCTTCGCTGAGCGTGGCTTGCAGAATGAGCAGGACGCAGATCGCGACGAGCTGTCCGGCGATCAGCGTCACATATTGGAAACTGGAAAAAAAGCCGCGTCGGCTCCGGCCCGCCATTTCCGACAAATAGGTCGCGCTGGCTCCATATTCGCCGCCCACGGACAATCCCTGCATCAGCCGGGCCAGCACCAGCAGCATGGGCGCGCCCATGCCGATTGCCCGATAGGATGGCGTGATCGCGATCAACAGAGATCCGGCGCACATCAGCGCCACGGAAAGCGTCAGTCCGCTCTTTCGCCCGTGCCTGTCTGCATAGACGCCCATGAGCCAGGCGCCGATCGGCCGCATCAGAAAGCCCACTGCGAATATGCCCGCAGCGCTCAACAACTGCGCGGTGCGATCTTCGCTTGGGAAGAAATGCGGCGCGAAATAGAGGGTAAAGGCCGAATATGCATACCAGTCATACCATTCCACCAGATTGCCGGTGGAGCCGCCGATAATGGCCTTCAGGCGCTGGCGCCGGTCGGGCGCCGTCAACTGTGCCGTCATGGTGTCAGCACCATTTCACCCCCTTGGACGCCCCAGCTTTTCAGGCGCGACAGCATGTTCATGCCGATCACATTCACATCGCCAAAGGCGGGTGAAATCACGATGTCGAGGTCGCTTGCCCGGATCGGGCCGATCGCGAGCGTGGCGATGGTCGAACGCTTGGCATCGATTTTCCCATTGGCGGTCATCATGCTGACGCCGGACGCGTCAAGATCGAAATTGAGACCGGCCGTACGGGCGGACGCAACGGACAAGGCCGTGACGCTGGCCCCGCTGTCGATCAGGAAACGGACTGGCGAGCCATTGACGCTGCCCTCGACCCAATAATGGCCGTCCGCCGCTATGGGGATATGGAGGGCCTGCCCGTCTACGCGCGCGGGGGGTGGTGCCGCGGGCAAGCCGCCCCCCGCCCCGCTGCGGCTGGAAAACAGGCCGTATTTCTCGCCGATCTTGAAAAGCCCCAGCAGCGCCGCGAAGATTACGACCCACATCATGGCCATGCGCAGCATGCCGCTCATGGGCGCACGGCGCGCCAGCAGGGCCGATCCGACCAGAACGAGCGCCAGCATATACCAAAGGCTGGACATCGCCTGATCGCTGTTCATGGCCTTTAGTCCCCGCTTGCTTTTGCGCCCAACTCCACCACCATGCCGTCATAACCCGGTTCGACGCCCCGCGGGAGGGTGGCGCATAATGTCGCATAGTCCATGCTGTGGTCCATATGCGTCAATATGGCACGGCCGGGGCGGAGCGCTTCTACGGCATCCAGAGTCAATGCCAGATGGGCATGGGTGGGATGCGGCCGTTCGCGAAGCGCATCCACGACCCAGATGTCGAGGCCATCGTATAACGCCAGCATATCTGCCGTCATGTTATGGAAATCAGTAGCATATCCGACAGACCTGCTGCCATGTGTAAATCGAAATCCGGTCGAGAATATCTCGCCATGGGGCTGATCGGTGCAGGCAATGTCGATGTCGCCGATGCGCAAGCCATCGGGAAGGAGATGCGCTTCAATGGTAGGATGATAGCCATGGCGGCCATCGAAGGCATATCCGAAGCGTTGCTTCAGCAATGCGAGGGTTTCGGCGCGGGCATAGCCGGGAACGGGTGTTCCCCGATGATGGTAAAGCTGGCGCACCTCATCCAGGCCATGGCTGTGGTCGGCATGGTCGTGGGTCCACAGGATCGCGTCTATGTCGATGACATCGGCCGCGAGCAACTGCGCGCGCATGTCGGGCGACGTATCAACCAGAATGCGCGTGGATGGGCTTTCCACCAAAATGGATACGCGGGTCCGCCGGTTTCTTGGCTCAGCCGGATCGCAGGCGCCCCAATCATTGCCGATCCGTGGCACGCCAGAGGACGTGCCACTGCCCAAAATGGTCAGCTTGAGGCTCATTCGGCCTTGCTGAACAAGGTGTGGAAATTCGCCGAGGTCGCCTCGGCCAGTTGCTCAAGGCTCTCACCCCGCAATTGGGCGAGAAAGCGGGCGGTGTCGGCCACATAGGCAGGTTCGCAGGGCTTGCCGCGATGGGGCACCGGGGCGAGGAAAGGCGAATCCGTTTCCACCAGCAACCGCTCCAGCGGCAGGCGCGCGGCGGTTTCCTGCAAATCCCGGGCACTTTTGAAAGTCACGATGCCGGAAATGCTGATGTAAAATCCCAGTTCCAGCGCCGCGTCGGCAAAGGCTCCGCTGGCGGTGAAACAATGGATGACGCCGGTATAGGCCCCCTTCCCCATTTCATCGCGCATGATGGCCAGCGTATCCTCTTCCGCATCGCGGGTGTGGACGATCAACGGCAGGCCGGTTTCACGCGACGCCACGATATGGGCACGGAAGCTCCTTTGCTGCCGCTCGCGGTCGCTATGGTCGTAATAATAATCAAGGCCCGTTTCCCCGATGCCGACAACGCGGCGATGCGATGCGCGCTCGACCAGCTTGGCGGTATCGATATGGGGATGTTCGTCCGCCTCGTGCGGATGGATTCCAACGGTCGCCCACACATCGGGTTCACGCAGCGCCGTACTCAGCACATCGTCCCATTCGCTTTCCCGGGTGGCGATGTTGAGCATCAGACGCACGCCGGCCGCGCGCGCACGTTCAAGAACATTCTGCTGATCTTCGATCAAACCTTTGTAATTCAAGTGACAATGGCTATCGATCAGCATGGCTTATGCCTCTTCGGCAGGCAGGTCGAGACGCGGGAACAGCGGCTTGGGCGGGTTGAGGATGAAGCCTGAAGCCCGAAGCTGCGCATACCAGTCGGCGCCGATGACCGCATAAGACCGTCCCTCTCCGCTCAGTCCCATCTGGTCGAGCAAAGCCGTGGCACTGGCCGGGATCACCGGCTGGATCATGATGGCAAGATTGGCGATGGCTTCATAGAGGGTGGCCAGAACCGCTTCCATCCGAGCCGGATCGGTCTTGCGGAGCGCCCAGGGTGCCTGGGCGTCGATATAGGCGTTGCAGGCGAAGACGGCACGCATCCACGCCTCTATGGCGGCCGAAGGCGCAAGATCGGCCATGGCATTCTGGAAGGTTTGCGCCGCTTCTACAACGGTCTTGAGGAGGTCGCTGTCCACATCCTGCGCGACGGGTTCGGGCAGGCGGCCTTCCAGATTTTTAGCGATAAAGCTCAACGTCCGCTGGGCAAGATTGCCGAAACTGTTCGCCAGATCGCTATTGGATCGGGCAACGATCGCCTCCGCGCTGTAGCTGCCGTCATTGCCGAAGGTGACTTCGGACAACAGGAAATAGCGCAACTGGTCGACGCCGAACCGCTCGGCCAGTTCCATCGGGTCGGCCACATTGCCCAGCGATTTGGACATCTTCTCCCCCCGGTTGAGGAGAAAGCCGTGACCGAACACCTTCTTCGGCAAAGGCAAATTCGCGCTCATCAGGAACGCTGGCCAATAAACTGTATGAAAACGCACAATATCTTTGCCGATGATATGCGTGATATCGCCGCCCTCCGACCAATAACGGGCCATGCGTTCGGCGTCGTCGGGGTAGCCGCAGCCGGTCAAATAGTTGGTGAGCGCGTCCACCCAAACATACATGACATGGCCATTGCTGCCCGGCACCTTCACGCCCCAGTCGAAGCTGGTGCGCGAAACGCTGAGGTCGGAAAGCCCCCCCTCGACAAAGCGCATGATCTCGTTACGGCGGCTGTCGGGCTGGATGAAATCCGGCTGGCTGGTGTAGAGGTCGATCAGCCTCTGCTGATAGGCGGCCAGGCGGAAAAACCAGCTTTCCTCCACCGTCCATTCGACCGGCGTGCCCTGGGGCGACAGTTTCTGGCCCCCTTCCCCTTCGATCAGTTCCTTTTCGTCATAAAAGGCTTCGTCGCGGACGGAATACCAGCCTTCATAACGGCCGAGATAAAGATCGCCATTGGCCTCCATCGCTTGCCAGATGGCTTGGCTGGCGCTGTGATGGTCCGGCTCGCTGGTCCGGATGAAGCGATCATAGCTGATGTTCAAATCATCGTTCATAACCTTGAAATAGGCTGACATTTCGTCGGCCAGTTCTCGCGGTTCGATACCTCGGTTGCGCGCGGTCTGGGCCATTTTCAACCCATGCTCGTCGGTTCCGGTCTGGAAGAATACGTCGCGGCCCATCATCCGCTGGAAACGGGCAATCGCGTCGGTGGCGATCACTTCATAGGCATGGCCGATATGCGGGCGACCGTTGGGATAGCTGATAGCGGTGGTAATGGTGTAGGGCTTGGACATGCGGCCTTCCCTAGCGGTTGTTAAGCCCCGCGCAAAGCCGCTTTTCCATTGGCGAGAGCGGCGACATGACCCGCCAGTTCGAAGACGACCGCGCCCGGTTCCAGCGAGAGGATGACGGCGCCACCGGCAAGTTGCCGTGCCGCCTCCCAATGGTCGAGCGCCTTGCCGAGATCGGCGCCCTCGCGCAGCCGGGCTGCGGCGGCGATAAAGGCCGGCGCCCGTTCGAGAAAGGCTTCGTAACGCGGCTTCGCAGCCTTGGACGCCAGGGATTTGGCGAGGGCAAGGCGTTGACGGTTGCCGGGATCGCCATCGGCTGCGATGGCCGCCAGGGAGCGCTCCATGTCCGCTATGTCGAGTCCGGCATAGCGCAACGCCTTGCCGGGCGAGCCTTCCCCGGCGCGCACCAGAGCATCGAGTTCAGCTGAAGACAGGTCGCCTTTCTCGCCGCGGAGCACCGTCCGCATGACTTCCTCGCTCAATATATCGAAACGAAGGGTTCGACAGCGGGAACGGATCGTCGGCAGCTGGCGTCCCGGCGCATGGCTGACGAGCAGGAACAGCATGTCGGCGGGCGGTTCCTCGAGATTTTTCAGCAGCGCATTGGCGGCGCCCCGCTCCAGATCGTCGGCGCTGTCGATAACGACGACACGGCGCGCGGACATGGATGGAGCGGACTGGATCAGGCGCTGGAGCCCCCGAATCTGATCAACAGTGATGTTGCGTGCGGTGCCGCTGTCCTTTTCCAGGCAGAAAAGTTCGGCATAGTCGGGATGGGCATCCGCCTCGAACAGACGGCGAATGGGATGATCCTGCGGCACGTCGAGCCCGTCGTCGGGCATGGCCGCACCGGCGGCTTCGGCCAGCAGGCGCAGGGCCATGGCGCGGGCGAAGCTGGCCTTGCCGATGCCGCGCGGCCCGGCAAGGATCCATCCATGATGCAGGCGGCCGCTGCGCGCTGCGCCTAGGAGCGTACGGGCCTGCTCGTCATGCCCCAGAAGTGACGTCATGGCAGAAGGTCTTGCAGGGCAAGCAACAGGCGTTCTGTCACAGTGTCGGCATCGCCCGAGGCGTCGATCGCGCGCACGCGTTCCGGCTCAGTCTGCGCAAAGCGGGTGAAGGCGTCGGCCACGGCCAGATGAAAGGCGCGGTCCCGGCCGCCGATCCGGTCGGCCGCGTCGCCGTCGCGGCTGCGGGTGCGGGCCGTTGCCTCCGTTTCCGGCAAGGTGAGGAACAGGGTCCGGTCAGGCAGGAAACCGCCGCTGCCAATGCGATGCAGCGCCAATATGTCGGCGTCTGTCAAATCCCCCATGCCTTGATAGGCGCGGCTGCTGTCCAGAAAGCGGTCCGACAGGATCCAGGCCCCCCGGTCGAGCGCCGGACGGATCGTCTTTTCGACATGGTCGGCGCGCGCGGCAGCGAACAGCAGCGCCTCGGCGCGTGGACTCCAGCGGTCGGCACCGCCCGTCAGCAACAGCGTGCGGATCGCCTCCGCGCCCTCGCTGCCGCCCGGTTCGCGGGTTTCGACGACTTCCAGACCACGCGCGCGAAGAGCGGTGGCAAGCGCCCGAAGCTGGGTCGACTTGCCTGCCCCCTCCCCGCCTTCCAGAGAGATGAAACGGCCCTTTGCCGTCCGAATTGTCACCCGAAGAACGACTTCAGGCCGTTCCACAGACGCCAGAAAATACCCGCTTCGGACACGTCCTCACCCGCGACCAGCGGCAGAATCTGCGGCGGGGTGTCGGGCGTGGAGATGATAAGCTGCGCGATTTTCTGCCCCTTGACGATAGGCGCCTTGATCGGGCCGGTATAGGCAACCTTGACCGAAATCTGGGACGAAGCGGCGCGCGGCAGGGTCACGGCCATATCCTGCGGGGCGACCAGCGCGACCTTGGTGGTGCTGCCTAACTGGACCTCGGCGGTTTCGACCGTCTGGCCCTTCTTGAACAGCGGTTGCGCCTTCCACGCGCGGAAGCCCCAGTCCATGAAGCGCACGGATTCGGCGATACGCTGGTTCGAACTTGTGAGCCCGGCGACGACCATCACCAGACGGCGGCCCTCCTGCTCGGCGGAACCGGTGAAGCCATAGCCCGCTTCTTCCGTATGTCCGGTCTTGAGGCCGTCGGCCCCCTGCACCTTGCCCAGAATGGGATTTCGGTTGCCCTGCTCGATGTCGGCCCCGCCCATGGTCTTGCCCCAGGTGAAGGCGCGGGTGGCGTAAAATTTCTTGTAGAGGCTCGGCGTTTCCTCGATCGTCGCTTCCGCGAGCAAGGCGAGATCCTGTGCCGTTACATAGGTTACGCCCTCGTCCGGCCAGCCATTGCTGGTGCCGAAATTGCTATTCTTGAGACCCAGGCGCTTGGCTTCCTGGTTCATCAGGGCGACGAACGCCGGTTCGGTGCCAGCGATGCCCTCGGCCAGAACGACGCAGGCGTCGTTGCCGGACAGCGTGACGATGCCGTGCAGCAGATTTTCGACCGACACCTGCTCGCCGGGCGAAAGGAACATGGTCGATCCGGCCTGCGGGCCATGCCATTTCTGCCAGGTTTCCGGGCGAACGGTAAATTTCTGGTCGAGCTTCAGATCGCCCTTCTGGATCAGGCGGAAGGCGACGTGCACCGTCATCATTTTCGCCATGGATGCCGGCGGAATCCTTGTTTCGCCGCCCTGATCAAAGAGCACGGCGCCCGAGGACAGGTCCTTCATATAGGCGATCGGCGCTTCGCTGGTATAGGGCGGCGCGGCAGCCACCAGCGGCTGGGAAAGCAAGCCGACGAAAAGGAGGGCGGCGACGGACTTCTTCATGCAGGACTGCCTTCGGATTGATGGATTCTGATGGGCCTTGGTTTTCATTAGCCCTGACGGGGCCAATCGCAAAGAGGTCTATTGCTTGACCGCGTCCGCCAGCAAGCCGACCGACAAGGCATAGAAATTGGAGCAATTATAATCCAGGATCGCCCGGTAATTGCTGGTGAGCAGATAGGCGGTCTTGCCGGGACCGTCGGGTTCCAGCAGGGTCGCCATCACTCGGTCGGCAGGCCAGCTTCCGCCGGTCGGAACCACCCCCATGCGTCGCCATTCGGCCATGCTGAGCCAGCGGCTGTGCCGGTTGAACACGCGTTCGCAGCGAGCCGGATTTGTCCGTGCGGTGACAGAGGCACGATCGAGGCCAGCGGGCACGGACACGGCGATGCCCCAGGGTTGCCCGCGCCGCCAACCGGCATGGACGAAATAATTGGCGATGGAGGCAAGGGCATCGGCTTCGCTGTTCCAGATATCGATCCTGCCGTCGCCATCGCCATCCTTGCCCAGGCGCAGATAAACGCTGGGCAGGAATTGCGGATAACCGGTGGCACCCGCCCAACTGCCGACCAGACGGCTGCGGGGTACGCCGTTGTCCAGCATCTTGAGGGTCGCGAGCAGTTCAGGTTCGAACAAACTGCGGCGACGGCCTTCATAGGAGAGCGTCGCCAGCGACCGGATCAGGTCGAAATCGCCAGTATAGGCGCCATAATTGGTCTCATGGCCGTAAATGGCGACCATGATCTCTTCCGGCACGCCGGTTTCGGCTTCGATCCGGGCGAGCCGGGCGCGATTGGCAAGATAGGCGGTACGGCCCCGGCTGATGCGCGCTGCGTCGACATGTTGGCGGCGATAGGGTTCGAAATTGGGAATCGGCGCATAGGCGCCTCCGCCGGGCTGATTCTGATCCAGTTGAACCACGCGCGGATTGGGCGTCAGCGTTGCAAAGACATCGTTCAGTGTCGCATCCCTGATGCCCATTGCGCGGGCGCGAGGACGAATGGATTCAAGATAGCCGCGAAATCCGGCATCCCCCTGCGCCATCGCGCTGTCCGTCGCCAGACTGCCCACCATGATCGTGGTCAGGCCCAGCAACAGCGACACTATCGACGAACGCATTGAAGAATCTCCTTGTCCCCTTTTGTTGCACAGCGATGCCGCAAGGTGAATCCCCTTATTGGCGCATGGGCATATAATGGCGATGAAAGCCCCGCTGACGATTTTCCGCTTGGCATGGCGGTTTGTGTCGCTAGGAAGCGTGGCGACGGACAGGTGGCCGAGTGGTTTAAGGCAGCGGTCTTGAAAACCGCCGTGGGTTTACGCTCACCGTGGGTTCGAATCCCACCCTGTCCGCCAAAGCCCCCCCCCCCCCCC